>CAVSJH010000004.1:282500-718141 GCA_963728245.1 uncultured Trueperaceae bacterium
GCACTACATGACCGAGACCGTGGGCGTGAACCTGTTGGCGCGTGAGCTGCGCGAGCGCTTCGACCTCGCCACCGAGTTCGTGCTGTTGCCCACCGGCCTATGAGCGCAACCGCCCACGGACGCCTGATCGTCTTCGAAGGGCCCGAAGGCGCCGGCAAGTCGACGCAGATCGCCCACCTCGTCTCCCGCCTCCGAGGGGTCGGCATCGACCCCGTCGTGACGCGCGAGCCCGGCGGCACGCCCGCGGGCGACCGGGTGCGCGAGGTGCTGCTCGACCCCGACCTCCACATCGAAGCGCTCGCCGAGTTCCTGCTCTACGCGGCCGGTCGCGCCCAGCACGTCGCCGAGGTCATCGGCCCGGCGCTCGAGGCCGGCCGCGTGGTGATCTCCGACCGTTTCGCGGCGGCATCGGTCGCCTACCAGGGATACGGACGAGGCCTCGACGTCGCCTGGGTCACGCAGGTGAACGAGCGGGTGACGCGCGGGCTCGGGGCCGACCTGACCCTGCTGCTCGACCTCGACCCGGCCGTCGGCCTGGCACGGGCGGCCGCCCGCGGCCGGCCCGACCGGCTCGAAGCCGCCGACCTCGCCTTCCACCGACGGGCCCGCGCAGGGTTCCTGGCCCAGGCGGCCGCGAACCCCACCGGCTGGCGTCGTCTCGACGCGACCCGCTCCGTGGACGAGCTCGCCGAGGACGTCTACCTCGCCGTCGCGCCTCTCCTGGCCCTCGAGGTGGCGCCATGAGTGCCGCTCGACCCGCCGCACCTGCGGCGCGCGTCGGCGGCGCACGCCCGCTGCTCCTCGCCTGCCTGGTCGTCCTCGCGACGGGCACGCTGGCCGCGTGCAGCGCCCAGGGCGTCGCGCGGTGGGTGCCCGAGATCACCGCCACGCTGCCGCACGACCCGAACGCCTTCACCCAAGGGCTCGTCCATGACGGCACGCGCTTCTACGAGAGCACCGGTCTCTACGGCCGGTCGGAACTGCGCGAGGTCGACGTGTCCACCGGCGCCGTCATCCGGTCGCGTCCCCTCGACGATCGCTACTTCGCGGAAGGGCTGGCCCTGGTCGACGAACGCCTGATCCAGCTCACGTACCGGGAAGGCGTCGCGTTCGTGTACGACCGGGAGACGTTCGAGGAGGTCGAGCGGTTCGCCTACGACGGCGAGGGCTGGGGCCTCTGCTTCGACGGGCGAGGAGCTCTGGATGAGCGACGGGTCGGCGACGCTGCAGCGGCGCTCACCGACCGACTTCGCGCTCCTCGGACGCGTCGACGTACGGCTCGACGGGCAGCCGGTGGCCCGGCTCAACGAGCTCGCCTGCGTGGCCGAGCACGTCGTCGCCAACGTGTGGATGACGGACGAACTGGTGCGGATCGAGAAGGCGTCGGGCCGGGTCGACGTCGTGATCGACGCTTCCACGCTCCTGCCCGACGACGACCGCGTCCGGGCGAACCCGGACGCGGTGCTCAACGGCGTGACCTACGACGAGGCGACGGACCGCTGGTGGTTGACCGGGAAGCTGTGGCCGACCCTCTACGAGGTGCGGCTCGTCCCCGAGCGCTGAGGGCCGATCAGTCCCCGGAGGCGGACGCCGACGACGCGGCCGGCTTCGTCTCGGACCGCTTGGCGTCGGTGCCCTTGGCTTCGCCCGCCGACGACGTCCCGCTCGACGACGCGCCGGCCGGCGTGTCGGCGCCCGAACCGGTCCCCGCGGAGGTCTTGTCGGACGCCTTGGCCGGCGACCCGGCGCTGCTCTTCTTGCGACTGTCGGTGACGTAGAAACCCGAACCCTTGAACGCGATGCCGACGGGCTGGATCAACCGCTTGACGGGCTCGCCGGTGACCGGATCGACGCTGAGGGCGTCCTCGGTGATCCGCTGCGCGAGCTCGAACGTGGCCCCCGTCGTCAAGTTCTTGTAGACGTAGACCGGCATGGCACCTCCCGATGCGAAACGGCCCACAGCACACCGTGGGCCACCGGCGAGGACTCTAGCATCCCTGGTAGCGTGCGCGGATGTCGGGCGCGTCATCCCACCGTCTGGCGGTGCTCGGTGCCGGCGCCTGGGGCACGGCGCTCGCCCGGCTCCTGGCGCGCAACGGCCACGAGGTCGCCTTGTGGACGCGGCGCCCCGACCACGCCCTGGCGCTCGCGCGCGACCACGAGAACCGTCGTCATCTCCCCGGCGCGCGCTGGGACGCCGACGTGCGGCCCACCGCGGACCTCGAGGCGGCGCTCACCGGAGCCGACGCCGTGGTGCTCGCGGTCCCCGTCGGCGCGACCGACGCCCTCCTGCGTCAGATCCCGCGGCCCGCGGCCGTGATCACCTGCGCGAAAGGTTTCGTGGACGCCGACCTCACCCGTCTCTCGCAACGGGTGCAGGCCGCCTTCGCGGGGGTGCCGGTGGCCGCCCTCTCGGGTCCCAACCTGGCGGCCGAGATCGGCGCCGACAAACCCGCCGCGGCCACCCTGGCGTCGCGCGACGAAGCCTGGTCGCGGACGGCGCAGCAGTGGTTCAACCAACCGACCTTCCGCGTCTACCGCAGCCACGACCTCGTCGGGGTCGAGGTGTCCGGGGCGCTGAAGAACGTCATCGCCCTCGCCGCCGGGATGGCCGACGGCCTCGGGCTCGGGGACAACACCAAGGCGGCGCTCATCACGCGCGGCCTGGCCGAGCTCGTGCGTCTGGGCGTCCATCTGGGCGGCGAGACCCGCACCTTCTACGGGCTGGCCGGTCTGGGCGACCTCGTCGCCACGTGCGCCTCGGCCGGTTCGCGCAACCATCGAGCGGGCGAACTGCTGGCTCGAGGGGCCACGCCCGCGGAGGTGGCGGCGACGGGACTCACCGCCGAGGGGCTCTCGACGGTCCGCCACGTCGAGGCGTACGCACGCGCGCACGACCTCGACCTGCCGCTGACGCACCAGGTCCACGCCGTCGTGGTGGCTGGCCGGGAACCGGCCCTCGCGCTCCACGCGCTCATGACGCGCGAACCGACGCAGGAGTGACGCGCGTGACACACACGGCGTGCGCTCGCTCGGCGAACTCGCGCGGCCGACGGACCGGCGGAGCGGTGCTAGGATGGCGCGTGCTGGACGGGGCCGTGAGGTGCACCGTGCCCGCCCCTCGGAGGACCCCGTGGACGTGATCGTCGCGCAAGACCTGACCAAGCGGTACGGCAAGACCGCCGCGGTGGACGCTGTGAGCTTCGCGGTCGGCCGCGGAGAGATCGTCGGGTTCTTGGGACCCAACGGCGCCGGCAAGACCACCACCCTGCGCATGCTGGCGGGCCTCATCCGCCCCACGAGCGGCCGGCGGCGCGTCCTGGACGGTGACGTTCCCGGTCCCACGTTGCGGCGCGTCGGCACGATGATCGAGGAACCGAGCTTCTACCCGTACATGACCGGCCGCGACAACCTGCGCTACGCCGCACTGCTGCACGGCGGCGTCCCCGAGCGCCGGCTCGACGAGGTCCTCGGGTTCGTGAAACTCGACCAGGCGTCCACGAAGCGGGTGAAGGCGTACTCGCAGGGCATGCGTCAGCGGCTCGGCCTCGCCCGCTCGCTGCTGTGGAAGCCCGAGGTCCTCCTGCTGGACGAGCCGACGAACGGCCTCGACCCGGTGGGCATCGCCGAGATCCGCGAGAACCTCCGCGCCGTCGCCGCCGAGGGGGTCACCGTGCTGGTGAGCAGCCACATCCTGGCCGAGATCGAGAAGCTCGTGGGACGCATCCTGGCGATCGAGAAGGGCAAGATCGTCTACGACGGTCCGCTCGACGCGCTCTTGCACCGGCTCGACACGACCACGGTGCGCTACCGCGTCCTCGCGCACGACGGTACCGCCCTGCTCGAAGCCCTCCGCAGCTTCGGCTACGAAGCCACCGAGGACGGCCCGAACGGCGCGCGCGTGAGCGTGCCGCTCGACGAGGCCGGTGCACTGGTGGGCCGTCTGGTGCGGGCGGGCGTCGAGGTGACCGACGCCGAACGCGAGACCGAGGACCTCGAGCGCGCCTACCTGCGCCTGGTGCGCGGCGATGGGCGGCCGTCGTGAACGCCTTCGCGAACGTGGTGCGGGCCGAGCTGTTCAAGGTGCGCCGCAAACGCCGGACGCTCGTGGTCGCCGGGCTGTGGTGGGTGCTGTTGCCGAGCCTGGCCCTGATCGTCGGTCGGGTGCTGTTCACGAACTTGGGCGGGATCGCCGACGAGGTCGGCGGCATCGACACCGTCGTCCAGGCGGTCGCGTCGCCCTACGGGATCGCGCGACTGGGACTCGTGGGCCCCGCCTACCTGTCACCCAGCTTCTTCGTGATCGTCGTCGCGCTGTTCGCCGCGTTGCTCGTGGGCGAGGAGCGCACGCACGCCATGTGGAAGACCGTGTTGGTCGCACAACCGTCGCGACCGGCGGTCCTCTTCGGCAAGCTGACGGTGGCGATGATCGTGACCGGCGTCATGCTCGCCGGCGCCCTCGTGGCCGCGGTCGTGTTCGGCGGCCTGGGCACGCTCTTCCTGCCCACGGACTTCAGCGGCGACTGGGCGCCGCTCGTCGGCTTGTACGCGCTCCAGTGGGCGTTCTTGGCGGCGCTGGTGGCCTTCGCGTTCCTGATGGTGTTCTTGGTCCGGAACGTGGCCCTCGGGCTGGTGATGGTGTTCTTCCTGCCCGCGCTGCTGGAGGGTCTGTACACGGTCTACGCCGCGGCCGTGGGGTTCCAACCGATCAACCGCTTCAACGCGTTCCTGCAGACGATCCGGCTGCGTCAGGTGTTCGAGGACCTCGACACCTACTTCTTCACGACGAACGTCTACGCCCCGGCGCGGGCGCCGGTGCGCGACCTGGCGACCAGCTTCGCCGCCGAGGCCGGCCGCGAGATGAACGGTGGCGGCCCCGACTTCGGTGCCCTCCTCGGCGCCGGGATCACGCTGGACGGTGCGGTGTGGGTGGTCGTCGGATACACCGTCGTCCTGACCGCGCTGTTGACGTGGCGGTTCTTGCGGCACGACGTCGATTGACCGGGTCGCGATGGTCGGCGCCGCCCGCCGGGCGATCGTCGACGTCCTCCGAGTCGACGCCGCGAACCCCGCGGCACCGGCCGGCCGCGTAGACTCGGCCCCCATGGAACATCCTCTCGCCCGCCTGCTACGTGAACGCGTGCTCGTGCTCGACGGCGCGATGGGCACGATGATCCAACGCGAGGCGCTCGACGAGGCCGCGTTCCGGGGCGATCGGTTCCTCGACCACCCCCGCGATCTGCGGGGTGCGCACGACGTGTTGTCGCTCACGCGCCCGACGCTGATCCGAGCGGTCCACGACGCCTACCTGGCCGCCGGCGCCGACCTGATCGAGACGAACACCTTCAACGCCACGCGGCTCGGGCTGGCCGAGTACGGGCTCGGGGACGCCGTCTTCGACATCAACGTGGCCTCGGCGCGCCTGGCACGGGCGGCCGCGGACGCGGCCTCGACGGCGTCGCGACCCCGCTTCGTGGCGGGCGCGATCGGTCCCACCAACAAGACGCTCAGCCTCTCGCCCCGCGTCGAGGACCCCGGCTACCGCGACGTCTCGTTCGGGCAGGTCCGCGACGGGTACCGCGAGCAGGCTGGCGCGCTGCTCGAGGGCGGCGTCGACGTGTTCTTGATCGAGACCGTGTTCGACACGCTGGTGGCCAAGGCGGCCCTGGTCGGCTGCGAGGAGGCGATGGACGCAGCGGGACGCCGCGTCCCGCTCATCGTCTCGGGCACGATCACCGACGCGTCGGGACGGACGCTCTCAGGGCAGACCCTCGAGGCGTTCTGGACGTCGATCGCCCACGCCGACCTACTGGCCGTGGGCCTGAACTGCGCGCTCGGCCCGCGCGAGCTCAGGCCGTACGTCGAGGAGCTCGCGCGCCTCGCGCCCGTGTTCACCGTGGTCTACCCGAACGCCGGGCTTCCCAACGCCTTCGGCGGGTACGACGAGGGCCCGGACGAGATGGTGAGCGTGCTCCGCGAGTTCGTGCAGCAAGGCTGGGTGAACGTGCTCGGCGGCTGCTGCGGCACCACGCCCGAGCACATCGCCGCCTTCGCCGAGGCCGTGCACGGCGTGGCGCCGAGGGTGCCGCCCAGCCCCGACCCGCGTCCGCGCTTCGCCGGGCTCGAGCCGCTCGTGATCCGGTCGGACACGAACCTGGTCAACGTGGGCGAGCGCACCAACGTCACGGGCTCCCGCCGTTTCGCACGACTGGTGCGGGCGGGTGACCTGGCGGCCGCGGTCGAGGTCGCCCGCGACCAGGTCGACGGAGGGGCGCAGGTCATCGACGTGAACGTCGACGAGGGGATGATCGACGGCCCGACGACGATGGCGGCGTTCCTCGACCTGCTGGCGGCGGAACCCGACGTCGCGCGCGTGCCGGTGATGGTCGACTCGTCCGCCTGGCCGGTGCTCGAGACGGGGCTCCAGCACCTCCAGGGCAAGGGGATCGTGAACTCGCTGTCGCTCAAGGAGGGCGAAGCGGCGTTCTTGCGTCAAGCGCGCGTCGTGCGCCGCTACGGCGCGGCCGTCGTGGTGATGGCGTTCGACGAACGCGGCCAGGCCGACACGCTCGCGCGCCGAACCGACGTCTGCGAACGCGCCTACCGGTTGCTGGTCGACGAGGCGGGCTTCGCCCCGCAGGACCTCATCTTCGACCCGAACGTCCTCACGGTGGGCACGGGCATCGCCGAGCACGCTCGGTACGCCCTGGATTTCCTCGAGGCCGTGCGCTGGATCAAGACGCACCTGCCGGGCGCGCTCACGTCGGGCGGCATCTCGAACGTGTCGTTCTCGTTCCGCTCGAACGCCCGGGTGCGTGAGGCGATGAACGCGTCGTTCCTGGTGCACGCCCGCCGTGCCGGACTCGACCTGGCGATCGTCAACCCCGAGGCCCTGGCGCTGGTCGAGGACGTCCCCGCCGACCTCCTCGAACACGTCGACGACGTGCTGTTCGACCGCCGCCCGGACGCGACCGAGCGTCTGGTGACGTTCGCGGAGACCGTGGCCGGCGGCGGGGTCGGTCCGAAGGCCAAGGACGACGCCTGGCGGGCGTGGCCGGTGGCCGACCGTCTGCGCCACGCGCTGGTGCGTGGCCTCGACGAGCACGTCGAGGCGGACGCGCTCGACGCGATGGCGTCCCTCGGCCGGCCGCTGGCCGTGATCGAGGGGCCGCTCATGGACGGGATGAACGAGGTGGGCGACCTGTTCGGCAGCGGCAAGATGTTCCTGCCGCAGGTCGTGAAGAGCGCGCGCGTCATGAAGAAGGCGGTGGCGCGGCTCACGCCCTTCTTGGAGGCGGACGGGCAGGGAGGCGAGGTCCACAAGGCGGGCAAGGTGCTGCTCGCCACGGTCAAAGGCGACGTCCACGACATCGGCAAGAACATCGTGGGCGTGGTGCTCGGCTGCAACGGGTACGACATCGTCGACCTGGGGGTGATGGTGCCTGCCGACACCCTGCTCGACACGGCCGAGCGGGAAGGGGTCGATGCCATCGGCCTGTCGGGGCTGATCACGCCCTCGCTCGACGAGATGGTGGGGGTCGCGCGCGAGATGACGCGCCGTGGGTCGACGCTGCCGCTCCTCATCGGGGGGGCCACGACGTCGCGCGCCCATACCGCCGTCAAGATCGCCCCTGCCTATGCGGGCCTCACGGTCCACGTCCTGGACGCCTCCCGCGCCGTGGGCGTGGTCGGCCGCGCGGTGTCCGCCGAGCTGCGACCCGCGCTGACGGCGGAGGTCGCGGCCCAGTACGCCACCTTGCGCGAGCGCCACGCCGCACGTGACGTCGCCCGCGACCTGCTGTCGATCGAGGAGGCGCGCCGGCGCGCGCCGGCGTTCGGCGACGGCGACCACGTGACCGCGCCGCGCGAACCCGGCGTCCACGTGTGGACGCCCTTCCCGCTGACCGACCTCGTCGACCGGATCGATTGGGCACCCTTCTTCCAGGCCTGGGAACTCGCAGGACGCTACCCGGCGATCCTCGAGGACGCCGTCGTCGGCCCCCACGCCCGCGAACTGTTCGAGGACGCGCGGACCATGCTGCAGCGGATCGTGAGCGAGGGATGGCTGGAGGCGCGCGTCGTCTTCGGCCTCTTCCCTGCCGCTCGGCGGGGCGACGACGTCCTGGTGTACGCCGACACGACGCGCGACAGGGTGCGCGCGGTGCTGCCGACGCTGCGACAGCAGACCGCCAAACGCGCCGGCCAAGCCAACCTGGCGTTGGCCGACTACGTCGCACCCGAAGGCGCCGGCATCGCCGACTGGCTCGGGGCGTTCGCCGTGAGCGTCCACGGCGCGAACGATCGCGCCCGCGCGTTCGAAGTCGCCCACGACGACTACCGCGCGATCCTGCTCAAGTCCCTCGCCGACCGCCTCGCCGAAGCGCTGGCAGAACGGGTGCACGAGCTCGTACGGACCCGGTACTGGGGGTACGCGCCGCACGAGCGGCTGTCGACCCCGGATCTCATCGCGGAGGCCTATCGCGGCATCCGTCCGGCGCCCGGCTACCCCGCGTGCCCCGACCACCGAACGAAGACGACGATCTTCGAGCTGCTCGACGCCGAGCGCGCCACGGGCATCGGCCTGACGTCCTCGTTGGCGATGACGCCCGCTTCGGCCGTCTCGGGTCTCTACTTCGCGCACCCCGACGCGCGCTACTTCGGTGTCGGCAAGGTGGGCCGGGACCAGGTGCTCGACCTGGCCGAACGCACGGGCGTGCCGCTGCCCGACGTCGAGCGGTGGCTGTCGGCGACGCTCGCCTACACCTCGGAAACCGAAGTGGAGGGTGTAGGCTTCTCCGCGTGAGCGCGTTCACCACCCCCGAGGGCCTCATCGCCCTCTTGACCCTGACCCTGCTCGAGATCGTCCTCGGCATCGACAACGTCGTCTTCATCTCGATCCTGGCCGGCAAGCTCCCCGCGGCGCAGCAGGCGCGTGCGCGTCAGGTGGGCTTGGGTCTCGCCGCCATCACGCGCGTGGGGCTGCTGTTCTCGCTGGCGTGGCTGATCGGTCTCACGGACCCTTGGTTCAGCGTGTTCGGGTTCGACTTCAGCGGCCGCGACCTGATCCTGCTCGGCGGCGGTCTCTTCCTCATCGCCAAGGCGACGTTCGAGATCCACGAGAAGCTCGAGGGCCACGGCGGCGCGGCGCCGAAGACGCGCGCGCCCACGTTCAGCGGCGTCGTGGTGCAGATCCTGCTGCTCGACGTGGTGTTCTCGCTCGACTCGGTGATCACGGCGGTCGGCATCGCCGACGACCTGCCGATCATGATCGCCGCCGTGCTCATCGCCGTGGGCGTGATGGTGGCCTCTTCCGGTCCGCTCTCCGCCTTCGTCGAGCGGCACCCCACCGTCAAGATGCTGGCGCTGTCGTTCCTGCTGCTCATCGGCTTCACGCTGGTCGTGGAAGGCTTCCACTTCCATCTGCCGAAGGGCTACGTGTACGTCGCGATGGGGTTCTCGGTGTTCGTCGAGATGCTCAACCTACGGATGCGCAGCGCCGCGCCGGTGCCGCTCAAACACAAGGGCGAGCCGGTGGCCCCGCGCGCACCGCACGTCGACTAACCCAGGACGTCCCCGAGCCACGCGTCGATCCGGACCCGGATCGGGGCCGATCCCGGCACGGATCAGCCGAGGACGTCCCCAAGCCAAGCGTCGATCCGTACTCGGATCGGCATGAAGTACACGTGGGCGTCGTGGTGCTCGCCGAACGCCAACGCGTCCGCGGCGAGCCGGCGGTGCCAGGCCAGGGTCGGTTCGAAGCCGGCCGGGAAGACCGCTCGGTTGCGCGCCGTCCAGTAGCGCATCGAACGCTCGGACGTGACGCTCGTGACGCCCCAGAAGACCGGCACGTCGCCCATGAGGTCGCGCCAGACGCCCATCAGGCGCACGTCGAAGAAGGGCTGGGTGAAGAAGCCGTCGGCACCGGCATCGAGCTTGCGCAAGGCGTAATCGCGCTCCTGCGCGAAACCCGACCGGTAGGGGTCGAGCGCCGCGTAGACGCGCCAGCCCGGGTTGGCCCCCTTGAGAGCCCGGATGACGTCGAGCACGCCGGCACCGGTGACCGTCTGGCGCAAATCCGTCGGCGGATCGCCCGTGATCACCAAGACCTCGTCCACGCCCGCCGCCGTCAACGCTGCCTGTGGCGCCCACGGCGCCTTCAGGTCGACGTCCATCGCGCGCACGTGCGGTACGGCGGGCCATCGGCCGGCCCCGTGCTCGCGGATCGCCACCGCCGCCTGCCAGCCGCGCAGCCCGAAGCGGGCGAGGTCGGGCACGTTGACCGCGTCCACGCGTCGCAGCGATGCCAGCGCTCCGAGTTGGGCGGTGAGCGCGGCAAGGTCGCGCGGGACGAGTTCGAGGACGACACGCATGGGCGGCAGCCTACCAGCCGTCCGTCACGGGACGGGATGGTCAGTCGAGCCGGCGGGTGTCGCCCTCGTCGGCGTCCTCTCCGACGAGCGACGCGTCGCCGGGCTCGCCGCCGTCCCGCTCGGCGGCGGCTCGCTGCCGATCCGCCTGCCGCACGGTCCAGACGAGCAAACCACCGATGAGCGCGAGGAACAGCGCCGTCCCGAGGGGGCTCCCGCGGAACAGGTCGAGGCCGACCACGAGATCGAGCACGGAGAGGCCGGCGACCACCAGGCCCAAGACGAGGAACCCGTAGCCGAGGCCCAGGTAGGCGCGGCGAGAAGTGTCGGTCACGAGACCAGGGTACCCCCTGCGGCCGCCACCTCCGGGTAGAGGTCACCGAACTTCGACCGTAGGTACGTCAGGTAGGGGCCCGGGTCGATCGGACCGCCGGTGGCGTCGCGGACGAGCCGGTCGGCGCTCCGGGCCCGCCCGTGGCGGTAGACGTGCTCCTGGAGCCAGCCGTGCAGACCGCCGAACTCGCCCGCTTCGATGGCCACATCGAGGCCACCCAGGTCCCGGGCGGCGGCCGCGTGGAACTGGGCGCTGAGGACGTTGCCGAGCGCGTACCCCTGGAACGCACCACCCACCGGCCCCGCGAACCAGTGCACGTCTTGCAGGACCCCGTCGGCGTCATCCGCGGGACGCACGCCGAGGTCCGTCTCGTACCGGTCGTTCCACACGCCGGGCAGGTCGGCGACCCGCACGCGCCCCTCGAGCAGGCCGATCTCGAGGTCGAACCGGATCAGCACGTGCAGCGTGTACGTGAGCTCGTCGGCGTCGGTCCGGATGGTGCTGCGGGCCACGCGGTTCACGGAGCGGTAGGCGTCCTCGACGCCCACGCCGTCGAGCGCCGGGAAGCGGCGCCGCAACCGGGGCAGGGCGTAGGCCCAGAACGAACGGCTGCGCCCGACCTGGTTCTCCCACAGGCGCGATTGGCTCTCGTGGACGCCCGCCGACACGCCGCGCGCCAAGGGGGTGCCGTCGAAGACGTCGGCGACCCCCTGCTCGTAGAGCGCGTGGCCGGCCTCGTGCAGCGTCGAGAAGAGCGCTTCGGTGAGATCGTCCGGCTGCACCCGCGTGGTGATGCGCACGTCGCCGCGGGCGAAGCGGCTGGCGAACGGGTGGGGGGCGACGTCCTGGCGGCCACGCTGGAGGTCGTAACCGATCGCGACGGCCAGGTCGAGCGCCGCGTCGAGCTGGTCGGCGGCCGCGAACGGACCGATGGGGAGCCGCGCCGGCGGGGCGGCCGCCGCGGCCGCGTCGACGAGCGGCACCAGCCCGGTGCGCAGCTCGGCGAACAGCGGCCGCAGCGCCGCGACCGTCATGCCCTCGTCCTCGAGGTCGATCAGGGCGTCGGCCGGGTGCGCGGCCTCGGGGAAGTGAGCGGCGTACCGGTGCGCGAGCTCGAGGCCGCGCTCCAAGTGGGGTGCCACGGCCGCGAAGTCGCGTTCATGACGGGCGCGCGTCCACGCCTGGAACGCTTCTGCGCCGTGGGCCGCTTGGTCGGCGTGGAAACTCGCCGGAACGCGGACGGCACGCTCCAGGTCGCGCCGCGCCACCCGGACGAGGGCGGCGGCCGGACCCTCCGGATCCAGGTCGACGACGGCGCTCTCTGCCCGCGCCAGCGCCCGCTCGAGCTCCGGGTCCAGCACGCGCTCGTGGGCGACCCGTGCCAACGTCGCGAGCTGGCGCCCGCGCGCCGCCGCGCCACCGGCTGGCATGTGAACGTTCTGGTCCCAGTCGAGGAGGGCGAGGGTGGCGTGCAGGTCGGTGATCTCGGCGAGCCGCCGGCGCAGCGGCGAAAGGTCGGGATGGTCCATGGGCTAGGCTACGCGGCCGAGGGTTGCATCGAGGTCACACCCGGGCCGGCACCCTGCGGCGGCGGCCCCGCGCAAGGCCGGGCGCCGCCATCGGCTCACGCGAGCGCGATGAAGCGAAGGATCATCACGTAGTGGCAGACGCTCCCCGCCAACACGAACAGGTGCCAGAGCTCGTGGTACCCGAAGACGCCGGGCCACGGGTCGGGCCGCTTCGTGGCGTACACGACGGCGCCGACCGAGTAGAACAACCCGCCCGCGAGCAACCAGGCGAGCGCCGCCCACGGCAGCGCCTGCGCCATCGGCGCCAACGCCACGACCGCCATCCAGCCCAGGGCGATGTACAGGACCGTCGACAACCACCGGGGTGCGTCGAGCCAGAGGAGCTTGAACACGACGCCCAGCCCGGCGAAGCCCCACGCCACGCCGAACAACGACCAGCCCCACGCGGGGCTGACCTCCGCCAGCGAGACCAACGCGATCGGCGTGTAGCTGCCGGCGATGAGGAGGTAGATGGCGGCGTGGTCGAAGATCCGCAACCGGCGCAGGACCGGCGCCCGGCCGTTGAACGCGTGCAGCAGGGTGCTCGCGGTGTACAAGACGACGAGGCTGACCCCGTAGATCGCGAACGCCACCAGGCGCCGCGGCTCGTCGGCCGACACGACGACCAACACGACGGCCCCGACCAGCGAGAGCACCACGCCGAACCCGTGCGTGATCGCGTTGACCGGTTCGCGCAGGTAGCGGCTGAGCGCCTGGAGCGGGCGGGAACGTTGGGCGGGCATCGTCATACCGGCACGGTACGCGCCGAGGACGTGAGAAGGCCGGCGGCCGTCACCGTGGCGCCTCGGGCCCGAGCTCCACGGGCGCGTCGTCGTGGCTCACCCAGTCCGACCAGGAACCCGGGTACAGGCGGGCCCCGGTGACCCCCGCCGCCTCGAGCGCCATGAGGTCGTGGGCCGCCGACACCCCCGAACCGCAGTAGACGGCGATCTCGGCCGAACGGGCGACGCCGGCGTACCGGGCCCAGAGCTCTGCGGGCGACTTGAAGCGACCGTCCTCGAGGTTGTCGGCGTACGGCAGGTTCACCGCGCCCGGCACGTGACCGGCGCGCGGGTCGATCGGCTCCACCTCGCCCCGGAAGCGCTCGGCGGCGCGGGCATCGACGACGGTGAGGTCCGGGTCGTCGAGGCGCGCCAGCAGTTCGGCCCGGTCGATGATCAGATGCGACTGCGGGTGCGCCGCGAACGTGACGGGAGCGACGTCGGGCACGACCGTGCTCAAGGGGCCGCCGGTCGCGAGCCAGGCATCGATACCGCCGTCGAGGACTTGGACCGAGGTGTGGCCCAACCAGCGCAAGAGCCACCACAACCGGCCCGCCACCATGCCAGCGGCATCGTCGTAGACGACGACGTGCACACCCTCGCCGATACCCGCTCGGCCCAGGACCACGGCGAGGTCCGCCACCTCGGGCAGCGGGTGCCGACCGCCGTGGCGCTCCACCGGACCCGAGAGGTCCCGCTCGAGGTCGAGGTAGACCGCGCCCGGGACGTGACCGCGGGTGTAGGCCTCGCGGCCGGCCTCGGGACGGGCGAGCTCGAAGCGGACGTCGACGACGCGAAGCCGCGGTGCGTCGATGCGAGACCGGAGGTCGGCGGCCGAGATCCATGGGAGCATGCCGAAGTGTACCGACCGATCGTGGCGGTAGCATGCCGGGCGATGGCGAACGGTCCCGTGCTCCGCATCGACAGCCCCACCAACCCGCGCGTCAAACGGCTGGTGCGTCTGCGCGAGCGCCGCGCGCGCGACGCGGCGGGCGTGGCGCTCGTCGAGGGTGAGCGCGAGGTGACGCGCGCGCTGGCGGGCGGCTGGGCGCCTCGGCTGCTCGTCACCTGCGCCGATCTCATGGCCGTCGACGCCGCGACGCTCCCCCTCGCTGGCGAGGGCGACGCGGTCGAGCATTGGCAGGTGTCGGAGGCCGCGTTCCAGAAGTTGAGCCTGCGTCAGCACCCGGACGGCGTCTTGGCGCTGTTCGCACCACCCACGCGCACCCTCGCCGACCTGCCGGCGCCCGCCGACGCCTTGTGGTTGGTCGCCGACGGGCTGGAGAAGCCCGGCAACCTGGGCGCGCTCCTCCGAACCGCCGACGCCGCCGACGTCGACGCCGTCGTGGTCGTGGGGGCGGGTACCGACCTGCACAACCCGCACGTGATCCGCGCCAGCATGGGGAGCCTGTTCGCACGGCCCGTCCTGGCCGTGGACGCCCAGGCCGCACGCCAGGCGGTTCGCGCCCGGGGCTTGCGCCTGGTCGTGACGTCGCCCGCCGCGACCACGGACCTGTGGGACGCCGACCTGCGTGGACCCGTCGCGATCGTGCTCGGCACCGAGGGCGCGGGTCTCGACGACCTATGGCTCGACGCCGCGGACGTGCGCGTGCGGGTCCCGATGGCGGGCCTCGCCGACTCGCTCAACGTGGCGACGACGGGGGCGCTGCTCTTGTTCGAAGCCCGGCGTCAACGCCGCACCGGCGCCGCTCAGATGGGATGACGCTCGCCGGCGAGCACCGATCGCACGATCCCACGGAAATCCTTGCCCTCGAGCGGCTTCATGACGAGCGCGTCTGCCTTGGCCAGCCGCGCTCCCTCGCGCGTCGCCGCGTCTCGCAGCGCGGTGAGCAGGATCACCTTCACGTCGCGCAGGCGTGTGACGCGACGGATGCGGTCGGCGACCTCGAGACCGCTCAGGAGCGGCATGTGGACGTCCAAGATGACGAGGTCGGGCGTGTGGGTCTGGAGCCACTCGAGCGCCGCCTTGCCGTCCTCCACCATCGCGAGCTCGTACCCCTCGGAGGCGAGGACGAGGTCGAGGAGGGTGCGGTGGCTCTCGAGGTCTTCGGCGATGAGGACGAGGGGCGGGGACATCACGCACCGATGGTACGCCCTCGCGAACCCGCGCGCGGTCGGGTTTTCCCGTGTTCGCGCGCGAACGTGACGGGCTAGGATGAGAACCTCCCGTGCGACATCCAGGACGGGCAGCGAGGGTGGGAGCCGCCGTGTTCAAGGAGTTCCGCGATTTCATCAACCGAGGCAGCGTGGTCGACCTGGCCGTGGCCGTGATCATCGGCGGCGCCTTCGGCATGGTCACGACGTCGCTCGTCAACGACGTCGTGATGCCACCGTTGGGTCTGCTCATCGCCGGCGTCGACTTCTCGAACCTCGGCATCGTGTTGCGCGACGCCGATCAGTACGCCAGCGTGGCCGAAGCCGTGGCGGCCGGCGCGCCGGTGATCCAGATCGGTGCGTTCCTGAACACCATCATCAACTTCTTGATCGTGGCCTTCGTCATCTTCCTCGTGGTGCGCTCGTACAACCACATGCTGAAGCGGTTCGAGAAGCCGGCCGAAGCGGCGGAGCTGATGCCCGAACCGCCGACGGCCGACGTCCGGCTCCTGACCGAGATCCGCGACCTGCTCGCCCGTCGCGCGGACTGACGACGCGTTCGGCCGGCGCGATACCATGCCAGACCGTGACCGAGCCGAGCCGACCCATGGACCGACCCGCCGACGATCCGCGGTTGCGTGTGCACCGCAACCCGGTCCTGCGCGGGGTCTACCTGGCGTTGGGGTGGGTGTGCGTCGTGCTCGGGGCGATCGGCGTCGTGTTGCCCGGTTGGCCCACCACGGTGTGGATCCTCGTCGCCGCCTTCTTCTTCGCACGTTCCAGCCCGCGGTTCTACGGCTGGATCATGCACCACCGGCTGTTCGGCCCGCTCCTGCGTGATTGGCGTGACGGTCGCGGGCTCTCCGCGCGCGCGAAGACCTGGGCCGTCGTCAGCATCGTCCTCAGCATCGGCACGAGCATCGTGCTGATCGCCGTCCCGTGGGTGAGCGCGCTGCTGCTGCTCATCGCGGTGGTGCTGTGCACCTACCTGCTCACGCTGCCGACGAAACCGATGGTCGGCTGACGTCGACGGTGCTCAGTAGAGGATCGCGAGCTCGACGGCCGCCGGCCCGGCCCGGTCGATCGCCTCGACCGCGATCACGCCGATCACGACCGTGCCCGTCCTGCGCAGGAGCTGGTTGGCGAACCCCTCGTCCGTGAGACCGACGAACGTCGGCACCTGGAGCTCGTCGAGACCCGTCCGCCGCAGCGACCGGATCACGTCGGCCTTCACCTGGGCGATGACCGCCAACACCTCGTCCTGGCTGGCGGGCAGTTCCGCCGAGCCGACGTGGACGGGACGCGACAGCAGCAGCTGGCCCGCGTCGAACAGGCGCGTGTTCTCGAGCGCCTCGACGATCACCTCGACGCGCGTCGGGTCGAACTGGTTGCGCGGGGAGATGAGCCGCACCAGGTCCGAACCGCGCGTCTCCACCGCCACCTCGACCAGGCCGGCGAACTGCTCGGCGCTCAGCGACACCTCGCCCGCCCCGAGCGACGCCGTGTAGGCGTTGGCCGACCGGACGAACGCCGCGAGCTCCTCGCGCACCTCGGCCGGGTCGCTCTGGGAGAGGGCTCCCGAGAACACGACCTGGTCGCGCTCGAACGTGACGTCGCCCGACGTGACGCGCGTGAACTCTTCCTGGAAGGCGCGCAGTCGGCCCGCCTGCTCTTCGAGGCGACCGTTGAGCACCGTGACCTGTTCCTGGAGCTGCCGCACTTGCTCGTTGCCGGCGAGGATCTCGTTCTGGAGCGCCGTGTTGAGCTCTTGGAGCGACGCGTTGCGGCCCTGCAGCTCTTCGTTGCCGACGACGAGTTGATCGTTGCGCGCCTGGAGGCCGGCGTTCTCCTGCTGCAGCGTGGCAGCGCGCGCCTCGAGTCGGGTTGCCTCGCCCTCGAGGACGGCGATCTCGTCGCCCAGCTCGGACACCTGGTCGGCCAGCTCGGTGGTGCGACGTGCCAGTGCGGTGACCTGGGCCTGGGCCTGGGCTCGCTCCGCCAAGGCGGCGTCCCGGTCCGCCAGCGCCGCGTCGCGGTCGGCGAGGGCCTCCTCGCGGTCGAGGAGGGCTGCTTCACGCTCGAGGAAGGCCTGGGCGCGTGCGTCCACCGCGACGTCGCGCTCGGTCAGCGCCACCTCGCGGGCCTCCTCGGCCGCCTGCCGCGCGGCTTCGGCCTCCTCGGCGGCGACCTCGGACGCCTCGCGCTGCGCCGAGGCCGCCGCCAAGGCCGCGTCCGCCTCGGCCAGCTGCACGTCGCGCTCGAGCAACCGGGTGCCCGCGGCCGCCAGCGCCGCCTCCACCTCGGTCACCTCCCGCTGGAGGTCCTCGATCTCGGCACGCGCGGTGGCCACATCGGCCCGCGCGGCGTCGGCGTCGGCCGTGGCCACTTGCCGGTCGGCCTGCGCCGCCGCGAGAGCGGCCTCGACCGCCTCGAGATCAGCGCGCGCGCCGGCGAGCGTGGCGGCGAGCTCGTCGAGCTGGGCCTGCGTCGCTGCCGCCTCCTCGAGCAGCGCGTCGCGCTCGGCCAGGGCGGCGTCGCGCGCCGCCTCGGCCTCGGTGATGATCGCCTGGGCCGCGTTCAGATCCGTCTCGAGCGCCACCAGCTGCCCGCCGAGGTCCTCGAGCTGGGTCTGCAGGAAACGCTCCTGGCTGCGCAGCCGGCCGAGCTCGTCGGCCGTCCGCTGGGCGTTCACGAGCGTCTGGGTGGCGTTCTGGAAGGCGAAGGCCAACACGGCCAAGGTGGTGAGCATGATCAGGATGCCCGCGGCCACGCCGACGATCTGGCCGGTGAGCTTCGGCCGCGCACCGAACAGGGTGAGTCGACGACGACCCACCCACGTGCCGAGTCGATCGCCCGCGAAGGCGATGACGCCCGCCAGCACGACGAGCAGCGCGACCAACCCCAAGACGTAGGTCACCGCTGCCGCTCACCCGCGGTCACAGCTGGAACTCGTGCCCCAGGTAGGAACTGCGCACGTCCTCGTCCGCGGCGAACTCGGCCGGGGCGCCGTCGAACCGCACCCGACCGTCGAACATCAGGACGACCCGGTCGGCGATCGCCAGGGTTTCGCGCACGCTGTGGTCGGTGAGGAGCACGCCCAAGCCGCGGCGCTCGCGGAGGTCGGCCACCAGACGCTGGATCTCGCGGATCGACTTCGGATCGACACCGGTGAAGGGCTCGTCGAGGAGGATGAAGTCCGGGTCGATCGTGAGGCTGCGCGCGATCTCGAGACGCCGGCGCTCGCCGCCTGAGAGCGTGTCGGCGCGGTGTTCGGCGAGGCGCGTGAGCTGGAACTCCTCGAGCAGGTCGTCGGCACGCGCCCGCCGCTCGGTGGGCGAGAGCGGCTGGAACTCCAGGATGGCCATGAGGTTGTCGCGCACGCTCATGCGCCGGAACGCCGACGGCTCCTGGGCGAGGTAGCCGAGGCCGGCGCGGGCGCGACGATGCATGGGCAACCGCGTCACGTCGCGGCCGCTGAGCTCGATGCGGCCGGCGTCGGGGCGCACGAACCCCACCATCATGTAGAAGGTGGTGGTCTTGCCGGCGCCGTTGGGACCCAGGAGCGCGACGATCTCACCGCGCTCCAGGTGGAGGTCGACACCGTCGACCACGGTGCGTGGACCGTAGCGTTTGCGCAGACCGCGCGCCTGCAAGACCCGTGGCGGCGCCACGGGGTCGCGTGGGCGCTCACCCAGGAGCGCGGCGCCATCGTTCACGCTGGCGTGGGGGACGGCATCGGCGACGGGCATCCAAGGGTCATGCTAGCACCCGCGCCGTGAGCTTCCCCTGAACGCCGTGACCGGCGGCTCAACCTTCGAGCGCCATCAGGAACGGGTCTTCGACGGCTCGACAGTACCAGCGAAGGAACCGCGCCGCGGCGGCGCCGTCGATGAGCCGGTGGTCGTAGGTCAACGAGAACGGGATCGTGAAGCGCGGTTCGAACGACCCCGTCGCCTCGTTCCAGACGGGTTTCATCGCGCCACGGGAGACCCCGAGGATGGCCACGTGCGGCGGCGCGACGATGGGCGTGAAGCCGGTGCCGCCGATGCCCCCGAGGTTGGACACGCTGAAGTTGCCGCCGTTCATGTCGTCGGGGGCGAGCTTGCGATCGCGCGCCTTGCCGGCCAACGCGTCGAGTTCGGTGGCGATCTCGAGCACGTTCTTGCGGTCCGCGTCCTTGATCACCGGGACCAGCAGCCCGTGTTCCGTGTCGACGGCCACCCCAATGTGCACGTACCGCTTGAAGACGATCTCGTTCGCCTCGACGTCGAGGCTGGCGTTGAAGTCCGGGAACCGCCGCAGGGCCGCGGCGGCCACTTTCACGAGCATGGCGGTCGGCGTGAGCTTCACACCCGCGGCTCGCGCGGTCTCCTTGTATCGCTGCCGCAGTGCCTCGAACTCGGTGGCGTCCGCTTCGTCGAAGTGCGTGACCATGGGCACGCTCGCCCACGCCATCGTCATCGAACGGACGGTGGCCTTGCGGATTCCCGACATGGCCACCCGCTCGACCTCGCCCCACTTGGAGAAGTCGGGCAGCGGCGGCTGGCTGGGCCGGGCCTCGGCCGCGCGCGCCTCACCACCGCCCTCGGCGAAGCGGAGCACGTCGTGCGCCGACACGCGTCCCAGGATCCCGCTGCCGGACACCTCGCGCAGGTCGACGCCGCGCTCGCGTGCCAAGCGCCGGACCGATGGCGCGGCGGGGATCAGTGCGCGTTCGCCTTGGGGCGGGGACGCAGGCTTCGTCCCCACGCGGGAGACGTCGGATTCGGTCTCCTTCGCGGCGGGCCGACCCTCGTCCTCGGACGGCGCCGGCGCGGCGTTGCCGCGGTCCGCCGCCTCCTTCGCGGCAGGACGCTCGGTCTCCTCCGGGGCTGCCTTCGTTTCGCCTTCGCTCGGCGCGGACTCGGTGTCACCCGATTCCGCGGCACCGGCTTCGGCCGCAGCGTCGACGGTCATGATCGTCTGACCGACGCTGGCCTCCTCGTTCGCCTTCACGTGCAGGCGGGTGACGACGCCGGCCACGTCGGAGGGCACCTCGACGACCGCCTTGTCGGTCTCGAACTCGATGACGGGTTGGTCGACCTCGACGCGGTCGCCTTCCTTCACGAGCACGGCCACGACGGTGCCGGACTCGATGCCTTCGCCGATCTCGGGGATCTTGAAATCTTGGGGCACGGGGGTCCTCCCTCGCCGTCAGGCGGTGCGCGGGTTGCGTTTGTCGGGGTCGATGCCGAGGTCGGCGATGGCCTTGGCGACGTCGGCGGCCTCGAGGCTGCCGTCGTCGGCGAGCGCCTTGAGCGCCGTGACGACGATGTGCTTCGCGTCCACCTCGAAGTGGTCGCGCAGCTCGGCCCGCGCCTCGGACCGACCGAACCCGTCGGTGCCGAGCGCCACGATCGGGCGCGGCGCGTGTCGACCGAGCGCGTCGACGAGGATCTTCACGTAGTCCGTCGCGGCCACGAGCGGACCCTTGGCACCGTCGAGCACCTCACGCACGTAGGGAACGCGCGGCGTCTCGGTGGGATGCAGACGGTTCCAGCGTTCGACGTCGAGCGCGTCGGTGTGCAGCGCCTTGAGGCTGGTCACGCTCCAGACGCTGGCGGCGACGCCGTGGTCGGCCTCGAGGGTCTCGGCGGCGGCGAGCGCCTCGTGCATCATCGCGCCAGCGGCGATCAGCTGCACGTGCTTGCGAGCGCGCTTCTTGGGGCTGGGCCGGAAGAGGTAGAGCCCCTTCAGGACGCCCGCCTCGAGCGCTTCGCGGTCGAGATGTTCGGGAGCCGCTGGCTGCGGCTTGTTCTCGTTGCCGACGGTGAGGTAGTAGAAGACGCTCTCCTGGGCCTCGTACATGCGGCGCATGCCCTCGCGCACGATGATGGCGAGTTCGTACGCGAAGCTCGGGTCGTACGCCAGCAGGTTGGGGATCGTATAGGCCAGCAGGTGCGAGTGGCCGTCCTGGTGCTGCAGGCCCTCCCCCGCCAGCGTCGTGCGGCCGGCGGTGGCACCGATCAGGAACCCCTTGGCGCGGATGTCGCCCGCGAGCCAGGCCAGGTCACCCACGCGCTGGAACCCGAACATCGAGTAGTAGATGTAGAACGGCACGGTGTTGATGCCGTGGGTGGCGTAGGCGGTGCCCGCCGCGATGAAGGAGCTCATCGAGCCCGCCTCGGTGATGCCCTCTTCGAGCATCTGACCGGTCTTGGTCTCGCGGTAGTACAGCAGGTTGTCCTTGTCGACGGGCTCGTAGAGCTGGCCGTACGTCGAGTAGATGCCGATCTGGCGGAAGAGCGCCTCCATGCCGAAGGTGCGCGCCTCGTCGGGGATGATCGGCACGATCAGCTCGCCCCAGACCGGATGCCGCAACAGCTTGCGCAGAACGGTCACGAACACCATCGTGGTCGACACCTGGCGCTCGTCGGTGCCCTTCAGGAACTCGTCGACGAGGTCGGAGCCGGGCGCCTCCACCGGCTCGACCTTCACCTGCCGGCGCGGCATGACGCCGCCGAGGGCCCGTCGACGCTCGAGCAGGTACTTGGTCTCCGCGGAGTCGGGCTCGGGCCGGTAGAACGGGTACTTGGCGATCTGGTCGTCCTCGATCGGGATCTTGAGCCGGTCACGGTAGGCGCGCATCTCGTCGACGTCGAGCTTCTTCTGCTGGTGCGTGGGGTTGCGCCCCTCGGCGGTCTCGCCCAACGCGTAGCCCTTGACGGTGCGAGCCAGGATGACCGTCGGCGAGCCTTCGTGCCGCACGGCCGCGTGGTAGGCGGCGTAGACCTTGAGCGGATCGTGACCGCCGCGGTTGAGCTGGTTCAGGTCGTCGTCGCTCCAGCCCTCGATCAGCTTCTTCAGCTCCGGGGAGTCGAAGAAGTTCTCGCGCAGCTCCGGCGCTCCGAACGCGGCGTAGCGCTGCGACTCGCCGTCGATGAGGCGGTTGAAGCGGCGCACGAGCACGCCGTCGGGGTCCTTGGCGAGCAGCTCGTCCCACTTGCTGCCCCAGGCGACCTTGATGACGTTCCAGCCGGCGCCTCGGAAGATCCCCTCGAGCTCCTGGATGATCGAGCCGTTGCCGAACACCGGACCGTCGAGCCGCTGCAGGTTGCAGTTGATGACCCAGATCAGGTTGTTGAGCCGCTCGCGGGCGGCGAACTTGATGGCGCCGAGGGTCTCGGGTTCGTCGGTCTCGCCGTCGCCCAGGAAGGCCCAGACCTTGGCGGTGCTCTGCGGCTTCAGCCCGCGCGCCACCAAGTAGCGGTTGAACCGTGCTTGGTAGATCGACAGGATCGGCGCCAGACCCATCGACACCGTCGGGAACTGCCAGAAGTCGGGCATGAGCCACGGGTGCGGGTAGGACGTGAGGCCGGGCTCGTCTTGCAGCTCGCGCCGGAAGTTGCGCAGGCGTTCGACGTCGAACCGCCGCTCGAGGTAGGCGCGCGCGTAGATGCCGGGGCTGGCGTGACCCTGGAAGTAGACGTGGTCGGCGTCGGGTCCGGCGTCCGGACCCCGGAAGAAGTGCTGGAAGCCGACCTCGTAGAGCGTCGCCGCCGAGGCGTACGTGCTGATGTGGCCGCCGATCCCGTCGGACTCCTTGTTCGCCCGCGCCACCATCGCCATGGCGTTCCAGCGCATGAGCGCCCGTAGCCGCTTCTCCATCTCGAGGTCACCCGGGTAGGCGGGTTGCTGCGAGGCCTCGATCGTGTTGGTGTACGGCGTCGTCGAGGAGAACGGCACCACCACGCCGTGCCGCTGCGCGTGCTGTTCGAGTCGCTCCAAGATGTGGGTGACGCGTTCGGCGCCGCCGGAGGCCAACACGTAATCGAGCGATTCGAGCCACTCTTGCATCTCGACGCGCTGCAGGTCCTCGCGTTCGGCGGGGGTCAACTGCGCCCGCTCGTCGATCAGGTCATCGTCCAGGTCCAGATGCTGGGCCACCATCGGCTCCTCTCCGGGCGACATGCGAGCGCCGCCGCACGAAGCGACGCCGGCCCGCCGGTCGCGTGCCGGGGCTCGGGGGAAGCGTGGCGTCAGCCACGCGCTGCCGCATGCTACCGCGCGCCTCGCCGTTGGCCCGCCGACCACGCCACCTCGTCGCCGGGCGTGGTGGGCAACGTCGGACGGCCAGAACGGTCGGTCCTCGAGCCGGCAATGGTTCGGAACCGTTTTCAGGCGCCACGTCCACCGAGGGGACGCGTGGATCCAACGTGCTGCACGGTATTCGGGTCCGCTGCTTGACGAGTCGAGCCCAAGGCATTAGGCTGACGGCAACGAGTTCGTAAACGGTTACGGCACGCATCGTGACGCCACGAACGGTGCCGACACGAACGGTGATGACCTGACGGGAGGCGATCGTGGCCCGCAGCACCCCTCGGACCGACCTCGGTGCCGACGCCCGGAACGACCCGGCGGACGCCTGGGTGGGACGACCGACGATCCGCGACGTGGCTCGTGCGGCCGACGTCTCGGTGGGCACGGTCAGCCGGGCGCTCAACGAGCGGGCGGGTGTTCACCCCGACACGAGGCGCCGGGTCCAGGAAGCCGTCGCCCGCCTCGGCTACGCGCCCGATCGCGCTGCCCGCGAGCTCTCCGTGCGCCGCCCCATCGTGGTGGGGCTCAGCGTGGCACACGGGCACCGGCGCCTCATCCCGTTCTTCGTCCTGTTCCTGGAGCACCTCCACCACGGGTTGGCGAACAGCGGCCTCACGATCCGCGACGTGCCGACCGGCCCCGACGGCCTGCCGGTCGAGACCACCGACGCCCTCGTCTTGCTGGGCGCGCACCCAGACGACCCGCGCATCGCCCACCTGCAAGCGCTCGGACGACCGTTCGTGCTGGTGGGCCACCGTCCGGGCGTCCGCAGCGTGGCCGCGGACGACGTCGCCGGCGGACGGCTGGCGGCGGAGCACCTGCTACGGCTGGGCCACAGCTCGCTTCTCCACGTGACCGGTCATCCGCACAGCCAGGCGTTCGCCGACCGGCACCGCGGGTTCCGCGAGGCCGTCGGCGCGGCGGAACGCACCTCGTCGACGCTCGTGTGCGACGACCTGACCCCGCTCGACGCCTACCGCGCGCTGATGCGCCACCTCGACACGCACCCCGCGCCGACCGCCATCTTCGCCGCCACCGACGAGCTCGCCGTCGGCTGCCTCGCCGCCGCCGCCGATCGCGGCCTGCGGGTGCCCCACGACCTCTCCGTCGTCGGTTTCGACGACATGCCCGAGATCGGCGACGGGCTCACCACGGTGCGGCAAGACATCGGCGAGCTGGCGCGCGTGACCGTGGAGCTGCTGCACGAGGGTCTACGCGGCGAACCGGTGCGCTCGATCCGACTCCCCGTCCACCTGCTCGCGCGCCGGACCACGGCCGAGAGGGGGTGATCGCCAGACCCTGTCGCGTTCCCCACCACCTCCTACCCGACGCTTCCGCGTCCATCGATCCCAGTCCAGGAGGACTCCGCATGCGAAGAACCCTCGTGATCATCCTCGCCGCCCTGTTCGCCACGAGCGTGAGCGCCCAATCGATCCGCATCATGGGCTACGGCGGCCAAGACCCCGCGATCCTGGTCCAACTGCTCGACGAGGTCATCGGCGACGAGCTGGCGGCCGAAGGCATCACGGTCTCCTACGAGCCCCTCGAAGGCGACTACAACGCAGCGCTGTTCAACGCGCTCTCGGCGGGCACCGCGGCCGACGTCTTCTACATCCCCGTCGAGACCGCGCCGGGCATCATCGCCACGGGCAAGGTCCTCCCCTTGGACGACGTCGTCGACCTCGGTCCCTTCATCGACAGCCTCGTCGAGGCCTACACGGTCGACGGCCAGGTCTACGGGATCGCGAAGGACTTCAACACCCTCGCGATCCACTACAACATCGACCTCTTCGAAGAGGCCGGCGTCGAGGTGCCCGACGAGAACGACACCTGGGAGACCTTCGCCGACAAGCTGCGCGGCGTCTCCGCGCTCGGTGACGACGTCTACGGCGCCTGCTTCCCCGCTTCCTTCGACCGCTTCGGCGCGTTCGCGTTCGCGGCCGGTTGGGAACCCTTCGACGCCGACGGTGCCACCGACCTGCTCGACCCCGCCTTCGTCGAGGCCGCCACCTGGTACGCGGGCCTGGTCGAGGAGGGCGTCGCCGTGCAGCCCGCCGACATCGGCCAGGGCTGGACGGGCGGCTGCTTCGCGACCGACCAGGTCGGCGTCGCGATGGAGGGCGCGTGGATCCTCGGTTTCCTCCGCAACGAGGCGCCGAACCTGCAGTACGGCACCACGTACATGCCGATCGGCCCCTCGGGCGAACGCGGCAACTTCCTCTACACGGTCGCCTACGGCGTGAACGCCGACTCGCCGAACCGCGAGGCCGCGATCCGCGTCCTCGAGGCGCTCACCAGCCCCGAAGCCCAGCAGTGGGTGCTCGAGCAGGGCCTGGCCATCCCCAGCCGTGAAGCGCTGGCGAACAACGACTTCTTCTTGCAGGACGAGCCCGAAGCGGTCGCCAACCGGATCGTCTTCGAAGGCGCCACCGAGGGCAACGTCTACGGCTTCCAGTTCGGTGACGTCGGCACCGATTGGATGGCGCCGATCAACGCCGCCATGGTCGAGGTCCTGACCGGCCAAGCCGAGGTCGAGGAAGCGCTCACCGAAGCGCAGACCGACCTCGACGCCGTGATCGAACGCGCTCGCTAGAGGCTCGATGCCGTGTGGGCGCCACCCTGGGTGGCGTCCACACGGACCGTGATCCCGCTCCAGGAGGCCCGTGTGAACGCAAGACGCTCCGACACCGTCGCCGCCTACTCGTTCCTCACGCCGTTCCTGCTGCTGCTCGTCATCTTCTTCGGCTACGCCACCGTGCGCGCCATCTATTTCAGCTTCACCGACTACGACCTGTTCACCACCCCGAACTGGGTCGGCTTCGACAACTACGTCGACCTGTTCCGAGACGCGCTGTTCCTGAGCGCCTTGCGCAACTCGATCCTGTTCGCGGTGATCGTGACCGTGGTGCAGACCTTCCTGGCCCTCGTCATGGCCTCGGTCCTCAACCAGAAGGTGCGCGGCATCGCCTTCTTCCGGGCCGCCTTCTACATGCCGTCGATCACCTCCTCGGTGGTCATCACGCTGATCTTCCTGTGGATGTTCCAACGCCGTGGGCTGATCAACTACCTGACCGAGGGGGTCCAACGCTCGCTGCCCTTCGTGGCGACCTTCCTCGCCGTCACCCTGGTGCTGCAGGTGGGCCAGGTGCTCCTCGAGCGCCGGCAGCGACTGCCCGCCCGGTGGACGGACCCGGCCCTCCTCGTCGTCTCCCTGCTCGTCGCCGGCGTGGCCACCGCCGCCCTCGCCGCCATCGGCGTGATCGGACCGCGCGAGGTCGCCCCCGTCGACACGATCTGGCTGCAGACCCGCGCCACGGTGCCCCCGGACGCCCCGTTCTGGCTCGCCCTGCCGATGCCGCTCGTGGCGATCATGATCCAGAACGTCTTCACCACCGTGCCCACCTTCATGCTCATGTACCTGGCGGCGCTCCAGGACGTGCCGAAGAGCCACTACGAGGCCGCCTCCCTCGACGGCGCGGGTCCCACCCAACAGTTCTTCTGGATCACGATCCCCTCGGTGCGCCCGGTGACCTTCCTCGTGGTGACGCTGTCGATGATCGGCACGCTGCAGATGTTCGACCAGGTGGCGATCTTCGGCGACGCCGCGCCG
This sequence comes from uncultured Trueperaceae bacterium, assembly GCA_963728245.1. Classification (GTDB taxonomy): domain Bacteria; phylum Deinococcota; class Deinococci; order Deinococcales; family Trueperaceae; genus JAABTL01. Next base: position 309,356 of record CAVSJH010000004.1, read on the forward strand.
CTCCGGTCCGTGGTCACGCTGGCGTACTTCGTGTACAACCGGATGTTCCCCGGGGCCCAGACGCCCGAGGTCGGCTTCGCGGCGGCCGGCGCGATGTTCCTCGCCCTGCTCACCCTGACGGTCGTCTTGCTGCAACGGCTGCTGGTGCGCCCCGAGGGCTCGCGATGAACGTGCCCGCCACGGCTCGGATCGGCCCCGTCGACGCTCCTCGACGCGAGATCGAGCGCTGGCAAGCCCGCCGGCGCTGGGCGCGCGCCGGCCTCGTGTACACCCTCATGCTCGCCTTCGCGGTCGTGTTCGTCGGTCCGCTGCTCTTCGCCGCCGTGTCGAGCCTCAAGACCGATCCGCTCGAGTACCCGCCGAGCCTCGACGTGCCGCAGCTGCAGCCGAAGAACTGGGCCGCCGCGGCGCGCCTGGGCGTCGCCGGCGCCGGCGACCGCTGGTTCGGCGGCTTCGCGCCCGGCGCCGAAGTCCCGTTCGAGGTCACCTACTTCGTCCCCGAGGGCGAGGCGGCGACGACCCCCGAGTTCCTCGTGCCACGGCGTCGTCCGGGCGCCGGCCTGGGCGCGGTGCTGGCGATCGACTACGCCGCCGACTACGCCACCGTGAGCGACGTCACCCTCTTCGACCTCGGGTCGGTGGTGCGGACCGGTCCCGATGGCGACGTCGCGGGCCGGCTCGTGACGTACGGCGTCACGATCCGGTACGACGGCGAGGGCCCGGAGATCGACCGCTTGCCGCTCGACGTCACCGCCGACGCCGCCATGACGTACGTCGAGTCGACCCTGACGGCCAACCGGCTCGAGCGACGCGGCCGCACGGCGTCGTTCGACCACGTCGCACCCGGCGTGCTCGGCTACGCCCTGCGCAACTACGTGCGGACGTTCGCGGAGGTCCGCAGCCCGCGGTCGGGTGAGAGCCTGTTCCTGGCCTGGACGGTCAACAGCTTCGTGTTCGCCTTCTACCGCATCATCGTGACGCTGTTCATCGCGTCGATGGCGGGCTACGCGTTGGCGCGGCTGCGTTTCCGGGGCCGCGAGGCGATCTTCCTGCTCGTCCTCTTCGCCCAGATGGTGCCCCTGCAGGTCCTGTTCATCTCGAACTACCTGGTGCTCCGAGACGGCATCTTCTCGCTGGGCGGGTTCACGCTGTCGGCCCTGTGGGGACAGCCGGGCGGCATGCTCAACACCATGACGGGCCTCGTGTTCGTCACCGCCCTGAACGCCGGCGCCGTGTTCATCATGAAGCAGTTCTTCGAGTCGATCCCGCGCGAGGTCGAAGAGGCCGCCATGATCGACGGCGCCAGCCACTGGCGCCGCTACTGGAGCGTGGTGCTGCCGATGGCGCGACCCGCCCTCGGCGCGCTGACGATCCTCACGTTCCAAGGCGCCTGGAACGACTTCTTCTGGCCCTTCATCGTGCTCACCAGCCCCGAGACCGTCAAGACGCTGCCCATCGGGCTGCTGTCGTTCCGCAACACCTACGGCGCGGTCGGCGACTGGGGCCTGATCCTTGCCGGCGCCGTGATGAGCGCGGTCCCGGTGATCGTGCTGTTCGTCGTGTTCCAGCGCTACTTCTTGGAGGGGGTCTCCTTCGGGGGCGGCAAGGAGTAGGGGTTCCTTGGACGCGTCCTGCGGACGCTTCCAAGGACTCGCTTGGTAGATTCGGGGCCGCCGGACCGCTTCACGTCCGTCGCGCGGCCAGGGAGTGGACATGGATTTCCGTTTCAACACGGTCCTCAAGGAGCACTACGCCTTCTTCGTCGGCGATCGTGACGCCCACGTCGTCGCGGGGGAGCAGGGGCTGTACGTCCGCGACACGCGCGTGCTGTCGCGGTACGCCTGGCACTGGACGCCCGCCGACGGCCCCGAGCCGCAGACGCTCGTCGTGGCCACGCCCCGACCCGACGCGCTCCATGCGCACCACGCCCAGATCGACGGTCCGTCGCAGACCGTCGCGCTGCGGCGCACGCTGAGCATCCGTGCCAACGGCCTGCGCGACGAGGTCGAGGTCGAGAACACCTCCCGCGCGCGGCGAGCCCTCAGCCTCGAGCTCGACGTCGCCGCCGACTTCGCCGATCTCTTCGAAGCCCGCGGCTGGCACCACCTCGAGCGACCGCCCGCCGCCACCGAGGTGGCCGGTTCGGCGCTCGCCCTACGGCACACGGCCGGCGACGACGTCACCACGGTCGTCCGCCTCGACTTCGGCGACCTGGCCGCCGCGCGCCCGGACGGCGCCGACTGGGAGCTGTCGCTCGCTCCGGGTGAGCGCGTCCGCCTGGTCGTGGAGGTCGACGTCGAGCACCCGCTCGACGCGCCGCCGCACGCGCCGCTCTCGTACGACACGTGGCGAAGCGGTTTCGCCCACCTGCCCCCCGCGCCGGTGCCCGCCGTGCTCGAACGCGCGATCGACGACCTGCGCGGGCTGCTGCTGTTCACGCCGGACGGGCCGGTGCCGGCCGCCGGCATCCCCTGGTTCGTCGCCACCTTCGGGCGCGACGCCCTGCTCACCGCGCACCTGCTCCTCCCCCACCAGCCCGACGTCGCCGCGGGCACGCTGCGTCACCTCGCGCGGCACCAGGGCACCGAGGTCGACGCCTACCGGGCCGAGGAGCCCGGCAAGATCGTCCACGAGATCCGCTTCGGCGAGCTCGCGCGTACCGGTCGCGTCCCCCACCGCGCGTACTACGGCACGGTCGACGCCACGCCCCTGTTCGTCACCCTGCTCGAAGCCCATCGCGCGGCAACCGACGACCTGGCGCTCGTGCGCGAACTGCGGCCCGCCTGGGAGGCCGCCCTGGTGTGGTTGACCACCTACGGCGACCCGGACGGCGACGGGTTCGTCGAGTTCGCGCCCGCCGCCGAGGGTGAGGGCCTGACGGTGCAGAGCTGGAAGGACTCGGGCGACTCGATGAGCCATGCCGACGGTCGCCTCGCCTCCGGCAGCCTGGCGGTGTCCGAGGTCCAGGGGTACGCGTACGCGGCGTTCCGGGCGGCCGCGACCTGGTACGCCCTCTTGGGCGAGCCCAACGAGGCGGAGGCGTGGACGGGACGCGCCGAGACGCTCCGAGCGCGCTTCCATGCGGCGTTCTGGCAAGAGGACCTCGGCACCTACGCGATGGCGCTCGACGGCGACAAGCGTCCCCTCCGGGTGCGCAACTCGGACGCCGGCCAACTGCTCTGGACGGGCATCGTCCCGGCGTCGCACGCGGCCCGCCTCGTCGCAGGGCTGATGGGCCCCGACCTCTGGACCGGCTGGGGACTGCGGACGTTGGGACGTGGCGAGGCGCGCTACAACCCGGTGAGCTACCACAACGGCTCGGTGTGGCCGCACGACACCGCCCTGTGCGCCGCCGGCTTCGCCCGGTACGGCTTCGTCGAGGAAGCCCACCGCGTGCGCGACGCCCTGTACGACCTCGCCGCCGCCCAGCCCGACGGACGTCTGCCCGAGCTCGTCGGCGGGTACCCGCGGCGACGAACGTCCGCCCGTGCCCTACCCCGTCGCCTGCCGACCGCAGGCGTGGGACGCGGCCGCGCTGGTGCACGTGCTCACCTTCGACGACGTCCCGCCGGGCGACGCACGTTAGGCCCCGGACGCCGCCGACCCGGCCGTCGCGCCGCCCGCGCCCGCGTCCTCCGTCGCCGCCCAGACCGCGAGCGCGCCCCGCACCACCGCCACGGCGCGCTCCGCTGCGATGCGGGTGAAGGCCCGGAAATCGACCTCCGCCGTGTGATCGGCGGTGTCGGAGACGCTTCGCACGATCGCCCACGGGACGCCCCACGCCGCGCACACCTGGGCCACCGCCGCCCCCTCCATCTCGGCGCAGGCGGCGCCGAAGTCGGCGCGCAGACGCGCGACCTCGGCGGGATCGGCCACGAAGCGGTCGCCGGACGCGACGCGTCCGACCACGACCCGCACCCCGGCCGCGGCGGCCACCGCCTCGGCCGCCCCCCGCACCGCTTCCTGCAAGCCCTCATCGGCCGTCCAGGCCAACCGATGACCGGGTATCTCGCCGCGCGCGTAGCCCAGCGCAGTGACGTCGACGTCGTGCTGCACGGCGTCGGAGGCGACCACCAGGTCGCCCACCCGCAGGTCCGGGTCCACCCCGCCCGCCACGCCCGTGAACACCACACCTCCCGCACCGTGCATCAAGAGTGCCTGGGTCAAGGCCGCGGCCTGGACCTTGCCGATGCCGCACGTGGCCAGGAGCACGTGGACGCCGTCGAGCCGGGTGCGGTGGAAGGCGAACGGTCCGGCCCGCTCCTCGTCCACGGCGGTCGCGGCCGCCAGCAAGGGCGCCACCTCCTCGGGCATGGCGCCGATCACCGCCAGCGGCCGCTCGGCCGTGAAGCGGACGCCGGCCGGACGCGGCGCGTCCGTCATCCCGGGGTGTTCGTGTAGACCAACCGACCCAGGAAGGCGCCGCCCACCACGCCCGGCAGCGCCAGCGCCAGCATGAGCGGGTCGGTGGGCACGTCGGGCTGGAACAGCTTCGCGACCTCGACCCCCGCCGTGAGCATGAACCCCGAGATCAGCGTCATGAGCAGCGGTCGGGGGGTGTTGCGGCGCATGAGCCAGAGGATCGCGAAGTAGCCGAACAGCAGGTAGAAACCCGCACCCGTGACGCTGCGCAGCACCTCGCTGCCGGTGTCGTCGGGCGGCACAGAAGACTGCAGCACGATGAAGAAGACCGTGGCCATCATGAGCACCCCGGAGAAACGTCCGGGGTTGCGACCCCGGCCCGCGCTCTTGGCGCCCGACGCTTGAGGCTTCGACGTCTTCGCCTCGTTCCCCTTGCCGGCGGCGGCGCTGGCCTTGATCTGCGTGCGGCGCTCCGAGCGGCGCGCGCGCAGCGTCTCGACCTTGCGACGCCGCGCCGCTCGACGTTCTTCCTTGTCGCGCTCGGCCTTCTTGTCCTGCTTGGCCTGAGCGCGGCGGATCTCCCGGTTCATCATGCGGCCAGTCTACGGCCGACGCTCGCATCGGACTGCTAGGCTCGGCGACGGCATGAGCCCCACCTCCTCGCACCCACGAGCTCCGAGCGCCGCCGACGCCGACCCGAACCACCCCCGCACCGACGCCGGTCCCTCCGACGCGGTCCTGACGTCCCTGGCCGAGCGCTTCGGCACGCCGCTCTACGTCTACGACCTCGACGGCGTGACGGCCGCGGTCGGGCGCTTCCGCGGCGCGTTCCCGGACGCCGACCTACGCTTCGCGGTCAAGGCGAACCCGAACGGCGCCGTGCTCGCGCACCTGGCCGCCCTGGACGTCGGGGTCGAGGCGATCACGGTGGGCGAGCTGGCACGGGCCGCGCGCGCGGGCGTGCCGGCCGCGCGCACCCTGCTCGGCGGTCCGGCCCAGGACGGCGCCCTGCGCCGCCTGGCGGTGGCGATCGGTCCCGACCTGGTGAGCCTCGACGGTGAGGGCACCTGGGCGGCCTGGCTCGCCGATCGGCTGCCGGTCGGCACCCGCTTCCTGGTGCGCGTGAACCCGCTGCTCGACCCGCGGACGCACCCTCACATGGCCACCGGCGCCGAAGGCAGCAAGTTCGGCTTGGCGCCCGACGCCGCGATCGCGCTGGCCCAGGAGGTGGCGGCCGAGGAGCGGTTCGCGGGCTTCCACGTGCACGCCGGCTCGCAGATCCGCGACCTGGCGGTGCACGAGGAGGTGCTGGCGGCGTTGGCGCCGCTGTACGACGCCTTCCCGGCGGCCGACGTGCTGGACCTCGGCGGTGGCTTGGCGGTGCCCGGCTACGACCTGGACGCCTTGGCGGCGCTCGTGCGCCCCTGGGTGGACGCACGCGGACTGCACCTGGTGCTCGAACCCGGTCGGGCCCTCGTGGCGACCGCCGGCACGCTCGTCACGCGCGTGCTGCACGTGAAGGTCGGGGCGCGCCGGCATGCGATCGCCGACGCCGGCATGGCCGACCTGCTGCGGCCCGCGCTCTACGGGGCCCGCCACCCCGTCCGGCGCCTGGGCGACCGACGCGCCGACGACGACCGCGTCGGCGCCGTCGCCACCGACCTCGACGGACCGCTGTGCGAGAACGGCGATCGGCTCGGGCAGGACGTCGACCTGGGCGACGTCGCCCCCGGCGACCTGGTCGCCGTCGGCGAAGCCGGCGCGTACGGCTGGACGATGGGGTCCTGGTACGCGTCGCACGTGCGGGGTACGGAGGTCGTCGTGCAGGACGGCGTCGCCCGGGCCGTGCGCGAGCGCGAGCCGCTCGCCGAGCTGTGGCGCGGCGAGGCCCCGCCGCGGTCGCGCTCGGCACCGGCCGAGGTCGACCCGGTCCCCACATGGCGTCCTGCCGGCGCGTGGCAGGCCGGCGGGCCCGAGGGCGCCGCCCTGCTCGCCGCGTTCGCCGCGGAGCTGGCCGAGGAGCCCGGGCGCTGGTCGTTGGCGGCGGAGTTCGCCGACGGCAGCGTCGCCTCGCTCGACGCCGACGCGACGAAGCCGGCCGCCAGCCTGATCAAGCTGCTGCTGCTCGCGACGGCGCTCGACCCGGCGGCCGACGCTCCGCCGTTCGGCGAGCGCGTCCCGCTCGGCGACGACGTGACGGCGGGTGGCAGCGGCGTGCTGCAGGCCTTCGACACCGGTCTCGCGCCGACCTGGGGCGACCTCCTCCACGTGATGCTGGCCTACAGTGACAACCGCGCCACCAACGTGGTGCTCGATCGACTGGGCGTCGACCGCGTCAACGCCTGGGGCGCCGAGCACGGTCTGCGGGCCACCCGCGTCGTCGGTCCCCTGCAAGTGGACGCGTCGCGGTGGACGCCTGCCCAGAAGCGTGGTGAGCGCGCCACCACCAGCGCGCGCGAGGTGATGGCGCTCGCGGGTGGGCTGGTGCGCGCCGACGTCGGATGGCTCCCCACCGACGCCAGGGCGCGAGCGTCCGCTGCGCTCCGCGGCAACGCGTTCTTCGACGGCCTCTTGCGGCGGCTCGGCGGCGGCGACGAGGGGGGGGTGCGGTTCGGGGCCAAGGGCGGCTGGATCACGGGCGTGCGCCACGAGGTGGTCGTCGCCTGGGACGACCGCGGTCGCTGGCTGGGGACGCTGGCGGTCCTGTGCAGCGAACATCCCGACCCCAGGCCACACGTGGACCACGCGGCGCTCCAAGCGCTCGGACGGCTCGGGCAGGTCTTCGCCCGGACGGTCGACGGCTTGCGCGACCTGTCGACTCCGTAGGCCTCCCCTACCTCGTCCCACCGACGTGCGGGTACGCTCGCGTCGTGAAACCTCAGCGGATCGTCGTCATCGGTTCCGGCTTCGGCGGCCTCGCCGCCGCGGCCCGCTTGGCCGCGAGCGGGCATCGGGTCACGCTCGTCGAGGGGCTCGACAAGCTGGGCGGACGGGCGTACGTGTTCGAGCAGGACGGCTTCCGGTTCGACGCCGGCCCGACGATCATCACCGCGCCTTGGCTGTTCGACGACATCTGGGCCAAGGCCGGCAAGGTCCGGTCGGACGACGTGGCGTTCGTCAAATGCGACCCGTTCTACCGGATCTTCGACGCCGACCACGTGCCGTTCGACTACAACGACGACGAGATGTTCATCCTGAGGGAGATCGACAAGCGCAACCCGGGCGACAAGCGCGGCTACCTGAACTTCGTCCACCAGGCCAAGAAGATCTTCGACAAGGGCTTCGTCGAGCTCGCCGACAAGCCCTTCCTCACGGTGGCCGACATGCTGCGCGTCGCCCCCGACCTGATCCGCCTGCAGTCGTACAAGAGCGTTCACCGCCTCGTCTCGGACTACGTCTCCGACGACTTCCTGCGCCAGGTGTTCAGCTTCCACCCGCTCCTGGTGGGCGGTAACCCGTTCGACACCACGTCGATCTACGCGATGATCCACTACCTCGAGCGCGAGTGGGGCGTCTGGTACGCCATGGGCGGCACGGGCGCCCTGGTCGACGGCTTCCGGCGACTGCTCGAGGGACAGGGCGTCGAGATCCACCTCGGTACGCCGGTCGAGAGGATCTTGGTGGCCGACGGCCCCGACGGCAAGCCGCGCGCCACCGGCGTCGCCCTCGCCGACGGCCGCACGATCGACGCCGACGTCGTCGTCTCCAACGCCGACGTGGCGCACACGTACAAGGAGCTCATCGACCCGCGGTTCCGCAAGCGCATGACCGATCGGCGGCTCGACCGCACGCGGTACGCCATGAGCCTCGTGGTCATCTACTTCGGGACGAAGAAGCGCTACGCCCACGAGGGCCTGTTGGCGCACCACAACATCCTGCTCGGACCGCGCTACAAGGGCCTGCTGGACGACATCTTCCACAACAAGGGGCGGTTGGCCGACGACTTCAGCCTCTACCTGCACATGCCGACGATCACGGACCCCGGCATCGCCCCCGAGGGGCACGAGTCGTTCTACGTCCTCTCGCCCGTGCCGAACCTCAAGAGCGGGATCTCGTGGGAGGAGCACGCGCGCTCCTACCGCGACGCGATCATGCAGCACCTCGAGGACCACTACCTGCCCGACCTGCAGGCGAACCTCGTCACCGAGCGCTTCGTCGACCCGCGCTACTTCGCCACGCAGCTCCACGCGGCGCAAGGCTCGGCGTTCTCCGTCGAACCCGTCCTCACCCAGTCGGCCTGGTTCCGACCGCACAACCGGTCCGAGGACATCGCCAACCTGTACTTGGTCGGCGCCGGCACGCATCCGGGTGCGGGACTGCCCGGCGTGCTGTCGTCGGCGAAGATCGCCGACGACCTGATCAACGCCGCGGCCTGACGACCTCGCACGTAGACTGGGGCATGATCCAACACCTGGAAGGGCGCTACCTCACCGACGGTTGGCGGTCGTCGTCGGCCACGTTCGACATCATCGAGCCCGGCCGCGGCGTCCCGTTCGGGCGCTCCGCCGACACCGACACGGAGGTCGCCGAGGCGGCGATCGACATCGCTTGGCGCGCGTTCGAGGGCTGGCGGGCGACCAGCCCGTTCGAGCGCGCGAGCGTGCTGCGCCGTTGGCACGGCCTGATGGTGGACCGCGCCGACGAACTGGCCGAGATCATGGCCCGCGAGATGGGCAAGCCGCTGCGCGAAGCGCGGGGCGAAGCGTTGTACGCCGCCGGTTTCGTCGAGTGGTACGCCGAAGAGGCCAAGCGCGTCTACGGCGAATGGGTGCCCAGCCACACCACGGCGAAACGGCTCCTGGCCATCCGCCAACCGGTCGGACCGACGTACGCCGTCACGCCCTGGAACTTCCCTGCGGCGATGATCACCCGGAAGGCGGCGCCCGCCCTGGCGGCCGGCTGCACGATGATCGTCAAACCGGCCGAGCAGACGCCGTTCACGGCGCTCCGGCTCGCCGAGCTGTGGCTGGAGGCCGGCGGCCCGGAGGGCACGCTGCAGGTGCTGCCCACGTCGGATCCGGTGCCCGTCACCCGGGCGATGATGGCCGACCCGCGCATCCGCAAGGTGACGTTCACCGGCTCCACCGAGGTTGGACGTCTGCTGTACGCGCAGTCGGCCCAGACGATCAAGAAGCTGTCGCTGGAGCTGGGGGGCCACGCCCCCTACCTCGTGTTCGACGATGCGGACCTGGATCGTGCCGTGGCGGAGGTGCTCGCCTGCAAGTTCCGCAACGCCGGCCAGACCTGCGTCTGCACGAACCGCATCTACGTGCAAGACGGTATCTACGACGACTTCGTGGCGGCGTTCGGTGAAGCCGTTCGCGGCTTGACGCTCGGCGATCCCATGACCGAGGGCACCGACGTCGGTCCGCTCGTCGACGCGCAGGGCATGGCCAAGGTCGAGGCGCACGTCGCGGACGCGGTCGCGCAGGGCGCCCGGGTCGTCGTGGGCGGCTCGAGGCGCGAGGGCCTGTACTACGAACCGACCCTCCTCGTCGACGTCACGCCGGGCATGCAGCTGATGACCGAGGAGACCTTCGGTCCGGTGGCCCCGGTGCTGCGCTTCTCGACCGAGACCGAAGCGATCGAGCGCGCCAACGCGACCCCGTACGGGCTCGCCGCCTACCTCTACACGCGCGACCTCGCCCGCGCCATCCGCGTGGCCGAGGCGCTCGAGTACGGCATCGTCGGCGTCAACGACGGCGTGCCCTCGGTCCCCTACGCGCCGTTCGGCGGCGTGAAGCAGTCGGGCGTCGGCCGCGAGGGGGGCCCGTGGGGCATCGACGAGTACCTCGAGACCAAGTTCATCTCGATGGGGATCGGTTGACCGAGGGGCCGCTGCCCGGCGCGGCATCGAACGAGCCGGACACGCGCGACCTCGACCGGTTGCTCGACTCGGTGCTGGCGGCGCTGCGGCAAGACCGGGCGGCGGGTGCCGCGGCGCTGTGGACGTCGTTCACGCCTGCGGCCCGCAGCCCCCTCGGCGAGGTGGAGACGCTCGCACGCGCGCTCGGCAACGCCCTGCTGGCCCCGCTGGTGGGCCACGTGCGGTCCGAGCGGGCTCCATGGCAACGTCTCGGCGCGGCCGCACGCACGACGCTCGACGTGGGCGGGCCGCACGGCGACGGGCGCTTCTTGGTCTCCGCGCGGTTCGAGCCGGCGTCCGGGTGGCGCCTCACGGGCCTGCGACGCGACGACCTGCCGCTCACGTGACCGGTGGGCGGGCGTCGGCGCCCGCGCGCCAACGCCTGCACGGCGTCAGCCTCCGGAGACCACCTGCACGACGAGCGATACCGGCACGGTGTCGCCGGTGCTGGCGCGGAGCCGTGCGCGGACCTCACGGCCGCCGAGGGCGGCGTCGCGGGGGACCTCGAGCCGCAGCGTCACCGCCAGCGTCTCCGGGCGCCCCGACCGGCGCACGGCGTCGACGCGATCGACCCGCCAGACCCAGCCCTCGGGCGCGATCACGTCGACCAGCTCGAAGTGGCGCGTGACGATCAGGCACGTCGTCTGGGCGCCGCACGGAACGTACAGACCCTCGAACGCTCCGCTCCGCGGGTACCCGAGGTCGCTCGTCCGATAGGTGGCGCGGGCGTGGACGGAGGCGCCCGGGCTCACCCGGGCCGTCTCACCGGTGTTGAGATCAAAGGGGGTGGCGAACGAACCGACGGCGGTGGGGGCGCAGGCGGCGAGCGCGCACACGAGGACGATCGCGGTCGACAGGAGGCGGTGCGTCATACCGCAGCCTACCCGCCGACGGTCGTCGCCATCCGCTCGCGTCGACGCGAGCGAGCCCGTTGCGCCGCGCCCGCCACGACCACCGACGCCACGCCGGCGAGGACCGCGGCGACGCCCGCCCACTGCCACGCCGACGGTCGCTCGGCGAACAGCACCGCGCCCCAGACCATCGTGAGCGCCGGTTGCACGAGCAGGATCACCGACGTGTCGAGCGCCGGCAGTCGCGGCAACACCACCAGGATCGCCCCCCAGGCCAGGGTCTGCGAACCGATGGCGAGCGCCAGCAACCAGCCGTGCGCGGGCCAGGTCGGCCACAGGTCGAGCGCGGGGTCGGTGAGGACGCCGAGCGTGAGGGTCATGGCCGCTGCACCGAGCGACGCGTCGAGCAGCGGACCCCAAGGACGGGTCGTCGACCGCGTCGTGCGGCGGAACACCAGGAGGAAGGCCGCGTACGCGATGGCGTTGCCCATGCCGTAGACCACGCCCAGGAGCGGCTCTGCCCCGTAGGCGTCGGCGCGACCGACCCCGGTGGCCAAGACGACCCCGCCCAGGACGAGCGGCACGGCGAACAGCGTCGAGCCCGGCGGCCGCTCCCGGAACAGCCACCAGGCGAACAGGCCGACGAACAGCACCTGCACGTTCCCCAACACCGTCGCCAGACCCGCACCGACGTAGGCGATCGAGTAGTTCCACAGCGTGAAGGCGACGCCCATGAGCCCGCCGGCCGCCACGGTCGCCCAGCGCGCCCGTGCCGAGCGCGGGTCGTGGCCACGGCTGAGCGCGTACAGGAGTGCGATGGCGGGCAGCGCGTAGAACGGCCGGAAGAAGGCGGCCGTCGACACGGACACGTCGGCAAGGCGGATGAAGATCGCGGAGAAGGAGATCGCGGCGGCGCCGGCGACGGCGAGCAAGTGGAGCATCGCCGGCGAGCGTACACCCGGGTACGGGGCCGTCCCGCGACGGAGAGCGCACCGGCGCGGCCCACCGGCGGCGTCACCGCATGGTCATCGGTCCCCACCGCGCCACGTCCCCCGCCCTAGGATGCACCCGGGGCGACGAGCACGCGGTCGCCCGACGAGGTTCGGCACGGGAGGTCGAGATGGCGGCAGGACACGAGCACGGGGTGAGCGAAGCCAGCGACCGCCGCATCCTCTGGACCGTCGCCCTCAACGTCGCCCTGACCGTCGCACAGATCGTGGGCGGCGTGCTCGCCGGATCGGTGGCGCTCGCGGCCGACGCGCTCCACAACCTCAACGACGCCATGGCGCTCGTGGTCGTCTACGTCGCGCGGCGCATCAGCCGTCGACGCGCCGACCACCGTCGCACCTTCGGCTACGAACGCGCCAAGACGATCGGTGCGACGGTCAACCTCGTCGCGCTGGCGGTCGTCGGGCTCTTCCTCGCGTACGAGTCCATCACGCGGTTCTTCGAACCACGCGACGTCGACGGCTGGACGGTCGTGGTGCTCGGTGGGGTCGCGCTCGTCGTGGACGTCCTCACCGTCGTGCTGCTCATCTCCATGCGACGCGGAAGCTCGAACGTGCGCGCGGCGTTCGTGCACAACCTGAGCGACGCTCTGGCGAGTTTGGCCGTCGTCGTGGGCGGGACCTTCATCCTCACGCTCGGCTGGGACTGGGTGGATCCGCTCCTGTCGCTCCTCATCGTGGGCTACGTCGCCTGGCAGGTCGTGCGCATGCTGCCGGAGAACCTGCGGATCCTCATGGAGAGCGCGCCGCCCGGCATGGACTTGGGTGAGGTCGTCGCGACGATCACGTCGGTCGACGGCGTTCGGGACGCCCACCACCTGCACGTGTGGCTGCTCGACGAGGAGCGGTGCGCGTTGGAGGCGCACGTGGTGATCGATCGTGCGCGGGCGCAGGAGCTCGACCGCATCAAGGACGACGTGAGACGCCGGCTGCGCGACGACCTGGACGTGGCCCACAGCACGCTCGAGGTCGAGTTCGAAGGCGCCGCGGACGCTGCCGGCCACGAGGAGGGCCTGATCGCCCGAGACCCGTGAGGGTCCCGCGTTCGAACGACGACGTGCGCAGCGCCCGGCGGCGCCCGTCGCCTACGCTCCGTCGTTCCGACGGCCGACGGCGAAGACGCGCTCGTCGGCGTACCTGAGGTAGCGCTCGGGGTTCCAGCCGGCGGCGGTCACCACCGGTAGTGGCGGATGTGCTCGCCGCGCTCGGCGATCTGGCTCATCGCCTCGACGCCGATCTCGATGTGCAGGTCGGTGTACTGGCGGAACACGGCCCGCGCGCTCTCACGCGTCTTCACGCCGCCCTCGCGCAGCGGCAGGTCGGACACGAGCAGGAGCGCCCCGACCGGCACCTTGCTGGCGAAGCCGACCGAGAACAGCGTCGCGCTCTCCATGTCGATCGCGAGGGCGCGCTCCTCGTAGAGCTGTGTCTTGAAGCGCTCGTTGAACTCCCAGAACCGGTAGTCGGTCGTGTGCACGACGCCCGTGCGGTAGTCGAGGCCGCGCTCGACCACGATCTGCGAGACGAACTTCTGGATCTTGAAGGTCGGCAGCGCCGGCACCTGGGGCGGCATGAAGTGTTTCGACGACCCCTCGTCGCGGATGGCGGCGGTGGGGAGCACGAAATCGCCTACCTGCAAGGAGCGGTGGAGCCCGCCGCAGATCCCCAGGAAGAGCGTCGCCTTCGGGTCGGCGGTCGCCAACACCTCGATGATGAGCGCCGCCACCGGCGAACCGATCGAGAAGTCGATGATCGACACGCCCAACCGCTCCGAGTGGGCGGCCGTCATCGCGGAGCCCTGGGTGACCGTCGTGTCGCCCGCGATCGCCTGGAAGCGTTCGAGGTAGTGGTGGAAGTTCGTCAACACGATCTGCTTCTGGAACGCCTCCGGCTCGGTGCCCGTGTACCGCGACAGGAACTCGCGCCCGATGCGCCACTTCTCGGGGTTCGCGTAGATGTGGTCGGACGGGCTCGACGGGGGGGCGCCGCCGGGCAGCTCGGCCAGGGGGGTGTCCGCACCGAGCGTCTCGGCGGCCGTGGCCGCGTGGCGATCGTGGGGGGCGTCGTGTTCGTCCATGGTGCATGGTAGCCCGGGGCCCCGAAGGGCCCCGTCGGAGCAGGCCGTGCACCACGGTGCGACCCGAATCAGTCGGCGACGGTGGTCACGATGTCGCTGCCGGGCGACAGCAGGCGATGGACGGGGCAGCGCTCCGTGATCCGCGTGAGCTCGGCGCGCATGGCGTCGTCGAGGGGGCCGTGCAGCTTGACGCCCACGTCGAAACGTTGCCGGGGCCGCTGGCCCTCGACCGGAACCGAACTGCGCACCACGTCGACGTCGACGGCCTCGAGCGGCCACCCCTTGCGGTCGGCCACCATCCGCAGCGTGATGGCGATGCAACCACCCAGCGCGGTCGCCACCATCTCCCCTGGTGTGGGCCCCGTGTCGGTTCCGCCCACGCCCACCGGTTCGTCCAGGACCACGCGGTGCGCCCCCACCTGGACGACCGCCCGGTACCCGCCCTCCAGGTGGACGCGGGCGTCGCGGACGCCGGTGGCCGGCGCGGGGCCGGTGGCCGGAGCAGAGGGGCTCATCGTCCCACCATCGCCGCGAGGCGTTCGACCGCGGTCCGCACCTGATCCATCGAGCAGGCGTACGACAGGCGGGCGAACCCCGGCGCCAGGAAGTCGGTACCGGGCACGACGGCCACGCGCGCCTCCTCCAGCAGGCGCGTCGCCGCGACCGTCTCGTCGGGATCGATGCTGCGCAGGTCGGTCATGACGTAGAAGGCGCCGTGCGGCAGCGGCGTGGGCAGGCCCAGGGCGTTGAGCCCGTCGACGAGCACGTCGCGCCGTTCGCGGTAGGCGGCGCGCGTCATGGCCTGGAAAGCGGCGGTCTCGTCGACGGCGTTCAGGACCACCTGCGTGGCGTACTGGGCGATGGCGTTGGCGTTGCTGGTGACCTGACCCTGGAGCTTGTTCATGGCCTTGATCACCTCGACGGGACCACAACCCCAACCGATGCGCCAGCCCGTCAGCGCGTACCCCTTGCTGGCACCATGGACGAGGATCGTCCGGTGCGGGTACCACTGCGCGACCGACACGAACCGGCCGTCGTAGACCAGGTGCTCGTAGAGCTCGTCGCTGATCAGCCACAGGTCGTGACGCTCTGCCAGGTCGGCGATCGCGTGCAGCACGTCCTCGGGCACCACGGCGCCGGTGGGGTTCGAGGGGGAGTTGACGAGGATCGCCTTCGTGCGGGGGGTGATGGCGGCCTCGATCGCGGCCGGATCGGGCACGAAGCCGTCCTCGGCCCGCCCGGGCACCGGCACGGTGACCCCTCCGGCCAGCTGCACCTGCGCCGGGTAGCTGACCCAGTAGGGCGCCGGCACGATGACCTCGTCGCCGGGGTCGAGGATCGCCATGAAGGCGTTGTAGAGCACCTGCTTGCCGCCGGTGGAGACGATCACCGCCTCAGGCGCGTAGGTCAGTCCGTTCTCGCGCGCGTGCTTGGCCACGATGGCCTCGCGCAGCTCGCGCGTGCCCTCCGACGCCGTGTACTTGGTCATTCCAAGCTCGATGGCCTCGTGCGCGGCAGCGAGCGCGTGCGCCGGCGGCTGGAAATCGGGCTCGCCGGCGGTCATGGGGATCACGTCGACGCCGGCGCGGCGCAACTCGAGCGCCTTGGCGTTGAACGCGACCGTGGACGAGGCCTTCAGGGCACGGATGCTGCCGGAGAGCTCGGGCATGGATCACCTCGGGATCGAAGACCGCACGGACGGTCGCGCTCGAGGACCATGGGTGGCCGGAGGCGTTCGCCCCCGGCCACCCATGCTCGAGGAAGGGGTGGGGACGAACCTCAGTCGAGGAGTTCACCGGCATCGAAGAAGATGCCGATCTCGCGCTCGGCGGTCGCGGGCGCGTCCGAACCGTGCGCGACGTTGTGATCGATCGTGGTGGCGAGGTCGCCGCGGATCGTGCCGGGCGCCGCGTCCTTGGGGTTCGTGGCCCCCATCATCTTGCGCCACTCGGCGATCACGTTCTCGCCCTCGAGGGTCATCGCCACGACGGGACCGCTCGTGATGAACGACACCAGCCCGTCGAAGAAGGGTTTGCCGGCGTGCTCGCCGTAATGCCGTTCGGCGGTGGCCCGGGGGATCTGCATGAGCTTCAAGCCCACGATCCGGAAGCCCTTCGCCTCGATGCGGCGCACCAGCTCGCCCACCAGACCACGTTGCACACCATCGGGTTTCACCATCGCGTACGTGCGTTCGATCGCCATAGGTCCGAACGCTACCACGCACGCGCAGGCCGAAGATCAGGCCTCGGCGATGAGGTCGAGGTGGTCGAGGTGGTGGAGGTCGTGCGCCGCCAGGTGGCGGACCACGACGTCGACGCACGACTCGCCCGTCTCCGGGTGGATCACGGGCGCCAGCCAATCGTCGAGGTCGAACGTCGCGAAGAGCGCCAGGTTCCACGCCCGCAGCGCTCGGAAGGTCTCGACGGCCAAGGCCGCGTCGAGCCGCGCGTAACGGCCGGCCCAGGCAGCCTGGTCGAAGTCCTGCGCCTCGCGCGCGCCGGCGACCGCCTGCCGCAACCGGAAACCCAGGCCCAACTCGGTGTCGGCGAGATGGGCCACGAGCTCGGCCGCCGTCCACTTGCCGGCGGCGTAGGAGCGGCGCCAATCGCTCTCGCGGAAGCGCTCGGCCAGTTCGACGAGGCGCGCGGGCGTGGCCGCGAGCACGAGGATCGGGTCGGCGTCGCCGAGCCTGCGGGCGAGTCGGTCCAGGTACGGTTCCACGCCGCACGCTAACCCTCGTACCCTGGGGGCATGACGCACCCAGCCGACCCCACCCCCACCGTCGACGTCCATGAAGCGAGCCGCCGCGTCGCCGCCGGTGCCCGTCTGATCGACTGCCGCGAGGCCGACGAGTTCGCCCGCGAGCGCATCCCGGGCGCCGTCCTGGTACCGCTCAGCGCCTTCGCCGCCCAGGTCGACGACGCGCTCGAACCGGGCGTCGACGTCCTCGTCCAATGCCGCAGCGGCGTGCGGAGCGCACGCGCCACCGACTACCTCCGCGCCCGGGGCGTGAACGCCTTCAACGTCGCCGGCGGCATCCTGGCCTGGGCGGCCGCGGGCCTGCCGGTCGAGGAGGGCGACGGCTGACGGACCGGCCCCGGGAGACGGTGCTCCCGGGGCCGGACCGGTGTGGCTCGAGGCGCGGAACCTCTGGTCAGGCACCGCCCACGAGCATCGGCGCCCGGGCCAGCAGGTCGAGCCACCAGCCCGGGAAGAGCCCGAGCAGGACCACGCCCGCGGCCGCGATCGCCAGCGCGACGCCGGCGGACGCGGGCACGGGCCGGCGCACGAGGGGATGGTCGTTGTCGCGCAGGTACAGCGCGATCACCACGCGGCCGTAGAACACGACGGCCACGACGCTGGTGGCGATCCCGAGGACGGCGAGCGGCATGTACCCTGCGGCGATCACCGCTTGGAACACCGCCACCTTGCCGATGAACCCGGCGAAGGGCGGGAAACCCGACAGGCCCAGCATCGCCAAGCTCAGGAGCGCGGCCAACCAGGGCCTGCTGTAGCCCATGCCGGCCAGACGATCGAGGCGGTCGCCGCGGTCGTCGTCGTCCATCACGGCCAGCAGCACCCCGAACGCGACCACGTTCGTCACGGTGTAGGCCAGCAGGTAGACGGCAGCGGCGCGCGCGCCACCGGGGCCGCCGGCGAGCACCGCCAGGCCGACGTAGCCGGCGTGCGCCACGGCCGAGTAGGCGAGCATGCGTTTGACGCCGCTCTGCAGCAGCGCGCCGGTGTTGCCGACGACGAGCGTGGTCCCGACGAGCACCGCGATCACCGTCGTGAAGGTCTCGACGTACGGCCCGGGCGCGAGCGCCTCGTTGAGCACGCTCACGACGCGCAGCAGCGCACCGAAGGCGGCGGTCTTGACGACCACGCTCATGAACGTCGTGACGGGCGTCGGGGAGCCGGTGTAGACGTCGGGCGTCCACTGGTGGAACGGCGCGAAGGCGACCTTGAAACCGAGCCCTGCGAGCAGGAAGACGCCGCCCAAGAGGGCCGTCCCGAACGCCTCGAAGCCGGGTGCGGCGATGGCGGCGCCGATGCCGACGAGGTCGAAGCGACCGGTCGCGCCGTACGTCAGCGCGATGCCGTAGACCAAGAAGGCGGACGCGAAGGCGCCGAGCAGGAAGTACTTCAGCCCCGCCTCCTCGCCCTGGCGCGACCCTTGGCGCCACGCGGCCAGCGCGTACACCGCGAGCGACAGGATCTCGAGACCGAGCAGCAAGACGATCAGGTCACCCGCCGAGAGCAACACCAGGCCGCCGACCGTCGACAAGAGGATGAGCGGGAAGAACTCGGGCTGCTCGAGCCGCATGCGTTCGACGTGGCCGGCGGCGTTCAGGATCGACAAACCCGCGCCCAGGAGCACGACGATGGCGAACGCCGAGGCCAGGCCGTCGGCCAGGAAGGCGCCGCCGAGCGTGACGGGCGTGACGGTGGCGTCGAGACCGACCACGAAGTTGTAGATCGCGAAGCCGAGCGCCACGACGACACCGAGGAGCGCAGGCACCGCCAGGCCCGCACGGGCGCGTCCGAACACGCCGAGGAGCAGCGTGAAGGCGGCGAACACCAGCAAGACCAGCGGGGGCACGAGCGGCATGACGTCGCCGACCGCGAAGAGCTCGTTCATCGCGCACCTCCGTCGGCCAGCGCCGGCGCGGCCGGCGACGGTGCCGCCGCCGCCGCGGCCGCCAGCTCACCCGCCTCGACCACGTGCCGTTCGAAGGTCGCGAGGGGCGCCGCGGGAGCGACGCCCAGCCACAAGATGACGGCCAGGACAGGCGCGAGCACCGCGATCTCGAGCGGCTTGAGGTCGACGGTGGCGACGCCGCGCGCGTCCCCCTGGAAGACGCGTTGGTAGAGGTTGACGCCGAAGGCGCCGGCACCGATCACCGCGAGCACGGCCACGACGGCGGCGACGGGGCTCGCAGCGTAGGCGCCGAGCAGCGACAGGAACTCACCCGGGAAGTTGGCGAGGCCCGGCACGCCGATGCTGGCGAAGGTGATCACCAACGCCACCGAGGCCAGCGCCGGGGCCGCCCTGGCCACGCCGCCGAAAGCGTCGATGTCGAACGTGCCGCGGCGATCGAAGAGCATGCCGCTGAGCAGGAACATGCCGCCCGTCGTGGCCATCTGCGCGGCGAGCAGCGCCATGGCGCCGCTCTGGCCGGCCAGGTGGAGCGAGAAGAGGCCCACGGCCACGATCCCCATGTGCGACAGCGAAGCGTAGGCCAAGGCGCGCTTGAGGTGGACGTGGCGCGTGGCGATCACCGCGCCGTACACCGCGGTGAAGGCGCCGAGCGCCAGACCCAGCGGCGCCAGGGCGGTGGCGCCTTCGGGCAGGAGCGGGAGGGCCCACGCGAACAGGCCGAAACCGCCCACCTTGTAGAGCGTGCCGGCGACGTCGGCGGCGCCGGACGGGTGGTTCTGCTCGTGCACGTCGATGAGCCAGGCGTGGACCGGGAACATGGGCAGCTTGACGGCGAAGGCGAAGGCGAACGCGCCGAACAGCCAGGCTTGGGTGACGGGGTCGAGCAGCGGCACGGCGGCCAGCAGCTGGTCGAAGCGGTAGCCCGCGGCGTCCGCGAGCGGCCGCAGCGCCAGGATCGACACCAGCATCGCGAACGAGCCCGCGACCGCGTAGAGCAGGTACTTCACGACGGCCGCGCGGCGATGCGCGAGACCCCAGCCGCCCAGCAGGATCAGGCTGGGCACGAGGGTGAGGTCCCAGAAGACGTAGAACAGCAGCAGGTCGCGCGCCAGGAAGATCCCTGCGAGCCCGGCAATCGTCGCCACGAGTGCGGCGAGGAACCGGTGGGGGGCTCTCTCGACGCGTGCGCCCGCCCACAGCACGGTGGGCAGCATGATGAGGGTGGCCACGCGGATCAGGACCCCGCCCGCGCCCGTGGCGTCGAGCGCGATCCAGGCCCCGAGGGACGGGATCCAAGGGACCGCCAGACGTCCGGCGTCGCCGACGGCGAACAGCGAGAGCACGAAGGTGGCGAGGACGCCGAACACGGCCAAGGGCACGTGCACGCCACGGCGCGGCGCCAGCAGGAGCGCCACCGACACGATGAGCGGCGTCAGCACCATCCAGGCGGCGATCACAGGCCACCTCCGGCGGTCGAGACGGTGGCGATCACCGTCACGGCGAGGGCCACCAGCCCGATGAACATCGCCAGCGCGTAGAGCCGCACGTGGCCCGATTGCCAGACGGCCACCACGCGACCGAGCCAGGTCGCGGTGGTCACGCCCGCCGCGATGCCCTTGTCGAGGAGGTCGCGGTCGCCGATGGCCAACCCGGCGGCCACCCCCTCGGCCGGCTGCACCACGGCGTTGGCGTAGAGGGCGTCGAAGCCGAGGCCCGCGCGCGAGGCGCGACCCCAGGCCGTCTGACCCCAACGGGCGGCCGCTGCCCCCTTGCCGCGCTCGAACACCCACCAGCCCGCGCCGAGACCGAGGGCCGCGGCGACCACGGACGCCGCCACGAGCAGCCACTCGGCCCAGAGGGCCGGGTGATGGAACGGCACCGTGGCGACCGCGGTGTGGAGGAAGGGCTCGATGAGGTTCGGGAAGGCGAACGCCGGCAGGCCGACGTAGCCGCCGACGACCGCGGCGACCGCCAGGACGATCAGCGGCAGGGTCATCGAGGACGGGCTCTCGTGCACGTGGGCGTGCGCCTCACGTGAACCGCGCGCCTCGCCCGCGAAGACGGTGTGGTACCAGCGGAACATGTAGAAGGCCGTCAGCGCCGCGGTCAGGAGCAGCACCACGTAGAGCGCCTTGCCGCCCAGGTCCTCGAGGAGGGTGCTGTTCCAAGCGGCCGCCAGGATGGCGTCCTTGCTGAAGAAGCCCGAGAGCAGCGGCACGCCCGAGATGGCCAGCACGCCGACGAGGGCCGTGGTGCCGGTCACCTTCATGCGGCGTCCCAGCCCACCCATGCGCCGGACGTCCTGCTCGCCACCGAGCGCGTGGATCACCGAGCCGGCGGTGAGGAACAGCAGCGCCTTGAAGAAGGCGTGGGTCACGACGTGGAAGACGGCGACGCCGTAGGCGCCGACGCCGACGGCGACGAACATGAAGCCGAGCTGGCTCACCGTCGAGTAGGCGAGCACGCGCTTCACGTCGGTCTGCCCGATCGCGGCGAAGGCGGCGATGAAGGCGGTGAAGGCGCCCACCCAGGCGACGACGGCCGACGCGTCCGGCGACATCGCGAAGACCGGGCTGAGCCGCGCGATCAGGTACACGCCGGCGGTCACCATCGTCGCCGCGTGGATGAGCGCGGAGACCGGCGTGGGGCCCGCCATCGCGTCCGGCAGCCAGACGTGGAGCGGGAACTGGGCGCTCTTGCCGGTCGCGGCGACGAAGTACAGGATCGCGATCGAGGTCAAGACCCCCGAACCGAAGACGAAGGTGGCCGCCTGGGCGTTCACCTCGGCGATCGTGAGCGTGCCGAAGGTGACGGCCACGAGGAAGGTGGCGAGCAAGAAACCCGCGTCCCCGATGCGGTTGACGATGAACGCCTTGCGCCCCGCGTTGCCGTTCGCACGGTCGCGGTACCAGAAACCGATCAGCAGGTAGGAGCACACGCCCACGCCCTCCCAGCCGATGAACAGCACCACCAGCGAATCGGCGAGGACGAGCACGAGCATGGACGCCACGAACAGGTTGAGCAGCGCGAAGTAACGCGAGAAGCCGTCGTCGCCGTGCATGTAGCCCACCGAGTAGATCGTGATGAGCGCACCCACGCCGGTGATGACGAGCAGGAACGTCACCGACAGGGCGTCGAGGACGAAACCGACCGAGAGGTCGAGACCGGCCACGGGCATGAAGGGCCACAGCGTGACCGCCACGCTCTCCTCGCGACCGAGGAGGCCGAAGAAGGCGATCAGGCCCAGGCCGAAGGCCAGCAAGACGGCGGCGCTCGCGAGGATGCCCGGCAGCGGTTCCTTCAGGCGACGCCCGAAGAAGCCGTTGATCACGGCGCCCAAGAGCGCGAGCGCGGGCGCTGCCACGGCCCAGGTGACGGGATCGGACCAATCGGCGGTCACAACCGCACCTCCGAGAGCGCGTCGACGTCGGTGCTCTGCCGATCGCGGAAGATCGTGACCAGGATGCCCAGTCCGACGGCGACCTCGGCCGCGGCGACCGCCAGGATCACGAACACCGCGGTCTGGCCGCTCATGCCGACGAGGGTGCCGGCCGCCGACCACTCGCGGGCGTAGGCGGCCAGGGCCAGGTTGCCGGCGTTGAGCATGAGCTCGACGCAGAGGAAGACGAGGATGGCGCTGCGGCGCGTGAGCACGCCGACCGCACCGATCGTGAACAGGACGGCCGACAGACCGACGTAGGCTTCGGTGGGCACGATCACGTGTGGCCACCGCCCAGCATGCTCGTGCTGTCGCCCCGAGCCGGCTCCGGCAACGGCCGCATGGGCGTGATCGCCGGCGCGCCGTGCACGGTCTCGGCCCGCCTCTGTACCAGCGCGACCGCCGCGACCACGCCGGTGAGGAGCAGGACCCCCACCAGGTGGAAGGCGAGCAGGAAGTCGCCGAACAGGACGTCGGCGATGGCGCCGGCTCCCCCGCTCGGCAGGGCCAGGCCCAGCGCTTCGGGATCGACGGCAGGCCGTGGGTCGAAGAGCACGACCGCGGCGATCGCCACGACGGCGACCGCGCCGGCCGCGTAGGCGGCCCAGCGCAGGCCCGGCAGGCCGCGGCCGGCGCGACCCGTGTCCTCGCCGACGTTCAGGAGCATCAGCACGAACAGGAACAGCACCATGATGGCGCCCGCGTAGACGATGACCTGCACCGCGGCCAGGAAGGGAGCTTGGAGCGTGACGTACGTGACCGCCAGCGCGAGGAGCGTACCGACGAGGGCGAGCGCCGCGTGGATCGGTTGGCGCAAGGTGATCACGCCGATGGCGCCGACGACCATCACGACGGCCAACAGGCTGAAGGTGATCATCAGGGTTCGTCCACCCCTTCGAGCTCGGGCCGGGACGGGGCGGTGTAGCCCAGCCGGACGTCCTTGCCTTTGGCCGCCGCTTCGCGCCGCTGCCACTTGCCGCCCACCGTGCCCACGAGCATGTCCTCCTTGCCGTACACGAGGTCCTTGAAGCGGAAGTCGGCCAGCTCGAACTCGTGTCCGAGCACGACGGCGCCCGTCGGGCAGGCCTCTTCGCACATGCCGCAGAAGATGCAGCGCAGCATGTTGATCTCGTAGATCGAGGCGTACCTCTCGCCCGGCGACGTCGGATGCTCGGGGTCGTTCTCGGCGGCCTCGACGTAGATCGCGTAGGCGGGACAGGCGGCGGCGCACAGGCTGCAGCCGATGCACTTCTCGAGCCCGGTGTCGGGGTGCCGCAACAGGTGATGGCGGCCGTGGAAGCGCGCCTTGATCTGGGCGGGCTCCTCGGGGTACTGGACGGTCACCGGCTTCTTGAACAGATGCCCCAGGGTGACCCCCATTCCCTTGGCGATCTCGAGCACGCTCATGGGTGACCTCCTAGGTGGGCGGGAACGGTGCGCGGCGCATCGACGGAGTCGATGCCGCGGTGACGGCGGACGCAGGGGTCAGAGCACAAACGCGATCACCGCCCCGGTCAGGAGCGCAGCGCCGAGCGCGATCTCGAAGAGGTAGATCCAGCCGAAGCGCATCAGCTGGTCGTACCGGAAACGCGGCAACGTGGCCCGCAGCCAGATGAACAGGAACATGAAGATCGCCATCTTCGCGACCAGCCACACGATCGGCCACGACGAGATGCCGGGGATCCACGGCTCGAGGAAGACGGGGCCGCGGTAACCACCCAGGAACAGGGTGCTGATGAAGGCGGACGCCGTCATCATGTTCACGTACTCGGCCATCTGGTAGAGCGCCCACTTGATGCTCGAGTACTCGGTGAGGTAGCCGGCCACGATCTCCTGCTCGGCCTCGGGCAGGTCGAACGGGGTCCGGTTGACCTCGGCGATGCCGCTGATGAGGAAGGTGACGAACGCGACGGCGAGCGGGATCCAGAGCCAGGGGCTCACCGACCAGACGTTCAGCTCGACGATCGCGCGGAGGTTGAGGGTGCCCGAGATCATGATGATCGTCAGCACCGAGAGCCCCAGGCCGAGCTCGTAGGAGATGATCTGCGCGGCGGATCGCAGCGACCCGAGCAGCGCGTACTTGCTGTTCGCCGCCCAGCCGCCCAGGAAGATGCCGTACACGCCCATCGAGGTCGCCGCCAGCACGTACAGCAGGCCGACGTCGAGGTCGACGACCCAGGGGTCGAAGCCGAAGAGGCTGCCGGCGGGTCCCGCGGGGATCGCCCCGAAGGCCGCCAGGGCGAACGTGATGGAGATCGCCGGTGCCAAGGTGTACACGAACTTGTCGGCGACCGTGGGCGTGATGTCTTGTTTGAAGATCGACTTGAGCGCGTCCGCGATCGGCTGCAGCAGCCCGAACGGGCCGGTGCGGTTGGGTCCGTAGCGGTGCTGCATGCGGCCCAGGATCTTGCGTTCGATGAGCGTCATGTAGGCGAACACGCCCAGCAGGACCACGCACAACACCAGCGCCTTCAGGAAGACGACCAGCAGCGATTCCATCAGGCGACCTCGAGCGCCCGGCGCTCGACGGCGATCTTCGTGAGGTCGACGTGGGCGCGACCGACCGGCTCGTCGGCGGTCGCCGGCACGGTCGCCAGGCCGGCCGGCACCGACTCGGACACCTGCACGACGAGCGTCCGTGGGACGCCGTCGACGTGCACGGCGACGTGATCGCCCCCCTGGACGCCGGCGCGTGCAGCGTCTTCGGGGTGGAGGCGCAGCTTGAGGCCACCGGTGGACGCGAGCAGGTGGGGGTTGCGACCCAGGGTCTCGGGACGCACCATCGTGGGCACCCGCAAGGCGTTGGTGACGCGTGGCGCCACCGCGACCGGCGTGGGCGCCGCGCCCCGCGCAGCGGGACGCTTCACGGGCGCGATCTCGCCGAGGTCGGGCAGGTCGGCGAGGTCCATGCCCACCGACTTCTTCAACCACCGGCGCGCGCTCCGGACGCTGCGTCCGTCGAGGCGCTTGCCCACCGCCTCGCCGAAGGCCTTCACGACCCCGGTGAGGTCGGTGGCCTCGCCGGCGTCGACCGTGGAGGCGCGCACGGGCAGCATGCGACCTTCGAGGTTCACGACCGTGCCGTCCTTCTCGTAGCCGGTGCTGGCCGGCAAGACGACGTCGGCGAGCTGCGCGGTGGCGGTGAGGAACGACGTGTGGACGACCAGCAGCGACAGCGCACGCAGGCGTTGCGCCACGGCGGGATCGACGGCGGGGTCGAGGTTCGAGAGGACGAGGGCTTTGGCCCCGCCGGCGAGCATGCCCGCGTAGCCGTAGCGCGCGTGGCTGGGCAGGACGCCGATCATCTCGAGCCCGTAGCTGTCGGCCATCGGACCGAGCGGCATCGGCTTGGCACCGACCGCGCGGCAGAAGGCGTAGGCGGCCTCGGTGGCGACCGCGTCGGCCAGGGTCCAGCCGCCCAGCACCACCACGGCGCGCTGCGCCTTCGTGAGCCGTTCGATCGTGGTACGGGCTTCGTCGACCGACTGGCCCAGCGCGGTCGCGTCGGCGTCGCCGCCCTCGGCCAGGGCGGTGAGGGCCCGGAACAGGGCGGCCTCGCCGCCGGCCGGGTACACGGCCGTGCGGCCGGCGCTCTCCATCAGGTCGACGCGGTAGGGGGCGGCGACGGCGAGGATCTCGCGGTGGCGCGGCATGCGCTCCTTGAGCCGGAGGTCGGCGATCGCGGCGCCGTGATCGAACTGCGCGACCGGCGGGACGCCCTTCAGCGCGTCCTTGATGCGCAAGTCGACGATCGGCACCTCCTCGGTGACGTCACCGACCACGAAGATCGCTTCGGCGGTGGCGAGGTCCTCGAACCGCGCGTTGCCGCCTTGCGCGATGACGCCCCCGGCCGGCCGGGGGGCGTGGTCGAGCTGGCCGGTCCCCAGATGGTCGGCGAGCGCCCGCGCGGCGACCCCCTCCTCGAGGGTGGCGTCGGCGCGGATCGCGACCCCGACTTCCTTGCCGCCCAGACCGACGAGCTTCGACTGCACGAGCGCCATCGCCTCCGGCCACGTCGCCTCGACCAGGGCACCGTCGCGCCGGACGAGCGGACGCTTGACCCGGTCGGGCGCGTCGACGTACTCGTGGCCGAAGCGGGTGCCGTCGTCGATCCAGGTCTTGTTGATCTGCGGATGGTGACCCGAGCGGATGCGTTCGATGCGGCCGGTGCGCGCGTCGACCACGATCGCGCTGCCCGAGGCGTCGTCGAGGCTCGTCGTGGCGGTGTGGTCGTACTCCCAGTTCCGGCCCCGGAAGCGGCTCGTGCTGTCGAGCAGCGCGCCCACCGGGCAGATGTCGGTGATGTTGCCGGTGAAGTTCGACGGCAGGCCGTCCTCGGCCGTACCGATGTAGGTGTGGCCGCCGCGCTCGATGAAGTCGAGCACCTCGTCGCCGGGCACCTCCTCGAAGTAGCGCACGCAGCGCTTGCAGTGGATGCAGCGTTCGCGGTCGAGGGTGATCAGGTTCGACAGCGCGGCGTGCTTCTCCTGGTGGCGCTTGTCGAACACGAAGCGCGAGAGGCCGGTGCCGTACTCGTAGGCCCGGTCCTGCAGCTCGCAGGCGCCGCCCTTGTCGCACGTGGGGCAGTCGAGTGGGTGGTTGATGAGCGTGAACTCGACCATCGCCGCCTGCGCCGCCTCGACCCCTTCCGATCGTGTGTCGACCTGCATGCCCTCCATCACCGCCGTGGTGCAGGTGGCCATGAGGTTGGGGAACCAGAAGACCTTCGGTTCGCCGGTGGCCTCGTCGAGGATCCAACCGCCGTCGCGGTCCTTGCGGGGGGCGCCCACCTTCGCCAGGCACATGCGACACGCGCCGATGGGCGACATGTACGGCTGCGAGCAGAAGTACGGGACGTCGCTGCCGGCGGCGAACACGGCGTCGATGACGCTGGTGCCGGCGGGCAGGTCGAGGGTGACGCCGTCGACGGTGACCTTCACGAGGCCCACCGCGAAGCGCGCGGGTACCGCGGCGTCTTGTGGTCGACCAGGTGCTCGTACTCGCTGCGGAAGTACTGGAACGAGGCGGCGACCGGCATGGCGCAGGCGTCGGCGAGCGGACAGAACGCGGTACCGCGCAGGTTGCGCACCATCTCCTCCATCAAGTGCAGGTCCTCGCGCGTGCCGAGGCCGGCGAGCAGCTTCTGGTACATCTTCGGCAACCACGTCGACACGCCCTCGCGACACGGCGTGCACTTGCCGCAGGACTCGTGGGCGTAGAAGCGGACGACGTTGTACATGGCGTCCACCATGCACTTCGCCTCGGGCAGGACGATCACCCCGCCGGTACCGAGCATCGTGCCCGCCTTCGCCATCGAGCCGTAGTCCATCGGCAGGTCGAGGTTGGCGTCGGTCCAGGGCAACATCGGCGTGCTCGAACCGCCGGGGATGAAGGCCTTGGCCGGTTCGGTCGGTCCCCCTGCGAGGTCGAAGATCAGCTCCCGGAAGGAGGCCCCCATCGGCATCTCGTAGACGCCGGGTCGGCGGACGGGCCCGCTCACCTGGTAGAGCTTGGTGCCCTTGCTGTCGTCGGTGCCCATGGAGGCGTACCAGGCGGCGCCCTTGGTGACGATGTGCACGACGCTGCAGAGGGTCTCGACGTTGTTGATCGTGGTGGGCCGTCCGTAGACGCCGGCCTGGGCCGGGAACGGGGGCTTGAGGCGCGGGTTGGCGCGCAGGCCCTCGAACGAGTTCATGAGCGCCGTCTCCTCACCGCAGATGTAGGCGCCCGCGCCGCGGTGCAAGATCAGGTCGAAGTCGAACGAGCTGTCCAGCACGCCCTTGCCGAGCAGACCCTCGGCACGGGCCTCGTCGATGGCGGCGCGGAGCCGCTCGTACGCGTGGTGGTACTCGCCGCGCACGTACAGCACGCCGAGGCTGGCCTGGATGGCGTACCCGGCGATGAGCATGCCCTCGATCAACTGGTGCGGGTCGTCCTCGAGCAGGTAGCGGTCCTTGAAGCTGCCCGGCTCCGATTCGTCCGCGTTGCACACCAAGAAGCGCTGC
The DNA here is from genome assembly GCA_963728245.1 of uncultured Trueperaceae bacterium. Taxonomy (GTDB): domain Bacteria; phylum Deinococcota; class Deinococci; order Deinococcales; family Trueperaceae; genus JAABTL01. The sequence continues at coordinate 337,626 of CAVSJH010000004.1, forward strand.
CGCCCGTCGACGGGCGGCATGAACGACATCTTGAGACCGGTCGGGAAGCCGGCCCCGCCGCGTCCGCGGAGCCCGGAGGCCTTGACCTCGTCGACGACCTCGGTGGGCGTCATCGTCTGGAGCGCCTTGCGTGCCGCCTCGTAGCCGCCATGGGCCCGGTAACCGGAGAGCGTGTGCGCACCCTCGACGCCGACGTGCGCGTAGAGGGTCACTTCGAAGCGGGGGTCGAAGCGGCTGGTGATGGGTTCGGGGCGATCGGTGACGGTGCTCACGGCGCACCTCCGGGTTCGGTCTGGCGCGCGGCCTTCTCGGGTCCCTCGTTGTCGCCGCCCCGCTCGCGGGTGGGGGCCGGCAGCTCGTCGCGCCGCATCGCCTCGAGCAACCCTTCGCAGCGCGAGCGCGTGACGCGTTCGAAGTACGTGTCGTTGACCTGCAGGACCGGCGCCGAACCGCACGCGCCGAGGCACTCGACGCTCTGGAGCGAGAAGCGGCCCTCGGCGTCGGTCTCGCCGCCCACCAAGCCCGTCCGTTCGGCGATGTAGGCGTAGAGCTCGTCGGCGCCCGCCAACGCGCACGAGAGCGTCCGGCACACCTGGAGGTGGTACGTCCCGACGGCGTGCTCGTGGTAGGTGCTGTAGAAGCTCATGACGCCCTTGGCTTCGGTGGGCGTGATGCCCACGATCTCGGCGATCTCATCGAGCCGGGCCTCGGAGACATGGCGCTCGGCGCGTTGGACCTCCCACAGCAGGGGCATCAGGGCGCTGCGGCGCCCGTACGCCGGGTAGCGGCCGAGGATCTCGGCCAGCAGGTCGGCCTTGTCCTCGAAGAAGGGTTTGAAGGTGGGTAGATCGACCATGGCGCTCACTTGTCGACGTCCCCGAGGACGGGGTCGAGGCTGGCGATGTTGACGACCATGTCGGCGAACAGACCGCCGACGCAGGCAGGTTCGAGCGACTGCAGGTTCACGAGGCTGGGGACGCGGATCTTGACCCGGTAGGGCATCGAGCCGCCGTCGCTCACGAGGTGGTAGCCGAGCTCGCCCCGCGCCGACTCCGTCGCCACGTAGGCCTCCCCGCGAGGCGGGTGGAACCCCTCGGTCACGAGCTTGAAGTGGAAGATGACCGCCTCCATCGAGGTCTCGAGCTCCTGCCGCGGCGGCAGGCTGATGCGTCGATCGGGGTCCTTGACGAGGCCCGGCTCGAGCGCGTCGAGCGCCTGACGCACGATCTCCAGGCTCTGCCTCATCTCGAGCAGCCGCATCTCGAAGCGCGCATGGGCGTCGCCGGCGTCGCTGGTCGGCACCTCGAACGTGTAGTCCTCGTACCCGGAGTAGGGGGCCGCCTTGCGCTGGTCGAGCGCGACGCCGCTGGCGCGCAGCGACGGACCGGTGAGACCGTTGGCGATCGCCACCTCGGGTCGGATCACGCCGACACCCTGGGTGCGGTCGAGGTAGATCGGGTTCTTCGCGAACAGCGTGGCGTACTGGTCGAGCATCTTCGGGAAGCCGTCGATGAACGTGCGGGCGCTCGCCTCGAAGCCCTCGGGGAGGTCCTGCGACAACCCGCCGACGCGGAAGTAGCCGTAGTTCATGCGCACGCCGGTGACCATCTCGAACAGGTCGAGGATCGCCTCGCGCTCGCGCATCGTGTAGAAGAAGAGCGTCAGGGCGCCCATGTCGAGGACGCCGGTGCCGAGGAACAGCAGGTGGCTGGCGATGCGGTTGAGCTCGGTCAGGATCACGCGCGCGCGTTGGGCGCGTTCCGGAACCAGCGAATCGACGAGCTGTTCGGCCGCCAGCACGTAGGCGAGCTCGTGCCCGAAACCGTGGGCGTAGTCCATCCGGTTCGTGTACGTGACCGCCTGCTGGTAGGTCCGGTTCTCCATGGTCTTCTCGAAGCCCGTGTGCAGGTAGCCCACCTGCGGTGTCACGTGGACGATGCGCTCGCCATCGAGGTCGACCACCAGACGCAACACCCCGTGCGTGCTCGGGTGCTGCGGCCCGACGTTGATACGCATCAGCTTCGTCTTGAACTCACCCGTGGTCTCGCGGCCGATCTCCTGCACGGCGTACCCGGTGCGCTCGAGCTTCACGTCCTGCCTCCGTCGTCGGCGCCCGGATCGCGGGCGACCGCGTCCCGCGCGACGAGCTCGGCCTCGGAGGTGACCCCGCGCCGTGCACCGCCCTTCCAGCCGGTCAACCCCTCGCTCCGACCCATGATCGAGGCCCGGAAGGTGGGCGGGTCGATGAAGCGACCGTCGTTGAACAGCGTCGGCGTCTCGCCGAGCGGGAAGTCCTTGCGCAGGGGATGGCCCTCGAGGTCTTCGGGGGTGTGGATCTTGCGCAGGTCGGGGTGACCTTCGAACGGCACGCCGAACATGTCGTACACCTCACGCTCGAGGAACGACGCGCCCGGCCAGACGTCGGTGACGGTGGGCAGCGCCACGCCGTCGTCGACGTGCACGCGCAGCATGCAGCGTTCGTTGGCCGCCACCGCGTGCACGTGGTAGCTGATCGAGAAGCGCGGACCCCGGTGCTGCGGGAACTGGAGCCAGTCGATCGCGAAGACGTCGAGCAGCAGGTCGAAGCCGCGCTCGCGCGTCTGCCGCGCCGCGTCGTGCAGGGCCGCCTTCGGCAAGACGAGGATCGCGCCGGCCAGCTGGTCGGCGCGCTCGGCGCCGAGCGGCGCCAACGCTTCCGTCAAACCCTGCACGGCGTCTCCGGCTCGCACCAAGACCCCGGCCCGGCGTTCGTGCTCGCTCGAGGCGCTCACCGCGACCAGCCCTCCACCATCGGCAACTCGATGCCGGCTTCGTCGAACGCCTCGCCGCGCACCTTCTTCTGGAGCTGCATGACCGCGTAGATGAGCGCTTCGGGCCGCGGCGGGCAGCCTGGCACGAAGATGTCGACCGGCACGACCGAATCGACGTTCTGCACGATGGCGTAGTTGTTGAACATGCCGCCCGAGGAGGCGCAGGCGCCCATGGAGATCACCCACTTCGGGTCCGGCATCTGCTCGTAGACCCGTCGCATGACGGGCGCCATCTTCTTGCTGAGGCGCCCGGCGACGATCATCACGTCGGCCTGCCGGGGGCTGGCCCGGAACACCTCCGAGCCGAAGCGGGCCATGTCGTTGCGCGCGTTGGTCGACTGCATCATCTCGATGGCGCAGCAGGCCAGACCGAAGGTGGCGGGCCAGAGGCTGTTCGATCGCCCCCAGGCGACCAGCCTGCCCAAGGTGCTGAAGAGGAAACCCTCCTTCTCCAGCTCCATGACGTCCTTCTCGAAGAGGTCCTTGAGGGCCACGTCAGCTCACTTCCACCGCAAGACACCCTTGCGCAGCACGTACACGTAGGCGACGCCGAGGATCGCCACGAACACGATCGCCTGGACGAACAGGAACTCGGGCGCCACGCCGAAGCGCACCGCCAACGGGAAGAAGAACGCCGTCTCGATGTCGAACACGATGAACAACATCGCCACCAGGTAGAAGTGGACGGGGAAGCGCTCGCGGGCCGTCCCGGACGCGGGGATGCCCGATTCGTAGGCGGCCAGCGTCACCGAACTCGCCTTGCGTGGTCCCAAGAGCGCCCCCACGAGGAGCGCCGCCACCGCGATGAAGCCGGCCGCGAGGAACATCATGAGCAGGTTTTCGTACAAGGAACGCCTCTCTCCCCCCACCGGGACCGTGCGCACCGCGCCGGGACCGACGGTCGACCGAGTGAACGGCAGGGATCATGAGCACGCCGTCTGCTCGTGCGGCGTTTCACGACCCAGTACGCCCAAGAGTCTAGCAAGCGTGGCGGGGAGCCACAAGGACGACCCGGACCGCTCCCCGAGGGAGCGCCCGGCACCGGCGAGCCCGGCGCGAGACGGACGATCGCCCCGACGGAGGCGCGCGCGCGGCTCGATCGGGGCGATCGTGGGGACGGTCGGACGAGCGGACGCGTGCCTCGTCGGACCGTCGCGCCGAGGTGATCGGTGCGCGGCGTGGAGGCGCCGCGCACCGCAGACGTTCAGGTCAGCTGCGCCTCACGGCCTTGACGATCGCCAGCAGCACGACCGCGCCGATGACGGCGACGATCAGGCTCCAGATGTTGAAACCGGTGACGCCGGTCCCGCCGAAGGTCTCGAACAAGAAGCCGCCGACGAAGGCGCCGATGATGCCGACGACGATGTCGACGAGGCAGCCCTGCTGGGAGTTGGTCTTCATGATCATGCTCGCGATCCAGCCTGCGAGCGCGCCCATGATGATCCACAAGATGATGTTCATCGTCTGCCCTCTCCGTCGCGTGGTCTAGCACGCGCTCGCCGATGGAACTGGCTCCCGCCACGATAGGTCAGGCGCACCCGGGTGTCGCTGGCAGCCGCACATCGCCGGGAGCCGCCGGGTCGAAGCCGCCACCGGTCGCGTCACGTGTTGACGTGCCGCGTGCGACCCGCGTATGCTCACCGCCGCTGTTGGGTCGTTAGCTCAGTTGGCAGAGCAGCTGACTTTTAATCAGCGGGTCGTAGGTTCGAGCCCTACACGACCCACCAACGAGGCCCCTTCGACTAGCGGTCAGGTCACGACCCTTTCAAGGTCGCGGCACGGGTTCGAATCCCGTAGGGGTCACCACGCGCGGCGGAGCTTCGGCTCCGCCGTTCGTCTATCCTGGGGTCGCGCCACGTCCCGTCCGGCCGTGCGCGCGCGACGTCGAGGGCGATTAGCTCAGCTGGCAGAGCGGCCGCTTTACACGCGGTAGGTCGGGGGTTCGAGCCCCTCATCGCCCACCAGGTCAGGAACCGACCTCAGGAACGGCTCGGTGGCCACGGCCACACCATCAACCGGTCACCGGTACCGGCTGAAGTCCACCTCGAAGCTCCGCGCTTCTCCGTGCGGTGTCGTGAACGAGAAGGTTCCCATGGCAGCGGACGCTCCCTCGACGCCGCTCAGGTCGAAGCGGATGCTCAGGGACCCGAGGTAGCGGAACTCCGCCGCCTTCCCGGCCACCGTGTAGAAGTCCTGCGACGGACCGAACGTGTCGACCTCGGCGGGCGCCAACGTGGGCCCCTCCTCGATCGCGAGGGTCGCGTCCGAGAACTGCTGCAAGAAGTCCCGGTCCTCCTGCGTGGCACCCTGAGCGTGCGCGAACACGACGAACGTCACCGTGTCCTCCAGACCCTGGGCAGCCTGACGCGCTTCTCGAGGACCGAACGGTTTGCCTTGATAGTTCTGGAGGTAGCTCCGGTACCGCAGCCGCTCGAACGGGGTTCCAACCAGGACCGCTTCGACCTGTCCTTCGCCCGGCTCGATCGTGAGCGGGTCGTCGTCGTCCCAGAGGACGTACGCCCCGGCCCGGTAGCCGTGTTGACGACTGACTTCCTGCTTGCCCGCGTCCGCTGCCTCCTGGATCGCGTCCGGACCGAGCTGCAGGTCGATCGCGAGAGCGCGCGCGGCGGTCAGCAAGAGCGCGATCGCGAGGAGCACGCTTCCAAGTCGTGTTCTCATGATCCTCCCTCATGTCTGGGGCGGGGAGAGCTCCCCGCCCCAGGAGACGCTGCTGGCGGCCTCACTCCCCCAGTGCGAAGATGAAGATCGTGGCCGAGGCACCTGTTTCCGGGTTCCAAGTCCGCGACGTGTTCCCCGAAGGGACGAGCACGTACTGGCGACCGCCCACCTCGTAGGTGGAGATGCCGGCCGCGATGGGGCCACCGGTCTGGAAACGGTAGAGGTCCTCACCCGTCCGTGCGTCGAGCGCGACGAAGTCGCCGGTGAGCTCGCCCGCGAACACCAGCCCGCCGGCGGTGGGCGTGAGGCCAGCCACGACCGGTCGATCCGAGCGGTACTGCCAGAGTTCGCGGCCGGTGTCGGCATCGAAGGCCTGGACCCAGCCTTGCGCCTTGCTGATCGGTTCGAACGAGAAGGAGCCGCCGAAGAAGAACTGGCCACGGTCGTAGCGCACCTGGCTGAGCGTGAAGGTCGAGCACCAGTCCACCGACGGCACGTAGATGCTGTGGTTCCCGGGATCGAACGTGGGACCGAACCACTCCACGCCACCGTTGACGCCCGGACACACGTACACGCCTTCGACGGTGGGGCGCGCGTCGACGTTCGTTCGGGTCGTGACCGGTACGACGTACGCGAGCGTGTCGCCCGCGCTCTGCCAGGGCTCGTTCTGCTGCGGTGGCAGGTCGACCTGGCCGACCCTGTCCTGGGCCTCCTGATACGCGTCGGCGATCGAGCGCTGCTGCGCCGCGCCCTCCTGGCCGTCCCCTTCTCCGCCCGCCTGTCGGAGCGCGGCCTGCATGGCCTCCTCGTCGTCGTAGACGTACATCAAGCCGTTCTTGGAGCCCACCGCCAGGTAGCGCTGGCCGTCGCGCGTCTGGAACAGGACTGGCGGAGCGGCGGTGTCACGATCGAGGCAGTCGTGCGGGATCTGCTGGTACCAGTACTTGAGCTCGCCCGAGGTGGCGTCCAGCGCCACGACCGAGTTGGTGTAGAGGTTGGCCCCTGGACGGAACTCGCACGCGAAGTCCGGAGCGGGGTTGCCGACCGGCACGTACAGCGTGTTCGTGGCCGGATCGATCGTGTAACCGGTCCAGTTGGAGCCGCCACCGACCGCGGCCGCCTCGGCCGAACCGAAGGTATCGGGGACGATCTCGTCGAACCACCACACCAGATCGCCGGTGGCCGCGTCGAAGGCGAACACACGACCGTTCGCTCCCCAATCGGCGCCCGCCGTCCCCGTGATCACGAGACCGCTCCAGACGATGGGGCTCGAGGAAAGGAAGTACCCGAGCTCGGAGTCCACGGGCGCGATCTCCCACAAGAGCTCCCCCGTCTTCGCGTCGAGGGCGAGGAAGTGCGCGTCGGTGGTCCCCCGGTAGACGCGGCCGTAGCCGATGGCGACGCCGCGGTTCGTGGTGAAGGGTTCCGGTCCTACGGGAACGTAGGTGTGCTTCCAGCGGAGCTCGCAGGTGCGGGCATCGATGGCGTAGGTGCTGTGCGGCGTGGTGAAGTAGGCGACGCCCTCCCAGACGATCGGGCTGGCCTCGAAGGTGATGCCGGCCTCGCCGGTTTGGAAGGCGCAGACGGTTTCGAGGTCTTGGACGTTGTCGGTATCGATCTGGTCGAGGCCCGAGTAGCGCTGCCCCCAGTAGCCCTTGTTGTACATGAGCCAGGCGTCGTCGAGCTCGCTGGCGCCGTCCAGCACGTCTTGCGTGGGCCCCTGGGAGATCGGTGTCTGGGTGGCCGCCTGGATCCGCTCCACCTGGATCTCGGCTCCTGCGATGGGGCCGCCGACGAGCTCTGCGGGCGGTTCCACCTGCGGGGTGCCTTCAGCCTGCTGCGAGGCGTCTTGGGCCTGCTGCGGTTCATCCGCCGGAGCCTGCTGAGGGTCGTCTTGGGCCTGCTGCCCGGAGGCCCCTTGCCCATCACCTGCCGGCTGCTCCCCAGCCTGCCCCCCATCGGGCGGCGGTCCGGCGATGTCCTCCACCTGGGCGACCGTGACCTCGCCGAAGTCGTTGCCGAAGCTGGTGCGCACGTGGGTGGCGACCGCCGCGATCTCCTCGTTCGACAACTGGTCTCCGAAGGCGGGCATGCCGTTGCCACCGTGCAGGATCTGGTTCACCACCAACTCGATGTCGCCGAGGTTGGCGTCGCCGCGGAAGGACGGCCCGATGCCCCCTCCGCCCTCGGTCCCATGACAGGACACGCAGTTGTCCTGGTACACCGACTCGCCGCTCGCGCCGTCGGTCGCCTCGTCCTGGGCGAACGCGACGATGCCGAGAACCAGGACGAGCGCCGCGACGAGACGAACGACCGTGCGCTTACCCGCGCCCCCGCCTGCCGAACGACCCTCGTTCGCGCCCGTCCTGGGGTCACCACCTTCGTTGTTGAGGGGTTTCATGGTTCGCTCCCTTCACCTTGCGCTCTCGTCTCGCCCGGTCACGTTGGTCATGCCGCGGACCTCCCGCGTCGTGGGCCCGGGTGCGACGCCAACGACGCCGAAAGGCGCTGCCGCTCGACGGCGAGAGCGGCGAACGTCTCCTCTTCGGTCCCCCCTCCTGACATCCCTCGGCGAGCCGCCTGCGCCGTTCGTGCGCCTCGCCGGCAGGATAGGGGGCCGTTCTCGAGCTGCGCGTCCAACGGTCACGCGCGGGCGTCCGGGTGCGACACGGGCACGGGCCCAGCGTCCCTCGGCTTCCGCCGCGGGCGCGACGAACCGGGCACCACCGGCGGGTACGCTCGAGACGTGGACCCCGATGCCGCCCGCTCCCTCGCCGCCACGCTGATGCAACGCCATGGCCTCGAAGGTTGGCGTTTCCGCTTCGACCATGCCAAACGGCGGCTCGGCTGCTGCCATTACGGCTCGCGCACCATTTCGCTCTCCAAGCCGCTGGTGCTGCTCAACGACGAGGAAGTCGTCGTCGACACACTGCTGCACGAGATTGCCCACGCGCTCACGCCGGGCGCGGGTCACGGGGCGGCCTGGCGGCGGCAAGCGATCGTGCTCGGCGCCACCCCCCGACGCTGCGTGGACGCGGCGGACGTGAAGCTGCCACCCGCCCCTTACGCCCTCGTGTGCGACGGCTGTGGCGCGCACCTGCCACGGTACCGGCGGCCGCGGCGGCGGTTCGTGTGTCGACCATGCTGGCAACGGCACGTCGCCGGGTTAGGGCCCCGCCCGGCGCCGCTGCGCGTCATCGGTCAGACCGAGCGGGGGGGCGCGGCCACGGTCGCCCCGGCGAGACGGCGGGTTTCGGGCACCCCGTAGGCGAACGTGGCCGCCGCGCCGAGGCCCACGGAGGCGATCGCGAACGTGGCCAAGGGCAGCGTGAGCAGGTCGGCGAGCGCACCCACGACCACCGGCCCGCCGACCGCCCCGGCGTCGCCCACCAGACGCCACACGCCCAGGAACTCCCCGACCGCGTCGTCGGGCGCCAGGTCGGCACCCACCGTCATCATCGTGCCCGCGCTCAGACCGTTGCCGAAGCCGATCAGCGAGTTGGCGGCCGCCAGCGCGACGAGACCGCCCGTCAGGGGTACGAGCGCCATCCCGATCGCTTGCAGCACGAAGGAGGGCACGATGGCGTGCTTGCGCCCGTAGCGGTCCATGACCCAGCCCGCCACGGGGAACAGCGCCACGTCGAAGGCGGCGCCGATCGACAGGATCCAACCCACGCCTTCGACGTCGAGGCCGAGGACGGTGGCCGCGTAGAGCGGGATCACGATGCGGCGGCCCGAGCGGATCCCCTGGGCCATGACCTGTCCCGCTCCGGCGGTCACCAGGACGCGTCCATGGTCGCGCAAGACGCCGACGAGGGCGCTCGCTTGGCCCACGATCCGGCGCGGCACCGGCCCCGGTGGCGCCGGCGCCAGGAACACGGCGCAGATCGAGAAGGCCACGGCGGCCACCGCGCCGTAGACGAGGAACGCCGCGTCGAAGCCGCCCAAGGCGGCGACGAGGCCGCCCAGCGCCGGCCCGATCAGATGGCCGATCCGCTGGGCGCCCCCGAAGGCCGCCAGCGCGCGACCACGCTGGCGAGGCGGCACCGAGGTCGTGAGGAAGGCATGCCGCGAGATGCCCCACAGCGCGGTCCCGCCGCCTGCCGCGAGGCGCAGCAGCAACACGGCCCACACGCCGTCGACGAACGCCATCGCGGCCACGGCGAACCCGATGACGGCGATGCCGACGAGCATCGTGAGCTTCCGGTCGACGCGGCGCAGCAGCGCGCCCGCAGGCACGTCACCGAGCAGCATCCCCAACGACTCGGCCGCCAACACCAGACCCACGAGCCAGAAGGGCGCCCCGAGGGCGGCGACGTAGAGCGGCAGCACGGGCACGAGCATCCCCTCGCCGATGGCCAGCACCACGGTGGGGACGTAGACCGAGCGCCACATGCGGGCGAGCTTACGCCGGCCCCGCACGCTCGGATCGCCCGTTCCCGAGCCGCGCGGTACCATCGCCCGTGCCCGGCCGCCGCCGTTCGCCCCTGCTTCGCGACACGATCGCGGGCGTGAGCGTCGCGCTGGTCCTGATCCCCCAGGCCCTCGCGTACGCCGAGCTGGCGGGCCTACCCGCCCACCACGGCCTCTTCGCGGCGGCGGTGGCCCCCATCGCGGCCGCCGCGTTCGCGTCGAGCCCCGCGCTGCAGACCGGACCCACCGCGATGTCGGCGGTGCTGGTGTTCGCCGTCCTGGCGCCGTCGTTCACGGTGGGCACGCCCGCCTACGTGACGGCCGCCGCCCTCCTCGCGTTCCTGGTCGGCGGGATCCGGGTGGTGCTCGGCCTCGCACGCGCCGGCAGCCTCGCGTACGCGCTGTCGGGTCCCGTGTTGCGCGGCTTCACCTGGGGCGCCGGCATCCTGATCATGGCGTCGCAACTGCCCCCGGCACTCGGTCGCCAGCTCGGGGGCGACCGGCTGCTTCTACGGGCCCTGAACGCGCTGCTCGACCCGGCCGCCTGGCACCTGGGTGCGCTCGCGACCTCCGTCGTGGCGATCGCTCTCATCTGGGGCGGGCGGCGGTACGCGCCGCGCCTGCCGATGGTCCTGTTCGTGACCGTGGTCGGCACCGCGCTCTCGCGCTGGCGCCCCGGGGCGTTGGGTCCCATGGTGGGCACGATCCCGTCCGGGTTGCCGACGCTCGACCTGGCCCTGCCGTGGTCGATGACGCCGGAGATCCTCGTGGGCGCCCTGGTGATCGCCCTGGTGGGCTTCGCCGAACCGACCGCCATCGCTCGCCGCTACGCCCGTCCCGGGCGCCGCTGGGATCCCAGTCGTGAGCTGATCGGCCAGGGCCTGGCCAACGTCGCGGCCGCCCTGGTGCGCGGCCTGCCCGTCGGCGCCTCCTTCTCGCGCTCGGCGCTGCACCACGACCTCGGCGCCACCACCCGCTTCGGCGCGCTCGCCACCGGCGTCGCGGTGCTGGCGCTCACGCCGGCGGCCCCGCTCCTGGCCACGCTGCCCAAGGCGGTGCTGGCGGCGGTCGTCCTCGTGGCCGTGGCCGACCTCGTCCGTTGGGGGCCGGTGACCGACCTGTGGCGCTTCGGCAAGCTCCAAGCGACGAACGCCCTCGCGACGACGGCGCTCGTGCTGGCCCTCGAACCCCGCATCGACCTCGCCATCGTCATCGGCGTGGGCCTCTCCGTGGCGCTCCACCTGGGCCGCGAGGGCAGGCTGGACGTCGACGTCAAGCCGGCGGGCTCCGAGGGACGCGTCGAAGTGAGCGGCGTGCTCTGGTACGTCAACGTCGCGCACCTCCAGGACGAGGTCCGGGGGGCCTGGCACGCGCATCGCAACGTCGAGCGGTGGGTGATCGAGCTCACGCACGTGGGGCGCATCGACGTCGACGCGGCGCTCGTCCTCGCGGCGCTGCGCGACGAGGCGGGCACGGTCGGCGTGACGCTCGAGTTCCACGGTCTCGACCGACGCACGCAGGAGCGTCTGACGAGCTACGCCCAGCGCGCGCTCCGCTGAGGCCCAGGCGTCGTCGCCCACCAGGGCTCACGGCCGCACGGCCACCTGTTGGACCAGCCCGGGCAGCGTGCGCATCCAACGGGCCGGGCGCGGCCGTAGGCCGGCCGACGTCTGCCAGGCGCGCATCTCGGGGATCGTGTACGTCCCGCCATCGCTGGTGGCGCCGAAGTAGAGGTCGAGGAGCGCGCCGAGCCGCGCCCGCTGCGCTTCTCGCGGGTCGCGCGGCCGCGCCAGGTCCTGGACCACGTAGACACCGCCCGGCCGCAGCGCCGCGGCGACCCGAGTGGCCAGGAGGCGGTTGTCGTCCTCGGTCAGGTGGTGGTTGAGCTGCGACGCGAGGACGACGTCGACGTCGCCGTCCCCGAGCGGTTCGTCCAGCACGTCGCCCGCGCGGTGGACCAGGCGGTCGCCCAAGCCTTCGGCCGCCAGGTCGGCGGCGGACGCGGCCACCGCCGGCGGTAGGTCGACGACCGTGGCAACGAGCCCCGGGTGACGGCGGACGAGCGCCGCCGCGAAGCGGCCGTGCGCCCCGCCGAGGTCGAGCAGCCGACGGGCACCGGGGGGGACGGGCGTCCGCCGCGCGACCTCGTCCACGGAGACCACCGCGAGGGCGCGCAGCCCCCGCTGGTACCGGGTCCACGCCGCGGCGGCGACGTCGTCGGCGACGGCGGGGGACGTTCCCTGCGCACGCTCCGCGGTCGCGTCCGGCGACCGAGGGGCCGCCCCGCCGGCCGCGACGCCATGCAGCCCCATCGGACCGCCACCGCGCACGAAGGCCTCGTACCCCTCGACCAGCCGCCACTCGTCGAACGAGAACAGCACCTTGTCGATCACGTCGTACGGCGACCCGCGGACGAGCCAGCGGCGCGCCATGCGGCTCAAGGCCACGGTGTCGGGAACGCTTCCCGGCACCAGGTAACCGATCCCGACGAGCGCGTACAGGAGCCGGCGGCTCGGAACCCCGGCCAGACCGCACGTGGCCGCGACCGCCTCGGGCCGCAGGGCGCCCTCGGCCAGGGCCTCGAACACGCCGACGCGCACCGCGACCATGATCGTGCGCGCCTGGGCGAACGCCAGGTGGGTGTCGATCAGGGGCGTCGGCACCCGCGCCAAGCGCAGGCCCAACCATTCGAGCGGGGTCTCGGCGATCGCCCCCAGCCGCACGCCGGTCCCGACCGCCCGGTCCTAGTACCGGGCGAGGACGCGGTCGAGCGCCTCGGGCGGCGGTCGCAGCGCATCGTCCGGCAGCGACGACAGCGGCGCGTCACCGAGTCCCGACGTCTCCGCCAGCGACGGCCGGCTGGGGTCGTAGTACAGGAGACCCGTCAAGAACTCGCCCGACGCCTCCGCGCGCAACAGCCGGTCGACGGCCATGCGCTTGTCGGTCGGGTCGAAGGCCTCGTCGAGATGGCGCAGCGTCAGCTTGGAGCCATCGTGGAGCACGACCACGCGCGCTTCGCCGGGCTCGGTGGGCTCGATGTGGATCTCCTCTTGCGCGGGCACCCAGCCGAGCTCGTTGATGGCGTGCTCGTGATCACGGCCGTAGGCGTAGCTCTTGCGGCTGTGGTCATCGTTGTTGAAGGCGACGCACGGGCTGATGATGTCCAAGACGGCGGTACCGCGATGGGCGAGCGCCGCCTTCAGCAGCTCGCGCACCTGCTTGGCGTTGCCGGCGAAGGAGCGGGCCACGAAGCCGCACCCTGCCGAGATCGCTTCGAGGCACAGGTCGACGGCCGGGAACTCGTTGTGGCCGGCGTACTTGAGCTCCTGCCCCTCCTCGGCCGTGGCCGAGAACTGCCCCTTCGTGAGGCCGTACACGCCGTTGTTCTCGATCAGGTACACCATGCGGACGTTGCGCCGCACGAAGTGCTTGAACTGCCCCAGGCCGATCGAGCCGGTGTCGCCGTCGCCCGAGACCCCGACGCCCCGGAGCGTGTGGTTGGCGACGAGCGCGCCCGTACCCACGGAGGGCATCCGGCCGTGCAGTGCGTTGAACCCGTGCGACATGCCCAGGAAGTAGGCGGGCGACTTGCTGGAGCAGCCGATGCCGCTGAGCTTCAGGACCTCGTGGGGGCGCAACGACAACTCGAAGGCGACCTGCACGATCTGGTTGGCGATGGAGTTGTGGCCGCACCCCTTGCAGAGCGTGCTGCTGCTCCCGAGGTAGTCGGCCTTGGCAAGGCCGGCGGCGTTGGCTCTGAGGGTCTGTGCGCGATCCACGTCACGCCTCCTGACGGTCGAGGAAGGGGCGGAGCCGGTCGGCGACGAAGCTGGCGGTGAACGGCAAGCCGTCGAGGTACGCCACGCTGCGCAGCTTCGGCGCCAGGTCGGGGTGATCGCCGGCGAGGATCCGGAACGCCTGGGCATCGTGGTTCATCTCGAGCACCACGACCCTGTCGTGCGCCTCCATGAACGCGCGGACCTCGGCGCCGGTCGGGAACGCACGGATGCGCAGGGTGGAGAAGCGCTGACCGGCGGCGGCGAGTCCCACACGCGCCTCCTCGAGCGCGTAGCGCGTCGTGCCGAAGTGGATCACGCCCACCGTCGCGCCGTCGACCGCGTCGACGACGGCGGACGGGACGCGGGTGCGGATGGTCTCGTACTTGCGCGCCATGCGCGCCATGTTCTCGGCCCAATCCTCGGAGCGTTCGCTGTACGTCGCGCGGGCGTCGTGGCCGGTGCCACGCGCGAAGTACGCGGCCGCCGGATGGGCGTTGCCCGGCAGCGTGCGCCAGGGGATGCCGTCCCCGTCGACGTCCGCGTAGCGAGCGAAGCCGTTCGCCTCGATCTCGCCGGCGGTGAGCACCTTCCCTCGCCGCAGCGGTCCTTCCGGGTAGGCGAAGCGGTGCCCCATCCAGGTGTTCATGCCCAGGTCGAGGTCGGTCAGCACGAACACCGGGGTCTGCAGCTCGTCGGCCAGGTCCAAGGCGCACCAGCCGAACTCGAAACACTCCTCGAGCGACGACGGCAGCAACACGGCGTGTTTGGTGTCGCCGTGACCGAGGTCGTACGCGAAGCCGAGGTCGGCTTGGCTGGTCCGCGTCGGGAGACCGGTGCTGGGGCCCACCCGCTGGACGTCCCACACCACCGCCGGCACCTCGGCGTAGTACGCCAGCCCGGCGAACTCGGCCATGAGCGAGAGCCCCGGGCCGCTCGTGGCGGTGAGCGCACGCGCGCCGGCGAAACCGGCCCCGACGACCATGCCGATCGCCGCCAGCTCGTCCTCCGCCTGGATCACGGTATAGGTGGGACGTCCTTCGGCGTCGCGCCGAAGCTCGGGCAAGAACTCGCGCAAGGCGTCGATGAAGGAGGTCGACGGTGTGATCGGGTACCAGGCGGCCACGCTGACCCCGCCGAAGACGCTACCGAGCGCACCGGCTTCGTTGCCCGTCATGAGCATGAGCTCGGTGGTCGCTTGCATCGTGGCGACGCGGAAGCGGTCACGCTTGTCGAGGTGCTCGGCGGCCCAATCGAAGGCGGCGCGGACGACCTCGAGGTTGGCGTCGACCAGCTTGCGACGCCCCGCGAACTGGACGTCGAGGGCCGCCTCGAGGGTGTCGAGCGGCACCCCCAGCAGCCACCCGAGGGCACCGACGTAGGTCATGTTGGCCAGGTACTCGCGAACCTTGCCTTTGGCTTGGCTCACCTCGAGGATCTTCTTGACCGGCAGCGGGTAGACGGCGATGTCGTCCCGTACGACCGACGGCGCCATGTCGTCGCGCAGCACCGCCACGCCATTCGCGGGCAACGCCCGTAGGTCCGCGTCCACCGTCGCGGGGTTGAACGCGACGAGCAGCTCGCTCTCCTTGCGCGCCAGGTAGCCGTCGCGGCTCAGCCGCACGTGGTACCAGGTGGGCAAACCCTGGATGTTGCTCGGGAAGACGTTCTTCGCGTTCACCGGGATGCCCATCTGGAAGAACGACCGTAGCAGCGTGAGGTTGGCCGTCTGCGAGCCGGTGCCGTTCGCGGTCGCGACGACGAGCGAGAAGTCGTTCACGACCGCCGGTCGCTCGACGCTCTCGGGCGCCGGCACGGTGAGGGGTGTCATGGGGCCCTCGTCCCAGGAGCGTCGTCACGATCGACGGCGGTCGGCGACGGGTGCGAGCGCGCGACGTTCCACCAGCGGCGAAGTTCATCCATGATGCTCAGATTGTGGCACGTGGACGAGGCCACCGCGCGGTGCAACCGTCCCCCCGCGGGGTGGGCCCGGCTGGGTCGCGTCAGCCGCGGGGCGGCGCGGGGCGCGGTACGGGCCCTGGGACCGGCGGGTCCGACCAGCCCGGTTCGTCGATGCGGAGACCGCAGCGCTCCACGATGGCCTCGAAACCGGCCAGGGTGGCGGCGTCGACGGGCGGCGCCGGCGCGCGCACGGTCTCGGTGGTGAAGATGCCGCGACGACGGAACACGTGCTTGCGCAGCGCCACGCCGATGCCGGGTTGGAACTCGTAACGGATGAGCGGGAGCACGCGGTCGAACACCTTGGCGGCGCCGACCCGATCGCCCGCCGCGAAGCGCGCGACGATCTCGACGAGCACCTCTGGGAACGCCAGGCCCGTCATCACCCCGGCGGCGCCGGCCTCGAGCTCCTCGAACACCCACATCCCGCCCAGGCCCCCGAAGATCCCGACGGCGCCGTCGACGGCGTCGAGCACCGCGCGCTGCTTGCCCAGGACGGGCGGGTCCTCGGCCTTGACGTAGGGTGCGACGCCGTCACGCGCCAAGCGAGCGATGAGGTCGACGCTCAGCTTGATCCCGAACGACTCGGGGTAATCGTGCAACGCCATCGGCAAGCGCGTGGCGGCCGCCACGGTGCGGTAGTGGCGTTCGAGCGCCGCGTCCGACTGCGGTGGGATCGGGGCGACGAACACGGCGCTGGCCCCGCACTGCTCGGCCTCCTCGACCTGCTCGACGCAACCGGCGGTACCCAGCGCACGCACACCGACCCAGATCGGCAGCCGCCCCGCCGACTGCTCGACGGCGGCAGTGAGGACGGCTCGCCGCTCGGGCCCCATGAGCTTGTGGGACTCGCCCATGAAGCCGAGGACGGCGATGCCCTGGACGTCCGTGGCCACCATGTAGTCGACGAGACGGCGGACGGAATCGAGGTCGAGGGAGCCGTCGTCGAGGAACGGCGTCGGAACGATGGGGTGAACCCCCCAGAACGCATCGTGATGAGGCATGCGTCAGGCTACCGCGGGCGCCACGGGCGGGAGAACCGCCGGGCGCCCAACGGGGACACCGACCGAGGGGCTCAGGCCGCGAGGGCGTCGTCGTCGGCGCCGTCGACCTCCTCGTCGAGCGCCTCTGCGGCTGCCGCGGCCGCCTTCTGGCCGCCACCGATCGCAGCGAGCACCCGCTCACGCAACTCCACCGCCAACGCCGGATGCGCCCCCACGAACTCCGCCGCCTTCTCCTTCCCCTGACCCAACCGCGTCTCCCCATACGCGAACCACGAACCACTCTTCTGCACCACATCCAGATCCGCCGCAATCCCCACCAGATCCCCCATCCGATCGATCCCCCGACCGAACACGATCTCGATCTCCGCCTCCCGAAACGGCGGCGCCACCTTGTTCTTCGTCACCTTCACCCGCACCCGATTCCCCACCTTCTCACCCCCCACCTTCACATCCCCCTTCCGCCGCACCTCCACCCGCACACTCGCATAGAACTTCAGAGCCCGACCCCCCGGCGTCGTCTCAGGATTCCCATACATCACCCCGATCTTCTCCCGAATCTGATTGATGAACAACACCGACGTCCGCGACTTGCTCATCACCCCCGTCAACTTCCGCAACGCCTGACTCATCAACCGCGCCTGCAACCCCACATGCGCATCCCCCATCTCCCCCTCGATCTCCGCGCGCGGCGTCAACGCCGCCACCGAATCCACCACCACCACATCCACCGCCCCCGACCGCACCAACAACTCCACGATCTCCAACGCCTGCTCCCCCGTATCCGGCTGACTCACCAACAACTCCGCCACATCCACCCCCAACGCCCGCGCATACCCCGGATCCAACGCATGCTCGGCGTCCACGAACGCCGCCACCCCACCCGCACGCTGCGCCTCCGCCACCACATGCAACGCCAACGTCGTCTTCCCCCCCGACTCCGGCCCATAAATCTCCACCACCCGCCCCCGCGGAAACCCCCCCACCCCCAACGCCACATCCACCGACAACGACCCCGACGAGATCACCCCAAACGACAACCCCCCCGGATCATCCCCCAACCGCATGATCGCCCCCTTACCGAACTGCTTCTCGATGCTGTGCAGCGCACCCTTGAGCGCGCGTTGACGGTCGACGTCGATGGTCATGCCGATCTCCTCCCGGCCCGACGGGCCCCGGCGCACCCGGTCGGGTGGCGACGCCGGCGAGCATACCGTAATCTTTACGGTACCGCCTTCCGCCGGAGGTCCAGCGTCGTCGATGAGGGGCCCTCGACGGGGCCGCGCCCGGCCGTGGCCGAGAGCCTCTAGGCTCCTGTCGGGACGAGCAGCAGGCCGATCGACAGCCCGAGCCCGGCGACGGTCACGAACCGCATCGTGGTCCTGAAGCCGCCGCGCACGTCGGTCTCGTCGAAACGCGCCGCCCAGGCGAGCTGCGCGACGCCCAGCGCGGCCAGGAAGGCGGCGAACGTCGACCCCCATGCCCATCCCGCCCGCTCCGTCACCATCGCGACGAGGAGCACGCCGCCGAGCCCACTCGCGGCCGCGGCCACGACCAGCGCGCGGCGTGGGCCCAGGAGGACGGGCAACGTCGCGTCGCCGCGGCGGCGGTCCTCGGCCGTTTGGTAGACCTGGCTCACGACGTACAGACCCGCGACCAGCAGCGCAGCGGCGGCCAGGAACGGAAGCGCCGACGGGGCGGCCAGGTCCGCCAGCGGTCGCCAGCCGCGTGGCGCTGTGGCCCACGCCCCGGCCAGGGCGCCGACCGCACCCTGGCCGACGGCGACGGCCGTCAACGCTGCCGCCGGGTGCGCCTTCCAGCGCGTGCGCGGATGGGAGTACGCGGTCGCGATCGCCAGCAGGGCGACCCACGCGACGAAGAACGGTCCGCCCAGCCACACCGCCAGCGGCAGACCCGCGAGCTGCACGAGCCAAGCCCAACGGAGCAGCCCCCGGTCGACGGGGGGCGGTGCCCAGAGGCCGCCGATCGGTCCCTCGTCCCGGTCGTAGAACGAGTTGAGGGCGTTGGTGCCGCCGTACAGGAACACGTGCAGCGCCACCCAGGCGACGACGGCCCGCAGCGGGTCGACGAAGCCGCCCGCCCACCACGCGCCCCACAAGAAGATGGGCGTCAGGAGCACGTTGAACGGGAGCCGCAGGTGGCGCACCCAGGGGTGGCGCCAGGGCGAACGCCAGAGGATCGGGCTCGCGGCGGGTCTCACGCCAGGCCCGTCATCACGAACCGCTTGCGGGTCGCCGCCGCGAACGGCGGCCGCAGCAGACCGCGCAGCACCGCGTCGCGAGCGGCCGCGGCGGCCCTCGTCCGCGGGCGCCCGAGCGCGGTGTTCCAGGCCGCGCGGCCGATCGCCCGCTGCGCCGCAGCGCGCCGGGCAGCGCCGACCCGGGCCAGGGCGGCGGCGGGGTCGACGGGACCTGGCGCACGGTCGAGCGCGGCGGCGAGCGCCGCGCCGTCGAGCCAACCGAGGTTCATCCCCTGTCCGCCGATCGGACTCACGACGTGCGCGGCGTCACCGACCAGCGCCACCCGACCGACCGCGAACCGATCGGCCAACCACCGTTCGATCCCGAAGGTCGACGCGGGACCCGAGGCCGTGGGGTCGATCTCGACGCCCAGCCGCCGACCCGCCTCGGCCGCCACCCAGGCGGCGACCTCGGACGCCGTCGAGGACGCGCCGAGCCGATCCTGGGCCGCGCGGCGCACCACCCAACGCCGCAGACCGTGCGGTAGCGGGAAACCCTCGACGACGCCGTCCGGGTGCAGCACCACCCACGCTTCGTCGGGCCGGAAGCGCGCCCCGTCGTCGACCAGGTCCGCCATCGCGTAGCGATCCGCGTACGGCCCGCCCCGGCGCCCGACCCCGAGCGCCGTCCGCACCACCCCGTCCCGGCCGTCGGCGCCGACCGCGAGCCGTGCCCGCCAGATGCGCTCCGCGCCGGTGTCCGAACGCGTCCGCAACCGCACGACCGACGCGTCCTGGTCGAGGTCGACGACCTGGATCCCGCGGCGCAGGGCGCCCGGAGACCGGCGTTCGAGCGCCTCGCGCAACGTGCGTTCGGTCGTGGCTTGGGGGACCGTGAGCACGAACGGGAACCGGGCGTCGGCGCCGTCGAGCCGGACCTCACCGATCGGACCGGTGGCGCCGATCGCGCGCCCGAGCCGGACGCGGCGCCCGGCGGCGACGAGCGTGTCGGCGACGCCGATTTCGGCGAGGGTCGCCAGGCCCGGCGGGTGCACGCCGATCGCGCGGCTGCCGCCCGAGGGGGCGGTGCGCGCCTCGAGCACGACGACGTCGAAGCCGCGGCCGACGAGGTCGAGCGCGAGGGCCATGCCGACCGGTCCGGCGCCGACGATCGCCACGTCCGCGACCTCGACGGGCGTCACGTCAGTCGACGGGCAGCGCCCGGAACAGGGCACCGTCGACGGTCAGACCCGGACCGAACGCCAACGCGGCCACGGCCTCGCCCGGCGCCGGTCCCGGTGAGGCGGGGTCCATGAGCCGCTCGAGCACGAACAGGACGGTGGCGCTGCTCATGTTGCCGGCGCGGCGCAGCACCTCGCGCGAGGCAGCGACCGCGGTCTCGGGCAGGGCCAGGGCCGAGGCGATCTTGTCGACGATCGCCCGCCCGCCCGGATGGACCGCCCACCAGGGCACGTCGTCCACCCCGACCCCCGCCCGCGCCAGCAGGGGCGCCAGGGTCAGGGCCGCCTCGGCTTCCAGGATGCGCGGCACGTACGCCGTCAACGTCATGTCGAAGCCGTGGTCGCCGATCGTCCAGGCCATCTCGTCCGCACCCGTCCGCGTCACCGCCGTGGAGGTCGCGTCGAGACGCAGCGGTCGGACGACGCCGCCGGACGGTCGGCCGCTGAGCAGCGCCGCGGCGGCCCCGTCGGCGAAGACCGACGCCGACAGGATGGCGTCGACGTCGGCGCTGGGCTGGAGGTGCAGGGTGCAGAGCTCCACGCACACCACGAGGACGACCGCGTCGGGGTCCTGGGCGCAGAACGCCCGAGCCAGTCGCAACGCCGGGAACGCGGCGAAGCACCCCATGAAGCCGAGGTGGTAGCGCTCGACGTCGCCCGGCAAGCCGAGCTCGCGCACCAGCTCCAGGTCGGGACCGGGGGTCACGAAGCCCGTGCACGAGACCGTCACCAAGTGCGTCACGTCCTCGGGCCGCAGCGAACCGACGCGGTCGAACGCTTCGCGCGCCGCCCGCACGGCCAGCGGTCCCGCCTCGAGCGCGTAGCGGGCGTTGCGCTCGCCCGTGCTCGCCGACCGGAAGCCGCCCGTGGCCGGATCGAGGAACAGGGGCGGACGCGCCGCCGTCGCTTCGCGCGACGGCATGAAGTCGTCCAGCACGCTGTGGCGGGCGTCGATGGCGCTGGCGCCGTACACGCGCTGGAGCAGCTTCGTCGTGCGTCGGTCGCCATCGAGCCAGCGGTCCATCACCTCGCGGACGTAGCTCTGCTCGTACCGGTGCGCGGGCAGGGCGGTGCCGACGGCGTGCAAGACGGTGGCCATGGTCCACGATACGCACGGCCGCGGCCACCGGACCGTACCCGCGCACGCCCCGCGGAGCCCCGCGTCGCGCAACGGTTACGATGTCGGGCCGTGACCACCGACCACGTCAGGCGCGACGAAGCGCTCGAGCGGGCCGTTCGAGAGGGATACGACCTGGACCTCGGAGCGGTGCTGCGCGAGGGCCGCGCGGCGTTGGCGGGCAGCAAGCGCGTCGTCTGGACGGGGCTGCTGGCCTGGCTCGCCATCACGTGGCTGGTCGGGCTCGTCACCCTGGCGCTCGGCATGGGCCAGCTCCTGGCCGCCTCGTTGGGCGTGTTGGCGACGACGCCCGTCACGGTCGGTCTCGTGATGGTGGGCCTGCGTCGCGCCCGCGGTCACCCCGTGACCCTGACCGACCTCGTGGCGTACCGAGGTGCGACGGCACCCGCCGCCATCGTGCTCCTCACGAACCTCGTCGTGCTCAACGGCGCCGAGACGTGGCTGGGCCCCGTCGCCTCCTTGCCCGTGACCCTCGGCTACGCCCTGTTCACCGGGTTCGCGTTGTTCCTCGTGGCCGACCGCGGTCTGGGCGGTTTCGCCGCGATCGGCACCAGCTTCCGGCTCGTCGGTCACCGCTGGCTGAAGCTGTGGGTCCTCCAGCTCGCGCTCGCCCTCCTGCTCCTGGTCGCAGCGCTACCGCTCGGCTTGGGCTTGATCTGGGCCGCGCCCTACGCGGTCGTGGTCATGGGCGCCGCGTTCGACGCGGCGGTGCCGGCGACCTTGAGCACGGCGTCGAGGAACACCCGGTCCGGCTGACCGCCCAGCACGCGCTCCTGGCCCGAGGCACCGTCGATCACGGTGTCGGGCACGCCCGAGATGCGGTACCGCTGCGCCAAGGCCGGGAACTCGCTGGCTTCGATGCCCTCCGCGCGGACGTTCGGGTTCGCCAGGGCCAGCCGGTAGGCGGCCAGGACCGCACGCGGGCAGTACGGGCACGTGGGCGTCACGAAGGCCTGCAGGTGCACCGGTGAGGAGACCTCGGCGAGGCGCTCCTCCGAGGCCGGGCCGAGACCGCTGGCGCCCGTGCTCACCATGCGCAGCCCCTCCACGAGGGTCTGGAACTCGTACCCGCTGGGCAACCCGACGAAGCGCACGTTGTCGCGGTCGCTGCCCGCTTGGCGCATCACGATCGTGGGGGTCCGGACGATGCCAGCTTCACGGGCGTCGGCGTCGATCGTGCGTTCGACGACCGAGAGCCTGGGCGACGTCTCGGCCACCTCGCGCAAGAGCGCCAGGGTCGAGGCCTCGTCACCCGCCGCCTCCTGGTTGGGGACGACGAGGCGGCTGGCGACGTAGACGACCATCTCCACGTCGTGCTCGAGCGGCTCGAAGGCTTCGGTCAACTGGGCGGTCAGGGTGTCGTCGAGGAAGCGATCCATGCCGTCAATATACCCCATGGGGGTACCGGGCATGTCGCCTGGCGACCAAGATCAGAAGGTGGTGCCGACCAGGCCCCCGTCGACCACCAACGTCTGGCCCGTGAGGTACGAGGCGGGCGCCGAGCACAAGAAGGCGGCCGCCGCAGCGATCTCGGCCGGATCGCCGAAGCGCTTGGTCGGGATCGTCGCGACGAGCCGCGCGCGCGCGTAGTCGTCGGCGAACAGGTCGTCGAGCCGTTCGGTCAGCGTGTACCCGGGTGCGACGGCGTTGACGGTCACCCCGTCCTCGGCCACCTCGCTCGCCAGGGTGCGGGCGTACGCCGTCACGCCGGCGCGCAGGGCGTTCGACAGCGTCAGGTTGGCGACCGGCATCTTGACCGACAGGCTGGTGACGAACACGATGCGGCCCCAGCCGGCGGCGCGCATCGCCGGCAACACGCCGCGCGCCAACCGCACGGCCGACATGAGCGTGAGGTCGTAGCCCTTCGACCACGCCGCGTCGTCGAGGGTCGCCGCGGCGCCGGTCGGTGGACCGCCGGCGTTGGCGACGAGGATGTCGGGTGGACCGACGCGCTCCTTGACACCCGCCAGCAGCGCCTTGACGCCCTTCGCTTGGGCGACGTCGGACACGACGGTGGACACGGTGGCGCCACCCTCGCGCAGGCGTGCAGCGGCCGCCTCGAGCTTCGTCTCGTCGCGTCCGTTGATGATCACGTGCGCGCCCTCGGCCGCGAGCGCGGCCGCGATCGCGTAGCCGATCCCCTTCGATGCACCGGTCACGAGCGCCGTCTTGCCGTTGATCTGGAGATCCATGGGCGTCAGCCTACACGAGGCCGCAAGCGTGTCGTCGCCAGTGCCGCGAGGGTGGCGGCGCCGGTGAGGTGCAGCGCCACCCGGAGCTCGTCGATGACCCTGACCAACACCTCCTCGACGGCGTCCGCGGAGATGAGCGCCGGCGCCAGCAAGGGTCGCGCGATCGCCGCGACGCTGGCGCCCAGGGCGATCGCCTTGGCCACGTCCGTTCCCGTCCGGATCCCACCGGACGCCACCAGGGGCGTACCGGGCAGCGCGGCGCGGACCTCGCACAACGCCTCGGCGGTCGGGATCCCCCACTCGACGAGGTGGGGGTGGCGGATCTCGCCGTACCGGACGAGGTCCTCGACCCGCGCCCAGGACGTGCCTCCGGCCCCCGCCACGTCCAGCGCGGCGAAACCGATCCCCGCCACCGAACGCGCGGTCGCCCCCGACAGACCGTGGCCGACCTCCTTGAGGACGACCGGTACGCCGACCTCGGGCACCACCTCGGCCAGCCGCCGCCGCACGCCCCGCCAGTCGACGTCTCCCCCGGCCTGCAACGCCTCCTGCAGCGGGTTCACGTGGAACGCGAGCGCGTCGGCGCCGACTTCGGAGACGGCGCGACGCGCCTCGCGCAGCCCGTAGCCGGCGACGAGCTGGGCCGCGCCAAGGTTGCCGACGAGCAGGACGTCGGGGGCCACGTCGCGCACCTCGAAGGAGGCGCGCTGCTCGGGGTGCTCGAGCATCACGCGCTGGGAACCGAGCATCATCCCGATCCCGAGCCGTTCCGCCGCCAGCGCCAGGTTGCGGTTGATCGTCGACGCCCGAACCGCGCCACCCGTCATCGCGCCCACCAACAACGGTGCCTGCAGCCGCTTGCCCAGGAAGACGGTGCGCAGGTCGACGGCCGCGAGGTCGCTCTCGGGCAGCGCCGCGTAGGGCAGGTCGTAACGCTCGAAGCCGGTGGTGCGCGTCTCGAACCCGACCGGTCCGTGCAGGCAGACGTCGAGGTGGCGTCGCTTGCGCTCGGGCAGGGGATCGGTGGCCATGACCGAGTCTACGGTCGGGCGCGCCGGGATCGACGGGGTCACGCGCCCGCCATCGGGGACGCGGGTAACATGACCCGTGCAGCGAACCGCGTTCGGCGTCGTCTTCGTCCTGTTCCTCCTCGTCGGTTGCGAGACGCTCCTCCCGCCGCGCCTGTCGGTGTCGCCGATGGCGCGCACGGTCGACGTCATGCAGGGCGACACGACCACGTTCGTCGTCACGAACACGGGTACGTCGGGTTCGGTCCTGTCGTGGCGGTTCGAGAGCGACGACCTCGGCGCCTGGCCTGCGTCGGGCGACCTCGAAGGCGGCGCCGACGTCGTCGTGAACGTCACGGTGCCCGGCGGGTCGGTCGGACGCCGGCTGGCGGGTCGCTTCGTCGGTGCCCGCACCACCGTGGGGGTGACGGTCGACGTCGTGATGGGTTCCTCGAGCTTCCAGTGCGACCCCGAGGACGCCTTCGGCTCCGGGGCGGCCACGTCCGCCGCACGCGTCCTCGTGGGCTACGCGCCCACGATGGGACCGGCCTCGCGCGGTCGCGCCGACGCCACGGCGCGGACCGCCGCTCTCGCGAAGACCGCCGGCGGCCGCCTCGTCCGTCAGGGCGTGGGGCGCGAGCACGACCTGCTGGAGGTCCCCCCTGCCGCCGTCGACGGTCTGCTGAGGTCGTTGCGCGCCCGGAGCGTCGTCACCTACGCCGTCCTCGACCGGCCCGTCGGGCGGTCGGCCACCCCCGACGACCCGCTGTTCGCCTCGCAGTGGAACCTCTCCGACTTCGGCGGCGAGCGCGCCTGGGACGCCGTCGACGGTGTGAACGCGGGACAGCTGCCCGCCCCGGGCTCGCCGATCGTGGTCGCCGTGGTGGACGACGGCGTGGCGGTCGACCACGTCGACCTGGCGGGCAGCCTCGTGCCGGGCTGGGACGTTCACGGCGACGACGCCGACGTGCGCAACTGCACCGATCACGGCACCCACGTCGCCGGCATCGTGGCCGCCGTGCGCGACGACGCGACCGGCGTCGCCGGCGTGGCTTCGGTACCGTGGGTGCGCCTGCTGCCGGTCAAGGTCTGGCCGGACTCGTCGGACGCGCTCGCCACGACGACGGTCGACGCCATCGTCCGTGGCATGCGGTGGGCGGCGGGCCTGCCCGTCGCCGGCATCGACGCGGTCAACGACCACCCGGCCGACGTCGTGAACCTGAGCCTGGGCACGTCCGACGTCGGCGTGGCGCCCGCCTTCGAGGCGGTGATCGACGAGCTCCACGCGCTCGGGGTGGTCGTGGTCGCCGCGTCGGGCAACGGCGGGACGAAGGACGGCGTGGACTACCCCGCGGCCGCCGGCGCGATCGCCGTCGGATCGGTGGACGCCGACTTCGAGCGCTCCTCGTTCAGCACGTACGGTCCTGGGCTCGCGCTGCTGGCGCCCGGTGGTTACGGTCCGCCCGGCACGTGCGGGGCCGTCCTCAGCACGGGTCTGACGTACGCGCTCGGCCTGGCGGACGAGACCTGGACGTGCAAGGCCGGCACGTCGATGGCGACGCCGTTCGTCGCCGGCGCCGCTGCCTTGCTCCTGGGCGCCGACCCCGACCTGCGCAACGCGGCACCCGCGACGCGGCCCGGCCTCGTCGCCGATCGCCTGCGCGCCGCCGCCAGCCTGCGCCCGGGGAGCGACGTCGACGAGTACGGGTCCGGGGTCCTGTGCCTCGACGCGCTGCTCACGACCACGCACGTCTGCGGCGACCCGCGCTGACGACGCGGCGCTACAGGGCCGCGAGCACGGCCACGACCCGGCCGATCTGCCAGAGCACGGCCACGATCACGACCACGGCGAGCGCCCCCGCCACGGTGTCGAAGCGCCGGTCGGCGGGAAGGCCCTGGCGGGCGAAACCCCACAGCAGACCGCCGACGACACCTCCCACGTGGCCCCACAACGACACGTTCGGGATGGCCACCGACAGCAGCACGATGAGCGCCATCCACTGGAGCAAGGAGCGCAGCAAAGCGCGGTCTCCGGCCGTACGCCGGCGGCTGGCGTCCGCCAACAGGGCGCCGGCCACGCCCAGCACGCCGCCCGAGGCGCCGACGAGCAGGACCGCCGATCCGGCCTGCGCCACGCTGGTGAGGTAAGCGCCCATCGCGGTGCCCACGACGAAGGCGACGATCAGGTACCCGGGTCCCCGCCGGACCTCGACCAGCCGGCCGATGTCGAACAGCACCCAGAGGTTGAAGCCGACGTGCACCAGGTTCCCGTGCACGAACGCGTAGCTCACGAACCGCCACCACGCACCCGCCTCGGGGAAGCTCGGGAAGCCGAGCGCGAACGCCGCCGCGAGCGAGCTCGCGTCCACCCGCGCGCCGGCGAGGGTGAAGGGCCCCAGCACGCGGTCCAGCACCAGCTGCCCGACGAACGCCAGCGCCAGGACGGCGACGGTGCCGAGCGTGGCCGGCACGCGCCCGGAGGCAGGCCGCAGCGGCGTGGGCGCGGGCTCCCCCCACGCGTCCAGCGCCCGGACGTGCGCGGCCCGCCGTCCCGGCGGCGCGAGGCGCGCGGCCTCGCTCCGCAGACGCTTCGCGGTCGTCACGTCGCCCGCCACCTCGGCGGCGCGCGCCAGGATGCCGAGGAGCACGTCGGGGGCGGCGCCCGCGGGCGCGCCTCGGACCGCCTCCTGCACCTGGCGCACGTCGCCGCGTTCGGCGTCCAGGCGGGCTCGACCGAGCGTCCAGGCGCGGTACGCGACCGGGTCGGGCCGGCCTCCCTCGGCGCGCGCCCGCAGGCGCTCGACGAGGTCGCGGGCCTCGTCGACGCGGCCCACGGCCAAGAGCGCCTCGATCCGCGCCGACCAGGCGCCCGGCGGCGCGTCCGGGCCCAACTCGAGGGCGAGCACCGCCGGCCAGTCCTCGCGCAGGGCGTACGCCTGCGCGGCGAAGCCCTCGGGCTCGAGGCGCGGAAGCCGCGCCAGCGCCGCCTCGGCGTCGCCCCCTTGCAGCGCCGCCTGCACCAACAGCCTGCGTGCGGCGTCCACGCCCGCGTCGGTCCAGTACGCGATCGCCACGATGGTGTCGGCGACGCGCCAGGCTCGGGCGCGGGCGAGCGACGGCAGCGTCAGCGGCACGAGGACCCACGCGACGGTGGCGACGAGCGCGGCGACCCGCCAGACCACGTCGGGGGTGGACCCCAACACGGCGGCCGCCACGATCGCGGCCGCCAAGGTCGTCGCGACCAGGGTCTTGACCGGGAGTTCGCTCCACGCCGGGGCCAGGCGCCGCGTCCACGGGATCGCGTAGGCGCCGAGGACCGCCATCGCCAGCAGGAAGAAGACGTCTTGGCTCATCGGTCGAAGCGTACCGCCGTGGCGTCCGCGCGACCGTGCCCGGACCCGCCGGCCGGCCCGGCTGGCACCGCGGGGCCGCGCCGTCCTGACGAGGCCACCCGACCCGGCCGGTACGATGGGACCATGAGGGCTGCCGAACGAACCCGCTCCGAGGACGCATGAACGACGTCGTGCTGGGCGTCGCCGTGACGGTGTCGGCCTACCTGATGGGCGCCGTCCCGACCGGGTTGCTCGTCGCGCGTTGGCGCGGGGTCGACATCCGTGCGGCCGGGTCGGGCAACATCGGGGCCACGAACGTGTTGCGCGCCGTCGGACCGGTCGCGGCCCTGATCGTCGTCCTCGTCGACCCCATCAAGGGGGTGCTGGCCGTCGCGTTGCCGTCGTTCCTGGGCCTGGGACCCTGGTGGGTCTCGGCGGCGGCGCTCGCCGCCGTCCTGGGCAACGTCTTCAACGTCTTCCTGCGCTTCCGGGGCGGCAAGGGGGTGGCCACCAGCCTCGGCGTCTTCGCCATCATCGATCCTTGGGTGACGCTGTCGGCGGTGGCGGTGTTCGCGTTCACGCTGGCCTTCGGCCGCATGGTCTCGCTGGCGTCGCTGGTGGCGGTGTGCAGCGCGCCCGTCATGCTCGTGCTGCTCGGCGAGGCCGCGACCTGGAAGGTGATCTTGTCGTTCGTCCTGGCGTTGGTGTCGATCTGGCGCCATCGCGACAACCTGTCTCGACTGGCGGCGGGCACCGAACGCCGCTTGGGCGGTGCGCGGCGCGGCTGAACGGCGCCCTCAGCGGCCGGCCGTCAGGAGCGCGGCCGGCTTGCGCTTCGAGCGCTGGATGAGCGTCAGACCGAGCACGACGACCGCGCCGCCGACGACGGTCAGCGACGACGGCACCTCGCCCAACCACCACCACGACAGCAGCAGCGAGACGACGGGTACGAGGTACAAGAACGACGTCACCAACGGTGCGGGCGCCCGCGACAGGGCGATCGCGAAGAGGGTGTAGGCGATCGCCGAGGGCACGACCCCCAGATGCACCACGGCGACCAACGCCGACGCGGGCGCCGCACCGATCGCCGCGGGCAAGCCCCATCCGAAGGCGAGCAACGGCAGCGTGCCGCCCCAGGTCACGAACGCGGTGACCTCCAGCGGTCGGTAGCGCCGCAAGAACGGGCGCTGCAAGACGGCGAAGAACGCGGTCGCCACGGCCGACACCAGGACCAGCCCGGCGGCCGGATGGATACGCCCCACCGCACCGTCCCCCAAGACGATGAGGGCGACGCCGCCGAAGGCGATCGCGGAGCCGAGCCAACCCAGCGGCGGCAGGCGGTCGCCCTCGAGACCCCAGGCGACCAGCGCCGTGAGCGCCGGCGCGCTGGCGATGATCAGGCTGGTGGCGCCGGCGGAGACGTGGACCTCACCGAAGTTCAGCGCGAGGTGGTACGTGGCCATCCCGACGACGCCCAGACCCACGAACGACGGCACGTCACGGCGAGCGGGCCATAGGCGCCGGCGGAAGACCAGCAGGAACGGGACGAACGCCGCCGACGCGACGAGGTGACGCAGCAGCGTGAGGTGGGGCGGCGAGAACCCCTCCAACCCGATCTTGATGGCCGGGAAGGCCGACGCCCACAGCACGACGAGGAAGCCCAAGGCGACCAGGGTGCCGGTGCTCACGCGGTCGGCGCCCCACGTCGCTCCGAGCACGCGGTCACGCCGGGAGACGCACCTTCGCGCCGCATGCGCACGTCTCGTCGTCGCGAACCATGGTGGTCACACCGGCTCGGTACCACAGGGCATCACAATCGGGGCAGCGGACCTCGTCGACGTCGAGCGTGGCGATGGCCTCCGCGTCGACGAACCGCGCCACGCCGCACCAGTGGCAGACCACCTGCGCGCCGCCCTCCTCTTCGATCATCGCCGCGCGCTCCTCGCGCTTGAAGTACGCGATCGCCGCCAGGGCCTTCTCGTCGCTGCAGCGGCACCGGAAGGCGAGCGGCAACGGCTCGCGCGTGAGCAGCTCGAAACCGAGCCCCCAGGTCAGGTCTTCCATCGCCTCGACGAGCGACTTCTGGGCGAGCACGTCCGTGAGCTGACCGAACGCCTTGACGTTGGCCTCGAGGAGCGCCAGCGCCGCGTCCTCGGCCCCGGGCAGGGCCTGGACGATGACGCCCCCGGCGCGCTTGACGCGCCGCGACATCGGGGTACCGGGGCGAGCTTCGCCGAAGCTGACCCCCAACAACACGGCCGACGCGATCTGCTCCGAGCGGGCGAGGTACGTCGCCACGTCCTCGGCGACCTCGCCCGAAGCCAGCCGGACGCTCGAGGCGTACGGATCGCCGTAGGGCGCGTGGGCGCGGATGACCTCGATCTCGCCGTCGCGGCCGACCGCGCCGCCGACGTCGAGCTTGCCGTCCGCCCGCGGCGGCAACTCGATCTCGGGTCGGTGCGCATACCCGCGGACGGTGCCGTCCAAGCCCGCGTCGGCGATGACGACACCGAGCGGTCCGCCACCGGTCAACTTGACGCTGACGCGGTCGCGCGGGTCCTTGAGCAGGACGTGGGCCAGCAGCAGCGAGGCCGTGAGCGTGCGCCCGAGTGCGGCGCCGGCGGTCGCCGACGTCTCGTGGCGGCCCAGCGCGTCGGCAACGAGATCGGTGGTGTCGGCGGCGACGACGCGGAGGGTGCCCTCCGCCGCGATGCCGCGGTGCAGATGCGCCATGGTGGTTCCTTCCGCCGTCCAGACCCGGGCGCTTCACCCGACCGCGACGGCCCGCGAGTCTACACCCGCCCCGTCGGTCGCTCGGAAGCGCGCCCTACGAGTGCGCGAAGGCCCAGGCGAGCGCGTCGGCCTACGCGAGCGCGTCGGAACGCTCGCGCGCCTCCTTGGCGGCGCCGAACCGGGCGTCCAGACGCTCGAGCGAGCTCTTCGGCACCAGCTTGCTCACGTCGGCGCCGAGCTGCGCGATCTCGCGCACCCGGGTGCTGGACACGTACGACCAGCGCGTGGCCGTCATGACGAAACAGGTCTCGACGCCGGGGCGCATCTGGCGGTTGAGGTGCGCCTGCTGGAGCTCGGTCTCGAAGTCCGAGATGGCACGCAGCCCCTTGACGATGGCCTGGGCGTCGACCTCGCGACAGAAATCGACGAGCAGCCCCTCGAACGAGGCGGCGTGCACCTTGGCCATCCCGTTCGTGGCCTCCCGCACGATCTCGACGCGATCGTTCACGTCGAAGAGGCTGTTCGGTTTGTGCACGTTGTGGAGCACGGCCACGGTCAGCTTGTCGAACAGCCGGCTGGCGCGCCGGATCACGTCGAGATGCCCGTTGTGGAGCGGATCGAAGGAGCCCGGATACACCGCGTGGACCATGGCGCGAGCCTACCAGTCGGCGCCCTCACCGACGTCCGCGTCGGCCGCACGGCGGGCGCCCGCGGAAGCGGCCGCTCGCAGGAGCGCCGACACCTCGTCCTCGACGCCGCGCGTGCCGTCCGCCAGACCGGCGAGCACGTCGGCCGGGACCGCCGCGAGGGCCGCGCGCAGTCGCCGTTCGGCGCGGGCCTGGAGGGCCTGGCGCGACCGGTCCGCCCGTCGTGTCCGGTCGCCACCGCTGGCGGCTTGATGCGCCGCGTGCGCGTCGATCGCCGCGACGAGGTCGGTCACGCCGCCGCCCGGTCCGACGGCCGGCGACGCGCCGGGGGGCGCCCCCACCGCGACCGGCACCACCCGCGGCAGCCACGAGCCGGGCTCCGCGCCGTGGAGCGCCAACGTGTCGGCGAGCTCGCGGGCGAGCCGAGGCGCGTCGGGCCGGTCGGCCTTCGTGAGGGCGAACACGTCGGCGATCTCCATGAGGCCCGCCTTCGCCGCCTGCACGTCGTCGCCCTGTCCGGGCGCGACGGCCAGCACGACGGTGTCGGCGACGGCGACGACGTCCACCTCCGCCTGCCCCACGCCGACGGTCTCGAGCAGCACGACGTCGAAGCCGAACCCCTCGAACAGCGCCAGCGCCTCGAGCGCCATCGGCGCCAAGCCGCCGGTCCGCCCGCGGTTGGCCATCGACCGGACGAACACGGTGGCGTCGGCGGCCCCACGCTCCATGCGCACCCGATCACCGAGGAGCGCGCCGCCCGAGTAGGGGCTCGACGGATCGACGGCCAGCACCGCCACCCGTGCGCCCCGCCCGCGCCACGCCCCCACCAGCGCGTCGACCAGCGTGCTCTTGCCGACGCCCGGCGAACCGGTCACGCCCACGACCCGCGCGCGCGCCGCCTCGCGGCGCCCTGCCACGGCCGCGACCACGGCCAAACCGTCGTCGCTCCCGGCCTCCACCCACGTCAGCGCCCGTGCCAGGGCGCGCGGGTCCCCCGCCAGGAAACGGGTCAGCAGGTCGTCGACGCGCGACATGCCGGCGAGCCTACCCGTCGGCGCCGGTTCCGTCCACGTGCCGCACGTGGCGGGCGGGCACCGTCCAGGCGTCGGGGACGGCCACGATCGCGTCCATCGCCAGCGCGATCCCCCCCATCGGGACGACGTCGGGGCCCAACGGCGAGGCGAGCACCGTGCAGCGCGAGCGGTAGCGAGCGAGGCCCGGTGCGCGCAGCGCCGCGTCGACGGACTCGGCGAGGAAGGGGACGACGTGCGTCAACGCGCCCGCCAGCACGATCCGCTCGGGGTCGAGCAGGTCGACCAGGTCGGCCAACACCCGTCCCAGGAGCGCGCCCATCTCCGCCAGCAGCGCCAGCGCCCGGGCGTCTCCGGCCGCCGCCAGCGCCGCCACGCCCTCGTAGCCCCGCACGTGGGCGGGACCGCCGCGTTCCACGAGCTGCGCCACGAGCGCCCTCTCCGACAGGTACGCCTCGAGACAGCCACGGTCGCCGCACCCGCACCGGCGTCCATCGGGAACGACGCTCACGTGGCCGAGCTCACCGGCGAAACCGCTCGTCCCCCGCACCAAACGTCCGTCGAGGAAGAGCGCCCCGCCGACGCCGGAGTGTCCGGCCACCACGACGAAGTCGCGTGCGTCCTGACCCGCCCCGAACAACCGCTCGGCGACGGCGGCCGCCTTCGTGTCGTTGTCGACCACGACGGGCACCGACCAGCCCCGCGCCAGGAGCGCCTGCAGCGGGACGTCCTGCCAGTGGAGGTTGGGACCGAACGCCAGATGGCCGTCGCGGGCGATGAGCGCTGGGACCCCCACCCCGACCGCACGCACGGCCGAGCGGTCGGTCCCGAGGTCGCGGAGCAGCGCCTCGATGCCCGCGTCGAGCGCGGCGATGGCGCCCTCGGGGTCGGTGGGCGCCGCGCCCTGCCAGGCCCCGCGCCCCTCGCCCGCGAGCGTGGTCGCCACGACCCGAACCGCGCCTGGCTCCAACCTTGCGCCGACCAGCAAGCCCGCGGCAGGATCGATGGCGAGGCGGATGGGCGGCCGGCCGGCCCGCGTCGATGGCGCCTCCGCGTCGTCGGCGACGGCGTGGACCCAGCCACGCTCGCGCAACTGCCGCAGCACGGCGGTGACCGTGGCGGGATCGAGACCCGTGCCCTCGACCAGGTCGCCGTGGCTGGCCGTACCCGCGTGGCGCAGCGCGTGGAACACCCGCATGACGTTCCAGCGTCGGACCATGGCAGGGTTGACCTTGGGCGCCGATCGCGGCATCCGACCTCCTCGGCGCGGCCCGCACGCCGACCCTTGACGAACCGCCCGTACGCGGTTAGCGTAGCACTTAATTAGACTGTCGTTCTAACGCCGACGGCCGCCCCGATCGGACCCCGCGGGGTCGACGGATCCGGCCGGAGGACGGAGGCGAGCGGTGCCGGAAGCGATCCTCGAAGGCAAGGGCCTCAGCATGGCCTTCGGCCCGGTGGAGGTGCTCCACGCCGTCGACGTCGACGTCCGACCCGGCGAGGTCCACGCACTCCTGGGCGAGAACGGTGCCGGCAAATCGACGCTGATGAAGCTGCTCTCCGGGTACCACGCCCCCACCGCGGGCGACGTGGTGCTGGGCGGTCGACCGGTCCGGTTCCGCGACTCGACGGCGGCCGAGGAGCTCGGCATCGTCCTCATCCACCAGGAGCTCAACCTGGTGCCCGACCTGACCGTCGAGGAGAACGTCGTGCTGGGCCGGGAGCCGCACCGGTTCGGCTTCGTCGATCGCCGCGCCGCCCGCGAGACCACGCGGGGCCTGCTCGAGGTCCTGCGGACCGCCGTACCGGTGACGCGCCGGGTGCGCGACCTCTCCGTGTCGCAGATGCAGATGGTGGAGATCGCCAAGGCGGTGTCGCGGGAGGTGCGGGTGCTCTGCATGGACGAGCCGACCGACGTGCTCACCGGCCGCGAGACCGAGGTGCTGTTCGAGCTCGTGCGGCGCCTCGTGGCCGACGGGGTCGCGGTCCTGTACGTCTCGCACAAGCTCGACGAGATCAAGACCATCGCCGACCGCGTGACGATCCTGCGCGACGGTGCCAAGGTCGGTACCTTCGCGGTCGCCGACCTCACGCCCGCCGAGATGGCTCGGCGGATGGTGGGCCGCGACCTGGCCGACATGTACCCGCCGCGGCGCGCCCTGGCACCCGACGCGCCGGTCGCGCTCGCGTTGACGGGGGTCCACGTGCCCCATCACGCCCACGACGTCTCGCTCGCGGTCCGGCGGGGGGAGATCCTGGGCGTCGCCGGCCTGGTCGGCGCGGGTCGCACCGAGCTGTTCGAGGGCGTCTTGGGCCTGCGACCCTCCACCGGCACCGTCGTCAAGGACGGCCGAACCGTGCGCTGGCGCCATCCGGAGGACGCCAAACGCGACCGGGTCGCCTACCTGACCGAGGACCGCAAGGCGAAGGGCCTGCTCCTCAGCGCTTCGCTGCAGGAGAACGTGACGCTGCAGGCGCTCGAGCGCTACGCCCACCCGTTCGTCGACCGCCGTGCGGAGCGCGAGGCCCTCGAGGCCGCCATCGAGGAGTTCGACGTGCGCGTCGCGCATCACGACGTCGACGCCGGCGCGCTCTCCGGTGGCAACCAGCAGAAGCTCGTGCTCGCCAAGCTCATGCTCACCGAGCCCGACGTGGTCATCCTCGACGAGCCGACGCGCGGGATCGACGTCGGCACCAAACGTCAGATCTACTTCTACGTCGACGAGCTGCTGGCACGCGACGTGGCGGTGGTGCTGATCTCGAGCGAGCTGCCGGAGCTCCTCGGCTTGGCCCATCGCGTGGTGGTCATGCAGGACGGCACCGTCACGGGCACGCTCGAGGGCGACGACCTCGACGAGGAGACGATCATGGCCTTCGCCACCGGCGTTCGACGCGATCCCCCGCGGCGGCTCGACCCGCCCCTCGCCGGGGAGGGGCCCCATGCCGGCGGCTGAGGCCGTTCCGTCGACGCCCCGTACCGGCCTGCGCCGCGTGCCGTGGCAGCAGCTGACGCCGCTCCTGGGGCTCGTGTTCCTGCTGGTGGTGGGGGCGCTGCTCCACCCGTCGTTCCTCACCAGCACCAACCTGTTCAACGTCCTCACGCGCTCGGCCTTCATCGGCATCATCGCCGTCGGCGCCACGTTCGTGATCATCGCCGGCGGCATCGACCTCTCGGTGGGCTCCATGGCGGCCTTCCTGGCCGGCGCCATGATCCTGACGATGAACGCGCTGCTGGGAAGCGACCTGGCGCCCCTCACCGTCGTGCTCCTGGGGGTCACGCTGGTGTTGTTCGCGGGGCTCGTCGCCGGCTCCCTCAACGGCCTGGCGATCACCCGCGGGCGGATCGAGCCGTTCATCGTCACCCTCGGGACGCTCGGGATCTTCCGTTCCCTCGTGACCTACCTGGCCAACGGCGGCACGATCTCGCTCGACTTCGGGGTCCGCGGCGTCTACCGGCCGGTGTTCTTCGGGTCCCTGCTCGGCATCCCGATCCCCGTGTGGGTCTTCGCGCTCGTGGCCGTGATCGGCGCCGTGCTGCTACACCGCACCCGGTTCGGGCGCTACGTGCGCGCCATCGGCTCCAACGCGGAGGTCGCGCGGTACGCGGCGATCCGCGTCGATCGGGTCCGCACGCTCACGTACGTGATCCAGGGCGTGTGCGTCGCCATCGCCGTGATCTTGTACGTCCCGCGCCTCGGCTCCGCGTCCGGCTCGACCGGCATCCTCTGGGAACTCGAGGCGATCGCGGCGGTCATCATCGGCGGCACCGCCCTCAAGGGCGGCTCCGGCCACGTCTGGGGCACCGTCGTTGGCGCGATCATGCTCTCGCTCATCGGGAACGTCCTGAACCTCACCAGCGTGATCAGCGAGTACCTGAACGGCGCCGTCCAAGGGCTGATCATCATCGGCGCCGTGTTCTTGCAGCGCGGCCGTCAGGGCCGCGGTTGAGGAGGTGCCGCCCAGCGTCCGTCCACCGGCCACCGGTCCGTCCCCCCACCCTCTCACACGTTCTCGAGGAGTTTCCATGTCCCGAACCCTCCGCACCCTGGCGATCGTCGCGGCCCTGATCACCGGCCTCGCCCTCGCACAGACCACCGTCATCGGCGTCTCGATCCCGGCCGCCACCCACGGCTGGACCGGGGGCGTCAACTACTGGGCCGCCGAGACCGAGGCTCGCCTCGAGGCCGCCTACCCCGACCTCGACATCGTCGTCGTCACCGCCGGCAGCGCCGCGGAACAAGCCGACGACCTCGAAGACCTCATGGCGATCAACCAGATCGACGCGCTCGTCATCCTGCCCTTCGAGTCCGATCCCCTCACCGAGCCCGTCGCCAGCGTCAAGGACCGTGGCGTGTTCGTCACCGTCGTCGACCGCGGCCTCTCCCGAGCGGGCATCGAAGACGTCTACGTGGCCGGCAACAACGCCGCCATGGGGCGCGTCTCGGCCGAGTACATCGTCGAGCGCCTCGGCGGCGAGGGCAAGATCGTCGTGCTCCGCGGCATCCCGACCGTCATCGACAACCAGCGCTTCGACGCGTTCATGGAGGTCGTCGACGCGACCGACATCGAGGTGCTCGACAGCCAGTACGCGAACTGGAACCGCGACGACGGCTTCGAGGTCATGCAGGACTTCCTGACCCGCTTCCCCGAGATCGACGCGGTCTGGGCGCAGGACGACGACATCGCCATCGGCGTGATCGAGGCCCTGAACCAGGCCGGACGGGCCGACGAGGTGTTCATCGTGGGCGGCGCCGGCATGAAAGAGATGATCAAGCGCGTCATGGACGGCGACGAGCTCGTCCCCGTGGACGTCCTCTACCCGCCGGCGATGATCGCCACGGCCATGGAGGTCACGGCGCTGCGCTTCGTGTCCGACGTACCGATCCTCGGCAGCTACATCCTCGACAGCCCGCTCATCACGCAAGAGAACGCCGCCGACTACTACTTCCCCGACAGCCCCTTCTGACGACCAGCGGCAACCCATGAAGGCCGGGCGGCCGGTCCTCGACCGGCCGCCCGGTACGTCGCCCCCATCCCGGAGGTCCCATGCCCCGTCCCGTCACCCTCTTCACCGGCCAATGGGCCGACCTACCGCTCTCCGAGCTCGCCCCCCTCGCCCGGGAGATGGGCTACGACGGTCTCGAGCTCGCCTGTTGGGGCGATCACCTCGACGTGCGCCGCGTGCTCGACGAACCCGGCTACGCCGAGGCCCAGCGCGAGCTACTGCGCGCCCATGACCTCGACCTGTTCGCGATCTCCAACCACCTCGTCGGACAAGCGGTGTGCGACCCGATCGACGAGCGCCATCGCGCGATCCTGCCCGACCGCGTGTGGGGCGACGGCGACCCCGAGGGCGTCCGCCAACGCGCCGCGGACGAGATGATCGCGACCGGCCGCGCCGCGGCCAAGCTCGGTCTGAAGATCGTCAACGGCTTCACCGGCTCTTCGATCTGGCACGCGCTGTACGCCTTCCCGCCCACCTCGCAGGCCTACTGGCAAGCCGGCTTCGACGACTTCGGCCGGCGCTGGACCCCCATCCTCGACGCTTTCCGCGAGGCCGGCGTGCGCTTCGGCCTCGAGGTGCACCCGACCGAGATCGCCTTCGACACCGCCTCCGCGGAGCGCGCCGTCGCCGCCGTGAACGGCCACGAGGCGTTCGGCTTCAACTACGACCCGTCGCACCTGGGGTACCAGGGCGTCGACTACGTCGGGTTCTTGCGGACCTTCCCCGACCGCATCGTGCACGTCCACATGAAGGACGCCTGGTGGGGTCGCGGCGACGGCCGCGCCGGCGTGTTCGGCGGTCACACCACCTTCGGCGACCCGGCCCGCTATTGGGACTTCCGCAGCGTCGGTCGCGGCGACGTCGACTTCGAGGAGATCATCGTCGCCCTGAACGACATCGGGTACGACGGCCCGCTGTCGGTCGAATGGGAGGACGCGCGCATGGACCGCGTGCACGGCGGACGCGAATCCGCGGCCTTCTGCAAGGAGATCGACTTCGCGCCGTCGGGCGTCGCGTTCGATGCCGCTTTCGCGGAGAGCGAAAGTCCGCGTTCAGGGGACGGCTGATGCGCCGCCTGCGCTACGGCATGGTGGGCGGGGGTGAGGGCGCCTTCATCGGCGGCGTCCATCGGCACGCCATGGCGCTCGACCACCGCTACGCCTTCACGGCCGGCGCGCTGTCGTCGACGCCCGAGAAGGCCCGGCGGTCGGGTACCGCGCTCGGCCTGCCCGACGACCGCAACTACCCCACGTGGGAGGCCATGCTCGAGGCCGAGTCGGCGCGTCCCGCCGACGAGCGCATCGACCTGGTCGTGATCGTCACGCCGAACCACGTCCACTTCCCCGTCGCGCGGGCGTTCGTCGAGGCCGGTTTCCACGTGGTCTCGGACAAACCGCTGGTGCACGAGGTGGCGCAGGCCGACGAGCTCGTCGCCCTGGTCGAGCGTACGGGCGTGGTGTTCGCGGTGACCTACAACTACGGCGGCTACCCGATGGTCAAGGAGGCCCGGCGCTACGTGCAGGAGGGGCGCTTGGGCCGCCTTCGCAAGGTCGTCGTCGCGTACCGCCAGGGCTGGCTGGCGACGAAGCTCGAAGCGACCGGCGCCAAGCAGGCCGAGTGGCGGACCGACCCGGCCCGCAGCGGCGCGGCCGGCGCCATCGGCGACATCGGGTCGCACGCCGAGAACCTGGCGGCGACCGTCACCGGACTCGAGCTCGAGGCGATCTGCGCCGACCTCACCACCTTCGTGGAGGGCCGCCGCCTCGACGACGACGGCAACCTGCTGCTGCGCTTCGGGGGCGGTGCCAAGGGCGTGCTGATGGCTTCCCAGGTCGAGATCGGCCACGAGAACGACCTCACCCTCGAGGTCACCGGCGAGTCGGGCGCCCTGACGTGGCGGCAAGAGGACCCGAACGCGCTCTGGTTCGCACCGCTCGAGGGCCCGGTCGAGCTGCTGCGTAGAGGGAACCCGTACCTCGGGGAGGCCGCCCAGCGGGCCAGCCGCCTGCCGGCGGGGCATCCGGAGGCATTCTTCGAAGCGTTCGCCAACGTCTACCGCGAGGTCGCGGACGCCATCGCACGCCACGCCGCCGGCGACGATCCCACCGGCGATTACCCCACCGTCCAGGACGGCGCTCGCGGCGTTCGCTTCATCGAGCGCACCGTCGCCAGCGCGGCGAGCGACGCCAAGTGGACGCCCTTCCGCCCGTGACCAGGAGCCGCATGGACGTCACCGCCCCCACCCCCGCCGACCGCTTCACGTTCGGGCTCTGGACCGTCTCCAACGTCGGCCGCGACCCCTTCGGGGAGCCCACCCGCCCGCGGCTCGACCCGACCTACGTCGTCGCGAAGCTCGCCGAGCTCGGCGCGTACGGCGTCAACTTCCACGACCACGACCTGGTCCCCGACGGGACCCCGGCGCACGAGCGCGACCGCATCGTGGCGCGCTTCCGCCGCGCGCTCGACGAGCACGGGCTGGTCGTGCCGATGGCGACGACCAACCTGTTCACCGACCCGGTCTTCAAGGACGGCGCCTTCACCAGCGCCGACGCGCGGGTGCGCCACTACGCCCTGCAGAAGACGATGCGCGCGATCGACCTGGGCGTGGAGCTGGGCGCCCGGACCTACGTCTTCTGGGGCGGCCGCGAGGGCGCCGAGGTCGACGCCGGCGGCAAGCTGCTCGACGCGCTAGCGTGGTTCCGCGAGGCGCTCGATTACCTCAGCGCCTACGTCGTCGACCAGGGCTACGACCTGCGCTTCGCGCTCGAGCCCAAGCCCAACGAGCCGCGAGGGCACGCCTTCCTACCGACCGTCGGCAGCGCCCTCGGTTTCATCGCCACCCTCGCCCGGCCCGAGATGGTGGGCGTCAACCCCGAGCTGGCGCACGAGACGATGGCGGGCCTGTCGTTCCCCCACGCCCTCGCCGCCGCGCTCGACGCCGGCAAGCTCTTCCACGTCGACCTGAACGACCAGATCATGGCGCGCTTCGACCAGGACCTGCGCTTCGGCGCCGAGAACCTCAAGACCGCGTTCTTCACCGTGATGATGCTGGAAGAAGGCGGCTACGACGGCCCGCGTCACTTCGACGCCCACGCGCTCCGCACCGAGGACGAGGCGGGGGTCTGGGCCTTCGCCGCCGGCTGCATGCGCACGTACAAGCTGCTCGAGGCGAAGGTGGCGCGGTTCCGCGAGGACGCCCACGTCCAGGCAGCTCGCGCCGCCTACCGCGTCGACGACCCCGACGCGGCCTGGCCACCCACCTACTCCGCCGAGCACGCCGCGAAGCTGCGCGACCGTGCGTTCGACCTCGAGGCGCTCCGGAAGCGCGGCCCCGGGCTGGAAGGGCTCGACCAGCTCACGATCGAGATCCTGCTGGGCGCCCGATGACCCCGCGCGGCGCCGCCGCCGGGCCCACCGGCGCCGCCGACCTGGTCGCCGGCGTCGACGTCGGCACGTCGGCCGTCGGCGTCGTCGTGCTCGACGCGGACGGTCGGGAGGTGGCCCGCGCCGACCATCCCGTGCCGCTCTCGACCCCGCGCCCGGGCTGGACCGAACAGGACCCCGAGACGTGGGTGGAGGCCGCGGAGGCAGGCCTCCGCCAGGTGGCGAAGGCGGTGGGCGGCGAACGCCTCGGCGCCATCGGTCTCTCCGGCCAGATGCACGGCCTCGTGCCGCTCGACGCCGCCGACCGGGTCGTGCGCCCCGCCCTGCTCTGGAACGACCAGCGCACCGGCGACGCCGTCGCCGAGATCGAAGCCGCGATCGATCGCGGCCGCCTGATCGAGCGCACCGGCAACCCGGCGATCACCGGCTTCCAACTGCCCAAGCTCGTGTGGCTGCGTCGCGCCGAGCCCGACGCCTTCGCGCGGACGACACGGGTGTTGCTCCCCAAGGACCACGTCGGCTTCCGGCTCACCGGTGAAGCCGTCGCGGAGCCCACCGACGCGTCGGGGACCGGCGCGTACCACTTGGCCGAAGGCCGTTGGGATGAGGAGGTCCTGGGCGCCCTCGACCTCGATCCTGCACTCTGGCCGCCCCTCGTCGCCTCCGACGCCCAGGTGGGGGGCTTGCGTGCGGAGGTCGCCACACGGCTCGGCCTGCGAGCCGGGCTGCCCGTCGTGGCGGGGGCGGGCGACAACGCCGCTGCCGCGTACGGCTTGGCCCTCGGGCGAGCGCACCCGGACGTGGGCAGCGTGAGCCTCGGGACCAGCGGCGTGCTCTTCGCGGCCGCCCTCGCACCCATCCCCGACCCGGACGGTCGGGTGCACCTGTTCGCCCACGCCGACGGCGGCTTCTTCCTGCTCGGCGTGATCCTCTCGGCCGCCGGTAGCCTGCGCTGGTACCGCGACACGTTCGCGCCCGGCCGCCCCTACGACGCCCTCGTGGCCGAAGCGGCCCGAGCGCCCGTGGGCGCCGGCGGTGTCGTGTTCAAGCCGTACCTGACCGGCGAGCGCACCCCCCACCTTCGGCCCGACCTGCGGGGCTCGTTCCACGGCCTGTCGCTGGCGACCACGTCGGGCCACGTCGTCCGGGCCGTGCTCGAGGGCGTGGCGTTCGCCTTGCGCGACGCCTACGAGGTGATGGCGCCCCTCGCGCGGCCCGCGCGGTGGCTCGCGACCGGCGGGGGTGCGGCGTCCGACGTCTGGCTCGGCATCGTGGCCGACGTCCTGGGGGCACCGGTCGGACGCCCGGCGGACGCGACGGGCGAAGCGGCCGAGACCGGCGCCGCGGAAGGCGCCGCGTGGCTGGCCTGGCGTTCGCTCGGTCACGACCCCGTGCGCCGCCCTCGCGCCGCCCGTTGGCTCGAGCCGGATCCCGATCGTGTCGACGCGACCGCCGCGGCCTACGGGCGCTACCGCCCGCTCGGCCTCTGACCCCCAGTGCGGTTCGGTGCCCGCTGCCGCGCGGCTCGTTTGCGCGCGCCGAACCGCGCCACCAATGTCAGCACGCACGCCTCGAGCGCCCACGCCGGGTCCCGGCCCGTCTTCATCGCCACGTCGGCGTGGACCGTCGCCGCGGTGATCGCGGCGAGGGTCGGCTCGTCGAGCCCGCGGGCCACCTCCAGTGCGCGCCCCGTCGGGTAGGGCGAGGTCTTGAGCGTGCGGACCGCCTCGTCCTTGCCCACGAGCGGGTCGCGCAACGTCAGCGCCGCGCAGCGGGCGACCAGGTCGACGTGCCAGGCCAACGCCGCGTGTACGCGCACCGGCGGCTCGCCGCCCTCGAGCAGGTGCCGCACGAGCGCCAGGGCGGCTGCGGCGTCCCCCGCCGCGAGCGTGTCGACGAG
The DNA here is from genome assembly GCA_963728245.1 of uncultured Trueperaceae bacterium. GTDB lineage: Bacteria > Deinococcota > Deinococci > Deinococcales > Trueperaceae > JAABTL01. Next base: position 380,074 of record CAVSJH010000004.1, read on the forward strand.
GTCGAAGGCGCTGCGTTGGGCCGGGCGGTGGGCGACGTCGAGGGCGCGCTCCGGCGTGATCGGTCCGTCCAAGACCGCCAGCTTGGCCACCTCGCCCGCCAGGCCGGGTAGGTCGTCGCCGAACGCGTCCGCGAGGGCGCCCGCCACGTCGCCACGCACGACGACGCCGGCGGCCTTCAACTCGTTCGCCAACCAGCGCGTGCGCTGTCCGAAACGAGGCGTCGGTTGGTCGACGACCTGGCCGAGCGCCGCCCAGCGCTTCTGTCGGGCCGGCGTCGCCGACGCGTCGAGCACCACGACCTCGGCGTCGTCGGCTCGTTCGAGGACGTCGAGCACGGCGTTGCGCGCGGCGGTGTGGCCGGCGCCGACGAACGCCTCGTCGAGGTCGAGGAAGGCCACGACACGGCCGAACAGGCCACCTTGACCGAGGGCGTCGCCCAGCCCCTCGGCGGTGATGCCTTCACCGAAGCGCCGGATCGACGCGGCACCCACGCCGGCCGCCGCCGCGACCTCCGCCAAGGCCGCGCGCGCGGAGCGACGCGCCAGGAACGGGTCGCCGACGAACACGTGGACCACGTCGCGCCTCAGGCGCGCGCCGCAGGCGCTTGGACGGCCCCGAGCGCCCGCAGCATCGTGCCGGCGTCGGCGAACCTCGCCTCCGGCGCACGCGCCAGCGCCCGCCGCACCACGTCCTCGTACGCGCTGGCCGCCGAAGGGAGGGGCGCCAGCGGGACGCGGTCGTCGCCCACCAGCCACCGCACGACTTGAGAACCGTACGGCGGCTCGCCGGTGAGCGCGTGGTAGAGCACGGCGCCGACCCCGTACAGGTCGGACCGGTGGTCGGTGCGGACGCCGCGGAACTGTTCGGGCGCCATGTAGTTCGGCGTTCCGAGCATCTCCTGGTCGCCGGTGATGGCGGTGAGCGCCAGGTCCTTGGCGAAGCCGAAGTCGGTGAGCAACGCCCGTTCGCCCTTCAGCAGCACGTTCGCGGGCTTCACGTCGCAGTGGACGACGCCCAGCACGTGCGCGTGCTCGAGGGCGCGAAGCACGTCGGTGGCCACCTTCACCGCCCGCGCCACCGGCAGCGGACCACCGTCGAGGACGTTCGCGAGGTCCGCCCCGGGCACGTAGGCGTACACGACGTTGCCGTCGAACGCGGCGAGCAGCGGCACGATGTTCGGGTGGTCGAGCTTGCGGACCACGTCCGCCTCGCGTTCCAGTCGACGCCCGACGTCGGCCGAGACGCCGACGAGGCGCTTCACCACGACGAGCCGTTCGTCCCAGCGCGCCAACTCGACGCGCAGCATGCCGCGTTGCGAGAGGACACGGATCGTTTCCAACATCAGTCAAGGCTAGCACGGTCCTCGCGGGCGGCCGAAGGGGGGCCGGGGACCGGGTACGGCACCCGCAGAGCACCTTCGGTGCGGGTCAGCCGCACCTCCGCGCCCGCCGCGTCCAGCCGAGCCAACACCGCGGGCGCGGGGTGACCGAAACGGTTGACGCCCACCGACACGAGCGCCCACCGCGGTCGCGCCGCGCGCAGGAGCTCCATCGACGTGCTGGTGGTCGACCCGTGGTGGGGCACGAGCAGCACCGGGGTCGGCGGCACCGCCAGCGCGCGCTCGATCGTCTGCGGGACGTCGCCCAACAGGAGCGCCCACGGATCGTCGCCCCAGCGCAACAGCAGCGCCACGGAGTCCTCGTTCGCCTCGCCGTGGCGCTCGTGGGTCGGGTGCAACACGTCGAAGGAGGCGCCGCCGACGCGGTAGCGCTCACCACGCCGCGCCTCGATCACGGGCACGCCGCGCGCCGCGGCGGCCGCCAGCAGGTCCTCGTGGATGGGTCGCTCCGGCGCCGCATGCCCGATCACGAGCGCGCCGACCGGGAACGCCCCCAGGACGGCGACGAGCCCCTCGACGTGGTCCAGGTCGGGGTGCGTCGCCACGACGAGCGGGAGCGCACCGACCCCCAACGCCCGCAACGCCGGCACCACGACGCCGGCACCCACGTCGTAGTCGCCGAACGGGGTGCCGCCCCCGTCGACGAGGACGGCCTGACCGCGGCTCACCCGTACGACCGTGGCGTCGCCCTGACCGACGTCGAGCACGTACAGGTCGGGGGGCGCCGCCGCGGGTGGCACCAGCACGGTGACCAACGCGGCCGCGAAGGCGACGACGGCCGCACGCCACGGGCGCCAAGCGCCGTGCAGCCCCGCTACGACCGCCGACGCGCCGAGCGCGAAGGCGACGAAGCCCACGGCACTCACCTCGCCCCACGGCAGCGCGGGCGCCCGCGCGGTGAGGCGCGCGAGCTCGAGCAAGGCGGCGGCCACGACCGCGGTGAGACGGTTCACGAGCGCCGCCGCGCCCACGCCGGCCAAGCCGGCCAAACCGGCGACGAACCCGAGCGGGACGAGCAGCGTCGCCAACGGCACCGCGACGAGGTTGGCGACGGGCGCCAGGAGCGGCACCGCGCCGAACGTCGACGCGATGAGGGGGAGCGTGGCCGCCTGGGCCGCGACGCTCACGGCCAGCGCCGAGGCCACCCACCGGTGCACCCTCAGCCAGGGTCGTGAACGGCGCCCGGCCGACGCGGACCGCACGGGTCCCCACCACCGCGCCAGCGGCCGAGCCGCGACGCCCATCCCCAGGACCGACAGGTACGACAGCCCGAAGCCGAGGTCGCCGAGCCACGCGGGTCGCGCCAGGAGCGAGCCGGCGCCGGCCAGCGCCAGGTGGGTGGCCCAGCCGTGGCCGCCGACCCCGAAGGCGCGTCCGAGCAGCGCGGCGGACACCATCGCCGTGGCACGCACGACCGACGGGGTGGCGCCCACCACCCCGAGGTAGGCGACCAACACCGCCACGACGACCAGGCTGCGGCGACGGCCGACCCCTCGCACCACCACCACGAGCGCACCGGCCAACACGCCGACGTGGAGTCCCGACAGGGCCAGGACGTGGGCCAGACCGGACGCCGCGAACGCCGCTCGGATGGGTCCGAGGTCGTCGCGCACGCCCAGCGTGAGCGCCTGCATGAGGGCAGCGGCGGGCGCGTCGAGGCCGGCGACGACACCCGCACGCAGGGCGACGCGGGCGCGCACCGCTGGGCCGGGACCGGCGGACGGCTCGAACGCCGTCACGGACAGGGCCGCGGTGACGCCCTGGCGCGCGTGGTGCGCGCGCGCGTCGAAACCGCCGGGGTTGCGCCGACCGGGCAGGGTCTCGAGCCGCCCGACGATCGCCCCGCGACCGTCCTCCACGTCGACGCCCCGCAACAGGAGGCCGACCCGGGGACCGGCGGTGGGCCAGGCGACGCCGTCGGCGACGCGCACCACGAGCTCGACGGTCTCGCCCGCCCGACCCGACCAGGGGTCGACGCCCATCCCGGCCACGAGCGCCCGTCCCAGACCGAGCGCGATCCCGAGGACCAGCCACGGAGCCAGCCGCGCCGCGAGCGAGGGACCGCTCGGTGCCCGTCCGCGCACGGCGACGACCGCGACGACCACCGCGGCTCCGCCGAGCACGAGCCAACCCGCCGACCCCTCGCCGACGCGGCCGCCGATCGCGACCCCGATGGTGACGCCCACCGCCCACGGCCACGCCCACGGTACGTGCACCGACGCGTCCGCTCACCCGCCGCCGACGGTCACCCAGTCGCGCAGGGCGTCGAGGCGGACGGGTCCGATCCCCGGGACCCGCAGGAGGTCGTCGACGGATCGGAACGGACGCGCGGCGGCGATGCGCGCCGCGGTGACGGGACCGACGCCCGGCAGCGTGGCCAGCAGGCGTTCGCTGGCGACGTTGACGTCGACGCGGTCGCCGCCGGCGGGGTCGCCCTGGCGCGGCACCCGCCACGTGGCGCCGTCGGTGAGCGGGGCGGCGCCGGCGACGAGCTCCAGCGCGGCGGCCCCCGTGACGCCGCCGGCGGCCGCCACCAGGTCGCCGACGCGGCTTCCCCACGGGAGCGTGTAGCGACCAGGTCGGACGACCTCGCCGACCACCTCCACGGTGACGTCGGGCCGCTCGGTGACGACCTCCAGCGGCAGCGGTCGCCAGCGCCCCCAACCCGCGCCGAGGGCCAGGACGCAACACCCCGCGAGGGCCAGGTAGAAGGTGAAACGTTCGGCGCGCGGACCCATCGGGCCACGCTACGGAGCGAGGCGGGACCGGTCGGGTCCCGCCTCGGCAACGGCCTAGGTTTCGTGGGCGATCGTGCTCAGACGATCAGCGCCGGGCGGCCGCGTACTTCTTGGCCACCTGCGACCAGTCGACGACGTGCCAGAACGCCTCGACGTAATCCGGGCGCCGGTTCTGGTAGTTCAGGTAGTAGGCGTGCTCCCAGACGTCGAGCCCGAGGACGGGCGTGTGGCCCGACATGTAGGGCGAGTCCTGGTTCGCGGTCGAGTAGACGTGCAGCGTGCCCTCGGCGTCGACGACGAGCCACGCCCAACCCGAGCCGAAGCGGTTGAGGGCGGCGTCGCGGAACGACGTCTTGAACTTCTCGAACGAGCCGAAGGCCGACTCGATCGCGCTCGCCAGCTCGTCACCCGGTTGGCCGCCGCCCTGGGGCGACATGATCTCCCAGAACAGGTTGTGGTTGGCGTAGCCGCCACCGTTGTTGCGGACGGCGGTCTGCAGCTCGGATGGCAGCGTGTCGATGCCGCGGAGCAGCTCCTCGATCGGCTTCTCCCGCAGGGCCGGGTGCCCGTCCAGCGCGTCGTTCAGCTTGCTCGTGTAGGTGGCATGGTGCTTGTCGTGATGGATCTCCATCGTGCGGGCGTCGACGTGTGGTTCGAGAGCGCTCGCCGGGTACGGCAGATCGGGCAGTTCGAAGGCCATGGTCTCCCCTTTCGGTTCGGTCGGTCGTCGTATCGGACGGAACGGGTCGCGCGGCGACGGAACGCCGGACGCGCGAGGTCGACGAACGCACTCTAGCAACGCGACCGGTGTCTTGGGCGCCCCGGGCGCACGCCGACGTGCGCGTCTCAGGGCGTTTCGGGCCAGTCGACGCGCCACGCCTCGGCCAGCTCCGTGAACCAACCGGTCAAACGCCGACGGTTCACGCCGAGGTCGCCGCCCCCGACGCGCGAGGCCGAACGCGCGTGCAGCACGCGCGCCACCGGGTCGACGCGGGCATGGACGTCGTCGACGAAGCGGAAGACGAGGCTCCGATCGATGGCGTGCAACGCGAGCGCTTCGCGGGTCAGCACGTCGGTCCGCCGCGCGCTCCGGACGATCGCCTCGAAGGCGTCGAGCGCGGCCACGGGATCGAGGTCGGGCGGGAGCGGCAACGGTGGCAGCGCGTGCACCGTGTCGGTGGCGGGCGCCTCCGTGCTGACGCAGTTGGGTGTCGCCGGGCACGGAGCGAACGCGGGCTCGGTCCGCGCCTGGGCGTCGCCGAGGGCGAGCGCCAGGAGGGCGATGCCCCAGGGTCCCAACGGTGAGGACGGGTGACGCGACATGTCGCCAACCTACGAAAGAACGGCGCACGAGATTGTAGGTTGGTCCGATCATGGCGAAGAAGAAGCGCTCGCGTACCGCCCCGACGTCCCCGACCTCGAAGACGCCGCCCGCGGGCGCCGAGCCGAGCGCCCAACCGAGCGCCAAGCCGAGCGCCGCGAACGCTGCGTCGGGTCTCGGCCGTCCGCGGCGCGGCCGGCGCAACGGCATCCCGCTCCCGTGGATCCTCGCCCTCGGTGGTCTGGCGGTCCTCGTCGCGGTCCAAGTGGGGATGAACGTGATCCGCGAACGCAACGCGCCCGGCGACCGGTTCGCCAGCCAGGGCAACGTCCACGTGTCGCTGGGGACGTCGACACCCGGGTACAACTCGGACCCGCCGACGTCGGGCTGGCACACGCCCGATCTGGCGGCCTGGGGTTCCTACGTCGAGCCGCTGCCCGACCAACGCGTGATCCACAACATGGAGGACGGCGGCGTCGTGCTCTGGTACGTGGCCGGCACGCCCGCCGAGAACGAGGCCCACGTGGACGCGCTCGAGAGCGTCGTGGGCGGCCGCTACCCGCGCGTGGTGATCGTGCCGCGCGAGGACATGCCGACCACGTACGCGCTGACCGCGTGGCAGCGCCTGGCGCGCTTCGACGAGATCGACGTCGACGGGATGCAGGCGTTCCTCGCCGCCTACCACGGGATCGACAACCACTGAGGCCCGGGCGGCCGACCTCGACCGTGAGCGCGGCGTCGTAGCATCACTCGCATGACCCCGCAACGCCTGACCCTCTTGACCGTCGCCGTCGCCGTGCTGGTCGTGGCCGGCATCCTGATCGTGCCTCGACTGCGGGCGCCCGTCGCCGCCGAGCTCGACGTCACCGGGCAACCGACCCTGGGTGATCCGACGGCGCCGGTCACGATGACCGTCTTCGAGGACTTCCGCTGCCCGGGTTGTCAGGCGTTCGAGCTCAACGTGATGCCGGGGGTCCGGCGCGATCTCGTCGACGAAGGTCTGGTGCGGGTCGTGTACGTGAACCTCCCGGTCCTCGGGCCGGCCTCCGAACACGTCGCGCGCATCGGCGAGTGCGTCTACCGTCAGGACAACGCCCTGTTCTGGGAGATGAAGACGCCGCTCTACCGAGCCCAGACCGAGCTCGCCGACGCTCAACGAGCCGTCGAACTGGCGCTCACGTACGCGCCGGGCCTCGACCCGGCCCTGCTCGACACCTGCCTCGAGGACCCGAGCAGCGCGGAGGCGGTGCGGGCCGACACGGAGCTGGCCGCGAGCCTCGATCTGCGGAGCACGCCCTCGGTCTTGGTCAACGGCGTGCAGGTGTCGAGCCCCAGCGAAGCCGCCGTCCGGGCCGCCCTCGAAGACGCGTTGCCGGACTGAGCGCGCCGACCATGCGACGCATCGGCTGGCTCTACGGGGCGTGGTTGGTGGCGATCGTGGCCACGGCCGGCTCGCTCTACTTCTCCGAGGTCCGCTCGTTCGTCCCCTGCGCGCTGTGCTGGTGGCAACGCATCCTGATGTACCCGCTCGTGGTCGTGCTGGGCGTCGCCACCTTCCGGCAGGACGCCGGCGTGTGGCGAACGGCGCTGCCGTTGTCGGTCCTCGGCCTCGGCACGTCCACCTACCACTACCTGATCCAGAAGGTGCCCGGCTTCGCGCCGCCGGCGTCGTGCGCGAGCGGGGTGCCGTGCAGCGCGCAGTACATCGACTGGTTCGGCTTCGTCACGATCCCGTTGCTGGCGGGGATCGCGTTCGCGCTCATCACCGCGCTCCTGGTGCTGCTGGCGTGGCGGGAGCGAAACGCCGCGACGCCGCCAGGCTGAGGCCCCACGCGGCGGCCGCCACCCCGAACGCCGCCGCGACCGCCCAACGCAACGACCCGTCCGACGCCGTCACGAACGCGAACGCCGCGCCGCCCACCCCGGTGGTCAGCGCCGCGCCGACGTTGTCGCCGAGCTGCAGGGCCGACGAGATCGCCCCCGAGCCGAGCCCTTCGCGCTCGGCGGTCGCGAACGCGAGCACCGAGCTCGTCGCGTGGGCGAACCCCATCCCGAAACCGGCCGTGGCCCAACCCGCGATGGCGACGAAGACGGCGGCGGCGCCCGCCGCGGTGTCGCCCAACCCCAACGCGCCGACCTGGGCGGCGAGCCCCAGACCGACGATGAGGATGCCCGCCTGGACCCGGGCGCCACGATCGTCGCGACCGTGGCGGCCGCCACCGCGGTCCCGCCGCGCTTGCGTCCACGCGCCGAACGTCCACGCGATCGCGCCCGTGGCGATCACCAGCCCGGTTCGCGCCGGGGCGAGCCCGTGCAGGTCGGTGAGCGCGAGGGCCAAGAAGGCCTCGACGCCCACGAACGCGGCGAACACGCCTCCCCTCGCCGTCACGACGGCGCCGGCGCCACGCGCCAGCCGCAGCGCACCGGGCGGCAGCAGCGGCGCGAGCCCGCGCAGCATCGCGCCGGCCCCCACGGTGGCGAGCAGCAGCCAGCCGACGGTCCCGGTCGCACGCGTCGTTTCGGTCGCCGCCGAGAGCGCCGCGAGCGCGACGCCGGCGCCCGCGGCCACCAGCGCCGCGGGCGCGAGCGACGGGCGCCGCTGTGACGAAGCGACGACGGGTCCGAGCGCTACGAAGCGCGGCAACGTCAGGGCGGCCACGAGCCCGAGCGGCGGGAGCAGCGCCAGGAACACCCACCGCCAGCCCAGGGCCTGCGCCACCAGGCCAGCGGCCGCCGGCCCGACGAGGGCGGGGACGACCCACGCCGTCGACAGGTAGGCCATCAGGGTCGACCGCATCGCGTCCGGGTACGCGCGCGTGATCGCCACGTAGACGCACGTGGTGAAGGCGGCGGCCCCGAAGCCTTGGGCCACCCGCGCCGCCACCAGGACCACCATCGTGGGCGCCGCGCCGGCGAGCGCCAGGCCGACGCCGAACGACACCACCCCCACGCCGAACGCGCGCGCCACGCCACGCCGGTCGGCCTCCAAGCCACCCCACACCGTGCCGATCAGGGAGGCGAGCAGGTAGCTCGAGAAGATCCAACCGTAGTACCGCAGCCCGCCCAGGTCCGCGGGGATGAGCGGCGCCACGGTCACCACCGAGAGCGCCGCCAAGGCGTTGAGGGTGACCGCGAGCAGCAGACCGCCCGTCAGCGCGCGTCGTGTCGGATCGAACGGGTGGCCGACGGCCTCAACCACGGCCCGGCTCGACCGGCGCCTCCGGGTCCTCGCCATCGCGGTGCACCCATCCTGCCGCCCACGTGGCCCACAGCCACCAGCCCTTGACCGGCCGGTACGTCAGCAGCACCGTTGCCAGCGCCGTCACGATCAGCACCACCTCGAGCCCCCGGTACAGCCCGCGCCCCGGCACGGTCAGGAGCGCCACCGCCGCCATCGCCACGACCGCCAGCGCGTACGCGAGCACGGACGCCCCCAGCCACGTGCCGCCATCGCGCTCGAAGACCACCCCGCAGCCGGCGCACCGCTCGCGCAGGCGGTAGACGCCGGCGAAGGCGCCGGGTGTCCCACAGGCAGGACAACGCCCCCGGACCGCGCGTAGCATGCGACCCGGCGTCGCCCAGCGCGAGCGGGGGCCGCTCACGGTTCGACCGACTCGGTCTGCTCCGGCCAGGGCACCACGGGCCGGAAGCGCTCGGGGCGGACCGCCGCGAAGCGCTCGAACGATGCCTCGTCCATCGTCTCCCCTGCGGTCTGGGCCCACATCTGGAACGGTACGAGGTAGGAGCGTGCGTCGCGGACCTCGTCGTGGAACAAACGGGCCAACAGCCCACCCTCGGCCAGGTACCCCGTGCGCTCGTAGGCCTGCAGGGTCTCTCCCACGTCGTAGGCGACGCGCCGGAACTCGGGACGCCAGGCGCCGTCGCGAAGGGTCAACAGCAGGTACTGGGCGCGCCCGTCGGCGTTGAAGGGGCACCCGACGGCGCCGCTGTTGAGCACCAACGTGCGCCCCCAGCGTCGATGGAGCGGCTGGTGCGTGTGGGAGCCGACGAGGACGTCGGTCGGGTGCATCTCGAGGATCTCGGACAGCACCGCGTCGCTCGACCTCGGGCCCAATCCTTCGCGGTAATGCCGCGGGCTGCCGTGGGCGATGAGCACGCTGGGCGCCTGCGGAGGCTGGATCCGCACGGTGAGCGGGAGTGCCCGCAGGGCGTCCAGCCGACCCGACGCGGCGAGCTCCGCCGCGCACCAGCGGTTGGCATGCCAGAAGGCTCCGTGGTGGAAGTCGTCGGGGAGGGCAGGGTCGACGTCGGTGATCATGCGCATGAGGTCGTCGTGGTTGCCGAGCGTGAGGCGCGCGCCGCTGTCGGCCAGGCGCGCGAGAACCTCGGACCCCTGGGGCGACCGGTTGACGAGGTCGCCGTTCACGATCAGGTCGTCGACGTCCTGCTGCACGACGTCCGCGAGCACGGCCTCGAGGGCGGGCAGGTTGCCGTGGACGTCGGCGAGGACAGCGATACGCACGGCGGCAGTCTACCGTCGACCGCCACCGAGGTCCGGCGCCGACCGCGACACGTGCGCCCGTCGGGTAGGCTCGCTCGTGACCTCGACCGCCCCACCCGCGCTCGTCATCGCCACCTTCCAGCAGCGTCTCGCGGTCCTCGTCGCCGCCGTCGAAGGTGCGGGCTGGCGCGCCGAGGGGTTCTCGGACGCCCGAACCGCGCTCGACGCGCTGCGCGGAGGTTCGTACGGTCTGGTCGTGTGCGACGGCTACCTCCGCGGCGCGTCGCCCTCGGGCTTCCTGGCGTGGTCGCGGCGGATCGATCCGGCGCGCCCCTACTACGTCGTGCAGGCGGCCGACGCGGTCCCCAGGACGCGCGCCACCGAGGGCCCCGACGGCGTCCTCACGTTCCCCCCAGCCGCCGGCAGCCTGCCGCGGCCGCCGGGCGACGGGCACCCCGCCACGCTCACCGAGGCCCCCCATCCGGCCGCGGCGGAGCTGCCACTCGAGGGCACGACGTCGCTCGTCCCGCTGCCCGATCTGATCGAGATGCTCGCCCTCGCGGGTGACGGTGCCCTCGTCACCCTCCACGCCGGCGCACGCGGCCGGCTCTGGCTCGACGGCACCACGCTCGTGCACGTCGAAGCCGACGACGAGGGTCACACCCACACGGGGGTGCGCGCGTTGGCCCACCTGCTCGCCTGCCCGCCGGCCGAGTTCGAGGTGGAGCCGTTCGCCGCGCCACCGCGCCGCACGGTCCACGTGCCGACGCCCGCGGCGCTCACGGAGGCCGCCCGCTTGGTGGACGAGACCCGACGCGAGGCGTCGCTGTTGCGGACCGTGGCCGACGCGGTACCCGACGTGCTGGGGTTGGCGGTCGGCTACCCGCTCAACGACGCGCCCACGACGACGCTGCTCGACGGCGCCACCGCCTTCGGCGTCGCCAAGGAGCTTCTCGAAGGCGCGCGCGTCCGCGTGGGCACCGCGAGCCACCTCGCCATCGAGGGCGATCGCCATGCGTTCGCCGCGCTCCGCTTCGGCGAGGGCAGCGTCGTCGCCGCCTTCGCGCCGCGCGGTCGATCGCTCCTGCTGCTCTCCGCGCTCACGAAGGCGGTGCGGTCGAGGTCGCGCTGAGACCCGTCCAGCCGCGACCCGGACCGCCCAAGGCGATCTCCGCCGCCCGACCCATCACCGCCACGGGCGCCGACCGGCCCGTCCACGCCTCGAACGAGACCGCACCTTGGTAGACCAGCATCGGCAGCCCGTTGCGCACCTCGAGACCCGCGTCCCGGGACGCGGCCAGGAGCGGCGTCACGGGCGGCCGGTAGACGAGGTCGACCACCGCCCCGGTGCGTGGCAGCACGCCCGGTGGGAGCGGTGAACCCGGCGGTCCCCCCGCCATGCCGACGCTGGTGGTCTGCACGAGCAGGCGCGCCGTGTCGACGGCGCCGTCCACCTCTTCGTCGGTGAGGACCCGGGCGCCCGGCGCCAGGTCGGCCACGAGCGCGTCCGCCCGTTCGCGCGTCCGGTTGTGGATCGCCACCGACGCCCCGAGGTCGACGAGGGCGGCGACGACCGCCCGCGCGGCCCCGCCCGCGCCCAGGACCACCACGTCGGTGCCCTCGAGCGGCACCGCCAGGTCGGCGAGCGAGCGGGCGAAGCCGCTCAGGTCGCTGTTGTCGCCGTACAACCGGTCGCCCCGCCGAACGATCGTGTTCACCGCGCCCAGGCGACGCGCCGTGGGGCTCAGCTCGTCCAGCCAGCGCACGACGGCGGTCTTGTAGGGCACGCTCACGTTCGCTCCGAGCCACGGCGCATTCCGCAGGGCGGCCACGGCGCCCTCGAGCCCCTCGGGCGGGACGTCGATGGACGCGTAGCGCGCCTCGATCCCGAGCGCCGCGAAGGCGGCGTCCTGCATCGCCGGGCTCACGGAGTGACCGGCCGGATGGGCCAGGAGCGCCAACCGGTGCGGGATCACGCGCTCAAGCGGCCAGCGCGGTGGCCGCCTCACGGATGGCGTCCGCGGCGTAGGCCACGTCGTCGTCGTCGAGGTCCGCGTGCGTCACGAGGCGAACGGCGCGACCCATGGCGTTCGCGCGCACGCCGCGCGCCTCGAGCGCGGCGACGAAACCGCGCGCGTCGGCCACCCCGAGGAACACCATGTTGGTCTGGACCAGCGTCAGGTCGACGTTCACGCCCGGCACGTCCCCGAGCGCCTGCGCCAGGGTCCGCGCGCGACGATGGTCGTCGGCCAGACGCTCGAAGCCGGTCGAGACCGCGACGATGCCGGCGGCCGCGAGCACGCCCGCCTGGCGCATCCCGCCGCCGTACATCTTGCGGTACCGATGGGCCGCCGCCACGTGGGCGCGCGTACCGACCAGCACGCTGCCGACGGGCGCCGCCAAGCCCTTCGAGAGGCACAACGAGACGCTGTCGAACGGGGCGCAGACGGTGGCGAGCGGGACGCCCAGGGCGACCGCGGCGTTCCAGGCCCGTGCACCGTCCAGGTGGTACGGCACGCCCGCCTCGCGCGCGACGTCGCCGATCGCGGCGGCGATCTCGAGCGGCACCACCGTGCCGCCGGCCCGGTTGTGCGTGTTCTCCAGGACGACGAGACCGGTGGGCGCCTGATGTCGTCCCGGGCTGACCGCAGCGCGCACGTCGGCGGGGTCGGGGACGCCACCGGGCGCCGGCACCAGGCGCGGCATCAAGCCGGCCAAGGCCGCCATCGAACCGAGCTCGTACTCGTAGACGTGCGCGCCGACCGGGGCGATGACCTCGACGCCGCGGGTGGTGTGGGCGGCCAGCGAGATCTGGTTGCCCATCGTGCCGCTGGGGACGAAGAGACCGGCCTCCTTGCCGGCCAGGTCGGCCACGAGGCGTTCGAGCCGAGCGACGGTGGGGTCCTCGCCATAGACGTCGTCGCCCACCTCTGCCTCGGCCATCGCCCGACGCATCGCGGGGGTCGGCCGGGTCACGGTGTCGGAACGGAGATCGACGTGGCGAGGGGTGCCAGGGTGAGGCGCTGCCATGCGCCCGTCGTACCATTCGCCGTCGTCGGCGGTCGCGCGGTCGGCGCCCGCCCGCGACGCGTCGCGGTGAGCGTCGCGCGGGTTCAGACGGCGATGGGCGCGGCGCTCCGCAGGGCCTCGATCCACGAACCGAGGGCGTCGAGACCGGCCCGGTAGGCGGCTTCGCGCCGTTCGCGCTTGCCGGGCGCGCCTCGCCCCTTCGGTGCCACCGGGACCAGACCCCAGTTCGCGTTCATCGGCTGGAACCCATCGGCGTTGGCGGTGGCGAGGTAGCGCACGAGCCCGCCGAGCATCGTCGCCTCGGGGGGCACGACGGCGTCGAGGCCCAGGGCCCGGCGCGCGGCGTTCGTGCCCGCGAGCCAGCCGGTCGCCGACGACTCGAGGTAACCCTCCGTCCCGGCCAGCACGCCGGCGACGAAGACGTCGGGCCGGCTGCGCAACGACAGGTCGGCGTCGAGCAGACGCGGTGCGCACAGGTACGTGTTGCGGTGCATGACGCCGTAGCGGACGATCTCGGCAGCCTCCAACCCGGGGATCGACTGGACGACGGTCTTCTGGTCGCCCCACTTGAGCCCGGTCTGGAACCCCACCAGGCTCCACATCCGGCCCGCGGCGTCCTCCTGGCGCAGTTGGGCGACGGCGAAGAAGCGCTCGCCGGTCCGCGGGTGCTCCAGCCCGACCGGTTTGAGCGGACCGAACCGCGGCGTGTCGTAGCCGCGCCGGGCGAGCTCCTCGATCGGCATGCAGCCCTCGAAGAACTCGAGCTTCTCCCAGTCGTGGGGGACGTGCGAACGCGCTTCCGCGACGGCCGCGTACCAGCGGTCGTACGCCTCGCGCGTGAACGGCAGGTTGAGGTAGTCGGCCGCTTGTGCGTAGCGTCCCTTGCGGTAGGCGACGTCGTGGTCGATCGAGTCGTCGGCGATCACGGGCGCCGCTGCGTCGTAGAAACCCAAGAAGTCCTCACCCACGAGCCGTTGCACGGAAGCCGCCAGCGCGTCGCTCGTGAGCGGCCCGGTCGCCAGCACGACGATCCCGTCGGGGACCTCGGTCATCTCGCCCGTGTGCACGGTGATCGCGGGGTGGGCGCGGACGGTGTCCGTGACCCGGGACGAGAAGGCGTCGCGGTCGACGGCGAGGGCGCCGCCCGCCGGCAGCCGGGTGGCGTGCGCGCTCGTGACGACGACGCCGCCGAGCGCGAGCATCTCCGCCTGGAGCAGCCCCTTGGCGTTGCTCTCGCCCTCCCCACCCAGGCTGTTGCTGCAGACGAGTTCGGCGAAGCGGTCCGTGCGGTGCGCCGGGGTCGTTCGGACGGGCCGCTGCTCCCAGAGGTCGACGGCGACGCCGAGGCGCGCGGCCGCCAACGCCGCGTCGGTGCCCGCCATGCCGGCGCCCACGACGGTGACGCGTGGAGGGCCTCGGTGTCCGGGGCGCGAGGTGGTCATGGCGCGGAGCATAGCAGCGAGCCCACGGACGGACGGTCGCGCCGCCGCCGACGGCGGAAGGCTAGAAACGCCCGCGTCGACGCGGGCGCACCCAGCCGACGACGGCGGCCAGCAGCGCGCCGCCCACCAACGCCACACCGATCGCGCTCACGATCAAGGGCACGCGGATCACCGCGTCGCCCACCACGCCGCCGACGTTGGCGGAGAGCCAGGCCGCCCACGAGCGCAGGGCCACCAGCGCGCCCGCGGCGGACACGTCGGGCGGCACCGTCGTGGGCGCGACCCGGTCGAAAGCTTCGCGCACCAACCACCAGACCGGCGCGGCCGCGAGCAGGACCGCCAGCCCCGGCACCCAGACGCGCGCCACGCCGCTCGCCGCCAGGGCGGCGATGACCAGCAGCAGGACCGCAACCACACCCGCGCCCCAGGCCCAGAACCGGTACCGCGCGTGCGCCGGCGCGGACGCGGCGTCGAAGGCCCAGCCGGCCCCCGCGACCCGAGCCCGCGCCACCGGATCCGACAGGGCTGCGGCGAGCGCGTTGGTCCCGCCGGCGTAGCCCCGGGCGGCCAGCAGATCCAGCGTGCGGGCGCGCGCCTCCTCGGGGGTCGCGCCGGCGAGATCGGCCGAACCGGACAGGGCCGCCAACGGATCGATGCTCGGGGGGTCCTCCACCAAGGCTTCGCGCGCGGCGTCGAGTCGGGCCGACAGGGCCGCGTCCCGCGAACGCAGCGCGGCGTCGAGGGCGTCGCGCCAGGCACCCGGCAGCGGGCCGTCGAGGCTCGCGCGGAGCGCCGCCGACAGGTTGACGTTCGCGAGCGCGGCCTCGGCGGCCGGTCGTCCCTGTGCCATCAGGATGCCGGCCAGTCCGGCCACCACACGTTCGCCCACGACGAGCGCGCCCGCCCCCTGGACCTGGTCGACCGGCAGGCGCACGAACACGCCCACGATCGGTTGGACCGGTTGACCGGGGTTCTGGCGCGCCTGGGTGGCCCAGTCGGCCGCTCGGCTGCCGTCGTCCAGGCCGAGCGGGAACAGGGCTCGGCGCAGCTCGGCTTCGGCCAGGGGCCGCAGGACCGCGTCGTCCAGCGCCCGCAGCTCGGACTGCAGCGCCGGTTCGTCGATCCCCTCGAGCCAGGCGTCGCCGAGCGTCATGCGGCGATCGACGAGTTCGGCGGCGATCAGGTCGCGCGCGCGCTCGACCGTGAGGTCGGGCAGCGTGGCGAGGGGCACGGTGACCCCGGTCCCGCGCACCACCTCGAACGGGTCGCTCAGCTCGACGATCGGGGCACCGGCCTCCAGGGCAGGCGCCTCGGACATGTCGATGAAGGCTGCTTCGAGCAGCGTCGCCTGCACCACCGGTCCGAGCGCCGGGGTGGTCGCCTGGGTCGCGGCCCCTGCCACGACCGCGACGACGGCGGCGGCCCACGCCAGCACCGCCGCCGTCCACGTCACGTCCACTTGCCAAGCCGAGCGTCCGGGATTCCGCATGGGCGCATGGTACCCAACCGTTCGGCGCCGGCGGGTTGACAAAACGTACGATGGGGTCGTGACCGCGCCCCCCACGCTCGTGCCGCTGTCCGGTCCCTGGCATCTGCGCCACCCGCGCTGGAACGTGGTGACGGTGCGCGACGCGCTCGAGGCGCTCGCCCCCGACGTGGTCGTCACGAGCGCGCTGCCCCCCGCCTTCGACGACGACCCCGCCTGGCCGTCGACCGACGAGGTGGCCCTGCCCTGGACGCTGGTCGCCTGGGGGCGCGCTCGCCGTACGCCGGTCCGAGGGGTCGGGGCGCCGCCGCCCGTGCCCGACGCCGAAGCCGACCTCCGTCGTTACCTCGACGCCTTCCCCGCGGCCCGCGCCGAGCTCGACGCCGCCCGACGCACCCTGGCGCCGCTCGAGACCCTGCTGCCGCTGCCGCTCGACCTGCCGCGCCTGCTCGGCGAGGTCGTGCCGCCCTTGGCCGAGGACCTGCGTCAGCGGCTCGAGGCTTTCGGCGACGGCCCTGCCACGTCCTGGCGCGCCGAGCGGGCCGCCCTGGCGGTCGAGCGCGCGCTCGCCGCCGGGGGCCGCCGGCCGGCCTGGCTCGTCGAACTCGACTTGTGGCCGGCGGTCGTCGCCGCGCTCGAGGAAGCGGGCGTCGCCTGGTCGCCGATCGACCCGCCACCGGTCTCGCCTGCCGCTCGGCGGCGTTCGTTGCTCGACGTCGCCTGGCGGGGCGAGACGCCCGATCCGGCCGGGCTGCTCGCCCAGTTGCGCGAAGGCGACGAACCCGAGGCCGGCTACCTGGAGGCCCAGGTGCTGCTCGCCCACGACCATCCCGCAGAGGCGCTCGACGTCCTGGAGCGGGTGTCGCAAGGCGACTTCCGCGAGCCCTACCTGCTGCCCGGATCGCTCCTGGCCCGGCTCGGTCAACTGCGCGACCTGGCGGGGCGGCGCGACCGCGCGCTGCAGGCGTACCGCGGGGTCCTGGCGCTCTCATGGGCGCCCGCCGCCGCGCGCGAGGCCGCGCTGGCCGGTTTGGAACGACCGTTCGAGCCCGCGCCGAGGGCGTCGTGACGACGCCGGGCGCCGTGGGCCTCCCGCTGCGCGTCAAGGTGGCGTACGGCGCCTCGGACCTCGGCGCCTCGCTCACGTTCGTGGCGGTGAACACGTGGCTGCTCTACGCGCTCGTCAACGTCGCCGGCGTCCCGCCCCTGTGGGCGGGCGCGGTCTTCGTGGTCGGCCGTCTGGTCGACGCCGTGACGGATCCGATCATGGGGGTGCTGGCCGATCGCTGGCGCGCGTCGGTCGGTCGGCTGCCGTTCTTGCGGTTCGGGGCGCTTCCCCTGGGCGCCACCTTCGCCGCCGTCTGGTGGTCGCCCGACCTGGGTGCGAACGCCGCCATCGCCTACGCCGCGGTGGCGTTCGTGCTGTTCGGGATCGCCTACACGGTCGTGCAGGTGCCGACGATGGCGCTCACGCCGGAGCTCGCGCCCGGGTACGACGAGCGCACGGCGCTCACCGGGTGGCGCGTCGGGTTCGGCGTGGTCGCCTCGATGCTCGCCGTCGCGGTCCCACCCCTCGTGGTGCTGTCGGTGGCCGGCGGGGGCGACCTGGCCGCCGCCGGCCCCGAGGGTTGGCGCGCGATGGGCGTGATCTTCGGGCTCGTGGCTGCGGCCGCGTACCTCACCACCGCCGCGGTGGTGCCGGAACCGAAGCGCGTGACGTCGTCCGTCCCCGCCCCCGTTCGCGGCGGCTGGGCCAGCGCGTTCCGGGCGCCGGGTTACACCGCCGTGTGGACTCTGTTCCTGGTGGTGACGCTGGGGATCATGCTGCTGAACTCGATGCTGCCCTTCTACCTCGAGTCGGCGCTCGCCCTGCCCGGCGAAGCCCAGACGCTCGTGCTGGGGCTCCTGTTCGGCACGGCCGTGCTGGCGTTCCCCGCCTGGGGGCGCGTGAGCGCCACCTGGGGCAAGCGCACGGCCCTCACGGCCGGTCTGCTGCTCCTCGCCGCCGCCGTGGCGACGCTCGTCGCCGTGACGCCCCCCGGCGGCGTCACGCCCACGCTGCTCGTCCTCACCGCGCTGGCGGGCGTCGGGCTGGCCGCCGTCATGATGCTGCCGTGGGCGATGCTGCCCGACGTGGTCGAGTTCGACGAATGGACGCATGGTGCACGCCGCGAGGGGCTGCTGTACGCGCTGTTCACGTTCGGCCAGAAGGCGGCGGGATCGGCGGGGGTGTTCGCGAATGCCATCGCGGCCGCCGCCTTCGGCTACGTCCAGGGCTCCGCGGTGCAGTCCGAGGCGACCGTGGCCGGTCTCCGGCTCATGACGGGGCCGGTGGCGGCGCTCGTGTTCGTGGCGGCGGCCGGGCTCGTGTGGACCTTCCCGATCACCCGCGCCCGGCACGCGGCGATGACGGCTGCGTTGGCGGCCCGTTCCGCCCTCGGAGACCAGGCCCCCCGCCCGGCCGGGGAGCCCAAGCCGGTGCGGTAGCATCGTCTCGATGCGCGAGCTCCTGTACGAGGCCGCCAAGCACTTCCGTCGCGGACGCGCGCTCGACGAGCGCGGGGACGCGCGGGCGGCCGCCATCGCCTACGAGGAGGCGCTCAGCGACCTCCACGCGGTGCGGCCCCAGCGCATGCGCGACGTGCTGCTGGCCCAGGTCTACCTCTCGCGCCACCTGTTGACCGGCGATCCGGCGCAACGGGCCAGCGACCTGCGCATGGGCTACGCCTACGCGCGCACCACGGCAGAACCGAGCGTCCGGGCGCTGGCCGAACGTTTGTGGGGTGAGGCCGTCGCGCGGGGCGACCACCTGGCACCCGCCGGGCGACCCAAGGGCGGCGGGCGTCGGGCGTCGGACGCGGCCGGCGGCGGCGGCGGAGCGGACGCCGAAGGCACGCCGCGCGAGGGCGGTCGGCGCCGCGGACGTCGCCGCCAGACCTCGCGCACCCGCGACCCGGCCTAGACTGGCGCCATGCCGTCCCACGACCCCCGCTCGTCGACGCCTCCGTCGCGCGTCGCAGCGCGCGACCTCCGCGCCGCAGCGCGCGACCTCCGCGCCGATTACCTGGACCTGCTCGGGCGCTTCGTCGAGACCGAATCCCCGACGCACGACAAGGCCGCCTGCGACCGCATGGCCGACCTCGTCGCCGAGACCCTCGAGCACGACGGTTGGCACGTCGGGCGGGACCCTCGCGCCGACGTGGGCGACGTCCTGTGCGCCACCCAGGCTGGCGACGGCCGGGACCGCGGCACCTTGTTGTTGGCCCACCTCGACACGGTGTGGCCCGTCGGCACGCTCACCACCATGCCCTGGCGGATCGACGTCGAGCGGGACCGCGCCGCCGGCCCCGGCGTCCTCGACATGAAGGCCGGCCTCGTGGCCGCCATCCTCGCCGCGCGCCTCCTGCGGGCGTCGGACGTCCTCCCGGCCGGACGGTTGACCCTGCTGGTCACCTCGGACGAGGAGACCGGTTCCGACCACAGCCGCGAACGGATCGAAGCCGAAGCGCGCGAACACGACCGTGTCCTGGTCGTGGAGCCGGCGCGCGACGACGGGGCGCTCAAGGTGGGCCGCAAGGGCGTCGCCGACTTCCACCTCGAGTTCCACGGGGTACCCGCCCACGCGGGCAACAGCCCCGAGGCCGGCGCCAGCGCGCTCGTCGAGCTCGCCCACGCCGTGCTCTTCGCGCGGTCGCTCGACGACGCCGAGGCCTCGACCACCGTCCACCCGACCGTCGCGCACGCGGGCGGCCCGGTGAACGTGATCACCGAGCGCGCCACGCTCGCCATCGACGCTCGGGTGCTGCGCCAGGACGAGGCCGAGCGCATCGACGACGCCATCCGCGCCTGGGAGCCCCGCGACGAGCGCGTTCGCGTCGTGGTGTCGGGCGGACTCAACCGTCCCCCCATGGAACCCACCGCCGCCAACCGCGCCCTCTTCGACCGGGCGCGTGCGCACGCCGACACGTGGGGCGAGCGCCTCGAGAGCGCCGTGGTGGGGGGCGGCTCCGATGGCAACTTCACGTCCGCGCTCGGTGTCGCCACCCTCGACGGGTTGGGCGCCTGCGGTGGCGGCCCCCACGCGCGGGACGAGCACATCCGGATCGGCGCGTCGATCGACCGTGTGGCGCTGTTGGCGGCGCTCATCGCGCCCGCGTGATCACGGCCCTGGTCGCGGTCGCGGCGGGCGTGGCCCTGGCCTTGGCGTTGCCGCCCAACGGTCTCTGGCCCCTGGCGCTGGCGCTGACGGTCCCGTTCGCGTTGACCGCGCGCGCCGCCGACGTGCGGGGCGCCTTCACCGTCGGCGCCGCCTTCGCGCTCGGCTTCTTCGCCGTGTACGTGGCCTGGCTGCCGCTCAGCTTCGCCGAGCCCGGCCTGCTGGGCCCGTGGTACTGGGTGCTGCACCCGTTCATGTTGGCGGTCTTGGCGGCCATGTGGGGCGCCGTGACGGCCGCGGCACGGGCGGTGGGCGGCCGGGGTGCGGCCACGCTGCTCGTCCTGCCCGCCTACTGGATGGTGGCCGAGGTCCTGCGCGCGACCGGTTACTTCGCCTTCCCGTGGGGCACGCTGGGGTACGCCTGGTTGGACACGCCCGTGGCGCAAGTGGCCGACGTCGTCGGCGTGACGGGGCTCAGCCTGATCGTGACCGTCGTGGCCGCCCTCGCCGCGCTCCCGTTCGCGCCGAGCGCCCGTGGCCGGGCCAGCGCGCGCCGTTGGGCCGGGCCGGTCGCGGCCGTGGCGCTCGTGGCGGGGGCCTGGGCGTGGGGCGGGAGCGCGAGCGGCCGTCACGAGGTGCCCGCGGACCACACGGCGCTCTTGGTGCAGGGCAACGTCGACCCGTTCGGGCGCGCCACCTCGGCCGCGCAGGAGCTGGGCGTCCACGTCGACCTCACGCGGACGGCCGTCGCTCGGATGGCGGCCGCCCCGGACCTCGTCGTCTGGCCCGAGGGCGCGGTCCTCGGGACCGAGCTCGAGGGCGCCCGTGGAGAGGCGGGGCGCGCCGCCATCCAGAGCGCGGCGCCGACCTCGTCGTTCGTGGTGGGCGGACGCGCGCGCGTCGACGGCGGCGGCGCCAACGCCGCGTACGCCCTCGCGGACGGTCAGCTCCTGGGACGCTACGACAAGCACGTGCTGGTGCCCTTCGGCGAGCGCTGGCCGCTGCTCGAGCAGGTGCCCGGGCTCTACCGTGCGGTGTTCGGTCTGCTCGGCATGCCGTTGCTCGCCAACACCGTGCCGGGTTCGGGGCCGGACGCGCTGGTGACGCCGGTGGGACCCGTGGGCGTCGGGATCTGCTACGAGAGCGTGTTCCCGACCGTGAGCGCGGCGATGACGCGCCTCGGCGCGGGGGTGCTCGTGGTCGTGACCAACGACGCCTGGTTCGCGCGCGGCGACGGCGCCCGCCAGCACCTCGACATGGGACGCCTCCGCGCGATCGAGAACCGGCGCTGGCTGCTGCGAGCCGGCAACGACGGGGTGACGGCGGTCGTCGATCCCTACGGGCGCATCGCGGCGGAGCTGCCGCGCGGCATCTCGGACACGTTGGCGGTCCGGTTCGGCACCAGCGACGCCGTCACGTTCTACGCTCGCCACGCCGATCGCGTCCCCTGGCTCGTGCTGCTGTCGGGGGCCCTGGCGACGCCGGTCGCTTGGATCGCGCGGCGACGGTGAACCGTCCGCGCCGCGTCGGACCGGGGGCGCCCACGCCGGAACGCGTCTCCGACACGATCGCCGAACCCGTTTCGGCGCGCATCTGGACGCAGCCCCCGCGCGGGGCTATCATGCGCCCCCGATGAACGTCGTCCTCGTCGGAGGGGGCGAGATCGGCGTGCAGATCGCCGACGCCCTCTACCGCGCCCACAACGTGACCGTCCTGGAGATCGACGATTCGCGGGCCGACGCCTTCGAGTCGATGGACGTCCGTTTCGTCCGTGGCAACGGCGCAGACCCCGACGACCTCCGCGCCGCGAGCGTCGAGCGCGCCGACGCCTTCATCGCCTGCACGCTCAACGACGACATCAACGTGCTCGCGTGCCTGGCGGCCAAGGGTCTGGGCGCCAAGGAGACGATGGCGTTCGTGACGCGCCAACGCTACGTCGACGCCTTCCGCCAGCGTGGTGCCATGCAGTCCGTGGGCCTGTCGATCGACCGGGTGCTGTGGCCGCAGCGGACGCTCGCCCAGCAGATCATCGACATCGTCCGCGTGCCGCGCGCGCTCGACACCGCGTCGTTCGCCGGCGGCCGCATCAAGATGGTCGAGTACCGGCTGGCCCAGGGCGACCCGTTCCTGGACGAGCCGCTCAGCGGCGTCCGGCTCCCCGAGGACATCCTCGTGGTGGGTTCGATCCAGGAGGACAGCTTCGTGGTGCCCTCGGGTTCGACGACGCTGCACCAGGGCGACAAGGTCGTGTTCATGGGCACGAGCGAGGCCGTCCGGCGGCTCGAGGGCCGCTTCGCACCCGTCAAGCGACGCCAGCGGGTGGCGGTGGTCGGCGGCGGCAACGTCGGTTTCATGGTGGCCGAGCAGCTCCAGGACCTCGGCTTCGACCTGACCATCATCGAACCGGGCGAGGAACGGGCCGAGAAGCTCGCGGCGCTCCTACCCAAGGTGCTCGTCCTGCGCGGCGACGGCACGGACCTCGAGCTCCTCGAGCAGGAACGGGTCGAGGACGCCGACGTCATGGTGGCCGTCACCAGCGACGACGCCACCAACCTGCTCGTGTCCCTGCTGGCCAAGCAGCTCGGTATCCCGAAGGTCATCACCCGGGTCGGACGCTCGCGCAACCGTCGCCTGTTCGAGCGCGTCGGCATCGACGCTCCGCTCACGCCCCGCATCGCCGCCGTCCAGGAAGTCCTCAACTGGTTGAAGGTCGACGACGTCGACCACCTCGCCACCATCGAGGACCGGGCGGAGGTCATGGAGGTCACCTTCCCGTACGACGCCGCACCCGGCGCGGTCAACACCCTCGGGTCGCCGCCGCACAGCCTGATCGGCGCCGTGGTGCGCAAGAACCGCGCGATGATCCCCCGCGGTGAGACCGTGATCCAACCCGGCGACCACCTCTACCTCATCACGACGCCGGACAACATCGGCACCGTCGAGGCCTGGCTGCAGCGCCACGAGCGCGGCGGCGAGGGCTGAGGCCCGCGTGCGCGCGAGCGCCACGCGCGGCCGCTTCGCTCCCTTCGTCATCGGCACCGGCCTCATCGGTCTGGCCGTCGCCGCGGGCGCCTTCGCCGTCGGCGCGCTCGTCGTCGACGAGGACGCGCGCGGGTTCGCGACGACCGCCGCGCTCGGCGGGGTCCTCGGGGTGCCGCTCCGCATGATCGGCCGCACGGGGGCGGAACCGACCCGCCGCGAGGCGCTGACGTCGGTGCTCGCGCTGTGGCTGCTCGTGCCCGTCGTGGGCCTCTTCCCCTACGCGATCTCGGCGGGCATGCCGCCGCTCGACGCGCTCTTCGAAGCGATGTCGGGCTTCACGGCCACCGGCGCGACCGCGATCCGCGACTTCGACCTCGTGCCCGACAGCGTCTTCCTGTACCGCGCCTTCAGCCAATGGGTGGGCGGCATCGGCATCCTCGTGCTCTTCATCGCGGTGTTCCCGCAGCTGGCCATCGCCGGCCGGCAGATCTTCCACGCCGAGATGCCCGGCCCGAGCCAGGACCGGCTCACGCCTCGTCTGCGACAGACGGCGGGCATGGTCCTCACGGTCTACCTGTCGCTGTCGGTGATCTGCGGCGTGGGGTACGCGCTCGCCGGCATGCCGACGTTCGACGCGATCAGCCACGCCTTCACGACGGTGGCGGCTGCCGGGTTCAGCCCCTCGGCCCGCAGCTTCGAATCGTACGAACCGGCCGTCGATTGGATCGCCCTCGTGTTCATGACGCTCGCCGCGGTCAACTTCGCCCTCTTGTGGCGCGCCTTCGTGGGTCGACCCCGCGACCTGTGGCGTGATCCGGAACTGCGCGCGTACGTCACGATCGTCGCCGTGGTCGGGGTCTTGGTGGTCACCCAGGTCTGGCACCTCTACGCGCCCGACGACGCGATCCGCCACGGCCTCTTCCAGGTCGTCTCCATCATCACGACCACCGGGTACGCCTCTACCGACTTCGACCAGTGGCCCGATTCGGCCCGCGCCCTGCTCGTCTTCCTCATGGCCATCGGCGGCAGCGCGGGGTCCGCGGCCGGTGGCGTGAAGGTCGCCCGCTGGCTCATCATCGCGCAGCACACGACGCGCGAGGTGCGACGGGCGCTGCATCCGCGCGCCGTGCTCCCCATCCGCGTGGGCAACCGGGTGGTGAGCGAAGAGGTCTTGCGCGCCGTCGCGGCGTTCATCTCCCTGTACACCGCCCTCATCGTGTTCGGCACGCTCGTGCTCTCGCTGCTCGGCGAGGACCTGGTCACCGCCTTCACCGCCACCGCCGCGACGGTCGGCAACGTCGGCCCCGGCCTCGGCGCGGTCGGACCGATGTCGTCCTTCGCCGACCTGCACCCGCTCGGACGCGGGCTCATGGTGTTCAACATGTACGCCGGTCGGCTGGAGATCGTCACCGTCTTCGTCGTGGTCACGAGCGGCTGGTGGCGCTGGCCGCGGACACTGGCGGGCCGGCGCGGTTCGCCCCCTCGACCGGTGACGTCCGAGCGGAGCGGCTGACGTGAGCGCACGTTCGGCGAGCGGTCGGGGACGGACGGCACCGTTCGTCCTCGGCACCGTGCTCGGCATGTCGGGCCTGGTGCTGTTCGGGTTCGCCGTGGTCGCGGCGATCTCCCGGGAGACGTGGGAGGGCTTCGCGGAAGCGGGCGTCCTGGGACTGCTCCTGGGGTTGGGGCTGCTGGCGGTGGGTCGTGCGGGTGCACCCGACCGGCGTCGGGGCGAGCCGAGTCGCCGCGAGGCGCTCGTCGCGCTCCTCTCGGCGTGGGCGCTCGTGCCGCTGATCGGCGCGGTGCCCTACGTGGGCGCCGGCGTCCTCGGGCCGCTCGACGCGTACTTCGAGTCCATGTCGGGCTTCACGACCACGGGCGCGACGATGATCGTCGACTTCGACGCCGTGGGTCCCGTGCTCTTCTGGTACCGCGCGTTCACGCAGTGGGTGGGTGGGGTCGGCATCATCGTCCTCTTCATCGGTCTGTTCCCCCAGCTGGCGATCGGCGGGCGGCAGCTGTTCTTCGCCGAGGCGCCGGGACCCACCGAGGACCGCATCACGCCGCGTCTCCGACACACCGCCATCGCGATCCTGGGGGTCTACACGACCTTGACGGTGCTCGTCGCGGGCGCCTACGCACTCGCCGGCATGAGCGCGTACGAGGCGATCGTGCACGCCTTCACGACCTTGGCCGCGGGCGGTTTCTCGCCGGAGGCCCGCAGCTTCGAACCGTTCCCGCCCGCCGTGGTCTGGGTGGGGGTCGTCGGGATGCTGTTCGCGGGGGCCAACTTCGCGTTGCTCTATCGGGGCGCGACGGGACGTTTCTCGGCCCTCTGGCGCGACCCGGAGCTCCGCGTGTACGTGGGCATCGCGTTCGTCGGGAGCGTGGTCCTGGCCCTCGCCCTGGCCGACCGCTACGCGGTGGGCGACGCCTGGCGCCACGGTGCGTTCCAAGCGCTGTCGATCCTCACGTCGACGGGCTACGCGTCGGTCGACTTCGCCCTGTGGTCCGAACGCAGCCAAGCCATCCTGCTCGTCTTGGCGTTCGTCGGCGGCAGCGCGGGGTCGGCGGCGGGCGGGATCAAGGTCGCTCGGTGGATGATCCTCGTCCAGCACACGTCGCGCGAGGTCCGCCGCACGCTCCACCCACGCGCGGTGCTGCCCGTTCGGATGGGCAGCCGGGTCGTGCCCGAGGACGTGCTGCGCTCGGTGGCCGCCTTCGTCACGCTCTACGTCGGTCTCTTCGCCATCACCACGGTGGTCCTCGTCGTGCTGGGCAGCGACTTCACGACCGCCTTCTCGGCGGCGATCGCGTGCCTCGGCAACATCGGGCCGGGTCTGGCCCAAGTGGGTCCGATGGCCAACTTCTCCGAACTGCACCCCGGGTCCAAGGCGATGCTCACGTTCTGCATGTACGCCGGGCGCCTCGAGGTGGTCACGGTGTTCGCGCTCATGACCACGGGCTGGTGGCGCCTGCCGCGGGCAGGGCGCGGCTTCGCCTGAGTCGCGGCGGGCCCGGACGCCCCGCCACCCGGTACACTCGCGCCACCCAGCCGCTCGGCCACGCCATCGCGGCCCGCCCGTGACGTGCGACGGCCGCTGCGACGAACGCCCACCGCGCCCCGGAGGACCCCATGCCCGACGACCCCACCAGCCCGCGCTCGCACCTGACCACCGTCCTGGCCGAGGAGCGCCGCTTCAAGCCCGCCCAGGGCTTCCGTGAACGTGCCCGCATCCGGTCGCTCGAGGACTACGAACGGCTCTACCGCCGGTCGCTCGACGAGCCCGAGGCCTTCTGGTCCGAGGTCGCCGACGAGCTGCACTGGTTCGACCGCTGGGAGACCGTGCAGACCTGGGAAGCGCCGTACGCGCGTTGGTTCGAGGGCGGCACCACCAACCTCTCCTACAACGCGCTCGACCTGCAGGTCGAGCGCGGCCTCGCCAACAAGGTGGCGCTGTTCTGGGAGGGCGAGCCCGGCGACCGCCGCGTGATCACGTACGCCGACCTCCTGCGCGACGTCTGCCGCTTCGCCAACGCGCTCAAGAGCCAGGGCGTCACGAAGGGCGACCGGGTGGCCATCTACCTGCCGCTGGTGCCCGAGGCGATCGTGGCGATGCTGGCGTGCGCCCGCATCGGGGCACCCCACTCGGTGGTCTTCGGCGGCTTCTCGGCCCATGCGCTGGCCGACCGGATCGAGGACGCCGGCGCCAAGGTGGTCGTGACGGCGGACGGCGGCTTCCGCCGCGGCCAGGTGCTGCCGCTCAAACCCGCGGTGGACGAGGCGCTACGTCGGTGCCCGACCGTGGAGACGGTGTTCGTGGTACGGCGCGCCAAGAACGACGTCGACATGGAACCCGGTCGCGACGTCTGGTACCACGACGCCGTGCGGTACGCGGCGCCGACGTGCCCGGCCGAACCGCTGCCGGCCGAGCATCCGTCCTTCATCCTCTACACCTCGGGCTCGACCGGGACCCCCAAGGGCGTGCTGCACACGACCGGCGGCTACCAGACGGCCGCCTACCTCACGACCCGGACCGTCTTCGACCTGCGCGACAACGACGTCTTCTGGTGCACGGCCGACGTCGGCTGGGTGACGGGCCACACGTACGTCGCCTACGGCCCGCTCCTCAACGGCGCCACGCAGGTGATCTACGAGGGCGCGCCCACCGCGCCCACGCCCGCGCGCTTCTGGGAGATCGTCGAGCGCTACCGCGTGAGCGTCTTCTACACCGCCCCGACGGCGATCCGCGCCTTCATGCGGCTCGGCGAGGAGCACCCGGCCAAGCACGACCTGTCGAGCCTGCGGTTGCTCGGCACCGTCGGTGAGCCGATCAACCCCGAGGCGTGGATGTGGTACCGGCGCGTGATCGGCGGCGACCGCTGCCCCATCGTGGACACGTGGTGGCAGACCGAGACCGGCGCCATCATGATCACGACGCTCCCCGGCGTCCACGACGCCAAACCAGGGTCGGCCGGGGTGCCGTTCTTCGGGGTCGAAGCGTCGATCGTCAACGCGTCCGGTGAGAGCGTGGAGGCGGGTCAGGGCGGCTACCTGGTGCTCGAACGCCCCTGGCCCAGCATGTTGCGCACCGTGTACGGCGACGACGCGCGTTATGAGCGCACCTACTGGTCGGAGTTCCCGGGTCGCTACTTCGCCGGCGACGGCGCTCGCGTCGACGCCGACGGGTACCACTGGATCATGGGGCGCGTCGACGACGTGCTCAACGTGTCCGGGCACCGGCTCGGCACGATGGAGATCGAGTCCGCGCTCGTGTCGCACCCGACCGTCGCCGAGGCCGCCGTGGTCGGCCGTCCCGACGAGGTCAAGGGCACCGGCATCGTCGCCTTCGTGACCCTCGAAGGGGGCCGCACCGGCAACGAGAAGCTGCGCCAGGAGCTGCGCGCGCACGTCGCCAAGGAGATCGGCGCCATCGCCCGACCCGACGACCTGCGCTTCGCCGACGCGCTGCCCAAGACGCGCTCCGGCAAGATCATGCGCCGACTGCTCCGCCAGGTGGCGATCGGCGAGGACGTCACCGGCGACGTCAGCACCCTCGAGGACCGGGCGGTGGTGGAGTCTCTGCTCAAGGGCGACTAGGTGCGCGGCCCGTCGGTCGGGGGGCGGCGCAGGCCGGGCAGGCGACGCCCGGTCGGTAGGCGGCGGAGCTCGCTCACGAGCATCGCCACCACCACCAGCGCGCCGCCCACCCAGCCCAGCACCCCGAGGCGCTCGCCCAACCACCAGGCGGCGAACGCCGAGGCGAACACGGGTTCGAGCACGAACACGAGCGCGGTCAAGGCCGCGGGGACGACCCGCTGGGCGTACGTCTGCAGCACCGACACGACCGCGGTGGACAGGATCGCCAGGTACGCGATGGCGCCGTACGTGGCGAGGGGCACGTCGACGAGGACACCGCGCACCGGCCACGCCCAGATCCACGCCAGCAGCGCCATCGGCAGCAGTTGCAGCCCGGCCAGGACGAACGCGCCCGTCCGTCCCGCGACCTCGCCCAAGTAGACGATGTAGACCGCGTAGGCGATCGCGGTCAGCAGCAGCCACGCATCGCCCGCGTTGACGCCCGCCCACCCGGCGTCGCCCAACGTCAGCAGGGCCAAGCCCGCGACCGCGACCACGGCGGCGACGTACGCGCGCGGGCGGACCGGTCGTCGGAACCAGACGGCACCCACCAGCGGCGTCAGGATGACCGACAGACCGGTGAGGAACGCCGCCTTCGAGGCGGTCGAGAGGTCGATGCCGATCGTCTGGGTGGCGAAGCCCACGAAGGCCAAGACCCCGAGGACGAGGGCCGGCTTGAAGGCGCGGCGGTCGAAGCGCACCCACACGAAGAGGGCGGCCGCGAGCGAGAACCGCAGCGCCAGCAACAGCGACACCGGGATCGTGTCGAGCGCGTTCTTCACCACGACGAACGACGTGCCCCAGACGAGGGTGATCCCCACGAGGGTGAGCAGGCCGGTGAAGGGCGTCACGGTCGTCCATCGTCGCACGCGCTGCCGACCCCCACCGTTGGGAGGGCTCGGGGTCGTGGATGGACCCGTGGGATGATGGCCGCATGGACGACCTGCGGATCGGCTACGGCGAGGACGCGCACCGGCTGGCGCCCGGCCTGCGCCTGGTGCTGGGGGGCATCCCCATCGAGAGCGCCGCGCGAGGCGCCGTCGCCCACTCCGACGGCGACGCCCTCCTGCACGCGATCGCTGACGCGCTGCTCTCGGCCTGGGCGCTCGGCGACATCGGCCAGTACTTCGCCGACACGGATCCCGCGCACGCCGGCATCGACTCGCGCGCGATCGTGGCGCGAGCCCTCGACCTGATCGCCGCGCGGGCACCGAACGCGCGCTTGGCCCAGGTGTCGGCCGTCGTGACGCTCGACACCCCCAAGCTCGGTCCCTCACGACCGGCGATCGTGGACGCCGTGGCCGCCTTGCTGGGTCTACCGAGTGACCGCGTCGGCCTCACCTTCAAGACCAGCGAGGGCCTGGCCCCCGATCACGTACAGGCGCGCGCCACCGTCTGGTGGCGCGCGCCGGGCTCGTGACGGGCGTCCGTCCTACGAAAGCCTGACCCACACCTCGTCGCCCTCGACCTCCACCGCGTAACAGGCCAGGGGTCGCAGGGCGGGCATCGTCGCCTTGCCGTTCGCGCGCAGGTCGAAGGTGGCGCCGTGATAGATGCAGGTGACCACGCCGTCTTCGTAGTCACCATCGGAGAGCGGGCGTTTGGCGTGGGTGCAACGGTCGGGGAACGCGTACCAAGTGTCGCCGTCGTGCAGGACGACGATCTCCGCGTTCCCCACCGTCACCGGGGTCAGGACGCCGGCGGCGAACTCGCCCACCGTGCCCGCACGCACGCGGCTCAGAGCTTCTCCTTCACGCCGGGCACGCCCAGCTTCGCCTGGACCACGCGCTCGACGTACTCGGCGACCTTGGGCAGCGTGACGCGGCTGGTGACCTCGTGGAGGAAGCCGGTGACCAGCACGTGCTCGGCCACCTCGGGCCGCAGGCCGCGCGACATGAGGTAGAAGCGCTGGTCCTCCGGCACGGGGCCGGTCGTCGAACCATGCGAGCACTTCACGTCGTTGGCCTTGATCTCGAGCTGCGGGATCGACACGGCCTCGGACTCGGTGTCGAGCAGCAGGTTCCGGTTCGTCTGGTAGGCGTCGGTCTTCTGGGCGCCGGGGTCGACGACGATCACGCCCGAGTAGACGGCCGTGCTGGCGTCGCGGAGCGCACCCTTGAAGAGCAGGTCCGACAGGGCGTGGTCGGTGGCGTGGTGCTGGAGCGTGTACTGGTTGTAGTGCTGCCCCTCGTCGGCGAAGTACAGGCCGAGCATCTCGCTCTCGGCGCCCGGGCCCTCGAGGTCGACCTCGACCTCCACCCGGGCCGCGTCGGCACCGAGCGACACCGTGAGCGACTCGAGCCGCGCGGCGCGACCGAGGCGGGCGCGGATCTTGTTCTGCTGCGCGACGTCGCGGCTCCAGTTCTGCAGCGACACGTAGCGCAGCTTGGCGCCGTCGGCGAGGACGATCTCGGTGGCCGCGTGGTGGGCCAGGCGTTCACCGACGGGTTCGCTCGTGTACTCGTCGAGGAACGTCGCCTTGGCGTTGACGTCGACGACCAGCAGCGTGCGCCCGGCCGACAGACCGCCACGGTCGCTGGTGGTGAAGGCGCCGAGCGGCAGCGCCACCTCGACGTTCCTGGGCACGTAGAGGAACGTGCCGTTCGTCCAGAGCGCCGCGTCGAGGGCCGACGCCTTGCTCATCGTGGCGTTGGCGACCGAGTAGAGGTGCTGGCGCACGAGCGCCTCGTGCTCGCGCACCGCGGTGCGCAGGTCGGTGAAGATGACGCCCGACTCGGTGACGTGGCCCGCCCGGTGCACCACCTCGCCGTTCTTGAGCACGATCGCCGCTTCGGCGTCGGAATCGGTGATGCGCATCGCGATCCGATCGTCGACCGCGGGCGTCCGTGGCCCGTCGACGAGCTCGAGCCCGTCGATCGCGAACCGGGCCAGCTGCGTGTAGCGCCAGACCTCGTCGCGGTTCGTGGGATGCGGTGTGACCGCGTACGTCCGGACGGCCGCCCGGCGCTCCTCGGCGAGCCAGTCGGGCTCGTCGTAGCGCGCCACGATCGCCTCGACCGCGGCTTCCGTGACGGCGACGTTGTCCTTCAGGGCCGCCACGTCAGCCGACGCTCCCTTCCATCTCGAGCTCGATGAGGCGGTTGAGCTCGACCGCGTACTCGAGCGGCAGCTCCTTGGCGACGGGCTCCAGGAAGCCGCGCACGATGAGCGCCATGGCGGCGTCCTGGGGCAGGCCGCGCGACATCAGGTAGAAGATCTGCTCGTCGTTGAGCTTCGAGACCGTGGCCTCGTGCCCGACATGGGCGGTCTTCTCGTTGATCTCGATGTAGGGGTAGGTGTCGGTCTTGGCCTGCTCATCGAGCAGCAGGGCGTCGCACTCGACGTTCGAGCGCGCGTTCGTGGCCCCCTCGTGGATCTGCACGAGACCCCGGTAGGAGCTGCGGCCGGTGCCCTTCGAGATCGACTTCGAGACCACGTTGCTGGTCGTGTTCGGCGCCGCATGGATGACCTTGGCGCCCGCGTCCTGGTGCTGGCCGTCGGTGGCGAAGGCGATCGACAGCACCTCGCCGTGCGCGCCCTCCCCCACCAGGTACGTGCTGGGGTACTTCATCGTCACCTTGGAGCCGAGGTTGCCGTCGAGCCAACCCATCGACGCCCGCCGGTGCACCATCGCCCGCTGCGTGACCAGGTTGTAGACGTTGTGCGACCAGTTCTGGATGGTCGAGTAGCGGACGTTCGCTTCGTCCTTCACGATGATCTCGATGACGCCCGAGTGGAACGAGTCGCTGTTGTAGGTCGGCGCCGTGCAGCCCTCGATGTAGTGGAACTTGCTGCCTGGCTCGCCGATGATCAGGGTGCGTTCGAACTGGCCCATCGACTGCGCGTTGATGAGGAAGTAGGCCTGGAGTGGCACGTCGATCTCGACGCCCGCGGGCACGTAGACGAACGAACCCCCCGACCACACGGCCGAGTTCACGGCCGCGAAGTAGTTGTCCTCGGGCGGGACGACGGTGGCGAAGTGCTCCTTGAACAGCTCCGGGTGCTCCTGCAGGCCGGTGTCGGAGTCGAGGAAGATGACGCCCTTCTTCTCCCACTCGGCCTTGAGGTTGTGGTAGACCATCTCGCTCTCGTACTGGGCACCCACGCCGGCGAGCATCTTCTGCTCGGCCTCGGGGATGCCGAGCCGGCGGTAGGTCTCGCGCACCTCCTCGGGGACGTCGTCCCACGAGTTCGTGCCCTTCTTGTCCTGCGGCCGGATGTAGAAGTAGATCTCGTCGAAGTTCAGGTGCGAGAGGTCGGGGCCCCACTTCGGGCGGCCCTTCTTCTCGGCGATCTCGAGCGCGCGCAGCCGGAACTTCAGCATCCACTCGGGTTCGTTCTTGTAGTAGCTGATCTGCTCGACGACGCGCTTGTTCAGGCCCTTCTCGGACCGGAAGGCGTAGGTCTCGGCCAGGTGGAAGTCGTACTGCTCGTCGTGACGCATGCCCTCGAGCTTGGGCGCGTCCGGATGGGCGTTCTGGGGACGAAGGTCAGCCATGGCGGGTCTCCTCTCGAAGGACGGTGGGGATCGCGCTCACGCGCTGGCCTGGGCGACGTGTTCGGCGTCGCCCACCGGGGCCAAGCCGGCCTCGACGCGCACCCAGTCGTAGCCGCGGGTGTCGAGCTCCATCGCCAGTTCCTTGTCGCCCTCCTTCACCACGCGACCGTCGACCATGACGTGCACACGATCGGGGACGATGTGGTTGAGCAGGCGCTGGTAGTGGGTGATGACGAGGGCGCCGAAGTCGGGGCCGCGGGCGGCGTTCACGCCCTTCGAGACGACCTTGAGCGCGTCGACGTCGAGGCCCGAATCGGTCTCGTCGAGGATGGCGTAGCGCGGCTCCAGCACCAACAGTTGCAGGATCTCCGAGCGCTTCTTCTCGCCGCCCGAGAACCCCTCGTGCAGGTTGCGTTCGATGATCGACTCGTCCCAGTCGAGGGCGGCCACGGCGCGCTGCAGCTTGCCGTAGAACTCCATCACGCCGATCTCCTCGCCTTCCTCGCGTCGCGCGTTGAGCGCCAGCCGCAGGAAGTTGGCGATCGACACGCCGGGCACCTCGACGGGGTACTGGAACGCCAGGTAGAGGCCGGCACGCGCCCGCTCGTCGGGCTCCATGTCCAGCACGCTGACGCCGTCGACGAGCACGTCGCCGCCGGTGACCTCGTACTGCGGGTCGCCCGCCATCACCTTGGCGAGCGTCGACTTGCCCGAACCGTTCGGACCCATCAGGGCGTGGACGCGACCGCTCGGGACGACGAGGTCGACGCCTTTGAGAATCGCTTCACCCCCGACGATGCGGGCGTGCAGGTCACGGATCTCCAGACGGTGTTCGCTCATCGATGTTCCTCTCGTCGCCGGCGGGCGCCGGCTTCATCCTGGGCTTGACGTGGACCCGATCCCGCCACGGAGCAGCACACGGCGAAACTCGGAGTCGTTCCGATTCCGAGTCTACACGTCCACACCCCTGCATGGTGGAGTCCGCGACTCAGGATTACGCGAGACCGATCGACGCGACCGTCAGCGGTCGCGACGACGGAAGGGCCACCAACCGCGGCGTGGTTCGTCCGCGGCTTCGTTCCGCTCGCCGCCCCGCGACCCCGCGGGGGCCCGCGACGCCGCGGGGGCGGGGTCCGGCGTGCTTCCGTTCGCCTCGGCGGCGTCGACATCGCGCCGCGGACCGCCGCGCCCGGTGGTCGGGACGGGCGTGCGTCGCGCCCCGCCGCGGCCCAGGACCGCGGCGTCGGGGGGCGCGGCGGTCGCGAGACCGGCCGCCTCGCGGAACGCCGCCAGGAACGCCTCGAGGTCGCCGAAGCGCCGGGCGGGATCGCGCGAGAGGGCTTGCGCCACCACGCGCCCGATCGGTTTGGGGAGCTCCGGACGCACCGAACGCAGGTCCCGGGGCAGCCCGTGGAGATGGGCGAACATGAGCGCGTCGTAGCTGTCCCCGACGAAGGGCCGCTGTCCCGCGAGCACCTCGTACGCCAGCACGCCCAGCGAGTAGACGTCGCTGCGGACGCTGGTCGACGTGCCCTCGAAGACCTCCGGGGCCATGTAGAAGGCGGTGCCCACGCGTTCGGTGACGTCCTCTTGGCTGAAGGTCCCCGTCCCGAAGTCGCCGAGCTTCGCCTCGCCGGCGGCCCCGACGAACACGTTGGCCGGCTTCACGTCCCGATGCAGGACATGCGCGTCGTGCGTGTGCGCCAGCCCCATGGCGACCTCATGGACCAGCTCGAGGCCACGGGCGACCGGGAGCCGGCCACGCTCGAGCAGCAACTGGTCCAGCGTGCCGCCCGGGCAGTACTCCAACGCCAGGAACGCTTGTCCGCCCGTGGGCCGACCGTCGTAGGCGCGCACGACGTTCGGATGATCGAGCTTGAGGGTGATGTGGACCTCGTTCTCGAACATGCGACGCAACACCGGGTCGGCGTGGACCGCCGCCTTGGGCAGCTTGAGCGCGACCTGGCGTCCACCCTGCGCCTCGTTCGCCAGCCACACGACCGACGTCTGCCCCGCACCCAGCCGCTGGGCGAGGGTGTAGCCGGGCGGCACGTACGTGGTCGTGTCGCTCATCGCGCCACCGCCGCCTGGGCTCCTGCGACGGCGCGGTTCAGAGGTCGATCGCCTCGCCGGGTTCCAGCGGATGCACGGTCGCCGCGGTGGCCGCTTGCACCGCGTCGCGGAAGGCGTGGACGTCCTGCACGATCGCGCCGAAGGTACCGTGATGGATGGGGATCACGTGCCGCGGTCGCAACAGCCGGACGGCTTCGAGCGCGTCGTCGGGCCCCATCGTGAAGTGATCGCCGATCGGGAGTAGCGCCACGTCCAGTCCGTGGCGACCGATGAGCGCCATGTCGCCGAACAGGGCCGTGTCACCGGCGTGGTACACCCGCAACCCGCCGATCTCGAGCACGGCCCCCATCGCGAGGCCGCCGTAGCTCCCGTCCCCGAAGCTCGACGAGTGCCAGGCCGGCGTGAAGGTCACGGCCCCCCACGGCTGCGTGACGCGGCCACCCACGTTGGCGCCGATCGTGGTCACCCCGTCCCCGTCGAGCTTGCGGGCGACCTCGACGCAGGCGATCACGGTGGCGCCCGTGCGGCGGGCGATGGCCACCGTGTCGCCGACGTGGTCGCCGTGCGCGTGGGTCACCACGATCGTGTTCGCATGAAGCGCATCGGGCCCGACCGCCGCCTTCGGGTTCTGGCTCAAGAACGGGTCGACCACCACGTGCTGGTCGTCGTGGACGAGCGTCACCGCCGAGTGTCCCAGGAACGTCAGCTTCATGTCGCCTCCGTCGTCGCGCCGCCCAGCCGGACCGCTTCTCCGATCGCCGGCGCCGGTGCGAGGACCCGCGCGTCGGGGCGAGCGTGGCCGCGCGGTCTCACACGGGTCGCAGGTAGATGAGGGCCAGGTAGTAGGCGACCGCGGCGGCGAGCGGGAGCGAGAACACGCCCACGGCCTCGCGGTCGCGTTCGAGCGCCACGAGCGCGCCGCCCGCGACCGTCGCCCCGATGAACACGAACGGGTAGGCCCAGTAGGCGGCCCGCCAGACGCCCGCCAGCTCCAGCTGGTTGATCGTGCCACCGGTCAACGTGACCAGGCCGATCGCCCCCATGATCCAGAACAAGAGCAGGCCTCCCCCGCCGAGGAGACCCGCGGCCGCGCCGAGCCAGGTGCCGGAGCGATCACCGGGGAAGTCGTGGACGTCGCCGTGGGCGGCGAGGGTGGGCGGGGGTAGGTCGGGGGTCACGGTCATGGCGCCAGGGCTCCTCGGTGGGTGGTGGCTCGCGGCGCAGCGTACCCATCGCCGTTCATGGGTTGCAGGGCGCGACGCTCGGTCATCGGAGAGTGTACCAGAACCCCTCCAGGCCGACCGGCCTTGGTACACTCGTCCGTTATCGCCGCCGAGCGGCCCTCGGCAGCGGCCCAGGGAGGCCCCGATGCAGGACCTCGTCATCCGCGGCGCGCGGGAGCACAACCTCAAGGGGATCGACCTCACGATCCCGCGCAACGCTTTCATCGTGTTCACCGGCGTGTCGGGATCGGGCAAGTCGACGCTCGCGTTCGACACGATCTACGCCGAAGGTCAACGCCGGTACGTCGAGAGCCTCTCGGCGTACGCCCGCCAGTTCCTCGGCGTCATGGACAAACCCGACGTCGACGCCATCGAAGGGCTGTCGCCCGCGATCTCGATCGACCAGAAGACGACCAGCCACAACCCCCGCTCCACGGTCGGCACGGTCACCGAGATCCACGATTACCTGCGCTTGCTGTTCGCGCGGGCGGGGACCCCCCACTGCCCGATCTGCGACCGCCCCATCGAACGCCAGTCGGCATCCGAGATCGTCGACCGGCTGGTCGAGCGCTACCCGGGCGCCCGTGCCCTGCTCCTGGCGCCCGTCGTGCGCGGCCGCAAGGGCGAGTACCGCAAGCTGTTCGCCGACCTCAAGAAGGAAGGCTTCGCCCGCGTGCGGCTCGACGGCGTGGTCCAGACCCTCGACGAGGCGTCCGCCTCGTCGCTCGAACGCCACGAGAAACACGACATCGAGGTCGTCGTCGACCGCGTGAAGATCGATGCCGACGACCGAGCGCGGTTGGCCGAGTCGACCGAGACGGCCCTGCTGAAGGGCGACGGGCTCATGCGGGCGTTCCTGCCCGACGACGACGTCGACGAGCTCTACTCCGAACGGTTCGCGTGCCCGGAGCACGGCACGTTCCTCGAGGAGCTCGAACCGCGGGTGTTCTCCTTCAACAGCCCGTACGGGGCCTGCCCCCACTGCAGCGGCCTCGGGCACCTTCAGCAGTTCGACGTCGACCTGCTGGTCCCCGACCCGTCGCGCTCGATCGCCAACGGCGCGCTCGCGCCTTGGACCGGGTCGCGCGCCGAGGGCAGCAAGGTCTTCTACTGGGATCGCCTGCGCGCCATCGCCGAGCATCACGAGGTCGACCTCGCCACGCCGTGGCGCGACCTGCCGCCCGCCTTCCAGCAGGTCGTGCTCCACGGCACCGAGGACGCCGTGGAGATCGTCTACACGCGCGGTGGCCGCGAGACCATGCGGTTCAAGGCCGACTTCGAGGGCGTGATCCCGAACCTCGAGCGCCGCCTCAAGGAAGCGCAGACCGAGTACGCGCGCGAGAAGCTCGAGAGCTTCATGTCGCTGGTGGCGTGTCCGCACTGCCACGGCACGCGCTACAAGCCCGAGGTCCTGGCGGTACGCGTCGCCGACCACAACATCGCCCAGGTGTCGAACCTCACCGTCGTCGACGCCCGCGCCTTCTTCGGCGACCTGACCTTGCCGGGCGCGGCGGGCGAGGTGGCGCGGCCGATCCTGCGCGAGGTCAACGCGCGCCTCGGCTTCCTCGAGGACGTGGGCCTCGACTACTTGTCGCTCGACCGCACCGCCAACACGCTCTCGGGCGGTGAGGCCCAGCGGATCCGCCTCGCCACGCAGGTCGGATCGGGTCTCACGGGCGTCCTCTACGTGCTCGACGAGCCCTCGATCGGACTCCACCCGCGCGACAACGCGCGCCTCCTCAAGACGCTGCTGAGCCTGCGCGACCTGGGCAACACGCTCATCGTCGTCGAGCACGACGAGGAGACGATGCGCGCCGCCGACTTCATCGTCGACCTGGGTCCCGGGGCCGGCATCCACGGCGGCGAGGTCGTCGCCGCGGACGTGCCCGAACGTCTGCTCGAACACCCCACCTCCCTCACCGCGCGCTACCTGCGCGGCGAACTGAAGATCGACGTGCCCGACCAGCGTCGGGGCGGCAACGGCAAGGGGCTCAAGATCGTGGGCGCGCGCGAGCACAACCTGCGCGACGTCACGGTCGAGATCCCCCTCGGCACCCTCACGTGCGTCACGGGTGCGTCGGGATCGGGCAAGTCGACGCTCGTCCACGGCATCCTGCACGCCGCGCTCGCCAAGGAGCTCTACCGCGCCAAGGCGACGCCCGGCGCGCATGCTCGGATCGTGGGGACCGAACACGTCGACAAGGTGATCGAGATCGACCAGACGCCCATCGGCCGCACGCCGCGATCGAACCCGGCCACCTACACCGGCATCTTCACCGACGTCCGCGACCTGTTCACCCGCGCGCCCGAGTCGCGCAAGCGTGGCTACAAGCCCGGGCGCTTCTCGTTCAACGTCAAGGGCGGCCGCTGCGAGGCCTGCAAGGGCGACGGCACGGTGAAGGTCGAGATGTACTTCCTGCCCGACGTCTACGTCCCCTGCGAGGTCTGCAAGGGCGCGCGCTACAACCGCGAGACGCTCGAGGTGAAGATCCGCGGCAAGTCGATCGCCGACGTGCTGGCGATGACGGTCGACGAGGGCCTCGACTTCTTCGAGAACATCCCCACCGTGGCGCGCAAGCTCCAACTCATGAAGGACGTCGGACTCGGCTACGTGAAGATCGGACAGCCCTCGCCCACCCTCTCGGGCGGTGAGGCGCAGCGCGTGAAGCTCGCCGGTGAGCTGGGCAAGCGTTCCACCGGGCGCACGCTCTACATCCTCGACGAGCCCACCACCGGCCTCCACTTCGAGGACACGCGCAAGCTGCTCGGCGTGCTGCATCGCCTGGTCGACGCCGGCAACACGCTGCTCGTGATCGAGCACAACCTCGACGTCATCAAGACCGCCGACTGGGTGATCGACCTCGGCCCCGACGGCGGCGCCCGTGGCGGCACGGTGGTGGCGATCGGCACCCCCGAGGACATCGCTCGCCACCCCGCGAGCTCCACCGGCGCGTACCTCCGGGCGATGCCCGCCATCGCGGCGCGCTTGGCGGCCGAGCCGGCGACGAAGGACCAGGCCGTCGCATGAACGTTGGGCGAGGATGAGCCACATGAGGACGCCCGCACCGTCGGGACGGGTAGCATGACCGCGTGATCCGAACGGCGCCCGAGCCCCAACGCACCATCGTGGGCATCTTCGTGGTGCTCGCTGCGGTCGTCATCGCCGTCGCACCGCTTCCGGTCTCGCTCCGGTCGGCGTCCATCGCGCTCCTCGCGTACCTCGCCTTCGCGGTCGGCGGCATGCCCTTCGCCTACCTCACCGCGCTCGTGGGCCCGGCCCTGGGGCTGGTCGCCGGCGACGCCGACTGGCTCGTCATGCTGCCGATCGTCCTCTCCGGCAACCTGCTGGCGATGCTCGGGCTCGAGTACGCCTGGCGATGGACGGCGATCGTCGTGTCGCCGCTCCTGCTCGTCGTCCCCGCGCTCTTCGTGCAGGCGATGGCGCGCCGTGAGCTGTTCCGCGTCGAACTCCCCTGGGACGACGGGCGTGGCGCTTGGGTGGGTCTGCACCTGCTGGTGGGCGTCTTCGGTGTGCTCGTCGCGATCCTGGTCGAACGCCGGCGCCGCCGCGACGACGTCGACGCCGTGACCGTCGCCCCCGCGCGCCGTACCGCGGCCGAGCGGAGCCCGCGTGTGGCGCCACCCAAGCGTGCGACCGCCCCCAAACCGGGCGCGACGCCGACCCGAACGACCGTCCGCGGCCCGCGCCAGGGATAGCGGTGCGCGCCCGCCTCGAGGCGTGGTGGCAGGGACCGTGGGCCGGGTTCGCGCGCGGCCTCGTCCGCCGCTACTCCCGGGCGCGCGTGCCCATGCTGGCCGCCGCCCTCGCGTACTACGCGGCTTTCGCCATCGGCCCCCTGCTGCTCCTGCTGGGGGGCTGGTTGGCGGTGGCGCTGCGCGAGAACACCGAGCTCGCCGCCCCGTACCAGGCCGCGCTCGTGGCGCTGACCGCCGACCTGTTGCCGCTCGAGGGCGACCCGGCCGCGCTCGTCGACACCAGCTTCCAGCTCATCGTCACCCAGTTGAGCGAAGGGGCGTTGGTGCGTTCGATCCTGTCGGTGATCGTGCTGCTCTGGGCCTCGTCGAGCTTCTTCTCTTCGCTCCAGGTGGCGCTGGAGCTCATCTTCGACGTGCGCCGGCCCCGCGGCTTCTTGCGCAAGCGGATGGTGGCCGTGCTGATCGTCTTCGCGGCGGCGGCGTTCGTGGCGTTCGAGGTGGTGGGCGGTCTCATCGGCGGCGCCACCGCCCAGGCGCTCGCCCAACTCCGCATCTTCGCGGCCCGCTACGACCTCGCGCTCCCCGTGCCCGACCTGCCCGCGGCGTTCGACGCGATCCGG
Source organism: uncultured Trueperaceae bacterium (assembly GCA_963728245.1). Lineage (GTDB taxonomy): Bacteria > Deinococcota > Deinococci > Deinococcales > Trueperaceae > JAABTL01. Next base: position 420,362 of record CAVSJH010000004.1, read on the forward strand.
TTCGCCCTGTCGACGACGGTGTTCGCGATCGCCTTCCGCTACCTTCCGCGCCGGGGCAGCGATGCGGTGGGCGCCTGGATCGGCGCGATCACGTTCACGCTCGGCCTGCTCGTCATGCGCCAACTGCTCACGGGTACCTTCTCCGTGGAGCGCGTCAACCTGGTCTACGGCGTCGTGACGAGCGTGGTCGTGCTCCTCCTGTGGCTGTTCGCCGCCCTCTGGCTGTTCCTGGTCTCCGCCGTGCTGGCGGCCGAGGTGTCGCGGTGGCACCGACGGCAGGAGCGCGTCCGTCGGGTCGCCCGCGCCCGCGAACGCGATCGCCGCAGGGCCCAGCGGAACGTGGACACGTCGACGTAGACTGAACGGCGATGTCGACGCTCAGCGGACCCGGGCGCTTCCCGCCCCCCTTCTACTCCGTCATCGCCACCCTGGTGCGCTACTTCGTGACGCTCGTCTACGGCCTGCGCGTCACCGGCCGCGAGCACGTCCCGCGCCACGGCGGCTGCGTGGTCGCGTCGAACCACGTCTCGGCCTGGGACCCGCCGGTGGTCGGCGTCTCCACGCCGCGCGAGATCCACTTCATGGCGAAGCGCGAGTTGTTCCGGAAGTGGCTGAGCCGGCGGGTGGTCCGTGGCCTGCGGGCGTTCCCGGTCGACCGGACGGGGCAGGACGTCGGGGCGATCAAGGAAGCGCTCCGACGCCTCCAACGCGGGTACGCGATCGGCATCTTCTTCGAAGGCACGCGCTCGGCGCGCGGCGCCGGAGATGCCCACCTGGGCGCCGCGTTCCTGGCCCAGCGCGCGGGCGTGCCGCTCGTGCCGGCCGCGATCTGGCGCGAGGGCCGCCGATTCCGGGTCGCGTTCGGTCCCCCCCTCGAGGCCGGTGGCCGAGGCCGAGACGAGGCGGCCCGACTCACCGAGGACCTGCGTCGCGCGGTCGACGCGTTGTTGCCGTCCAGGACGTGAGGAAGCCGCTCGCAGCGCGATCCGGTCGAGAGACACGTCCAAGAACGACGTCCTGGTCGGCCTTCCTTTGTGACGAATCCGATAAACGCCGTCACACACTTGCCTAACGCCATACCCCGTGCTACAGTGCCGCCAAGCCGCAACCTAGAAGGAGGCACAGCATGGCGAAGCAGAAGACCGTGTCCAAGGCGGACCTCGTCGATTTCGTCGCCGAATCCACGTCCATGAAGAAGAAGGACGTGAAAGAGGTGATGGACAACATGCTCACGAAGATCAGTGAGCACCTCGACAAGGGCAACAAGGTGCAGTTGACGGGCTTCGGTACCTTCGAGGTGCGCAAGCGCAAGGCGCGGACCGGTGTCAAACCCGGTACGACCGAGAAGATCAAGATCCCGGCCAGCAAGTACCCGGCCTTCAAGCCCGGCAAGAGCCTCAAGGAGCAAGTCAAGAAGTAAGGCGCTCGCCATCGCTCGATCACGCGGGGCGGCTTCGGCCGCCCCGCGTCGTCGTGTGCCCGTGCGCCTTCGCACGTCGTCCCCGTGCGGTCCTGGGAAGCCCCGACCCGTACAGTGGCGCCATGGGTCTCCTCGACGTGATCGGTCCCGTGATGGTCGGTCCCTCCTCCAGCCACACGGCAGGCGCGTGTCGCCTGGCGCTGCTCGCACGCCACGCGCTCCTCGCCGCGCCGACCGGGGTGCGGTTCACGCTGCACGGGTCGTTCGCGAAGACCGCCAAGGGACACGGCACCGACCTCGCACTGCTCGCCGGAACGCTCGGCGCCACGCCCGACGACCCCACCATCGCTCGCGCCTTCGACGCCGCCGCCGAGGCCGGACTCGCGTACGATTTCGCCGTCGCCGACCTGGGCGACGTCCACCCGAACACGGTGCGCATCGAGCTCACCGCCGGTGACGAGTCGGTCCGGGTGACCGGCTCGAGCCTCGGCGGCGGCTTCGTGCGCGTGTTCGACCTCGACGGCTTCCGCATCGACTTCTCGGGCGCCCACCACACGCTGCTCGTCCGTCACGTCGACGTTCCCGGCGTCATCGCACGGGTGGCCCGGGTCATCGCCGACGACGAGGTCAACATCGCCGCGTTGGTGTCCGCGCGGCGCAAGCGCGGCGGCGACGCGATGATGTCGATCGAGATCGATCGGCCCCTGTCGGGACCCGCGCTCGACTACTTGGGCCACCTGCGGTACGTGAACTGGTTGCGGCTGCTGCCCGAGGTCATGCACGCCGAGGAGGCCGTCTCGTGACCCTGGCCGAGCTCGCCGCCCACACCGGTCGCGCTTCGGACGCGATCCTCGCCGACGAGACGAGCAGCCGGGAGGGTCAGACGGCGCTCCTCGAAGGGTTGCGGGGCCGACTGCACGAGATGCGCGCCTCGATCGAGCGCGGCCTCGCCAGCGACGCCCCCAGCCGCACCGGGATGGTGGGGTGGAACGCCAAGGCGCTGTGGACGGCCGAGGACGCGCTGCACGCGCCCCTGCTGAAGCGCGTGCAGGCGTACGCGATGGCCGTCAACGAGGAGAACGCGCGCATGGGGCGGATCGTGGCGGCCCCGACCGCAGGTTCCGCGGGCACCGTCCCCGGCGCGCTCCTGGGCGTCGGCGATCACCTCGGGTTGCCCGACGACGACCTGCTCGCGCCGCTGGCGCTGGCCGCCGGGATCGGCCAGGTCATCTCGCAGTCGATGTTCATCGCCGGCTCGAGCGGCGGTTGCCAGGCCGAGATCGGATCGTCGGCGGCGATGGCGGCGGCGGCCGTGACCGAGCTCATGGGGGGCGACGCCAACGCCGCCGTCCATGCGGCCGCCATGGCGCTCATGAACACCATCGGTCTCGTGTGCGATCCCGTGGGTGGCTACGTCGAGGTGCCGTGCGTCTCGCGCAACGCGTTCTATGCGGTGCACGCCATCGCGTCGGCGCAGCTCGCGGTCGCCGGCGTCACGTCGCCCATCCCGCCGGACGAGGTCGTCCAAGCGATGGCGTCGGTGGGTCGTCTGTTGCCTCCCGAGCTGCGCGAGACCGGCGAAGGCGGGATCGCCGACACACCCACCGGGCGGAGGATCGCGCTCGAGATGGCGCGCTGAGGGCGGCGAGACCGTCAGCGGGCCCCCACACCGCTCGTGAAATCTGTCGCATACTGACCCCGTGGGGACGAATGTCCCGCCGGCGCTCGTCCGGTCGCGGCACCGCCCCCACGGGAAGGGAACCATGGCTGTCGCTCCGTCTCGCCCCCAGGTCGTGGTCGTCGGTGCCGGTTTCGCCGGCCTGAACGTGGTCGCCTCGCTCCGAGGCACCCGCGCGGACGTCACCCTGGTCGACCAACGCAACTACCACACGTTCCAACCGCTGCTGTACCAGGTGGCGACCGCCGGTCTCGATGCAGGCGACGTGGCCCACCAGGTCCGCGACGTCTTGCGCCGTCACCACCACGCGCGCTTCCGGCTCGGCCGCGTGACCGATCTCGACCTGGCGCGCCGACGGGTCGTGTTGTCCGACGGCGACGAGCTCCCGTACGACCACCTCGTCGTGGCGCCGGGCGCCGTGTACCACGACTTCGGGATCCCCGGCGTCCGCGAGCACGCCTTCGTGCTCAAGGGCGTGGCCGAGGCCGAAGCCCTGCGCGCGCACCTGCTCACCACCTTCGAGGCCGCTGCGCGCGAACCGGGACTCATCGAGGACGGCCGGCTCGACGTCGTGATCGTCGGCGCCGGACCGACCGGCGTCGAGATGGCGGGCGCCCTGGTCGAGTTGTTCTCCCGCGTGCTGCCCTCCGACTACCCCGACCTCGACGTCGACGCCGTGCGGGTCGTGCTGCTCGAAGCGCTCGACACCGTCCTGCCCCCCTACCAGCCCGAAACGCGCGCCTACGTCGAGCGCGTGCTGCGCCAGCGCGGCGTCGACGTACGGCTCGGTTCGGTGGTGCAGGAGGTGACCGAGGACCGCGTGCGGCTGGTCGACGGCCAGGAGCTCCCCTACGGCACCCTCGTGTGGGCCGCCGGCGTCCGCGCGCACCCACTCGCCGAGGCGCTCGGCGTGCCGCTGGGGCGCGGCGCCAGGGTCCCCGTGGACGACGACCTGTCGCTTCCCGACCATCCGGGCGTGTGGCTCGCGGGCGACCTCGTGGGCCGCGTCGGTGCACCGGCCGTCGAAGGTGCCGACACGGTGTACCCGCAGGTCGCCCAGGTCGCCATCCAACAGGGCAAGCACGTCGCCGCCGGGATCCGGGCACGACTCGAGGGTCGCCCCACCCGCCCGTTCCGCTACCACGACCGCGGTCAGATGGCGATCGTCGGTCGCGCCGCCGGTGTGGCGGAACTCAGCCCCCAGTTGGGCGGCTACCGCCTGACCGGGTTCCTCGGTTGGCTCGGCTGGCTGTTCATCCATCTCGTCTACCTGCCCGGGCATCAGAACCGGGTGCGGGCGATCTTGGGCTGGGCGTGGGAATGGTTCACCTACGACCGCCATGCGCGGCTCATCCTCGGCCCGATCGACCGGCGGCTCGATCGGGCCGGGCCGCCACCGCCTGCGCGGTAACCTCGGCTCATGACCGACCCTGCTCTACTCTCCGAAGCGTTCGAGCTCGCCCACCGCGCGGCCGACGCGGCCGCGCGCATCCACCGCGGGCACGTCGGGACGCCGCTCGACATCACGAGCAAGTCGACGGCGTTCGACCTGGTCACCGTCGTCGACCGGCTCTCCGAGGAGGCCATCCGGCGCGAGATCGCCGCGGTCTTCCCCGACCACGTCGTCTGGGGCGAGGAGGGCGGCGACGTCCACCGGCGACGCGCGCCACCGCTGGATCGTCGACCCGCTCGACGGCACGGTGAACTACGCGCACGGCGTGCTGGCGTACGCCGTCTCGATCGGCCTCGAGGTCGACGGCGAGGTCGTGCTCGGCGTGGTCCTCGACACCGCCCGGGGCGAACGCTTCGCGGCGCGCCGAGGCGAAGGCGCCACCCTCGACGGTGCACCGATCCACGTGAGCCAGACCGCCACGATCGCCGAGGCGATGCTCGGCACCGGGTTCGCGTACGGAGGGCCGGCCGTGGCCCGCAACCTCGAGGCCTTCGGACGGGTGGTCCCGGCCGCCCGCGCCGTGCGTCGGCCGGGCGCCGCGGCGCTCGACCTGTGCAACGTCGCCTGCGGCCGGTTCGACGGCTTCTGGGAGCTCGAGCTCAAGCCCTGGGACGTCGCCGCCGGTCGCCTCATCGTGCAGGAGGCGGGCGGCACGGCCACCAATCTCTCCGGCGCCCCGTACCGATGGGGCGACGAAGGCATGGTGCTCAGCAACGGACACCTGCACGCCCGCTTGGTGGAGCTGCTCGACCTGGGTCACGCGCTCGCCTGACGACGCTTCCGCGACCCCTTACGGTCGGTCGTCGACGTTCGCCGGGTTTGCCGCGTGCGCGGCGCGGTCCCGATCGCGGAAGAAGCCCAGCTCGTCCTCGCTCAGCCCGGCTCGTGCCACGGACTCGTCCCAGAGGCGCACGCCCACCGTCTCGTCGCGCGCGGCGGCAGCGAACGGCCTGGGTCGGCGGTCCACCCAATAGACGCCGGTCGATCGGAGCGCCGTCTCGTCCGCGGCGAGGAACGTCATCGTGTCGGCGCCCTTCTCGGGCGAGCGCCCGAACCACCGCTGCATGAACCCGACGACCTTGGCCATCCGACCCGCGCCCGATCCGAAGGCCGTGGCGACGAAACCCGGGTGGAACGTGTGAACCACGACCCCGGTGCCCTCGAGTCGACGCGCCAGTTCACGGCCGACGACCATGTTCGCGAGCTTCGACTGCGCGTAGGCGGGCCAGCCCGCGTACCCCTCGCGCATCTCGAGATCCCGCCAGCGGAAGCGGCCCATGAGCGCTGCGTTCGAGGACGTGATGACGATCCGGGACGGCGCGCTCGCCGCGAGCAGGTCGGCCAGCAGCACCGCCGGCACGAAGACGCCGAGGTGGTTCAGCGCCCACGTGCGCTCGATCCCGTCGACGGTCTCCTCGCGTTCGCCCATGAAAAGCCCGGCGTTCAGCACGAGCGCGTCGAGCCGTGACCAGCGCGCTCGGAACGACGCCACGAACGCGCGCTGCTCGTCGAGCACGCCCAGGTCGGCGGGCAGGAAGTGGACGTCACCGCCCGTCGCGGCGCGGATCTCCTCGGCCACCTCGGCACCGCGGCCGGAGCCGCGCGACGTCGTGACGACGGTGTCGCCCCGGGCTGCCAGGTCTTGCGCGGTCACGCGACCGATGCCGGAACTGGCGCCGGTGACGATCACGACGCGGCCGGTCGGGGAGGCGGACGGCGGACGGGGGGTCGAGGGTGAAGCCATACCACCAACCTAGCGTCTGGAGCCGTAGGTTTCCGTCCTCCGGCACCCGGTCGCCGCGTTCGGTTGGCCGCGGCGACGACAGGTGCGGCGTTCAGAACTCGTCGGGGAACTCGAGCTTGCGTCGCGGGCGGACGGGCGTCGACGGTTCCGCCGAGGCGTCCGGCATGCGCGGCACGACCGGCTTCACCCTCGGCGTGGGTGGTCCGTCGGTCTCGGGCGGCGCCGCCGCGTCGCCCTCGTCGACCAGGAGTTCGGGCTCGAAGAGCAGGTCCGGTTCGACCATCACGTCCGACCCGGACAAGAGCTCCGGTTCTGTGGCGGCGGGCTCGCGGCGCCGCGATGCGGCCTCCGACCCCGTCCCCTCGCTCGCCCGACCGCCCTCGCGCCGAGGGGCGGAGCGCGGTCGACCCGCGCGCCCGATCCCCGTTCCATCGTCGAGGCGCGTGTCGCCGCTGCTCATCCAGCCCGGATGATCCCAACGCTCGAAGGTAGGAGAGCGGCTATCGGCCTCGGCGTCGGGGACGCGCGGGACCGGTGACACGCCCGGGTCGGTGCGCCACGGCAGGCCGTCGACGCCCTGGCTGGTGACCGGTTCGTCCGCGGAGCGACGCTCGGGTGATGGGCTCGCCTTGGGTGCCGGGGACGCCGGCGCGACCGACGGCGCCGGTTCGGTCGACCGGCTCGCCTCGGGCGACCGGCCCGCCTCGGGCGAGGGCCTCGCCTCGGGCGAGGGCCTCGCCTCGCGGGCGGATCGCTCGCCGGGTGGTCGTCGATCCCCGACCGGAGCCGGATCGGACGCGCGCGGGGTCGCCGCGCCTCGCTGGACGTCGCCTTCCACGGGGGCGTCGGCGGCCGGCGGCACCGGGCGCGGTCGTGCGGCCCGTGCCTCGGGCAGCCGTGCGTCGCGCAAGTAGACGTCGGCGCCGAGCACGGTGGAGGGCCGCGCCGCATCAGGGCGATCAGCACGGGAACGGGCATCGCGGGAGCCCGCGTCACGGGAGCCCGCGTCACGGGAGCCCGCATCGCGCGAGCCCGCATCGCGCGAGCCCGCATCGCGGGAGCCCACGTCGCGTGGGCGGCCGGTGGGCGGGGGCGCACGTCGAGGTCCTGGCTCGGGTGGACGTGCCGCCACGGGCCGCGCCGGCGGCGGGTCGGCACGCGTCGAACGCGGATCCTGGGCGGCCACTTCCCGGGCCCGGGGTTCCCCCGGCCGCGTCGCCGGGGTCGGCGTCGGCGCGGGCCGCACGTCGCCCGGCCGCGTGTGCTCCGACGCTGCAGGCGCGAGCTTCCGCGCGTCCCTCGGAGCGACCTTCGGCTCGCGGCTCGGTCCTCGTGCTCGGGGCGGCCGGCGCCGCCTCGGTGCCCGCCGACGGCCGTGGCCGGGCCGTGGGCGGGGGCACGTCGACCGACCGAGCCTCGGGCGCACGCGACGGACGTGGAGCGTCCTCGGACGCTGCGCGGCGCGGCTTCGGCGGGCTCGCTGCCGGGCGACGGACGGCGGGCGGGGTCGTGTCGGCGGGTGCCGGCACCTCGACGGCGCGGGGTGTCGTCTCCCGCGCCGAGGCCGGCCGTCCGACGTCGGTGGACGTCCTCGCCGGTGCAGGGGTCGGGCTCGGGGTCGTGACGGGCGCCTGATCCAAGAAGCGCGCGTTCGGTTCGTCGCCGGCCAGGCGCCTGGTAGGCGTGGCCACCTGGTCGAGCGGCGCCACCTTGAAGCGCGCCGCCCAGGGTTCCCACACCAGTTCGACCCGGTGCCGATGCGTCTTCGTGCGCGGGACCGTCGCGTAACTGTAGACGTCGAGCCAGCCGTCGCCGCGCAACGACAACGGCACGATCGCTTCGACGGAGACCGACCCCATGGCGGGAACGATGGCGTTGACGTCCGTGACGTCGGGTGCCCCGCGTCGGTTCTCACGCAGCGCGACCTCGAGCAACTGCACCGGGTAGCGGCTGAGGTTGCTGACGGTCATCACGAGCGAACCGGTGGTCGCCAAGCTCGACGGCTCGACGGGCCGCCGGCGTCCGCGGGGCGTCGGCTCGGGAGAGCCGTGGGGGATGACCTCGCCCTGCGTGACCAACAGCTGCGGTGGGCGGGCGTCGAGCGGGGTGGGTCGCCGCCGACGCGCCAGCCACCAGAGCAGCAGGAGCGCGGCGCCGATCAGGACCCAGGTGACGATGGGCCAGTTCTGCGGCCGTGCACCTTCGGTCCCGAGCCACGCGACGAATGCGTCGGCGAAGGACTCGACCATGGTGGCCATGCGTCGCAATGCGGTCTCCACGCGGTTCCCTCCCGTCCCCCGACCCTCGGGGAACGCCCCAGGATACGGCGAGCGGGTGAGAAGGTGCGTCAGCGCGCACTTGGTACCCTCGGAACGTGTCCGACGCACCTCCCACCTCGCCCGACCCGACCCCCTTGTGGGGTGACCTCGTGCGGACCGAGGACGGGAGCCTCACGTTGCACAGCCCCCGTTTCGGCCAGACCTTCCGGTCCCGCCGTGGGGCACACCGCGAGGCGCTGCACGTGTTCGTGGAGGGCGCGGGCGTCGGCGACCGCCTGCGCGCATGTCGCCCCACACGGGTCCTCGAGGTCGGCCTGGGCACCGCCACCAACCTCGGACAGACCGTCGCGCTGGCCTGGGCCACCGGCACGCGCCTCGATTACCTCGTGATCGAACGAGAACCGCTGCCGCCGTCCGTGTGGCGGACGCTCGACCTCTCGGCCTGGGCACCGGAGGCGTTCGTCGACGCGTGGCTCGGCGCCATCGATGCCTGGTCACGGCTGCCCACGGAGGCGACGCGTCGCGTGACCGTGGGCCCGATCACGATCGACCTGTGGGTGGGCGAGGCCGCCGAGCTGGTGACGCGCCCGGCCTTCGGGGAGGTCGAGTTCGTGGACGCCGTGTACCTCGACCCCTTCTCGCCGGCGGTCGATCCCCCCGCGTGGACACCCGAGGTGCTCGCCGCGCTGGCAGGACGGTTGAGACCGGGTGGCGCGCTGGCCACCTACAGCGTCCAAGGGACGGTACGGCGGGCGCTCGGGGCGGCGGGCCTCGAGGTCGTCAAACGGCCGGGGCCGCCGGGCGGCAAACGTGAGGTGCTCCGCGCGGTCCGACGGTCGGTCGCAGCGCCCGGCGAGACGCCGTGACGTTCGGCGCTCGTCCCCGGTCGGGACCGGTTTCCACGGCGCGTGTGGTGATCGTGGGTGGCGGCGTGGTGGGCACCTCGCTGGCCTGGGCGTTCGCACGGGCGGGCTTGGCGACGCAGGTCGTGGACGCAGGGCGGCCGGCTGCATCCGACGTACCGGTCGCGTTGCTCAACCCCTTCCGAGGCCGCACGGGGCGCGCGCATCCGGACGACGTCGCCGCGCTGCACACGACCTGGCGCTGGGCCGACGCATTGGCCGCCCTCGGCGAGGACCACGGTGCGCATCGCAGTGGCGTCGTTCGCGTCGCCGACGGCCCGAAGCAGGCGCGCACGTTCGTCGCCGCGGGTCTGGTACCGGTCGACCCGGTGGCGGTCGGCGTCCGCGCCCCGCATGGCGCCTTCTACGCCGCCGAGGGCGGGTGGGTCGAACCGCACCTGTGGCGCGGTGCGTTACGGCGAGCGGCGGTGCGGCACGGTGCGCGCTTCGTCGACGGCGCGACGGTGGTGGCGGTCGCGCGGCTCGGTCCCGGGGCGCACGGGCACCTGCGGCTCCGATGGGAGGAGACCACCGGCACCGCCACGACGCTCACCGCGACGCTGGTGGTGCTCGCCACCGGCGCGGCCCCGTGGTCGGACGGCCTCATCGCCGGACTCGGTGCGCCGCCCGCCTTCGAGGCCGTGGCGGGCGACGTGGTGATCACCGATCGTCCGGCACCGGGACGCCCGCTCGCCGGATCCACGTACGTCGGCGCCGTGCGACGCCACGACGCGCCCACGTCGGGCGGCGGAGATCGCCTCGTGGCCGCCATCGGCGGCCATCACCGTTCGCCCGGGCCGCCAGCCGCCGACACGGCCGCCCGGCTCCGGGCGGCGATCGCGTGGACCTTGCCCGACCTGGCGGACGGCACCGACGGGGACGAGATCTGGTCGGGCGTGCGGGCGCATCCGCCGGAGCGAAGGCCGGTGGTGCGAGAGCTGTCCGCGGGCGTGATCTGGGTCGGGGGGTTCGCCGGACGCGGCTTCCTGGCGGCCGCCGACGTCGCTGAAGACGTGGTCGCGAGGACCACGGGCCACGAACTCGGTTCGGGGCTGGCCCCGGAGGGTTCGCTCAGCTGAGTGCTGGCACCGCGACGCCGAACAGACCATCCGCCAGAGCCCGCAACCGCACGGCGTCGAACGGCCGGGTCCCTTCGACCAGACCCGTGGCGTCGGCGGAGAGCGTCAGCTTGCGGTAGACGTGCGACTCGTACGGATGCACGACGACTTCCTTGAACACCGTGTGGCGCGGACTGGCGTACAGCATCAGGACCGGTTGTCCGTCGGGGCGCGACAGCGAGGCGTTCATGACGATCGTGGGCAGGTCGTAGGGTCGCGCCATCCGGTAGATGTAATCCGGGAAGTCGGACTCCTTCACGAAGATCACGTCGTCGCGCTCGCCGGCGTACGCCTGCATGGCGTCGAGCAGGTCCGCCCAGGCACGGTAGAAGGCCATGTCGCGATCGGTCATGCGGCCAGTCTAGCGCGCCGATGGTCGGGCGGCGAGGGCGCGCCGGGCGTGAAGGCGCGCCGGGCGCCATGGCGCGCCGGGCGCCGGGACCGGTCGCGCGGTCGGGGTACGCTGCCCAGTCGTGACGTCCGACCCCCTCCTCGCCCCCCTGAACGAGGCCCAGCGCCTCGCCGTGGTCCACGCCCAAGGTCCCGCCCTCGTGGTGGCTGGCGCCGGCTCCGGCAAGACCCGCACCGTGGTGCACCGGATCGCCTACCTTCTCCGCGAGCACGCCGTCCGTCCGCAGCAGGTGCTGGCGGTCACCTTCACGAACAAGGCCGCCGGCGAGCTGCGCGAACGCGTCGAAGAGCTCATCGGCCCGCCCGCGCGCGACCTGTGGGTGGCCACCTTCCACGCCGCCTGCCTGCGGGTGTTGCGCACGTACGGTCCTGCGATCGGGCTCGAGCGCGGCTTCGGCATCTACGACGACGGCGACCAGCTCGACGTCCTCAAGGACGTGCTGGGGACCGTGCGCGGTCTCGAGGACGCCAACCCGCGTGCGTTGCGTGCCGCGATCGATCGCGCGAAGTCGAACCTCTGGACGCCCGAGACCTTCGAGGCGTCCGCCGAACCGGCGTGGGGTCGTGAGGTGGGCGGCCTGCCGATCGAGCTGATCGCGGAGGTGTTCGGGCGGTACCAAGCCCGCTTGCGCAGCGCCAACGCGGTGGACTTCAACGACATCCTCGGCCGTACGGTCGACCTGTTCGAGGCCTTCCCCGACGTCCTCGATCGGGTGCAAGAGCGCACCGTCCACGTGCACGTCGACGAGTACCAGGACACGAACGCAGCCCAGTACAAGCTCACGCGGCTGCTCGCCGACAAGAGCCGCAACCTGGTCGCCGTGGGCGATCCGGATCAGTCGATCTACGCGTTCCGCGGCGCCGACCTGCGCAACATTCTCGACTTCCAGCGCGACTACGAGGACGCCGCCGTGTACCGGCTCGAGACCAACTACCGCTCCGTGGCCGGCGTCCTCAAGCTCGCCAACGCCCTGATCGAGCAGAACCAGGGCCGACTCGAGAAGACCCTCCGCGCGGCCAAAGGCGAGGGCGACCCGGTGGCGCTGTTCCGAGCCAACGACCACCGGGCCGAGGCCGACTTCGTCGCCCGCCAGATCGACGCGTGGGTCGCCCAAGGCGGCAGCTACGACGACGCGGCCGTCCTGTACCGGACGAACGCCCAGTCGAGGGTGCTCGAGGAGGCGCTCCGCAAAGCGGGTGTGCCGGCCAAGATCGTGGGCGGCGTCGGCTTCTACGATCGACGTGAGGTGAAAGACGTCCTGAGCTACGCCCGCGCCGCTCTGAACCCGGCCGACGACGTGAGCTGGCGCCGGGTGCTGACGCGGCCCAAGCGCGGGATCGGCAAGACGACCGAAGATGCCTTGGCGGGATGGGCGGCGCGGCACGGCGTGGCGTTCTCGGAAGCCGTCCGCCGAGCGCCGGAGGTCGTGTCGGGCACGGCCGCCGTCACGCGCCTCCAGGACTTCTCGGCGCTCATGGACGACCTGGCCGAGGCTGCCGAGACCCTCGCCGCCAGCGCCTTCCTGAAGGCCGTGCTCGATCAGAGCGGGTACCTGCCGGCCCTCAAGGCGGAGGGTAGCTTCGAGGCGCGGGGCCGGATGGAGAACCTGGAGGAGCTCGTCTCGGCGGTCGCCGAGTGGGAGGGCGAGACGGGCGGCGGCATCGCCGAGTTCCTCGACGAGGCCGCGCTGCTCGGCAGCGTCGACGATCGCGCGGTCGAAGCGGTCAACGACGAGGTGCCCGAGTCCGCGGTGACGCTCATGACGCTCCACAACGCCAAGGGGCTGGAGTTCCCGATGGTGCTGCTGGTCGGCCTCGAGGAGGGCCTCATCCCGCATCGTTCCGCGACCGCCAGCCTGGGCGAACTCGAAGAGGAGCGCCGCCTGTTGTACGTCGGGATCACGCGGGCCGAAGAGCGCTTGGTGCTCGTGCACTGCGCGTCGCGGATGTCGTTCGGACGGACCGAGTTCGCCCGGCCGAGCCGCTTCCTCGAAGACGTCCCCACCGACCTCTGGCGCGAGATCGACGCCTTGGGTCAGCCGCTCGCGGCGATCGGCGGACCACGGCGACCCACCCGGAGCACCTGGACGGCGCCCATCCAACCGGCGTCGCCTCGCCCCCCCGGCGCGGCGGCCGCCGGCAGTGGCTCGGCGCCGACCAACGGCGGCCCGATCGCGTTTCGCGGCGGCGAGCGCGTGAAGCACCCGAAGTTCGGTCCCGGCACCGTCGTCGGGCTCTCGGGGGAGGGCACGAAGGCGGAGGTCACCGTGGTGTTCGAGGCGGCCGGGGCCAAACGACTGCTCGTCAAGTTCGCCAACTTGGAGCGCGCCTGAGCCCGGCCGGGTGGTCGCGGACGAGGTGGTATCGTCCGCGGAGCGAGCAGAGGCCGGGCGCCCTCGCGCGCCCCGACGTAGGGCCGGTAACGGTCCAGAGGAGGGCAACCATCCCGTGAACGCGAAATCCATCGTCGTGACGTCGGGCAAGGGGGGCGTGGGCAAGACCACCACCACGGCGAACGTGGGGGCCGCGCTGGCCAAGCAGGGCGAGAAGGTCTGCGTGATCGACACGGACGTCGGTCTGCGCAACCTCGACGTCGTGATGGGCCTCGAAGGCCGGGTGGTCTACGACCTGATCGACGTCTTCGAAGGACGCTGCAAGCTCCGCCAGTCGCTGATCCGCGACAAACGCGTCGACAGCCTGTACTTGCTGGCCGCCTCCCAGACCAAGGACAAGAGCGCGCTTTCGGAGTCGCGCATGCAAGAGACCGTGCGGCTGCTGATCGAGGACGAAGGCTTCGACCGGGTCGTCATCGACAGCCCGGCAGGGATCGAGACCGGCTTCCAGACGGCCGCCAGCGGCGCCCACGGTGCCCTCGTCGTGGTCAACCCGGAAGTCTCGAGCGTGCGAGACGCCGACCGCATCATCGGTCTGCTCGAGGCACGCGAGATCACGGAGGTCCGGTTGATCATCAACCGCTTGCGCCCCGCGATGGTCAAACGCGGCGACATGCTCGAGGTCGACGACGTCCTCGAGATCCTGGGGGTGAAGCTCATCGGGATCGTGCCCGAGGACGAGCGCATCCTCGTCTCCACGAACGTGGGCAACCCCGCTTCGCTGGAGGAGGGCAGCGCCAAGTCCTCGGCGGGTGGGGCCTTCCGCGACATCGCCCGTCGCATCCGCGGCGAGGACGTCGCCTACCCGGACCTGGACGCACCGACGGGCATGTTCGCCGGCTTCCGCCGGCTGTTCGGGGGTCGTTGACGTGTTCGGCTTCTTCCGCCGCAAGCGCAGCAAGGACGCCCTCAAGGAGCGCCTGAAGCTGGTGCTCTCGTACGACCGGGCCAAGATGACGCCCGGCATGATGGAGGACCTCAAGTCGGAACTCCTGGCCGTCATCGAGAAGTACTTCCCGGCCGACGACACCGACTACGACGTCCGTTTCGAACAGCAGGGCAACCGCATGGTGCTCGTGGCCAACCTGCCCATGAAGGATGCATCGTGAAAGCTGCGCCGGTACCTGACCAGGCGTAGGACGCGTGCTAACGTGACCGAACCATGAGCCGCCGAACGCTCTTGATCGCCGAGCCCGACGCGCTCCAGCGCCAGATGATCGACATGATCCTGGCGGTGGACGCGTTCGATCTCACCCTCGTCGAGAGCGGCGAAGCCGCCTTGGCGTACCTTCGCGAGCACACGCCGGACGCCATGTTGCTCGCCACCGACCTGGCCGACGTCGACGGCTTCACGCTGTGCCAACGTGCGAAGAGCGTGAGCCGGCTGTCGGGTGTGAAGGTGGTGTTGGTCGCCGACGCCCCGGCCCAGGGCGGCTTGGACGAGCGCGTGCGCGCGCGAGCGAGGGCGGCGGGCGCCGACCTGCTGCTGCAACGCCCGCTGGGCGACAAGAACCTGCGCGAGCGACTCGAACGCCTGCTGACCGCAGGACCCGTCGACGACGGGATGGCGCCGCCGGCCGTGTTCACCACCAGCATCCTCGACGCCGACCCGCCCACGTTCGGTATGCGCTCGAGCGCCAGCCTGGCCGGTGGTGGCGGGGCGGCTTCCGAGCTCGGCGGGTTGCGCGCCGAGGTGGCGAAGCTCCGGGAGGAGAACGAGGCGCTGCGGGTCCGGCTCACCAAGTACAAGAAGCTCGCGAAGGACCTGCAGGACCAGCTGGAGGACGAACGGAAGAAGCCGCGCGGCCTGTTCGGTCGACGCGGCTGAAGCGGCGAGATCGCGGCCGTCGAGCGCGATGCGCTACGCGCGCGCCGAACCGTTCAAATGGATCCCCGCCCATGTACGGATCGCCCCGATGACGCCCTCGAGCTCGTTGCCCGCGCGGGTCAAGCGGTAACAGGCGCGGCACGTCCCGTCGCCGTCGATCTTCTCGATCAGTCCGAGCGCCTCGAGCCGCGAAAGGCGCTGCGTCAGCGTGGTGGGGTTGCAGCCGCCCACCTCCCGGCCGATGGCGTTGAAGCCCTTGGGACCCTGCAGGAGAGCGTGGACGATGTGCAACACCCACTTCTCCTGGAGGACCTCGATACCGGCGGTGGCGGGGCAACGCGCGGGAGCGGAGGTGGCGTCCATCGCGTTCAAGGTAGCACGCCCCTTCGCGCGTCCCCGACGCGTGACCGACGTCGGCCCACGGCTTGCGGCCGAGCGGTTGCCGAGGGGCGCGCGTTCCCTTCGGAAGGCCGTCGGTGCCCTGCTAGACTCGAGGTGTCGAACGAAGATCGTGGCCACCACCGGCCAGGAGGAGGTCCTGATGAACATCTATCAAGTCGTCGGGCGCAACATCGAGGTCACCGACGCCATGCGGTCGTACGCCGAAGAGAAGCTCGCCAAACTCGACCGGTTCTCAGACCAGATCGTCGACGCGCGCGTGACGATGTCCTACGACGAGCGCGTGGGCGGCGAGGAGGCCCGCGTCGAGGTGCAGGTCAACGTCCCGAACGGCGTCGTCCGCGCCGAGGAGCGCGGTCCCGACACCTACGCCGCGATCGACCTGGTGGTCGACAAGCTCGAACGGCAGCTCAAGAAGTTCAAGGGGCGCCTCATCGCCAAACGCACCGAGGGCGCGCCGGAACCCGAGCCGGAAGTCGAGGACGAGCGCGAACCGACGATCGTCCGGACGAAGCGCTACGTGTTGCGACCGATGTCGCCCGAGGACGCTTCGCTCGAGATGGAAGCCCTGGGCCACGCCTTCTTCGTGTTCCGCAACGTCGACACGGACCTCGTGAGCGTCCTGTACCTGCGCCACGACGGCGACTACGGCCTCATCGAACCCGCGCGCTGAAACCGCGCCGCGCGAACAGCGGGGCCGACACGAGACCGAACCCGAAACCGCCGACGTGGGCCCACCAGGCCACCCCGCCGGCCGGCACCGCCAGCCCCGACGGTGCGAGCGTCGCGGCTGCCTCGAAGACCTGGACCAGCGCCCAGTACCCGAGGTAGACCCATGCCGGCAACGACCATAGGAAGAACGCCGGGAACGGCCTGAACACGCGGACGAGCAGCCATGGGAGCACCAGCGGCACCACGATCGCCTCCACCCGTCGGCGTGGGAAGTAGCGCACGTAGGCGCCCAGGACCGCGGAGATCGCGCCCGAGGCGCCGACGAGGGGTAGCGTCGAGCGGGGGTCGGCGAGCGCGTGCACGAGACCGGCCACCGCCGCGGCCAGCACGTAGAAGACCAGGAAGCGCCCGTGGCCGAACCGGTCCTCGACGTTGTCGCCGAACACGGCCAGGAACACGAGGTTGCCAGCCAGGTGCGCCCAACCGCCGTGCAAGAACGCGTGGCTCAGCAGTCGCGGCACGTTCTCGATGGGTTGCGCCCACCACGCGGCAGGGATCAGGCCGCCGCTCCAGGCGGCGCGGCCCACCCCTTCCCAACCACCCAAGGCGATCGGGACGACGAACCCCACGATGCTCGCCACCACGAGGCCCCACACGATCCACACGCGGTCGCTGGTGGGGTTGTGGTCGCGCAGCGGGATCAAGGCAAGCCGTCAGTCGTGGCGCACGGCCGTCTCGAGCGTCGGGCGCACCTTCACCACGCTGTGCGCCGGCACCAGACCGCGCAACAGGGCACCGTGGTACACGACCGTCCCGGCACCGACGACCGTGCCCGGCGCCAAGACCGCGTTGCAGCCGATCGATGCGCCGTCGCCCACGAGAGCGCCGAGCTTGCGCAGACCGGTGGGCGTCCCCCCCATCGAGATCGTGTCGCCGAAGGCCTTGAGGTTCGCCA
Source organism: uncultured Trueperaceae bacterium (assembly GCA_963728245.1). GTDB lineage: Bacteria > Deinococcota > Deinococci > Deinococcales > Trueperaceae > JAABTL01. The sequence continues at coordinate 437,614 of CAVSJH010000004.1, forward strand.
CCTTGACCCCGGCCCCCAGGTTCACGTCGTGGCCGAGGACGCTGTCGCCCACGTAGTTGAAGTGCGGCGCCTTGGCACCCTCGAGGAACACCGAACGTTTGACCTCGCTGGCGTGACCGACCTTCGCCCCGGGCGCGAGCAGCACGCCGCCGCGGACGTACGCCGCATGCCCGACCGAGGCGCCCGCCATCAGCCACGCCGGACCCTGGACGAACGCGTGGGGGCCGATGCTCGCTCCGGCTTCGACGCGGACGGCACCCTCGAGCACGGCGGAGGGGTGGACGTCGCCCGCCACGTCTCCCTCGAAGGAACGCAGGAACTCGTCGAGTCGTGCCAACACGGCCCATGGGACCGCGTCGTCGAAGAGCATCCGCCAGACGGCAGGCACCCGTGCGAGGTCGAACGTGACGGGGAACGCTTCCATCGTGCCAGTCTACCCACGGCGCGGTAGCATCCGCCCACGTGCACCATCTGATCGTCAACCCGTCGGCGGGTCACGGTCGTGGCCTCCCCCACCTCGACGCCATCGTGCGCCAGCTCGAGGCGGGCGGGCTCTCTGTGAGCGTGCACACCACGCGCTCGCGCGCTGAGGCCGAACGTCTCGTCACCGACCTGCCTACGGGCGCCACCGCGGTGGCGGTGGGCGGCGACGGAACCGTCCACGGTGTCCTGCGCGGTTGCTTGGCAGGGGGCCACCGGCTCGGCCTGGTGCCGTTCGGCTCGGGCGACGACTTCGCGTACGCGCTCGGTCTCGGTCGCGGCGACCCGTCCTCGGCCGTCCGCGCCCTGCTCGAAGGCCGCGAACGACGCATCGACGTCGGCGAGGTCAACGGTGAGCCGTTCGTCAACGCCTTCGGGACCGGCTTCGACGCGGACGTGGCGCGCCGCATCCTGGCGGCACCCCCCACCTTCCGAGGGCTCGCCCGGTACCTCTACGGCGTGGTGTCGGCGCTACGCGACTTCCGCCTCTCCGACGTCGAGGTGGTCATGACCGACGCAACCGGCGAGGTGCGACGCTTCGCCGGTCCGGCGCTGTTGGTGGCCGTGCAGAACGGACCTCGTACGGGCGGCAGCTTCCGCTTCGCGCCCGACGCCGCACCCGACGACGGTGTGCTCGACGTCGTCGTCGCGGGGCGTTTCGGCCGTGCCGGCACCCTCGCCATCCTGCCGCGGGTGATGCGCGGCCGTCACTTGGGCCATCCCGAGGTGCACCGTTTCGCAGCCACGTCGCTCGACGTCGGCTGGACGTCGAGCGTGGCGGGCCACGCCGAGGGTGAACCGATCGCCACCGCGGCCGAGTACCGCGTCCGGCTGCGCCCCGGCGCCTTGCGGGTCGTCGCCCCATAGCGGACGGTAGCGCCCGCTCGCGTCCCTCCCCAACGGAACCGCGCGCCCCGTCCGAAGACGGGGCGCGCGGCCGTACCGTGGTTCCTGAGCGTCAGCTCAGAAGTCGACGGTGTACTTGATCGAGAAGGCCTGGGCCGAAGCCGAGACGCCGTTCCGATCGGAGGTGTACGACCCGTACGCCATGACCAGGTCGTAGTAGTCCCAGACGACTTCGTAGCCGAAGACGTTCTCGTCGAAGCCGGCAGCGTCGCCGTCACGGCCGTCGGAGATGTCGGTGGCGTCGTCGCCCGTGCCGATCGTGTTGGTGACCGACGTGGTGTTCGTGCCGGTCCAGGAGCCCACGCGCGCCGACAGCGAGCTGTTGGCGAAGAGGAACTCCTCGAGGTTCAGACCGACGCTCCATTGGAGTTCGGTGGCGGTGAAGTCCGCCGCGTCGCTCCAGTTGGTGGCGCGGTAGTTGGCCGCAGCCTGGAGGCTGGGGCGCAGGATGATGTCGAGGGCGGCCGTGCGAACACCGATGCCCGCGACGATCTCGTTGAAGTCGCTCGTGCCCGCGTCGGAGTCCACTTCGCTGCGGTAGCCGACGTAGGGGGTGAGCGAGACGATCGAGATGTCGAGCGCGTAGTCGGCTTCAGCGTAGATCACGGTCTGGCTGTAGTCGGCCGTGTGGCGCTCGTAGCCGGCGGCGATGTTCAGGCCCGAGATCAGAGCGTTGGCGGCGGAGCCGTCGTGCTCGATGCCCACGCCGAACGCGGTCTCGTAGTCGCCGTCGAGGAGTTCGTAGCCTTCGACGTCGGCGACGTTGTCGGTCTCGTCCACGACCGTGCCGTTGACGCTGGCCGACTCGTAGAAGCCCGTGAGGGAGAAGCCGGCGAACAGGTCGGCTTCGACTTCGACGCCGAACCCGACGTTCTCGTCACCGGACAGTTCGTGGGTGTAGCTGTCGAAGAAGCCGGTCACGTCGAGGATGAACAGGCCGAGGCCCGCTTCCACGCCGAAGCCCGTCTGGCCCAGTTCGAAGGGATCGTCGCCCTGGGTGGGATCGCCGTCTTCGTCGATACCGATGCCGTCGAAGCCAAGATCCATGGCGCGGTAGTTCGCACCGAGGAAGTTGACGATCGGCAGGCTGTCGCCGTCGACTTCGGCCACGACGTAGAGGATGCTGCCGTTGGCCGTGCCGTCGGTGGAGCTGTTGGCGTATTCGAAGTCGAGGCCGACGATGCCGAGCAGGTCGACCATGCCGTCGGCGCCCCAGACGGTCGTGACGGTGTTGTCGTCGAGGACGTCGTCCTTGTCGGCGGTCGCCAGGGCGTACTGCGCGAAGGACACGCCACCCTCGAGACCGATCGCGTCGCCGAACTCAGGCGCCATCGTGCCGCGGATACCGCGCATGACGCCGTCCGTCGTGTCACTGAAGTACGCGGCCTGGAGGCCGGGGTTCAGGAACGAGAGGAAGTCGGGCGAGGAGACCGTCGCCACGAAGCCGATCTGGTCTTCGATGTCGAAGACGTAGTTCGTGAACTGGACGCTGACCTCTTCGCCGAAGGCGAAGACGAGCGGATCGGCGCCGATCAGGTCGAACGTGGTCGTGAAGTCGGTGATCGTGAACAGCCACGCGTCGAAGCCGTCGGTGAAGGTGTCGTCCTCGGCGATGAAGCCTTGTTCGATCTCCACGGTGATGACGGACGAGAAGCTGTTCAGGGCGCGCGGCGAGCCGGCGCCGTCGAACATGTTGCCCGAGCCCACGTTGAGGTTGAGGGTGATGTCCAGGTCGCCGGACTGTTGCGTGATGTCCTCGCGGTCCTGGGCCTCCTCACCGGTGTCGGTCTCGTCGTCGTCGTCGTTCAGCTCGTCGGAGCCGGTCGAGAAGTACGAGTTGCCCATCGAGCGGGGCGCGTTCGCACCGTAGACGCGGTCGACGTCGAACGCGAAGGCACCGAGGGTGCGCGCGACGTAGTACTCGAGCTCGATGCTGCCGGAGAAGCCGAGCGGGTTCGTCTCGAGCGCCGTCACGCGGGCTTCGAGGTCGGACACCGAGGCGGCGAGTTCTTGGTCGGCGGCTTCGAGGGCCGAGACGCGGTCGCGAAGGGCGACCTGGTCACGACGCAGGAGGATGACGAACTCGCGGATGTTGGCGATGTCGCCAGCGTTGCGAGCGATGCCGGACAGATCGACGGGAGCGGCTTCGGGAGCGGGCGCCGGAGCCATCGAACCCATCGCGTCCACGCGAGCGGACAGCAACTGGAACGCCTGGTTCAGGGCCGCGATGTCGCTCGCGTTCGCGTCGGAGGCAGCCAGGGCCTGGAGGGCCAGGTCGTAGGCGCCGTCGGCGCGCGCTTCGGCCGCTTCGGCCTGGGCCTGGGCGGTGTCGATGGCGACGCGCTGCGAAGCGATCTGGTTCTGGAGGTCGCGCAGGACGGCCTCGTCCATGCCTTCGGGCATGTCGGCCATGGCGGCCTCGAGCGCGTCGAGACGCGCCGCGTTGGCGGCGATGCCTTGGGCGTTCGCGGCCACACCAGCGGTGTTGGCAGCGACGTCGTCGGCGTTCGCCATGTTGCCCGACTCCAGCGCATCGAGACGGTCGCCGAAGGCGGCCATGTCGGCTGCACCAGCAGCAACGTCGTCGGAGATCCCGGCGATCGCGCTCTCGGCGGCCGCGAGGCGGACACCTTGGGCGGCGACGTCACCGGCGAGCTCCTGGAGGGCGCCGCGCAGCGAGCCGAGTTCTGCCTCCATGTTGGCGTCGACGACGTCCAACAGGCGGCTCACGACCAGGGCGGCCTGGTAACGGGTGAAGGCTTCGTTCCCACGGAAGGTTCCGTCGGGGAAGCCGATGACGATACCGAGGTCGGCGATCTCTTCGACCGCGTCGCCCGCCCAGTGACCGCCCGGGATGTCGGGGAAGCTCTGGGCCGAGACGATGCCGCCGGCGAGTAGCGCCGCCAGGATCGTGATAAGGAATTTCTTCATGTGATTACCCCTTGACGTGCGTTGAATGACGTTCGGCGCGGTGTTCGGCCTGAACGCATCCGGGGGAGTGACCGTGTTTCCTCGTCCCAGACGTTCGAGCCTCGCGTTTGCACCGGGATCCTTGCCGTTCCGAAGCCGTTTCAAGGGGTTGCACCTCCTTCCGGTGCGGCTTCGAACCACACGGGTCCGCTGGTCAGCATGGCACGGGACCGGCCCTCATGTCAACCGAGATGAACCTCCTATGAGACCCCCTCCGACCCGTCCACGACGACGTTTCGATCGCTCGTGAAACACCTCACTCATGCTTGGCTCATGTGATCGTGAGAACGCGTCCACCACGCCCCCACGTCTCTCATGAAGCGTGTCCGACGGGATTCAGTCGCCGCGGTGGTACGGATGACCCGCTCGAACCGCTTCGATGCGGTAGAGCTGCTCGATCAGGACCGCCAGCGCCAGCTCGTGGGCCAGCGTCAGGTCGGACAGGCGCCACGTCTCGTCGACCTCCGCCCGGAGCCCGGGATCGAGCCCGTCCGCCCCGCCCACCAGCAGCGTGAGGCGGCTGTCGCCGCGCAGGTCGAGGGCGGCGACGTGGTCAGCGAGGGCGATCGTGGTGAACGTCCGTCCACGTTCGTCGAGCGCGACGCTCCGGCCCACGACCGCCGCGCGCAGGCCCTCCGCCTCCCGCTGGCGCCGCGCGGCGGGATCGCGTCCCCTACCGGCCTTGACCACCGTCAGTTCGGCCGTCGCCAGCGCCGTCAGGCGCGCCAACCCGTGCGCGACCGCGGGACCGTGGGGACCGCCGTCCGGGCGCCCCACGCAGACGATCCGGTACCGCATCTAGCGCGCGTCGGCGTTCGGCTCGCGCGCCGCGGGCGTCACGCCGGCCACCGGCGCGTCGGCCTCGTCCGGCTCGATCCCGAGCTTCTCGAGCAGCTCGCGACGGCGCGTGGGGCGCAGCGAGGAGGCCTCGAGCGCCTCGGCCAGTCGGACCGGATCGATGGCGGCGCGCACGAGCGCCAGCTCGGACGCCGACAGCCGCCGGCCGTGCAGCACGTGCTCCTCGAACGCAGCGTAGGCCAGGGGCGCGACCGCCCGGGCGCAGCGCGCGATGGCGTCGCCGTAGGCGCGGATCTCGTACTGCGCGTGCCAATCCATGCGCAGGCGCAAGAAGTGGAAGAGGTTGTGCAGGTCGATCTGCCAGTACATCTCGGTGTAGAGCGCCAGGGGCAGGTTGATGCGCGCGAGTTCCCGTGCCACGCCGTCCTCGAGGAGCGACTCGTAGGCCGCGTACGTTTCGGCCTGGCCGACCGTCAGCGCCTCCACCACACGCGCGCGCAGCGACGCGGGCACCTCGCCGGCCGCCGAGCCCTGCTTGTTCGTGGCCGACTGGTACCGGACCTCGTCGGGGCCGGGCACGTAGAACTCATCGCGGAGCACGCTGTAGCGGCCGGAGAGCTCGTTCACGCGCGCGGTCCGGTGCCGGATCCACTGCCGCGCCACGAAGATCGGCATCTTGACGTGGAACGTCAACACGACCTGTTCGAACGGGCTGGTGTGGCCGTGACGCAACAGGTAATCGATGAGCGCCGCGTCCTCGCGCACCCCTTTGGTCCCCTCGCCGTAGGAGACGCGGGCGGCCTGGACGATGCGGGCATCGCCGCCGAGGTAGTCGACGAGGCGGACGAAACCGTGGTCGAGGACGTCGAGCGGCTGGTCGACGAGCTCGTCGGCCGCGGGGACGCTGGAACGGGGCATGACGTCATCCTACCCGCGTCGACGGCGAGCGCGTTCCGACCGGTGCCCCACGGATGGGTCGACCCCGTCGGTCGTCTCAGCCCAAGTCGAGGAAGTCGGCTTCGTCGATGACGACGTTCGACGGCACGGCCAACAGCGTCGAGAGCGTCAACAGGTCGGCGGCGAACCCGAGCAGATCGGCGGGATCGCCCTCCTCGAGCACCTCGACCTGACCGATCAGGTGCCGTTCGCCCACGGTCACCGATGCGCCGGGGCCGGCCATCACGAGGCGCGCCAGCACCGCCGTGATGGCGGGGGTCACGGCCGCGCGCACCGCCAGGGGATCGCGGGCGAGGATCGCCAGGGCCGCGTCGACGTCGGGATGGGCGCTCAGGTCGACGCGGCTGGCACCGGTGCGGCTCGCTTCGAGCGACTCGAGGACCGGCTCACGGCGCGGCGCGGCGCGGAACGCCACCGGCGACAGCGGGCGCTCGCCGCGCACCAGGCCCCAGGTCGACCACCGCACCACCTGGCCGGTCGGGCCGCTCCGGCGCCGGACCACGTCGAAGAGGTACAGGCTCGGCTGGCCCGAGCGTCGCAGGACGTAGGGGTGCAGGAGTTCCGCGTCCTGGAGATCGAGGAAGCGTCGGATGCGTTCGGCGGCCGCGTCGGCGTCGGCGGCCTCGAGCTGGCGCGCGAACGCCGACCAGCGGTCGGCGCGCGTCGGGGGCGTGGTGGGCGGGCGTCGGAACCACATGGACGCTCCAAGAGGTACCACGTCGCGACCCCGACGGGCGCTCGCTAGACGTGGAAGCCGAACATGCGCATCTGCTTCTTCCCGTCGTCGGTCATCTTGTCGGTCGACCAGGGCGGCGACCACACGAACTCGACGGTCACCTTGCGGACACCGTCCACCTTCATGCAGGCGAGTTCCACGTCGGCCTGGATCATGTCCTGGACCGGACAGCCCATGCTGGTCAGGGTCATGTCGACGTCCACCGCGCCTTCGGCGTCGACGTCGAGCCGATAGACGAGGCCGAGGTCGACGATGTTCACGGGGATTTCGGGGTCGCGCACCACCTTCAACGCCTCGAGGCACGCCGCTTGGAGACGGTCGGCGTCGAGGCTGGGGGACGCGGGCACGGCGGCTTCGCTGGCGGAATCCTGAGTCATGCGGTCAGGCTAGCAGAGGGCGGCTGTCGCCGCCGTCAGCCGCGCTCCGGCGGGAGCGCCGGTGGGGTCGCCTCGACGGTGCGGTCGTCGCTGGGGAGCGCGCGCAAGATGGCGTCCTCGGCCTCGGCCACGTCGGCGGCGAGCTCGTCGCGCACGCGCGTCACCCGCTCGCGCAGCTCGGCGAGGCGCGTGTCCAGCGTGGCGTCGCGGTTCTCACGGCGCGCCTCGAGCTCGGCCAACCGCTCGCCGAGACGCGACTCCATGCCGGACGCCACGCCCTCGACCTTCGATTCGAGCACGCCGAGCTCTGCCTTCAGTTCGTGTACGGCCGCATCGAGCGCGCTCTCGCGTCCCCGGTCGATCGTCGCGCGCGCGTCCGCCAGTTGACGCTCGAGGGCCGCCGTCTGCCGCAATTGGCGCGAACGATCGAGCATCCCGCCGACGAGGAACACGACGGCGAGCAGCACCGGGACGCCCACGACGATCGGCCACAGCGGCAGGCGGACGGTCGCGACGAGCAGGTCGACGTCGACGGGCGTGACGAGGGCGGCGACGTTCAGCGCCGCCACCGCGATCACGAGGATCAAAATCAGGAGCGTGAACCAGAACCGGAACTTCATGCGACCACCCTACTACCAGCCGGCGAAACGATCCCGATGGATGACGAACGCCAGCGTCAGCGCCACCAACGTCGACACGAGCGACGTCCCGCCGTAGCTCACCAGCGGCAGCGTGATCCCCGTGACCGGCGCCAGACCGAGCGTGACGCCGACGTTCACGAGCACCTGGAAGCCTACGAACACGAGCACCCCCACGATCAGCAACTGGTCGCGCGCCGCGGCGCACTCCCCCGCCATCGCCACCAGGCGCCAGAAGAGCAAGGCGTACAACCCCAGCAGGAGCACCGCGGCCACGAAACCACCCTCCTCGGCCAACACCGGGAAGATGAAGTCGGTCTGTCGGAACGGGATGAAGCCGAGCTGCGACTGCGTCCCCTCGCCGTACCCTTTGCCCCACAGGCCGCCCGACCCCACGGCGATCGTCGACTGGATCACCTGGTACCCCGCGCCCTGGGGGTCGGCGCCCGGGTTGAGGAACGCGACGATGCGCGACCTCTGGTGCGGCAGCAGGTTGGGGACGACGACGGTGGGGATGACCACGGCCAACAGCAGCGCGACCGCCAACAGGTGGCGCCACGGCACCCCGCGCACGAGGACCATGCCGGCCCCGATCGCGACCAGCACCAGCGCGCCGCCGAGGTCGGGTTCGGCCAGCACGAGCCCCACCGGCAGAGCGACGAGGACCCCCGGCACCACGTAGTCGAGCCAGCGTCGGATGGGCCTGTCGTGCAGCACGGTCGCCAGCACCAAGATGAGCGACAGCTTCGCGATCTCCGAGGGCTGGAAGCCGGGCAACGGCCCCAAGTAGAGCCAGGACTTCGCGCCGTTCACCTCCGTGCCGAAGGCCTGCACCGCCAACAGGAGCGCGATCGAGACGGCGTACGCGTGCGGTGCGTAGCGCATGAGCCGCTCGCGCCCGAGCCACAGCAACAGGCCCACGGCCGCGGCGGCCGGCAGCAGGAACACCAGCTGCCGCCCGAACTCGTCGCCCGGGGCCGCGGTCGACAGCGTGACGAGCCCGGCCGCGAGCAGCAGGGCGACGACGAGGGGGAGGGTGAGGTCGACGCGGGTCATGGATCGGAGGCGGCACCCCCGGGGGTACCGAGGTCAGTCTAGGCCACGGGCGATGAGCGGACGATGGGGCGCCCGCACGACGTGGCGCACGCGCGCCTTGGCCCATGCTGCCCCATGCACCGCACGCTCGCGCTCCTGACCGCCCTCGCCCTGAGTGGCGTCGTCTGGGGCCAGGTCACCGGTTGGCTCGTCGAGGGCGACGTCGTCTACGAGGCTCGGGACGGGCGCTCGACGTGGTCGGGGACGGCTCCGCTGGCGACGGTCGAGTTGACGTTCGAGCCGGCCGAACCTCACCGGCTGCACCTCGTCGCGACGGTCCGGCCGGGCGACTTCGATTCCGGGGCGGCACTGCGCGACTTCAACGCCCGGCGCACGGTGTTCGACGTCGAACGGCATCCCGAGGCGCGCGCGGTCGCCCGCCTCGACCCGACCCGCCCCGTACCGACGTGGCGCGCCGACCGCTTGGCCCTGCCCGTCCTCCTCGACCTGACGCTCCACGGGGTCACGCGACCGTACACGCTCACCGCCGACGTCACCCGCGCAGCGGACGGGTTCGTCGCCGAGGCCGCGTTCGTGGTCTCGCTCGAAGCGCACGGCATGACGCGGCCACGCCTGTTCGCCTGGGTCACCGAAGACGCGGTGCCGGTGCGGGTGACGCTGCGCGCGCACCCGCTCCCCGCGTCCACGCCCACCACTCGATGAGGAGCGCCAGCAGCGCGACGACCACGAGCGCGACCGCAACGGGGGTGGCGCGCTCGACCCGCACGGGCGACGCGGGCTCCGCGACGAGGTCGTCGGCGGCCGGCCCCGGCAGGCGTGTCTGGTCTTCATCGAGCAGGTTGACCGTCACCTCGCGGCCGCCCACGCGGGCCACACCCGGCGTCGTCACCCGGGCACCGGCGTCGTCGACGACACCCAGCGGCGCCCGCTCGGCGCCGCGGAACGCGTCGAGCGCGTTGGCGATCAGCGTCGGGAAGGCCGGCCGGAACACCAGGTCGGTCTGGCTCGGGTGCATGCCCAGGGCGAGCACGCGGACGCCGTCGCGCTCGCGGTACGCCAGCACCGGACGCAGGTCGCCGGTCCAGGCGAGCACCCGCCAGCCGGCGGCCTGGGCCTGAGCGACCGTCGCCGCCCACGGGGGCGGCGCGCCCTGCGACGGCACCGGGTCGCCGGCGTCTGTCCCGGCTTCGGGCTCGGCCAAGGGACCCAGGCCGACGGCCACCTCGCGCAGGTCGACGAAGCGCAACAGCGGGTCGGCGCGATCCCAACCGGCCACCAGCCGCCCCTCGGGTTCGTCGACGCGCGGGGCCAGGACCAGGTGGTCGCCGGGCAGGAGCGTGTCCGGGTCGGTTCCGGTGAGCACGCGCAGGTCGGCGGTGAGGCGCTCCGCCGCGCCAGTCACCGTGACCGAAACGCCGGGCACCGCCGTCAACGCTCGACGCATGCGCTCCTCGTCCTCGTCGAGGAGGACGTCGAGGGCGCGCCGGCCCGCGTAGGCCACGTCGTCGACGTCGAGGGCGTCCGTGGCGCCGCCGAGCTCCAGCCGGGCGCGCACGACGTCGCCGACGACGTCGAGCGGGAAGGTCGTCGTGGCGCGTCCGCCGGCCGGGACGAGCAGGTCCGTGCGCGCCAGGAGCGCGCCCTCCTCGGTCTCCAGCACCACGCCGGCCGAGACCGGGCGCGGGTGGTCCGAGGCGACGGCCACGAAGGCCTGCTGGATGCCCAGGTCGAAGGCGACGATGCCGACGTTGTGCCCGGTCCCGGCCACGTTCACACGCACCACGCGCGGTAGCGGAGGCCCCGGATCGTCGCTCACCCACGCGATCGTGCCGGGCGTCAGCGCCCGCGCGAGGTCGAGCGCGCCCTCGACGTCGACCCGGGCGTCGGCCGCCTCGAAGGCGTCGAGCGCTTCGCGGAGCGCCGCCCTGTCGCGGGAGAACGGCAAGGCGATCTCGCTCTCGCTCCCCGCACGCACGAGCGCGACGGCGCCCGCGTCCTCCGCCAGCGCCAGCACGGCAGCGCGGGCCCGGTCGATGCGGATGCCCTCGGGATCGACGGCCCGCATGCGGGCGCCGGCGTCGAGCACGACGACAAGGTCGGGCGGTCCCTCACGGTCGAAACTGGGCTGGGCCAGCGCGAGGGCCGCCGCGGTCACGGCGAGCAGTTGGAGCAGGAGCGACCAGGTGGGCCGCCAGCGACGGCGGCTCGAAGCCACCCGCAGCGCCTCGTCCCACAAGAACAACGCCGCCACCGGTCGTGGCCGGTGGCGCAGACGCCGCACGTGCCACCACACCACCAGCGGCAGCGCCGCCAACAGGGCCAGGAAGGCGGGTGCGGCGAAGGTCAGCCCCATGCGCGAACGGCCGGCTCAGGCCCCGCGGGTGGCGAGCACCACGAGCAGTCCGCCGCCGGCGTTCTCGAGGACGTGGGCGGTCTGCGCCGGGACCCGCAGCAGACGACCCTTCCCCAGCCGCAGCATCTTGTCGTCCTCGCGAACGAGCACCTCGCCCTCGAGGACCTGGTAGACGCAGCCATGCGACGCCGCCGCGACCTCGTCGCGTTGACCCGCCTCGAAGCACACGAGCTCGACGTGCAGGTCGGGTAGCTCCACGAGGGGTCGGCGCTCGACGTGGGCGAGCGAGAAGCGGCGGGCGTCGGCGATCGCGATGATGTCCATGCATCCTCCCAGGCGTGCGCGCACACCGGCGATGTGCGTGTACAAGCCATCCTACGCCGCGCGACCGATGTGGATAACCGGCCGGTTCTGTGGATAAGTGGGCGCACCTTGACAAGCGAGGACCGATTCTGGTAGGCGCCGGCGCCGCTCGGTCGAGACGAGAAACGCCGTCCAGCACGCGCGCCGTCTCGAAACGCGGTCTGTGAGCCCGCTTCTCGGCCCTACGGCCGGGTTGTCCACAAGGCTGTGGATAAGTCGCGCGCGCTGTGGACATCGCAGGAGACGCGACCCGGTCGCGCTCAAACCCCGCGCTCGGTCTCGGAGGGGGCTCACGAGGAGCCCAGCACCGCGGCCACGAAGGCGCGGACCTTGGCGTGATCCTTGATGCCCGGGGCCGACTCCACGCCCGACGCGACGTCGACCGCGGCGGGCGCCAATCGGCCGATCGCGGCCGCGACGTTCTCGGGGGTCAGACCCCCGGCCAGCATCCACGGACGGGAGCCCGTGAGGACGGCGGCCGCCGTCCAATCGAACGGAGCGCCGCTGCCGGGTTGCGGTCCGTCGACCAGCACCGCCGCCACCGGGCCGAGGTCGAGCGCGTCCAGGTCGATCCCGGGTGTCCACCGCAGCGCCCGGATGACGGGCACGCGGCCCGCCAGCTCGGTGACGGTGGCGGCGTCCTCGCGGCCGTGGAGCTGCACGACGTTCAGACCCGCACCCTCGACCGCGGCAAGGACCTCCGACACCGATGCATCGACGAACACGCCGACGCGGGCGACCAGCGGACCTGCGGCGTCGAGCACCGCCCGCGCCTGGGCCACGCTCACCCGCCGTCGCGAACCCGCCGCGAAGATCACGCCTAGCGCGTCCGCGCCCGCCGCGTAGGCGGCGGCTGCGTCCTCCGGACGGGTGAGCCCGCAGATCTTCACACGTACCCGGCCGTTCACCGGCTGACCTCCACGTCCGCGCTCGAGACCACCCGCAGGCGTCGTCCGAGGGCTTCGGCCAACAGGTCGCGGCGGAGCGCCGCAGCCTCGACCTCCACGTGCACGTCGCCGTCCGCGCGGACGGCCAGCGTCACCTCGTCCGCCCCGATCCGCGCGTCCACCCCGGTCACGCGCTGCGCCTTCCCCCGCTCGAGGTACTCGGCGAGCCGCAGCAAGCCGGCGAGCACCCGTAGACGTTCGACGTCGCCGGACCGGAGCACGCGCTCGTAGCCCAGTGGACCGGGCGTCCCCTTGCGATGGAAGCGCACCAACAACGCGAGCAGCACCTGCTCCCGGTGGTCGAAGCCGGGTAGCGCGCGACCGAGCGTCAGCATCTGACCGTGGTGCTCGTGGCGGTAGTAGTCGACCGCCATGCCGATGTCGTGGATCCACGCCGCGTGCCCGAGGAGCTCGCGGTCGGGCTCGGTCAAGCCGTGCACCGGCAGCAACTGGTCGAACAGCGACAGCGCCAGGCGCCGGACGTGCGCGTTGTGCGCCACGTCGTCGTGGTACTGGCGCATGAGGTTCAGGACGGAGAAGGTGCGAACGTCGTCGAGGAGGTGGTCGGGGTGGTCGGGCAACAAGTACGGGTAGAAGAGCCCCTCGCGCAGACCCTGACCCGAGACCAGGACCTCGGGGACGCCGGCGAGACGCACGACCTCGGCGATCACGATGGCACCGGCGGCGACGATGTCGGCGCGGTCCCGGTTCAGACCCGGGAGCTGGGCCCGTTGGACGGCCGTCATCGTGGCGAGGTCGTGCGCCAGCCCCGCCAACGCCTCCGCCGGCAGGCGGTAGCCGTGGAGGAGGTCGAGCGGGTAGCCCACGCGCTTCTGGTGCACGTTGGCCAGGTTGCGCAAGGTGCCGCCGAGGCCGACGAAGGTGGCCACCGGCCGACCGGCGGCGAACCACGGCTCGACGGCAGCGCGCGTCGCGGCCGTCAGCGCGCGCACCCCCTTCGCCTTGGGCGGGTCGCCGCGCAGGAAGCCCTCCGTGGCGCGGACGGCGCCGAGCGGCCAGCTCGCACCACGCTGCCAGCGCCGGCCGCGGAGCTCGGCGAGCTGGAAACTGCCGCCGCCCACGTCGAGGGACACCGCGTCTTGGACCGCCAAGCCGTTGGCCACGGCCAGGGCGCCGATGCGCGCCTCCTCTTCGCCGTCGAGGACGCGCAGGTCGACACCGAGCGCGCGCGCCGCGGCGACGAACTCGGCCCCGTTGGTCGCGTCGCGCACCGCGCTCGTGGTGGTGGCGACGACGTCGTCCATCTCGCTGGCCCGGGCGTAGCTGGCGAACGTGCGGAGGGCTGCCAAGCCGCGCTCGAACGGTTCGCGCTGCAGGTCGCCCCCGCTCGCCATACCGGCCGACAACCGCACCACCGCACGGAGCTCGTCGAGCTGCTGCCACCGCCGCCCCGGCTCGTACGCCAACGCGATCAGCTTGGCGGTGTTGGACCCCACGTCGACGATGGCGATGCGTTTCAAGCCGACCTCCGGTTCAGAACGCGTCGTGCACCCACCGCACCCGCGGCGCGGCCTCGTCGCCCTCGACCAGGACGGCGTCGAACCGCACCGCATCCTCGTGGCGGCCATGGCGGGCGAGCCAGACCTGGGCCGCTCGGCGAACGCGGGCGACCTTGCGGCCGTCGAGGCTCTCGGCCGCACCGCCGTGCGCACTCGAGCTCCGCTGACGCACCTCCACGAACACGACGACGTCGCCGTCGGACATGATCAGGTCGAGCTCCCCGCCCCGGACCGACACGTTGGTGCCGAGCGTCGTCCAGCCGCGGCCCTCGAGCATCTGCCGCGCCAACGCCTCGGCCCAATGGGGCTTCAGCTCGGGACCACCGCGACCCGGGGCGCATCGGCCCAGAGTCCCTCGAGGTCGTAGAACTCGCGCGCTTCGGGGCTCATGAGGTGCGCCACGACCTCACCGTAGTCCATGAGCAACCAGCGCGTCGATGGGCCCTCGACGCCCTTCAGGCGAGCGCCCAGGCTCTTGAGGCGGTCGCGGATCTCGGCCTCCATCGCCTGGAGCTGCAACGACGACTCGCCGGTCGCGACGACGAACCAGTCGAGCGACGACGACACTTCTTCGAGCTGCAAGACGGCCACGTCGATGGCGCGCTTGTCGTCGAGGGCGTCGACGATCGCCTGCACCTCGGCCGGGACCGACGGGGTCGTGCTGGCCTCGCCCGTCACCGCGGCGCCAGGATCGGACGCGGCGCCATGGGCGGCGGGGTCGGTGTCATGCGCAGGGCCCGGGCGTTCGGTGTCGCTCTGCGGATCGGCGTTGGGGGTCTTGGGCACGCGGTCTCCTTCGGTTCGGCGCTCAGGGCGCGGGATCGGGGGGTGCGGACGCCAGACCGCCGTCGGCGGTCCAGCGGGTGGGGTCGGCGGTGGGATGACGGGCGTCCTCGCCCAGGACGAGTTGGATCCCGACCGCCTTGCCGGCGGCGGGCGGCAACCGGTCGATCTGCTGCTTGCCGACGCCGAGCAAGCCGGCGTAGTAGTCGGCCTCCTGCCAATGGGCGGCGGTTACGATGAGGCGGCTCGGGGCGGGGTCGAACGAAGCCTCGGTGAGCACCAGCCGCTCCTCGGGCACGCCCATGGCCACGAGCCGCTCGACGTAGGCCGTGCCCAAACCCTCGCGCCCGGTGCGGTCGACGACCTCGACCTGCGCTTCCGGCGCGTCGATCCAGGCGCGCGGCGTGCCGCCGAACGTAGCAGCCAGGAACGCCTCGATCTCGCGACGGTCGGCGAAGACGGCCGTCGACCCCTCGTGCTCCTCGGTCGGCAAGGTGGCCGAACGGAGCTCGAGACGCGAGAGGCGTGGGAGCAGTTCCCGCACCAGGGCCGGGCTCGCGTTCGTCTCGACGTCGGCGAACAGGACGTCGACCAGCTCGGGCAACACCGCGACGGCACGGACGTTGAGGTCGCGCACGCGCCTGAGCATCGCGTAGGCGAGCGTCTTCACCCGGTCGAGCCGGTCGATGTCGCCGCGGATCGTCTCGCGGTAGCGCACGAAGCCCGCTGCGTCGGCGCCGTCGAGGACCTGGGGACCGGCTTGCAGGTCGATGCGCAGGCCGGCGGCGTTGTCGGTGTAGAACATGCGGTAGGGCACGTTCACCTCGACGCCACCCAAGGCATCGATCACGTTCTCGAAGAGGTCGAGGTTGATCACCGCGTAGTAGTCGACGGGCAACCCCAGGATCTCCTCGACGGTGCGGCGCAACCCCTCCGCGCCCTGGTAGTGGTACATGGCGTTGATGCGCGTCTGCCAGGGCTCGAGGTAGAGGTCGCGCGGGATCGCGACGAGCGTCACCTCGTCCTCGACGATCGAGACGTACAGGATCGTGTCGGTGCGCGAGCCGTCGAGCCCGCGCGGGCCGCTGTAGTTCCAGGCGACGATGTTGCCCGACGCGTCGTACACGGGCGTGCTCTGTTCGGCGTAGTACTCCCGGTCGCGACCGGCGACCACGAGGCTCACGACGGCGGCGTCGGCTTCGACACCGAGCAACGCGCGCTGCGACTCGCTGAGCTCCGTGCGCTCGACGTCGCGGTCGAGCCAGAACCCGGTCAGACCGGCGGCGGCCACCAGCAGCCCGAGGAACTGCAGGAGCCGGCCGCGTCGGCGGCGCGCACGTCCGGGATCAGGGGGTGTGGGTGAGCTCGGCATGGACCTGCAGCGTACGCGGGTGAACGTCCTTGCCGCGGCTGCGCAAGTAACGGACCTTCGAGTCGACGGCGCGCCAGTACGCGCGCTCCAGGTTGGCCATCGCCATCTCGCGGACGTCGTCGTTCACGCCACGACCCGGTTCCGAGACGTCGGCCACGTAGACGGCCATCGAGATGCGGTCGCCCGGACGCGCCCCGAACACGTGTGCCTCGATGGCGTCCAGCACCCGGTCGTCGCCGACACCCCAGAGGCGCGCGATCGCGCGGCCCGCTCGGCCGTGCACCGCGAGGGGGTGACGCCGCTCCAGGTCGTTCTCGGGGGGCGCCAGCTCGAACAAGCGCTCGACGCTCTCCTCGCGTGCGACGTCGTGCAGGACCGCCGCCAGGCACGTGGCCCGCAACTCGCCCGCACCGAACCCGTTCGCACGAGCGATCGTCTCGGACAGGTCGGTCACCCGCACCACGTGGGCGAAGCGGGCGGGCGTCAGCCGCACCCGAACCCGATCGCAGAACGGTGCCAGGCTCGCACGACGGCAGGGTCCTGCCGAGGGGAACGGTGGGGTGGAACGAACGGCATCGGTCATCGTCATGGTGGGGTGCGGAGGATCGACGCGGCGCCGGTGGGCCGGCGAGAGGATGCTCACGGCCTTCCCGACGGGTTCCGACGGCACGATCCGCCGTCAAGATCACGGTAGCACGTGTCCCGCGCGACGCTCGACGTCAGGTGCGGTCGTCCTCGGGCGTCGACGTGTCAGGCTCGCTCGGCTCGAGGTCGTCGTCATCGCCCTCGTCGGCCCCGTCGTCGACCGCGTCGGCTGCCAGGTAGCGCCGCTCGGCGGCCTCCGACTCGGCCTTCTCGGCCTGGTCCTCGGCGCGGGCGGTGGCCTCGGCTGCGGCCTCGTCGAAATAGTCGAAGGAGGCTCCGCCGATGCGAACCTCGTCGCCCGTCTGGGCGCCCGCTCGCGCCAGCTGCTTGTGCACGCCGAGCTTCATGAAGTGGCGCTGCAGGTAGGCGACGGCGTCTCGGTTCTCGGGATCGAACCTGGCCACGAGTGCCTCCAGGACGCGTCCGTGGACGATCCACCCCAGACCGCTCTCGTCGCGGGTCACGCGGACCGGATCGTCGGGTAGGACGCGTGCGTCGGGCGGGGTGGGCATCGGCCGCGGTGCGGCGGGCAGCAGTTCGAAGAGCGCGTCGACCAGGGCCGGCACGCCCTCACCCGACAGCGCCGAGACGGGCAGCACGGGAAGACCGAAGTCGGCCAGCAACGCCTCGCCCGCTTCGACCACGTCGGCGTCCACCAGGTCGACCTTGTTGAGCACCACGAGCGCCGGGCGCTCGAGCAGCGCGGGGTCGTAGGCCTCGAGCTCGGTCCGCAGCGACGCCATGTGGCCGAGCGGATCGTGGTCGACGTCGAGGACGAAGGCGAGCAGCCGCGTGCGCGAGACGTGCCGCAGGAACTCGAGGCCCAGGCCCTTGCCCAGATGGGCGTCCTCGACGATGCCGGGGACGTCGGCCACGGTGAACCGGACGTGATCGCGGGTGACCACGCCGAGGTTGGGACTGAGCGTCGTGAACGGGTATTCGGCGACCTTCGGCCGCGCGTTCGAGACGGCCACGAGCAAGCTCGACTTGCCGGCGTTGGGGTACCCGACGAGGCCGACGTCGGCGATCGTGCGCAGCTCGAGCCGCAGACGGCGCCCTTCGCCCGGTGTGCCCTTCTCGGAGAAGCGCGGCGCGCGGCGGTACGAGTTGGCGAAGGCCGAGTTGCCGCGACCCCCGACGCCGCCGGCCGCCACGAGCGCACGCTGACCCACCTCGACCAGGTCGGCGATCACCTCGCCGGTGTCGGCGTCGGTGGCCAAGGTGCCCACGGCGACGGGGATGGTGACGTCTTCCCCGCTGTGGCCCGCCCGCTGACGACCCTCGCCCTGTAGACCCGTGCCCCCTTGGTAGAGCTGCCGCGTGACGAGGCGGTCGAGCGACGTGATGTCGTCGATCGCCTCGAGCCAGACGCTGCCGCCGTCGCCGCCGTGACCGCCGTCGGGACCACCCTTGGGGATGTACTTCAGGCGCATGAACGACATGGCGCCGTCGCCCCCCTTCCCGCCCTGAACGCGGATCTCGATGACATCACGGAACGGCATGCTGGCTTCCTCTCATGGTGGCGGCGAACGGCCGGATGACCGTCAAGCGACGACGCGCGCGCGACCGACGGCCGCGCGCGCGAAGGTGGATCCGATCGGTCGCGCCGTGCTCGGTCGGCGCGTCGTTCTCAGTCCGCGGCGATCGCCTCGGAGGGCGTCTCCTCGATGCTGATGAAGCGCCCCTTGGCGCCCTTGTCGGCGAAACGGACGATGCCGTCCCGGAGAGCGAAGATCGTGAAGTCCTTGCCGAGGCCGGCGTTGCGACCGGGCTTGAACTTGGTGCCGCGCTGGCGGACGAGGATGTGGCCGGCGGTGACGACTTCACCGTCGAAACGCTTCACGCCGAGGCGCTTCGACTGGCTGTCGCGACCGTTCTTGGAGCTGCCGACGCCTTTCTTGTGGGCCATGGTGGTCTCCTCGCTACGATCAGCGACCGACGATGTCGGTGACGCGAACTTCGGTGTAGGGCTGGCGGTGGCCCGTGTGGCGGCGGTAGTTGGTCTTGGCCTTGAACTTGTAGATGTGGATCTTGTCGCCACGGCCGTGCGAGACGACCTCGGCCTTGACGCTCGCCCCTTCGACGCGGGGAGCGCCGATCGTCACGGTGTCGCCACCGAGCAACAGGACGGGCAGGTCGACGACGCTGCCGGCCTCGGCCTCGAGCTTCTCCAGGCGCAGGACGTCGCCCTTCTGGACGCGGTACTGCTTACCGCCGGTCTCGATGATCGCGAACATGGTGGTCTTCCCTCCGGTGCCCGCTGCCGGCCTCGGGGCCGAGATCGGGTCGACATGCGTTCGATCACGCTCCGCTTGGGCTCTGGGCCTCGCAGGCGTGGTGCTGCTCGAGTACGGGTAGCGGGGGCCGAGGCCCGACGCGTCCCAAGACGAGGAGTCTAGCAGAACTCGCCGCCCGTGTGCAATCGCAGGCTTCGACATCCTGCGCCGCGTCAGCCTTGGCCGCCGTCCCGCTCGACGTCCGCCTGCAGGTAGCGCAGGGTGGCGCCCTCGTGCAAGCGCAACGCCCGGGGCCGGTCGCGACGGGCGGCCTCGAGCGCGGCCGCGTAGTCCCCTTCGAACCCGCCGTCGAGGTAGCCCTCGATGACGCGCGGGTGGACGTAGGACCGGCGCGTCACGGCCGGCGTGTTGCCGAGCTCGGCGGCGGCGGTGCGGATCGCCGCGACCACGGCCCGCTTGCGGCGCGTGGCGGACTCGACCGGCGGCGTCGCATGCAGTTCACGAGCGGTCACGACCGTGCCCCCCCACGTGCGGAAGTCCTTGGCGGTCACCTCGCGCCGCGCGGCATCGCGCAGGTAGTCGTTCACGTCGCTCGAGTCGACGGTCCGCGTGACGCCATCCGCGTCGAGGTAACGGAACAGCTCGTACCCCTCGATCTCCTGACACTCGCGGACCACCGTGGCCAACGTCTCGTCGCGCACGCTGAGCTCGAAGCGCGTGCCCCCCTTGCCGGCGAACGCCAGGTCGACCTCGTCGCCGTTCGCCTGGGCGTGCTCTTGCCGCAAGGTGGTGAGACCGTACGACCCGTTCGCCCGGGCGTAGGCGGCGTTGCCGACGCGGATCAGGGTCGTGTCCATCAGCTTGACGATGGCGGCGGTCACGCGGCGTCGGCTCAAGGGGTCGTCGCGGAGGTCGCGCCGCAGCCGCCGCCGGATCGCCGGCAGGGCCTGGGCGAAGGTCACGAGGTGGTCGAACTTGACGCGGTCGCGGACCTCACGCCAGCGCGGGTGGTAGAGGTACTGCTTCCGCCCGGCTTCGTCGCGACCGGTGGCCTGTAGGTGCCCGCGGGCGTCGCGGCAGATCCAGACGTCGCTCCACGCCGGAGGGATCACCAACCCGTCGAGGCGCTCGCGCACGTCGGGGTCCTTGATCGTCTCGCCCGATTCGTCCTGGTAACTGAACCCGCGACCGCGCCGGCGCCGTCCGAAACCGCGCTCGGTGTCGGACACGTAACGGAGGCGCGCGTCGCGGGCGTGGTCGCGAGCCGCGGCGGTCTCGCGGGCGTCGTCGCGATCCTTGCGTTCGGTCCCTCCGGCGGTGGCCATGACGCGAACCGTCATAGCACCGGAGGTCGTCTCCGGCCCGGTCAGTTGACCGGCACCGCGAGGCCACCTGGGGCGGCGCAGGGACGCCACGCCCTGCCGTCCTCTGCTACCGTCCGAAGGAGGCGCCGCGATGATCACGTCGACGAACGAACCCCGGGCGGTTCTGGACCGCGTACGGGCCGCGGTCGAAGCCAGAGACCCGCATCAGCCTGCCTTCCTGCAAGCCGTCCACGAGGTCTTCGCCTCCCTCGAGCCCGTCGTGGCCCGCGAACCGGTGTTCTTGGACGGAGCCCTGCTCGAGCGCCTGGCCGAACCGGAGCGTCAGATCGCCTTCCGCGTGCCGTGGCAGGACGACCGTGGACGCGTGCACGTGAACCGCGGCTTCCGCGTCGAGTTCAACGGAGCCCTCGGACCCTACAAGGGCGGTCTGCGGTTCCATCCGAGCGTGAACCTCGACGTGATCAAGTTCCTGGCGTTCGAGCAGACCTTCAAGAACGCCCTCACTGGGTTGGCCATCGGCGGTGGCAAGGGTGGCGCCGACTTCGATCCGAAGGGCCGCAGCGACGCCGAGGTCATGCGCTTCTGCCAGAGCTTCATGACCGAACTCCACCGCTACCTGGGGGAGCACACCGACGTGCCCGCCGGCGACATCGGGGTGGGCGAACGTGAGATCGGCTTCCTGTTCGGCCAGTACCGCCGCCTCACGAACCGGTTCGAAGCGGGTTCGATCACCGGCAAGGGGCTTGGCTGGGGCGGTTCGCCGGTGCGCAAGCAGGCGACCGGCTACGGCGTGGTGTACCTGGCCGAACGCGTTCTGCACTCGGTGGACGCCACCTTGACGGGCGCCACGTGCGTGGTGTCGGGCAGCGGCAACGTGGCGCTCTACACGATCGAGAAGCTGCAGCAGCTCGGCGCCCGGGTGGTCGCCTGCTCGGATTCGGGCGGCGCCCTGGTCGACCCCGACGGGCTCGACCTGCCGCTGCTGCTCGACCTCAAGGAGCGGCGGCGCGAGCGACTGTCGGCCTACGTCGCCGTGCGCCCCGGCGCCAGCTACCGGACCAGCGGGAACGTATGGGGCGTCGGGTGCGCCGCCGCCTTCCCCTGCGCGACGCAGAACGAGCTGAACGCCGACGACGCGCGCACGCTCGTGGCGCACGGGTGCCGCGCCGTCTTCGAAGGGGCCAACATGCCCTGCACGCCGGCCGCGGTCGCGGTGTTCCGGGCCTCGCACGTCACGTTCGTGCCAGGCAAGGCCGCCAACGCAGGGGGCGTCGGCGTGTCGGGCTTCGAGATGCAGCAGAACGCGCGCCGCGAGACCTGGACGTTCGAGCGGGTCGACGAACGCCTGCAGGAGTTGATGCACGACATCTCCGATCGCTGCCGGGAGGCCGCCGACGCGTACGACGTGCCCGGCGACTACGTGTTCGGGGCCAACGTCGTCGGCTTCCGCCGCGTCGCGTCGGCGATGCTCGACCAAGGGATCGTCTAGGCCCCATGGGACCCTCGACGGGCACCGCCACCAGCCCGATGCGGACGCGGCGGACCCGAGACGGGTCCGCCGCGCCTCGGAGCGCCCGAGACGCCTACTCGCCGCTCCGCCGGAACGTGTAAGCGACAACGCCCTCGCCGAGCTCGACGACAGGCTCACCGGCGTCGTCCTCCACGAGCTCGATCTCGACGCCCCTGAGCGGACCTTCCATCATCAGGTACCCGTCGAGCTCGCCGTCGTCGTCGGTGACCGGTCGCAGCTCGGTGGCGAACTCCCCGGCGTCGAACGTGAATCGCCCGTCCTCGAGCGCCAGCGTGATCTCGCCGAGCGCCTCGTCGCTGAAGGTGCCCACGTAGGCGGCGACCGCCTCGGCGTTCACGGGCCCTGCCAGCCTCTCCTGGACGTCGGCCAACGCGTCCTCGATCTGACCCGCCGCGAAGTCGAGCGTCTGTCGCACCCGGGCCGGTTGCTCGTACACGAGCTCCAGCAGGCGCTCGCGCACGAATTGATTGAACACGTTCGTTCCCTGGGCGTTCGTGAGCACGACGACGCCGAGGTCCTGTTCGGGCAGGAACGCGAAATCGGACGTGAAACCGAGCGTGTTGCCGCCGTGGCTGAGGATCGGCACGCCCTCGTACTCGTCGACGATCCAGCCCAGGCCGTAGCTCTGCGTCGCCGAGATCGGCACCTGAGGCTCCCAGGTCGTGCGCAGCGCGTCCTCCGACACCACCCGTGTGCCGTCCGGCGCAACACCCCCTCCGATCTGGGTGATCAGGTAGCGGGCCATGTCGAGGGCCGTCGACCAGTGGGCGCCGGCTGGGGCGATGGGCAGCAGGAGGCGTTCGAGTTCGAGGGGGATCGGGACGTACGCGCCCGTCTCGAGATCGAGGCTGTGCGGGACGGCGTGCTCACCGCGCTCCTCGACCACCTCGAACGACAGGGTCGTCCGGTCCATGCCGATCGGTCCGAGGACCTGCTCGTGCAGCAGCGCTCGGTACGCCTCGAAGAGCTCGCCGTACTCGGCCCCTGCGGCGGCGGCCGCGGCGTACCCGGCAGCGCCGACGAGCTGGTTGCTGTACTGGAACGCCTCACCGAAGTCGGTGAAGAACTCGAACGTGGCCAGCGACTCGATCACGTCCTCGGCGGACAGCTCGGCGGCGTTGAAGAAGAGCTCCAGGTCGCGGCGCGGCACGCCGGAGCAGGCGCAGACCAGGTTGCGCATCGTCATGGTTCGCGTCAACTCGGGGTCGGCGACCTCGAACTCGGGCAGCACCTCGACGACCGGCGTGTCCCAGTCGAAGACGCCGTCGTCGACGAGGGTCCCCATGAGCATCGTGGTCATCGTCTTGCCGGTGGATCCGATCATCATGTGGGTCTCGGGCGTCATCGCCACGTCGCCCCCGGCCTCCCGCACGCCGAACCCTTCGGCGAACACGACCTCGTCCCCCTGGACGATCGCGACCGCCACACCCGGGATGCCGAACAGGTCCATGGCGTCGCGGATGTCGGCGGCGAGCGCCTCGACGACCTCGTCGGCGGGACGCGGCTCGACGCCGGTCAGGTCCACCTCTTCGAGCGCGAGGATCTCGTACCCTGACGCGATCACGTTCAGCTGCGCGCTGCGCCGCTGCACGGCCTCGATCGACGCGTCGATCAGGAGCAGATGGGCCACGCCCTCGTGCAGGCGCGCGAAGGCCTGGTGCGCCTCACCCTCCGGGCTGTCGTAGTTGACGACGACGGTGCGCTCGATGCCGGGCTCGGAGGGCGGCTCCAGGACGTCGTCGACCTCGACGTCGAAGGCCGGGTCGACCCGCAGCCAGGCCTCGGCCACGGCCGCCTCCAGGTCCTCCTGCTCCAACGTGAGCACGTGGACGCGCATCGCGTCCTCAGGGTCGTGGAGCGTGGCGTACCCGTCGTGTTGGGCCACCCACCAGGCCGGCGGGATCGGCACCGTGAACGCGCCGGCAGGATCGACGTACACCTCGTCCGGGTTCGGGTCGGGCGACGGCGTCGCTGCGGCGGGTCCGGGCGCCGCCGGTGTCGCGACGGGCGCCCCCGCCTCCGCGCTGGCGTCGATCCGCTGCAGCTCGAAAGGGAACGACTGCCCCGACTGGCTGAACGTGCCCGCCAGCACGTCCCCCTCGAGACGGCCCTCGAAGGTGGGCTCGCCCGGCGTGTCGGCGATCCGGAAGCGGATCGTGTCGCCGTCGACCGTGACGTCGGCGAGGGGCAGACCGCTCGCCCCTTGGGCCGGGATGTCGATCGTGCCCTGCCAGCCGTCCTCGGCGGATCGGAGGTGCACGTCGACCCCGAGCCCGCCACCGACGTCGATCGTGCCCTGCCAGCGCCCGGCCGCCCCGCCCTCGGGCTGGCCGAACGCCAGCGCCGGCACGACCAGGACGAGGACCGCGAGGAGGAGAACGTGGGCGCGCGTGCGGGGGATCCGGTGGGACGTCATGGCGTGCTCCTCTCGCCGGCCGTGGAGGGGGTCGACCGGACGGCTCATGGCCACGCCCTCGAGGGTAGCAACCGAACGCCGATGGCCGACGTGCAGGTGTCGGCGGACGGAGCTCGCGACCGATCGGCGGGATTCGGCGGTGTGAGGTGCGCTCGCGTCGCCAGGAGAGCGCTCGCTATCGTCGAGGCATGGCCGTGGTGCTCAAGTACGCGCTCCTGACCTACGCCGTCATCGCCTACGGCGTGCTGCTCGGCGACAACTGGCACTGGTACGCGATGGCGTTGATGCTGGCCGCCATCCGGTCGCACTACGTGCGGACGGTCCTGTCCGATCGCCGGGCGGTGGTCCGCTCGCCCCGCGGCCGACGGCGGTACGAGACGTGAGCGCAGGCGCCCACCCGTACACTCGCACCATGTCCACATGGAAGAAGCCGCGTCGATGGCGGCGGGGCGACCGGTTGGCGGCGGTCTCGCCGTCCTGGGGCGGGCCCGGCGCGCTTCCCCACCGCTACGAAGCCGGCAAGCGGCAGCTCGAGGCGGCGTTCGGCGTCGAGGTCGTCGAGATGCCGCACGCGCTGGCTGACCCAGCCTGGATCGCCGCGCACCCTCAGGCCCGCGCCGACGACCTGCACCGAGCGTTCGCCGACCCCACGATCGCCGGCGTCCTCGCCACGATCGGGGGCGACGACGCGCTGCGCTTGCTTCCTCACCTCGACCCGGCACTGCTCGAGGCGAACCCGAAGGCGTTCCTCGGCTACTCCGACGCCACCATCGTCCATGTCGCCCTGCGTCGTGCGGGGCTCGTCTCGTTCTACGGCCCCAGCGTGATGTCGGGTTTCGGGGAGAACGGCGGCCTGCACGACTACCTCGTCGAGGGGGTGAGGCGCACGCTCTTCGAACCCGAGGTGCCCCTCGTGTGGCCCGCCAACCGCGCCGGCTGGACGGTGGAGCTGCTCGACTGGGCCGACCCGGCCAACCAAGACCGGCCCCGGACGCTGCGCCCCTCGACGCCCTGGCGTTGGCACGGTGGCGTCGCGCGCGAGGGCGTGACGCTCGCCGCCTGCCTCGAGGTCCTCGATCTCCTCCGCGGCACCGCCTGGTGGCCCTCGCTGGACGGCGTGGTGTTGCTGCTCGAGACGAGCGAGGAGGCTCCACCCCCCGCGGCCCTGGAGCGCTTCGTGCGCGTCCTCGCGCTCACCGGCGAGCTCGACCGGCTGGCGGGTCTCGTGCTCGGGCGACCCGGTGGCGCCGACCTGCCCGTGAGCGCACACGCCGCGTACGACGCGGTGCTCCGGCGGGTGGTGCGCGAGGAACACGGTGCGCACGACCTGCCCCTCGTCTCGAACGTCGACTTCGGCCATACCGACCCGATGTGGACGATCCCGCAAGGGGTTCGGCTGCGTGTCGATCCGACCGACGAGACGCTCACCTTCCTCGAGACGGGCGTCGTGTAGAGGCGGGACGTCTGCTCCTGTGCGCGATGGCGAGCGCCGTCTACCTTCGTGTCGACCTGGGAGGCCACCATGGTTGCCATCCGACCCCTCACCCACGCCTCGCCACCCCGCGCGCTCCGCGACTTCCTCGTGTTGCTCGTCGTCCTCCTCGGGGGGACGTCGCTGGCCACGCTGGAGCCGTTCGCCCTGGGCGGCCGTCATCTCCTCGCGGCCGGCGAGCACCACGACGGCTCGGTCGTCGTGGTCGGCGGCACGATGACGATCGAGCCCGACGCGAGCGTCGACGGCAGCGTGACGATCATCGGCGGTGAGCTCGACCTGGGCGGCACGGTCCACGGCACGGTGCACGCGTACGGCTCCACCGTCCTTCTTCGCGAGACCGCCGTCCTGGACGGTTCGCTCGAATCGGTCGCCTCCGACGTCGAGCGGGCGCCGACGGCCGTCGTCCGGGGCACGCTCCAGGGCGACCGCTTCACGCCGATGGGGGCCGACGTCCTGCGGCGCTGGTCGGTGACGAGCGCCCGCTTCGGCGGCGTGGGCTTCGCGCTGGCGTTGGCCCTCCAGGCGGGCTTGCTGGCGCTGCTCACCTTCGCCGCCGCCAGCGTGATGCCCGAGCGCCTCAGCCGGATCGCCGCGGACCTGACCGAGTCGCCCGTCGCCGCGGGCGTCTCGGGGCTGGTGTTCATGGTGATCGTCGTGGTGGCGGCCGTGGTCGCGGCGGTGACGCTCATCGGTATCCCCGTGGCCCTGCTGCTCGGCTTGGGCGCATGGCTGGCCGTCCTCGTGGGGCTGACGGCGCTGGCGGACTGGGTGGGCGACACCGTCTGGCGCGAAGGCGACACCCGGGGCGCCCGGGCTGCACTGGGCGGGTTCCTCGTCGGTCTTGGCTGGGCGGCCTTGGGGCTCGTGCCGTGGGTCTCCGGCCCCGTGCAGGCCGTGGTCAGCGTGGTGGTGTTCGGCGCGGTGGTGAGGACGCGCGTCGGTGGGCGGGCGTCGGCGACCGGTCCGATCGTCGGCGGCAGCGCGAGCAGCGGCCCGGCCTGACGCCGCGGCGGAATCGCCCCGGCGCTAGGGCGTCACGGCGGCCCCCACGGACGGGGTGATCTCAGGGCCGGCCTCGTCGGCACTCGGCCAAGCAGCGACGAGGACACGATCCCGGCCTCCGTCCTTGGCGCGGTACATGAGGGCGTCCGCGGCCCGCACCGCGACGTCGACGTCCGCCGGGGGCTCGAGGAAGGTGATGGCGCCGACCGTCGCGCTGACGTTCCACGGGTTCCCGACCTCGCGGGCCAAGGCCTTGGCCACGCGTGCGAGCGACACACGCGCGACGTCGAGGTCGGTGTCGGGCATCAAGATGCCGAACTCGTCGCCACCCAAGCGGGCCACGACGTCGGTGGAGCGCGCCTCGGCGGCCATGCGCCCGGCGGCCGCCTTCAACAGACGGTCCCCTTCTGAGTGGCCCCACCGGTCGTTGACCCCCTTGAACCGGTCGAGGTCGACGTAGGCGAGGGTGAACGGACGACCGCTGCGGCGGCTCGTGGCGATGGCCTGCTGCGAGGCCTCCATGAAGACGCGAGCGTTGGCGATCCCCGTGAGCGAGTCCTGGCGGGCCATCGAGCGCTGGACGGCGTGCGCCTTCGTCAGGCGCTCGATGAGCTCGGTCACGAGCACGAAGAAGCCGAGGCGAACGAGACCGTTCCAGACGTAGATCCACGGGGCCGAGTAGGGCCGCGCGCCGGTCGCTTCCAGCCCACCCCACGCGAGGGCACTGACGATCGCGAGCGTCCAGCCCGCGCCCCGCGAGACGAACGCCGCTGCGAAGGCGACCGGCGCCAGGTAGAAGATGGAGAAGCTGATCTCGCTCCCGGTCCACGCGTCGAGCGCGCTCACGAGCGCCACCAGGAGCAGGCTGAGCACCCACCGGGCGGACACCGGTGGCGACGGGAGCCCGTCGAGGCGCGTCGCACCGGCGTCCTGCGCGGACGCCGGTCTCCGTCGCCCCTTACGCGATTCGGAACGAACGTGACCCAATCCGCACCCTCCCCCTGGCTCGCCTCGGCGTCGTGACGAGTTCGTCGAGGCCGTCCGAAGACGATATGGGACGGCGAACGACGTCGGATGAGGCCGTCGGTCGAGGACGAGCGTTCGGACCTGCGTCGTGGGACCCGACGCCTACGTCGGCGCCGTCATCTCCATGAGTTGCGCGACCTCGAGCGTGCCGATGTCCAGGAAGGGACACGTCTTGGCGATGGCGATGGCGGCGCCCAAGTCCTCGGCCTCGACCACCGAGTAGCCGTTGAACGCTTCCGACGGATCGGGATCGCTGACGCCCTCGCGGCCGACGACCTTCGACGGCATGACCGGGTTGGCGGGGCTCGCCAGGGCGCTCCCCACCGTGCCCATCCACGCCATGAACCGCTGGCGCTGGCGATCGCTCTCGTCGGCGGGCATCGGTCCGCGACCTCCGTGGTACACGAGCATGAACTTCGGCATGTCGGCTCCTCCCCGGCTGTCTCTGTAAGCCGTGACTTACTGTAAGCCGTTCCTTACCGCAGCGTCAAACGGCGCCCGGTCCCGCACGCAGCCCGGTAGGCACCGTCGAAGATCACCACCCAGCCCTTCGGGTAACCGTTGAGCATGTTCGTGGCGTACCGGCCGAACCGTTCCCACTCGCTCTGCGTGAGTTCCACGCGCGTGCGCTCGGCGCCGAGCGGCGTGAACCGCACCTCGAGGAGGCTGGCCGTCTCGGCCGGCAGGCCGATGTGGAAGTCGAGGCTGAGGTACGCGTGCGGCTCGTAGCGCTTGAAGGTGCCCCAGAGGTGTCGACTGCCGTCCGCCCCGATCTCGACGATCGTGCCACCCACCCGCGGTTCGACGACCAGGTCGCCGGCGACGCGCCCCAGCTTCGCCGAAGCCGAGAACTGCGCCAGCGGCCACCAGCTCGCCATGTCCTCGACGAAGATCGTGAAGGCCTCTTCGCGCCCACACGGCACCTCGATCGTCTTGACCAGCGGCGCGATCACCCTCCGTTCTTCCGTAGGTTCTTCTTGCGGCGGACGATCTCGTCCCCGTACGCCGAGAGGACGTCGGACCAGAACCCGTCGAGGTACCCCCGCAGGTCGTCGAGCCCTCCGCGATCGATCACGTACAGCCGTGCGCTGCCGCGCGGCTCGACCTTGACCAAGTGGGCGGCGGCGAGCACCTTGAGGTGCTGCGACACGGCCGGTCGGCTCACGGGCTGACCGGCCGCCAGCTCACCCACCGTCATCGGCCGCTCGCGGAGCGCCTCGAAGATCTTGCGGCGGGTGGGGTCGGCCAACGCCGTGAGCACGTCGGGGTAAGCCATGTCTTACGGATAAGTCGCCGGGCGGCGGTTTGTCAAGCGACGGGCGGGGTCAGACGGCGGGCCGCAGCGCCCTGAGGTAGGTCGAGCGTGTCAGCAGGAAGAAGACGCCTTGGACGAGGGCGTAGAGCCCCACCACCAGGAGCGCGTAGCCGATCACGTCGACGGCGACGAGGCTGCCGAGCGCGCGGAGGGCGAACACGGTATGGACGGCCCCCATGGAGAACGGCAGGAAGAAGATCAGCCCCATCTGGGCCGACACGATGCCGGTCACCTCCCGGTTCGTGATACCGATGCGCTCGAGCGACGTGAAGAGTTGGCGGTCGTCCTGATCTTCCCTCTCGAACGGCGTGTGGCAGCGGGTGATAGCCTTCGGCGACGCCGACCTGCGCACCGGCCCCGCCCTGCGCGCCACGTTCTCATCCGCCGTCGGCGTCGACGAGGAGCAAGGCTGATGGGACCCCTCCTGGCGATCTTCCTGACCATCGCGCTCAACCTCGTGCCCGACGGCACCCCCGCGGTCACGATCAGCAGCTTCGTGCTCGAGGGCGTCGGTATGACGAGCACCGCCACCGACTTCCTCGCGACCCGCTCGGAGGACGACGGTTGGCTCATCCACGACGCTTTCGGCGAGGCCTGGTTCCAGGTCGCCGTCGAAGGCGGCACGATCACGATCACGAACCCGGCGAACGGCGTCGCGGACACGCTCGACCTGACGGCGGCGTTCGGCCTCGCGGACGCCTGGTGGCGCGCCGACGTCGTGGCACCGACGAACGCACCACCGTTGCCGCTCACGGCGCAACCGAACGGCCTCGACGTGGCTCTCGAGGGGCAACTGGCGGCTCGCATCCGCTGGTAACGGACGAGGCGGCGCCAGCCCATTCGTCTGCGTCGTACGGTTGGGACGATCCGCATGCCGCCGACGCCCCTGCTCGCCACCAAGCTCTACGCCCCACCGCCCCGGCCCGGCGCCGTCCCACGAGCTCGCCTGGTCGCGCGGCTCGAAGCGGGGCTGCAGCGCCCGGTGACGCTGGTTTCCGCCCCGGCGGGGTTCGGCAAGTCGACGCTCGTCAGCGCCTGGACGACGCGCACGAGCGCGCGCGTGGCGTGGCTCTCGCTGGAAAGCGCCGACCGTGACCCCCTGCGCTTCCTCGCGTACCTGGTCGCCGCCTTGCGCACCATCGAGCCGGACCTGGGCGAGCGCGCGCTCCGCTCGCTCCACGCACCACCGTCGCCGCACCCGACCGACGTCGCGACGGACCTGCTGAACGACATCGCACGGGGCACCGGCCGGTTGGCGATCGTGCTCGACGATTTCCAAGCTGCCGCCTCGGAGCCCGTCGCAGAGGTCGTCACGTTCCTGATCGAGCACGCGCCGTCACGTTTCCACATCGTCTTGACCAGCCGCGACGAACCCTCGCTGCCCGTCGCGCGTTGGCGCGTGCGGGGCGACGTGACCGAACTCCGCGCGGCCGACTTGCGCTTCACGCACGAGGAAGCGGTCGCCTTCCTGAACGACACCATGGGCGTGGACGTCTCGAGCGACGACGTCGTGACGCTCGAGCGTCGAACGGAAGGTTGGATCGCCGGTCTGCAACTGGCCGCGCTCTCCCTGCGCGGTCGTGACGACGTCACGGCGTTCGTCCGTGCGTTCGCCGGCGAGCACCGGCACGTCCTCGACTTCCTCGCCGAAGAGGTCCTTCGTGGCCAGAGCGAACGCGTCCGGGGGTTCTTGCTGGCGACGTCCGTGCTCGACCGCATGTGCGGCACGTTGTGCGACGCCGTCACCGAACGCGACGACGGGGCGGAGACGCTCCTCGAGCTCGAACGCGCGAACCTCTTCCTGGTGCCGCTCGACGACGAGCGTCGCTGGTTCCGCTACCACGCGCTCTTCGTCGGCGCGCTCCGCGTCGAGGCCGACCGTGAACGCCCGGGCGACGTGCGCACGTGGCATCGCCGGGCGAGCCGTTGGTTCGAGACCGACGGGTCCCCCGGCGAGGCGATCCATCATGCCCATTCGGCGGGCGACGTCGCGCGAGCCGCACGCCTGCTGGAAGGGGCCTGGCGGGGCATGGACCGCGCCCTCATGACCCCCACGTGGTACGGCTGGGCGCGGCAGCTCCCGGAGGATGCACTGCGCACGCGGCCCGTGCTGGCCAGCGCCCTCGCCTGGGTCCGGCTCGAGAAGGGCGACCTCGAGGGCGCCGAACGCTGGCTGGCGGCTGCGGAGGGCTGGCTGGGTGCCCGTGCCGACGAAGACGCCGAAGAAGCCGGACGAGCACATCGTCGCGACGTCGCCGACGAGGTGGCGTTCCGCGCCCTCCCGGCGCGCATCGCCGCGGCCCACGCCTACCTGGCCCAGGCGCGCGGCGATGCGAAGGCCGGTGAGATGCACGCCCGTCGCGCGCTCTCGCTGGCCCCGGCCGACGACCCCGCCGCCAGCGCGCTCACCGCGGGGCTGGTGGGTCTCGCCCACTGGGCGCGGGGCGAACTCGAGGAGGCGCTTCGAGCGATGCAGCTCGGCACGGCGAGCTTCCGCGCGCTCGGCGATGCGGCTGCGGCCCTCAGCTTCACGTTCGGCATCGCCGACCTCCAGCTCGCCAGAGGTCGACTGCGCGACGCCCACCGGACCTACCTCGACGCCCTCCGGGACGCCGAGGCGCACCACGACGGCGCGCTCCCGGGCACGGCCGAGGTGCACGTCGGCCTCGCGGAGGTGCTCGTCGAACGGGGCGACCTGCCCGCGGCCGAAGAACACCTGCGGCGGGGCGAGGCGCTCGGGGCGAGCGCCGTGCTGCCCGGCGACGCCGGCCGGCTCGCGGCCGCCATGGGGCGCGTCGAGCTCGCACTCGGGAACGCCGCCGCAGTCCATGCCCGCCTCGACGAGGCGGAGCGGCTCTGGGTGGCCACGCCGGTGCCCGACATCCGCCCCATCGAGGCGACGCGCGCACGGTTGTGGCTGGCGCAGGGCCGGCTCGCCGAAGCCCGGTCCTGGGCCGAAGAGCGGCTGGCTGCGGACGGGCTCGAACCCGACTACGTCCACGACTACGCACTCCTCACCGTGGTCCGTGTGCAGCTGGCAAGCTTCCGCAGCGCGGGCTCGACCGCCCCCATCGAAGCAGCCCACGCGGTCCTCGGCCGCCTCGTCGAGGCGGCAGAAGCCCACGGTCGGACGGGCACGTTCATCGAAGCACGCGTCCTCCAAGCGCTCGCTTGGCAGGCGACGGGCGACGACGTGCGTGCGCTCGAGGCGCTGCTGCCCGCCCTGCAGGTGGCGGAACCCGAGGGGTACCACAGTTCCTTCGTGGGCGAGGGACCGGCGCTGGCTGGCCTCCTCCGCTCCGCGCTCAGCGCCGGCGCGGCGAAGGGCCAGGTCCGTCGCCTGCTCGCCGACCTCCGCTCTTCGAGTCGTCGACCCCGTGTCCTGCCCGATCTGGTCGAGCCGCTGAGCGACCGAGAACGCGACGTCCTGCGGCTGCTGCGGGGCGGCATGACCGGTCCGCAGGTCGCCCGCGAGCTCGGCATGTCGGTCCACACGCTCCGGTCGCACACCAAGAGCATCTACGGAAAACTCGGCGTGCACGGTCGGCGCGAGGCCGTGCTGCGCGCCGACGAGCTCGACCTCGTCTGACCCTCACCGCGCTTGGGGATGCACGGTCCCCACATCGGGACCTATCTTCCGATCGTTCGGAAGGAGATCCCCATGACCCACACCTCGAACACCCCGTCCGCCGTCACGACCGCTCGTTTCGCCGGCCTCTGGTACCTGCTCCTCGCCATCTGTGGTGGTTTCGCCGAGTTCGGCGTCCGGCAGCGTCTGCTGGTCCCCGGTGACGCTTCAGCCACCGCCGACGCCCTGCTGGCGTCCGCGAACCTGTTCCGGCTCGGCATCGGCGCCGAGCTCCTCGGCCAGGTCGTGTTCGTCTTCCTCGCCTTCGCGCTCTACGACCTGCTGAAGGTCGTCCACCGGCGGCAGGCCGTGATGATGGTCGTGCTCGCGCTCGTCGCGATCACGATCACCTGCTTGAACCTCGTCATGCAGGGCGCGGCGCTGTTGGTTCTCGACGGCGGGGCGTGGGCCGGGGCGTTCGACGCCGGCCAGCGCGAGGCGCTGTCGATGCTCTTCCTCGACCTCCATCACTTCGGCTACTCGATCGTCGCGCAGGTCTTCTTCGGCGCCTGGCTGCTGCCGCTCGCGGCGCTGATCTGGGCGTCGGGCTTCATCCCCCGCGTCGTCGGTGCGCTCCTGGCGGTCGCCGGGATCGGCTACCTGGCCGACGTGCTGCTCGCGCTGCTCGCCCCCGGCTTCGGCGTCGTCGTCAGCGAGTTCACCTTCGTCGGCGAGTTGGTATTGATGGTGTGGCTGCTGGTGCGGGGAGTGAACGCGGCGGCGCGACGGACACAGACGGGGGCCACGGCGCCGGCGGTCAGCGCCTAGGGACGTTCGCGCCACGCCGAGCCGAGCCGAGCGAAGCGTTCGGCGTGTCCACTCCACGAAGAAGCCCCACCGGCCAGGTGGGGCTTCTTCCTACTGATCGAACAACGTCTGGTGGTGGAGCTGAGGGGATTCGAACCCCTGACCTTCTGAATGCCATTCAGACGCGCTCCCAACTGCGCCACAGCCCCACGGTCGCCACGCCAGCGCGTGAGCGGTCCTGAGTGTATCGGGGCGACCCGAACCTGTCAACGGCGTGTATCGGTTCAGCTCGTCCGGCTCCAGGGTGGCGAGGGGCCGGCTTGACGCTCCCGGCGGCCGGGCGGCAGACTCGAACCCGAGAGGCGACGACGCCGTCGCCGGTGTGCACGAGGAGGTGCTGTGAGGGGACGTCGGACGGTGCTCACGATCGGCGCTCTCGTGGTGGTCATCGCCATCGCGGCCCTGGCCCTGCCCGGCGTCGCCAGCGCGCCGCTGCGCCGGGAGGGTGCTCGCGTCTGCGTCGGCTGCATCGAGACGCATTGGAACGCCAGGTCGTCGATCCGCGCCAACCGCTTGACCGGCGGGTACGTCTTCTGGGAGGCGGTGCGCTACCGTGTCTCCTTCATCGATGGCGAGGTGCTCGTCGCCGGCACACCGCTCGTTCCGGGTTGCCACGAAGGCGTGGCGCGTGTCGGCGAGACCCTGGAACTGAACGACGCGCGCGGCGTCCGGATCGTGGCGCCGGCGGAGCCGGGTTCCTGCCCCTGAGGCGCGCCCACCGAGCCCGGAACGACGGCCGGCCCCGCTCGCTGACGAGCGGGGCCGACGGCCTCACGGTGATGCGGGGTCGAACTCAGCCGTTCTTGCCGGCCTCGCGGGCCGTACGGGCCGCGGCGCGGTCGGCTTCTTGGCGGCCGACGTCGGTCTTCAGGCGCGCGGCCTTGCCACGGAGTTCACGCAGGTAGTAGAGCTTGGCGCGACGGGTACGACCGCGCTTCATGACGACGACCTTGTCGATGAGCGGGGAGTGCACGGGGAACACACGCTCGACGCCCTCGCCGGCCGACACCTTGCGGACGGTGATCGTCGACCGCGCGCCGTAGCCGTTCTTGCGGGCGATCACGACGCCTTCGAACGCCTGGATGCGGGTGCGGTTGCCTTCGACCACCTTGTAGTCGACACGGATCGTGTCGCCGGTGTCGAACTCCGGGTGGTCGTCGCGCATGAAGGGCTGCTCGATCGAGCGCAGGATGGCGCCTTTGTTGTACTTCATGTCATCTCCAGGTGCCTTGGGGGCACGTGCCGCGGGGGCGTTCGGCCGGCGCCGAAGCGCACGGCGTCGCCGCGGGGACATCGCCCCACGGCACAACTCACAGAGCGTAGCCCACATCGAGGTCCCAGTGCAACCGATCGGGTGGCCGAAGCCGACGCGCAGCTCAGCCGGACTCGTGCGAACGCGCCCAGATGTTCAGGCCGCTGTCGGTCGCGTGCCGGTCGATGGCGGCGAGTTCGTCGTCGCTGAACGACAGCGCGTCGAGCGCCGCGACGTTCTCGGCGATCTGCTCGGGTCGGCTGGCGCCGATGAGCACCGACGTCACCCGCGGGTCGCGCAGGCACCAGGCCAGTGCCATCTGGGCGAGCGACTGCCCGCGGTCTACGGCGATGTCGCGCAGCGACCGCACCTTCTCGAGGACCTCAGGCCGCAGGAACTCGCGCCGGAAACTGCCCGCCTTGTTCGCGCGTGCGTCCTCGGGCACGTCGCCCAGGTACTTGTCGGTCAGGAGGCCCTGCGCCAGCGGCGAGAACACGATCGCGCCCACGCCCTCGTCCTCGAGGACGTCGAGCAGATCGGGCTCGATCCAGCGGTTGAGAAGCGAGTACGACGGCTGGTGGATGAGGAGCGGGACGCCCATCTCACGCAGGAGGCGCACGGCCTCGCGCGTCTTCGCGGCCGAGTACGACGACACACCCGCGTACAGCGCCTTGCCCGCCTGCACCGCCGACGCCAAGGCGCCCATCGTCTCCTCGAGCGGCGTGTCGGGATCGAAGCGATGCGAGTAGAAGACGTCGACGTAATCGAGCCCCATGCGGTCGAGGCTCTGGTCGAGGCTGGAGAGCAGGTACTTGCGCGAGCCCCACTCACCGTACGGGCCGTCCCACATCCGGTAGCCGGCCTTGGTGCTGATGACCAACTCGTCGCGGTAGGGAGCCAGGTCGCGCGCCATGACCTCGCCGAACTGCGTCTCGGCCGAGCCCGGCGGCGGGCCGTAGTTGTTGGCCAGGTCGAAGTGGGTGATGCCGAGGTCGAAGGCGGTGCGCAGCATGGCGCGCACGTCGTCGAAGGCGGTGTCGTAGCCGAAGTTCTGCCACAGGCCGAGCGAGACGGCGGGCAGCACCAAGCCGCTGCGGCCGCAGCGGCGGTAGGTCATGGCGTCATACCGATCGGGTTCGGGCCACGGTTCGCTCATGCACCCATCCTAGTCCCGGCGGCGCCCGTGCCGACGGGCACCGGCGGTAGGCTGACGGCATGGAGATCGATCCGTCCACCCTGCCGCCCCGCGACCGTCACCAGTTGCTCACCGGTCTGGTCGTGCCGCGGCCCATCGCCTGGGTGAGCACGCTGAGCGCCGAGGGTCGCCCCAACCTGGCGCCCTACTCGTTCTTCGCGCTCGTCTCCTCGGCCCCGCCCACGATCATCGTCTCGGTGGGTCGACGCCAGGGCCGTGAGAAGGACACGCTGGCGAACGCGCGCGCCACCGGAGAGCTGGTCGTCAACGTGGTGAGCCGCGACCAGGTGGCCGCGATGAACGCCACCTCGATCGAGTCGGATCCCGACCACGACGAGTTCGCGTACGCCGAGGTGGCCACGGCGCCGAGCGTCCTCGTGCGCCCGCCACGGGTCGAGGGCGCGCGTGCGCATCTCGAGGCGCGGGTGAGCCAGATCGTCCCGGTGGCCGGTGACGACGGGACCGCCGCCAACCACGTCATCTTCGCGCGCGTGGTGCACGTCCACCTCGACGACGCGCTGCTCGCCGCGCCCCACCGCGTGGACGTGCCCGCGCTCGACCCCGTCGCACGTCTGGCGGGAGCGGCGTACGCGGCCCTGGGAGAGACGTTCGACCTGCCACGGCCGGAGATGCCGCCGACCCGCTGACCGGCGTCATTCGTCCGATGGCACGCCCCAGTCCTCGAGCACGTAGGCGAGGCGCGTGAGCGCGTTCTCCTGTGAACCGTAGACGCTCCGTACGAGAGCGCCGGACTCGTCCCACACGAACCAATGCGGCGTGCCGTCGGCACCCATCGCCTGCGCCCACCCGCCATCGAGGTCGAGGGCGACCGGGAAGGGCAGTCGGGCGAAGTCGGTGGCGTATCGACTGAGCTGTGGCACGACGCCGTCGCGGGGCAGCGTTCGGTGGCCGTAGGCGGTGTGGACGGCCAGGAGGACGCCGTGACCGGCCACCCGCGGCGCCGCACGTTTGAGCCACGGCACGGCACGGCCGACGCAGCCGGCGCACTCGAGATGGAAGGCGAGGGCCAGGCCGGGCTTGCCCCAGGACTCGGGTGGTGCGACGGGCTCGCCGTGGACCCAGTCGTCGAGCCAAGGGAGCGCGCCGGCATCTCGTTCCATGTGTCCAGCGTACGTGACGCACCCGACCCACGTCGCGCCACCGCTTGACGCGCTCGCGACGTCTGCGCTAACGTCTTGATATTGAACGATTCGATGTTGACCCGTTGACCCTGACATCGTTCCCGAGGAGTCTCCATGCCCAACCGCCACCGCGGCACCGACGACGAACGCCGAACGCTCGACGCGTACGTCAAGCTGTCGCGGGCGCTCGCGACGATCGACGCCGACATCCACCGGCCGCTCGCCGCGGCCGGCCTCACGGCCAGCCGCTTCGGCGTGCTCGAAGCGCTCTGGCACCTCGGACCGCTCAACCAGCGCGACCTGGGGCACAAGATCTTGAAGTCCAGCGGCAACGTCACGATGGTCGTCGACCATCTCGAGCGCGACGGTCTCGTGGCCCGCGAACGACATCCCGGCGATCGACGCCAGACGGTCGTCTCGCTGACGCCGGCCGGTGAGCGCTGCATCGAGGCCGTCTACCCTGCCCACGTGCGGCGCATCGTCGCCGCGTTCGAACCGCTCGAACCCGCCGAGATCGTTTCCCTGGCCGCCCTCGCCAAGACCCTCGGTCGCGCCCGCTCCCAGGAGGAGACCCCATGACCCCGACCCCACCTCGTGGCCTGCACCACGTGACCGCCATCGCCGGCGACCCCGTGGAGAACCTGCGCTTCTACCGTGACGCGATGGGCCTCCGGCTCGTCAAGAAGAGCGTCAACCAGGACGACCCGTCGACCTACCACCTCTTCTACGCGGACGCCGACGGTCATCCCGGCACCGACATCACCTTCTTCCCGTGGCCGCACGCCAACCCCGGCAACCCCGGCGTGGGCGTGGTCCAGGAGACCTACCTCACCGTGCCGCACGGCACGCTCGACGCGTGGGCGTCGCGCCTCGAAGACGGCGGTGCGCGGGTCGACCCGATCGCCGTCCGCTTCGGGGAGCGCGCCCTCCCCTTCGCCGACCCCCACGGCCTGCGCCTCGCCCTCGTCGAAGGCCAGACCCCCTTCGCCTTCCGTGCCTGGGAAGAGGGTCCCGTACCGGCCTCCGAACAAGTGCGTGGCCTGCACGGCGCCCGCGCGCCGCTGCGCGAGCTCGCGCCCACGGAGCGCTTCCTCACCCAGACGCTGGGTTTCGAGCGCATCGGCGAGGAAGACGGTTGGGTGCGTTTCGCCCTGCCCCCGACCGAGGGCGCCTCGGCCGACGACGGTGCGGGTCGGGTCCTCGACCTGCGCGAGATGCCGGACGGACGGCGTGGCTCCTGGGGCGTGGGCAGCATGCACCACCTGGCCTGGACGGTGGACGACGACGCACATCAGGTCGCGTTGCGCGACGCCGTCGCCCGTGCCGGCCGGCGCCCCTCCGAGGTCATCGACCGGTTCTGGTTCCGCTCGGTCTACTTCATGGAGCCGGGCGGGGTGCTGTTCGAGCTGGCCACCACCGGCCCCGGCTTCGCCGTGGACGAGGAACCCACCGCCCTGGGAGAACGCCTGATCCTGCCACCGTGGCTCGAGCCGCACCGGGGCGAGATCGAGAACGTCCTGCCCGACCTCGGGGCGGCCGATGCCGTCGCGACGGGTGCCGGGAGGGCGTCGTGAACGGCGTCGACCTGCGCCCCAGCAGTCCGGGCAGCGACCCGCACGCCGGCGTGCCCGCCGTCCACCGCGGACCGCCCCCCGGCGACGCGCCGGTGGGGCTCGTCCTCATCCATGGTCGCGGCGATTCGGCGGCCGGCATCCTCGGTCTCGTGGACGCGCTCGAAGAGCGTGGCGCGCGCGCCGTGAGCACGGTCGCCCCCGACGCGTTCGGTCACGTCTGGTACCCGCAGAGCTTCCTGGCGCCCACCGAGCGCAACGAGCCCTGGCTGTCGTCGGCGCTCGCGAGCGTCGATCGCGCGGTCGGCGTCCTCGAGGCCGCCGGTCTGCCGCGTCGCCGCATCGTCGTCGCCGGGTTCAGCCAGGGCGCCTGCCTCGCATCCGAGTACGTGGCCCGCGAGGGCGGGCCTTGGGGTGGCCTCGTCGTGCTGTCGGGCGGGCTCATCGGCGCCGAGGTCGACCCGGCACGCTACCCGCGACGACTGGACGACACCCGCGTGTTCTTCGGCTGCTCCGACGTCGATGCGCACATCCCGGTGGCGCGCGTCCACGCCAGCGCCAAGCAGCTCGACGCCATGGGGGCCGACGTGGTCACCCGCATCTACCCGGGCATGGCGCACACCGTCAACGTCGACGAGGTCGAGTGGTTCGCGCAGCGGCTCATCGACCTCGCCAAAGAGACCCTGGACGACATCGATCGCACGGGCAGCGCGTAGCGTGAAGCCATGAGCGACGACGCGACCAAGCCCACGGCCCGAGCCGACGAGCCCCTCCCCCGCGACGACGCCGCCTGGCGCGAGCGCCTGACGCCCGAGCAATATCAGGTGCTGCGGCGGGAGGCCACCGAGCGCGCGACCACCAGCCCGCTCAACGACGAGAAGCGCTCCGGCACCTTCCTCTGCGCCGGGTGCGGTCAACCCCTGTTCCGTTCCGAGACGAAGTACGAGAGCGGCTCCGGTTGGCCCTCGTTCTACGCGCCGCTACCGGACGCGCTGGGCACCAAGCGCGACTTCCGGACCGTCTGGCCCCGCACCGAGTACCACTGCGCCCACTGTGGCGGGCATCAGGGGCACCTGTTCGACGACGGGCCGGAGCCGACGGGTCAGCGCTACTGCAACAACGGCGTCGCCCTGAGGTTCGTACCCGACGAGACCTGACGTCCGCTACCGACCGTTCAGCAGCGAATCGCGCGCCGCCGAAGGCTTCTGCGGCGCGCACGGCGTGAGGGCGTACCTCGGGGAGTGACCGCTCCACACGACGTATCGGCACGGACCCACCGTGACCGCCGTGGGCTTGCGTTCCTGGGGCGCTAGCCCACGTCACGTGCTCGAGCAAGACCGCGGCCACGCGATACCCGCTCGTGGCCCATCCGTCCCACCGGGCCGGCCCTGCTTATCATGCCGCATGCCCGTGAGCGTGCAACTGTTGGGCCGGGCCTCGATCCGGGTCGGCGATCGTCGCTGGGAACCACCCGCCGATCGACGCAGCGCCCTGCTGTACTACGTTGCCTACGCCGACGGCTGGGTCCCGCGCGAAGACCTGCTGTACCTCTTCTGGCCCGACGCCGAAGAGCACAAGGGCCGGGCGAACCTGCGTCAGCTGCTCGTCGCCGTCCGTTCCCTGCCCTTCTCGGCCGATCTCGAGGTGGAGCGGACGCGCGTTCGCTGGCCGGTGACGACCGACGTCGGCCGGTGGCGCGCGCGGCTCGTCGGGGACGATCCGATCGGCTTGGAGGACGGTTGGCAAGAACCGCTCCTCGACGGCTTCCGTCTCGGCAGCGCTCCCGAGTTCGAGAGCTGGCTGGAGCTCGAACGTGCGTCCTGGCACGACCGGTTGCGCACCTACCTGTACGAAGCCGCGGACCGGGCGACGCGCGGGGGCCACGACGACGTCGCCGTGGGCCTCCTCGATCGGTGGTTGCAGGCGGCGCCGCTGGACGAGGAGGCGCTTCGGTCGTGGCTGCAGGCGTCGGCGCGCCTGGGGCACACGACGGCGGCCCTCGAACGCTTCGCGGCGTTCGAGCGACGGCTGGCCGCGGATTTGCAGTTGACGCCCGAACGCGCCACGTACGACCTGTTGAAGGGCGTCCGTGCGATGGGGACCACCGCGGGGACGGTGTCGTCGCCAGCGGAGGCGGCCGACGAAGCGTCCTGGGCGGCGACGAAGCGCCCCATGTCCTGGACCCCGCGCGCACACCCGCGTCGGATCGGGTTCGTCGGTCGCGAGCGTGAGCTCGAGCGCCTGACGTCCCTCCTCCGGGCCGAAGGTGGACCCGTGGTGACGCTCCAGGGACCGGGTGGTATCGGCAAGACGCGCTTGGCGCTGGAAACCGTCGCGGCGCTGCGGTCGCGCTTCCGCGACGGCGCGGCGGTGGCGCAGCTCAGCGGCGCGGTGGCCGCCGACGAGGTGGCACCGGCGCTGGCGGCCGCGCTCGGGCTCGACGTCCCGCGCGGCGGCGACGTGGTCCAGGCGGTGGAGGCGGCGCTGACCTCGCGACGTGCGTTGGTCCTGCTCGACAACGTCGAGCAACTCGACGGCGTCGCCGACCTGGTCCAGCGCTGGCGGGCGTCGGCGCCGGGGGTGGCGTGGTTGCTCACCTCCCGGAGTCGCGTCGGCGTCTTCGACCAGAGCGTGCTTGAGCTGACAGGACTCCCGTTCCCGACGGACGCGGACGATCCCGACGTGGCGCGTTACGACGCGGTCGCGTTGCTCGTGCGGCGTGCCCGGGCGGTGGGCGCCGAGCTCGATCCCGAAGCGCAGGCCGGCGCCATCGTGCGCTTGTGCCGAGCCACCGCGGGCATGCCGCTCGCGCTCGAGCTCGCCGCCGGCTGGTTGCGCGTCCTCCCCCTCCACGCGATCGCCGACGAGCTCGAAGGCGGGCTCGAACTGCTCGGTGCCGACCACGCCCCCGTCGACGCGCGCCACCGCACGATGCGCATGGTGTTCGACGCGTCGTGGTCTGCACTCACCGAGCGCGAGCGGGGCGCCCTCGTGCGGTTGGCCGCGTTCCACGGCGGCTTCACGGGGATCGCCGCGTCGGAGGTGGCCGACGTCGGTCGGCCGTTGTTGCTCGCGCTGCGCAACCGATCGTTCCTGTCCCTCGACCCCACCGGCCGGTTCGTGCAGCACCCCCTGCTCGAGGTCTACGTCCGCGAGCGCGCGGTGTCGGACCCGGCCACGTGGCAGGTCGCCCGCGAGCGGCACGCAGCGTGGTTCTGCGCGCTCCTCGCACGCTGCGAGACCATGGGTCAAGCCGCGCAACACCGCGAAGCGAACGCGCTGCTCCAGGCCGAGCACCTCAACGTCGAAGTGGCGTGGGCCTTCGCGCTCGAAGCGGGCTGGTGGGACGCGCTGAAGATGGGGGGAGCGACCCTGGGCCTCAGCTACGCCACGCTCGGTCGACCCGACCGCTGGGGCGAGCTCCTGCGCGATGCGTTGGCACGGACGCCGCGTGAAAGCGCCGCCTGGGCGTTGCTCGAAGTCCACGAGTCGTCCTTCGACCAGTTCCAGGGGCGCATCGAGCGGGCGGACGCGCGGCGCCGCCACGCCGTCGAGGTCCTACGCCGCGCGGACGACCGCTACTCGCTCGCTTGGGGCCTCTTCCTCTGCTCCGAAAGCGTCCATGCGATGGGACGAGGAGCCGAGGCGGAGGGCCTGCTGACGGAGGCGGACGCGATCCTTCGCGATCTCGGCGAACACCATGTCCGGGGCATGGTGCTGCAACACCTGTGCGACCTGACGGCGGACGTCGTCGAGCGCGAACGACGGTACGAGACCCTGTTCGAGAACCTCACCGAGACGCGCAACCTCGACCAAGAAGCCGAGGCCCTCGACTCGCAGGCGGCGTTCGTCGCCCACACCTACGGTGCGTACGCCGAGGCGCTCGGCCTCGTCGACCGCGCCGTCCAGATCGAACGGGACCAGGACTGGGCACCGATGTACCTCGGGGATCATCTGCGGACGGCGGCCAGGATCCGCATCGCGATGGGGGATCTCGGCGCCGCGGAAGCGCAGGCCGGC
This sequence comes from uncultured Trueperaceae bacterium, assembly GCA_963728245.1. GTDB lineage: Bacteria > Deinococcota > Deinococci > Deinococcales > Trueperaceae > JAABTL01. The sequence goes on from CAVSJH010000004.1 coordinate 480,477, forward strand.
GAGGCACTGGTGCTCGCCCGCGCGATCGAAGGCCTTTTGCCGCGTCCGGTGCCCGAGGCCGAGGTGCTCTTGGCGACCGTCGCCTGGCTGCGTGACGACCCCGCCGCGGCCGAGGCATTGCTGAGCCCGGCGCGGAGGGCCTCACGCACCGTCGAGGGGCTCGTCCTGCGCAGCGCCCTCGCCGGTGCGCGGGGCGACATGACCCTCGCGCGCGGCTGCGCCGACCAAGCGCTCGCCGAGGCGAGCGCAGCGGCCTTCGGTCGCGATGGGCTTCGGGAGCTCGCGTCGGCCCATGTGGCAAGCGCTTCGGTGGCTTTCGCGATGAACGAAGAGCCAGCGGCCGCGAACGACCTGTGCGCCGCCCTGGACTTGGGTCTGGCATGGCGTTTCACGCCCACCCTCCTCGACGCTTGTGCCCTGGCGATCGGTCTCCTGCCAACGCCGCTCGCCGATGAGGTGAACGCGTGGGTTGTCGCCCATCCGGCGACCCCCTTCGCCACGCTGCGCCGCCTCTCGGCCACACGCCGCGTCGTCTCGGCGTCGCGAGGAGGCTCGCGCTCATGGGCCGAGACCCTCGACATGGCGCAGAGGGTGCGCGGGGCTCTCGACTGCGACGGTGCCTCCGAGCGTGATGCTGCCTCGGCGCCTACTCGAGGTTGATGCGTGGTCGGCGCCGAGGGTCGGCGCGAACGAATCGGGGCTGTCCGACGCCACCGATCACGTCGCGGAGCGCGTCGCCGAGCAGGTTGCAGGCCAGGACGGTTGCCGTGACCGCGCCGCCGGGGGCGAGCCACAACCACGGCGCGTCGAGCAGGTGGTGCCGCGAGCGAGCGAGCATCTCGCCCCAGTCCGCGGTGGGTGGCTGCGTCCCCAGGCCGAGGAAACTCAGCCCCGAGAAGGCCACCACCGCGAAGCCGGTGGCGACGGTCGCCTGCACGGAGAGCGGCCCGAGGGCCGTGGGCAGCACGTGGCGCGCGACCACCCGCCACGGTCGCGCGCCGGTGGCGACGGCGGCCTCGACGTACGGGAGCTCGCGCGCGACGACCGTCACCCCACGGGTCAGACGCGCGAACACCGGGGTCTCGACGATCGCCAACGCCAGCGCGGCGTGCCACAGGCTGGGTCCGAGCGCACCGATGATGGCGAGCGCGAGCAGGAGCGGCGGGCAGACGAGCAGCGCGTCGACGGCGCGCATCAGCAGACCGTCGACGCGGCCCGGGGCTGCGCCGGCGACGGCGCCGATCGCGCCGCCCACGAGAGCGGCCGCCAGGACGGCCGCCGCACCCGCCAGCAGGGAGACGCGTCCGCCGTAGAGGACACGGGCGAGCGTCGAGCGCCCCAACTCGTCCGTGCCGAGCGGCTCCGTCCATGACGGTGCCTCCAGTCGACGACGGAGGTCGACGCTATCGGGCGGACGTGGCGACGCCCAGGGCGCCGCGACCGAGGCCAGCACCAGAACCACGAGCAGCCCTGCGCCGACCGCGGCCGAGGGATGGACCGTGCGGCGACGGGTGCGTAGCCCCAGGGCGCCTCCAGCGATGGGCCTCACCGGTATCGAACCCGGGGGTCGAGGCGGACGTAGACCAGGTCGACGATCAGGTTGAGGACCACCACCACCAGCGCTCCGAGCACCACGACGCCCTGGACGAGCGGCAGGTCGCGGGCCACGATCGCGTCGACGGCCAGCCGCCCGACGCCAGGCCAACCGAACACCGCCTCCACGAAGACGGCACCGCTCAGCATGCGCCCCACGTCGATGCCCGCGACCGTCAAGATGGGTACCCAGGCGTTGCGCAACGCGTGGCGCACCACCACAGCGCGTCGCGACAATCCCTTCGCGACGGCCACCGTCACATGGGGCGCCGCCAGCGCATCCAGCAGCGAGCCACGCGCGATGCGCGCCAACGGCGCCGCGGAGGCGAGCGCCAGCGTGGCCACCGGCAGCACCAGGTGACGCGGACCGTCGGAGCCCGAGGCCGGCAGCCAACCGAGCGCGAGCGAGAACGCGGCGAGCAGCAGCAGCCCGCTCAGGTACACGGGGACCGCCGACAGCGCGACCAACGTGCCGGTGAGCAAGACGTCGACCCAGGTCCGCGTCCAAACCGCCGCGGCCGTGCCGGCGCCGAGCGCGAGGACCAGCGCCAACGGCACGGCAACGAGGGTCAGAAGCGCGGTGGCGGGAAGCCGGTCGGCGAGTTCGGCGGTCACGGGACGCCCGCTGCGGCGCGAAGTTCCCAGGTCGCCGCGGACGGCAGCCCCGAGGTACGCGGCGTACTGAGTCACCCAGGGACGGTCCAGACCGAGGTCGGCGCGGAGCCGCGCCTGTTCCTCGCTCGGAATCGTGGTCACGGCCGGGCCGAGGAGCGCGACGAGCGGGTCTCCCGGTGCCACCGCCATGAGCGCGTGCACGGCGGCGCTCACGAGGACCAGCGCGAACGCACCGCCGACCAGGCGACCGAGCACGTAGGTGAGCACGCTCGGGCGGCGCGCCCGTCAGTCGCCGGTCGCGAAGCGCGCGCCGCGCAGGTCGAGCTGGAACGAGGACCCCTGCACACGCTCGCCCTCGAGCGACCCACGCTTGGCGTACGTACCGACGTGGTGGTAGAGCGGCAGCATCGGGAGGTCGGCAAGCACCAGACGCTGTGCCTCGGCGTAGATCGCGGCGCGTTCGGCCGAGTCCACCGTCGTCGCGCCCTGCTCGAGGAGTGTGTCGAACGACGGGTTGGCGTAGCGCGACGTGTTGTTCCCTCCGATCTCCCGGCTGTGGAGGGCGGCGCCCAACATGAAGTCGGGATCGAGGGTGTCGGAGCCCCAGAAGCCGATCGACAGCTGCGCTTCGTCCGAGGCCAGTAGCTCCCACATCGTCGGGAAGTCGCTCCGGCGCAGCGCCACCTCGACGCCGACCTCGGCCAGCGCCGATTGCACGTACTGCGCGACCAGCTCCTCCATCCCACCGTCGTTCGTGAGGTCGAGCGTCAGGCTCAGTCCTTCCACCCCGGCGTCGCGCAGCAGCGCGCGGGCGCGCTCCGGGTCGTACGGGTACGGATCCGGGTCGTCCAACGCGTAGCGCACGAGCGGCGCCAGCGGACCTGTGGGTGGCAAGGCGAGCCCGCCGAAGAGCGCTTCGACGATCAGGTCGGTGTCGATGGCGTGGGCGAGGGCGTGGCGGACGCGCGGGTCGCTGAGGTCGGGATGACGGGTGTTGAACTCCAGGTAGCTCGTGCGCTCGCTCGGGTACCGCACGACGGCCACGCCCGGCAGGTCGGCGAGGCGTTCGGCCGCGTCGGGGGTCAGGTCGTGGATGAGGTCGAGGTCGCCGCCGCGGAACGCGATCTCCTGCGCGGATGCGTCGGCGATGACCCGGAACGTGATGCCCGCCAGGGCCGGGGCGCCGCCCCAGTACGCGTCGTTGGCCACCAGTTCGACCTCTACGCCCTCGCGCCACGCCGCGAACCGGAAAGCTCCCGTTCCGACCGGCGCTCGGCCGAGCTCAACGCCCTCGTCGGGTGGCACGATCGCGGTGGCCGGGAAGGTCAGGTTCGACAGCAGCGGCACGTGCGGTGGGTCCGTGACGAGGTCCAACGTGTGGGCGTCGACGACGCGGATCGCATCGACGGCCGCGAGCAGGAACGCCCCGCGTGCGCCCGTCAAGGGGTCGCTCAGGCGTCGCAGCGAATCGGCCACCGCGGTCGCGTCCAGCGGTCGTCCGTCGTGGAACCGAACGTCCTGGCGCAAGGTGAGGCGGAGGACCGTCGGTTCCGGCCGGGCCCACGACGTCGCCAGCCCCGGCTCGATGGTGCCGGCTTCCCCGAGACGCACCAACGTGTCGTAGATCTGGTTCGTCACCATGAACGAGTACCCCTCGATCGCGCGCTGGGGATCGAGCGAGGTCGGGTTCAGCGGCAGGGCCGTGACGAGGATCTGGGCGCCGACGAACGGCGTCAGCGCGACGAGGACGACGAGCACGAGGCGACGACCGTTCGACATGGGCCCTCCGTTCGTGGAGAAGGCGGTTCGCAACGGCGCGCCGCCCTGTGAAGTGTGTGCGCAGAAGATAGCAGAACCGGGCCCACGGGGTCGAGCCCTCGTCACGACCTGGGACGTCGCCGTTCGCCAGGGACCGCAGCGACGGCACGAAGCAGCGATGGGGGCGGCCGGAGGTAGCGGTTCGACCGCCCGAGAACAGGTTGCCGCGGCCACCGTGAGGTGAGCGTGAGGTGGAACCTCCCCCAGGGCGCCGTTCGTCCAAGAGGAACGCCGCAACACGCACCTCGCCCCCCGTCACCTCACGCTCGGCTCACGGGCGCTTCCGTAGCTTCACGTCGACCAGGGCACCGGGTCCCGGGTCGAGGATGCCGAGACCGTCCTGCCGCTCATGGATGCGTTCTTCCGCGCGAGACGCACGAACGCACCGCCGCGCTGACCCCGAACCTCATCACGGGGCCGGTCGACGGTCTCGACGCCACCCAGGACACGCCCAGCTCGGGCGACAGAAGGGAGAACCCGACCACCGCCTCCCCCTCGACGCCTCTCGCCCGCACCAAGGGAGTCGCACCATGATTCGATCCACCGCACGGCCCTTCTGGCTCTTCGCCACCCTCGTCGCCCTCGCGCTCGCCATGTCCCCGGCCCTGGCGGCGCACACCATCACCGTCGTCGACGACGCAGCGAACTACGACGACGACGCCGACATCGGCGTCGACCTGGCGCTCGGGGACGAGGGCCTCCAGATCGTGCTCACCCGGAAGGGTCGAGGCACCTTGGGCAACATCGAGTGGAACGATTCGATCGATGAGGACGACCTGCCCGAGGACGCCCTGGGGCGTCCCTTCAAGCCCGAAGCGCTCATGCGCCTCGACGTCTTGGCCTACCGCTCGACCGGGGTCGCCTTCGTCATCGATGACGTGACCCGCAGCGAGGTCATGCTGGCGACGCGCGACCGCCTCGAGGCGATCGGTTGTCGGATCGGCGAGGCATTCGGGGCAGCCAACTTCGCCTTCGACTGCGGGGGCGAAGCGATGCGAGCCGTGTTCGGCACGACGTCCGACGGCGTACGGGTGTTCCTGGGGCAGTGACGCGGCGGCGGCCTGCCGACGGCCGCCATCGGCTTCGATCCGGACGGCGGGTTCGCGCCCCACCAACGCGAACCCGCCGCCGTCTCACGATCGCGCCTCACGCCTTCCGCCACGGCATCGCCCGACCCTCCACCCACTGCAGCAGCGCCGTGAGGCCGACCCCCAGCACCATGACCACGAACAGCCCGGCGTACATCTTGGGTGTCACCAGCACCTGCCAGTAGTAGAAGATCAGGAAACCGACCCCACGGTCGGCGCGCACGAACTCGACCGCCACGATCACGATGAGCGCGGTCCCGAGTGCCAACCGCAGGCCGCTGAAGACGATCGGCAGCGCCCCCGGCAGGATCACGTGCCGGAACATCTGCCAGCGGTCGGCGCCGAAGTTGCGACCCGCCTGCAGGTAGACGGGGTCGATGCCCTGCACGCCCGCCATGGTGCTGATGGCGACCAGGAAGAAGGCCGAGATCGCCACGACGGCGACCTTGGGTCCTTCGCCGAACGGGTCCGGGAACACCAGCATGAGGATCGGGAAGATGGCGATCTTGGGCAGCACGTAGATGGCCGACATCGTGCCGTCGAGCATCGTGCGCACCGTCCGGTTGAGCCCCATGGCGATCCCGACGATGACGCCCGGCGCCGCCCCGATCGCGAAGCCGCCGAGAACGCGGGCGAGCGTGGCGGCGAGGTGGCTCTCTTCGATCAGCGCGCGCACACCGTCCCACCCGTCGCTCGCCAGTCGTTCCGGGATCAGCCAGGGCCGGCCGATGAGGCTGGTCTCGTTGAAGCGGTCGTACGACACGATGAGGTCCCACAGGGCCGCCGCCACCTGGGTGGGCGGCGGGAACCAGCGGGGGTTGAGCACGCCGGTGGACGCGAGGGCCTCCCACACGAGCAGCAGCGAGAGCGGGAAGCCGACGGCGAGAACGCGCTGGTAGCCCAGATGGCGCGAGACGGGCAGCCGGCGTTCGACCGCCTCGGCCAGGACGACCACGCACACGAAGACCACCCCGAGCAGCGCCCACCAACCGCGCTCCCACAGGCCGAATGCGAAACCGACCGCCAACGTGGCGACCAGCACGCCAAGCGGCGCGACCACCGCGCCGGGACGCGACGCTGGGATCATGCGCCCACCTCGGCCACGTCGAGCGCCATGGCGGCGCGCACCTCGTCGCGCAGCACGTCCCACACGGCGCCCGTCAGTGCGGCATACGCCGGCGTACTCGTCGTCGTGAGGTCGCGCGGGCGCGGCAGGTCGACGTGGAACTCGGTCTTGATCCGACCTGGGTGGGCGGTCATGACGACCACGCGGTCGCCCAACAACACCGCCTCCTCGATCGAATGGGTGACGTACAGGACGGTCTTGCGGCTCTCCTCCCACAGGCGCAACAGCTCCTCTTGCAAGACGGCGCGCGTCTGGGCGTCGAGCGCCCCGAGCGGTTCGTCCATGAGGAGCACCTGCGGGTCGTGGGCCAGCGCGCGGGCGATCGAGACGCGCTGCTTCATGCCGCCCGAGAGCTGCGCCGGGTAGTAGTCCTCGAACCGGTCGAGGCCGACCTTGACCAACCAGCGCCGCGCAACGGCCTCGCGCTCGGCCCGCGGCACCTTGCGCATCTCGAGACCGAACGCCACGTTGTGCAGCACCGTCTTCCACGGGAACACGGCGTACTCCTGGAACACGACCGCGTTCAGCGGCTGGCGCGGGTCGGGGCCGGGCACGATGCGCGCCTCGCCGGCGGTGACGGCGTCCAACCCAGCGAGGATGCGCAGGAACGTCGACTTGCCGCAGCCCGAGGGGCCGACGACGCAGACGAACTCGCCCTCGGCCACCTCCAGGTCGACCCGCTCGATGGCGGTGACCCAGCCGCGCCGTGTCGCGAACCGCTTCTGGGCCGCACGCGCGACGATCTTGGGGGGCACGCCGGGGTCAGCGCCTCGCGCGGTCGATCACTCGGCGGCGGCGCCCAGCGCCTCGCGCGCCCACTCGACGAACGAGGTGTCGACGACGTCGGCCAGGTCGATGGGCGTCTCGTAGTCGGTACGCCCGTTCTCGCGGTGGGTGCGTTCCACGTCGGCCAGGCCGTCGACGGGGATGGCCTGATCGGGGTCGTACACGACGGGCGCGCCGGCGCGCAGCGCCTCCTCGGTGGCGTTGACGTACGCCAGGTACGCGGCCACGTTCTCGTCGGACAGGTAGTCGTCGCCCTGCATGAGGCGCGCGGCTTGCATGAGGGCGAGCACGAAGCGCCGCGCCGCCTCGGGGCGCTCGGTCACGAACTCGCCCGAACCCACGAAGGCCACGGTCATGAGACCGGGCGTGAGATCCGTGGCGAAGGGCACGCCGCTCCCTTCGGCCTCGATCGCGTCGGCGTACGGGCTCCCCAGGATGCCGGCGTCGATCGAGCCGCCCGCCAGGCCGGCCGGGATGTCGGCGTTGCCGAGGTTCACCAGTTCGACGTCGCGGATGGTGAGCCCACCCCGTTCGAGCGCCTTGGCGGCCAGGTACTCGCCGCCGGAGCCCGGACCGCCGGCGACGGCCACGGTGCGACCGCGGAGGTCGGCGATCTCGGTCACCTCGTCGGCCAGGTCGGCGCGGAGCATCAGCTTGGTGGGGCTGTTCTCGAACGGCTCGAGGCCCCCGGGCGCGATCACGCGCAGGTCGAGGCCCTGCGACCAGCCGTTCCAGAGCGATACGACGATGGCGATTCCGCCGACGTCGATCTGTCCCTGCTCGAGGAAGGCGATGGCCTCGGTGCCGGAAGCCACGCGGTCGATCGTCACGTCGAGACCGAGGGCGTCGAACAGGCCGCGTTCGGCGGCGACGTAGAGCGGCGCGAACTTCATGATCGGCACGTAGGCGACGCGCACGGTCTCGCGCGGCGCCAGCGGTTCGACGCCGCTCTGTGCAAGAGCGCCGCTCTGTGCGAGAGCGCCGCCGACGAGCGCGAGCGCCAGGACCAACGGGACGAACGAACCAAGGGTACGCATGCAGTCTCCTCCTCGAGTGAGCGCGCTCGGCGAGCGGGTGCGCGGATGCTACCCCGCACCGGCCGACGCCGCCACAAGGGGCGACGCCCGCGACGACACGTCTGTCGGTGCCGCACCCCACCGGGCGTGGGACAAGCCGCCTACATGACGCACGACCGACACCGGTACGATGGGCAACCGGATGCCCACCTTCCCCGTCGCCTTCCTCGCAGGTGTCCTGTCGTTCCTGTCCCCCTGCGTGCTCCCGCTCGTACCCACCTACCTGGCGTACGTGGGGGGCAGCGCGGGCGCCAGGCGCTCGCTGGTCGTCCGCAACGCCGCGCTGTTCGTGGCCGGCTTCTCCCTCGTGTTCATCGCCATGGGGGCGTCGGCGAGCGCGCTCGGCAGCCTGTTGCGCGAGTACCAGACGGTCCTGACCACGGTCGGAGGGGTGCTGGTGATCGGCTTCGGCCTGGTCATGCTGGGCGTCCTCCGACTGCCCTTCCTGTACCGCGACACGCGCGTCCACGTCGGCCAGACGACCGACACGCAGCGCCCGTGGGGGGCCACCCTGTTGGGGATGGCGTTCGCGTTCGGTTGGACCCCCTGCATCGGTCCGGTCCTGGGCACGATCCTCGCTGCGGCCGGCGCGGCCGGCACGTTGACGTCGGGCGTCGGCCTGCTGTCGGCGTACGCGGCCGGACTGGCGGTGCCCTTCTTGGTCGCGGCGCTGGCGCTCGAACCGTTCCTCCGCGTCTCGAAGCGCCTCAGCCCGTGGCTGCCGTGGATCGAGCGGGGTGCGGGTGCGCTGCTGCTGGTGGTGGGCGTCCTGATGGTCACGGGCATCTTCACCCGCCTCAACGGCGTCCTCATCCGCTGGACGCCCGAGTGGTTGTGGTCGCGCCTGTGACGGTGTCGGCGGAGGTCGAGCCCGCCATCCGGCTCCGCGGCCTCGTCCAGGGGTACGGCGGTGCGCCCGTGCTGGCCGGCCTCGACCTGGACGTGGCGCCCGGTCGCGTGGTGGCGCTCCACGGTCCCAACGGCGCCGGCAAGACGACCCTGCTGCGGCTCTTGGCCACCCGCTTGCGACCCGCCCTGGGCGAAGCCCACGTGTTGGGCTTCGACGTCGTGCGACAGGCGCACGAGGTCCGCGCCCGCACCGTGGCACTACCGGTGTTCGGGGGTGCGTACGGCGCGCTCAGTGGGCTCGAGAACCTCAAGCTGGCGGCCGCCCTGCGCGGCACGGATCCCACCGCGTCGCACCTCGACGACCTGCTCGCCCGCGTCGGCCTGACCCAGGCGGCCCAGTTCCTCGTGCGCGCCTACTCGAGCGGCATGCGCAAACGCCTGGCGCTCGCCCGCCTGTTGCTGGCCGACGCGCCGATCTGGCTCCTCGACGAGCCGTACGCCGCGCTCGACGAGGACGGCCAGGCGCTCGTGGACACGTTGGTGGCCGAGGCCCGCACGGAAGGACGCACGGTGCTCCTCGCTTCGCACGACCTGCCGCGCAGCCTCGCCACCGCGGATGCGGTCGTGGAGCTCGCCGGCGGACGCCTGCGCGTGCTCTCCCGATCCGGTGCGCGCGCGTGAACGATCTCCGGGCGGTGCTGTGGATCGCGCGCAAGGACCTCCTGCAAGAGGCGCGCTCGAAGGCCGTGACGGTCGCGACGATCTTCTTCTCGGCCGTCACGCTGGGCGTGCTCGCGTTCGCGTTCGGCGAGGACGCCGCGCTCATGCGAGCCGGCGCCATGGGGGCGCTCTGGGTGGCCCTGGCGTTCGCCGGCGTGATCTCGGCTGCCCAGAGCTGGCAGGCCGACCTCGAGGACGGCGCGCTGGAGGCGCTGCTTGGTTGGCCCGTCCCGCGGGCTGCCGTGTACGTCGGCAAGCTGCTGTCGAACTGGGCCCTCATGGCGGCTCTCGGGGTGCTGCTCCTCCCCATCGCCGGCGGCCTGTACGGCGCCGACCTGGGCGCGAGCGCCTGGGCACTGGTACCCACCGTGATCGCCGGCACGCTCGGGTTCGCGCTCATCGCGGTGTTCTACGCCGGCCTGACCGCCAATCTGCGGGCGCGCGAATCGTTGCTGCCGGTCCTGATGTTCCCGGTGGTGGTGCCGATCCTGCTCGCCGCCGTCCGCGCCAGCAACGCCATCGTGGGCTTGGACGACCTGGAGCTCGCGTGGGCTTGGCTAAGATTGCTCGTGGGGTTCGACCTGGTGTACGCCGTCACCTGTACGGGCCTGTTCCGGTTCGTGGTGGAGGCGTGAGCATGCCCGGTCGTCCGAAGACCCCGGGAGCCGACGTGGGGGCATGGGCCGCTGCCCGCCCCGGAGGAGTGGACTGATGACCGACGTGGCCGCACGACTCCGCCGACCGACCTGGCTCACCGCCTACCTGGTCGTGACGGGTCTCCTCTTCGTCACCGCCGCCATCCTGGGGCTGGTCGTCAGCCCGCGCGACGTCAACCAAGGCGACCTGATCCGCATCATGTACGCCCACGTGTCGGTGGCGTGGATCGGCTTCGTGGCCGTCGGCCTGACGGCCGTGTTCGGCGCCATCTACCTCTGGCGCAACAAACGCATCGACGACGTCCGCGCGGTCGCGTCGGCGGAGATGGGCCTGTTCTTCTCGGCGCTCACGATCGTGGGTGGCATGACCTACTCGCGGCCGACCCTCAACACGTTCTGGACCTGGGACGCCAAGCTCACGCTCACCGCGATCATGGTGGCGCTGATGGTGGGGTACTTCGTGGTGCGGGGCCTGATCGACGATCCCGTGCGTCGAGGCCGCGTGTCCGCCGTCGTGGCGATCGTGGCCGCTGCCAGCCTGCCCTTCAACTACCTCGCCGCCGAGTGGTTCCGCACGTTGCACCCGGCCAAGAGCGTCGCCCTCGACGGCTCGGGGGTGACCATGGACCCTTCGATGCTCGGCGTGCTCCTGTTCACGACGTTCGTGGCCGGCCTGGTGTACGTCGGCTTCACGCTCGACCGGATCCGGCTCGGCCGCATCGAGGCCGAGCTCGAGGACGAACACACGCAAGCTGCGGTGGGCGCGCCGGCGCCGGAGGGGGTCGTCCGTGTTTGAATCCTGGAGCCAATGGACCTGGGTGAGCATCGCCTGGCTCGAGGTCACCCTCGCGTTCAGTGCTTACTTCACGTACTTGAACTGGCGCCGACGGCGCCTGCTGCGTGACGAGCGGGCGCAACGCCTGCTCAGCCGCGACCCCGGGAGGCAGACGTGAAACGCAAGCTCGCATACGGGGCGGTCGGTGTCGCGGTGCTGGTGATCGCCAGCGCGATGATCTACCAGGCCCTGGCCACGTCGCTCGTGTACTTCATCCTGCCCAACGAGTACGCCGCCGACCCCGGTCGGTACGACGACCGGCGCCTGCGGCTCGGCGGGATCGTCGCGCCGACCACGGTGGCGTTCGACGAATCCGACCTGCGGCTCACCTTCCTCGTCACCGACGGCGTGGCCTCCTACGCCGTGCGGCACGCGGGCGCACCGCCCGACCTGTTCCGCGAGAACGCCGGCGTCGTGATCGAGGGCCATTTCGAAGGCGACGTCTTCCTGTCCGACAACGTGCTCGTGCGCCACACCGAGGTGTACGAGGCCGACCACGGCCCGATCGACGTCGAGGCCCTACGCGAGTCGTTGAAGTGATGGCATGGACGCTCTGAGCCTCGGCACGCTCGGTTCGGCGGCCTCCGCGATCGCCCTGGCGCTGGCCGTGTACGCCGCCATCGCCGGCGTGTTGGGGGCGGTGCGCCGCGACGCCCGCCTGCAGACCTCGGCCAGGCTGACGGCGCTGGCCGTCTTCCTCGCCACCACCACCGCCATCGTCGTCATGCTCGCCGCTCTCCTCACCGACGACTTCAGCGTCAAGTACGTCGCCGAGCACTCCCGGATCGCCTCGCCCCTCTGGGTGAAGGTGGTCACGCTGTGGGCCGCGCTCGAAGGCTCGATCCTGCTCTGGGCCTGGCTCCTGACCGGCTACACCGCGGTCCTGGCGGTCACCACGCCCAACACCGTCTTGCGGCCGTGGGCGCTGGCGATCATGCAGATGGTGGGGGTGTTCTTCCTCGGCGTCGTCACGATCGTCGCCAACCCCTTCATCGTCCTCGCCAACCCGCCGTTCGACGGCCCGGGCGCCAACCCGCTGCTGCAGAACCACTGGATGATGGCCGTCCACCCCGTCCTGATGTACCTCGGCTTCGTCGGCCTCACCGTGCCGTTCGCGTTCGCCATGGCGGCCCTGATCACGAGGCGCCCGGGCACCGAGTGGATGGCGCTCACCCGCCGCTGGACCCTGGCCGGCTGGGGCTTCCTGAGCGCAGCGATCGTCGCCGGCGGCTGGTGGAGCTACGAGGTGCTCGGTTGGGGCGGCTACTGGGCGTGGGACCCGGTGGAGAACGTCAGCTTCTTGCCGTGGCTCACGGCGACCGCCTTCTTGCACAGCGTGCAGGTGCAGGAACGACGTCGCATGCTCAAGTCGTGGAACGTGCTGCTCATCGTACTGACCTTCTCGCTGACGATCTTGGGCACGTTCCTGACCCGGTCGGGTGTCGTGTCGAGCGTCCACGCCTTCGGCGACGGTCCCGTGGGCCCCGTCTTCCTCGGGTTCTTCCTGCTCGTCTTGCTCGCCAGCTTCGTCCTCGTGGCGACGCGGTGGGACCAAGTGCGCGACCGCGCCGAGCTCGACGCGGCCGTCAGCCGCGAGGGCGCCTTCCTGGCGGTGAACGTGCTGTTCCTGGCGATGACGTTCGCAGTCCTCATCGGCACGCTCTTCCCGTTGATCGTCGAGGCCTTTAACGGTTCGCGCGTGACGGTGGGGGCGCCCTTCTTCGACCAGATCTCGCTGCCGGTGTGGATGCTGGTGCTGCTGCTGATGGGCATCGGTCCGCTGCTGCCGTGGCGCCGCGCCGAGACGCAATCCCTGAGCCGCAACCTGCTCCTCATGACCGCGGGCTTCGTGGTGGCCGTCGTGGCGTCGCTGGCGTTCGGCCTGCGCGAGGTGTACCCGGTCCTGACGCTCGGCCTGGTCGGCTGGAACCTGGTGAGCGTGGGCTTGCTGCTGGCCGGCGCGATCGTGCCCCGTACACGGCTGAGCGGTCGCGGGTTGGGCGCGACGACCGTGCGCTACGCCCTCGAGCAGCGCCGCAAGGTGGGCAGCATGGTGGTGCACCTGGGCGTGCTCGTCGTTGCGGTCGGCATCGTGGGCTCGTCGGGCTACCGCACCGACGTCCAGCTGCGGCTGCCCTACGGAGAGCGCGTGACCTTCGTCGACTACGAGCTCGAGGCGCTCGCGCCGTTCGCCGAGCGCGAGTTGGCGCGCACCTCCGTGGGCGTCGACGTGGCCGTGTACCAGAACGGGCGCGAGGTGGACGTCCTGCGCCCCCGCATCAACACGTTCGGCGGCAACTCCATGGCCGTCCCGACGCCCTCGGTGCACTACACCCTGGGCCACGACCTCTACCTGAGCGTCGCGGGTGCCATCGACCCGAACGCCGACGCGGTGATCATCCGCGCCGTGCGCAGCCCGCTCATCCTCTGGATCTGGTTCGGGGGCGGTGTCATCGCGCTGGGTACGATCTGGGCGCTCACGCCCATGGCGAGCCGACGGCGTGCCGTGGCCGAGGCGCCGATGGGTGACCGGGCGACGGCATGACGCGGGTGCTCATCGTCGTCGGCGTCGTGGCGGCCCTGGCGGCCCTGTTCCTGTTCGGCCTCCTCCGGGGCGCGCCCGACCGCGACATCCCGTCGAACCTGCTGGGTCGCCCGTTCCCGGCGTTCGAGCTGCCGCTCTACGAACGGTATGCGCCCGAGCTCGGTTCGACGTTGGCCGTCGCGCCCACGGACGGCCGCCCCATGGTGATCAACTTCTGGGCTTCGTGGTGCGGACCCTGCTACGCCGAGGCGCCGCACCTCGAGGCCGCCTGGCAGCGCCATGGCGAGGACGTCGCCTTCGTCGGCGTGCAGACGCAGGACCGCAACGCTCGTGCCGCGGGTCGCGCGTTCGTCGACCAGTTCGACCTCACCTTCCCCAACGCCATCGACGACGACTCGCGCACGTCGATCGCGTTCGGGCTCTTCGGCGTGCCCGAGACCTTCTTCGTCCACGCCGACGGCACGGTCGCGTACAAGCACGCCGGGCCGGTCACCACGGCGCTGCTCGACGAGAAGATCGCGGAGCTGCGCCGATGAGACGACCCGTAGCGCGCGTGGCGATGTCGTTCGCGCTCCTGGCGACGTTCGCGCTGGGCCTCGCCCAGGAGCAGGCGCTCGACCCTCAGGTGTTCGAGATCGGCGCCGGCTTGCGCTGCCCCACGTGCGTGTCCGAGTCCGTCGCGGAGTCGAACTCCGCGATCGCCCGTGAGATGCGCCTGCTGATCCAGGACCAACTCGACGCCGGCAGCAGCCGCGCCGAGATCCACGCCTTCTTCCAGGAGCGGTACGGCGACTGGATCCTCCTCGACCCACCGCGCCGCGGCGTCCTGCTGATCGTGTGGCTCCTGCCGGTGGCGGCGCTGGCGGTCGGCGGGGTCGCACTGGCGCTCCTCGTGCGGCGCTGGCGGGCGGCCGCCGCCGAGGTGCCGCCCGAGCTGGACCCGGCCGACCGGGCGCGCGTCCGTGCCGCCCTCGCCGCCGACGACGGCCCCGCCGGAACCGACGGCCCTCCGCTCGCCCCCCGTTCCCGCGCCTGACCGCGCCCGAGGTCCTCCGTGCTCACGTCCGTCCTCATCGTCCTGCTCGTCCTCGTCACCGTCGCCTACGCCGCGGTCCCGCTCCTCGCCCGCCGGGCGGTCGACCCGGTGCCGGACGAACGCGACCCGCTCGTCGTCGACCTCGAGGAAGAGCGCGACGCCCTGCTGCGGGCGATCCGCGAGCTCGACGCCCGCACCGACCTGCCCGTCGCCCGTCGCGACGCCCTGAGAGCGCGCTACGAAGCGAAGGCGGCCCAGGTGCTCCGGGCGCTCGAGGAACAGCGCGGCGCGACGGTCGTGCGGCCCCAGCCGGCGCGCCCTACCGCGCCTCGCCGCGCCCCGTGGGGGGTGCTCGGCCTGCTCGGGATCGTCGCCGTCACGGCCGCCACGCTCGGCGCGTTCGTCCTCCCACGGGTCGGCCAGGGCAGCCTCACCACCTCGTTCGACGCCGACCTGCAGCAGGCAACGGCGCTTCGCGACCTGCAGCGGGAGGTCGACCGCGACCCGACGGTGCGCAACCTGATGGCGCTCGGCGACGCGTACTGGTTGCTCCAGGACGCCGAAGCCGCCGAGGAGACGTACCGGCGGGTGCTCACCGCCGCCGAAGCGGACGTGACGGGGGGCGCGCCCGCCCTGGCGTACAAGCGGCTGGCGCTGCTCGCCGTCCAGACCGACCTCCCGGCCGCCCGTGACCTGTTGGCCGAAGCGCGGCTCGTCGACCCGACGGACCCCGAGACGCTGTTCGCACTCGGCGAACTGAGCTTCGCCCTCGACGACCTCGACGCGGCCGCGGACGCGTTCCGCGCCTACCTCGACACGCCCGAAGGGGCCGACGATCCTGACGCGATCGCGCGCCTCGACCTGGTCGAAGCGATCGGACCCGCCAGCCGCGCCGTGGCCGAGACCCGGTCCGAAACCAACCTGATGGCGCTCGCCGACGTCTACTGGACCGCCGGTGCCCAGGATCCCGCGGTCGAGTTGTACTTCGAGGTGCTCACCGACTTCGATCCGCAGGAGCCGACCGCGCTGGCGCGCACCGGACAGCTGTTGTTCGTGCGGGGTCGCAACGACGACGCCATCGCCGTGCTGGAACGTGCCGCCGAGGCCGCCGGCGCCCTCGACCGCCTCGAACCGCAGGCGACCCTGTTCTTGGGCAACGCCTACGCGGTGGCCGGCGACGACGCGGCCGCCGTGCGCGCCTGGGAGGCCCACGTGGCGGTCGTCGGGGCCGAAGCGGCCGGTCGCGTGACCGGCCTGATCGAGGCAGCCCAGGCGCGTCTGGCGGGGGTCGGGGCGGCCGTGGCGGCACCGGCACCCGCGCTGGCCGTCGGCGCGGACGGGGCGGCGGCCACGAACGGTGCCGCGGTCGCGGCCGCTGCCCTCGAGGACCCGGCGCAGCTCGTGGAGGTGGGCGCCACGCTGTTCGCCGCCAACTGCGCCGTGTGCCACGGCTCGGCCGGCCAGGGCGGCACCGGTCCCCGACTCACCGGCAACGCCCGCGCGGCGAACGAGGCCAACGTGCGCAGCCTGGTGACCTTTGGACGCGGCATCATGCCAGGCTTCGGGGCCACGCTCGCCGACGAGGAGATCGAAGTGCTCGTGCGCTGGGTCGGTCAGGAGCTGGCGGCGCCGCGGTGACACCGACGTGAACGACGAGCGTCGGGACCGCGACGAGGCCGCCCCGGAACCGGCGACGGCCGCCGAGCTCGTGGAACCTCGCTCGGCGGCGCCGACCGAGCCCACGGAGGACGTCGATCTCACGCGCCGACGCCTGAACGCCTGGTTGTGGCGCGTGCCCGTGCTGCTGGCGGCAGGCGCCGTGGCCGTGGGGGGCGTCGAGGCGTATCGGGTGCACTTCGCCAAGGTGGCGCCGGCCGACGTGCCGAACTTCGAGCCGCTTCCGCCGACGCCGGTGGCCCCGCTCGCGCGTTTCGACGCCCCCTGGGACGCGGTCGACGTCGTCGTGGGCCCGATCCCCTGCATCGTGCTGCGGGTGCCCGACCCCGTGCTGGGCGGGGTGACGACGGGGCCAGCCGATGCGCCCACCCACCTCGTCGGCTTCTCGCGCGTGTGCACGCACCTCCACTGCATCGTCGACCTCAACACCGACGTGGAGCTCATCGCGTTCGCGTTCAACCACCGCACGGAGCGGCCGGCCCTGACCTGCAACTGCCACTTCAGCGTCTTCGACCCCGCGCGCGCCGGGTTCGTCGTGAGCGGGCCCGCCGTGCGACCCTTGCCTCGCGTCCGCTTGCGCGTCGAGGGTGCGGGTGCGGACGCGACGGTCGTGGCGGACGGGATCGAACCGGCTGCCTGACCGAGGGCCGGGGCGCGGTATCCTTGGCGGCATGAACCCGCTCAAGCGTCTCTCCGAACTCGGACAATCCGTCTACCTGGACGAGATCAGCCGCGGCATGATCGAGGATGGCGACCTGCGCCGCTTGATCGAAGAGGACGGCCTCGACGGGGTCACGTCGAACCCCGCCATCTTCGAGAAGGCGATGGTGCACAGCGACGACTACGACGAAGCCATCGCCGAGCTCGCCCACCGCGGCTTGAGCGTCACGCAGGTCTACGAGACGCTCGCCATCGAGGACGTCCAGGCGGCCGCCGACCTGTTCGCCGAGCGGCATCGCGCCTCGCTCGGGCAGCACGGCTACGTGTCGCTCGAGGTGATCCCCTCCCTGGCGCACGACGTCGAGGGCACGATCGAGGAGGCCCGCCGCTTGTGGGCGCAGCTCGACCGGCCGAACGTTTTCGTCAAGGTGCCGGGTACGACCGCCGGTCTCACGGCCTTCGAGACGCTGACCCGTGAGGGCATCAACGTCAACGTGACGCTGCTGTTCGGTCTGGAGCGATACGCCGCCGTCGCCGATGCCTACGTCCGCGCCCTCGCCTGGCGCGCCGAACGAGGGGAACCCCTGCACGCGATCCAATCGGTCGCTTCGTTCTTCCTCTCGCGGATCGACGTCGCCGTCGACGCGCGCCTCGACGCGCTCATCGCGGAGGGCGGGTCCCACGCGGCCCAGGCCAAAGCGCTGCGGGGCAAAGCGGGGATCGCCAGCGCCAAGGGCGCGTGGGAGCGGTACACGGAGATCTTCGGTGGCGAACGCTTCGCCGAGCTCGCCGCCCTCGGCGCGCGACCCCAACGCCTGCTCTGGGCGTCGACCGGCACCAAGGACCCCGCCTACCCCGACACGATGTACGTCGAACCGCTCATCGGCGCCCCCACGGTCACGACGCTGCCGCGCGACACGCTCGACGCGTACCGCGACCACGGTGACCCCGCGCTCCGCCTGACCGACGGCCTCGAGGAGGCGCGCAGCCAGCTGCATGCGCTCGCCGACGTGGGGATCGACCTCGATGAGGTCACGGCCGCCTTGGAGCGTGAGGGGGTCGAGAAGTTCGTGAAGCCGTTCGATGCCTTGCTCGCCGCGCTCGAGGGCACGCTCGCGCAAGCGCGGGTCTAGGCGCCGCCCTCGGTCTGCCCGCGTTCGCGCTGGACGCGTCGCAGCAGCGCCGGGTAGCCGATCAGCGTCACCAGCGTGAACGCGAACCACTGGATCGCGTACCCCAGGTGGGACCCGGCGCCGACGTCGGGAAGGTTCGGCGTCAACGGCAACGCGTCCGCTGCGATCCCTGCCCCGCTCTCGGCGAGGACCAGCACCGCGGGGACCGTCGGGCCGGCGACCTGTGACGCGAGGCGCTCGACGTCGACGTAGGCGACCGTACCGAGGCGTCCGGTCGGCGGATCGCGCGGGGCGAGCCGCGCCACCCAGCCCGTCGGCGGCACGTCGGGTGCACGCAACCAACCTTCGATCGTCACGGTCCCCGCCGGCGGCGGGGCCTCCGTCACGGGCACGTCGTCCACGGCTTGCGGCACCCAGCCGCGCTCCACCCAGATCCGCCGCCCCTGGGCGTCGTCGGCCAGGGCGAGGGGCGTCACGACGTGGTAACCCGGTCGCCCGTCGCGACTCACGGGTCGACGCAGGACCTCGTCCTCGGGCTCGAAGACGCCCGTCGCCTCCACCCGGCGCGCGAGGAAGGCCTCGCGGGGCGGCACGCCCTCCGCGAGCGCCCGGCGCGCCTCGGCCAGCGCCACGTCGAGCTGGGCGGGCGCCGCAGCGAGCCGCGCCACGATGGCGTCGTTGCGCTCCGCACGCGCTTCGTGGCGACGCAGCTGCCACAGCCCGAACTGCGAGAACGTCAGCACCACGGTCACGGCCAGGACGTGACCGACGATCCACTTGGGCGTCAGGAGCGGGTGGCGGGCCAGGACGACGACCTCAGGCCGGGACGAAGAAGAAGGCGCGGTCCAGCGCCATCGCGAGGAACAGAAGCGCCAGGTAGAGCATCGAGTACGTGTAGACCGGGAGAGCGGTGGCCTTGTCGATGGCGATCCCGCGCTGGGCGACCGCGAACAACCGCACCATGCGCACGGCCAGCACCACGTTCAAGGCCAGGGCGGCCAACAGGTAGACGACCGAGAACTCGTGCAGCGCGAACGGGATCACGGTCAACACGATCGTCAGGAGCGCGTACATCGCCATCTGCATCACGGTGGCCCGCTCGCCGATCACGCTCGGTGCCATGGGCACGCCCACGGCCTCGTAATCACGCTGGATCATGAGCGCCAGCGCCCAGAAGTGCACCGGCGTCCAGACGAAGATGAGGGTGAACAGCAACCATGCCAGCAACGACAGCTCGCCCGTGACGGCCGCCCAGCCGACGAGGGGCGGGATCGCGCCGGCCGCCCCACCGATGACGATGTTCTGCCAGGTGGCGCGTTTGAGCCACATCGTGTACACGATCACGTAGAACGCGATGCCCGCCCAGGACAAGAGCGCCGCGAGCAGGTTGCCCGCCGACCAGATCAGCACGAAGCTGGCCAGCGTGAGGGCGACCGCGAACGCGAGCGCGTTGGGGGTGGGCACGACGTTGGTGACCGTGGGGCGGAGGGCAGTGCGCCGCATACGGCCGTCGATGTCGCGGTCGTAGACCATGTTGTAGACGCCGGCCGCGCCGGCGGACATGTACCCGCCCAGCAGCAGCCCGATGAGCGGCCACGTACCCGGGTAACCCGACGCCGCGATGAACATCGCGCCGATCGTGGTGAGCAGCAGCAGGCTGATCACCTTCGGTTTGGTGAGGGTGACGTAATCGCGCCAGGTGGCACGGTGCAAGACGGCGGGGGTCGCGTTCACGTCAGGCTCGCTCCAAAGCGGTGTCGGACGACCGCGCGAGCGGCGCGGTCCGAGGAACGGGGGAAGCCAGCAGCACCACCGCGAGGGCGGAGAGCAGGCCGAACGCCAGCACCGCGAGCGCGAGATGCAACAACTGCAACACGATCGGGCCCAGAAGGGCCAGGTTCAGCGTACCCACAGCGAGTTGGATCAGGTACGTGCCGAGCAACGCCTGCATGAGACCACGGCCGGCCTGCGCCGGTTTGAGCCACCAGGCGGTGCCGAGCGACAAGAACAGGTAGATGCCCACCGATACGGCGATCAGGGGGTGCAACACGCGCAAACGGATGAGTGGGTGCGAGCTCGGGTCGAGGTCGGCGGCCAGCCCCTCGGCCAGCGTCGCGGACGGGAACATGGTGTTGCCCATGGCGGCGATGCCGCCGGTGAACATCAGGAACAGCATCGCCAGGAGACCGACGGCGAGGACGGTCCCCAGCGCACCCTGGCGACGCAGGCGCAGGGGCCACGCCGGCGCGCCCGGGCGGGCGTACATCCACACGGCCGCGAGCGACCCCACGAGCAACAGCGAGTTCACCAGGTGGGTCGACACCATGAGCCCGCGCGCGACGGTGGTGTTGTCGGCGGTCAGGCCCCACAGCACCGTGAGCGCACCCAACAGCGCCTCGATGAACAGGAACACGGTCGCAGCGACGGTGGCGGCGAACAGCCCAGGCTGGGTGCGGCGCTCGCGCCACACGCGGAGGAACAGCCATACCCCCAAGATCAGCACACCGAGCGAGAGCAGACGATGGCTGAACTCGATCAGGGTGTGCACGCTCGGGTTCAGCGGCACGATCTCACCGTTGCACAGCGGCCAGTGGCGTCCGCAGCCCGCGCCCGAGCCGGTGGCGCGGACGAAGGCGCCCTGCAGGATGACGAGCGCGTTGGCGGCCACCGTCACGATCACCAGCCGCAAGGTCTGGCGGTCGCGGCGGCTCTGGGGGGTCATCGGGGTGGGGTTCGTGGTCACGTCGGTTCCTCGGGCTCCGTGGCGATCGGTCCCCCGCCGCAACGATCGCGGCGAAGCGACACGGCATCCTACCCGCCCCGACGGTCTGCGCACGTGGCCCCGGACGCGGTTCGCCACGTGCGTGGCACACGCCCCTCTCACCTCTCGGCGACATCATGCCGGGAGAACCCGGGCACGCCTGGGCGGACCCGGAGCGGCGCGGCGAGCGGCGCTCGGGACGCCGACGGGTCGTCCGACGCCCGACCGTGACGCCGCGGCCGGGGACGAACGCCGAACGGAGCGATGGTACGCTCATGTCGACCGATCTCTCGGAGGACACGTTGAACACGACCTTCCCACGTCCGAACGCATCGCGCCCCCGCGCCGCGAGCCGTCTTCGCGCCGGACCGCTTCGCGTCGTGACCCTACTCGTCGCCGCCACCCTCGCGGGCGCCGCTCTCGCACAAGACGCGGCCACGCCCGGCGTGGACGAACTGATCCGTGACGGCCGGTTCTACTACGCACAAGGCGACTGCGCGCTGGCCCAGTACTTCTTCCAAGAGGCCCTGAAGCGCGAGGGCACGCACGCCGAGGCGCTGATCGGCAAGGGGCGCGCGCTGGCGTGCCAGGGGGCGTACGGCAGCGCGGTGGAGGCGTTCCAGCAGGCCATCGACGCGGCGCCCACGTCCGTCCCGGCCCACGTCCAGCTCGCCCTCGCGTACCAGAACCAGTACCTCGCCGATCCGACCACGTACTCGGGTCGCCTCACCGAGGCGCTCGACGTGCTGGCGCGCGCCGAGGCCCTCGACGCGGACGACCCCACCGTGCAGAACACGAAGGGCATCCTCTACTACGAGGCCGGCAACCTCGATCAGGCCCGCTCGACGCTCGAACGCGCCGCCGAGCTCGCCGCGGCCGCCGGGCTGCCCGAGCGCGAGCGATCGGTGATCCAGGTCAACCTCGGCAAGTCGTACCGCGACCTCGGCCTGCTCGAGCAAGCGCGCACCGCCTTCCGCCGCTCGGTCGTGCTCGACCCGGCCAGCGCCACCGCCCACAACAACCTCGGCAACGTCTCGTACCGTCTGGGCGACTGCGACACCGCGGAGTACGAGCTGTCGCAGGCGGTCAGCTTGGCCCCGACCTCGCTCTCGGCCGTGTCGCAGCTGGCGATCGTGCAGTTCGAGTGCGGTGAGGCAACGGCGTCCATCCCCCGCTTCGAGCAGGCGCTCACGCTCGACGGCGCGGTCTTCACCCCGCCCCTGTACACGTACCTGTCGCGGGCCTACCTCGAGGAGGGCCGCGTCGACGACGCCGTCCGCCGCGCCCAGCAGGGCGCGCTGCTCCCACCCGAGTCCGCCGACGCGCACTACTACCTGGGCCGCGCGTACGTTGCCCGGAACGGCGACGGCGACACCGAGGCGGCTCGACGCGCCTTCGAACGTGCCCTCGAGCTCGATCCGAACTACACGGCCGCCGAAGAAGCGCTGCAAGCCCTGCGCTGAACGCTGCCCGGACCGGTTCGACGCATCACCTCCGCGCACCCGCCGGCCTCGAGCCGGCGGGTGCGAACGTGTCGGCCCCCGGGCGCGAACCCGCCAGACTCCGGCGGGTGCGAACCCGCCAGACTCGGCGGGTGCGCGCTGGTCTACCGCGGGCGTTCGGTTCGTGCTAAGGTCGGGAGGTTTGCCGGACGGCAGCGGAACGTCCGCCGGCAGCTGGGTGAGCCGCACGCGAAGACGCTGCGGGCTCGAACACGAGGTCCGGACCATCGCCACGCCCTTCGCGGCATGGACCCGGCCTGATCCCACCTCAACGTCCCGCCATGGAGGAACGAATGTCGTACCTGGGTATGAAACAACTGCTCGAAGCCGGCGTGCACTTCGGCCACGAGACCAAGCGCTGGAACCCCAAGATGAAGCGCTACATCTTCGCCGAACGCAACGGCATCTTCATCATCGACCTGCAGAAAACCCTCGTCGAGTCGGAGAAGGCGCTGGGTTACCTGCGCGACCTCGCCGGCCGCGGCGGCACGATCCTGTTCGTCGGCACCAAGAAGCAGGCGCAGGAGATCCTGGCGGCCGAGGCCAAGCGCTGCGGTATGCCGTTCATCAACGAGCGTTGGTTGGGCGGTCTGCTCACCAACTTCAAGACGATCCGCACCCGCGTCGATCGTCTCAAGGAACTCGAGTCGATGTTCGAGGACGAGTCGATCCTGCGTTACACCAAGAAGGAGCAGATCGACATGGGCAAGGAGCTGCAGCGACTGCAGCGCTACCTGGGCGGCATCCGCGACATGACGCGCCTCCCCGACGCCCTCTTCATCATCGACCCCACCAAGGAAGCGATCGCCGTCAAAGAGGCCAACAAGCTCGAGATCAACGCCGTGGCCTTGGCCGACACCGACAGCGACCCCGACGTGCTCGACTTCATCATCCCCGGCAACGACGACGCCATCCGCTCCATCCAGCTCGTGACCTCGACGCTCGCCGACGTCATCATCGAGGTCCGTGGCGGCGCCGACGAGGCCCCGGAACAGCCGAAGGAGCCCGTCGCGGTCGAACCGAGCCGCACGATGAAGCCGTTGCCGACCACGGCTTCGGAGCAGGCCATCCACGCTGCCGTGGCCGAGGCCGCGGAGGCCCACGGTGGGCATGCCCCCCAGACCGCTGCGGCCCCCAAGCTCGCACCGGCGGCGGCCGACGTCCCGAAGTCGGGAGCGGCACAGGGTGAGGCCGCTCGCGCTGCGGTCGAAGAAGCCGCCGTCGCCGAAGGCGTCGTCGAACCGGCCGCCGCCAGCGGCGTCGGCGAGGAGGGCATCGCCGGCGACGCCGGCGGGACCAGTGTCGAGAGCGGCATCGAGTCCGGCGTACAGACCGGCGGCACCGAGAAGTCCAGCGACGTCGCCTGACCCGCGGAGGGGAACATGACCGTCACCACCGACATGATCAAGAAGCTGCGCGCCATGACGGGCGCCGGCATGCTCGACGTCAAGAAGACGCTCGACGAGACCGATGGCGACCTCGACAAGGCGGCCGCCCTGCTGCGTGAACGCGGCATCGCCAAGGCGTCCCGCAAGGCCGACCGCGCGGCGACCGAGGGCTTGGTCGGCTCCTACATCCACCACAACGGCAAGATCGGCGTCTTGGTCGAGCTGAACTGCGAGACCGACTTCGTGGCCCGCACCGCGGCCTTCCAGGAGCTCGCCCGCAACCTGGCGATCCACGTGGCCATGGCCAACCCGACCTACGTGCGCCGCGAGGACGTGCCGGCCGAGGTCGTCGAAGCCGAACGCGAAGCGCTCCGCGCCCAGGCGCGCGAGGAAGGCAAGCCCGAGGCCATCATCGAGAAGATGACCGAGGGCCGGCTCGGCAAGTTCTACGCCGAGCTCTGCCTGCTCGAGCAGCCCTACATCAAGGACGACAAGAAGACCGTCGAGCAGCTGATCAAGGAGTCGATCGCCACGATCGGCGAGAACATCCAGATCGGACGCTTCTCCCGGATCGCCATCGGCGAGTGAGGTGAAGCGCGTCCTGCTGAAGCTCTCCGGCGAGTTCCTCGCCGGAGAGAGTGGGTTGGGCGTCGCACCCGAGGCGACCCGCGCGTTGGCGAAGGAGATCGCGGCCGCGCTCGGACACGGCGTCGAGGTGGCGTTGGTCGTCGGTGGCGGCAACTTCTGGCGGGGTGCCCAGCACGGCGGCGACATGGACCCGGCGACGGCCGACTACGTCGGCATGCTCGGGACGGTCATGAACGCCATGGCGTTGCAGGACGCGCTGGAGAAGCAGGGCATCGACACCCGGGTCCAGACGGCCATCGCGATGCAGGCGATCGCCGAGCCGTACATCCGGCGGCGTGCGCTGCGCCACCTCGAGAAGGGCCGCGTGGTCATCTTCGGCGGCGGGACCGGCAACCCCTTCTTCACCACCGACACCACGGCCGCGCTGCGCGCGCTCGAGATCGACGCCGACCTGGTGCTCATGGCGAAGAACAAGGTGGACGGCGTCTACGACGCGGATCCCCGCACGGTGCCGACGGCGCGCCGGTTCGCCACGATGTCGTACATGGACGTGCTCCAGCTCGGCCTGAAGGTGATGGACGCGACCGCGATCAGCCTGTGCATGGGCCGCAACTTGCCGATCGTGGTGTTCGACATCTTCACGTCGGGCAACCTCGACGCCCTGCTGTCGGGCGCCGACGTCGGCACCCGGATCGCCACGGACGCCGAAACGCGGTTCACCGATGGGAGCAGCGTGCACACGCGGTAGGATGAGGGGGTCAGCAACGCGTCCAGGAGGACCTCCATGAAGACGATCACCAAGGAGACGCGCGAGCGCATGCACAAGTCGCTCGAGGCGTACGAGGCCAACGTCGCCGTGATCCGGACCGGTCGGGCCAACCCCGCCATGTTGCAGCGGGTGATGGTCGACTACTACGGTGCGCAGACGCCCCTCAACCAGATCGCCAGCGTCTCGAGCCCGGATCCACGGACCCTCGTGATCGCGCCGTTCGACAAGAGCGCGGTCAAGAACATCGAGAAGGCGATCCTGGAGAGCGACCTCGGCTTCAACCCGAACAACCAGGGCGACGCGATCTTCATCTCGGTGCCGCCGCTGAACGACGAACGCCGGCGCGACCTCGTGAAGACCGTCAAGCACATGGCCGAGGAAGCCCGCGTGGCCGTGCGCAACATCCGTCGCGATGCCAACGAGGAGCTCCGCGAGATGCACAAGGAGCACCTGCTGTCGGAGGACGAGATGCGGTCGGGCGAGGCCGAGGTCCAGAAGGTCACCGACGACTTCATCGCGCAGATCGACGAACGGACCCGAGCGAAAGAAGCCGACATCCTGGCCGTCTGAGGCCGGGAGCCCGCCTTTGTCCCTCGTCCGGGTCTCGTCGGCCTTCGTCGCCTTCCTCGCGACCCTCCTCATCCTCTGGGTGGGGCTCCCGCTGTTGGGGCCGGCGTACCTCGTCCTCACGGGGATCGCCGTGCAGGAGTACGCCTCGATGCTGGCGCTGCGGGGCATCCCCGTCCGTCGGCGCAGCCTGTGGGCCGCCAGCGCGCTCACGCTGCCGGCCTCCTTGCCGGCGGGCCACCCATGGATGGCCAACGGCTTGGGCGAGCTGCCGTGGCGCGAACTGCTGCTCATCACGTTCGTGCTCTACCTGCTCGTGGCCGAGGTGATCACCTCCAACCGCAGCTCGCTGCAGTCGCTCGCCTTCACGTTGCTCGGGTACGTGTGGATCGCCTGGGGTTTCGGCTTGGTGATCACGCTGCGCTACATGCCCGACGGTGTCACCGGCCTGTGGTACCTGGCCTTCCCGGTGCTGGCGATCATCGCCACCGACGTCGGCGGCTACGTCTTCGGCTCCCTCTGGGGGCGGCGCCCGTTGGCGCCGCGGATCAGCCCCAAGAAGACGCTCGAGGGCGCCATCGGGGGCCAGGCGCTGGCGATGGTCGTGGTCGGCGGCACCATGGCCCTCCTGCCGCTCTGGACGAGCTTCCGACTCGACCTCGTGCACCTGGTCGTGTTCGCGGTCATCGTCCCCATGGCGGCGCTGGCGGGCGACCTGTTCGAATCGCTGGTGAAGCGCTGGGTGGGCGTCAAGGATGCCGGCGTGTTCCTGCCCGGCCACGGCGGCGTGCTCGACCGTCTCGACAGCCACCTGATCGCCGTCCCGGTCACGTACGTGCTGGTGACCTTGCTGTTGCGGTGAAGGGTCCGCCGCGCGCGACCCGAGGCCGAGATGCTAGCCTCGACGTCGCAAGGAGCCCTGCGTGAGCGACACCTCGGACCGTCCCACCCCTGCCAACGCTCGCATCCCCGACGATGCCCGCCGGACGATCGCGCCCAACTTCATCACCAACGTCATCGACGCCGACCTCCGCGCAGGACGCGTCCATCGGGTGGTGACGCGCTTCCCGCCCGAGCCGAACGGTTTCTTGCACATCGGCCATGCCAAGGCGATCTGCCTGAACTTCGGTCTGGCCCACGACTACGTCGGCCGCGTCCACTTGCGGATGGACGACACGAACCCCACCACCGAGGACCCCTCGTTCGTCGCATCGATCCAGGACGACATCCGGTGGCTCGGGTTCTCGTGGGACGCGCTGCACTACGCCAGCGACTACTTCGAGGACCTGTACGCCCTCGCCGAACGCCTCATCGACGCGGGCGATGCCTACGTCGACCTGCGCGACGAGGCGACGGTGCGCGCCACGCGGGGCACCGTGACCGAACCGGGCGTCGCCGGCCCTGACCGTGACCGACCGGCAGCCGAGAACCGCGACCTGTTCCGCCGCATGCGTGCCGGCGAGTTCCCCGACGGCGGAGCCGTGCTGCGCGCGAAGATCGACCTGGCGAACCCGAACATGACCCTGCGCGACCCGGTGCTGTACCGGATCAAGCACGCCCACCACTACCGGACCGGCGACACCTGGTGCATCTACCCGCTCTACGACTTCGCGCACCCCCTGTCGGACGCGATCGAGGGCATCACCCATTCGCTCTGCACCCTGGAGTTCGAGAACAACCGGGCCATCTACGACTGGTTGGTCGAGCGCCTCTTCCCCGCCCCGCGGCCCCGACAGTACGAGTTCGCGCGCCTGGCGCTCGAGCAGACGATCATGTCGAAGCGGCACCTGCTCGCGCTGGTCCGCGAGGGGCACGTGGGCGGCTGGGACGATCCGCGCATGCCCACGATCGCGGGGCTGCGTCGCCGCGGTCTGCCCGCTCGCGCCGTGCGCGACCTCGTCGGTCGGGTGGGCGTGACCCGCGCGGCGAGCCGCACCGACGCCGCGTTGCTCGAGACGACGGTGCGCGACGCCCTCAACCCGGTCGCCCCGCGGGTCCTGGCGGTCACCGATCCGGTCGAGCTCCGCCTCGAGGACCCGCACGGCGAGCTCAACGGCATCGACGGCGTCGACGCGCCCTCCTTCCCCGACGACGTCGCCGGGGCCGTCGACGACGACACCCGCGCCTCGCGGCTGGTGCCCCTGGGTCGGCGGCTGTGGCTGGAGCGCGACGACGTGGCCGTCGACCCGCCGGCCGGCTTCAAGCGACTGGCACCGGGTCGGGCCGTGCGGCTGCGCCACGCCGTCGTCGTGCACTGCGACGCCGTCGAGACCGACGACGCGGGGCGGGTCACCGTCGTGCGCGCCACCGTCGTTGCGGACTCGCTCGGACGCAACCCGCAGGACGTCAAGGTCTGGTCGGCCATCCACTGGGTCGACGCGGAGACCGCGCTGCCGGCCGAGTACCGGCTCTACGACCGCCTGTTCGACGCGCGCGAACCGGGCGCCGACGACGGCGACTTCCGTCACGACCTCGACCCGCGCTCGCTCGAGGTGCGCCACGGCTACGTCGAACCCTCCGTGGCCGACGACGACGGCGACACGCGCTACCAGTTCGAACGGCTGGGCTACTTCTGGCGCGACCCCGTGGACGGACGGGGCGAACGGCTCGTGTGGAACCGCATCGTCACCCTCAAGGACGGCTGGCGCCCCGCGGCGCTTCGGGCCACGAGGACCGCCCCGGCGGACGGGGGCGCCAAGACGGGCACCGACGCGGGGGCCGACGCGGGAACCGAGGCCGAACCGGATCCGCTGGCCGCCCTCGAGCCGGCGGGCCGCGCGCGTGCCGAGGCCTGGCTGGACGCGGGCCTGGCCCGGACCGACGCCGGCCTGATCGCGGCCGAACCCGCGCTGACGCGGGTGTACGAAGAGGCCGTCGCCCAGGGGGCGGCAGCGCCCGCCGCCGCCCCCTGGGTGGCGCAGGAGGTGCGCACCGTGCTCCGCGAGCGCGGCCACCTGCCAGCCGGCCTCGATGGCGCGGCGCTGGCCGACCTGCTCGACCTGCTTGCGGACGAGACGCTCCACACCGGCACCGCCCGCGAGGTCCTCGCCGCGGTGGCCGCGGGCGAGGGCACCCCGCGCGAGGTCGTCGAGCGCAAGGGTCTCGCCCGCGTCGACGACGCCGGCGCGCTCGAGGCGGAGGTGCGGCGGACCCTCGAGGCGCATCCCGACGAGGTCGCGGCGTTCAGGGGCGGCAAGACGGGGTTGATCGGCTTCTTCGTGGGACAGGTCATGCGGGCGACCGGCGGCCGCATGGACCCGAAGCGGGTCCAGGCGACCCTGCGGCGGGAACTCGGCGCCTGACGCGCCATGTTCGGCACGCTCTACCTCGTCTTCGCGGTCGCGCAGGCGGCGATCTGGTTCTGGGGACTGCGACTCGGGCGCCGCTCCGGCTGGCCGCTGTGGAAGGCGCGCGGCTGGCGTCCGTTGGCGCTCGCGGCGGGTGCGATGTTCGCGGCGGCCGCAGGCGGCCCGGCGCGGGGTACCTTCGCGCCGCCCGTCGCCAACGTCGGCGAGATCGCGCTCGTCGCCGCCCTCATCGCGACGGCCGCGCGGTTCGCCCCCGAGGACGCCACCGCACGGGGACCCCGCGGTCGCTCGGACCCGCTGCGGGTCCGAGCGACCGTTCGGCGCGGGGTCGGCGCCTGATCGGCGCGTCGGTCAGCCGGACGTCCCTGTGGGCGCAGGCCGACCACGTTCCGAGGCCGACCGCACGAACGTCGCCATGTCGGCCTTCATGGTCGCGAGGATGCCGAGGTCGACGTACATCATGTGCCCGCCGGGGTACCGCTTCGTCGTGACGTTGTCGCGCAGGTGCAGCGGCAACCCCAGGTGATCGAGCGTGTACTTCGTGGCGAAGTGGGGTGTGGCGAGGTCGTAGGTGCCGCTGGCCACGAACACCCGGAGGAACGGATGCACGGCGATCGTCCTGCGGAGCGTCTCGGCCACGTTGACGTAGCGGTTCTGGAAGCGCCCGTAGTCCCACGTCTGGTACAGACCCTTGATGACCTCATAGGGCAGGTCGCTCTCGAAGCCGAGCTCCCGGCGTACGTAGTCGTTGATCGACGCGCCGTACGCCCCGGTGGTGGCGCCCATCGAGGGATCGAACTCCGGCGTCGCGCCGGCATCGTCGCGATCGACGCCCGTGTAGCGCGCGTCGATACGACCCACCGTGCGCCCCCGATCGCGCAGGAGCTCCTTGCAGAAGCGGTGGATGTCGATGCGCAGGCCCGTACGACGCACGTAGGCGGGGTCGAGCCCGGTGTAGCGCGCCAGGCGCTCGGCGATCGCGTCCGCCTCGTCGGCCGGCAGGGCGTCGCCGTGCAGCAGCGCCGGACCGTACGTGCCCAGGGTCCAGGCTTCGACCTCCTCGAGCAGGTCGTCGAGCGCTCGCGCCTGCAGGTCGGGCGCCAGGGCTTCATGGTAGTGCGCCGTGGCCGCGTAGGTCGGGACGAAGAGCAGCGGCGGCAGGTCGTTGCCGGGCTCGAACCGGAGCGTCGAGAAATCGAGCACGCTCGACACCAGCAGGAGCCCGTTGAGGTAGAGCGCGTGGCGGTCTTGCAGGTAGCCGGCCAGCGCGGCCGCCCGGGTGGTCCCGTAGCTCTCGCCGATGAGGAACTTGGGCGACGCCCACCGACCGTACCGCGTGACCCACAGGCGAATGAAGTCGCCCACGCTCTCGACGTCGCCGTCGAAGCCGTGGAACTCCTTGGCCTTCTCGCCCACGGCCGCTCGGCTGAAGCCGGTCGACACGGGATCGATGAACACGAGGTCGGTCTCGTCGAGCAACGCGTGGGGGTTGTCGACCAGTTGGTACGGGGGCGCCACCGCCATGCCGTCGTCCTCCAGGCGGACGCGGCGCGGGCCGAGCAGACCGAGGTGCATCCAGACCGAGGAGGAGCCGGGGCCGCCGTTGAAGGAGAACGTGATCGGTCGGTCTCCGGGAGAACGGACGCCGTCGCGCGTGTAGGCCACGAAGAAGACCTCGGCGCGCGGCTTGGCGCCCTCCCAGGTCCCCGCCGCGTCCTGCGACGTCGCCTCGCGTTCGCGTTCGAGCACCAACCGACCGGTGGTGGACGTGTAACGAACCGTGACGCCAGCGATCTCGACCTGGTGGTGGCGGACGCTCACCTGGTCGACGGCGGGTTCGGGCTTCGGGGCGAGCGCTCTCTCGGCATCATCTGGGACCATCGGATCACCTCGGTTCGGATCCTGTGAGCGTACCGCGCCCTCTGCGTGCCTCAGGCCACGCCCTGGAGCCGGCCGCGCACCTCGATGAGCAGCATGCCGCGAGCCGCGTCGTACCAGCAGCTGCCCGCGTCGAGACGGAACGGCGTGCCGTCGACGTCGCATGGGAGGGCCCCGGTCGTGAGGGCGGTGCGGAGGATCCGCGCCAGACCCGGACCGTCCACGGCGCCCTCCCAGACGAGCATCGCAACGTCGTCGAGGACGGCCGACGCGTCGTCGAGGACCCCCTCGCCGGAGCGAGGGACACCCTCGCCGGAGCGAGGGACCCCTCGTCCGAGCGAGGGACACCCTCGTCCGCGCGAGGGACCCCCTCGCGGAAGCGACCGGGATGTCCGAGGACGCGGGCCGAACGCGGGCGCTGCATGGACACAGCATGCACGGGCGGATCGAGCGCGCGGCCACGCCCTCGGCGTGCGCCTAGGCGTCCTAGGCGCACGCCGAGGCCGACGAGGGTACGCTCGGGCCGTGGGCATCGGTGGGCTCAACGAGTCGGGACTCCACGCGGCGCTCAAACTGGCGGTCGCGCCGCCGGGGAGCCGCTTCGAGGTCGCCGTCGACGGCTACGTGATCGACGCCATCCACGACGACGTCCTCATCGAGGTCCAGACCCGCCACGTCGGCGCCATGCGCGGCAAGCTCGAACGGTTGCTCCCCACGCACCGGGTGCGGTTGGTGCTGCCGGTCGCCACCGAGCGCTGGATCGTCAAGCTCGGCGACCCCCCCAAACGCCGTCGCTCACCCAAACGCGGCCACCCGGCCGACATCGCGCGCGAACTCGTATCGATCCCGCACCTGCTCGATCACCCCAACCTCGAGCTCGAACTCGTCTTGCTCCACGACGAGGAGGCGCGCGAGCACCAGCCCGGGCGGGCTTGGCGGCGGCGCGGCTGGGTGACCGTCGAGCGCCGGCTGGTGCAGGTGGTCGAGCGCCGCGCCCTGATCGGCGCCGCGGCGCTCCTGGGGTTCGTACCCACCGAGCTCGTCGACCCGTTCGACACGGGCGAGCTGGCGCGCGGCACCGGCATGGCTCGGGCGACGGCCCAGAAGCTCGTCTACTGCTTGCGCGAGAGCGGCGTGGTACGAGCGGTCGGCAAGGCGGGCAACGCGCGGTTGTACGCCCGCTGTTAGGCGCGCGCACCGGCGGCGGTGGCCGTCCAGACGGCGGCGAGATCGGCGTCGTCGAGCGCGATGACCTCGCGCCGGCGCAGGTCGACGAGCCGTGCGCGCGGTCGGTGGCCGCGCACCCGCGCGACCGCCTCGACGTAGGTGGCCATCGCCACGTGGTACCGCTCGGGGCGCAGGGTCCGATCGGTCTTGTAGTCGTCGAGCCACCATAGATCGCCGACCCGCACGAGACGATCGATCAACCCGTGCCAGACGCTGCCGCCGGCCTCGAACGCGAAGGGGAGCTCGGCCTGGTCCTCGTCACGTGCCGCGAGCGGCGGCAGCACCGCCTCGTCGACGAGTGCCCAGTAGCCTTCGAGCAACTCGACCACCTCGGCGAGCAGGTCCGCGCGGACGTGGGGCGGGAACGGGAAGAGGACCTCTTGAGCGGCCAGGGTCGCCAGCGCCGCCCGGTCGTCGGCCCGCCAACCGCGCGCGATGGCGTCGTGGACGAGCGTCCCGACCGCGGTGGCGCGGCCGGCCAAGCGTTCGCCGTCGGCCTGGTCCGCCCCGCCGCGCTCCACGGGCTCGGAACCCGGCTCGCCGCCGGCGACCTCGAGGTCGGGCGACAGGAGCGGCGCCGGCCACGGCGCACGCACCTGGCGCTCGGCCGCCCGGCCCGAGCCTTCGAGGACGATCCAGGACGGGCTGACGACCGCCGGGTAGCGCGAGGGACGCGGCATCCGGCCGAGCCACGGCGCCGCCGGGCGCGGAGACGGTGGGGTGTGCGGCGGCGCGGCCGGCCGCGGTGCGCGACCGTCGACCGCATGCTGCACGACCGTGACGCCGAGGGCGCGGGCGACCGGCCAACCCGTCGGATCCCCCCGGCGCAGCGGTCCCAGACCGGCTCGGTGGAACGCTCGCAGCCAGGGCCCGGGACCGTTCGCCCCCTGGACGCCGCTCACGAGGAGCACCTCGCGCGGGCGGCTGGCGGCGACGTAGAGGGTCCGCAGCGCCTCGCCCTCGGCACGCTGCCGCCGGTCGCGTTCGAGCTCGTCGAAGCGCCGCGTGCCGGGGACGGCCACGACGCCCTCCTCGGCGTCCACCGCCACCGGTGCGGGCCGGTCCGACGAGCCACCTCCGACGTCGAAGAGCGCGACGAGGGGCCACTCCAACCCCTTCGCGGCGTGGACGGTCAACAGGGTCACGCCGTCGCCCCCCTGGGGCACGTCACCGGATTCGCTCTCGCGCGCCAAGCGCTCGAGCCGGTCGAGGAGCCGCTCGAGGTCCTCGACGGGCCGTTCGGCCAGGGCGACCACCAGCGCGTCGACGTTGTCACGCGCGCGCAGCGACAGCCGGGCGACGAACGGTGCACCGTCGACGAGCGGGGCGTAGGCGAGGGTGGCGATCGCCGCAGCCGGATCGGCGGCCACGGCCCCGCGCAACACGCCGAGGCGGGCGGCCAGCTCGGGCCGGTGGTGTGCCAGGTGGGCGACCGGGTCGGGCGCTCGCACCGTTTCCGCCGCGAACGCCGGGCCGACCTCGCCGAAGGGGCCGCGCAGCCACGCCGCGAGCGAGGTCCCGCTCGGGTCGACGGCGACACGCACAGCGTGCACCAGGTCCCGCACCTCGGGCCGCTCGAAGTAGCCGCGCCCCTGCCGCAGCACGGTCGGCACGCCGGCGGCCCGCAAGGCCGTCGCTGCACGCTCGAGGCCGGCATGCGAACGTGCCAACACGGCCATGTCGCGCCACGATCGGCCAGCGTCGTTCCAGCGCCTGAGGGCGGCGCCCAGGGCCGCTTCCTCGGCCGGCCGCACGGCGTCCACGGGCAGCTCGTCGTGGCGCCACCAGTGCAGCTCCACCGCACCCTCGACGGCCGCCTGGGGTCCCGCCGGCACCACGTCGGGCGCTTCCTCGCGCGTGAACCCCTGCCCTGCGTCCCCGAGCGTGCCGGTGAGGTGGTTGAGGAAGGCGGCGACGGTGCGGGCGTGGCGTCGCGTGCGATCGAGCGGCGGATCGAGCGTGCCGGCGGCGGCGGCCGTGGCGGCAGCGCGCCGGAACACCGTGACGTCGGCGTGGCGAAAGCCGTAGATCGACTGTTTCGGATCGCCGACGACCTCCACGCGGGCGCCGGCGCGTTCGAGCGCCTCGAAGAGCCGGCCCTGCAACGGGTTGACGTCCTGGAACTCGTCGACCAGCAGCACCGGGTAGCGCGCCACCACGCGGGCCGCCAGCGCGGGCACGTTCGCGAGCCTCGTGGCCGCCCGCTCGATCTCCGAGGGCGCCAGCCGTGCGGCGCCGGCACGCCAGAGCGTGCGCTCGTAGGCGGCCGCGTGCAGCACGAGAAGGTCGGCGGCCGCGTCGTCGGCCGGGCGCAGGTCGAACGCCAGGGAGCGCCGCGCGAACAGCGCCTGAGCCTGCGGCAACCCACCGGCCCCCAGCCGAGCGGCGGTGGCTGCCAGCGGATGCGCCGGGTCCTGGGCGAGGAACAGCAGGCTCCGCACCTCTTCCTCGTACGCGGCGGCCGCTTCGGCCTCGCCGTAGAGGTCGAACGCGGGGTCGAGGCCCAGGGCGGGCGCCACCAGCCGGAGCGCGGCGATCAGGAACCCGTGGATCGTGCTGAGCGTGGCGCCCCCGAGCTCGCGTTCGGCCTCCTCGAAGCGCGGCCGGTGGGCCGGATCGGGTGCGACGACGCCGTCCAGGAAGGTGCCCTCCCGCAGCACGGCGGCCACGCCCTCCCCCACCCGCTGGCGCAACTCCGCCGCCGCGGTCCGCGTGTAGGTCACCCCGGCGATGCGGCGCAGCGGAACCCCCTCGTCGACCAGGTCGAGCACCCGTACCACGAGCGCCGTCGTCTTGCCGGTCCCGGCGGAGGCGACCCGGACCCTCACGCGGCGGACCCGTCCCCGTGGGGCACCTCGCTCGGTCGGCAGACGTCGATCACGGGACATGCACCGCACCGGTAGCCGGGTCTGGGCCGCGGCGGCCCCGCGCGCCAACGCTGCAGCGCGCTCTCGACGTCGCCCCGCACCCGGCGTCGCTTGGTCTCGAGCTCGCGCGTGTCCACGCCGTCGGGCGTGAGGTCGATCGGGTCGCCGCCGAGCGGCCAGGCGACCACGTCGACGCGGGACGCTTGGCGCGGGTACCGTCGTCGCAGCACGTCGGCGGCCCACAGCTCGCTCCAGCGTCGGTCGGGCCGCAGCAGGTCGCGCGGGTCTTCGTCGGGCAAGACGAACCGGACGATGCGCACGCGATCGGGGTGGCGCGCCACGGCGTCGAGGCGCGCGCTCGAACCGTCGGGTCCGTCCTCGATCCGCACGCCGTACCGGAGGCGGCCGAGCTCGGCCTCATGGCGCACCAGCCACGGCGTGAGCCCGGGGTCGAGGGCGGCCAACGCCTGCTGGCGCTCGGGCGTCAGCGTCTCGGCCGCGGTGAGCGCACGGCGCGCACGCACCGGCCACGGCGCACGCGGATCGTCCTCGGCGAGCGGCGCCGCCCACACGCGGAAGGCGCACTCGTGCGCCCGTCGCAAACCCTCGACGCCGATCCGGCCCCCCTCCGTGACGTCGTCGACGGCCGAGAACGGCATGCTCGTGCGCGCCTCGAGCCGGCTCGACGTCGCCACATCAGGCGGCCGCTCGCCCGCGGCTCGACCGAGCAACGCCTCGTCGGGGCGCAAGGGGCCCGCCCGGTCGCCGTCCGCATGGCTGAGCACCACCTCGTCGGCCCGCGCGCGCAGCTCGGAGCGAACCAGCGGATCGAGACCGCGGTACCGAAGCGGCAGCTCGCCGGGGCCGCCACCGAGCCCACGGGTTCGGGCCAGCACTGCGAACGGGGTGCGGCCGTCCTCGGGGACGAAGTAGTCCTCGCGCTCGCCCGCGTCGTACGCGCCGGCGACGGCACTGAGCACGTACGCGCGGCGGAAGCGGCGGCCGGCGGCCTCGGCCGGCGACAGCAGCGCGACGCCCGGCCGCGGCCGCTCACGCAGCGACGAAGCCCGCAGCAGCGCCAGCCACCAAGCCCGGAAGCCCCCGTCCTGGACCGGTTCGGCGCCGTCCCCGGCCACCGTCTCGACCGCGGCGCGGGTCAACCGCGCCGCCTCCTGCGCGCGCCGCAGCGCGGCCTCTTGCGCTCGGGCGATCGCCCCGCCGTCCACCGACCGATGCGACACCTCGGTCGTCGCGTCGCCTCCCGCCGCCAGGCCCTCCGCCTCGACCACCAGGTCGCCCGCCAAGGCCACGACCCTCCTAGCCCAGGCGAGCGGATCGGCGCCCGGCGTCAGGGCCGCCTGCCAGTCGCGCCACACGTCCGACAGCCCCTCCTCCGCGGCGAGGCGCGAGACGGCGTCCACGCCCGTCATCCCTTCGCGCAACGCCCGCCTGCCGATCGGTGCGAGGGCGGGGACCGCGAGCAGACGGCCGGCGGTGGGATGGGTGGGGAGGTCGAGCAGGTCGGCCAGCCGGCGTCCGAGCGACACGTCCACCAGGGCGCGCGGCGCCTCCTCGGACAGCGCGACGTCGAACTCGCCCGCCAGCGCGCGGAGCGCACGGGCGGTCCCGGGCGGCGCGACGACCGCCAGGTCACGCGGGTCGATGCCCTGGGCCAGGTCGCGCGCCAGCGCCCGCAAGACGCCCCGGACCTCGGCGACCGTGTTGTCGAAACGCCAGACGACGACGTCGTTGGGGCGGGCCTCGAGCACGCGGACGCTCGCGGCGTCGGCGAGCACGAGCGCCGGTGGCGCCACCGAGGCGGTGACCCAGACCTCGACCCCGTCGGCCAGGCGGCGCAGCCACGCCAGGTCGTCGGGTGCGAGCTCCCGCATCCCGTCGACGACCAGCACGTCGGCCCCGACGAGCGCCGCGATGCGCTCGGTCGTCGCCGCCGACGTCCGGCGCCAGGCTTCGCGCCGGACGTCGTCGTAGTCGAGGTCGTCGCCCTTCAGTCGCTCGTACGCCGCGTACACGTCGGCGAGACGCTCGATCTCCCCGGCCACCCCGGCGACCCCGCGTGCACCGCCGGCCGCGGCTCCGGCGAGCGCCTCGGGCTCGAGCCCGTACCGCTTCGCCTCGGCGATCCCAGCGGCGAACAGCGACGCCTCGCCGGGCGTCGGCAGCACACCGTCGCGCGCCAGCAGCGCCTCCGCGACCAGCGCCAGACGGGCCGTGCCCACCAGTTGGTGTCGGGCAGCCCCGTCGGCGGCCAGCACCGCGTAGGCGAGTTGTTGCAGGGTGACGACCTCGACCCCGAGCAGCGGTCCCGCGCGGACCAACCGACGCAGCACGTGGGCCCGCTGCGTGGGGAGACCCAGCCAGCGGACCCGCCGACCGGCGGCGGCGGCCGCGCACGCCACCTCGGTCGCGACGTGCGTCTTGCCGGCGCCCGGCGGGCCGACGACCCAGTTCACCGCCACGCCATCGGCCCCGTTCTACGCGACCGACGGCGCGCCATCACGAGCGCGTCGTCACCGGTCGCCTGCGGCCCCGAGAGCGACGAGCTCGGTCGCGAGCGCCTCCGCCGCCGTCACCGGCAGGCGACAGACCCCGGCGGCGCAGGCGTACGCGGTGGGTCCGGCGGCGAGGGCCTCCCGGCCGGCGAGCCAAGGTAGACGCTCGACCTGAGGGTCTTCGGGGCCGTCGGAGCGGACGATGCAGGCGTCGGGCGCGAGGCGGCGCGCAGTCGCCAGGAGCTCGACCGTACGCGCGTCTTCGGCGGCGCCCACCACGGCCACCTGGACCGCAGGACCGCGCAGGACGCGCGCCGCGAACAGCGCGCTGATCACGGCGGTGGGTGACAGACCGCCGACCGACGCCGCGGCCTCGAGCGCGGCCTCGGCCCGGTCGCGCAGGTCGTCGCGACCGGTGGCGATCGCCGCCCGCGCCAGCAGCTCGGCGGCGACGCCTTCGGCGGCCGGTACCGCGCCGTCGAGGGTGTCGCGCGCCCGCACGAGCGGCGCTGGCCGGTCGAGCGGGACGGTCGCGAAGCCGCCGCCAGGCAACGCGAAGTCGCCCGCGATCGCGTCGGCCAGGTCGAGCGCCCGGGCGAGATGGCGAGGCTCCGCGGTCGCCCGGTGGAGCGACCAGAGGCCGAGCCCGAGGCGTGCCTGATCGTCGAGTAGGGCCACCTCGGCCTCGGGGCTGCCGACGCGCGCGTCGATGGCACGCCGCACGCGGCGGCCGTCCCAAGCGGCGGCCCAGACGGCGTCGGCCGCCCGCGTGGCGAGGTCGAGCGCCCGGTCGGCGTATGTGGTGGGAAACCACCGCGCCGCCGACGCGAGCCCTTCGACCATCATCCCGACGTACGCGGTGATCGCGGGTTCGTCGCGCCGGGGTGCCGGTCGCCGCGAACGCGCCTCGAGCAGCGCCGCCCGCACCACCCCGACGCGCTCGTCCTCCGGGTCACCCCGCCACGCCAGCACGGACCGACCGTCCAGGTTGCCGGGTTCGCGCACCGCGAAGCTCTCGCGGGCGAGGTCGACCAGCGCTGGGTCGCCCAGGACCTCGGCCACCTCGGCCGGGCTCCACGTGTGGAAGGCACCCTCGACGCCGGCCGCCTCGGCGTCGAGCCCGGTGGCGAACAGGCCGTCGGCTCGTCCGAGGTCGCGCTCCAACGCTTCGAGCATCGCTCGGGCGCCCCACGCCAGCCGTGCGTCGCCGGTCTCGGCCGCCGCCCGCGCCAACCGCGGGAGCATCTGCGCCTGA
This sequence comes from uncultured Trueperaceae bacterium, assembly GCA_963728245.1. Classification (GTDB taxonomy): domain Bacteria; phylum Deinococcota; class Deinococci; order Deinococcales; family Trueperaceae; genus JAABTL01. Next base: position 519,313 of record CAVSJH010000004.1, read on the forward strand.
TCGACGAGCATGACCTCGAAGTGCGGCACGGCCCAGGCCGCGTCGACCGCGTACCGGTGCAGCGCGCCCCCGAGCTGGTCGGTGACGCCGCCGTCGACGATCGCGCGCAACGTCCGGTGACGCAGCCGGTCGGCGGTCGCGCCCCCGCTCGTCTCCAACCATCGCAAGGCGGCATGCGGTGGGAACTTCGGGGCGCCGCCGAAACCGCCGTGCTCGGCGTCGAACGTCGCCTCGAGCTGCTGCAGCACGCGCCCTTCGACGTCGGCGAGATGAGCGCTCGGTCGGTCGTCGAGGGCATCTCCGTCGACGGCGGTCGCCGCCCGCGCCCGAGCCGTCGGCGGTCGGGGACGTCCGGCCGTCGCCGCACCGCGCTCGAGCGACGTCAGCGCGGCGCGCACCTCCACGGCCGCCCGCGCCACCTCGTCGCGCCGGTCGCGCCAGGCCACCGACAGGGCGGCCAGCACGCGACCGAAGGACGGCATGCCGGGACGGTCCGTGGGTGGGTAGTACGTGCCCGCGAACCACGGTTCACCGGCCGGCGTGAGCGCAAGCGTCATGGGCCAACCGCCGCCGCCCGTGAGCGCCTGCAGCGCCGCCATGTACACCGCGTCCACGTCCGGACGGGCCTCGCGATCGACCTTGACCGGCACGAAGCCGTCGTTCATCAGCCTCGCGATGGCAGGATCGTCGAACGACTCGCGCGCCATGACGTGACACCAGTGACAGGTCGCGTACCCCACGGACAACAAGACGGGCACGTCGCGCGACCGCGCCTCCTCGAAGGCGGCGTCGCCCCAGGGCCACCACGCGACCGGTTGGTGAGCGTGCAACCGGAGGTAGACGCTGTCGGCGCCGGCGAGCCGGTGGGCGGCGGGGCGGTCGTCGGTCTCGTCCATGAGCCACGCTACCCGCAGACGGTAGGTTGGGGTATGAACCTGGCCGACCTCCGCTTGGCATACCGCGACGCGCCGCTCACGCTCGACGACCTCGACCCGGACCCCGTGCGCCAGTTCCAGTCGTGGCTGGGGGCCGCCGTGGAGGCCCGCCTGCCCGAACCGAACGCGATGGCCCTCGGCACGGTCGACGCCGATGGCGCGCCGTCGGTGCGCATGGTGCTCCTCAAGGGCCTCGACGCGGGGCGGTTCACGTTCTTCACGAACTTCGAGAGCCGCAAGGCGGCCGCCCTCGCAGCCGAGGCGCGCTGCGGCTTGTGCTTCTGGTGGGGGGGGCTCGAGCGCCAGGTGCGCGTCGAGGGTCGCGCCGAGCGGCTCGACGACGCAGCCGCCGACGCCTACTTCACCACCCGCCCGCGCGACAGCCAGCTGGGTGCCTGGGCTTCTCCGCAAGGCCAGGCCCTCGCCGACCGTTCGCTCCTCGAGGCGCGCCACGCGGACGCGGCCACCCGTTTCCCGGACCGGGTCCCGCGCCCGGCGTACTGGGGTGGGTACGCCGTGACGCCGAGCGCGATCGAGTTCTGGCAGGGCCGCGCGTCGCGCCTACACGACCGGTTCCGGTACGAGCGGACCGACGAGGGCCCGTGGACGAGGACGCGCCTGGCACCCTGAAGCCCGCGCTCGGGTCCACGGGAACGGGCGCGACCACGTCGGTCGCGCCCGTTCGTGTCGGTTCGCTTCGGGGCGTTCAGTCGCTCGGTGCGGTCTCGTCGAGCGCCGGCGGGGCCGGGATCCGTTCGGGGTACGTGCGGGCGCCCGCCACACGCTGGTAGGCGGCGATGGTGGCCTGCACCCGCTCGCCGCGGAGCTGCTGCTCGAGGGGTGCGCGCACCTCCTCGAGCGCGGCCGCCTGGGCGGGGACGCGATCGTAGACCAGCAGGACGTGGAAGCCGAACTGCGACTCGACGGGATCGGTGGCCACGCCGACCTCGGCCGCGAAAGCGGCCTCCTCGAACGGCGCCACCATCGCACCCCGACCGAAGCAACCGAGGTCGCCGCCTCGCTCGGCGGAGCCTCGGTCGGTGGAAGCGGTCTGCGCCATGGAGGCGAAGTCGGCGCCCGCCCGGGCGCTCCGGGCCAGCACGCTCGCGGACACCTCGCTGTCGACGAGGATGTGGCGGGCACAGACCTGCTCGGGTCGCACGAGCTGCGGCTTGAGCGCTTCGTAGGCCACGCGCACCTCGAGCTCGGTCAGCTCGACGTCGCTCTCGATCTCGGCGACGAGGGCCGAGATGAGCTCCGACTCGCGCACCAGTTCACGAAGGTGGTCGACGTCCCGGAAGCCGGCGCTGGCGAGCACCTCGTCGAACGCCTCCGCCTCGGGGAAGCGGGCACGCGCCTGGTCGACGACGGCTTCGACCGCCGCTTCGTCCGCGCTCAGTCCGCGGCGGCGAGCCTCTTGGAGCAAGACCAGCTCGCCCGCGCGCTGCTCGATGAACTGAGGGAGGAAGCCGTACAGCTCGGCGAGGAGCTCGGGCCCGTAGGCGCGGCCTTCGCTGGCCGCCAGCCCGCGCACCGCGATCTCGAAGCGCTCGAGGATGAAGCTGGCGCGCTCACGGGTACCGCCGAGCTCGACCAGGACGGGATCGTCGCCCTGCGCCAGGGCCGGCGCGCCCGTGAGCGCGAGCAGCGAGACGAAGAGGACGAAGACGCGTTGGATGGGGGTTCGCCACATGCGCGGCAGCCTACCATCGCCCCGCTCGGCCGCCGGCAACGGCGGCCGTGGGGCGGCCCTCCGGCGCTGGCTCGGCCGCCTCAGGTCGCCAGGTCACGCAGCCGTTCGTAGAGCTCGCGTTGGGCCTCGGTCGGCGTCGCCGGCACCACGAGTCGGACCTCCGCCACGGCGTCGCCCCGCTCGGCACCGCCTTTCGGCCAACCGCGCCCCCGCAGACGCAGGCGCCGGCCGGCGTTCGTGGCGGCCGGGACGGTGACGTCGACGTCACCGTCGAGGGTCGGCACCCGGACCGTGCCACCCAGGACGGCGACGTGATCGGGCACGTCGACCCGGCCGTACAGGACGTCGCCATCCAGGCGCCAGCGCGGGTCGGACGCATGGCGGATGATCATCACCAGGTCGTCGCCGCCGGGCGCCTGTCCGCGCAAGCGCAGCTTGGCGCCGTCGCGGACGCCCTTGGGCAGCGTGACCTCGAGCGAACGACCGTCCACGCTGACGGTCACGGGACCGCCGTGGAACGCCTTGGCGAGGTCGACCGTGAGCGTGGCTTCGACCACGCGCGGGCGCTGCGCCGTGGCGGGGCGACCGGCGGTGGCGAACGTGTCGCCGTAGGGGTCCCCGTACGAGGTCCCGAAGGACGACCCACGCATCCCGGAACCGCCGAACAGGGAGCGGAAGAAGTCGCTGAAGCCTTCGGCGTCCTCGGGACCGACGTTCGTGTAGACCCGGCCACCGGACGCGAAACCGCCCGGGAAGCCGCCCGGACCGGCTCCGTACGCACCAGCGGGCGGCGGGCCGTCGGCGCCGTAACGGTCGTACACGGCGCGCTTCTCGCTGTCGGAGAGGACGGTGTAGGCCTCGTTGACCTCCTTGAACCGTTCCTCGGCGCCGGGGTCTCCCAGGTTGCGGTCCGGATGGTGCTTCGCGGCCAGCTTCCGGTACGCGCGTCGCACGTCCTTCTCGGTGGCGTCGCGGTCGACGCCGAGCACGTTGTAGTAGTCCTTGAACGCAGCCATGGTGGGGCTCCTAGGGTCGCCGAGCGCGGCGCCGGCGCGACCGGCGGTCGCCGCCGTCGCCGCGCGAGCTCAGGCCTCCTGGTAGACGACCACCCGGGCGGGTCGCACGAGGCGGTCCCCGAGGACGAAGCCGGCTTGGAAGACGGCCTGGATGGTCCCGGCCTGCTCCGGCGTGGGAGCGGGCACCGTCGTGAGCGCCTCGTGTCGGTTCGCATCGAACGGTTCGCCCACCGCGCCCGTCTTCGTCAGACCCAGGCCCTCGAGCTGTCGCTCGAGGCCGGCCAGGACGGACGCGACGCCGGGCACGATGACGCTCGGGTCGGCCCCCTCCTCGGCGGCGGCGAGCGCGCGCTCGAGGTCGTCGTGGACGGTGAGCACGGGTCCGAGCGCGGCATCGAGGCCGGCGCCGTGCGCCCGCTCCAGGTCGGCGTGGGTGCGCCGCCTCAGGTTCTCGAGGTCGGCACGGGCGCGCAGCGCGCGGTCTTGGGCCTCGGCGGCCTCGTTTCGGGCCGCCTCCAAGGCGTCGGACATGCGGGCCAACTCGCGTCGTAACACGTCGATCTCCTCGAGGTCATCGCCCGCCGCCGCTTCGGTCTCGCGCGCATCGGGGTCGTCGTCGGCAGCGGTGGCGTCACGGCCCGCGGTGTCGTCGCCGCCACCGTCAGGGTTCGGCTGCGCCGAAGCGGCGTCGTCGGGGCCCGACGACGCCGTGCGGGCCTCCGCGGCGCCCGCCGACGCGGGAGCGTCGGCGGGAACGGTTTCGATGGGGGGGTCGCGGTCGTCGCGCACAGCGCTCACGGAGCCGGCTTGAAGTCGGCGTCGATCACGTCTTCGTCTGCCGCGTCGGCACCGGGTGCCTGAGGCTCCGCCTCGGCACCGGCGGTGCCTGCGGCAGCCGTCGCCACCGCCTGCTGGAAGGTCTGCAGCGCGCTGGCCAGCTTCTGACCCTCGGCGTCGAGCTCGGCCTTCGAACCCTGCGCGTCGAACGCCTTCTGGGCGTCGGCGATGGCGCTCTGGAGCGGCTGCTTCTGCTCTTCGGTCGCGCCCTCGGCCTCGTCGAGCGCCTTCTGGGCCTGCAGCCGCATGCCGTCGAGCTGGTTGAGGGCCTCGGCGCGCTCGCGGCGAACCTTGTCCTCCTCGCCGTGCTTGGCGGCGTCTTGCACCATGCGCTCGACCTCGTCCTCGGCCAACGTGGTGGTGTTCTGGATCGTGATCGAGGCGGCCTTGCCGGTCGACTTCTCCTTGGCGGAGACGTTGAGCACGCCGTTGGCGTCGATGTCGTAGGTGATCTCGATCTGCGGCATGCCGGCCGGCATGGGTGGGATGCCGTCGAGCTTGAAGCGGCCCAGCGACTTGTTGTCGCTCGCCATCGCCCGCTCGCCCTGGAGCACGTGCACCTCGACGCCGGTCTGGTTGTGGTCGGCGGTCGAGAACGTCTCGCTCTTGCGCACGGGGACCGTGGTGTTGCGGTCGATCAGCTTCGTGAACACGCCGCCCTTGGTCTCGACCCCGAGGCTGAGCGGGGTGACGTCGAGCAGGACGATGTCGTCGACCTCACCGGTGAGCACGCCGGCTTGGATGGCAGCGCCCAGCGCCACGACCTCGTCGGGGTTCACCGACTGGTTGGGCTCCTTGCCGAGCAGTTCCTTGACGAGCTTCTTGACCGCCGGCACGCGCGTCGACCCGCCGACCAGGATGATCTCGTCGATCTGGTCGCGGGTGAGCTTGGCGTCCTTGAGCGCCTGCTCCACCGGACCGCGCACGCGCGCCAGCAGGGGGGCGATCAGCTCGTCGAGCTTGGCCCGGGTCAGCTTCTTCTCGAGGTACAAGGGCGCGTTCGAGCCGGGATCCATCGCGATGAAGGGCAGGCTGATCGTGGTCTCCGGCAGGCCGGAGAGCTCGATCTTGGCCTTCTCGGCCGCCTCGATGAGGCGCTGCAGGGCCTGCTTGTCCTTCCGGAGGTCGACGCCGTACTCCTTCTGGAACTCGTCGGCCAGCCAGCCCACGATGGCGTAGTCGAAGTCCGAGCCGCCCAGGTGCGTGTCGCCGGCCGTCGAACGGACCTCGAACACGCCGTCGCCCACCTCGAGGACGGACACGTCGAAGGTGCCGCCACCCAGGTCGAACACGAGGACGGTCTCGTTGCCCTTCTTGTCCAAGCCGTAGGCGAGCGCCGCAGCCGTCGGCTCGTTGACGATCCGCAGGACCTCGAGACCGGCGATCTTCCCCGCGTTCTGGGTCGCCTCGCGCTGGGCATTGTTGAAGTAGGCGGGCACGGTGATGACGGCCTTGGTGATCTTCTCGCCGAGCTGTTCGCTGGCGTCGGCCACCATCTTGCGGAGGATCATCGCCGAGACCTCTTCGGGTGTGTATTGCTTGCCGTTCACGACGAAGCGCACGCCGCCGTCGTCGCCGCGCACGACCTCGTAGGGCGCGCGCTCGACCTCGGTGTGGACCTCGTCCCAGGTGCGTCCCATGTAGCGCTTGATCTCGAACAGGGTGCCCTTCGAGTTGAGCACCGACTGCCGCTTGGCGACCTGGCCCACCAGACGCACGTCGTCCTTGAAACCGACGACCGACGGGGTGGTGCGGTTGCCTTCGCTGTTGACCAGGACGACGGCCTCGCCGCCCTCCATGACCGAGATCACGCTGTTGGTGGTGCCAAGATCGATGCCTACGGCTTTCGCCATGGTGGTTCTCCTTCGGGGGCCGGCGCTCGGCGCCAGGTCGGATTTCGGGTCACGCGCAAAGGACCTGACAAGGTCCCGCGCAGGTCGACCGCTGTCGCAGAGCATAGCAGCGCGGGCGGCCGATGTCAACGGATGTGAGTGTCCTACACTCAACCTTGTCGCGAGACCGAGGTCATCCGGCCTCCGCGGGTCACGACGACCCGTAGGCTGGGCGACGCGGGGCCGCGCCTTCCACCGGCCACGCCACGGGAGGCCCCATGCAGTACCTCGTGATCGCCAAGGACGGCGCCGACCCCGAAGCGCCAGCACGTCGCCAGCGCGTGCGCGACGCCCATCTCGTTGGCGCCCACGCCCTGTCCGAGAGCGGTGCGCTGCGGCTGGGCGGTGCGTTGCTCGATGCGAACGACGTGATGATCGGCTCCGCGCTCCTGCTCGAGGCCGAGGACGAGGCCGAGGTCCAGCGCCTGCTCGAGGCCGACGTCTATCACCGCGAGGGGGTGTGGCGGAGCTTCGAGATCTACCCCTTCCGCCGCGCGATCTAGGGCCGCCGCGCGATCTAGGGCCGCGGCGCGATCGCGGCCGCCGTCGGCGGTCACCGCGGCGCGACCGGACGCTGCGAGCGCCGCCGCAGCACCTCGGCCGCGCCCCAGGCGAACGCGAACGCCACGAGGGCGCCCGCGAGCAGCCACGGGTCGAGCCGCAGCCCCTCGACCCCGAACGCGTCGCCGCGCGGCAGCGAGGCACCGGCGAGCACGCCGACCGCCAGGCCGGGCGCACCACCCAACGCGGACGCCGCCATGAAGGTGGGCCAAGGCACCCGCAGGGCCCCCGCGGCGGCGCTGACGAGATCACCCGGCAGCATCATCAGTCGGGCCATGAGCACGGCTCGGAACGGCTCGCGCGTGAGCGTGCCGCGCCAGCCGGCCGGCGCCGTCGGCGCTTCGACGACCGCTGGGGCGCCCCGAGCGACACGGGCCACGGCGTACGGCACGAGCGACGACACCGACACGGCCGTCAGCGCCAGCCCGTAGCCGACCGCCGGCCCCAGCCACCAGCCGCAGAACGCCGTCAGGACCGTCACGGGCAGCAACAGGAGCGGGCGCACGGCGAAGGCGAGCAGCAGGGCGGGAACGCCCACGCCGGGTCTCGTGACCGCCGTGAGGGCGGCGGCGATCCCGGCGCCCACGCCGCCCTCCTCGCGACCGAGCCACCACCACGCCAGCGCGACCACGACGAGCCAGCCGACGACGGCGAACGCGAGCGGGATCCGGCGACGGTTCGGCACGTGCGGAGCCTACCGCCGGGAAGGCGTGTAGGCTTCCCGCATGAACGACGTCGCGCCGTCGCCTCCGCACGTGGGCGACATCCGGCTCGGAGGGACGCCGTGAGCACGCCGGTGCCCAAGGACGGTGGCACGTACCGCGACCAGAACTTTCGGATGCGCTTGACGGGCACGCTCGAGGGCGCCACGTTCCACGATTGCGTCTTCGACGGATGCGACCTCCATGAGGTGCGGCTCGTGGGTTGCCGCTTCGTCGACACCGACTTCCTGACGTGCGACCTGGGTCTGGTGGCGGTCGCCGGCAGCACCTTCCAGGGCGTGACGGTCGAGAACGCCCAGGCCGTCGGCGTGAACTGGTCGAACGCGAGGGTCGACGTCAACCATCCGCTGGAGATCGATTTCAAGGACTCGGTGCTCAACTTCGCGACCTTCGACGGCCTGGTCCTGCGTCGTCGGCGGTTCGAGGGCTGCACCGTCCACGAGGCGCTGTTCGCACGCTGCGACCTGACCGACGCGAGCTTCCGAGGGAGCGACCTGAGCGGCACCGAGTTCCGCGCGTGCGACCTGAGCGGCGCCGATCTGCGCAAGGCGCGCGGCTACCAGATCGACGTGCGCCACAACGTGGTGCGTGGCCTCCACGTGCGCATGCCCGAGGCGAGCGGTCTGCTGCACGGCCTGGGCGTCGACCTGGAGAGCGATCCCGCCGAGGACCCGGTGGCCTGAGGACGACCGATCACAACGGCGACAGCGTGACGGCGTCGCCCACCTGCACGCCCCCGAAAGCGGCGGACGCCGAACCGCCACGCGCGAACACCTCCACCCAACGCACGCGCTCACCCGACCGCACCGTGTAGCCCGACGAGCCCGGCGCCACCGCCAGCGTCCCTTCGGGTACCGCGAACGCGCCGCCCGCGACGAGACCGTCGCGACGCGTGTCGCCGATCGTGACCCGCACGGCGTCGCCGGGCGCGACACCGGTCGGCAGGGAACCCCAGCGCCACGTCGTCTTGAGGTTGCCGAAACCGTCGACGTAGGCCACGCGTCCCTCGGGGACGGTCGGGAGCGTCGCGGTCGGCACCCGTGCGCCGAACACGCCGGCGTCGCCGGCCACGACCCGCGCCACGGCGTCCGGGAACAGGTCGCGCGATCGGAACTGCGAACCGCGCGTGGCCCCGATGAGGACGTGCACGTCGTCGACCAGTTCGGCCAGGAACGAGAACGTGTGACCCGCATCGACGCCGACCACGTCCACCCCGCTGGGCGTACGGGTCCACAAGAGCCGCTCGCCATCGTTGTCGACGCGGACGCCGGTGTCGTCACGGCGTGGCGCCACGTTCACGAAAACGAGGCTGCCGGGCGGCGCGGGCGCGGCTGCGAGCTGCGCGGTCACGAAGCCGGCGGCCAAGGTGGCGAAGGCGGGAACGGGTGTGCAGACGATCTGCGCGGCGGGCAGGTGGGTGAGCAGGCGCTGGCCGACCTCGGCGAAGGCGAGGTCCTGGGCGCCGAAATCGGCGACGACGTGGAGGAGCACGTCGATCAGCCTACCAGCCGCGCGCCGGCGCCTCCCAGACCGTGCTTCCGGCCACCCACGTCGTCTCGACCGCGTCCTCGCGCGCCAGCGTCAGCAGCGTACCCAACGCCGACAGCGCGTCGGGAGCGTGGTCCAAGGCGACCGCCAACGTCGATCCGGGTCGTGGTCGCAGGGAGACCAGGTCGGCTTCCCGGCCAGGCCTGAGGTCGCCGACCCGGTCGTCGAGGCCGAGAGCCGCGGCCCCGGCGGCGGTCGCCCACCAGAGCAGGTGCGCGGCGGTCAGCGGCTCGCCCTCGGGCCCCAGCAGCATCTGTCCGGCGTAGGCGGCGAGGGCCTCCGCCGGCATTGAGAGCGACGTGCCGGCCCCTACGTCCGTGCCAAGTGCCAGCCGCACGCCGTGCCGAAGATGCCGTGCGAGCGGGAAGAGACCCGCGCCCAGCACCTGGTTGCTGCTCGGGCAGTGGGCGACGGCGGCCCCGGCAGCGGCGAGCCGACCGAGCTCGTCGTCGCTCACGTGGACGTCGTGGGCGAACACGCTGCGCGGACCCACCAGACCGGCGTCCTCGTACGTCGCGAGGTAGTCGCGCGCACCCGGGAAGCGCTCGGCGACGGCGGCGATCTCCTCGGGCGTCTCGTTGAGGTGCGTGGTCGTCCACAGGCCGGGCAGGCTGGCCGCCAACGCCCCGCACGCCTCGAGGAGCGCGGGGCTGCTGCTGAGCGAGAACCGGGGCGTGACCGCGTAGCGGAGTCGGCCGTGCCCGTGCCACCGACGCGCCAGGAACGCGCCCTCCTCGAACGCCAGGGTGGGCGTGGTGTGCAGATCGGCGCCGAGTGTCCGGTCGGCCACCACCAAACCAGCCGTGACGCGCAGACCGCTCCGGGCGGCCTCGTGGAAGAAGGCCTCCATCGCGACGGCGTAGTGGGCCCCGAAGACCAGGGCGCTCGTCGTGCCGTTGCGCGCCAGCAGCCCAAGGAAGCGCTCGGCCTCGACCCGCGCGAAACCGGCGTCGGCGAAGCGAGCCTCGAACGGCAAGGTGCGGCGCTCGAGCCACGTGAGCAAGCGTTGCCCGATCCCGCCGACCACGCCGACCTGCGGGAAGTGAACATGGGCGTCGACGAAACCGGGCAGCACCCAGGCGCCCCGCCGGTCGTCCACCGGGGCGGACCGGAAGCGCTCGCGGACCGTCGCCCAATCGCCGACGTCGTGGATGCGGCCGTCGTCGCCCACCGCCACGGCGCCGTCGACCCACACCTCGAGCGCGGCCGCGCCCATCCGGAACGGGTCGTCGGGGACATGTGCCACGGTCGCGCGCAGCAGCCGCACCGGTTCTGCATGGCTCATGCGAGGAACGGCACGAGCCGCGACGTCCTCACGTCGACCAGGCCGTGGTCGGTGAGCCGAAGCGCGGGGATGACGGCCAGGCCGAGGAACGACAGCGTCATGAAGGCGTCGGCGCCCGAGCCGCCCAAGGCACGCACCGCCCCGGCCGCGACGTCGAGCTGTGCCACCACGTCCTCGAGCGTCGCGTCGCTCACGAGCCCGCCGATCGGCAGCGGGACCTCGGCCACGATCCCCGCTCCGTCGTCGACCACGAGGCCACCGCCGAGCGCCGCCGCGTGTGCGGCCACGCGGCGCAGCGACGCGTCGTCCGCGCCGACGAGCATCAGGTTGTGGTGATCGTGGCCGACGCTGCTGGCGAGGGCGCCGCGGCGCAGGCCGAAGCCCGTCACCAAGCCCACCCCCACGCCGTCGCCTCGGCCATGGCGGTGGACGCAGACGAGCTTGAGGAGGTCGCGAGCGGGGTCGGCGACGGTCTCGTCCCCGACGACGGTCGGCGCCCGCTCGAGCGCTTCGGTGACGATCTGGCCGGGGATCGGGCGTACCACGCGCACGTGCCCGCCGGGCGCGGGCGCCGGTAGGCGGAGCCGTTCGGGACCGAGGTCGGGCAAGCGCACGCTGGCGCGCAGGCTGGCGGCACCCGGGTGCCGCGCCAGGGCGACGCTGGTCGCATCGATCTGGCGCGCGGCCGCCTCGGTCAGGCGACCCCGGTAGGCCACCCAGCGGCCGTGACGCAGCACCCGGCCCACGGAGAAGCTCGCGAGGTCGTCCACGACGGCCACGTCGGCGAAGTAGCCGGGCGCGATCGCCCCCCGGCGGCGCAGGCCGAAGTGCCGCGCCACGTTCCAACTCGCGCAGCGCACTGCGTACACGGGGTCGACGCCGGCCTCGATCGACCGCCGCACGAGCACGTCCACCCCGCCTTCGAGCAGCAGGTCGTGCGGCAGACGATCGTCGGTGACGAAGCCGACACGGTCGGCGTGGCGCGGGTCGACCAGGGGCATCAGGGCAGTCAGGTCGCGCGTCACCGACCCCTCGCGCACCATCAGGAACGCGCCCGCCGCCAGCTTCTCGCGTCCCTCGGCCAGCGTGGTGCTCTCGTGGTCGGAGACGATGCCGGCCGCGAAGTAGGCCTGCAGGTCCGCGCCGGTCAAGCCCGGCGCGTGTCCGTCGGCGGAGCGCCGCGCCCGCGCCGCCAACACCACCTTGGCGAGTTGCTCCTCTTCACCCGCGATGAGCTCGGTGAAGCTCATCAGCTCGGCCACGCCGACCGCGCGCGGTTCGGCGAGCAGCGCCTCGATCTCGCTCAGAGCGAGCTCGGCGCCCGCGGTCTCGAGCGCCGTCGAGGGCACGCACGACGGCACCGTCGACCAGACGTCGAACGGCAGATGGTCGGCGAAGGCCGCCCACCAGCGCACCCCCGCCGCTCCGGCCACGTTGGCGATCTCGTGGGGGTCGGTCACGACACCCACGACCCCGCGCGGGAGCACCGCGCTGGCGTACGCCGCGGGCGTCACCAGCGACGACTCGATGTGCACGTGGCCGTCGATCAGGCCTGGCGCGAGGATCGTCCCCGCGGCGTCCACGACCTCGCGGGCCTCGGGGCGGGACGCACCGGAGGGCGCGCTCACCGCAGCGATCAAGGGGCCGGCGATCCAGACGTCGGCCGCTTCGACGCTGCCCGTGAAGACGTTGAGCACACGCCCGTCGCGGACGTGCAGGTCGGCGGGCCGCCGACCCGCCGCGACGTCGACGGCGGCGCGCACCTGTTCGAGGCTCGGGTCGACCTGCGCAGCGAGGTCCATGGCGCCAGCCTACCCGTCAGCGTTCCGAGAGCCATGCCCGCCTACCTTGTGCCCCATGACCGAGCCGAAGACCGTCCTCGTCGTCGACGATCACGAAGCCCACCTCCGGATGCTGGAGCTGGTGCTGCACGCGCATCGGTACGACGTCGCGGTCGCCCGCGACGGGTTCGATGCCCTCGCGTACCTGCAAGCGCACACGCCGGCGGCGATGATCCTCGACGTCCACATGCCGCACATGTCGGGGTACGAGATCGGCCGCAGGGCACGCCGGCTCCAACGCCTCCGCGACGTTCCGATCCTGATCATGACGGCCGAACCCGACGCGTCCACCGCCGAGGCGGCGGCGTCGATCGGCGCCAGCGGCGTGCTCCACAAGCCGATCGCCGGCACCGACCTACGCGCCACCCTCGGCTCGCTCTTGCGCTGAGCACCAGAACCCCCCCAACGCGATCGTGGACCTCACCCGACGGCGAGGTCCACGATCGCGTTCCGAGGGGTTCGGGCTTCAGGCCAGGGGCGTCTCGGCGTCACCGGGCGCCGCGTCGGACGCGTAGTACGGGTTCTTGCCGGCCGCGTGGTCGGTGGCGTCTTGCACCGCGCGGACCTGTGGGACCGCGGCCTTGATCATCTTCTCGATCCCCTGCTTGAGCGTGAGGTCGGCCGCACCGCAGCCTTGGCAACCGCCGTGGAGCTGGATGACCGCGACGTCGCCGTCGACCTCGACGAGCGTGACGCTGCCCCCGTGGCCGGCCACGCCCGGGTTGACCTGTTCGTCGAGCACCGTCTGCACCTGCTGCGCCAGCGGGTCGTCCCACACGGGCGACGGGAAGAAGACGCGGAAACCGGATTGCATGACGCCGTCGACGAAGTCGACCGTGGCGCCGTCGAGGTGGCGCACCGTCATGGGGTCGACGTACACGTCGAACCCACCGCCGTCGAGGACGCGATCGCCCTCTTGCCGGTCGGTGGGTTTGACGAGCCACAGCTTGTGCTCTTTACGCGTGCCCGCGACGCGCAGCGCGCTGACGCCCTGGGCCTGCTGCTTGTCGAGGAAAGCGCGCACGCGGTTGGAGGCGTTGTCCGTGAAGGTGAGCATGGGTCTAGGCTACCGGTTGCGTCGCTCGTCTACAGGACCTGCATGACGTAACCGTCGGTGGCGCGTTCGAGGCCGGCGGGGTCGGCCAGGTACACGCCGCGTGTCCCCTGCAGCGCGCCTTCGCCCCGAAGCTCGCCCAGGATGCGCGTGATCGTGACCCGCGAGCTGCCGGTGAGATCGGCGAGGTCCTCGTGGGTGAGCGCGAGCGGCAGCTTGACCATGCCGTCCGCCTCATCCGAAGGATGACCGAACTGCGAGGCGAGCCGCAAGAACGCACGGGTGACGCGGGCGCCGACGGGCATCTCGGCCTCGTCGATCATCTGGCGCGAACGGCGCAGCTGACGTGCCATGGCGCGCACCACGTAGTCGCGCAGCTTGCGGTCGTTCATCGCCTGCTGCGGGTCGATGGGCGTGAGCGAGGCGTCGTGGACGGCCACGACGGTCTCGGCGTGACGACCGCCGTCGAGGGCGGCGAGACCCAGGACGTCGCCGGGGCCGTAGAGGTCGGCGATGCGGTCACGCCCCAGGCTGGTCGGCACGACCGCCTTGAGCACGCCGTAATCGACGACGTAGAGGCTGGAGGCGTCGCGGTCGGTCTCGTAGAGCACGCCGCCGGCGTCGATGGTGCGTACGGGCAGGGCCAACCCGGCGGGGACCACGTCGGACGTGGCGCCATGGGTGGGCGTACCGAGGTTCTCGAACGTGTCAAGCATCGTCGCGTCCTCTCGTGGACGAAGGGTGGTGGGGGGAGCGACCGGGGGGTCCGGAGCCGTGCGGTGGCGGAACCCGCCAGAACGCTACAAGAAATATAGCATGTCGACCGGCTCCCGTCTACCCCTCGATCGGGCGGATGCGCGTCAGCGACGGTGTTTCTCACCTCGCTCACATCCGGGTCGGTCTCGGCCACCGGGCGAAGCCCGAGTAACACGCTCAGGATGACGCCCCCGACGCACCTTGACCGTGACCACCGCCACGCCTTAAGATTTACGGTACCGATGACGCCCCTCTCCCCCCAGCAGACGAAAGTGTTCGAGCGCTTGCGCGAGCACCGGCGGCGCCACGGTGCCATGCCCGAGCTCTCGGCCTTCGCACGGGGCTTGGGGATCACCTACGTGACGCTCAAGCAGCACCTCGAGGCGCTGGACCGCAAGGGGTACGTACGGTTCGAAGGTCGCGGTCGCGGAAGGTCGCCTCTGCTCACGCTGCCGGCCGCCGCCACCGGCGTGCCGGTGCTCGGCTCGATCCCTGCCGGGCCCCTCGCCGACGCCATCGTCGACGCCGAGGGTTACTTGCCGCTTCCCGGTCTCGGCGAACGCTGGTTCGCCTTGCGGGTGCAGGGCGATTCGATGGCCGACCTGATCCAGCCGGAAGACGTCGTGCTGTTCGAACGAGGCGCACCGGCCCGCGACGGCCTCGTGTGCGCGGTCCGCGTCGACGAGGACGAGGTGACGCTCAAGTACCTCGACCGCGAGGGCGCGGACGCGTACGTCTTGCGCGCTCACAACCCTGCTTACCCCCCGCGGCACGTGGACGCGCGCGAGGTGCAGGTCGACGGCGTCTACCGCGGCCTGCTCCGCGGCGACGTGCTGGACGCCCTCCTCGACGACGACCGCTGAGGCGCGGGCGCGGATCTGGGCGTTGCGTGGGCGCGGGCGCTCCCTGGCGTTGCGCGGGCGCGCGCAGCCCGGCGGGCGCGGGCCGATGCGGCGGGCACGGGCCGATCCGGCGGGCACGGGCCGATCCGGCGGGCACGCGCCGATGCGGCGGGAACGTTCGCGACGATGAAGACGACGTCCGTTGACACCCGGTGCCCCGGTCGCTACGCTACTAACACGCGTTAGTCGACCCGTCGGCCTTCGTTCGGCGCCGAACGAGGACCGCACCGGAGCCGCACGTGCAGGCAACCGCGCAACCGCGCATCCCTGGCCCGCGCAAGGCTCGACGACGCCGTTCCAGGAGGCCCCATGGTTCGGATCCTGATCGCCACCCTCGCCGCGGCTGCGTTCGCCACCGCCGCCGCCCAAACCCTCACCGTCTGGGTGTGGGACATCAACAAGCCCGCCCTCGAGGCCACCGTCGAGAGCTTCCAGGAGATGCACCCCGGCGTCGAAGTCGTCGTCGAGGACCTGGGCAACCAGAACGTCTACGACCGCGGCCTGGCCGGCTGTGCCGCCGGCGGGTTCGACCTGCCCGACGTCTACCTCGTCGAGAACAACGAAGCCCAGGTCTTCTGGGCCACGTTCCCCGATTGCTTCACCGACCTGCGCGAACTCGGGGGCGAAGAGCTCATCGACCTCTTCCCCGGCTTCAAGTGGGCGGAACTGACCGCGGGCGACGCCATGTACGCGGTCCCGTTCGACTCGGGCCCGACCGCGGTCTTCTACCGCCGCGACCTGTACGAAGACGCGGGCATCGACGTCGACGCCATCGAGACGTGGGCCGACTTCATCGCGGCCGGCCAGCAGATGAACGAGGCGACCGACGGCGCCGTCAAGATGGGCACCGTCGCCAAGGGCGCCGATGACGAGTGGTTCCGCATGCTGGCCAACCAGGCCGGCTGCTTCTACTTCGACAACGAAGCGACCGAGGTCACGGTCGCCCAGCCCGGTTGCGTCACCGCCCTCGACACGCTCAACCAGCTGTACGAAGCGGACGTGCTGGCCGTCGGCGGTTGGGTCGAGCAGATCCAGCTCATCCAGAACGACGCGGTCGCCTCTTCGCTGTTCGGCTCCTGGTACAGCGGCACGATCGCGGCCGAAGCGCCCGATCAGGCCGGCCAGTGGGGCATCTACCTGACCCCCGCGCTCGAGGCGGGCGGCGTGCGCGCCTCCAACCTCGGCGGCTCGGCCCTGGCGATCCCCGCCAGCAGCGACAACAAGGAACTGGCGTACGACTTCGTCGTCAACGCCCTCGCCGACATCGACAACCAGATCATGATCCTGCGCGACTACGGCCTCACGCCGTCGCTCCTGCCGGTCCTCGAGGATCCGTTCCTCGAAGAGGGCGTGGACTTCTTCGGCGGCCAGCCGGTCTGGGGCGAGATCCTCGGCACGCTGGGCAGTGTCCCTGCGGTCGCCGGTAGCCAGTACTTCCAGGAAGCCCGCGAGGTCATGATCGGCACCGTGAACGACTACCTCGACGGCAACTACGACAGCGCCCAGGCGGCGTTGGAGGAAGCCGCGCAGCGGATCTCGCAGGCCACCGGCCTGCCGATCGCGGACTGACGCGCCATGCGACCGAGCGCTCGCGTTCGGTCGCTCGGGGCGGGCATGAGCCCGCCCCCGTGGCTCACGTCCCGGACGGTCGGCGCCGACCGTCCGGGACCGCGCCCCCGAGGAGCGTTCGCGTGACCACCGCCCCCGAAGCCAGCGCCGCCGCGTCCCCCGTCACCCCCGCCCCACGAGGCCGCCGCCGCGTCCGTTGGGCTCCCTATCTGTTCCTGGCCCCGTTCCTCGCCGCGTTCGCGGTGTTCTGGACTTGGCCGATCGCCTATTCGCTGTTTCTCTCGTTCGTCAACACCCGCCAGCGACCCTGGACGTTCGACCCCGGCTTCAACTGGGGCCGGCTGCTGAACGATGGCGCTTTCTGGGACGCCTTCGGGCACACGGCGCTGATCCTGGTCGTGCAGGTGCCCGTCATGCTGGCGCTGGCCGTCGCGCTCGCCATGGCCTTCGACAGCGACCTGCTCAGGCTCAAGGGTTTCTACCGGTTCGCTTTCTTCGCCCCCCTGGTGCTCGGTGCGGTGCCGTACTCGGCCGTGTTCCGCCTGATCTTCAATGCCGACTTCGGCATCCTCAACTACGGTCTCGCGACGCTCGGGCTCCCGTCGGTGCAGTGGCTCTTCGAGTCGACACCGGCGCTGGTCACCATCATGATCGCGCTCACCTGGCGCTGGACCGGCTACAACGCCATCATCTTGCTCTCGGGATTGCAGTCGATCCCACGCGCGCTCTACGAGGCCGCGCGGATCGACGGTGCCAGCGCCTGGCAGCAGTTCTGGGGCATCACGCTGCCGCTCTTGCGACCGGTGCTGCTGTTCACGTTCGTGCTCTCGACGATCGGCACCCTGCAGCTGTTCACCGAACCCTGGCTCATCACCAACACGGGTCCCGGCGGCGCCACGGAGACGCTGGTCACGTACCTCTACAAGCAGGGCTTCCGCAACTTCAACTTCGGCTACGCGTCGGCGATCGCGTACACGGTCGCGCTCTTCGCGGCGTTCTTCTCCCTGCTCCAGATCCGGCTCGTGGGCGGGAGGTCGAACCGATGAGGCGCACCCGGCTCCTCCAGTCGATCGCCTTGCACGTCGTCATGACCGCGCTGGCGCTGCTGTTCCTCATGCCGATCGCCTGGATGGTGCTGTCGGCGACGAAGGCCAACAACGCCATCCTGGCGGTGCCGCCCTCCTTCACCTTCGGCGACGCGCTCGGCGCCAACTGGGCCGACCTCACCGCCGACCTGCCCTTCCTGCGGATCGTGCTCAACAGCGTCGGGATCGCGGTGACGTACACGATCGTCGCCACCCTGGTGAGCGCCATGGGTGGGTACGCGCTCGCCAAGTTCCGCTTCGCCGGGCAGGCGGCCGTCTTCGGCGTCGTCCTGGTGGCGCTCACGATCCCCTTCGAGGTTCGCATCATCCCGCAGTACATCCTCATCGCGCGCGAGCTGTCGCTCACCAACACTTGGTGGGCGGTCATCCTGCCGGGCCTCGCCAACGCGCTGGGCGTGTTCTTCATGCGCCAGAACATGCTCTCGGTGCCCAGTGAGTTGCTCGAGGCCGCACGCATCGACGGTGCCAGCGAGTGGCGCATCTTCCGGTCGGTGGTCCTGCCGATCATGCAGCCGGCGCTCGCCGCGGTGGGCATCGTGCTCTTCCTGTTCCAGTGGAACGACTTCCTGTGGCCGCTGCTTGGTGCTCACGAGCCGCGACGCCTACACGATCCCGGTGGCACTCGGCACGCTGGTGGGTCTCACCCGGGTCTCGTGGGGCGGCATCATGGTGGGCACCGCCATCGCCACGGTGCCGTTCCTGATCATGTTCCTGTTCCTCCAACGCTACTTCGTCGCCGGCATCACGGCCGGCGCGGTGAAGGACTGACGCGATGACCGACACGCCCCGCCCGTCCGTACCGGCCCCCGCACCCACGTTGGGCGTCTGCTACTACCCCGAGCATTGGCCCGAGAGCACCTGGGCCGAGGACGCCGCCCGCATGCGCGACCTGGGCCTCACGTGGGTGCGCGTGGGCGAGTTCGCCTGGAGCGTGATGGAACCCGAACCGGGTCGCTTCGACTGGGACTGGCTCGACCGGGCCATCGACGGGCTCGGCGCCGCCGGCTTGCGGGTCGTGTTGGGCACGCCCACCGCCACGCCGCCCAAGTGGCTGGTCGACCGGCTGCCCGACGTGTACCCGGTGGGCGCCGACGGCCACGTCCGCGGCTTCGGCTCGCGGCGCCACTACGACTTCAGCCACGAGGGCTACCGCGACGAGTCCGCGCGCATCGCCGCCGCCTTGGCGGAGCGCTACGGACGGCACGACGCGGTGGGTGCCTGGCAGATCGACAACGAGTACGGCTGCCACGACACCGTCCGCACCTACGGTCCCGCCGCGCTGCACGGCTTCCGCGCCTGGCTCCAACGCCGCTACGGTGACGTGGAGGCGCTGAACGAGGCCTGGTGGACGCGTTTCTGGTCGATGACGTACCGTTCGTTCGACGAGGTCGAACTGCCGGTCGGCGCCGTCACCGAAGCCGCTCCGGGCGCGCGGCTCGACTTCGCGCGCTTCGCCTCCGACGCCGTCGTCGCCTACCACCGGCGCCAGGTCGACGAGATCCGCCCCCGCTCCCCCGGTCGCCCGATCACCCACAACGGCATGGGGTTCTTCCCCGACCTCGACGTGCACGAGCTGGGCCACCACCTCGACGCCATCACCTGGGACAGCTACCCGCTCGGCATGCTCGAGCAGTCGCCGCTGCCCGACGAGATCAAGAACCGCTACGCGCGCACGGGCCACCCCGACCTGGTCGCCTTCAACCACGACGTGTTCCGGGGGGCGCTGGTGCCGCGCGAGGGTCAGCCGTTCACGCCCTTCTGGGTCATGGAGCAGCAGCCGGGCCAGGTGAACTGGGCCACGACGAACCCGTTGCCGGCACCCGGCGCGGTGCGGCTGTGGACCCACCAGGCCATCGCCCACGGGGCGGAGGTCGTCAGCTACTTCCGGTGGCGTTCGGCGGTCGGTGCTCAGGAGCACATGCACGCCGGCCTGCGGCGCCACGACGGCAGCCCCGACCAGGCGTCGGCCGAGGTCGCGTCCGCGGCGCAGGAGCTGGCGACCGCTCCGGTGCCCGTGCGACGCCGAGCGCCCGTCGCGCTGCTGTTCCGTTACGAGGACCTGTGGCTGGGCCAGATCCAGCCCCACGCCGCCGGGTGGCGCGACTTCGCGCCGTGGGTCGAGCCGTACCTGGCACTGCGCTCGCTGGGGCTCGACGTCGACGTGATCCCGCCCAACCGCGACCTCGTCGATTACCCCCTGGTGGTCGCGCCGTCGCTGACGATCGTCGAAGACGCCGTCGTCGCCTCGCTGCGCCGCGCCGTCGAGGCCGGCACCACGCTCGTCGTCGGTCCCCGCAGCGGCGCGTACCGGCGCGACGCCCAGGTCCAGGTCCCGGCGCCCGGCCCGCTGGTCGCCCTCACCGGCGCGCGCGTCGGGCGGGTGGACACCCTGCGCCCCGGGCTGCGCGCCGGCCTGTCGCCGCGCGAGCCCATGCTCGGACGGATCGAGCCGGCCGGGTACCACACGTGGGCCGACCTCCTCGAACCCGAGGCCAGCACCGAGGTCTGGGCCACCTATGCCGAACCCGCCTACGGCGGCGTGGCCGCGCTGACGATGAAGCGCCACGGCCGCGGCCGGTGCGTCACCTCCGGCGCCTGGCTGGACGCCCCCACGTGGGGTCGCCTCCTGGGCGCGTTGGCGCTCGAAGGCGACCTACCGGTGGTGCCGCTACCGGAAGGCGTGCGCCTCAGCCGCCATGCCGGCCGTCCGCTCGTCCAGAACTTCGGCACCGAGCCGGTGGAGGTCGACCTCCGCTCGATCGGTGGCCCGCTGCTCGGGCTCCAAGGCGTCGACGTCGCCTGGGTCGACCTGCCCGAGGACGTCAGGGACGTCTCGGGTTGAGCGCGTGAGCCGGCCTCCACGTCCGAAGGTGACCAGCCACACGGTGGCTGCGCGGGCGGGCGTCTCGCGCACCACGGTCTCGTTCGTCCTCAACGACCGCGAGGCGGGCATCCCGCCGGAGACCCGTGCGCGCGTTCTGCGCGCAGCTGCGGAGCTCGGCTACATGCCGTCCGCGGCGGCCCGCACGCTCGCCAGCGGCCAGACGCGCACGCTCGGCCTCGTCGTCTGCCACGCACGCCATCTCCTCACCGACGCGTTCTTGCCCCAAGCCGTGTTCGGTCTCACGCAGGTGGCCAAGGGGCGCGGGTACCGCGTGCTGGTCGAGGCCCTCGAGGACGTGCGCGCCGCGCACGCGTACCAGGAGCTGGTGCAGGCCAAGCAGATCGACGGTCTGCTCGTGCTCAACCCCCGCGCCGACGACCGGCGCCTCCCCGAGCTCATCGACGAGGGTTTCCCAGTGGTCACGATCGGTCGGCCGCCGGGCGGACACGGCCACAGCCTGGACGTCGACAACGTCGCCGCCGCGCACCTGGCCACGTCGCACCTGCTGGCCTTGGGCCACCGCCGCATCGCCCACGTCGGCTACGGCTCGCCACGGTTCACCACCGTGGCCGAGCGGCTCTCGGGCTACCGCGCGGCGCTCGAGGAGGCGGGCGCGCCGGCCGACGACGCGCTCATCGCCTTCGGCGACTACTCGGCCGACAGCGGCGCCGCCTTGGTCCGCACCCTGCTCGGCCGTCACGACGGCGCACCACCGTTCACCGCACTGTTCTGCGGCAACGACACGATCGCGATCGGCGCCATGAGCGCCCTGCGCGAGGCTGGCCTGCGGGTCCCCGAGGACGTGGCCGTCGTCGGCTTCGACGACGTGCCCATGGCCGCCCACGCCGAACCGCCCCTCACCACCGTCCGCTCGCCGCTGCTCGCCATGGCCGAGGACGCCGCCCACCGCCTGGTCGACCTCGTCGAGGGCCAGACGCTGCCGGAGATCGCCACCCTGCTCCCCGTCGAGCTCATCGTGCGCGCCTCGTGCGGAGCCACGTCGCGGGGCGTCGTCGCGCCCGCCGACGACCGACCGGCCACCGCGGTGGTGGCAGCCGCGGCGACGACCGAGGACGGGTCCGCCGTCGACGGCCTCGTGGCCACCGACCCCGCGTCATCCACCGCCCGGCCGGTGCCCAGGTGAGCGCGCCACGGATCGTCTTCGTCGGGGCGGGTTCGACGGTGTTCACGCGGCACCTGGTGGGTGACCTGCTCCTCACCCCCGAGCTCGCCGGCGCGTCGCTCGTGCTGCACGATATCGATGCCAAGCGACTCGCCCTCTCCGAGCGGGTCGTGCGCCGCCTCGTGGAGACCGTCGGCGCGCCGGCCACCGTCATCGCGACGCTCGACCGAGAACGGGCGCTCGCAGGCGCCACCGTCGTCTTCGACACGATCCAAGTGGGCGGCTTCCGGCCGGGCACCGTCACCGATTTCGAGGTGGCGAAGCGCTTCGGGCTGGAGCAGACGATCGGCGACACCCTCGGCATCGGCGGGATCTTCCGCGCCGTGCGCACGGTGCCCGTGATGCAGGGCATCCTGCGCGACATGGAGCGACTGTGCCCGGACGCGCTGCACTTGAACTACGTCAACCCGATGGCGATGGTCTGTTGGGCATTGGGCGAACTATCGCCCATCCGTACGGTGGGCCTGTGCCACAGCGTGCAGGGCACGGTGCGCGAGCTCGCCGTCGACCTCGGCCTGCCGCCCGACGAGATCGACTACCAGGCCGCCGGCATCAACCACATGGCGTTCTACCTTAAACTCGAACACGAGGGCCAAGACCTGTACCCGCGGCTCCAGGAACTCGCCCGTAGCGACCGGGTGCCCGCCTGGAACCGCGTCCGATACGACGCCCTGCGGCGCCTCGGCTACTTCGTCACCGAGTCGAGCGAGCACTTCGCGGAGTACGTCCCCTGGTACCTCAAGCGTTCGCGCCCGGACCTGCGCGAAGCGCTCTCCATCCCGCTCGACGAGTACCCCGGTCGGTGCCGCGTGTACGAAGTCGCCTGGGACTTCGTCGAGCGCGAGCTCGATGCGCCCGGCAGCGTCGACGCTGCCGACCTGCGGGCGGCGCTCGACGCGGCCGACATCCCCGTGATGCCGGGCACGATCGATCACACGGTGCGCGACTTCGAGGGCCTCGGGCGGGTCGAGCCCTCGCTCGAGTACGGCGCCACGATCGTACGGTCGGTCGTGACCGGCGAGCCGAGCGTCGTCTACGGCAACGTCCCCAACCATGGCCTGCTCGACGACCTGCCCGACGGCTGTTCGGTGGAGGTTCCCTGCCTGGTCGACGGGAACGGCGTGCAACCGACGCGCGTGGGCAAGCTGCCCCCGCAACTCGCCGCGCTCATGCGCACCAACGTCAACGTGCAGGCGTTGGTCGTCGCCGCGCTCGTCGAGGGCCGCCGCGACCACCTGGTGCACGCCGCGCTGCTCGACCCGCGCACGGCGATGGAGCTGGTACCCGACGAGATCGAGGCGTTGGTCGACGCGCTCATCGAGGCGCACGGCGACCTGATCCCCGAAGCGCTGCGTCCCTAGCCCCGGGACGATCCGCCAGGACCCCCCACCGGGTGGGGGGGTAGCATCGCCCATGCGCACCGAGCGGCTGCCGCAACCCGCGCGCCGGCCGCCGTGCCACCCCCATCCGCTGGAGGCACGCATGACCCCTACCGTCGCGGCGGTCACCGCCGAGCGACTCGCGACCTTCGATCGACCGGGGCCGCGCTACACGTCCTACCCCACGGCCGTCGAGTTCCACGAAGGCTTCACGCCGCAGCGCTACCTCGAGAAGCTGGCCGAGGCGGCGCAGCGACCCGACGAGCCGCTGTCGCTGTACGTCCACCTACCCTTCTGCGCCGAGCGCTGCAGCTTCTGCGGCTGCAACGTGATCATCACGCGCAAGCGGGGTGTCGCGGCGAACTACCT
This sequence comes from uncultured Trueperaceae bacterium, assembly GCA_963728245.1. Taxonomy (GTDB): domain Bacteria; phylum Deinococcota; class Deinococci; order Deinococcales; family Trueperaceae; genus JAABTL01. Next base: position 542,845 of record CAVSJH010000004.1, read on the forward strand.
CGAGCACTTGGAGCGGGAGATCGACCTGGTCGCCGGCCACCTGGGCGAACGGAACCGGGTGGTGCAACTGCATTGGGGCGGCGGCACCCCCACGTACCTGAACCTCGAGGAGATGTCGCGGCTCTGGCGCGGGATCGCCGAACGCTTCGAGCTCCAGCCCGACGCGGAGGTCGCCATCGAGGTCGATCCGCGCGTGACCACGCCCGAGCAGGTGGACCTGATGCAGCGGCTCGGCTTCAACCGTGTGTCGATGGGCGTCCAGGACTTCGACCCTCGCGTGCAGACGGCGATCAACCGCTTCCAGACGCATGAGCAGACGCGCGACCTGCACCTGCGGTTGCGCGACGCCGGCATGGAATCGATCAACTTCGACTTCGTGTACGGCCTCCCCCACCAGACGCCCGAGTCCTTCCGCCAGACCATCGAGCAGGCGATCGAGCTGCGCCCCGACCGGGTGGCCGTCTACTCCTACGCCTTCGTGCCCTGGATCAAGGCGCACCAGAACCGCATCATGCCCGAGGACCTGCCACCGCGCGAGGTCAAGCTGGCGCTGTTCGGGATCGCCTACGAGCTGTTCACGGCGGCCGGCTACGTCCAGATCGGCATGGACCACTTCGCCTTGCCGACCGACGCCCTGGCCCGCGCGGCGCGCGAACGCACGCTGTTCCGGAACTTCATGGGCTACACCACCCATCCCGCGCAGGACTCGATCGGCTTCGGCGTGTCGGCGATCGGCGAGCTGGGCGGCGCCTTCGCCCAGAACACCAAGAAGCTCACGCGCTACGCAGCGGCGCTCGAGGAGGGCTTACCCCCCGTCGAACGCGGCTTCGAACGCTCGCGCGACGACGTCATCCGACGCGACGTGATCCAGAGCCTCATGTGCAACTTCCACCTCGACGTGCGCGCGCACGAGCGCAAGCACGGCATCGACTTCGCCGCGTACTTCGCCGACGCGCTCGAGGAGCTCGACGCAGGCCCTGGAGCGCACGGGTTCGTGCGTCGCGACCCGGACGCGATCGAGGTCACCCAAGAGGGGCGGCTCTTCGTCCGCAACGTGTGCATGACCTTCGACGCCTACCTGGCGCGCCATGCCGGCGACGCCAAGCGCTTCTCGCGGACGGTCTGACGTGGACACGCCTGGGCCGAAGAGAATGGGTGGTCGTCCCACGCCGGCACGCTCGAGGGGCGAGCCACGCGTCAGGAGGGCCAGGTGAGCGCGATCCCTGGAGCCGAGTTCGACCCCACGGAACACCCGCACCGGCGCTTCGACCCGCTCCGAGACCAGTGGGTGCTCGTCTCGCCTCACCGCACCAAGCGACCGTGGCAGGGCCAGACCGAGACGCCGGCCGCCGAGGCCAAGCCGACCTACGACCCGACGTGTTACCTCTGTCCCGGCAACACGCGCGCCGGCGGACACGTCAACCCCCCGTACGAGACGACGTTCGTGTTCACCAACGACTTCGCCGCGCTGCTGCCCGACGTGCCGCCGGCCCCGCCGGACCCCGACCCGCTGTTCACGCTCTCCGCCGTGCCGGGCGAGTGCCGCGTGATCTGCTTCTCGCCGCGCCACGACCTCACCTTCGCCGAGCTGCCCGACGACGACGTGCGGCGCGTGGTCGACGTGTGGGCCGAGCAGACCGCCGACCTCGGCGCGCGCTACCGCTGGGTGCAGGTGTTCGAGAACAAGGGGAGCCTCATGGGCGCCTCGAACCCGCACCCCCATGGGCAGGTGTGGGCGCTCGACGCGCTCCCCACCGAGATCGCGCGCGAGGACGCGTCCCAACGCCGCTACCGCGCCGAGCACGGGCGACCGTTGCTGCTCGACTACGCCCGCGCCGAGCTGGAGCGTGACGAGCGCGTGGTCGTCGCCAACGAACACTGGTTGGCCGTCGTGCCGTACTGGGCCACCTGGCCGTTCGAGCTCCTGATCGTGCCCCACGCCCGTCACGTGGCTCGGCTGCCCGACCTGACGGGACCGGAGCGCGACGCGCTGGCCGACCTCGCCAAGCGCGCGTTCACCCGCCTCGACAACCTCTTCGCCACGTCGTTCGCCTACTCCTTCGGCTGGCACGGCGCCCCGTTCGCGTCGGGCGGCGGCCGCGACGCGGACGGGACGAGCGTCGACACCGCGGCCTGGCAGGTCCACGGGCACGTCTACCCGCCGCTGCTCCGGTCGGCCACCGTGCGCAAGTTCATGGTGGGGTTCGAGATGCTCGCCGAGCCGCAGCGCGACCTGACGCCCGAGGGGGCGGCCGACCGCCTCCGCGCCCTGCCCGACGTCCACTACAAGGCGGCGACGCGATGACCGGTCCGGACGACCCGAGGTCGCGTGCGCTCGAAGCGTTCGAACGGACCTACGGCAGCCCTGCCACGCACCTCGTGCGCGCACCCGGCCGTGTGAACCTGATCGGCGAACACACCGACTACAACGACGGCTTCGTGCTCCCGCTGGCGCTCGAGCGCGCCGCCTGGATCGCGCTCACGCCGCGCGACGACGGCGTCGTCCGCCTGGCGGCCACCGACCTCGGTCAACACGGCGTGTTCGACGTGCAGGCCGCCCGTGGGCGCGACGCGCGGGGTGACCCGCGCGATCCGGACGGCGGCTGGCTCGAGTACCCGCGCGGGGTCGCCTGGGCGCTCCAAGCCGACGGTCACGTGCTGCGAGGCTTCGACGGCGCGCTGGCGTCGGACGTGCCGCGCGGCGCCGGCCTGTCGTCCTCGGCGGCGGTGGAGCTCGTCGTCGCGGCCGCGTTCGCCGCCGCAGCCGGCGAGGCGTGGACGCCCCCTTGGGATCCCGAGGCGATCGCGCGCGCGATGCAACGCGTGGAGAACCTCTGGGTGGGCGTGCAGAGCGGCATCATGGACCAGCTGATCGGGGCCGCCGGCGTGCCTGGCCACGCCTTGCTCATCGACTGCCGCGACCTCGGCCGCCGTGCGGTGCCGCTCCCACCGGAGGTCGCCGTGGTGGTGCTGGACACGTCCACCCGGCGCTCCCTCGTGGGCAGCGCGTACGACGACCGCCGCGCAGCCTGTGAACGGGTCGCCGCCACCCTCGGGGTGCCCGCCCTCCGCGACGTCGACCTCGCAGCGCTCGAGGCCGCCGCACCGCGGCTCGATCCGCTCGATCACCGCCGAGCGCGCCACGTGGTGAGCGAGAACGCCCGCACGCTCGAGGCCGCCGACGCGCTGGCCGCCGGCGACGTGGCGCGACTCGGGGCGCTGCTCGACGCCAGCCACGCCAGCCTGCGCGACGACTACGAGGTCTCCTCACCGGCGCTGGACGCGATGCAGGTGGCGGCGCTCGCGGCGCCCGGCTGCCTCGGCGCACGCATGACGGGCGGCGGCTTCGGCGGGTGCGCGGTCGCCCTCGTTCGCGCCGAGCGCGTGCGATCGTTCATCGATGCGACCGCCGCCGCCTTCCACGCCGCCACCGGCCTGCATGCGACCGCCTACCCGAGCCGCGCCGCCGCCGGGGCGGGACCGGTGCCGCTTCCTGGCGCCGCGCGAGCGGCCGACGCGTGACGCGGCGATGACGGCGAGACCGTAACCTCGCACCCGCCCCGGGTCCCGGTCCGGACCGCTATCCTGGAGCATCTCGGCGCCACGCCACGACGCCCGGCCCGATCCGGGCACCCCACGGAGGCCACCCCATGCGACGCACCCTCACGCTGCTTCTTCTCGTCCTCGCGTTCTCACCGGCGCTCGCCCAACCGAGCGGCACCCTGCGGCTCTACACGTCCCAACCCGACGCGGACGCGGCGATCACGCGGGCGGCCTTCGAGGCCGCGCACCCCGGCGTGCGCGTCGAGGTCTTCCGTTCCGGCACCGAACAGGTGATCGCTCGTTTCCTGCTCGAGGCCGAGGCCGGCGCTCCGCAGGCCGACGTCCTCCTCGTCGCCGACGCGCCGACGTTCGAGCTCCTCAAGGCGCGCGACCTGCTCGAGCCCTACCGGTCGATCTCGGCGGCCGCGATCGCGCCCGAGTACGCCGATCCTGACGGCTTCTACTACGGCACCAAGATCCTGGCGACCGTCATCGCCTACAACACCGACCAGGTCACGACGCCGATCACGAGCTGGGCCGAGCTCGCCGCCCTGCCCGACGGGCAGGTCGTCATGCCCAGCCCGTCGTACTCCGGCGCGGCCGCCTACAACCTTGGCGTGCTCACCCGCGACCCGCGTCTGGGCTGGCCGTGGTACGAGACGCTGGCGCGGAGCGACGTGTTCTTGACCCAGGGCAACGGCGCCGTCCTGCGCACCGTGGCCAACGGCGAGCGTCCCTACGGCATGGTGGTCGACTTCCTGCCGATCCGCGCCGCGCTCGAGGGTTCCCCGGTCGCGGTGGTCTACCCGAGCGAAGGCGTCCCGGTGATCACCGAGCCGGTGGGCATCGTCAAGGGCACCCCGAACCTCGAAGCGGCGCGCGCCTTCGTCGACTTCCTGTTGTCGGTGGAGGGCCAGCGCGTCGCGGTCGGCATGGGCTACATGCCGCTACGACCCGACGTCGCCCCGCCCGAAGGTTTCCCGGCGCTGGCCGACCTGACCCTCTTGCGAGCCGCCCCCGCCGACCTCGCCGCCGACCGCGACGCCGACAAGGAGCGTTTCGCCACCCTGTTCGGCGAGTGAACTCCGCCGCTCGTCGCGCGCTCTCGAGTCTCTTCAGCCCCGCCGGCCTCGCGCTGGCGGGGCTGCTCGTGCTGCTCGCGTTCACGAGTGCGCTACCCCTCGTACGGTTGGTCGGCCGCGCGCTCGAACCGACCGCGCTGGCTTGGCTGCTCGAGAACCCGCAGGCACGCCGAGCGATCGTGCACTCGCTGCGCGTGTCGGCGTGGGTGTCGCTGCTCGCCACCCTCGGGGGCGCGACGCTCGTGTTCGTGCTCGAGCGGCTCGCCGTACCCGGTCGGCGGGCGCTCCGGCTGCTCCTGCTGGTGCCGCTCATCGTCCCACCCCAGATCCTGGCCATCGCCTGGCTCGGCTGGGCCGGCCCCGCCGGCCTACTCACCCGGCTGGTGCGCTCGACCTTCGACCTCACGGCGCCGCCCTGGACGCTCTATGGCGAGGCGGGCATCGTGCTGCTCCTCACGGTGTTCGCGTTGCCGGTCACGTACCTGACGCTCGGCGCGGGCCTCAGCCGGGTGCCCAAGAGTCTCGAGGAGGCGGCACGCCTCGACGGCGCGGGCCTGACGACGATCGGCCTGCACATCCTGGCGCCGCTCTTGCGGCCGTACCTGGCCGCGGCCGCGATGTTGGCCTTCCTGGCCGCGCTCGGCAACTTCGGCATCCCGGCCCTGCTCGGCATCCCTGCGCGGTTCCTGATGTTGACCACGCTCGTGTACCAGCGCGTCACGAGCTTCGCGTCCGACGGTTTCGCGCAAGCCGCCGCCTTGTCGCTCGTCATGGCCGTGCCGGCGCTGATGGCGCTGTGGGCCCAACAGCGGCTGAACCGGCGCGCCCCTGCGCTCGACAGCCAGCTCGAGGCACCGCATCGCTACGGTCTGGGGCGCTGGCGGTGGCCGGTCGCGGTACTCGTCTGGACCGTGGTCGGCGGCGCGATGACGATCGGACCCTTCGGCGCCATGCTGCTCACCAGCCTCGTCCGTGCTGTGGGGGTGGCGCCCACGTTGGAGAACCTCGACGGCCGGCACTACGCCTTCGTGCTCACGCAGCTCGAAGCCTTCCCTCGCGCGCTCACCCACAGCCTGCTGTTGGCGGGCGGGGCGGCGGCCGTGGCGGCCGTCGTGGCGCTCGGGCTGGGCTACGCGCTGCTGCGCCTGCGCGACCGCGGCTGGCCGCTGCAGCTGCTCGTCGACCTCCCCTACGCACTGCCGGGCATCGTGTTCGCCCTGGCACTCGTGCTCTCGTGGTTGCCTTCGCCGATCCCCGGGCTGAGGCTCTACGGGACGGTCTGGCTGTTGGGGCTGGCGTACGTGGGCCACTACCTGGCGTTCGCGCTGCAACCGATCGGCGCCGCGTGGCGACAGCTCGACCCGGGCCTCGAGGAGGCCGCCCGCATCGACGGGGCGGGCACGCTCCTGGCGCTGCGCTACGTGCTGTTGCCCGTGATGGCGCCCACGGTGCTGGTGGCGGCGCTGCTGGTCTTCCTCAACGCGTTCTCGGAGATCTCGCTATCGGCGCTGCTGGCGGGGTCGCGCTCTGAGACGCTCGGTTGGCTCGTGTTCGGACTCGAACAGGGCGGCGACACGAACCGGGCGGCGGCGCTGTCGGTGGTCCTGGTCGCGGTGCTGGCGGTGCTCGGTCTCGTCGTCGCCGGGGTCCGGCGCTGGGCGCGCCGCGATGCGCCCGGTGGGCCCGACGTCATCGCGCCCGGCGACCGGGTCGCCTGACGCTCAGGGCGCGTCGAACGCGGTCGGGCCCGGCACCAGCCAGCGGTCGGTGACGGCCTCGGCCGCCGCGAGGACGTCGCCCTCGAGCGCCGCCAAGACCACGCGCCGGACGATCGCGTGGGCGCGGCGCGCGGGGATCGGCCCGGTGCTGTGACCGAACCGGTCGGCGATCGGGCTCAGCAGGTTGGTGTCGTTGAGATCGTGGTGCCCGGCGCCGCGGAGCACCAGGTCGAGCACCGGCACCGACGCGCCGTCGACCAGGGACTCGAAACGCGACCGGTTCGACGGTGCGAAGTACCCGACGGCCGGGTCGGAGGCGATCGAGACCAAAGGTCGTTCCAGACCTTGCCGCGCGCGTTCGGTCGGCAACGGGTGCCACCAGCCGTCGAGCGCGATCGCCAGCGGACAGCCTTCCAGGGCGTGGCAGACCTCGACCGCGACCGGGCCGCCCGTCGAGTGGCCCACGCTCACCACCCGGCCGAGATCCAGCGCACCGGTGAACCCCGCCCCGTCGGTCTCGAACGACCCGTCGGCCAACGCGTCCAGGGCCGCCAACGTCTCGTCCGTCCACCGCTGCGCCAGGTCGACGACCGCCTCCCCGTAGCCCGAGTCGTACCGGGGCGGAAGCGGCACGTAGGGTCGCTCGGTGCCATCGGGGAGCACGGTCAGGATCGCCCCGCCCGGGTGCTCCACCGCCATCACCACCCGCCCGTGGCTCGCCAACTCCTCGGCCAAGAAGGTGTTCTGGCTGCGGAAGCCGCCGAAGCCGTGCTCGAAGGCGACGAGCGGCCACCCGCTCCCATCCGGAGGTTCGGCCAAGGGCGCGCCCCACGCCGTGTGCGTGCGGACGAAGCGCAGGTGATCGAAGGTCCAGGCTGGCAACCCGCCCGAGAGCGCCATCGCAGCCGGCATGACGTCGTCGCGTTCGAGCCAGGGGGCATCGTTCGGTAGCTCGAGGTCGGGGTCGACCGGGTACCACAGGCGGACCATCGTGCGCCCGCCGGCCCCCACCGGCGCGCCTTCGTCGTCCACCAGGTCGAGCACCACGGACGTGCCGCCCACGGCCCAGGGACCCGTGGGCGCCGGCAGACGCGGCACCGGCAGGGCCCACGACGCCGCCACGCCGAGCGACACGACGACCGCGCCCAGCACGAACCGGCCCCACGGAAGCGGGTCGCGCCTACGCCGGTTGCGTCCCAGCCGCAGCTTCGGCGTCTCGGGATGCGGTCGCTCGTTGACCATCAGCACGACGAACACGATCGCCGCCGCGTAGGCGGGCAGCATCGTCCAGCGCGGGCCTTCGAGCGCCAGGTGCGCGACGAACGCCCCTCCGACGGCGACCGCGCCCAGGCTGCGCCAGGCCGCGCCGCGCGGTCCGCGCCCCAGGATGGCGCCCAGCCGGACCGCCAACGCCACGAGGAGCACGAGCTCGAGTGCCCTCACGGCTCCGCCTCGACCGGCGTACCGACCTCGGACGTCCCCGCGTCGGGCGCCATCACGACCACGCCGTCGGCGACGAGGGCGGCGAGCGCGCGCTCGTCGAGCCCCAGCGCCTCGCCCAGCACGGCGGCGGTGTCGCCACCGAGGCGCGGTGCGGGCCCGGGCGGGCGGGCGGCCGCACCGAACGGGCTGGCCAGCATGGGGAGCGGGCCCGCGATCGGGTCTTCCACCGTGCGCACCAGACCTCGGGCGGCCACCTGGGGATCGGCCAGCGCCTCGGGCAGGGTCAACACGGGCGTCGCCGGCACGCCGGCGGCCACCAGCCGCTCGACCCACGCCGCGCGCGGCGCCGTGACCAGGCGCGCCGCCAGTTCGCGCACCAGCGAGTCGCGATGGACCACACGCGCGGCGTTGGTGGCGTAACGGGGATCGCGCGCCCACCCGGGTGCCCCCGCGACCTCAGCGAGACGTGCGAACTGGGCGTCGTTGCCACAGGCCACCATCACGGGCCCGTCGGCGGCTTCGAACGCCTGGTAGGGCACGATGCTCGGATGGCCGCTGCCGAGGCGTGCCGGGGCCGTGCCGGTGAGGAGGGCGCCCTGCGCTTGGTTGACCAGGCTGGCCAGCGCGACGTCGAAGAGCGCCACGTCGAGATGGCGACCGACCCCGGTGGCGTCGCGCGCGCGCAGCGCCGCCAGCACGCCGACGGCGGCGTGGAGGCCGGTGAGGACGTCGATCCACGCCACCCCCACCTTGACGGGCGGACCGTCTGCGGTGCCGGTGAGCGCCATGACGCCCGAGAGCGCCTGGATGGCCGCGTCGTAGCCGGGTTCGGTGGCGCGCGGTCCGTCGGCGCCGAAGCCGGTGATCGAACACGTCACCAGCCGCGGGTTCGCCTGCCGGAGCGTGGCCGCGTCGAGCCCGTACCGCGCCAGGTCGCCCACCTTGTGGTTGTCGATGACCACGTCGGCGCGCGCGGCGAGGCGGCGCACCAGATCGGGGCCACCGGCCGCCTTGAGATCGATCGCCACGCTCAGCTTGTGGCGGTTGACGCTCAGGAAGTAGGCGCTGCGCGGTTCGACCGCGGTGGCCGCCAGACCCTCGCGGGGCGCCGCGAAGGGGGGGCCCCAGCCCCGCGTGTCGTCGCCGCGGGGCGGCTCCACCTTCCACACCGTCGCGCCGAGGTCGGCGAGGGTCTGCGTGGCGTACGGACCCGCGAGCACACGCGAGAGGTCGAGCACGACGAGTCCCTGCAGATCCATGCCGGACTGTACCGCGCGTCCGGAACGGCTCCCGGGCGCCGCCCGCGTCGCGGGCGGCGCCGACCCGGGTGGGTGGAGACGACGCGCGGCGCGACCTGCACCGTCGCTTCATGGCTCCTTCATGCGGTGCCAGGCTCCAAAGACGGTGCGCGGGCCCCGTGCTACCGTGTCGAACGACACACCAACCATGGAGGTACGACCATGCGCAACCGCATGACGATGGCGCTCCTCGCGCTCCTCACTCTGGGTCTGGCGTCCGCCCAGACCTCGCTCTCGATCGCCACCGGGGGCACCGGCGGCGTCTACTACCCCGTGGGCGGCGGCTACGCCCAGGTGATCGACCAGTTCATCGACGGCTACACCGCGACCGTCGAGGCCACCAACGCCTCGGTCGACAACGTCGCGTTCATCTCGCGCGGCGACTCCGACATCGCGCTCGCGCTCGCCGACACCGTCCTGGCTGCCTACGAAGGAACGGGCAACTTCGGTGCGGGCGGCAACCTGCCGCAGCTCGACAACCTGCGCGTCATCACGGTCGCGTACACGAACGCCGTGCACATCCTGACGGTCGAGGGCTCCGGCATCGAGAGCCTGCAGGACCTGGTGGGCAAACGCGTCTCCGTGGGCGCCCCGGGCTCCGGCACCGAGGTGTCGGCCCAGACGATCCTCGAGGCCGTCGGCATCACGTACGACGACTTCCAGGTGGAGCGCCTTTCGGCCAACGAGACCGCCGACGCGTTGCGCGACGGCACGATCGACGCCGGCTTCTGGTCGGGCGGCGTCCCGACGGGCGCCGTGCTCTCGCTGGCCGAGACGCGCCAGATCAAGCTCGTGCCCGTGACCGACGAGGAGTTCGCGGCCATCAACGCCGCCTCGCCCACCCTCATCCGCTACGTGTTCCCCGAAGGCGCCTACCGCGGCATCGAGCGGACCCCGTCGATCGGCACGCCCAACCTGATCGTCGTCTCGAGCGAGATGGACGAAGAGCTGGCGTACCAGTTCACGAAGAACCTGTTCGAGCACATCGACGTGGTGCGCGCCATCCATCCGTCGGCCAACGAGACCGTCCCCGAGGCTGCCCTGGCGTCACCGGTGCCGTTGCACCCGGGCGCGGTCCGCTACCTCGAGGAGTCGGGCCTCACCGTGCCGGACGCGCTGAAGGTCGACTGAGCCCTGACCCGTGAGCCCGTCGGCCCCTCCGCGGCCGGCCTCGGAGGCAGGCGTCCGCGCCTGCCTCTGCTCGTGGTCGCCATCGTCCTCCTGTTCGTGGCGATGGTCGGCTCGTTGCCGATGGCCTACGACGTGCTGTGGCGACCGGGACCGCAGCTCGTGGTCGTCACGGAGGCGGGTGAGGAACTGGTGCGCGTGTCGCTCAAGACCGACCCCACCTGGGAGTACGTCTGGACGCACTCGGTGGCGCAGGTCCGGGTCCGCGACGTGTTCGCCTGGCGAGACGGTACGATGCGGCTCACGGACCAGTTCACGCCCTATCTGGACATCGCGGGGCTCGGCCACACGCCGGGTCGCGGCACGATGCGGGACGACGGCGATGGCGGCTACTGGCTCGCCGACCTCGACGTCCCCATCGCGGGCAACGTCCACCGCTTCATCATCGGCACCGAACGCGCGCCCAGCACGCTCGTCCACGCAGGGCGGTCGTTCGAGCTCTCCGAGACCCACCCGGGCGTCCACGCCCGCATCGAGGTGATCGAACCGTGAGCGACGGCCACGCGAACGTGACGATCGCCGCCGAGGAGCGGCCGCGCTTCCCGGTGGCGGGCTGGGTGTTCGTCGTGATCACGCTGCTCGCGATCGCCTTGGGAGCGTTCCAGCTGTACACCGCCGGCTTCCGCCCCCTGAACCTCTTCTATCAGCGCGGTTTCCACTTGTTGGTGGTGATGCTGATCGCGTTCCTGGCCTTCCCCATCGGTGGCCGCAAGCGCGGTCCGCTGGGCTGGCTCGTGGACGGCGTCTTCCTGGCGGGCACGTTCTACGCCAGTGGTTACCTGCTGTGGAACCTCGATGCCATCATCGGACGCTCCGGCTTCTTCCAGCCGCCCGACATCGTCGCCGGCGTGATCATGGTGCTCGTGCTGCTCGAGGCCGCCAGGCGCGTGATCGGCGTGACGATCACCGTCGTCGCCGCCGTCTTCCTGCTCTACGCGATGGCGGGTCCCCGTGGCGCGCTCCCCTGGTTGGGCGAGTGGCTCCCGGGCATCCTCGCGCATCGCGGCTACAACCTCGACCGGATCGTCGGGCAGCTCTACCTCGGCCAAGAGGGGATCTACGGGCTGCCACTCGGCGTCGCGGCGACGGTGGTCTTCACCTTCATCCTGTTCGGCGCGTTCCTGGAGACGACCGGCGCGGGGCGCTTCTTCATCGACCTGGCGTACGCGGCCGCGGGCCGCCAACGCGGCGGGCCGGCGAAGGCCGCCGTCGTCGCCTCCGGCTTCATGGGTTCGATCTCGGGCAGCGCCATCGCCAACGTCGTGACCTCGGGCGCGTTCACGATCCCGCTCATGAAGAAGCTCGGCTACACCCGTGAGGAGGCGGGCGGCGTCGAGGCCGCGGCGTCGACGGGCGGCCAGATCATGCCGCCCATCATGGGCGCGGGCGCCTTCCTCATGGCCGAGTACACCGGGCTGCCCTACGCGGAGATCGTGCGGCTGTCGATCCTGCCGGCGTTCTTGTACTTCGCCACCGTCTACCTGTTCGTCGACATCATCGCCGCCAAGCGCGGGATGAAGGGGATCGCGCGCGCCGACCTGCCCAACCTGCGCGACGTGTTCCGCGACGGCTGGTACTTCCTGGTGCCGCTCGGGATCCTGATCTGGTTCCTGTTGCAGAGCGTCTCGCCGAACCGGGTCGGTTTCATCGCGATCACGGCGATCCTGGCGGTGTCGGTGCTGCGATGGGGCATCCGCCGGTTCGTGCTCCGCACCGACGAGGGCGCCGGACACGGCGCCGTGGGCACCGTCGTGAGCGTCTTCCACCGGCTCGTGGCAGCCTTCGTGTCGGGTGCCCGCAACGCCGTTCCGGTCAGCATCGCGTGCGCGATCGCCGGCGTCGTCGTGGGCGTGATCACGCTCACCGGCCTGGGGCTCAAGTTCTCGGCGCTCATGCTCGCGTTCTCGGGCGGTAGCTTGCTGCTGGCCCTCTTGCTCCTGATCCTGGCCAGCCTGGTGCTCGGCCTGGGACTCCCCGTGACGGCCAGCTACATCGTCCTGGCCGTGCTGGCCGCGCCGCTGCTCCAGTCCGAGTTCGGTATCCCGATCCTGATCGCCCACCTGGTCATCTTCTGGTACTCGCAGGACTCGAACGTGACGCCCCCCGTCGCCTTGGCGGCGTTCGCGGGTGCGGGCATCGCCAACGGCGACCCGATGAAGACGGCCTTCCAGGCCTGGAAGTTCGCCAAGGGCCTCTACCTGATCCCGCTGTTCATGGTCTACAACCCCGAGATCATCGTCGGCGGCGCACCGCTGTACGTGGCTTGGACGGTGCTCACGGCGATGGTGGCGCTGTTCGCGTTCGCGGCGGCCCTCGAGGGCTTCATGTTCACGACCATGTACTGGTACTCGCGGCTGCTCGTCGCGGCGGGGTTGGTGCTCATCTTCTTCCCCGACTTCGCGGTCGAGGTCGTCGGCTTCGCGATCATGCTCGTCGTGCTGGCGATCAACTGGACCAAACGCCGTCGCGAGCGCGCGGCCGAGGGGGTCGCGGCGGCGGCCTGACGGCGCGCCCCGACCGTCTCAACGTCCCAAGAGCGCCAACGCCAGGTCGGGCCGGTCGGTGATGATCCCGTCGACGCCGAGGTCGAACAGGCGGCGCATCTCGGCCTCCTCGTTCACCGTCCAGACGTCGAGGCGGACGCCCCGCTCGCGCAAACCGCGCACCATCCGCGGGGTGACCACCTCGATGGACCCCTGCCGCACGGGCACCTGGAACGCGTCGGCGCTCGGGCGCGTCCACCGGCCCAGGCCGAGCAGGTTGAAGACGTAGAACGACGTCACCTCGTCGGGGCCCGCCGACGTCGCGACCTCGGGGCAGACCTCGCGGAAGCGGCGCAGGTTGGCGTCGACGAACGATGCGACCATCACCGACGCCTCACGCCCCGCCTCGCGGATCGTCGCGCACGTCGCCTCGGCGACGCCGGGGACCTCGGCCTTCATATCCAGGTTCACACCGACGCCGGGGAACGCCGTGAGCACCTCCGTGAGGCTCGGGACGGTGAGCCCGGTGCCGCGGAAGGGGTGGACGTCCTCGGCCCCGCCCGGCGGCCGCCAGCGGAACCCCGCGTCGAGGGCTCGAAGCTCGTCGAACGTGTACGAGGCGACGGGTCCGGTGCCATCGGTGGTCCGGTCGACCGTGTCGTCGTGGATCACGACGACGACCCCGTCGGCGGTCAAGTGGGTGTCGAGCTCGAGCACGTCGGCCCCGAGCTCGACAGCAAAGGCGAAGGCCAGGAGCGTGTTGCCCGGGCGCAGGTGGTCGCCGCCCTGGTGGGCGTGAACGTGCACGCGGTCGGCCAGGAACCCCCCGTAGTACGGCCGCTCGGACCGCGGTTCACCCAGCGCCGTGCCGACGGCGAAGGCGACCGCGGCGACGACCACGACCACGATCACGACGCGTAGGAAACGGTGGCGACGTAGGGCACGAGCGCGCACGGGTCGGGTCATGGCGCATGCTACGTCGGAGCGCCGCGCCCCTGGCGGGGGCGCGGCGCTCGGCACCGTACGTCAACAGCGTCGTCAGTCCAGGAAGTCGCGCAGCTTGCGGGTCCGGCTCTCGTGGTACTTGAGCTTGCGCAGCGCCTTGTTCTCGATCTGGCGGATGCGCTCACGGGTGACCCCGAAGTGGCTGCCGACCTCCTCGAGGGTGTGCTCGCGGCCGTCGACCAGCCCCTTGCGCAGCTTGAGCACCATCGCCTCGCGCTCGCTGAGCTTGTCGAGCGCCTCGTCGAGCTCCTCGCTGAGGATGATCTTGCTGGCCTGCTCGACGGGGGATTCGATGTTCTCGTCGGGGATGAAGTCGCCGTAGAAGCTGTCCTCTTCGTCGCCGATCGGCGTCTCGAGGCTGAACGGCTCACGCGTGAGCTTGAACGCCTCCTCGACCTTCTCGGCGTTCCAGTCCGGGCCCATCGCGTCGGCGATCTCGGCGAAGGTGGGTTCGCGCGACAGCTCCTGCTGGAGTCGGCGGCTCGCACGCGTCAGCTTGTTGATCGTCTCGACCATGTGCACCGGGATGCGGATCGTGCGCGACTGGTCGGCGATGGCGCGGTTGATCGCCTGCCGGATCCACCAGGTGGCGTAGGTGCTGAACTTGTACCGGCGCCGGTACTCGAACTTCTCCACCGCCCGGATGAGGCCCTGGTTGCCCTCTTGGATCAGGTCGAGGAAGCTCATGCCGCGGCCGTTGTATTTCTTGGCGATCGACACCACCAGGCGCAGGTTGGCCTCGATGAGGTGCTGGCGGGCCAGGTCGCCGTCCTCGACGACGCGCTTCTGCCGCCGCCGCTCGCGGACCTCGGCGTCCTCGGACATCTCGTCGAGCGTCTTGCGGGCGGCCTCGCCCTCCTCGATACGGCGCGCGAGCGAGATCTCCTCCTCGAGCGTGAGGAGCTTGACGCGGCCGATCTCCTGCAGGTACTGCCGCACCGGGTCGTTCGTCTTGACGCGGGCGTCCGCCATCGCCTCGGCGCGCGCTTCCATCTCCTCGCGGTCGAGGTCGCTGCGCTCCTCGTCGGACATCTCGTCTTCTTCGGCGATGTCCTCGTCGTCGAAGCCGCCGATCTCTTCCTCGTCGATGGCCTCGTCGTCGGCCAGGTCGGAGATGGTGACGCCCTGCTGCTGGGCGAGCTCCATCAGGTCCTCGAACGCGGCGGTGTCGGGGTCCGCGGAACCCATGGCCACGGCCTGGTTGTAGGCGCCGGTCAGCTCGACGGTGTCGAGCGAGCCGGTCTTCTTGCCCGCCTGGATGACCGCGACGATCGGGGCCGAGGCCAACCAACCGGTCGTGGGCATGTCGGGGACCGGGGCGGCGGGACCGTCCTTGGAAGCCTTGCCGGACGACTTGGAGGACGACTTGCCGGCCTTGGACTTGGCAGCGGGCTTCGACTTGGCACCCGACGCTGCCTTCGTGGCCGCGGTCTTCGGCGCCGCCGCGGTCTTGGGCGCCGCCGCGGTCTTCGGCGCCGCCGCGGTCTTGGGCGCCGCATCAGCCGGAGCCGCAGCCGCCTTCTCGACCTCGCCACTCGCCGCCGAAGCAGCCTCCCGAGCAGCCGAGGGCTTCTTGGCCTTCGCTTTCGTGGGCTCCTTCGCCGGACCGCCGCCGGCCGTCGCCTTCTCTTCGGTGTTCGGGGTGGTTCGTGCCTTGGCCACCGTACCTCCTGGTCGGACGGAACGCGCGCGGCGTTCTTGCGGCACGCGAGGAACGCCGGACCCTCGGGTGGCCCGGCGGCTGGACGGAGAAGGCTACCACGCCATCCGAGATCGCCCGACGACCCAGGTCACGGTCCCGGTAGCCGGGGTGTCGAGGGCCGCGCCCGTTGTACTCCGGAACCTCCGAGTACGAACGTCCCTTGCCAGGATGTTAGTGCTAGGTTAGCGAACGACCAACCTCGAGGCCGTCGACCCGCCTCCCGAAGGAGTTCACCGATGAACAAGCACCGTGTCACCCTCGCGCTCGCGCTCGCCGCGATCCTGACGTTCGGTCACGCCCAGAACCTACCGCGTGTCGAAGCCGCCATGCAGGCCGTCGGCACCTTCTCGTGGATCGTCCACGGCATGGATACGTTCGGCATCGACGTCCTCAACGGCATCGACGTCGTCGGCACCACCTACGCCAGCAAGGCCGCGGTCGAGATCGCGTTGCGCGGTGGCGAAGCCGACGTCGTGGTGGACGACTTCCTCGGGCCGGTCCTGCTCCGCTCCAACGGCGTCGAAGCCACCGCGATCTTCCCCTACGCGACCGCGATCGGCGGCTTGGTCGTCGGAGCCGACAGCGACATCACGGGACCGCAGGACCTGCAGGGCGCGACGATCGCGGCCAGCAGCCTCGACGACAAGAGCCTGATCATCCTCCGGGCGCTGACGATCTCGGAGTACGGTTTCGACGTGCAGGACGCCTCCGAAGTGGTCGCCGCCTCACCGCCCCTCATGTCGCAGCTGGTCGGCAGCGGCGAAGCAGATGCCGCACTGCCGCTCTGGCACTGGGTGGCCCGGATGGAGGCCGCGGGTACGGCGCGTGAGCTGATGACCGTGGCCGACATGCTCGGCATGCTCGACCTGCCCACCGACCTGCCCAACCTCGTCGTGGTGGCGCGAGACGACCTGGACGACGACCTCAAGACCAGGTTCATCTCCGCATTGATCGAGACCGTCGAGACGATGAAGGCGCTGCCGAACGACGACCCCTTCTGGCAGTCCATCCTCGACGAGGAGCTCTACTCGCTTCCTGACCAGAGCCAGTTCCCCGCCGTGATCGACCGCTGGCGCCTCGGCACCGTCACGACCTGGACGGACGCGCAGATCGAGGGTCTGGCGTCCATGGTCGAACGTCTCGTCGAAATCGCCGGCGCGGACGTCGTGGGCGTCGAGTCCGTGCCCACGGACGCGTATTCCACAGAATTCGTTCCACGCTGAGCGTGCCATACTCCACGAGGTGAACGAAACCTCCGACGCCCGGCCGGCGCAAGGCGCCCGGCCGGGCGATTCCAAGGCAGCCGTCGCGGACCGCGCCGACCGCCGCCTCCTGCAAGCCCGCCGTGAGGGCGGTCTCTCGACCGCCCTCCGGTTCGTGTCGTACGGCTCGCTCTTGCTCCTGTGGGTCGTGGGCTCGCGGACGATGGGCGAGATCCTGCCCGGTCCCGTCGAGGTGTTCTCGTTCATCGGTCGAGAGATCGAGAACGGCCGGCTCGCCTTTCACGTCGGCATCACGACGCGGCGGGTGCTGATCGCCTTCACGATCGCCCTCGTGGCCGGCGTCGGCCTCGGGGCGCTGATGGGTCGTTCGAAGCGCGCCGACGACCTGCTCCAGGGGTGGCTCATCGTCACGCTGACGATCCCGCGCATCCTGCTGTTCGTGGTCGCCTATCTTCTCTCCGGTCTCAACGACCGCGCCCTCATCGTGGCGTTGGTGGTCACGGTCCTCCCCACCATCGTGGTGACGATCCGCGAGGGCACACGCGCGCTCGACGGCGGGCTCATCGAGATGGCGCGGGCGTTCCGGCGCTCTCGGCTCCAGCTCTGGAGCCGCGTGATCTTGCCTCAACTCATGCCGTTCGTCGTCGGCACCGCGCGCGGCGCGTTGGCCCTGTCCTGGAAGATGGTCGTGCTGGGCGAACTCCTTGGACGGACGAGCGGCGTCGGGTACCAGATCTCCTTCTACTTCCAGTTCTTCAACATGCGCGGCATCCTCGCGTACGGCATCACCATGATGGCGCTCCTCGCGTTCATCGACCTCGTGGTCATGGGCTGGCTCCAGCGTCGCGCGTTCCGTTGGCGCGCACCCATCAAGGTCGGGTCGGTCGGCTGATGGCGCACGTCGCCGCGCGGACGATCACCAAGGCGTACCCCCTCGAAGGCGGGGGCGAACGGATCGCACTCGCCGACATCTCGCTCGACGTCCCGGACGGCGAGTTCGTGTGCCTGCTCGGTCCCTCCGGCTGCGGCAAGACCACGCTCCTGAACATCCTCAGCGGGCTCGACGACGCCGACGCCGGCACCGTCCGGCTGACGCGGAGCGACGGAGCGCCCGCCAAGCTCGGTTACGTCTTCCAGGAGGCGCGCCTGCTCCCGTGGCTATCGGTGGGCGACAACCTGCGCTTCGTCCTCGACACCAAGGGCGCCGAAGCCGATCGCGAGGTCGCCTACTGGCTCGACCGCGTCGGGATCCCCGGCCGAGGCGACGACTACCCCCGTCAGCTCTCGATCGGACAGCGACAGCGTGTCGCGGTCGCGCGCGCGCTGATCATCCGTCCCGACGTGCTGTTCATGGACGAACCGTTCTCGGCGCTCGACGAACTGACGGCCGGACGCATGCGCGAGGAGCTGCTCGACCTGTGGGCCGAGATCGGCTCGACCGTGGTGTTCGTGACGCACAACCCGCTCGAGGCGACGTTCCTGGCCGACCGGATCGTGGTCATGACCCCCGGACCCGGCCGAATCGTGACCGACTACCGCGTGTCGGATCTGATCCCACGGCCGCGCGACGGCGACGACCCGCGGCTCTGGGAAGCGTCGCGGGTGGCGGTGCGGGCGTTGCGGAGTGGCGGCTGATCGCGCCGGGGCATGGCCTCTGCGTCATGGACGAAGGGCCAGGCTCCGGGTGATGAATGGTCTGTGAACCCGAGCTTCGCGTGTGTACCCTAGCGTCGGTAGCATGTACTCCGTCCAAGCCGCGCAAGCGTAGCTTGGTTCATAGGGCCATTCGTCCCGGAACGTCGGCCGGCGATCACGGTCGTCGCTCCACCATTCTCCTATCCCCTCCAGGAGGTATCGAACACCATGTCTCGCTCCAGCCTTGCCAGGCGGCTTCTCGCCGCCTCCGTCATCGCCTTCGTCGCTCTCGCGGCGTTCGCTCAGAGCGCCGACGTCGGCCTCGCACTCCGCTCTGACCCGTCACTGGGGGACCACGTGGTCGATGGCGACGGTCGCACCCTCTACCTGTTCACGCCCGACGACCAGGGCGCGAGCACATGCGTCGACGGCTGCGCCGAGAACTGGCCGCCCCTCCTGGCCGACGGTGACGTATCCGTGGCCGAGGGCCTCGATGCGTCGCTCGTCGGGACCGTCGACCGCCCCGACGGAACTTCGCAGGTGACCTACGGCGGCTGGCCGCTGTACACCTTCGTCCGGGACGCCGAACCCGGCGCCACGACCGGCCAGGGCGTGAACGACGTCTGGTTCGTGGTCGGAGCGGACGGCACTGCGGCCGGCGCCGCGACGGACGCCGCGGGCGCCGCGGACGGCGCCGAAGCCGACGACGAACTCTTCACCGCTTTGATGGAAGAGGGTGCGGGCGTCTTCCACACGATCTGCGCGGCGTGCCACGGGGTCAACGGTGACCAGGCCCTCGCGAGCCACGTCGTCCTGTTGGCGGACAACAGCCGCCTCGAGAACGAGCGCCTCATCCTCCGCCGCGTAATCCATGGCGGTGGGTACATGCCCGGCTTCGGCGCCAATCTCTCGGATCGAGAGGTGGCTGCGGTGGCAACCTACATCCGCAATTCCTTCGGGAACGAGTACGGCATCGTCAGGGAGGAGGCCGCCACGGATAGTCGTTGACTTGGACATGTGAATTCCGTTAGGGCCGTCGATCCACCGCTTCATGGACGAGACCGAACACCTCAAGGGAGACCGCTTGATGAACTTGAATCGACCCATCCGCGCGCTTGCACTCGTGGCTGCCACCACCATGGTCGGGCTGACGCTCGCGCAGTCCGACGAGGACATGCGCAACCCGCCCCCGGGCGAGTGGCCGCAGCTCGGACGCGACAGTGTCCAGAGCCGCTACAGCCCCCTCGACCAGATCAACACCGACAACGTGACCGACCTGCAGTTGGCGTGGGCGCGCGACATGGGCTACCGCCAGAGCTTCCAGGGCTCCCCGTCGGTGTGGAACGGCGTCATGTACGTCGCGACGCAGACGGGCGTGACCGCGCTCGATGCGACCACCGGTGCCACGATCTGGGAGTACAGCTCGCCCAACGAGGGCACCGTCATCACCGACTCCGCCGTTCGCGGCGCGCCGGTGATCTACGACGGCAAGGTCTTCGTCAACCAGCGCTACGGCGCGATGGTGGCGCTCGACGCGGCCACCGGCGAAGAACTCTGGAGCACGCAGCTGACGAACGAGCCGCTCCAGGAGGGGTATACGACGAACCCCATCTGGGCCAACGGCAAGATCATCGCCCCGCCCACGGGCGCTGACTCCGGTGGTTCTCCCGGTCGCGTCTTGGCCGTGGACGCCGAAGACGGTGAGCTCCTCTGGACCTTCAACATCATCCCGACCGGTCCCGACGATCCCGCCTGGGCCTCCTGGAACAACCCCCCGTCCTGGGAAGCGGGCATCGGTGGCGCCTCGGCGTGGAACGCCGGCGCCTACGACCCTGAGTCGAACATCGTCCTCTACGGCACCGGTCAGCCCACGCCGTGGGATCGCATCGACCCGCGCCGCGCGGACCCCGACGGTGAGGTCACAGACGACCTCTACACCGTCTCCTGGGTTGCCGTCGACGCCGATAGTGGCGAACTCCAGTGGCACCTCCAGGCCCTGCCCGGCGACGAGTGGGACATGGACCAGCACCAGGTGCCGATCTTCGCCACCGTCGACTGGGAAGGCACCGAGCGCCGTGTTGCGATCATGGGCTCCTCCACGGGCTACATCTACGTGGTCGACGCCAACACGGGCGAGCGGCTCGCCAACCACCCCGCGTTCACGACCGCGGTCGAAGGCGCCGAGTTCACGATCGTCACCGGCTACGACGAGAACGGCCGAGCGATCGTGAGCGAAGATGCCCGTGAGGCCAACCAGAACTTCGAGGAGACCTTCGAGTACTACTCGATGTGCCCCGGCTTGCGGTGGGCCCACATCGCGCCCCCCGCCTACAGCCCGGACACGGGCCTGTACTACCGTCCGAACAACGCTCTCTGCATCGATTACGGCGCCCAGACCATGCCCGACAACTGGCAGCCCGGCGAGCGCGCCTACTTCTTCGAGACCGGCCCGAACCGTCCCGAGATGTGGTTCGACCGCGTCGGTGCGCTGACGGCCTTCGACCCGGTCACGGGCGAAGTCGTCTGGGAGTTCGCCTACGATTACGGCTACGACGCGGGCCCGGTCGTCACCGGCGGCAACCTCGTGTTCTCCGCCTTCACGGACCGCACGTTCCGTGCCTTCGACGCGACCACGGGCGACGTCCTCTGGAGCCAGGTGCTCACGACCGGCTCGAACGCCGGCACCATCACCTACGCCGTGGATGGCAAGCAGTACGTGGCGACGATGGTCGGCAAGAACAACTTCTCCGGCGCGCCGGTGATCCCGGACTACAACCCCAACGTCGAGGGCCTCTTCATCCCACCCACCGGTGGTGTGGCGGTCTTCGTCTACGCCCTGCCCAACTGAACGACCGACCGACGTAGCGGGGCGAGACCCCGGTGCACGAGCGCGGGCCCGGAACATCCGTTCCGGGCCCGCGCTCTGCGTGGTTCTCGGCGCGCCGCGTCGGGCACGGGTCCGCCGGATTCGGAACGGTAGAGTCATCCATGCCACGCTCCAGGTTCCCTACACGCCGGCACGTGGGTCTCAAGATCCTCGGGCTCGCACTGATCGCCGTCCTGTTGCCCCTTTCGCACGCAGCCGACTTCGAGCTGGCCTTCTGTGCGCCCGTCGGTGCTTGGCCGATGTCGTCGCAGGAGCGACCCGGCTACGACAACGAGATCGCTGAGATCATCGCCGACGAACTTGGCGCCGAAGCGACGTTCGTGTGGACGAACTTCGACGACGTGGGCATCCGCGACACGCTCCACGCCGGGTTGTGCGACGTGGCCATCGGCGTAGGCGAAGGTGTGTCGGAGATGCTGACGACCGTGCCCTACCTGCAGACGCCCTACGTGTTCGTCACGCGGGCCGACCGCGACCTGTCGATCGCGTCGCTCGACGACCCGCAACTGACCGAGTTGACGATCGGTACGTATCAGGCCGGCATTCCGTCGATCGCGCTCCGCAACCGCGGCATCGAAGACAACGTCGAGGAGTACGCCGCCGTCCTGCGGTCCACAGGCGTCGACGGCGACACACCGATCCTCGACGCCGTCGTAGCCGGCGAGGTCGACGTCGGCATCGTCTACGGGCCAGCGGCGGCCGCCCGATCGTTGGAGGGTGGCCCAGCGCTGACGATCGAACCGGTGACCCCCGAGATCGACTTCGGCGCCACGATCCTCCAGCTGTCGCGAACCTGGACGATCGGCGTCCGGACGTACGACGAGGCACTTCGCGACCGGTTGAACAGGGTCCTCGCCAGTCGTTGGGATGACGTGAAGGCCGTCCTCGATGCGTACCGCGTGCCCCAGATGCCGCTGTCGCGTCCCACGGACGTGGAGGCCGATCCCGACGCACTGCGCGTGGGGGCCATCTTCCCAGCGCGGACACCGGCTTCCTTGGCGAACGCGGCCGTCGGCGATGACGCTCGCCTGGGTGTCAACGTGGCCGAGAACGCCGTCTCCATCGCGCCGAGCAGCGGCTCCCCGTTCCTTTTGCTGCGCTCGCATGCGAACACGCTCGAGGCCGTCGAGCGAGCTGCCATGCGACTCATCTTGGTCGAGGGCGTCGACGCCCTGGTGGGAGGCTACGACCCGCAAGAAGCTCGCCTTCTCGCACGGATCGCCTCCGAACGGGGCGTCGTCTTCTTCAACGTCGGCGTCGAGGACGATGCTCTGCGCGACACGTCGTGCTTCCCGACGACGCTCCACGTGGCGCCGAGCGGCCGCATGCTGGTCCACGCGCTCGCCAGCGCCTTGCCGGCGCCCGCACCGTCCCGTGTGTTCGCCGTCGCCCAGACGGGTACGGGCATGGAACCTCTGTTGGATGACCTCCGTGAGGCGCTCGAAGCAGAGGGTCACGACCTCGTCGACCAGGCCCTCGTCGAGCCCGGTCAGTTCATCTACTTCCCCGTGTTCGACCTCATCCGCTCGGCCGAGGCCGACGTGCTCGTGTTGCTGATGGACGCCGACGCGCAGGAGACGTTCCTGGGGCAGGTCGCCTCGGTCGACCTCAGCCTGACCGTCCTCGGGCTGAGCACCGTCCGCGGGCAGTCGCGGCCCTACCTCCAGCGTTACCTCCAGGTCGCGCCTTCCGCGGCCGCGGCTCCGCGCGTCGTCGCTTGGGACCCGGCGCTCGACGTCGACGTCAACGCCGCGTTCGCTGCCCGCACGGCACAGCCGATGGAACCGGCGGCGTGGACGACGTACGCCGCGATCCTCAGTGCGTTCGCGGCGGCCAACGAGGGCGTGCTGCACGACCCAGATGCCCTCCTCGCGTACCTGACGCGGCCGGAAGTCGACCTGGACCTGGGCAAGACAGCACCGGCCCGATACCGCGCGGTGGACGGCCAACTCCTGCAAGAGCTGTACGTCGTCGAAGCCGTACCTGACGCGACGTGGGGCCGCACGCCGGCGCAGCGCACCGCGCTCGCACGGGTCGTCGACGTCGTCGACATCCGTGCCAGCGAAGGTATCAGCCCGAGCGAAGCCGGAGCCTGCGCCGCTCCATGAGGGCACGCAGGTGGCTTGCGGTCGCCTGCGCCGCCGTCGTCACGCTCGCGCCGGCGCAGCTCGACGCACTCGCTCTGCTCGACCCACCGCCCGAAAGCTGGCCGCAGCACGGGCGGGACCCGGCCGCCCAACGCTACAGCCCACTCGAACAGGTGAACCGCGAGAACGTCGTGGACCTCCGCCTCGCATGGGTCGCCGAGCTCGGCTTCACCGGTCGCGTCCAAGGGGCCCCCTCCGTCTGGGGTGACACGCTGTTCGTCTCGACGCGCGACGGCGTCCGGACCTTCGACGCGGTCAGCGGGGAGCCGCGGTGGGCGTACGCCGAAGACCGCGACGACCGGACGCGAAGTGGTTTGCCTCGACAAGCCCCACGCGGAGGACCCGTCGTGGTTCCAGCCGGGCCCGACGATGCCGTCGTGATCGTGTCGCTGCCGAGCGCGCCGGTCGTCGTCGCCCTGGACGTCTCCGATGGCGCCGTGCGCTGGCGGACCGACGTCGGAGATCCTGACTTCGCCGAAGCGTTGCGGACCAACCCGGTCTTGGCGGGCGACGTCCTCGTGGTGGGCCCTACCGGAGCCGACTTGAGCCCGGTCCCCGGGCGACTCGTCGGCCTGCGGCTCGACGACGGTGCCGTCGTATGGGAGTTCGACTTGGTACCCGTCCGAGACGATGATCCGGCTCGATCGTCGTGGCGGCCGACACCACCGGGTCGCGCCGTGGGCGTGGGCGGGGGCAGTGGCTGGAACGCAGGGGCGTACGACGCGGTCAGCGGGACCGTCATCTACGGGACCGGCCAGCCGGTACCGTTGGACCGCCTGGATCCTCGACGCGCCGACGGCGACGGTCCGGTGAGTCCAGACCTCTACACGGCTTCCTTCGTCGCCCTCGACGCCGCAACGGGCGCCCTACGTTGGTACCACCAGGTCGTTCCCGGCGATGAGTGGTCCTACGATCAGCACACGGTGCCGATCGTCGTCGACGTCGACGTCGCCGGAGATCCTCGGCGAGTGGCGGTCTTGGCCACGACCACGGGCTTCGTGGTCCTGATCGACGTCGAGACGGGTGCGTTCTTGACCGCACACGGGATGGTCGACGGCGCGACCGTCCATCTCGGCTACGACGTCGACGGGACCCCTGTCATCGACCCCGCCATGCGCCGCACGAGCGATACCCAGGTCATCCAGGTCTGCCCCGGGAGTCGCTGGGCCAACGTCGCACCAGGTGCGTTCAGCCCCCGCACCGGGCTCCTCTATCGCCCGAACGACCTCGCCTGCGTCCAGCAAGGTGCCGGCACGACGCCCGATGATTGGCAGCCGGGCGCCCGTCCCATCTGGCTGCTCGCCGAAGCGCGCGCGCAAGAGGACCACTACGAGCGATGGGGTGCGTTGACCGCCATCGAACCGGCTTCGGGCGACGTCGCCTGGTCGTTCGACGTGGCCTACCCTCACGACTCGGGCGTGCTGGTCACCGCTGGCGATCTCGTGTTCTCGGCGTTCGCCGACCGCCTGTTCCGCGCCTTCGACGCGGAAAGCGGCGACGTGCTGTGGAGTCAGCTGCTCTCGGCTCATGCCGATGCGGCGCCGATCACCTACGCCGTGGACGGGGTCCAGTTCGTGGCGGTGTTGGCGGGTCGCGACACCAGTGTCGGGAGCCTACCGGCGTCGGGACTGCCGCCGTCGGTCGCGGGCCCCGCCACGCTGTTCGTGTTCGCCTTACCGTCGTCGGCGCGCTGAGGTCCCGAACCACGCGCCCCACGCGCCGTAGCGCGCGACGAGCGCCACGAGGAAAGCCGCGAGACCGATCACGAGCCATGTTTCCGACGCGTCGCGCCACCGCCAGACCGGGCCGACGCGCGGAAGCGTGAGCGCTTCGGCCGGCCACGTGGTGCCACCGGACGATTCGATCAGTTGCGAGCGGGCCACGAGATCGCTGCGCAAGGGTGGAAACGGCGCGGGGGGCCACACCAGCCGCCGCTCGAGGGGCGTGGCCGGGCCGGCATCGCCGTCGTCGGGCACGCGCACTACCAGGTCGCCTCGGAACGTCGGCGCGATCTCGAAGCGGACCCACGCTTCGCGGCCCGCGCCGACCTCGGGCGTGCGGGTGTCGAGCCACTGCCCATCGCCGGTCCACAGCTCGATCGGGCCCGAGGGTGCCTCCGCCCCGATCGGCCACGCGAGGACGACGTCCAGCGCTCCGTCTGCGCCGGCGACGTCCAACGTCCAACCGTCGTCCACCGAGCGTTCACCCGTCCACCGGAGCACCTGGCTCACGAGCCGACCGTAGCCGGGGGACGCACCCCAACCGCGCGACCAGGGACCGTCCACCTCGGAGGCGAAGGCCACCACGCGGCCGAGACCGTATCGCCACGAAGCGAGGATCGGGTCGTCGTCCTGAACCTCGCGGGCCAAGACGGTGGCCTCGTCCTTCGCCGTCGTCTGCACGTATCCGGCAAGGACGGGCGGCGGTGACGTGGTGACACCCTCGAGCAAGGCGGCGGAACGCCCCTCCGCGGTCCAGGTGGTGGGCGTCGGACGTTCCTCGATCGGCGAGGCCGAGAGCATCAGGGCTTCCTGCGCCAGCAGGCCCGGGAGCGCCCGGAAGTCGAGCGCCATGTGCAGGACACCACCGGCGAGGTCGGCGAGCGTCGTCAGTTGTCGCCGGTCGGCGGCGTCGCCCACCCCCACGAAGCTCGTGCTCACGCCCAGGTCTCGCAGCTCGCCGAGCACCGTCGCGAAGTCACCCTCCTGCGACAAGCCGTCGGTCATGACCACGATGTGCCGCGTCGCGGCCTGGCTGGCCCGCATGAGGTCGCGTGCCGCCACGAGCCCCGGAAGGATCGACGTCCCGCCGGCGGCGTTCACCCGGGACAGGGCCGCTTCGAAGACAGGGACGTCTTGGACGGACCGCAGGGGCAGCAGGACTTGCGCCTCGGTGTCGAACACGATCAGCGCCGCTTGACTCTGCTCGCCGAGGAGCGTGAGCGCCTCGAGCGTCGCGACCTTGGCGACGTCCATCCGGGTTGCGGTCCCGACCGCGCCGTTCATGCTCCCCGAGCGATCGAGGACGAACGCCATCGCCACCTCGGGCGCGTCCTCGGTGATCTGCGCGGACAACGGCGACAGCTCCTCGAGGGGCGTGCGGAAGTACCCGCCCGGACCGAAGGTCCTGGGGCCTCCGAAGACCACGAGTCCGCCTCCGAGTTCGCGCACGTACGTCTCGAGCATCTCCTGGTAGGCCGTGAACAGTTCGCTCGCAGGGACGTCGACGAGCGCGACCACGTCGTAGGCGGCCAGGGCCTCCAGCGAAGACGGCATCCGAAACGGGGTCACCGTCCGGACGTCGATGGACTGGACCGCGAGCGCCTCGAGGAGATTCGGGACCTCCGCACCGTCCGGGACGATCAGGAGGGCCGAGAGCGGCGGGCCGACGGGCACGGATACCGTCGTCGTGCCGAGACGATCCGCGCCGCCTTCCGCCGCCAGCGAAAGCTCGTAGCGGTACGTACCCGCGGCGCCGGCGCGGAGTTCGATCTCGACACGGTCGTCGCCGCTCCCCTCGGCCTCCGCCGACGCGCTGGGCTCGGGCCTCGCCGCGTCCGCGTCCTCATCGGTGGCGTCGCCCGTCGCCGCGTCGACGACCTCGACCAGTTCCGCACGCAAGCGCCAGGGGATGCCGTCGGGTGCCTGCACCGTGGCGCCCAGTGTGAAGCGAGAACCTGCCCGCACGCGTTGTGGAACCCAAAGACGCGCGAGCGTCAACACCTCGGCCGGGTCGCCTGCTGCGTCGATTGGGGGCGAAGGCGGATCGTGCGCCAAGACGTCGATCACCGCACCCTGCTGACGTGCACGCTCGAGTAGATCGACGGCGGCGGCGCCGGTCATGGTCGCCACGGCGGCGCCATCGACGATCAACCGGCGCGCACCACCTTCGTCGAAGGTGGCCAAGGCCAGTTCAAGAGCGGTCGCCAAGTCCTGAGCCACGGGCGCCGAGACGACCGGGCTCGATGCCTCGGGAACCGTGGGGACCGATCCCAGCGCGGACAGTTCGACCGCACGCCACGACCAACCCCCTGCATCAAGTCTCTCGGGTGGAGGTTCACGACCGATCCAGACGGCCGTACCGCCGGCTCCCGGAACGGGGAGCGGCACGCCGATCACGGTCAAAGCCCAAGCCACGATGGCGACGACCGACCAGGAGGCGGTACGCCAAGCCCAGCGACGCGCGCCGGGGACCCGGGTGCGGCGTGCCCATGCGAGGTCGGCGATCGCCAGTACGATCGCCAACGAGACCAGCCAGGGCCTGACGTCGCGCACCGCAACCGGCGGCTCGACCGGCAGGGCGTCGCCGGCAGCGATCGGTTCGTCCCCGATCGGGGGCGTGACGACCGGCAGACCCAAGACGCCGTCCGTGAGGACGAGGGCGTACCGACCTGCGCGCTGGGGCGCGAACCCGGCGTCGAGCCATGCTTCGTCCCACACGTCGGAGGCCAAGGGATCGGCATCGACCGCGCGAAGGCCGCTGGGCTCGACGACGGACGACCCGCTCGGATCGCGCAGCGTCCACCCACCGGCGAAGGCGTCGGCGGGCCAGGGGCACCGTTCCCCGACCGCGCACCCGCTCGGCTGGTGCGACCACGTGCGCGGCGCGGCCCAATCGACCACCGCCGCGACGAACGCCGGGAAGCTCAACTGGGCCGACCAATCGGAGTCCGAGAGGCCGAAGCCCAAGACCACCTGGCGGCCGTCCGCCGTGGTCCTCGCCCAGCCGAGCAGAGCGTCCCCCGCGCTCAAGAGCGGTGTGACGCCGGGCAGCCGGCGCAAGGGCACCGCCTGATCGAGACGCAGGGCCATCGGGTCGAGGTCGCGGACCAAGAGGTGGGCGCCGACCGTGAGGTCGAGGGGCCCGGAACGCGCTTCGCCCGCGGCCACGCCCGCCGGCACGGCGCCGAACCAGAGTGTCGAGGTCTGCGGCACCCCGGCGACGTCACCGACGATGATCACGAGATCGAGCGCGGCGGCGGTCTCGTCGTCGGGAAGGGTATCGGCGACGAACACCTCGAGGTCGCCGATCGACGCAAGGGCCCGGAGGAGTGCGGGCGGGCGGCCGCCCACCACCGCCACACGTCGCGGTTCGACCCGGAGCGGGACGATCACCCGGTCGTCGTCGGGCAGGCGGTCGCCGATGGGTCCCCGGATCTCGAGTTCACCGGGACCGGGCAGGTCGAGGGGGAACTCGAACGACGCCGCCCCACGGTCGTCGAGCGTCACGTCGACACCACCCCACGGTAGGAAGGCGTCACCGCCAAAGGGTCGGTACGCGGCGACCACGCGAACGGTTTCGTTCGCGTCGAAGCCGACGGTCACGACCCGGCCCGTCACGCTCCACTGATCGGTACGATCGCCGCGCAGCACGGCCCCGACCTCGCCGATGCCGACGTTGACGAGCGCCTCACCGATGAGCACGACGTCGATCGGGTTCGTCATCGGGCGGCCACCGCCCTCGAAAGCCGCACGGGCGCCCGCAGCACCGAACCGATCGGTGACGACCACGACGCGGACGTCATCGTCGGCTCCCTGGAGCGCGCGGACCCGAATGGCGGCACCCGCCCAGTCGGGGGGTCCGTGGCCGGGTTCGAGGCGAGCCAAGGCGCGGTCCAGACCGGGTCCGGTGGGCCAGCGAGCCGCGACGACCTCGGCCGACGAGTCCGCCCGAACGATGGAGACGGTGTCGTCACCCTCTGCGCGACCCCACCGTTCCGCCATCGTCGCGACCGCTGCGCGGAAGCGGCTCGGCTCCACGTCCACCGAGTTCATGGACGTCGAGGCATCGAGGACGACGACCCAGTGAACCGGTCGGGCATCCGGTCCGAGCTCCGGGCCCGCGAGCGCCGCTGCCACCGTCACGATGGCGAGGACCTGCAGCCACATGCGCGGTTCCCGCCACGGGATCCGACGGCGCTGAGGCGCCGCGGCGGTGGTGGACTCGACACGACCCCACAAGGCGAGTCGAGCGACGACCAGGTCTTGACGGCGACGGGCGTGCAGCAGCAGCACCAGCGGCACCAAGAGCGGAGCGAGCAACAGCCAGAGCGGTTGGGCGAAGCTCACGTGATCAACCCGTGCCGCCGCAACGACTCGATGGCGGTCTGATCCAGCGGTTCGTCCGCGACGCTTCGGAGCCACCGACCTTCGATGGACCAGACCGCCGTCCTCACGTCCTCGCTCCATGCCTCGACCTCGCGCCGGTACGAGGACCAGACCCGGGCGTCGAGTCGCCGATCCAGTGCCTCTCCCGTCTCGGCGTCGATGAGCCGAACCCACCCGCCAGGCATGGGCGCGCGACCGGCCTCGGCGGCACCGAGGACCTGAACGGCCACGACCTCCTGGCCTCGGACGCGCCAGAGGCGCAGCGCTTCTTCGTAGCCGTCGACCAACCAGTCGCCGATCACGACGAGGACGCCCGCGTGGGTCAGCGGCTCGAGTGAGCGTGCGGCGACGCGATCGAGGGACTCGGAGCCGCCTTCCGGCTGGATCTCGGCCAACCGCATGATCTCACGCTGCAGCTGAGGGCTCCGGGTGACGACCTTCCCCCAGGACACGGCGCTCGCGCGAGCCACACCGAACCGGACCTGGTCGCTGCCGTTGAGCGTGACCTCACCGAACACCGCAGCGAGCTGCACCGCTCGCCGCCAGGTCGCTGCGCCGAGCGCCATCGAGCCGCTGGCGTCGAGCAACACCGACACGCGGAGCCTTTGTTCGACGTTGAACTGTCGGATCACGACGCGCCCGTGGCGCGCGTACACGTGGCGGTCCACGTAGCGCAGGTCGTCACCGGGTTCATAGTCGCGATACTGAGCGAACTCGATCCCTGCACCGATGGCCTTGGACCTTCGCGCGCCGATCGCGGCGTTCGCCGGCGCGCGGACGGCGATCAGCTTGGAGCCGCCGAGGAGGCGGCGCACCTCGGCGGGGAGCGTCGCCGTCATCGACTCCGTTCGGCGACCGCGCCGAGCACCTCGACAATCAGCTCGTCGACGGAGATGCCGGCCGCCTCCCCTTCGAAGTTCAGTTGCACACGATGTCGCAGCGCTGGCAGCGCGACGGCGCGGAGGTCCGACTCGGCCACGTTGTAGCGCCCCTCCATCAGTGCACGCGCCTTCGCAGCGAGAACGAGGGCTTGGGCACCGCGGGGCGAGACGCCGTAACGCACGAAGCGCCGCACGCGGTCCGTCGCCTCGGGCAGATCGGGTTGCGTCGCACGGACGAACCGTGCCACGCGCGTCCTGAGTTCGGAGGAGATCGGGACGTCGCGGGTCCACGCTTGGAGCGCGAGCACATCGGTGGGCGTCAGGGTGGGGACGACGCCCGCTACCGTGGCGCCGGTCGTGGCGTCGAGGATGCTCTCGAGCACGTCTTCGGTCGGGAACGGCAACGTGACCTTGAAGAAAAAGCGATCGATCTGCGCCTCCGGCAGAAGGTACGTACCCTCCATCTCGATCGGGTTCTGGGTCGCGAGGACGAAGAACGGCCGCGGAAGGTCGTACTCGACACCCATGACGGTGACGGTGCCCTCCTGCATGGCCTCGAGCAACGAGGACTGCGTCTTGGGCGTCGCGCGGTTGATCTCGTCGGCGAGCACCATCTGGGCGAAGACCGGTCCAGGCTGGAACTTCGTCGTCATCGCCTGGCCGGACTCGCCGGGCGTCAACGCGTACGTCCCCGTGATGTCGGCCGGCATCAGATCCGGGGTGAACTGGATGCGGTTGATCTTCATGCCGAAGACCGTGCCCAGGGTCCGCACCAGGAGCGTCTTCCCGAGACCCGGCGAGCTCTCGATGAGGACGTGTCCACCGGCCAGTAGGGCGGTCAGAACCTGGTCGATGACCTCCGCCTGACCGACGACGACGCCGGCCACCGCATCACGGCCGGACCGGAGGCGCGTGAGAGCGTCTTGCAGGGTCGTCATCTCGGCATCGGGCTCTTCGCCGAGCCGATCTTTGGGGCGTTCATCCACGTCGTCCCACCTCGCTGGTTGGCGCTTCACGGTGCCGTCTCGGCCGTGATGGCCCCGGGCATGAAGTACCGACCCACGATCTCGCGATACGTGGGCCGGATCGAGCGTACGGTCGTGGCGGCCTCGTCGGAGCGACGGAACGCGAAGCCGCTGTCGTCGGCAGACGCAGGACCGCGCGCCCGCCCGAGTTCCTCGTCCGGCACCAGCTCGACGTCGACGAAACGCCCGTCGTCGCGCTGGTTGGCGGGCAACGCAGCGACCGCCGCGGACGCGGCGTCGAGGTCGAGGAAGCCGTCGGCGCGACCCTCGAGGTCGGCGCTCCCCGCACCTGCCGCGTCGCCGGCGCGTTCGCTCGATTGCTCGGCGGCGCCGACGACGTCGCCCCCGCCGCCAGGGCCGTCCGCCCGCAGACCGGATGGCGAGGCCTCCACGGCGTCCGGGTCGCGCTCCGCTTGCAGGACGCCGCCGTAGAGGGCCCCTTCCTCGTCGAGATCCTGAGGCGAAGGACGCTGCGCTCGGAGACCGACGCCGCCCGGATTGCGCCCGACCTCGTTCGCGAAGTCCTCCATGGCCATGTAGATCGATGCGTCGGCGTCGATGCCACTGGCGTCCGCTGCCGGCTCCTGCCCCGCCGACGCAGCATCCTCCGGAGACGCGGCCTCCGTCCGCGTGTCGGCGTCCGCCCCGGGATCCGTGACCGCCTCGTCCCCGACCGACGACAAGCTCGCTCGCACGGCCTCGGCGAACGCGTCGCTCACGTCCTCGGCCGCGGCCTCGAGGTGTTGCACGAGCTCGTCGAGCGTCCGGGCCGCCGTGGCGGCATCGATCGTCCCGGCGTCGAGTTGGTCGGCGAGATCGGCGAACGACGACGCGACCGCTTGGAGGTAGTCGCTGTCTTCCGTGTCGGCCACGCTCGCCAGCATCTCCGCGAACCGTCGCACCGCGGCCGCGTCGCGTTCGAGCCTGTCCTCGGAGACCGAAGCGGTCTCGCCCAGAGCCGTGCCCGACACGTCAGCCGGGATGGGGACGAACCACGCGAGCAGCGCCGCCACGACCACGGTCGCCAAGGTGGGAAGTCCCCAGGCCGGCCATCTCTCTCGAGGCACGGTCGCCCCGTCGAGGGTCCGTACCCGCTGATCGACGTCGTCGACCAGGGCTCTCGACACGAGCGATCCGGAACGCCCCGAAGCCTGGACCTCGAGCGCGGTGGACAGACGTTGCTGCTGACCCAACACGCGATCGGCGCGCCGAGCGAGCTGCAGTAGCGTCGGCGCACGGAGCGCGACGGCGATCAACGCACCGAGCAGCGCGAGTCCGAAGACGATGAGGACGGCCGGTCCCCAGGTCGCAACGGCGTCGAGCAGGCGACCGTCCCTGTCACCCCGCCACGCCAGCAGCCATGCGATCGGGACGACCGCGAGGGCGGCGACCGCCGCGACCACGAAAGCGCCCCCCACCGCACGGGTCCACCACACACGACGGACACGTCGCAACCACGCGACGAGCCGCGAGGCGGACGGGGCCGTCGGCGAACGCGGCGGGGTGGAGGGCGACGTGGTCATGGCGAGGGGCACCTTCGGTCCGATGGAAGTCCTCGCGAGTCTACGCCGCACCACGCACCGCGCGGTCCGCCGTTCGACACCATGGAAGACAACGCGCGTTCGAACGTCAGGGCGTCTGCACCATCCGCCGCATCATCACCGCCGCGATCACGACCGCGATCGGGGGCAACAGGAACGTGACGAGGAGGTCTGCGGTCATCGGCAGCTGCTGGAAACGGAGCAGCGCGAAGCGCAGCAGGTCCAACTGGTAACTGACCGGGTTGGCGTAGACGAGCACCTCGATCCACCACGGCAACTGCACCACCCAACCGCCGCCGATCGCGTACACGCCGACGCGCCGGAGCTCCTCGCGCAGCGCTTCCGGGATCTGGAGGAAGCCGATGCCGCCGATGATGCCCCGGAGCGGGAAGATCGAACCGGAGAGGAAGTAGAGCGGCAGGATGACGCCGTTCGAGATGGCGCCGAAGCCCTCGAACGTGCGTAGGCGCGACGCGATCACGATGCCGAGCGACGTGAGCAGCAAGCCCATGAAGAACATGATCAGCCACGCGAACAGCAGGTACGGAAGCGACGGCAGACCGTCGATGAACGGCGCGATGAGGAGCGGGATGCTGCCCTGGACGACGGCGATCGAGGCGCCTCCGAGGACCTTGCCCAGAGCGACCGCCAGGATCGGCGCCGGCGAAACGATCACCTCGCGCAGCAGGCCCACCTCGCGGTCGTAGACGAGCGCGATCGCGCTCTGGAGCGAGGCGAACAGCACGTTGAGCGTGATGACGCCCGGCAGGATGTACTGGGCGTAGGTGTAGCCCTCGATCTCGCGCAACGACGCGCCCAGACCGAAGCCCAGGATCACGAGCCACAACACCGTGCGCGACACGCCACCGAAGAACTGCGAACGGTCGCGAGCGTAGCGCAGCATCTCGCGCTTCCACATGACGCCGGCGACGGCAAAGAACGACACGCGTCCGATCGGCTTCACCGGGTGAACTCCCCGCCCCGCTTGGCGAAGCCCTTCATCAAGGAGCGAGGCGTCGCCTCCTCGTCGCGCAGGTGGTGGCCGGTCAGCGCGATGAACACGTCCTCGAGGTCGTTCGCGCCCGGTTGCGCCGCGACCAGGTCGGGCGGCGGTCCGAGCGCGACGACGCGTCCGTCGTCGATGATGGCGACCCGATCGCAGGCCTCGGCTTCGTGCAGGTAGTGGGTGGTCATGAGCACCGTCATGCCTTCGCGCCGGAGAGCCTCGAGCCGCTCCCACAAGTGTCGGCGACCCTGCGGATCGAGGCCGAGGGTCGGTTCGTCGAGGAACAGGACCCCCGGATCGTGCATCAGCGCCCTCGCGAGCTCAAGACGCCGCTTCATCCCACCGGAGAACGTGCGCACGCGTCGACCCGCCGCGTCCGTGAGCGTCGCCCACTCCAGCGCCCGCACCACGCGCTCGGCACGTTCGCGCCGCGGCACCCCGTAGAGCACCGCATGGATCTCGAGGTTCTCGCGCGCGGTGAGCCGGTCGTCGAGGGCCGGGTCCTGGAAGACCATGCCGAGGGTACGGCGCACCTCGGCCGGCGCGCCGACCACGTCGTGTCCCATGACCGACGCCCCACCCGACGACGGCGCCACCAGCGTGGTGAGCATGTGGACGGTGGTCGTCTTGCCGGCACCGTTCGGACCCAGCAGCGCGAAGAACTCGCCGCGGCTCACCGTGAACGACACGTCTACGACCGCCGCTACGTCTCCGTAGCGGCGGCCGAGCGAACGGGCTTCGATGGCCGGACGGGCCGGGTCGGGCAAAGGCGTCACCCCCCGAGGAGCGCTTGCGCCTCCTCCATGGCTTCCACGAGTTCCGTGCACGTCGCGGCTGGATCGTCGAGGACGTCTTCCTCGTCGTTCTCGCCCGCGGCAGACGGCGCTTCTTCATCGTCCTCTTCTTCGAGACCGAGGAGTGCCTGCAGGATACCGCCCGTGACCTCGGCGAGGTCGGGGTCGAAGAGCTCCAGCATGTCGACGAGGTTCGCGTCGTAGTGCGTGGACACGGCGAAGAGGGTCTCGACCGCGATCGCGTCGTCGCCAGCGGCGTAGGCCGTGCAGGCCGCTCCGGTCTCGACCGCCAGTTCCGCCGCCAGTCGGCCGAAGTCACGACCCGTGTACAGGCTCGCGTCCACCACGGACTCGACGATGCCGACCAGGCTCTGCGCCGGCCCCTCGGCCTCCTCGGGGTTGGCCGGCAGCACGGCCGGCGGTTCGGGCGAGGTGTAGATCGCGCCCAGGATGTCGAGGTACTGGCGCCCGAACGAGGCTTCCTCGTCGCTGGCGAGGGGGGCGAGCTCCGACCAGAGGACCTCGACGCGCTGCAGCGCGGCCCAACCGAGCGGGTACTCCCAGACCTCGCCCTCCTCGAGTGCCTCCTCGAGCGCCTCCGCGACGCCCGGCTCACCGAGCAGGAGGTCGGTGACGACCGCGCCCCAGAAGGCGGGCGTACGGCGGTCGGCGGGGACGATGAGATCGTACGCGCGCGCGATCGCTGCCTGGGCGTCGGCGAGGTCGGTCGCCTCGACCTCACCCGCCTCCACACCTTCGACGACGTTCTCCAGCGCCGCGGCCAGCTCGTCCGCGAGGGCCGGCTCGAGCGACGCGAGCGTGCCCATGAAGCGCGGCAGGTCGTGATCGAAGAAGCCCTCGAGCGACTCCTCGAGTTCGGTGGGAACGGGGTCGAAGGCTTCGACGAGCGTGAGGCGCACACCCACGAGTTCCAGACCGTACGCCTGGCTTTGGAGCGTCATGTTCTCGAAGAACGGTTCGGCCTGGGCCGGGGCCACGGCCATCAGGGTCGCAGCGGCCGCCGCGAGCAGGGTGCGCAAGGGCTTACCGAACAACCGGAACCACCCCGATCTCGGCCGAGTGGGCGCCGCGCCCGACCTGCACGTTCTCGATGACGCACAGACACTCGGTGTCGATGACGGTGGCACTGTCGGACAGACCGTTGGCCGTGTAGACGCGGCTCCCGTCGGGCGTGACCGCGATGCCCCACGGCCGGCGTCCCATCTGTTCCTTGATCGTCGCGATGAGCTCGTTCGTCGTGGTGTCGATGACGTAGACGGCGCTGGTCCCGCCGCCGGCGACGTAGAGCCGGTCGGTGTTGGCGTCGAACGCCATCTCGACCGGGCGCGAGTCGAGTCCGAGGTTGATCGTCTCGATCACCGTATGGGTGGCGACGTCGATCACCGAGATGGTGCCGCCGATCTCGGCGGACACGTACGCCCGCGTCCCGTCGGCCGAGAAGTCGACCTCACGCGGCCGGTTGCCCACGAGCAGGTGCTTGACCACGGCGAGCTCGACGGTGTCGATGACGGTCACGGTGTGGGTCGCCTCGGCCGTGATGTACGCCCAGCGGTTGTCGGGGCTCACGGCGACGCCTTCGGCCTCGACGCCGACGCGGAAGACGCCCAGCTGCTCGCCCGTCACGGCGTCGAACCCGGCGCCCTGGGCGAGCGCCTCGAGCGCCGCCCAGATCTTGGTGCCGTCGGGGCTGATCGCGAGTCGCTCCGGGTTGCCGCCCGCCCGGATCTCCTGGATGATCTCGTTCGTGCGGACGTCGATCGCGAGGATCTTGTCCTCGGGCGTCTCGAGCACCGGGTTGAAGTCGCTCACGGACACGTAGATCACGGAGCCGTCCGGGCTGACCGCCATGCCGCGGGGACGGACCTCGCCCGGCCGGCCCGAGATCGAGATCGTGTCGATCACCGTGTTCGTGGCGACGTCGATCACCGAGATGTCGGCACCGAACTCGTTGGCGATGTACGCGCGGTACTCCTGCGCGGTCGCGATGCCGAGGATGGCGGCGAGCGACAGCGCCAGCGCGACGAGGCGGGCGCGAGCGAGCGGAAGGGGTTGAGCTTGGGGCAAGGGGACGGACTCCTCTCGTGGAGCACCCGTCGGGTGGCTCCGGAACGGGCACGACGTCGGACGCGTCACGGTTCGCATCGGCTCTCGGCTGCGAGATCGCCGATCTGATCGAGGCGCTCCTGCACCTCGGTACCGGGCAGGTAGATCGCCGGCAGCTCCCCGACGAGGATCGCCATCGAGAAGGGCTCAGGCTCCGTTTCGGAGACCTCGACGAGGTAGATCGACTGCCGCAGCTGGCGATCCCACGGGCGGAAGGACGTACCGATACCCTTGTAGAGGTCGAAGACCGAGGTCGGCGCGCTCAGGTACCCGCGCACGGCATCGAACTCGGTGGAACCGCCGATCGTGGCAGCCTCGAAGAGGATCTTGACGGCCTGGTAGGCGGCCCACGCCGGCGGCTCCATGGGCCGGCCGAACGTCGCGCGATACCGAGCGTTGAGTTCACGTGCGCCGTAGGCGTCGAGGGTCGCCTCGAACGCGAGCGACCGGAACGCCGCTCCGAGCTGCGGCGAGGCGTCCCGCGCAGCCTCGAAGAACGTGCGCGTCTGGGCCTGCGGGTGCGGGAAGCCGGCCACCTCGGCCTCGAGACCAGCCGCGTCGAGGGCCGCCAACCAACGCACCTGCTCCTGAGCGGACACGAGCAGCACGACCAGGTCGGCGTTGGCGCGGCGGATGGCACGCACCGTGTCCTCGACGTCGCCGCCGCCCTCCGGTACGGCGCGGGTGCCGACGATGCGGGCACCGAAGTGTCGCTCGCGCAAGGACCACGCCATCCGTTCACGGAGGGCCTCGCCCTCGGCGTCGTCGGCATGGATCAGGTACCAGGTGCGGAACCCGGAGCGGACGTACCAGCCGGCGAGGCCGTCGACGTACATCGCGGCGCTCGGTTCGACGTGGAACGTGGTGGCCTCGCACGCTTCGTTGCGGAGGGCGTCGCTGGAGGAACCGATGTTGAGGAACGGGACGCCACGATCGGCGGACCAGGCGCTCAGGGCTTCGGCGACGCCCCCTCCGA
This sequence comes from uncultured Trueperaceae bacterium, assembly GCA_963728245.1. Lineage (GTDB taxonomy): Bacteria > Deinococcota > Deinococci > Deinococcales > Trueperaceae > JAABTL01. The sequence goes on from CAVSJH010000004.1 coordinate 580,653, forward strand.
ACCCGCCGACGATCGCGAAGGCTTCGCGTTCGTCGATCAACCGCTCGGCGGCCGCCACGGCACCCTCCGCGTCGTTGGCGCGTTCGACGGCGACCTCGAAGTCGAGGTCGAACATCTCGGCGTTGAACGCGAACTCTTGGGCCACCATCGTGGTGCCCTCGTCGGCCGAACGCGCGACCGCGCGTTCGAGCGCCGTGCCGGCGTCCACGTCGGGCAGCACCATGCCGATCACGGTCCGCTGCGCGTGCACGCTACCGAAGAGTGCGACGACGACGAGGGCGACCGCGAACACGTGGCGCCCGCGCTCCGGGATCGGATCGTTCCTTCGCGTACGCATGGGTGCGCACCCCCTCTCGTGGTTCATGGGTCTCGCGGCCGGATCCGGACCACGAGACGCATGCCCGGGACGTTCGTCCCTACCGGCGGAACCCGACGTCGGTTGTACCTGACGCAGGTAAGCGAGAGGTAAGTCGAGCCGACCGTTCGTGTCTCGCTGGGTCACGGATGTGGCCGGACGCCGGGCCGCCACCGGTTAGCGTAGCCGCAGCGATCGGCGCCACCCGACTCCCATGAACATCCTCTTGCTCGAAGACGAGACCGACATCGCCGAACCCGTCGTCGAGGGGCTGACCGACGATCGGTACGACGTGGTGTGGGTGCGCGACGTCGCGGCGGCGCACGACGCCGTCGCCGAACGAGCGTTCGATCTGCTCCTGATCGACGTGTCCCTACCCCGTGGCGAGGACGCGGGTTTCGATTTCGCCCGGGAAGCGCGGGAGGCCGGCTTCACCGGGGCGGTCATGTTCGTGAGCGCACGGGACGCCGTGTCGGATCGGATCCGCGGGCTCGACCTCGGAGGCGACGACTACCTCGTGAAACCGTTCAGCCTCGACGAGCTGCTGGCCCGCGTCCGCGCGCTGGTGCGCCGGGCGTCGCCGACCAAGCGGGCGTTGGTGCAACGCGGCGCCCTTCATGTCGACCTCGTCGCTCGGACGGTGGCATGGTCGGGGCGTTCCGTCGGTCTCACCGATCGTGAGTTCGCGATGCTCGAACTCTTCGCGCTGCATCCGGACCGTGTCTTCGGTGTCGACGAGCTGCTCGAGCGCTTCTTCCCCGACGCGGCGTCGGGGCACCGGGTGGTGCGCGTCTACGTGAGCCAGGTGCGGCAGAAGCTCGACGCCGCCGTGATCGACACGGTCGCCGGTGGGTACCGGCTCGGCCGCACGTGAGCCACAGGAGGGCGCTCTTCTGGAGCATCGTCGGCGTGATCGCCGCGATGACGGTGATCGAGGCGGTCCTCGACGTGGTCGCGAGCCGGCTGGTGCCCCTGGCCGGGGCCGACGGGGACCCGACCGTAGGGTGGTTCGCGCATCCGCTGTGGCTCGACGTCGTCGATCTACCCATCTTCGTGGCCGTGGCGCTGGTGACGGCGGGCTGGCTGAGCCGCCGCTTGCAGCGTCCGATCCGCGCCCTGACCCACGCCACCGAGCAACTCGCCGCCGAACGCTTCCCGGAGCCGCTCGCCGTGCCCGAAGGCGACGACGACGTGGCTCGGCTGGCGCGCAGCTTCAACCGCATGAGCGCGACGCTGCGCGCGCTGGTCGAGCGCGAGCGCGCGCTGTCGCGGTTCGCGACGCACGAACTCAGGACGCCGCTCAGCGCCCTGAAGCTGCAGGTCGAGCGCGCACAACGCACCGAGCGGCCCGGCCCGGCGACGCTGGACGCCATGGCGCGCAACGTGCACCGCATGGAGGAGGTCATCGACGCGCTGCTGTCCCTGGCGCGCACGGGTGAACGAGATCGCACGCCGATCCCGTTGACCGAACTCGTCGACGAGGTCCTGGCCACCCTGCCCCCGGCGGTGCGCAGCCGGGTCGACCTCATGTCGATCCCGCCCGACGTGTTCGTCAGTGACGGCGCGCTCATCCAGCGAGCGCTTCACAACCTGGTGGACAACGCCCTGGCCCACGGGGCCGTACCCGTCCACGTGCACGTGAACCGGGACGGTGCTGCCCTGAGCCTGCGCGTGCGCGACCGCGGACCGGGCGTGCCGGAGGACGCGCTGGCGCACCTGACCCGCCCGTACTACCGCACCGAGGGCCACGGGGGCGGCATGGGACTCGGGCTCGCGCTCGTCGCGTTCATCGCGCAGACGCTCGAAGGGGACCTCACGCTACGCAACCTCGACCCAGGCTTCGAAGCCACGCTTCGGCTGCCCGTGCTGGTGCCGAAGCCGATCGGCGCCTGATCCGCCGCCGGTCCGCTTCCGTCCAGGGGTAGGCTTGGACCGGGGACCCCGCGGTCCGGGAGGTTCGGTCGTGCGAATCCTGCTGCTCGAGGACGAGCCCGACATCGCCGAGGCCGTCGTGGACACGCTCACCCGCGATCACCACCACGTGACCTGGGCGAGCGACCTCGCCGGCGCTCAAGCGGCGATCGGTGAACACGACTACGACCTCGCGATCCTGGACGTCATCTTGGGCCACGACGAAGACGCCGGCTTCCGGTTCGCGACGACGTTGCGCCGAGCCGGCTTCCTGGGTCCGATGCTCTTCACGACTGCGCGGGACGCCGTCGAAGACCGGGTCCGCGGCCTCGACCTCGGTGGCGACGACTACGTGGTCAAGCCGTACAGCTTGGTCGAGTTGCGGGCGCGGACGCGTGCGCTGCTGCGGCGAGAGACGATCGTCAAGGGGGTCGACGCGGAACACGGCTCGCTGCGCGTCGATCTCGCCGCGCGCCGCGTCTGGTGGGCGCGTCGAGAGGTCGACCTGACCGCCCGCGAGTTCGCGATGCTCGAACTCCTCGTGCTCCACCCGGACCGCACCTTCGAGACCGCCGAGCTGCAAGAACGGGTCTTCCCCGACGCCGAGTCCAAGGGGATCGTGGTCCGGGTGTACGTGCGCCAACTGCGTCAGAAGCTGGGGCCCGAGGTCATCGCGACCGTGCCCGGCGGGTACCGGTTGGGTGTCGCTTGAGCGTCCGGGCCGCGGCGTTCTGGTGGGCGTGGATCGCCGGTCTCGCCGGTGTCGTCGCGACGCTGGGCGTCGTCGCGCTGAACGTAGACGCGCGTCCGGACGGCTGGACGGCTTGGCTCCTGCCCGCCGGGCTCGGCATCGTCGCCACGACCGGGTTGGCCGCCGTGGCGGCCAACCGCGTCGCGCAGCGTCTGAACCGTCGTCTCGCGCAACTCGGGGACGCCGCGGACGTCCTCGCCCGCCAGCCGTCGGCGGTCGGCCCGCGCGTGATCGAGGGGGACCCGGAGGTCGAACGCCTTCACCGGGCGATCGACGGCATGAGCCGATCCATGCACGCCTTGCTCGAGCGCGAGCGCTCCTTCGCGCGGTACGCGTCGCACGAGTTGCGGACGCCCGTCGGCGCGCTGAAGGTCCAGCTCGAACGGGTCGAGTTGGGAACGGCCAGTGCGGCCGACGTCCTGCCGGCCGTCGCACGACAGACCCAACGCATCGAAGAGTTGATCGACGCGCTGCTTGCCCTCACCCGGGCCCGGGACCAGGGCTCACGCATCCGCCTCCTGCGCCCTCTGCTGAGCGACACCCTGGAGTCGTTGGCCGAGGCGGAACGCAGTCGCGTCTACTTCGTCGAGCCGGTGCCGGAGGTGGAGGTCCGCGAGTCCGTCCTGGTCCATCAGGCCCTGCGGAACCTCATCGACAACGCCGTTCGGCACGGGACCGGACCGGTGACGGTGCGCGCGGAGACCGACGAAGAGCTCCTCACCGTACGGGTCCGCGACATGGGTTCCGGCATCCAGGTGAGCGAGTTGCGTCGTCTCGCCCAGCCCGTCGAGGAGCGCGCCCCGCGTTCGGACGGGCACGGCCTCGGCCTCACGCTCGTCGCGCTGATCGCGCGAGCGCTCGAGGGCCGGTTGCACCTCCACAACACCGACGTCGGTCTCGAGGCGTCCGTCTCGTTCCGGGTCGCATCATCCAGGCGGGTCGGAACCGACCGAGTCGCCTAGAACTCGGCGCCGGTGCACCGCGCCGGCAGCCGCTCCACGAGCGCCGCCCAGGCCAACTGCTGGCTGAGCGTCCGCTGACCCGGTGGCGCTTCGCCCTCGACCTGGACCGCTACGCGTCGTACGTCCGAGACGTCACCCCACCCCCACTACCGATCCAGTCGGTGTGGAAGAACTCCCCCCGCGGCTTGTCGATCCGCTCGTAGGTGTGCGCCCCGAAGTAGTCACGCTGGGCTTGGAGCAGGTTGGCCGGCAGGCGTGCGCTGCGGTAGCCGTCGTAGAAGGCCAGCGCCGAACTCATCGCAGGCGTCGGGATGCCGGCCGCCACCGCGGTGGCCACCACCCGGCGCCAGGCGGCGTCGGCTTCCTTCAGCGCTGCGGCGAAGAACGGGACCTGCATGAGGTTCTCCAGCGCCGGATCGGCCTCGTAGGCGGCCGTGATGTCGTTCAGGAAGCGCGAACGGATGATGCAGCCACCCCGCCAGATGCGCGCCACGACGCCGGGGTCGGTCGACCAACCGCGCTCCCGCGCCGCGGAGCGCAGCAGCATGTAGCCCTGCGCGTACGACACGATCTTGCTGGCGTAGAGCGCTCCCTCGAGGTCGTCGACGAGCGCCGTCCGGCGCTCGTCACCCAGCGGGTCGGGCTGCGCGGGCCCGGGCAGCACCCTCGACGCCCGGTCGCGTTCGTCCTTGAGGGCCGAGAGCGACCGGGCGAACACGGCCTCGGCCATCAGGGTGACCGGTTGCCCCTGTTCCAGGGCTGCCTCGACGGTCCAGCGGCCCGTCCCCTTCTGCCCGGCGCGGTCGAGGATCACGTCCAGCACGAGTTGGCCGTCGTCGTCGTAGGTTGCCAGGATGTCGCGGGTGATCTCGATCAGGTACGAATCCAGCACGCCCTCGTTCCAGCGCGTGAAGGTCTCGTGCATGGCCTTGGCGTCCAAGCCGAGGGTGGTGCTCATCAGGTGGTACGCCTCGGCGATGAGCTGCATGTCGCCGTACTCGATGCCGTTGTGCACCATCTTCACGAAATGTCCGGCGCCGTCCTCGCCCATCCACTCGGCGCAGGGCTCGCCGTCGACGTGAGCCGAGACGGCTTGGAACAACGGCTTGACCGCCTCCCACGCCTCCTTCGGACCGCCCGGCATGATCGACGGACCGGAACGCGCGCCCTCCTCGCCGCCCGAGACACCGGTGCCCAGGTACAGCAGCCCGAGCTCGCGCAGCTCGCGCTCTCGACGCGCGGTGTCGTCGAAGTGCGAGTTGCCCCCGTCGATGACGATGTCGCCCTTCTCGAGCAACGGCACGAGCTCGCGCAACACCGCGTCGACCGCCCCACCCGCCTTCACCATCAACATGACGCGCCGCGGCCGCTCGAGCACGCGTACCAGTTCCGCCAGCGTCGACGCCGAGATGAGCGCCCCACCGGAGGCCGCGACGGCGCCGGTACCCACCAAGAACGCGTCGGTCACGCTCGTGGTGCGGTTGTAGACCGCCACGCGAGCACCGTGGTCGATCAGGTTCAGGACGAGGTTCTGGCCCATGACCGCCAGGCCCACCAGGCCCAGCTGCGCGGACGGTGCGGTTTCGGTCGACATGACGGGACCTCCAGAGCGGCCACGCGCACGGGCGCCGGCCAACGCCCCAGTCTAGTCGGGGTGTGGCGGGACGCGGGTCAATCCGTGACCAGCACGACGCTGTCGCCACCGGAACGCGGCAAGTGTCGTTGCATCGGGCCGACGAAGACCCGATCGTTCCCCGAGATCAACGGCACTGCAGCCTCGCGCGTGGGCCGCGGCGCGGATCGCGCCAGCAGGCGTTCCGCTTGGGCGACGGTCATCGGCTTGGCGTACAGGAAACCTTGCGCGCGATCGACGCCGATGCGCTGGAGGTACGACGCCTGCGCCTCGGTCTCGACGCCCTCGGCCACCAGGCGCTTGCCGAGCTTCACGCCGAGCGCGGTGATGGCGTCCACGATCGGGGCGACGTTGCCGGTCAGCCCCGTGGGGCCCAACACCAAGCCGCTCACGAAGCTCCGGTCGATCTTGAGCGAACCGATCGGCAGACGCTGCAGGTAGGCCAGCGACGAGTAGCCGGTGCCGAAGTCGTCGAGCGCGGTGCGGACGCCCATCTGGTCGAGCCGACGCAACGTGGCGACCGCCAACTCGAAGTCGGCGATGAGCACGCTCTCGGTCATCTCCAGCTCGATGTTCGACGGGTCGACGCGAGCGTCGCGGATCGCCTCGTCGACCTGCCGCAAGAAGCCCGGCTGACGGAACTGCAGCGTCGAGACGTTGATGGCGACCGAGAAGCCCGGGATGGCGTAGGTCGACCACGCCGCCGCTTGCCGGCACACCTCGCGCAGGAGCCAATGGCCGATCGGCACGATCATGCCTGCTTCTTCGGCGATCGGGATGAACTCGCCTGGCGACACCAGCCCGAGGTCGCGGTTGTGCCAGCGCATCAGCGCTTCGAAACCGATGAGCCGGCCCGTGGCCATCTCGATCTGCGGCTGGTAGACGACCTGGAGCTCCTGGTCGTGCAACGCGTTGCGCAGCTGCCGCTCGAGACCGAGGCGACGCGCTTGACGATGCCGCTGGTCGTGGTCCGAGAAGTGGTAGCTGTTCTTGCCCGACGTCTTCACCGCGTACATCGCGGCGTCGGCGCTCTTGGTCAGCGACTGCACGTCCTCGCCGTCGCACGGGTAGAGCGCCACACCGACGGACGCCGACACGGTCAGCACGCGGCCGTCGGCTTCGAACGGCGTGCCGAGCAGGCGCACGAGTTTCGCGGCGATGAGGCCGGCCGCGGCCGCGTCCTTCACGCCGTTCAGCGCGATCACGAACTCGTCCCCGCCCAGCCGCGCGACCAGGTCGCGATCCCGGACGTTGCTTTCCAGGACGCGCGCGATGGCGATGAGGAGCTGGTCGCCCGTGGCGTGACCGAAGGTGTCGTTCACGAACTTGAAGCGATCGAGGTCGACGAACAGGACGGCGAACTCATGGCCCCGCGCGCCACCGCCCTTCATCCAGCCGTGCAGACGACGCTCGAACGTCGAGCGGTTCAGGAGGCCGGTGAGGACGTCGTACTGGGCTCGATCGGAGGCCGCCCGGTGGGTGCGGAGTTGCGAGACCAGGCGACGCCAGGCGCCCGTCGCGAGACCGACGGCCAGCAGCGCGGCCGGCGGCAGGAGCGCGCCGTCGAGCACCGCGGCCAGGAGAGCGTCCCGACCGCCACCCCAGCCGACGTTCTCGATGACGAGGCCGGCTCCGGCTCCGAGGGCGGCCAGGACGCCACCCCAGAGACCGAGCGCGGCGCCGGTCACGCCGACCGCCACCGCGATCGGTACGAGGGCGTACGCCGCCAGTAGGTCCCACGCTTCCGAGGGGGCCAGCGCCACGGCCAGCCAGCTGGCGCCGGCGATGAGGGCACGCATCCATACGGGCATGCCGCAAGGTAGACGGGGGCCGCTCTCGGTTTCCTGACGCATCGACTTCCGCGTCGTCCACCGCGCGCAGCACGACGGTCCTCGGCGTCGCGCTGCGTAGGATGGGTGCCCGCATGACCGTCGCGCGGATCTACCCAGGCTGGTGGCTCGTGGCAGCGCTCTCGATCACCGAGACGGTGTCCTACGGCGTCTTGTACTACGCCTTCACGGTGTTCGTCGCCCCCATGGCGGCCGATCTCGGGGCCTCGAACGCCGCGATCGCCGGCGCCTACGCGCTCGGCACGCTGGTGGCCGGTCTGGCGGCGGGACGGGTGGGCGTTCACCTCGACCGCCACGGCTCCCGCGTCCTCATGACGGCGGGCTCCCTCGCGGCCGGAGCCTTGCTCATGGCGTGGTCGTACGTCGTCGACCTCGGCCAGCTCTACGTCGTCTGGACGCTCATGGGCCTGGTGCTCGCCACCGTGCTGTACGAGCCCGCCTTCGCGGTCCTCGCGGTCTGGTTCGATCGCCGCCGGGGCGCGGCGCTGACGCTCCTCACCTTCGTCGCCGGGTTCGCGAGCGTCATCTTCTTGCCCCTGGCGGGCGCGCTCGTCGAGGACCGCGGCTGGCGCGAAGCGCTACGGGTGCTCGCGTGGATCGTCTGGGGCGTGACCGTGCCCCTCCACGCGTTCGTACTGCGGCGCCACCCACGCGACGTCGGGGCGACGGTCGACGGGGTCCGTCCCGAGGACGGGGTCCGTCCCGAGGACGGGGTCCGTCCCGAGGACGCGCGCCCGCTCCCGTGGCCAGGGCCCCGCGCCGTCCGTCTCGTCCGCGACTCGTCGGCTCGTTCGCTCCCGCCGTCGCGTTCCGAAGCAGCGCCTTCTGGTGGCTCACCCTCTCGTTCACCGCGTCGACGATGGTGATCGTTGCCCTGGGGGTGCACCTCGTCCCCGCCCTGCAGGCTCGCGGGTTGGGCGCCGCCGACGCCGCCGCCGTCGGCGGCGCGATCGGCCTCGTGGCCTTGCCCGGGCGGCTCGTGTTCACGCCGCTCGGTTCCCTCTGGTCGAGGCACGTCGTGACCGCCGCGATCTTCGGTGCCCAGGCGCTCGGTCTCGCGGCGCTGCTGGCCGTGCCGGGCCCCGCAGGGCTCGTCGCGTTCGTCGTCGCGTACGGCATCGGCTTCGGCGCCATCACCCCGGCGCGAGCGGCGTTGGTCGCGGAGACCTTCGGACCCGCCTGGTACGGGACCATCGCCGGCCGGATGGCGCTGATCGGCACACTCGCCCGCGCGAGCGCGCCCGTCGGCCTCGGCCTCATGGTCGGCGCGTCGGGCTCCTACCGCACGGCGCTGGCCTCGCTCGTCGTTCTCGCGTTGCTGGCGGCGCTGGCGGTCGTCCTGGCCGGACGGCGCACGCTCCCCGCACCGGCTGGCCCTACCTCCGAGGCCGCGTGCGGCCCTGACCGGCCGCTGACGTGAGATCGCTAGGGTCGCCTCGGTCGCTCCGGGTCCCCCGCTCGGTCCGATACGTGACCCGCGCGACGTCCCGACCCGCGTAGCCTGGATGCAGATGCCTCAGCACCGTGAGCTCCGAACCCTGTTCGTCGGCGACGTGGTCGGCGAGATCGGTCTGGCCTTCCTCGAGCGCTGGCTCCCCGAGCTCACCCGGCGCCACGGTGCCCACCTGGTGGTCGTCAACGGCGAGAACGCCGACGTGACGGGACCGCGACCCGCCACCGGGCTCGGCCTCACGCCCGCGAGCGCGCAACGCCTCTTCGCCGCCGGCGCGGACGTGATCACCGGCGGCAACCACTCATGGGACGGGCCCGACGCCGCACGGACCCTGGCGCTGCCCCGCGTGCTCCGTCCCCACAACTACGGTCGTCGTGCGCCGGGCACGGGCGTCTGTCGCCTCACCAAGGACGGGGTCCGGTTCGGCGTCGTCAACCTGACCAGCCGGAGCGCGCTGCCGGCGGCCGACCATCCGTACGACACCCTCGACGACGTGCTGGAGGATTGGGGCGACGACGTCGACGTCGTCGTCGTCGATTTCCACGGCGAGGCGGTCACCGAGAAGGTCGTGTTCGGGTACGCCTTCGACGGACGGGTGGCCGCCGTGCTCGGCACGCACACGCACGTGGCCACGTTGGACACCCAGCTGTTGCCCGGCGGCACCGCCTACGTGACCGACGTCGGCATGACGGGCCCGGACCGGAGCATGCAGGGGTACGATCCAGAGGTCTTCGTCGCCGCGTACCGAGAACGACGCCCGCTCGCCGCCCCGAGCACCGTCGCCGTCGCCCCCGTCGCTCTGGGCGCCGTGCTCGTCGTCACCCGAGGCCCTCTGGCGATCGCCATCGAGCGACTCGCCACCCCCGTGGAGGAACACCATGCGTAGACTCGCCTCGCTCCTCGTCCTCGTGCTGCTCGGCGCAGCGTCGGCCCAGTCGATCACCGTCGCGACCGCTGCGCAGCCCGACACCCTCGACCCCCACGTCACGTCGGCGACATCGGCCTTCCAGTCTGCCAAGTCGATCTACGACACGCTCGTGGAGGTGGACCGCGAGGGACTCATCGTGCCGTCCCTGGCCGCCTCGTTCACCACCTCCGCGGACGGACTCACCTGGACGTTCGACCTGCGCGACGACGTCCTCTTCCATGACGGCACGGAGCTGGACGCAGCCGACGTCGCCGCGTCGCTCGAACGCCTCCGCGCCGAAGGTTCCCCCAAGCGTGACGAGTTCGCGATGATCGACGACATCGCCACGCCCGACGACGGGACCGTCGTCCTGACCCTCGCCACCCCGGCGCCGGCGCTGTTGGCGTCGCTCGCGTCCGGCTGGGGCGCCATCCTGCCGAGCGAGAAGATCGCCTCGGGCCACGACTTCGGCAACGCGCCCGTGGGCACGGGCCCGTTCGTGTTCGAACGGTGGGTGCGCGACGCCTTTCTCGAACTGAGCGCCAACCCCGAGTACTTCCAGGGCGCCCCGGCCATCGACGGTGTCACGCTCCGGTTCGTTCCCGACGGCGCCGTTCAGCTGCAGGGCCTCCGAACGGGCGAGTTCGACCTGGCGACCGCGCTGTCTCCAGCGGATTTCGACGCGGTGCGCGCGAACGCCGACCTCGTGCTCGAACAGGGTCCCTCGGGCACGGTGCTCGTCGGTTCGATCAACAACCGCCGCCCCTACCTCGACGACGCCCGTGTCCGGCAGGCGCTCAACCTCGCCGTCGACGCCGAGACCGTGCTCGAGGTCGCCTACGGCGGCGGTGTGCCGGGAGGCACGTTCATCGAGGCCGGCAGCCCTTGGCTTCCCGACGCGATCGAGCCCTACGGCTACGACCCCGAGCGGGCGCGAGCGCTCCTCGCGGAAGCCGGCGTGCCCGCCGACTGGACGATCGACCTGGCGCTGCCGCAACCCTACGAGACCCACGTCCTCGCCGGCCAGATGATCCAGGACATGCTCGGTGACGTCGGCGTGAACGTCGACGTGCGCGTGGTCGAGTGGGGCGTCTGGTTGGGCGAGGTCTACGGCGGCCCGCGTGACTTCGACATGACCGTGATCGGCCACACCGGCAAGCTCGACCCCACCGGACGCCTCAACGGCTACGGTCATCCGGACCGCACCTACACGGGCTTCGACGACGCCGACGCGGCAGGCGCGATCGACCTCGCCGCCACGACCACCGACCTCGAAGCCCGGGCCGATCTCTACGCCCAGGCGTTGACCGACATGCACGAGGCCGCCCCGTTCGTCTACCTCGGGACCGCGCTCAGCACCTACGCGCGCGCCGCCGACGTCGACGGCTTCTGGATCACGCCGCTGCTCGACACCTACGACTTCCGCTCCGTGACCGTTCGCTGAGCCCGCTCGCGGCCCGGGCGGGGACCTTCGCGTCCCCGCCCCCCGCCACGTAGGCTGACCCCGTGCTGCGCGCTCTGGTCGTCCAGTTCCTCAGCCTCCTCGGCACCCTCGTGCTGGTGCTGTCGCTGGTGTTCGTGACGATGCGTGCGCTGCCCGGCGACGCGGCCGCGCTCCTGGGCGGCACCGAGGCCAGCGCCGCGCAGGTCGACCAGATCCGACGGCAACTCGGGCTCGACCGCCCGCTGATCGTCCAGTTCGGCGCCTGGTGGGGCGACGTCGCCCAGGGCGACCTGGGTCAGTCGATCCGCGAGCGCAGGCCGGTGGTCCGCATCATCTTCGAGCGCCTACCCGTGACCCTCGGCCTGGCCGCGCTCGCCTTCGCGATCTCACTCGCGGTGGGTCTCGGCCTGGGTCTGCTCGCCGGTCGCCGGCCGGGCAGCGCCGCGGACGGCGGTGTGCTGGCCTTCACGACGGCGGGTCTCTCGCTCCCCGAGTTCTGGTTCGGGTTCCTGCTCATCCTCGCCTTCGGCGTGGGACTCGGTTGGTTCCCCGTGATCGGCTTCCCCACGGAGGGTGGCTTCGGACTGCGGGTGTGGCACCTCGTGCTGCCGGCGGTGACCCTGGCGATCCCGCGGTCGGCCCAGCTCGCGCGCTTGGCGCGTGCACGGTTGCTCGAGGAACTGCACGCCGACTACGTACGCACCGCCCGCTCGAAAGGCGTCGCCCCGCGTGGCCTCACGCGACACGTCGCCGCCAACGCCTGGCCCGGCCTGTTGCCCCTGATGGCGCTCGAGCTCGGCGGCTTGCTCACCGGCACGATCGTCGTGGAGCAGGTGTTCGGCCTGCCCGGCCTCGGCTTGACCCTGCTGGGCGCGATCTCGGCCCGCGATTACCCCGTGGTCCAAGGCGTCACCATCGTGGCCGTGCTCGTGTACGTGCTCGTCAACTGGCTTGCCGACCTCTTCCAGGTGGCCGCGGACCCGCGCTTGAGGTACGGGTGAAGCGCCGACGCTGGACCCGGGGCACGATCGGCGCCTGGCTGATGGCCCTGGTCGTGCTCTCGGCCCTCCTCGGACCCGAGCTCGTCCCCTACGACCCGCTGGAGCCCGACTACCGCGACCGCTTCGCCACCCCCTCCGCCGAGCACTGGCTCGGCACCGACGGGCTCGGCCGCGACGTGTTCGCCCGCGCGCTCGCCGGCGGCCGTGTCTCGCTCTCGATCACGCTCAGCGCGACGCTCCTGGCCCTCACGCTGGGACTCGTGGCCGGCCTCACCGCCGCCGGTCTGCGCGGCGCCGTCGACCTGGTGCTGACGCGCGGCTTCGACGCCCTGCTGGCCTTCCCCGGCTTCCTGTTGGTGCTGCTGCTCGTCGCCGTCCTGGGCGGCGGCGTCTGGCAGACCGTGGCGGCCTTGGGCGTGGCGGGATCGCCCCTCTACTTCCGTCTCACCAGGGCCTACGCTCGCTTCGAGCTCGAACGCGACTACGTGACCGCGGGCGTCGCCCTCGGCGCGAGCAAGACCCGACTGCTGCTCCGACACGCGCTCCCGAACTTCACCGGCGCGCTGGCCGTGCAAGCCGCCTCGACCGCCGCGACGTTCCTGCTGGTCGAAGCGTCGCTCAGCTACCTCGGGCTCGGCGTGCCGTTGCCGACGCCCTCGTGGGGCAACGTGCTCCAGGACGCGCGCGCCTTCCTGACGCGCCAGCCCTGGGCGGCCCTGGGTCCCGGTCTCGTGTTGGCGACGGCGGCGTTGGCGTTCCAGTTCTTGGCGGACGCCGTGCGGGACCAGCTGGATCGCCGGACCAGGTAACCCGATCCTCACACCCTCCCTCGTGACGGTCCCGCCCACGCGATCGCCTGGATCGTCGGACCAGGTAACCCGATCCCCACCCCCGCGAACGTGAGGATCGCGCCCGCGTTACCCTGCCGTATGGAGCTTCCTGCGTACGTTCCGGGCGACGCGTTGCCGGGGGCGCCGGCGCTGGCGCCGCGGGGGCCGCATCCGGTGGGCGTCACGTCGCTGCACCTGCACAACCCGTACCAGATCGACGTGCTGGCGTCGTTGGCGCAGGGGTCCGCGGTGCGGTCGACCCGCGAGGTGGAGGCCGAGGTCTGGTACCCGGCCGAGTACGGCGGTGGTGTGGCGTACGAGGACCACCTCGTCGCGACGGCCCACGACGCCGACGACGCGCCGCAGCCCTTCCGCTTCCCCGGCCGTGCCGCACGCGACGCTCCGCCCGACCGCAGCCTCGGTCCATGCCCCCTGATCGTCGTCTCCCACGGCTTCCCCGGCTCGCGACTGCTCCTCTCGTGGCTCGGCGAGAACCTGGCGAGCAAGGGGTACGCCGTGCTGGCGTTGGGTCACACCGACAGCACCTTCACCGATCGCGCCGACCTGCTCTCGACGTTGCGCAACCGGGCGCTCGACGTCGCCCTGGCCGTGCGCCTCGCCGCCGACCTCGAGCGCCACCATCCGCAACTGGCGCAGGTCTGGGACACGACCAGCACGGCGCTGGTCGGCTTCTCGATGGGCGGGTACGGCGTGTTGACGGCCTTGGGGGCCGGCCTCGACGAGCACACCTTCGACGACCCGTTCTTCGACGAGCCGATGCGGCGTGAGCTGCTGGCCGACCTTCGTCTCGGCCATCCGTTCTTCGAGGACCTGGCCGACGGCGTCACGTCGCGGGTCAAGGCGGGCGTCCTCCTGGCCCCATGGGGGGGTCGGCGGGTGTGGACGGACGCGGCGCTGGCGCGGGTGCGCACACCCTTGTTCATCGCGGCGGGCAGTGAGGACGACGTGTCGGAGTACCCCGCGATCCGGCGCGTGTTCGGAGCGGCGACTTCGACCGAGCGCTGGCTCCTCACGTTCCTCCAAGCGCGCCACAACGTCGGCAACAACCCACCGCCGGACGCGCTGGCCACGGCGGGGCACGACGAGTGGTGGCGCTACGCCGACCCGGTCTGGGACACCCGGCGCATCGTGAACGTACTGGCGCACCACCTGACGGCGTTCCTGGGCGTCCACCTGCGCGGCCTGCCGCTCGAGGGCTACCTGCAGGGGGCGTTGGCCCCGATGGCCGGCGAAGGCTGGCCCGGTTACCCGCCGCGCTCGACCGTCGGCTTGCGCTTGGAGCACCGCGAACCGGACCGTGCGGACGCGACCGAGCACGGCGATCCCCGCCGGCACGAGGTGCCGAGCGACCCGGCGCGCGGCGCGTCGGTCGGGAAACGGCCGCCCGACGACGCCGGCGGGGTGTAGCATCGCTGCATGGCCACCTGGATGCTCACGGCGGATCAGCAGCTCCTCAACCTCGACGCCGTCGAGTTCCTCGACGTGCTCGACGTCTTCCCGGACGACGCCGACCCCGAAGCGATCGACTCCGGTCAAGCGACCCCCGCCTACGCCGAGCTCGTCGCCCACCTCGGCTCCGGCGAGGAGCTCGTGATGTTCGATGACGAGGACCCCGAGACGGTCCTGCACGCGCTCGAACTGCTCAAGGGCTTCGTGACCTCGAGCCCGTCGTTCGAGGCCATGCGCGGCGGCCAGGTCCTCTCGGTCCAGGACCTGATCGACCGCTCGAGCGCCCAGAAGAACTGATCGCGCGGCAGCGCGCCTGGCACCCGCCCGGCTCGCTATGCTGCCCGTCATGACCGTCCTCGCCCCCGTCGTCGACCGCCTGCGCACCCTCCTCCGTTCCGACCAGGTCGACGTCTCCCCGAGCGCGCTCGACCTGCATTCCCGCGGCGAATCGTCGGACGTGGTGCGGCGGCCCGACGTCGTCGTGTACCCGGAGTCCACGGCCGACGTCCAGGCCGTCCTGGCGCTGGCCTACGAGACCCAGACGCCCGTCACCCCCGTGGCCATGAACTCGAGCCTCGAGGGCCACACCGTGCCCGTTCACGGCGGCATCTCGCTCGACCTGACCCGTCTCGATCGGGTCCTCGAGGTGGTCGCCGAGGATTTCCTCGCCGTCGTCCAGGCCGGCGTCACCTACCCACGCCTCAACGAGGTCCTCCGCGCCACGGGCCTGTTCTTCCCCGTCGACCCGGGCGCCGAGGCGAGCCTCGGCGGCATGGCGTCGACGAACGCGTCCGGGACGATGGCGGTGCGGTACGGCGTCACCCGGGACCTGGTGCTGGGGCTGGAGGTCGTGACGCCCACCGGCCGCGTGATCCGCACCGGAGGTCGCGCGCCCAAGTCGTCCTCCGGTTACGCGCTCACGCAGTTGTTGTGCGGCGCCGAGGGGACGTTGGGCGTCATCACGGAGCTCACCGTGAGGCTGGTGCCGCGACCCGAAGCCGTCCTGGGCGCACGCGTGGCCTTCCCTGACGTCCACGGATGCGTCGCCTACGTCACCGAGCTCATCGGCTCCGGGATCCCGGTCGCACGGTGCGAGCTGCTCGACACCGCGGCGATCGGTGCCATCCGTCGACACCTGGGCCTCGTCCTGCCCGAGACACCGACGGTGTTCCTCGAGTTCCATGGCGACCCGACGAGCGTCCGGAGCGCGGGCGAAGCGGCGCTCGACCTCGCCGCCGAGCATCACGCCACCGCTGCCGAGACGGCCAGCGACCCCGCCGAACTCGCGACGTTGTGGCGGGCGCGCCATCAGGCCTACTACGCCTTCGTCGCGGTGCAACCGGGGTTGGCCAACCTGATCACCGACCTGGCGGTGCCCGTGTCGCGGTTGGCCGAGGTGATCGACGCCTCGGTGGCGGCCGCCGCGCGGCTGGATCTGCCCGCGTACGTGATCGGCCACGTGGGGGACGGCAACTTCCACCTCACCCTCTTCTTCGAACCCGGGGACGCCGCTGCCCGCGCGCGTGTGGACGAGGCCTACGGCGAGCTGGTGCGCTTGGCCCTCGCCGCCGGGGGGACGTGCACGGGTGAGCACGGGATCGGTCTGCGCAAGCTCGGCTACGTGCGCGCCGAGCACGGGGACGCGGTCGACGTCATGTGGGCGATCAAGGACGCGCTCGATCCGGCCGGCATCATGAACCCGGGCAAGAAGCTGCCGCCGCGCTAGCGGTGCCGGCAGGGACCCCTGACCCTGGGCAGGTCGGGAAGGGATGCTAGGTTGAGGACCGCACAACCACCGCTTGCACGTGTCCTACGCCCAGTTCTGGCACGAGGAGGTCCTACGATGGCACGCAGTCTCCGACTGATGGTCTTCGCCTTGGTGCTCATGGGGTTCGCAGCCGCGACCGCCCAGGAGTTCGACTGGCGCAAGTTCGAGGGCAGCGAGATCCGCTTCCTGATGAACCGTCACCCCTTCACCAACTGGCTCGAGCCGCTCGTGCCCGAGTTCGAGGAGCTGACCGGGATCGACGTCAACCTCGAGGTCTTCCCCGAGGACCAGTTCCGCCAGGTGCGCCTCCTCGAGGCCTCCTCCGGCGCCACGACGCTCGACGGCTACATGATCATGCCCGGCCAGGTGAGCGCGCAGTACCTGGGCGCCGAGTGGGTGCGCTTCATCGACGATTTCGTCGACGATCCGAGCTTGACGATGCCCGACCTCGACCTCGAGGACTTCTTCGGCGGCGCGATCAGCACCTTCGAGAGCGACGGCCAGCTGTTCGGTCTGCCGCTGCAGATCGAGTCGAGCCTGCTGTTCTACCGCACGGACCTGCTCGAGGCCGCCGGCCTCGAAGGCCCGCCCGAGACGATGGACGAGCTGATGGCGTACGCCGCCGCGCTCGATAGCGACGAGGTCGCCGGCTTCGCCATGCGCGGCCGCGGCGCCGCCGCGACGAGCCAGACCGTCAACCTGCTCTACTCGTTCGGCGGCGAGTGGCTCGACGACGAGGGCAACTCGGCGCTCGATTCCCCCGAGAGCATCGCTGCGCACGAGTTCTACGCCGAGATCATGCGCGAGTACGGCCCGCCCGGACCCACCAACCTGCACTGGGCCGAGGTCACCAGCCTCTACGCCCAGGGTCAAGCGGCCATGATCTTCGACGCCAACGTCTTCCGCCCGATCATGGAAGACCCGGCGCAGGCGATCGACGTCGTGCGTGAGAACACCGAATACGCCCCACTCCCCGCCGGACCCGCCGGCAGCGTCCCGGGCGTGCTGGTGTGGGGTCTCGCGATCAACCACGCCTCCGAGAACCCGGAAGCCTCCTGGTACTTCATCCAGTGGGCGCTCTCCAAGGAGAACCAGGAACGCCTGATCGAGTTCGGCGTCCCGGCCGCCCGCGCCTCGGCGTGGGAGAGCGAAGTCTTCCGGGCGACCGCCCCGGCGAGCTGGATCGAGGCGTCGCAGACGTCGTTCGACAACGGCCAGCCCTACTGGAACCCGCCGATCGTGCCCGTCGCCGAAGTGCGCGACGCGTACGGCCAGGCCATCGTCGCGGCCCTCGAGGGCCAAGACGTCGCCGCCGCGCTCGAGCGCGCCGCCGACGAGATGGACCGCATCATCGAGCGCTCCGAGCGCTGAGGTCGACGAACCCGACGAAGGGGCGAGGGTGACCTCGCCCCTTCCTCTGACGACGATGAGGGAGACCTTGGTGCACGCCCTGGTGGAGACGTCGTGAAGAACGTTGCCGCGTTCATCGACCGCAACGCCCGTTACATCTTCCCGCTGCCGGCGCTGCTGGCGATCGCGATCCTGATCGTGGCGCCGGTGGTGACCAACTTCGTGTTGTCGCTCTACGACTTCTTCGTGGGCGGCCGAGCCGTGTTCGTCGGGGTCGAGAACTACACGCGTGCCCTCACCGATCCACGCGTGTGGAACGGCCTGAAGAACACCTTCTATTTCACCTTCACCGCCGTGCCGTTGCAGTTGCTCCTGGGCATCGGGATCGCCGTGTTGTTCAACCGCGACTTCCCGGGCAAGGGGCTCGCCCGCACGGTCATCTTGCTGCCGATGGTGGCGACCCCCGTCGCGATCGCGCTCATCTGGGCGCTCATGTTCAACCCGAGCCTCGGCGTGCTGAACTACTTCCTCGAGAGCGTGGGGTTGGAGCGGTCCCTGTGGGTGGCGCAGTCGAGCCTGGCGATCCCGTCGTTGGTCCTCGTCGACACCTGGCAGTGGTCGCCCATGATCGCCCTGATCCTGCTGGCCGCCATGCAGAGCGTGCCCTCGGAGCATTACGAGGCCGCCCGCATCGACGGCGCCAGCGGCTGGCAGTCGTTCTGGCACATCACCCTGCCGGGGATCCGTTCGGCGATCGTGGTCGCGCTGATCTTGCGAACGGTCGACGCGCTCAAGACCTTCGACATCATCTACGTGATCACCGAGGGCGGCCCGGGGACGGCGTCCGAAACGCTCAACGTGCTCGCCTTCAAGACCGGCTTCCAGTTCTTCCACGCCGGTTACGCCGCGACGCTCCTCATCCTGCTGATGTTCACCGTCCTGGGTGTCGCCATCTTGCTCAACGCCGTGCGGAACCGCACGTGAACGCCTCTGCCGCCGCGGCCCAGGAGCACTACCACCAGATCGCCATGCGCGCCCGCCGCGGGCGCACGCTCAAGCGCATCGGCATCTTCGTGCTCATCGTCGTCGTCATCGCCATCTTGCTGTTCCCGTTCTACTGGATGGTGCTCACCAGCCTGCGCAGCCAGGTCGACAACGTCAGCCGCGTGCCCGTCTGGTGGTTCACGCCGACGTTCGAGAACTACCGCAACGTCATCGCGCGCAACGACTTCCTCGAGTACACGTGGAACTCGTTCGTCATCGCTGCGCTCTCGACGGGCATCGGTCTCGTCCTCGGGTTGCCGGCCGCCTACTCGATCGCCCGGTTCAAGCAAGAGGGGCTGGCGGTCGCGATCCTCATCGCCCGTCTCACGCCCTACATCACGTACCTGGTGCCCTGGTACCTGGCCTTCCGCGCGCTCGGACTGATCGACACCTACCTCGCGCTCACCCTCACGCACCTGATCGTGGGCATGCCGCTCATCGTCTGGATCATGATCAGCTTCTTCGAGGGCGTGCCGCAGGACCTCGAAGAAGCGGCCTTCGTCGACGGTGCCACCCGCATCGGGGCCTTCTGGCGGGTGATCCTGCCGCTGTCCACCCCCGGCATCGTCGCCGCGAGCATCCTGGCCTTCATCTTCAGTTGGAACCAGTTCCTGTTCAGCCTGGTGCTCTCGGGACCGAACACGCGACCGGTCCCGGTGGCGGTGTTCAACTTCATCTCCTACGGTCAGATCGACTTCGGCGGTCTGGGGGCGGCCGCGGTGCTGATCACCCTGCCCGTCGTCATCCTGACGCTCATCATCCAGCGGTGGATCGTCACTGGTCTGACGATGGGCGCCGTGAAAGGCTGAGGCCATGTTGGCGCTTCGCAAGCTCGCCCTGGGCGAGACCCGGCTCGTCCTGCAAGAGGTCCCTGCACCCGAACCTCGGCCCGGCCACGTCGTCGTCGACGTCGCCGCGGCCGGCATCTGCGGTACGGACGTCCACATCCGCCACGACGAGTACCGCTCCGAACCGCCCGTCACCCTCGGGCACGAGGTCGCCGGCACCGTCGCCGCCCTGGGCGAAGGTGTCCGCGGTTGGGAGGTCGGCCAGCGCGTCGTGAGCGAGACCTACTTCTCGGTCTGCGGCCGCTGCGCGTACTGCCGGACGGGCAGACCGAACCTCTGCGCCACGCGACGGTCGATCGGCTCGTTCGAGGACGGCGCCTTCGCGGCCCAGGTGCTGGTGCCCGCCACGAACCTCCATGCCCTGCCCGACACGCTGTCGTTCCCGGAAGCCGCGCTCGTCGAGCCGCTCGCGTGCGTCGTGCGCGGTCTCCTCGAGCTCAACAGGCTCGACGCCGGCGACCGCGTGGCGATCACCGGTCCTGGCCCGATCGGGCTGCTGGCGCTGCAGGTGGCGAAAGCGGCCGGCACGCGTGTGGTGGTGCTCGGCACGGCCCACGACGCCGCCCGCCTCGAGCTCGCCGCACGCCTCGGCGCGGACGCGGTCTTGACGGTCGAAGACGCCGATGCGCTGCCGGCGGCGGTGGTCGCGGCGCTCGGCGGGTCCCCCGAGGTCGTCGTCGAGTGCTCCGGCGCCGCGCCCGCGGCCGCGACGCTGCTCGGGCTGGTGAAGAAGTCGGGGCGCTTCGTCCAGGTCGGCCTGTACGGGAAGCCGATCGCGCTCGACATGGACCAGGTCTGCTACAAGGAACTCTCGGTCAGCGGCAGCTTCGCCACGACGCCGAGTTCCTGGTACCGGGCGCTGGCGTTGGCGGGATCGGGTGCGGTCTCGCTCGCAGCGATCGTCGGCGAGACGTTCGCGTTGAACGACTGGGAGCGTGCGTTCGAGGCGGTCGAAGCGCGCACGCCGGGCAAGGTGCTCCTGGTGCCCTGATCGTCCTCGGGGACGTCACCTCACGGCCGCACACCGACGCCCCGTCGCCTACAATCGACCGAAGATGACCACGCCACGGGCGGGACTCACGGTGCGGGTCCTCGGGTCCCCGAGCGTCCTGTGGAACGGTCGACCCATCGAGGCGGCCGGCCGCAAGGGTGTCGCGCTCGTCTACGCCCTCGCGATCCGACACGAGGGCATGGCGAAGGACGAACTCACCGAGCTGCTGTGGGGGCATCGACGCCGCGCCAACCTGCGCACCGCGCTCTACCGGCTGCGGCGCGACGCCCATGCCGGCGAGTGGCTCGTCGAAGACCCGTCTTCCGATCGATTG
This sequence comes from uncultured Trueperaceae bacterium, assembly GCA_963728245.1. Taxonomy (GTDB): domain Bacteria; phylum Deinococcota; class Deinococci; order Deinococcales; family Trueperaceae; genus JAABTL01. The sequence goes on from CAVSJH010000004.1 coordinate 601,555, forward strand.
CGGATCGACGGTGTCAGCGACCTGGCCCGGTTCGAGCGACACGGTGCCGCCGGCGACGTCACCGAAGCGCTCGCGCTCCTCCCGGTCAGCACCGGGACGGCCGACGTCCGCACCGCGCTCCTCGCCGGCTACGCCTTGCGCGAGGCGCCCGCGTTCGGCGACTGGGTCGAGGTCGAGCGCGACCGCGTCTTCGGTCTGACCCGCGTCTTCGCCATCCGCCACGCGGCCGAGCTCGCCGACCGCGGACGGTACGACGAGGCGCTCACGCTCCTCGACACGATCTCGGCCGCCGATCCGCTCGACGAGGAGACCCATCGACGGATCATGACGGTCGCCTGGCGCGCCGGCGACCACGAGCGCGCCGCACGTCAGTTCGACGTGTGTCGCCGCACCCTCGCGGAGGTCCTCGGCCTACCGCCCGTCGAGACCACGCGCGGCCTGTTCGAGGCCATCCGTGCCGAGCGGTCCACCGCACCGACGGCGGGGGTGCGGATCACGGCAGCGCACGTCGAGGGCGAACTGCCGTTCATCGGTCGCGCGCGTGAGCGAACCGCGCTCGCCGAGCTCCTCGCCGGGGAGCGCTGGGTCACGCTCGTCGGGCCCGGTGGGGTCGGCAAGACGCGGCTCGCACGCGCCGTCGCCGAAGACCTCGCGGCCGGCGACGAGCGCCTCGTCGTCTTCGTCCCACTCGAAGCCGTGCACGGGACCGATTCCGTCGTGGCGGCGATCGCGAACGCCGCCGCTCTCCCCTTCGAGGGCACGGAGCCGCCGCTCGCGCAGTTGGCACGAGCGTTGCGGCGGAGCGAGGTCTTGTTGGTGCTCGACAACGCCGAGCACGTCCAACCCGAGTTGGCCGCCTTGACCGAGGGCTTGCTGGACCAGGTCCCGGGCGCGAAGATCCTGACCACCTCGAGGATCGGTTCGGGCCATCCGTCGGAGGTCGCGTACCCCGTCCACGGGCTCGACCACCCTCTCGACGCCGCCGAACCCACGGACCGCGACCTCGACGCGGTGCGGTTCTTCGTCACCGCGGCGCAACGCGCCCGGCGCTCCTTCAGGCTCGACGACGACGTCCTGACGGACGTCCTGCGCGTATGCGCGCGCTTGCGTGGACACCCCCTCGGGCTGCGCCTCGCGGCTGGCTGGCTCCGCTTCCGCACGACGGGCGAGCTCGCCGACGCGATCGACGACACCGTGCTGCACCTCGACAATCCGGGGCTCGCGATCGAACCCCGGCATGCCAGCCTGCGGCGGGTGATGGAGACGACCTGGGTCGTCCTCGGACGCGAGCCTGCGCAGCATCTCGCCGCCCTCGCCGTGCTGCATGGGGGCTTCGACGCAGCAGCTGCCTTCGACGTCGCGGACGTGGGCGCCGGCACCCTCGGCCACCTGGTCGAGGCCGGCGTGGTGCAACGCATGCGTCCCGGTCGCTACGACCTCCACCCATTGGTCCGCGAGTACGGCCTCGACCGGCTGCGGGAGGAAACGCGCGAAGCCCGCCTCGTCGAACGTCACGCGCGGACCTACTTGCGTCGTTTGGCCGACCGCACCGACGCCATCCTCGGCGAGGAGCCGCAGACGGCCCTGGAGGCCACGGACCACGATTGGCCCAACCTCCTCGAAGCCTGGCAATACGCCGCGAGCGCGGGCTGGGCGCGCGAGCTGGCCGCGGCGTCCGATGCGCTCGACCTCTACGCCGACATGCGCGCGCGCTTTCTCGAGGCGGAGCGCGCGTTCGATGCGGCGGCTCGTGCGCTCACCCGCGACAGCGGACGCGATCGAAGCGCTGCGGTGCTGATGCTGTGCGCGCGTGGCACCCACCTGTACCGCATGAGCCGTTTCGCCGAAGCGCTCGCCGTCGTGGCAAACGCCGACGAACTCCTCGCCACGGTGGCGGACGCGGAGGCGCCGACGCGACACCGACCGCTCAAGCTGAAGGGTGACCTGCTGGGCGCGACCGGTCGCTACCGCGAGGCCCTCGAGGCGTACCGCGGTGCGCTCGGGATCGCCGAGGACGCCCTCCCCCACCACCGCTCCCGCGACCTCCGTGCGATCGCCAACGTCGAGGCGGTGCTCGGTATGACGGAGGAGGCGGAGCGTGACTACCGCGCCGCCATCGCACGCGACCGCGCGACCGGCTATCGGGTCGGGCTGGCGATCGACCTCAACAACCTCGCCGAACTGTTGGTCGACTCCGATCGACTCGACGAGGCGGACGCGATGATCACCGAGAGCCTCACCATCGCCCATGGCGTCGACCTCCACCTCGTGCCCTACCTCGAGCTGAACCTGGCGGAACTCCACGAGCGGCGCGGCGACCTCGACGCGACCGTGCACCACGCCCTGCGGTGCGACGAGTTCGCCACCCGCTTCGGGAAATCGGCCCTCCGGAGCCGCGCGGCCGCCCGCTTGGCGTCGGTGGCGACGACGCGTGGCGACCGAACGGAGGCACGACGTCGACTGGACACCGCCCTCGGCATCGCCCGGACGGCCGACGAGGACGCGGCCTTGCTCCACGCCCTGGTGATCGACGCGCGTTTGGACCGGCTCGAGGGCGACGAGGCGCGCGCGCGCCGCGCCCTCGCTGCCGTGATCGGCCACGACGCGAGCGAAGCGCGCGACGTCGCGGCCGCGCGCCGCCTGTTCGGGGACGGACCGCTGCCCGACCCGCTCCCGACGCTCGACGAGTTCGCGTAAGGCCAGGTTCCACCACGCGACCCGCCCACGGACCTACCGAAGGGCGGATCGCCTCCTCTGCGCCACCCCGTCCTGATAGCCGACTGATAGCCCCCTGGCATCCTCGACCCACGTCCGTTCGCGCCACCGAACGGTTCGGAGGAGGAAGTCATGGCTACCCCGCAAGCGAACTTCACCCGCGTGCGCCGCGTCGCCCCGGTGCTCGCCCTGCTGCTCGCCCTCGTGCTCGCCGCTTGCGGGGGGCCGTCGGGCGGGCCGAACCCGAACCCGAACCCGACACCGACGAACGACGAGGTCGCGGACGCCCTCGACGCGCTCGGTGTCGACACGACCGCCACACCACGGAAAGCACCCGACGGCAGCGACCTGGGTGAGGACGACGCGCCGCTCGGACCGTCGGCGTCCCTCGGTGAGCCCGAAGCCTTCACCGACGAGAGCGCCGCAAACCCGCACATGGAGCTCGTCCTCGCCAACCCCGACATCGCCGGCAGTTCGCCGGTCGGCACGACCTTCGAGGTGCGCAAGCTCGAGGAGGTGGCGGTCACGCCGACCGGCACCATCGAGTTCGGCTCCGAAACGATCCTCGGCGACCTGAGCAGCGGCAACGACTGGGCCTTGCCGGACGGCAACGAGGGCAACCAGTTCCAGACGCGACGCGCCGTGGCTGCGGGCGATCTCGATGGCGACGGCTTCGACGAGATCGCCGCCATCTTCGTGGACACGACCGACGACGTCCTGAAGCTGCGCGTCTTCGAGGACGCGGCCGGCGGCTTCACCGCGCGGACCTCCTCGCTGGCGGCCGGCGCCACGGTCGAGGGCGTGTCGCTCTACGCCTACGACCCCGACGGCGACGGTGACGACGACCTGATCGCAGCGATCGCCTACGACGACCGCGTCGACCTCGCGCTCTTCACGGGCAGCGTCGCCACCTCCTTCGCCATCGACACCGGTGGGACGACGACCCTCGACCCACAGGTGGCGAACTCGACCCTGTACGTGCGCATGTCGGCCGGGCAGCTCGACTACGATCAGGGGCTCGAGCTGGGCGTCATCGTCAACGAGGCGAGCTCCGGCAACGGCCTGGCGACGTACTACCTGTTCGACGACGCCGACGCCGGCCGGTCGATCCTGCGCTCCGGCTCCGTCCAGGCCAACGTCGGCGGCATCGTCGCCGCCGAAGCCGCCGACATCAAGCTCGCCGACGTCGACGGGGACGGTCTGGACGAGATCGTCCTGGCGGGCGCCAGCAACCTGGCGTCGTTCTGTGACGACGACTTCGATGCGCTCCTGATCGCGCTGGACGACAAGCCGAGCGGCTACGCGCAACTGGGCGCTTCCGTGGAGGATCTCTTCTACCAGAACTGCCCTGCGTTCAACGCCTGGAGCCGCTACTTCGTCTTCCTCACCACGCCCGACCTCGACGGTGACGGCGTCCACGAGATCGTCGCCAACCAACTCGTGTTCGACAACTTCGCGAACGCCGCGCCCTTCACGCCCCTCGCAGGCGTCGAACTGCCATCGTCCATCTTCCTGTTCGACAACGCCGACCCTGGTCAGTACTTGGGCGTGGCCTCGATGGAGATGATCGCCGCGGACGTGACCGGCGACGGTCGCCAGAACGTGCTCCTCTACCACCAGAACCGCACCACGATGCCCGTGTGGGGGATCTCGGCGGTGTCGTCGATCGGCGTGAACGGCTGGGCCCAACTCAGCGAGGTCGCGATGCCGGGCACGTCGAACTCGCAGGGGACGGCGCGGCCCATCATCGTGCCCGCCAACGTCGACGAAGACGGTCCCGTCCTCAAGTACGGTGCCGGCTCCTACGAGCTCGTGTTCACCGAGCCGCTGATCATCGCCGCGATGGCGGCGCCGCCCTGCCAAGAGGGCATCGAGCAGAACGTGGGCGCCTGCGTCACCCGCTTCGGTCAGGGGACCAGCTCGACGGTGGACGCCTCCCTCACGGTGACCGTCAAGGCAAGCGTCACCGCGGGTTTCGAAGCGGACGTCAACGTGCCCTTCGTCGGCTCGGTCGCCGGGATCGAACTTCGCAAGACCGTGACGGCCACCGCCAGTGCCTGGGCGGGCGCGGCCTACACGGTCGAGAAGACGATCACCTACACCTCCGGACCGCTCGAGGACGCGGTGGTGTTCACCTCGATCCCCTACGACGTGTACCGCTACGACATCGTCTCGCACCCCGATCCCGAGTACGTCGGCAAGCAGGTGGTGATCCGCGTGCCACGCGAGCCGGTGACGATGATCGCCGAACGCGGCTTCTTCAACGACGTCCTGCCGAGCGACGCGACGCCCATCGGCGGCAGCGTCTTCGACCACACGCCGGGCGACGTGAGCAGCTACCCCTCGACGAGCCGCAAGAACTCGCTGCTCTCGCAGTACGGCGGCATCGACTTCGGCCCCTCGGGCGTCGGCCAGGGCACCGGCGACACCGAGCTCGAGATCTCGGTCTCGAACGAGATCAGCGCCGGTGGCTCGCTGGGCATCGAGTACGAGAAGTCGGTCGAGGTGACGGGTGGTGGGGCGATCGCGGGCTTCAGCGTCGGCTACGGCGCGGAGGCGGCCCTCTCGATCACGAGCGGGTCGCAGACCACCTACACCGGCATCGTCGGCAGCATCTCCGCGAACGACTTCGCCACGAACGCCTACGCCTGGGGCATCTTCACCTACGTGCAGAACCTCGGTGGCCAAGCGTTCGAAGTGATCAACTACTGGGTCGAGTGACCTGAGCTGACGCAGACGTGGGCGTGGCCAGTGGCCGCGCCCACGTCGACGACGTGCGCGACGGCGATGGCGACCACCGAACGCACCCGGAGGATTTCGTATCATGCCGCGTGGAGATCGTCGTACGACTCCTCGGCGTGGCACGCCGACGGCTGGCGACGGGCGAAATGGCCCTGCCGCCCGGACGCGCCACCCAGTTGGCCGCCGTCTTGGCCCTGCGGAACGACTGGGTGGGCCGAGCCGAACTGGTCGACCTCCTGTGGCCCGACACCGAGACCGATCGCGCCCGCCGCAACCTGAGCCAACTCCTCTACGAGATCCGTCGAACCCCATGGGGCAACGACGTCGAAGGCGAGACGACCCGCGTCCGCTGGTCGGTGAGCACCGACGTCGCCGCCTTCCGAGGAGCGGCCGCGGAAGGTGCGTGGTCGCTGGCCATCTCGCTGTACGACGGCGACCTGCTGGCCGACGTGGGCCCCTCGCCATCGGAACCCTTCGACGAGTGGCTCCGCGTCGAGCGCGAGGATCTGCGCGAGACCTGGCACGACGCCTTGCGGGGTCACGCCGACGCGCTCGGCGAGGCCGGCCGCTGGCGCGAGCGCGCGCTCGTGCTGCGCCGCTTGGTGGCGAGCGACGGTCTGCTCGAGGACGCGGTGCAGGCGCTCATGCGCGACGAGGCGCGGGCGGGCCGCCGTGACGTGGCGCTGCAGGTGTTCGGCAGCTTCCGCGAACGACTCGCACGGGAGCTCGGTCTGGCGCCGCTGGACGCCACGAACGAGCTGGCCGAGGCGGTGCGGGCGGGGCGGTTCGAGGCCGACATCCCCGAAGCGTCCGAAGACCCCGCTTCGGACCCCGCCGAAGGCGCCCCGCCCCCGCCATCGGTCCCCGGAGCCATCGACGTGAGACCCGGTCCGGTTCGCAACCTCGGTGCCGACGCCACGCCCTTCGTCGGTCGCGCGCTCGAGTTGGCGGAACTGCATACGCTGCTCGGCGGGGGCTCCCATCGGTTGGTGACGATCCACGGCACGGGGGGGTCGGGCAAGTCGCGCTTGGCCCGCCAACTCGCACGGGAACGGGCGGGCCACCACGAGGACGGCGCGGCGTGGGTGCCCCTCGCGGCTGCGAGGGACGAGAGCGGCGTGATCGACGCGATCGTGCGCGCGCTCAGCCTGCGGGTGCCGCCGGAGCTCGACGCACTGTCGGAGGCGCTGAGCGGCGGAGAACGGCTGCTGGTGCTCGACGAAGCCGAACACCTCCCCGACGTGCCCGGTGTCGTGAGCGTCCTCCTCGACGCCTGCCCCGGTCTCCGGCTCGTGGTCACCTCACGGGCCGTGCTCGATGTCCCCGGCGAGGCGGTGGTCCCGGTGGCGGGTCTGAACGTGCCTCCGAGCGACGACGACGTCGACGCCGAGGCCTACGACGCGGTCGGCCTGCTGCTGCGCGCCGCGCACCGCGTGCGACCGGGCTTCCAGCCACGCGACGAGGAACGGGTCGCGGCGGTCGCGCTGACCCGCGTCCTGGCCGGCAGTCCGCTCGCCATCGAACTCGCCGCCGGCTGGTTGCGGCTGCTGTCGCCCAGCGAACTCCTCGAGCAGGTGCAGGGGGACCTCGACGTGCTGCGCGCCACGCACGGCGACGTGCCCGAGCGCCACACCAGCCTGCGGGCCGTGTTCGAGAGCTCCTGGTCGCTGCTGAGCGAGACCGAGCGCGCAGGGTTGCGACGGCTGGCGGTGTTCGTCGACGGTTGCACGCGAGAGAGCGCGGTCGCCGTCGCCGACGTCCCGCTCCACGTGCTGCTGGCGTTGACGAACCGCGCCCTGCTGCAGCGCCGGGGGCGTACCCGCTTCGTGCCGCACCCGATGGTCCAGCACTTCTTGCGCGACAAGCTGGCCGAAGAACCGACCCTGCAGCACGAGCTCGAGGGGCGACACGGCGCCTACTTCCTGGCCCTGGCGGACGATGCCGACGAACGTCTGGACACGCCCGACCAGCCCCAGGCGCTGCAGCGGCTCGAGGACGACGCCGGCAACCTCGTGGCCGCCCTGGAGCGCGCCGTCGCCGCCGGTGAAGAGGACGTCGCCCACGCGATGTGCGCGGCACTGGGGCGGTTCTGGCGGTGGCGCGGGCGCGTGCGCGAGGCCGCGGCTTGGTTCGAGCGCGCAAGGGCCATCCGGTCGAACGACGCACCGAGCGCCCTGCGCGTCCGGTTCGATCTCGCCGAGGGCTTGCTGCTCGAGCGGCTCGGCGCCTACGACCGTGCGGAGACGATGTTCGAGGGAGGCTTGGCCGACGCGCGCCGCCTCGGCGAACCCGGACTCGAGGCCGCCGCCCTCAACGACCAGGCGATGGTGGCCTGGCGACGCGGCGACTTGGCCAGAGCCCGCGCCCTGTTCGCCGACGTACGCGATCGGAACCGCCAACGCGGCCACGACGCCTCGCTCGCCGGGAGCCTGGGCAACCTGGGCAACGTCGAACGCGACATGGGCGACCTGGACGCCGCGCACGTGTCGTACGACGAGGCCCTCGTGTTGGCCGAGCGCCTCGGCCATCTGTGGGAGGTCGCCAACGTCCTCAACAACAAGGCGATCGCCTACGCCTACGCTCGCGACCTCGAAGCCGCCCGCGTCGAGTTCGAGCGCGCGCTGGCGCTGCAGCGGTCCATCGAGAACGCCCACGGGGTCTCGACCTCGCTCATCAACCTCGGCAACGTCCATCTCGACACCGATCAGCCGGAACGGGCCGAAGCCCTCTACCGCGAAGCGCTCGCGCTCTGCGAGGAGCTCGGCAACCGCGACGGGATGGCCCACCTGCACGTCAACCTGGGCATCTTGGCGCAGCGGCGCGGCGAGCACGGCGAGGCCCACGCGCTCTACGGCGCGGCGCTGCGGTTGCGCCGCGAGTTGGGCGCGCGTGCTCTCGTCGCGCAGAGCGTCAGTTGCCTGCTCGACCTCGCCGTCGCCCGGGGCGACCACGAGCGCGCCCTGGTGCTGGCGGGCGCGGTCCGGTCGCTCTGCGCGTCGGTGGGCGTGCCGCTCACGCCGCCGCAACAGAGCGTGTACGACGACGCTCTCCTCCTCGCCCGCGCGTCGGTCCCCGCCGAGCGCGCCACCGAACTCGAGCGCCGCGGCGAAGCCCTCTCCGAGCGGGAAGCGGTGTCCTACGCGCTGGCCGAGCGGGTCTCCGGCAGTCTGGGCTGAACTTCGCCCAGACTGCTTGGCAGTTCGGCAGAGGGCGCCGAACTGCAGGCGGGTTCGGCGCTCAATCGCGGCGCCCGATTCGGCGCTCCGTGGCGGCCCGGCAGTTCGGCGACCTTCAGCCGAACTGCAAGGAAGGTTCGGCGACCTTCAGCCGAACCTTCCCGTGATATAGCGCTCCGTCATCTCGCTCTTCGGGTTCGTGAACATCTGGTCCGTCGGTCCCTCCTCGATGAGGCGGCCGAGGTGCATGAACGCGGTCCGGTCGCTGACGCGGCCCGCCTGCTGGAGGTTGTGCGTCACGATGATCACGGTGAAGTCGCGCTTGATGGCCTGGATCAACTCTTCGATCCGGTCGGTGGCGATCGGGTCGAGCGCGCTGGTCGGTTCGTCCATCAGGATCACGTCGGGCTCGGTGGCCATGGCGCGGGCGATGCACAAGCGCTGCTGCTGACCGCCCGACAGGCTCAAGCCCGACGTCTTGAGCTTGTCCTTGACCTCGTCCCACAGGGCGGCCCCCCGCAACGAACGCTCGACCAGGTCGTCGAGATCGCCGCGGTAACCGTGCAGCCGCGGTCCGAACGCGACGTTGTCGTAGATGCTCTTCGGGAACGGGTTGGGCTTCTGGAACACCATGCCCACGCGCCGACGCACCTCGACCACGTCGACCTCCGGTCCGTAGAGGTCGATCCCGTCGTACACCACGCTGCCTTGGGTGCGGACCGAGGGGATCAGGTCGTTCATGCGGTTGATCACGCGCAGCAGCGTGCTCTTGCCGCAACCGGACGCCCCCATCATGGCCGTCACCTGATGGCGCGGCACGTCGAGATCGATGCCGTACAGGGCCTGCGACGCGCCGTACCAGAGGTCGAAACCCTGGATGCGGACGGCGGCGGCGGACGGCTCGACGGGGTCGGTCCGGACCGTCGCGTGGTCGATGCCGACCTGGGGGGCGTCCTCTCGTGGACGCGTGCGGGTGGGGTCGACGGCGGTCATGCGCGGTTCCTCTCCAAGCGGCGGCGGACGGTGAAGACGACGTAGTACAGCAGGCCGACCACGGCGAGCAGGGTGGCGATCCCGGCCGCGGCGACGTGGCGGAAGCCTTCGTCGTTCTCCGAGATCCACGAGTAGATCTGCACGGGGATGGCGGTGTAGGGCGCCAGCAACGAGTCGGGCAGGTTGGGAACGAAGGCCGCGGCGCCCACGAGCAAGAGGGGCGCGGTCTCGCCGATCGCGCGCGCGACCGCCAGCACCAAACCCGTCGCGATGCCCGGTGCCGCCGAGGGCAACACCACGCGCCACACGACCTGCCACCGGGTGCCGCCCAACCCGTACGCAGCCTCCCGGAGCGAGCTCGGCACGGACTTGATCGCCTCCCGCCCTGCGATCACCACGACCGGCAGCACGAGCAACGTGAGGGTGAGGATCGCGGCGACGAGGCTAGGGCCGAAGCGAAGCGCGCGCACGAAGAGACTCAGGCCGAGGATGCCGTACACGATGCTCGGCACGCCGGCCAGGTTGGCGATGTTGACCTCGAGGATGCGCGCCAGGCGGCTCTTGGCGACGTACTCCTCGAGGTAGACGGCGGTCCCGACACCGATGGGGATCGCCAGCAAGACGACGCCGAGGATGAGGACGAGCGTGCCGACGAGGGCGGTCTTGAGCCCCGCCGTCACAGGGCTGCGGGAGGCGACGCGGTCGAAGAAACCGAGGTCGAGCCAGCTGTTGAGCACCAGCCGCTCACCTTCGGCGAGGCCCGCCGCGAGCTCGGCGCGGCGCCCGAAGCCCTCGACGAGGCCGACGAACACGAGCGGATCGTCGCGCATGTTCGTCACCATCCAACGGAACGGACCCTGGTCCGTGGCCGGCATGAGCTCGATCCGGTTGCGAGCGAGGAAGCGGGTGCGCTCCGCCGGGTCGGCCAACAGCGCCTCGATCTCGGCTGCGCCGAGGCCCTGCGCGACCAGTTCGAGCCGGAGGACGTCGTTCCCGCCCCGAGGCGCTTCCGACCACGCGAACGTCTGGCCGCTGTTGCGCGACGCCACGACCTCCCAGGTGAAGAGATCCAGGAGGACACCGCCCAAGAGCGTCACCAGGAAGACGATCGCCAGCACGACGGGCACGGCGGTCACCACGGCGAACGCTCGGCCGACGTTCCGTCGGCGGGACCGGGCGCGACGCGCGGCGTCGTCGGTGAGCCACCGGACCCGCGCGGCTTCGGGTGTCTCGGCGGCGGCAGGCCGTGGGGACGCGTTCACTCGTACTGCTCCGAGAAGCGACGTACGACGGCTTGGGCGATCATGTTCACGCTGAGGGTGATCACGAAGAGCGTGGCGCCGACCGCGTACAGCGCACGCGCCGCCAGCGAGCCCTCGGCCTGGTCGCCCGTCGCCGCCTGGACGATGAAGGCCGTCATGGTCGCGATCGTCTCACGTGGATCGAAGGTGAACGCCGGTCGTTGACCCGCTGCCAACGTCACGATCATCGTCTCCCCCACGGCGCGCGCGAGCGCCAGCAGGATGGCGGCCACGATGCCCGACAGGGCGGCCGGCACGATGACACGCGTGACGACCTCGAAGCGCGACGCACCGAGGCCGTAGGCGGCCTCGCGCAGCGCACGCGGCACGGCTTGCATGGCGTCGAGCGACACGCTCGCCACGGTCGGGAGGATCATGAAGCCCATCACGAGGCCCGCCGACAGGGGGTTGAACAGGTTGACCCCCGGGATGATCGCTCGGATGACGGGGGTGACGGTCAGCAGCGCGAAGTAGCCGAACACGACGGTGGGGATCCCGGCCAGCAGCTCGAGCCACGGCACCAGCCGCCGGCGCAGACCGGCGCCCGCGTACTCGGAGAGGAACACCGACGACCCCAACCCGAGCGGCACCCCCACCGCCAGCGCGATGACCGTCACCAGCATCGTCCCCGCGATCAGCGGTGCGATCCCGTAGTGGGCCTCGGCGAACAAGGGCGTCCAACGCGTCTCGGTCAGGAACTCGACGATCGACACCTCGCGGAAGAAGCCGACGGTCTCCTCCGTCAAGACGAAGACCACCGCGATGGTGGTCAGGACGGTCACTGCGGCACACGCGAACAGGAGCAGCGCCACGAACGATTCGGACCGGCTGCGGTTGGCGCGGCGGCTCAAAGCGTGCGGCTGGGCCGAGCGGTCGGTCGCAGGCATCACGGTGGGGGCGTCCTCCTGGAGGGCGGGGGTCGGTGCTCGTCGGCCGGGGTCAAGCTATCACCGCCACGCGCGGCGCGCGGCCGGCTCGGGGATCGCGCGCGGCGCCGGACCCGCCACGGGTCCGGCGCCGACAGGCCGTCGGCCGAGCCGGGCACGATCGTGCCCGGGTCGGCCGGGGGGTCATCGCTGCCGCAACGCCTCGAGCACGCTGTCGCCAGGCTCGAAGTCACCGAACACCGAGCCGGGGATGCGGTCCTCGACGCGGTGCATGGCCGCCTCGTAGATCTCGTCCGGGTACACCAGGTAGCCGGTCTCGGCGGTCGCTTCGCGCGCCAGGTCGTCGGTCAACGCGAACTCGACGAAGGCTTGGAGGGTGGGGTTGGCGTCGAGCATCTCGATGTTGACGTACTCGAACAGCGGGCGCGAGAGCGGGATGTAGGTGTTGGCGGCCGCGTTCTCGGCGCTCGGCTCCACGCAGCCGTTGCCGGCGTCGACGGCGACGGCGTTCAGCACGTCGTCGTTCTCGACGAAGTACGAGAACCCGAAGAAGCCCATCGCGTAGTCGTTGCCCGACACGCCGAGCACGAGCACGTTGTCGTCCTCGCTCGGGAAGTAGTCGAGGCGGATGGCGCCCGACTCGCCGACGATCGCGTCCGTGAAGTAGTCGAACGTGCCCGAATCGGCGCCGGCGCCGTAGAACTCGATCGGCTCGTTCGGCCACTCGCTGCGGAGGTCGGACCACGTGGTCACGTCCGAGTCGGGCTCCCAGGCGCGCTTGAGCTCGTCGGTGGTCATGCACGTGGCGAAGTCGTTCGATTCGTTGACGATCACGGTGAGCGCGTCGCCGGCGATCGGGATCTCGATGAACTCGATGCCGTTCTCGGCGCACAACGCCACCTCGGACTCGGCGATGGGGCGGCTGGCGCCGGTCATCTCGGTCTCGCCGCGGCAGAACTTGGCGAAACCGGCGCCGGTGCCCGAGAACGCGACGCTCACGCGCGCCTCCGGGAACTCGATGCCGAACTCCTCGGCGATGGCCAGGGCGACCGGGTACACGGTGGACGAGCCGTCCACGCGGATCTCTTGGGCGGCGGCGGACGCTAGCAACGCGAAGAACACGAGGGGCACGGTCAGGCGTCGGATCATGGGTTCGACCTCCGCGAGGAGCGTACGGACGCCACGTCACGGGAACGTCATGGCGACGCACCACTGCGGGCGCCCGCGTCAGGCGCCAGGCAACACGTGCAACGACCGCGGCGACGGCCGCAGACCCACCGTCTCCCCCACCTCGGGCATGCCCAACTCGGCCGCGTTCGGCACGTCGACCAACCAGAGCGCGTCGTCGGGGGCGCGCACGGCCACCTCCGCGAGCTGACCGAGGAAGGAGGCGCGCTCGACCGTCCCGCGAAGCGGCGCGTCGACCTCCCGGCCCCGCTCGAGCTCGAGCGCTTCGGGTCGGACGACCGCGACGACGTCGGCGCCGGCCGGGTGCGGGACGCCGTTCGGGACCTCGAGCCTGGCCCCAGCGACCTCGATCGTGGTCGCGTCGAGGGCGCGCCCCGCGAGGAAGTTGGCCTTGCCGATGAACTCCGCCACGAAGCGGTCGACGGGCCGTGCGTAGACGTCGACCGGCGAGCCCACCTGCGCCACACGGCCGCGGTCCATCACCACGATGACGTCCGAGATCGCCATCGCCTCGACCTGATCGTGGGTGACGTACACGCTCGTGATGCCCAAACGCTGCTGCAGATCGCGGATCTCGAGCCGCATCTGCTCGCGGAGCTTGGCGTCGAGGTTGGACAGCGGTTCGTCGAACAGCAGCAAGCGCGGCTCCATCACCAGGCAACGGGCGAGCGCGACGCGCTGCTGCTGTCCGCCCGAGAGCTGGCTGGGTGCGCGCCCCGTCATGCCCTGCAGCCCCACGAGGTCGACCACCCGCTCGACCCGCGACCGCACCTGCGCGCGCGGCATGCTCTTGAGCCGCAGCCCGAAGGCGATGTTCTCGAAGACGCTCAAGTGCGGGAAGATGGCGTAGCTCTGGAACACCATGGTGGCGTCGCGCTCGTTGGGGGCGACCTGGTTCATCCGCCGGTCGCCGAAGTAGACGTCGCCCGACGTCGGTTCCTCGAAGCCCGCGATCATCCGCAGCAGCGTCGTCTTGCCGCAGCCCGACGGCCCCAGCAACGTGACCATCTGCCCCTTGGGTAGCTCCAGGTCGACGTCGTCGACGGCGACCACGACGCTCTTCGGGTCGTCCTGGGAGCGGAACTCCTTGCGGAGCCCCACGAGCCGTAGATCGGTGGGCGCCGAGGTCGGGACGGCCGTGGTCATGGGCACCTCCGGGGGGCACGAGGACGCGCCGGCATCATCCGAACCGCACGGTGGTGGTCGTCTTGGTGCCGCGTTCGACGAGGAACGAGATCACGCCGATGGCGATCGCCACGAGCACGATCGTCACGATCGAGAACGCCGCCGCGACGCCCAGGCGCCCCGAACCGACCTGGTTCAGGATCTGCACGGTCATCAGGTTCCAGTTGGCGGAAACGAGGAAGATGGCGGCGGAGATGGCGGTCATGGCGCGCACGAAGGCGTACACGAGCCCCGAGAAGAAGGCTGGGGCGAGCAGGGGCAACGTCACCTTGCGGAAGGTGGTCACGCCGTCGGCGCCGAGGTTCTGGGACGCCTCCTCGATCGACGGATCGACCTGCTTGAGCACCGCGATCCCGTTCTGGATGCCCACGGGCACGTACCGGAACACGAACGCCAGCACCAGGATGGCGAGCGTGCCGGTGAGGATGAGCGGCCGCTGGTTGAAGGCCAGGATGTAGCCGATGCCCACCACCGTGCCGGGTACGGCGTAGCTGAGGATCGAACCGAACTCGAGCGCCGCCTTGCCGGGGAACTGCCGACGCACCACCAAGAACGCGATGATCATGCCGAGCAGACCCGAGAGCGGCGTCGAGACGATGGCGATGACCAGCGTGTCGCGCACCGACTTCAGCCCGACGGAGAACACGTACTGCAGGTGCTGCAGCGTCGGCGTGTAGTCGAAGCCCCAGACGCGTGTGAAGGCGCCGAGCACGATCACCGCGTAGAAGGCGATCACGAGGGCGGCGAACGTCCAGGTCACCGTGTAGAGCGACCACTTCGCGAACGGCGAGACGATGCGCGAGGTCGACGCCGTCGGTTTGCCCGTCACGGTGACGTACTGACGCTTCGACACCCAGTACCGCTGAACCGCGAAGGCGACCAGCGACGGGATCAGGAGCACCACCGCCAGCATCGCGCCGCGCGGCAAGTTGAACGAGCCGGTGATCTCCAGGTACGCCTGCGGGGCCAGCATGGGGAAGGCCGCGCCGGCGAGCACCAGCGGGTTGCCGAAGTCGGAGATCGATTCGATGAAGACGACCAGGAAGGCCGAGAAGATACCGGGGAGCGCCAGCGGGAACGTGACCCGCCAGAAGGTCTGCCAGCGGCCCGCCCCGACGTTGTACGCCGCGTCCTCGAGGATCGGGCTGATCGACTGCAGCACGCCGCGCAACGACAGGTACGCCAGTGGGGCGAAGGTGAAGATCTGCGAGGCCACCACGCCCCAGCGGCCGTAGATGTTGAAGTCCTGCAGTCCGAGGAGCTGTTTGGTGACCAGACCGTTGAAGCCGAACAGGAAGAGGATCGAGACCGCCCCCACGAAGGGGGGCGAGATGATCGGTAGCAAGATCAGCATGTGGAGCGTGCGCTTGAGCGGGACGTCGATCCGGGTGATCACGAACGCCAGCACGAAGCCGAGCGCGGTGCCGACGAAGCCCACCAGCGCCGCCACCGACAAGCTGTTGACGAGGGCGTTGCGATAGAGGCGGCGGGTGGTGAGCAGCTCGTAGTGCTCGAGCGTCCACACGCCGCGGGTCTGGAAGCTGGCGATCGCCACCTTCGCGAGCGGATAGACCACGAAGACCGCCACCAGCGCGAACACCGTGGCCACGAGGAACAGCAGCAGCGGGTCGCGCGCGAGGACGCGCAGTTCACGCAAGGCGGAGCGCATGGGGGGCTGGACCGAGGGGCTGGTGGGGCGACCGGAGGTCGCCCCACCAGCATCGCCTTACTGGCCCAACACCTCCTCGACCCACCGGTCGACGAGACGCTGGCGGTTCTCGGCGGCGAAGGCCGGGTCGTAGCTCACCAGGTTGATCTCCGAGAGCGACGGGATACCCTCGCCGGCGCTCACGTCGCTGCGGATCGGCAGGAAGTAGGTCTTCTCCGCGGCCAGCGCCTCTTGCCCGTCGGCGCTGGTGATCCAGTCGACGAGCGCCTGCGCCTCTTCGGGGTTGTTCGCGCCCTCGAGGATCGAGATGGCGGCGACCTCGTACCCGACGCCCTCGCTCGGGAAGACGACCTCGACCGGGAAGCCCTCGTCGACGAGCCGCAAGAAGCCGGGCGAGAACTGGATGCCGATGACGGTCTCACCGACACCGAGCGCGCCCGAGGGTGCGGTCCCGCTCTGGGTGTAGGTCTGCACGTTCTCGTCGAGTTGCGCCATGTACTCGAACGCGCCGTCCTCGCCCATCAACTCACGGAGCGTGAGGATGATCGCGTACGCGGTCCCCGACGCCTGGGGCGACGGCATCTGGATGAGGCCTGCGTAGGCCGGGTCGAGCAGGTCCTCCCACGAGCGCGGCACCTCGACGCCGCGCTCTTCCAGCGCGTCGGTGCGTACGCCGAAGGCCAGTGGGTTCGTGTAGATGGCGTGCCAGTAACCTTCGCCGTCCTTGAACTCGTCGGTCAGGTTCATGGCGTGCGGCGACACGTAGGGCTGCGTGAGGCCGCGCTCCATCGCCAGGATGTGGTTCTCGCTCGGCGCACCGAACCAGACGTCGGCCTGCGGCCGCGCGGCTTCGGCCTCGATCCGCGACAGCGCCGGACCGGACGAGAGGAACACCATCTGGACCTCGATACCGGTGTCCTCGGTGAAGGCGTTCAGGATGCGCATGGCGTTGTCCTCGTCGACGCTCGAGTACACGACGAGGGATTGGGCGGTGGCCAGCGAGAGGGCGAGCGCGACGACCACGGCGAGCCAACGGATCGGTCTCATACGGTCTCCTTCGCACGACCACGGCGCGGCGTGGCTCGCGGCGCTCGATGCGACGCCGTCGGCACGTCCGGGCGGGCGCGACGAACCACGATAGCGCGTACCAGACGGCCTTCTAGAGGCAGATGTCCGAAGCGCCCGCTTTCGCGCAACGCGGTGGACCGCGGTTCGAACGGGCGCTCAGCCCTCGTCCCACGAGCGCACCACGTCGGCGTGGGTGGCGATCCCGATCAGCCCCTGGCCCGGTTTGCCGTGTTGCGTGATCAGCACCGCTTCGAGCGTCGGCGACGCCACGAAGCGCGCAAGCACGCGTTCGGCGGGCTCGTCGCGGGCCGCCAGGTCCCAGGTGCGGCGCTGGCCATCGGCGTGCACGACCTCGCCCACCCGGGCTTCGCCCACCGCGCTCGTGATGGAGTCCGTCTTCGGATCGGCGGCCCGTGCCGCCAGCCATCGGGCGATGGCGCGGTCGGTCAGCAGCCCCACGACCGTGCCGTCCTCGACGATCGGGAACTGCGAGAACCCGGTGGTGTGGACCTGGACCAGGGCGTCGCGCAACCGCAGGTCGGGGGCCAGCGTGGCGACCTCCTTCTGGAACGCCTGGTCCGCGCGCCGCCCGCCGGCCAGGGCGTCGCGGATCGACTCGATCCGGTGCACGACGTCCTCCGTGGGGATCGCCAGCCAGCCGTTCGGGGTGATGGTCTCGTGGACCAGGACGTTGCGGAGGTCGGCGTAGTCGTCGACGCGGTCGGCGTGTTTCCAGCGGTGCTCACGCGCGTAGCGGCGCAGCACGCTGCGGAAGGAGACGCCGTCGTCGTCCACGCCGGTACGTTCTCGCAGGAGGGCGTCGATGGCGTTGAACGCCGCGAGGAAGCGCTGGACGCGGTCGCGGTCGCCGGCCGCGAGGTCGTCGGTACTCGGGATCCTCTCGCTCATGGACGAGGGTACCGCGGGCGGTGGGATGGGTTGCCCTACCGGCCGCGGGGGCGCGCGGGCCTAAGATGGGCGACATGGTCGACGACGCCGCCTCCATCGCCACGTGCTCGAGCCCGATCGCGTGATCGCCGAGCGCCTGCTCACCCGCCGTCTGCGCGGCCTCCGCGATCAGCAACTCACGCTCAACCCCCACCGGCTCGGCGACCTCCCCGCGCCCGCGCGCGAAGGCGGCTACCTGCTCTACGCCCACGTGCCGTTCTGCGAGCTGCTCTGCCCGTACTGCTCGTTCAACAGGTTCCCCTTTCGCGAGGAAGCGGCCCGCACCTACTTCCGCTCCTTGCGCGACGAGATGCGGATGGTGGCCGACCTCGGCTACCGCTTCAACGACATGTACATCGGCGGCGGCACGCCCACGGTGCTGGTCGACGAGCTGGCGACCACGATCGACCTGGCGCGCGAGCTCTTCGACATCGACGAGGTGTCGACCGAGACCAACCCCAACCACCTGACCGACGCGGTCCTCGCGCCGCTCGAGGGGCGCGTGCAGCGCATGTCGGTGGGGGTGCAGAGCCTCGACGACGACCTGCTGAGGCAGATGAAGCGGCACGACAAGTACGGCTCCGCGGCGCAGGTGCTCGAGCGGCTCGACTTCGCCCGCGGCCGCCTGCCGACGCTGAACGTCGACATGATCTTCAACCTGCCCTCACTCACCGACGAGATCCTGCTGCGCGACCTGGAGCTGCTCGGCGGGGTGGGCGCCGACCAGATCACCTACTACCCGCTCATGGTGTCGCCCGCCGTCGAACGCCCGCTCGAACGGGCGCTCGGCAAGGTCGACTACGCCCGGGAAGAGCGTCAGTACCGGCTCATCTCGCAGACCCTGTCGCGCACCCACCGCCCGACGTCGGCCTGGGCCTTCTCGAACGACCCCTCGCGCCTCATCGACGAGTACATCGTCGATCATGACGAGTACGTGGGCGTGGGCAGCGGCAGCTTCAGCTACCTGGGCGGTGAGATCTACGCCAACACGTTCTCGCTGCGCGCGTACCGCGAAGCGATCGAGGCCAGGCGGCTCTCGGTCGATGCGCGGATGCGGCTGCTGCGCCGCGACCAGCTCCGCTACCGCCTGATGATGGACCTGTTCGGCCTGCGCCTCGACAAGCGCGCCTTCGCCGACGCCAACGGCGTCACCGTCGAACGCGGGCTCTTCCTCGAGTACGCCTTCCTCAAGGCCGCGGGCGCCTTCGCCCGTGACGACGCCGAAGCGCTCGAGCTGACCGAGACCGGGCGCTACCTGCTGGTGGTCATGATGCGCGAGTTCTTCATCGGCGTGAACGGCATCCGCGACCTGGCGCGCGCGCGTCTCCCCGAGGCCGAGCGCGAGCTGTTCGAGGAGCCTGCGGCCTGCAGCCGGCCGATCCGGATGCCGCAGCCGGTGCTGGCGGGCGACTGACGCCTGGCTGCGCGGCCGCGACTGATCCGCACGGACGTCACCCGGGACGCTTGACCCGTTCCATGTCGACGTCCGATGCGCTACGCTTCAACGGTGGTTGAATCAACGCCCGTTGAATCGATCGAGGGCTACGCGGACGCCTTCAAGGCGCTGGGTGAGCCCACGCGGTTGCGTATCCTCGCGCACCTGCAAGCAGGCGAGGCGTGTGTCTGCGACGTCCAGGAGGCCATCGCCATCCCCGCGAACCTGCTGTCGCACCACCTCAAGGTCCTGCGTGAAGCCGGCTTGATCTCCGGCACCCGCCGCGGACGCTGGATCGACTACCGCGTCGAGCCGGTCGCGCTCGCGCTCCTGGCCTCCGTGCTCACCACGGTGGCCGAGCCCCGCGCCTCGTCCTGTTGCGGCACGGACGTCGGTCGGACGGTGTCGTCATGAGCACCCGGACCGCCACCACCGGCGTCCGCCGCCAGTTCGACCCATCGTGGCTGTGGGTCGGTGCGGCCACGCTCGTGTGGGTCGCCGTCTACCGGTCCATCCTGCCCTTCTGGAACTGGGCGACCTACGACGTGCTCGGCCTCGACCCCGCCAGCCACTGGGGGCAGGCGGCGCACTTCTTCTTCTACGACACCACCAAGATCCTGCTCCTGCTCGGCGGCATCATCTTCGTGGTCGCCGTGCTGCGCTCCTTCATGAGCGTGGCACGCACCCGCGCGTTGCTGGGCGGCAAGCGCGAGGGCGTCGGCAACGTGCTCGCCGCCGGGCTCGGCGTGGTGACGCCGTTCTGCTCGTGCAGTGCGGTGCCGGCCTTCATCGGCTTCGTCACCGCCGGCGTGCCGCTGGGGGTGACCCTCTCGTTCCTGATCGCGAGTCCGATGGTCGACGTGGTCGCGGTCACGCTCCTCTACGGGCTCTTCGGCTGGCAGATCGCCGCGCTCTACGTGGCCAGTGGCCTCGTCCTCGCCACGCTGGCGGGGTTCCTCCTCGGCCGCTTGAAGCTCGAGCGGTTCGTCGAGGGCTTCGTGTACGACATGCAGGTCGGCACCCTGGGCGGGAACGCCGACGCCGCGCCGACGTGGCGCGAGCGCTTCGCAGCAGGCCTCGACGAGGTGAAGACGGTCGTCCTCAAGATCTGGCCGTTCCTCCTCGTCGGCATCGGGATCGGCGCGGCCATCCACGGTTGGGTGCCGGAATCGTTCTTCGCCCGCATCGCCTCCCCCGACAACGTCTTCGCGGTCCCCATGGCGGTGCTGCTCGGCATCCCGCTGTACAGCAACGTCGCCGGCATCCTTCCGCTCGTGGGGGCGCTCCATGCGAAGGGGCTCGCGATGGGCACGCTGCTGGCGTTCATGATGGCCGTCGTCGCCCTCTCGCTGCCCGAGATGATCCTGCTGCGCCGTGTGCTCAAGCCCCGCCTGATCGCCGTCTTCATCGCCGTCGTCGGCGTCGGCATCCTCTTCACCGGCTACCTCTTCAACGCCATCCTGGGCTGATGCCCTTCCCCGAGAAGGAGACCCCATGAACGTCAAGGTGCTCGGATCCGGTTGCGCCAATTGCAAAGCGACCGTCGCGCTCATCGAAGAGGTCGCCCAGGCCAAGGGCCTCGACGTGACCATCGAGAAGGTCGAGGACCTGCGCGACATCATGAGCTACGGCGTGGTGGCCACCCCGGGCGTGGTCGTCGACGGCCGGGTCGTCCATGCCGGCGGCCGCCCGACGAAGGCCAAGATCGAACAGGTACTCGGCGCTCGATGACGGGCGACCATCCGACGGGCCGGGAGCCCGTGCCGCGTGGCTGACCGCCCCCGCCGGCGCTTGTCGTTCCTCGACCGCTACCTGACCCTCTGGATCTTCGCCGCGATGGGGCTCGGGATCGCGATCGGATCGCTGCTGCCGGGCTTCGGCCGGGCGCTCGACGCGCTGAGCATCGGCGCCACCCACATACCCATCGCGATCGGCCTGATCCTGATGATGTACCCGCCGCTGGCCAAGGTGCGCTACGGCCAGCTGCCACAGGTCTTCCGCAACGTCCGCATCCTGGTCCTCTCGCTGGTGCAGAACTGGCTGGTGGGGCCCCTCTTGATGTTCTTCCTGGCGATCACGTTCCTGCGCGATCAGCCCGAGTACATGATCGGCCTCATCCTCATCGGTTTGGCCCGCTGCATCGCCATGGTGCTCGTCTGGAACCAGCTGGCCGAGGGCGACAACGACTACGCCGCCGGGCTCGTCGCCTTCAACAGCGTCTTCCAAGTGCTGTTCTTCAGCGTCTACGCGTACGTCTTCATCACCGTACTGCCGCCCCTGTTCGGGCTGCGTGGGAGCCTCGTCGAGATCACGATCGGCGAGATCGCGCTGGCCGTCTTCATCTACCTCGGTCTGCCGTTCATCGCCGGGATCCTCAGCCGCGTCCTGCTCATCCCCAGCAAGGGTCAGGACTGGTACGACCGCGTCTTCGTGCCGCGCATCAGCCCGATCACGCTCTCGGCGCTGCTCTTCACCATCGTGATGATGTTCGCCCTGAAGGGCGGCACCATCGTCCAGAGCCCCCTCCACGTCGTGCGGATCGCGATCCCGCTGGTCCTCTACTTCGTCCTCATGTTCACCGTCAGCTTCTTCATGGCTCGGGCCTTCGGTGCCGATTACCCGCGCACCACCACGCTCGCCTTCACCGCGTCGGGCAACAACTTCGAGCTGGCGCTCGCGGTCGCGATCTCGGTCTTCGGTCTCGGCTCCGGCGTGGCCTTCGCGGCGGTGATCGGCCCGTTGGTCGAGGTGCCGGTACTCATCTCGCTGGTGGCGTTGGCGCTCTACTTCCGCAAGCGCTTCTTCCCCTCGACCGCTCCTGCCGTACCACCGCCTGTGCCCGCGACCCGCGACGCCTGAACGCCAGGCGCGAGCACGAGAAGGTCCCCCGCCGAGTTGGCGGGGGACCCGTACGTGCCTCGAAGCGGTCGGGTTACTCGACGATCGGCAGGCCGGCGGCCTTCCACGCGTTGAAACCACCGCTCATGTTGCGGACGTTGGTGTAACCGGCGAGCTTGAGGAGGGTGAGGCCGTACTGGCCGCGGGTTCCGGCGGCGCAATAGACGATCATCGGCGTGTCGAGGTTCTCGGGCAGCTCACCGAGACGGCCTGCCAGTTCGGTGACGGGGATCAGGACGGCGCCCTCGATGCGGCCGAGGTCGAACTCGTCTTGGCGGCGGACGTCGAGCATGAAGGGCTCGACCTGTTCCCAGTAGTCGAACGCGTCGGCGGTGTTGATCTGCAGCCAACCGGCCTGGCTGGCTTCGGTGATGATCTCACCGAACTGATCGGTGGCCGCGTTCTGCTGGGCGAGCGCACCGGACGTGACGAGCAGGGCGGCGAGGAGGAGGACGAAACGCTTCATGGTGGAGCTCCTTTTCGGCAAGGGCCGGCGGCCCTAGAACCCGAAGAACTGGGCCTGACCGAGGTCGACGATCAGGCTGCGGACGACCGTCGCGCCTACCAGCGGTAGGAGCGCGGCGGCCAGGGGGACCCGGCGCACGAGCGCCGGGGTGACCGCGAGGAGGAGGAGCCCGACGGCGAACCAGAGCCCGTCGTGTTCCCACAGGTAGGTGAAGCCCTGCCGGGCCTCGGCGGGGCCGGTGGCCAGACCGAACAGGTAGACGACGCCCATCAGTGCGCTCGCCACGCTGAGCGGCGTCAACAGGCGCGGGGCCCACGGCTGCTTGAGGAGCGCCGCGATCGCCACGACCGTCGTCATGCCGGTCAGCGGGAAGAGCACCACCAGCAGCGGCGTCCAGAGGGGCCGGTTGATGTTGACCGCCAACGCCCAACCCGGGTAGATGAGGGCCAGCGTGCTGCCCACCACCAGGCCGGCGGCCCACAACCAGCGCGGCCCCTTGGCAAGCCACAGGAAGAAGCTCGAGCCGAGCGACAGGATCAGGCCCCACGCGCCCACCCAGATCGGCGCAGTGGGCGTGAAGGAGAGGAAGAGCCACACGTGCGTGAAACGGAAGCGCGCCGGCGACTCTGCCCAGAGCGTCGCCAGGTCGAGGACGATCAGCACCATCGTGATGAGCGCGTACGTGCGCACCTTCGGGTAGCCGGTGATCGCGGCGACGGCGGTGACGGCAGCGGCGCCGCCCGCCAGCGCGACGAGCGCGAAGTGGATCAGCGTCGGCCAGTGCCAGAAGTGGGCCGAGTTGGGGAGGCCGTAGAACTCGCTCATGCCGTGCGCGTCCCTTCCTGGCCGACCAGCCCGTAGCTGGCGGGGGCGTTCAGGTAGTAGAGGTTGGGGCCGGTGCCCAGACCGGGGCGGAGGACGTCCACGCGGCGGGCGGCGCGGATGGCGCGCGAGACGTCGGAGTCCGGGTCCATCAGGTCACCGAAGGAGCGGCACAGCGTAGGGCAGGTCTCGACGCAGGCCGGCATGCGGCCCTCGTCGACGCGGTGCTTGCAGAAGTCGCACTTGCTGACGTAGCCCTTCGGATGCATGTGACGCGCGTCGTAGGGGCACGCGGCGATGCAGGCGCTGCAGCCGATGCACTTCTTGGCGTCGATGTCGACGATGCCGTCCTCGCGCACGAAGCAGCAGCCGGTGGGGCACACGGGCACGCAGGGCGGGTTCTCGCAGTGCAGACACTGCTCGGGTCGGTGCTCGACGACCAGGTTCGGGAACGTGCCGACCTCGGTGTTGCGGATCCACAGACGATCCATCCCGAACGGCACCTCGTTCTCCACCTTGCAGGCCACCGAGCAGGCCGCGCAGCCCACGCAGGCGGCGAGGTCGATCGCCATCGCCATGCGACTCATGCCTGGCTCCTCTCACGCACCAGTTGGGCGATCGTGGGGTGGTGCGGGTCGGGCGCTCCCGGCACGATCCGGACGAAGTTGTTGCGCAGGCCGGCGCCGCCGGACACCGGGTCGAGGTCGTAGCGGGTCTGCAGGTGGGTGTCCGAGGCTCCGCGGCCGTGGGCGAGCTTCATCAGCGGCGCCTTGTGGCCGAAACCGTGGACCAGGTAGACGCAGTCGGGGCGGATCCGCTCGGTGACCAGCACCCGGACCGGGCCCTCGCGATGGCCGTCGGCCGCTTCGAGCCAGACGTACTCGCGCTGGCTCAGCCCCAGGCGCTCGGCCTCGCGGGCGTTGAGCCACACCTCGTTCTCGCCGTACATCTCCATGAGCACGGGGTTGTTGTGGGTGCGCGCGAAGGTGTGCACCGGGCTGCGGCCGTACAGGAGCCGGTACTGGTCGGACGGCACGTCGTGGGGCGGCACGAAGACGGGCAGCGGGTCGTGACCGGCCTCGGCGAAGCGTTCGGAGTAGATCTCGATCTTGCCCGACGGGGTTCCGAACGGGTTGCGACTCAGCGCCTCCCACTGCGCCAGGTACGGTCGGCCACGGCGGACGATCGTGCCCTGCTCGCGCATCGCCTCGAGGCTCGAGCCGATCGACACCAGGCGACGGTCGAGGTACTCCTCGATGTCGGTCCAGGGGAAGAACTCTCCGAGGCCGAGCTTGATGCCCAGCTCGCGGGCGATCCACCAGCCCGGCTTGCTGTCGTACATCGCGTCGACGGCCGGGAAGCGCGCGGTGATGAACGGCGTCTTGTGCGCCTGCAGCAGCAGGTCGTCGTAGCGCTCGAGGTAGGTGGCCTCGGGCAGGATCACGTCGGCCCACATCACGTGCTCCATGGGCAGGACGTCGATGGCGACGTACAGGTCGAGGTTGCGCACCGCCTGCTTGGTGCGCTCGACCATCGGGATCGAGTGGAACAGGTTGACGCCGTACGAGAAGAGCCCCTTGATGGGGTACGGCTCGCCGGTGATCATCGGCTCGATCAGTTCTTGCACGGCCGTGGCGGACCCGAAGAAGCGGCCGCGGTCGGCCGCCTCGCGGAAGCCCGTGGCGACGGCGACGTCCGTGCTCCCGCCACCGCAACCTCCGGAGGCCGGCGACAGCGGCAGGGCCGGGTGCGGATAGGCCTCGACGATCGGTGCGTCGCACAGGTAGTAACCGCCCTCGACGCCGTAGTTGCCGAGGAGCACGTTGACCAGGTAGAGCGCCCGCAGCCGGTGGGTGTCGTCGGCGCCGTACCAGACCACGTGGCGCCCCACCGGGAGCACCGCACGCGGCGCCTTCCGCGCCATCTCGCGAGCGATACGCCGGATCGTGTCGGCGTCGATCTCGGTGATCTCGGCCGCCCACTCGGGCGTGTACTGGACGACGTGCGCCGCCAACTGCTCGAAGCCGATCGCGTACGCATCGACGTAGGCGGCGTCGTAGAGCTCTTCGGTGACCAGCACGTTCAGCCACGCAAGCAGCAGCGCGGTGTCGGTGCCCGGCTTGATCGGCAGCCAGTCCTTGGCCTTGCCGGCGGCGACCGAGAAGCGCGGGTCGACGACCACGAGCTCGGCGCCGCGCTTGAGCGCGTTCGAGAAGTCCTGGAGCTGGGTGTTGTGGGTGTCCTCGCCGATGTGGTGGCCGATGAGGACGATGTAATCGGTCTCGTCCCAATCGATCTGCTCGTGCCCCGAGATGCCGCGCCCGAAGGTGTACTGGCTGGCGGTCTCACGCGGGCCGGTGCAGAGGCTCACCGATGGCTTCGCGGCGTTCGGGCTGCCCCACGCCCCTGGCAGGTACGAGGCGAACCAGCTGTCGCCGCTGCCGTGGCCGAAGAACGCCACGGATTCGGTGCCGTACTCGGTCTTGATGCCCTGCATCTTCTCCGCGATGTAGTCGAGCGCTTCGTCCCAAGACGCCTCGCGGTAGCGACCGTCGCCCCGCTCCGAGCCTTCGACGCGGATGAGCGGCACCTTGAGCCGGTCCGGATCGTAGGTCTGCGCGATCGCACCTTGCCCGCGCGGGCACAGCATGCCGCGCGACTTGGGGTTCTCGACGTAACCGTCGACCTTCCGGACCTTGCCACCCGACACGGAAGCCTTGATGCCGCACTTCCAGAAGCAGTTCTCGCAGTACGAGTAGACGGTGCGGACCTCGTCGTCGAACCACTTGCCCGACGGCGCCCGGAACGGGTTCGGGAACCCGTCGGGGAACATCTGCGCCTGCGCCTCGGTGCCCAGCGCCAGCGCGCCGACCGTGGCGGCCGACAGCTTGAGGAACTCCCTACGTTGCAGCTTCATGCGTGACCTTCCTGATCGCCGAGTCCAAGAAGGACGTGAGCGAGCCGTAGAAGCCGGCGCCATCGGCGACGGCGAGCTTGGGCGCGTAGCGCGCGAACCAAGGCGCCAGGTAACGCGCCAACAGGTCGACGGCGTCGTCCGGACGATCGGCCCCGAGCAACAGCAAGCCCCCTTCGGCGACCGCCGACACGTGGTCGGGCAGGTCGCGCCAGTCGTCGGCCACCTCGATGCCGTGACGCGCGAACGTGACGCCGAGGGCCTGGAAGGTTTCGCCGAGGAGCTCGTCGTCGACCGCGAAACCGACGTAGGGGGGTGCCACGACGCCGTCGACGCTCGTGACGAACAGCGTCACGTGACGTTCGCGCAGGTCGTCGAAGACGACGTCGCCGAAGGCCGGCGGCTCCAGGTCCACCTCGTGGGCCACGCGCGCGACGGCCTCCTCGAAGCCACCCGACGTGAGGTCGGCCCGCAGGGCCTCGCCGGGTGCGCGGTAGGCGGACGCGATGAGCTGGAGGATGAGGTCGACGGTCTCGCTCGCGGTCGCGGTGGCGGCTCGCGCCATCACGGAGGCGTCCCGGCAGTCTTCATGCACTTAGTTTCACGAGCGAGACCGTGGTGGGAACAGGGTCGTTCGTCCGAAGCCGTCAATCCTCGACGTCGATCACGAGCGCGTCCGGCCAGCGCCGCAGCGCGGCGTCGAGCAGCGCGGGTCGGACCACCGCGCACGCGACCCCGTAGCGGCCCCGGTCGATCGCCGCCAGGCCACCCTGGAAACCGATGCCGCGCTGGAACTCGAGCGGGCCGAGTTCGTCGACGACGAGGAGGTCCGTGGGCTCCTCGGCCGCACGTTCCAAGACCCCGTTCCCCCAGGCGAGCGCAGC
The DNA here is from genome assembly GCA_963728245.1 of uncultured Trueperaceae bacterium. Taxonomy (GTDB): domain Bacteria; phylum Deinococcota; class Deinococci; order Deinococcales; family Trueperaceae; genus JAABTL01. The sequence goes on from CAVSJH010000004.1 coordinate 628,846, forward strand.
GTCGTCGAAGCGCCAGCGTTCGGTGGCGGCGCCGGCACCCTCTCCGTCCGTCCGCCGCGACGCGAGCGTACGCGCTTCGCCGGTCGCCACGTCGACGACCCCGATGCCGGTCTTCTCGCGGCCCTCGAACAGCGCGGGCGACGACACGCCGGCGACGCGCCACCCGCGCCGTCGGCCGAGCTCCACGAGACGCGCGCACCAGCGGCTCTTCCCTGCCCCACGCGCACCGGTGATCACGATCCGCTGCGGCGCATGCGCTGCGGCCGCCACGAGGAGCGCCAGCACCGACCCGGGCCGATCGATCGCCTCGGGATCCGACGCGACGGCGTCCACACCCTCCGGCACCCGGTCGATCCGACGCGGCAGGACCGCACGCGGGACACGCCGGCCGTCGACCACCTTGGACACCACCTCGGTGGGCATCCCGTACGCCTGACCCAGAAGGTCTTCCGTCAGGGTCGACGCCACGTCGCCCTCGGCCAACGTCCGACCGTGGCGCAAGAGCAGCACGCGGTCGGCGAACATCAGGGCGCTGTTGGGGGCATGCGACGACACGACGAACGACAGGCCACGCCCGTGCGCGAGGTCGGCCACGACCTCGAGCACGCGGAACTGGTTGCGTGGGTCGAGGTGGGCGTCGGGCTCGTCCATCAAGAGGACGTCGCAACGTTGCGCCAACCCGCGCGCCACCATCACCAGCTGGCGCTCGCCGCCGCTCAGTTCGGTGACGCGGCGGGCGTGGAGGTCGGCCAAGCCGACGCGCTCGAGCGCTTCGAAGGCGATGGTGCGATCGTCGCGGCTGGGCGACGCGAAGGGCGGCAGGTGCGGGGCCCGACCCATGAGGACGACGTCGAGCACCTCGTACGCGAACGTCGTGCCATGGAGTTGGGGCACGAGGCCGACGTGGCGCGCCCGCACGGACGGGGCGAGCGAGGCCAGGTCCTCGCCGTCGAAGCGGACGCTGCCTTCACCCGCCCTGAGCAGACCCGCGAGCAGCGACAACAGGCTCGTCTTGCCGCTGCCGTTGTGGCCGAGGAGGAAGAGCACCTCACCGCCGTGCACGGCCACGGACACGTCACGGACCACCGGGACGCCGGGCGTGTAACCGAAGGTGAGCCGACGCGCCTGGAGCCTGGCGGGGCGCCCGGAGCCGGTCGCCGGCTCGGGGAAGACCGCGGGTGCGAGACGGCCATCCTCACCAACCCGTTCGGTTGCGCCGCAACAAGACGATGAGGATCGGGACGCCGACGAGCCCGGTGAGCACGCCCAACGGTACCTCCGACGGCAACCAAGCCCGCGACACCGTGTCGACGAGGAGCAAGAACGAGGCGCCGAGCGCCAACGACATCGGCACCAGGCGGCGATGATCGGGACCGACCACCAGCCGAGCGGCGTGCGGGATCACCAGCCCCACCCAGCCGATCACGCCGCCGACCGACACCGCGATCGCGGTCACCAACGTCGCGGCCACGATCAAGACGACCTTCATGCGCTGCGGATGCATGCCGAGCGCGGTCGCCTGGGCGTCCCCCATCGACAGCACGTTCAGGCGCCAGCGCACCAGCACGAAGAACGCGGCGCCGCTGAGCACGAGCGTCGCGAGCAGCGGGACGTGGCGCCAACCTGCGCCGGTGAGTCCCCCCAGGAGCCAGAACGTGATCGACGGCAGCGCGTCCAGCGGGTCCGCCACGTACTTCAGCAGCGACGTGAGCGACGCGAAGAACGAGCCCACGAGGATGCCCATGAGCGTCAGCACGATCGTCGGGGCGGTCCGGTAGAGACGCGAACCGAGGAAGGCGATCGCCACGGCCAGCAGGCCGAAACCGAAGGCCGACACCTGCACCCACCACGACGAGCCTCCGACGAGGAGCACGAGCGCGGCGCCGAACCCGGCGCCCGACGTCACGCCGAGCAGGTTCGAGTCGACGAGCGGGTTCGTGAAGATGCCTTGGAACACGACCCCGGTGACCGCCAACCCTCCTCCGATCAGAAGCGCCGCGAGAACCCTAGGGAGGCGCACGTCCAACACGAGCCGCCGCGCGATCTCGGGAACGTCGGCGGCGGCCTCCGGGACCACGAGACTGGCGAGCGAACGAACCACGTCGAGCACGGGGATCGGGAAGAGACCCAGGCCGAGCGCCAGGACCCCGAGCAGGAACGGCGAGAGCAGGGTGGCGCCGATGGCCAGTCGCTGCCAGGCGGGCGCCGCCTCCGCCCACCGCACCCGGCGCCGACGGCGGCGCCGGCGGGTCCAACGCTCGCCGCCGGGCGTCGTCGGCGGCGTCGGTCAGCGGCCGCACAAGGCCGCGACCTCGTCCTCGGTGATGGCGTAGCCGTAGAAGCGCGGGTAGAAGAAGGCGACCTCCTCGGCACACGAGAGGCCCGCGGCTTCTGGATGCAGCACCTCGGCCAGCCACACGACCGCCAAGACGGAGTCCGGCACCGGCGTGTCCCAGGGGGCGACGAGCTTGGGCATACGGCGCACCCGCTCGTCTCGGACGGCCTGGAGCAGGCCCCACTCGGGATCGTCCACCACCGCTTCGACCGACGCCCCACCGTAGGGCGGGACGAGGATGAGTTCGGGGTCCCAGAAGAGCACCTGTTCGACGCCGACGTCGTTCCAGTAACCGACGAGGTCCTCGGTCACCGAACGACCGCCCGCGGCCTCGATGAGCGCCGTCTGGTACATCACACCACTGGCCACCCGCGTGCGCTCGGTACCGGTGAACAGCACGGACGTGGCGTCCGCGCCGTCGCCCGTGGCCTCGTCGACGCGCGCCAGCACGTCGTCGTAGTAGCGGATCCAGGCTTCGGCCCGCGAAGCGGCGTCGGGGCCGAGCACGGCCCCGGCCAGCCGCATCGCTTCACGCAGGCCGGCGGGCGACTCGCCGTCGAACGTCAACACCGGGATCCCGATCGCCTCGACCGACGGGACCCACTCGGAGCGGGCGGCCGCGAACACCAGGTCGGGCGACAGCGTCGCCAGGTACTCGACGCTGGTGGTCTCCTGCGCGGCCACGGACGCCAGGTCCGGGAAGCGCGGGTCGATGCGCTCCATCGCGGCCGCGCCGGCGGGATCGCGGGCGCCCAGGAAGCCGGCCACCACGATCCGGTCACCGGCCCCCACGCCGTACGCCAAGTAGGTGGCGACGCCGTACGGGCTGGCGATGCGCGCGACCGGCTGCGGCACCTCGACGCGCTTGCCGGCCTGGTCGACCACGGTTACGGAGGCCGGCAACAGGCCGGCGCCGATGAGCGCGCCTTGCCCGGCGGCGGACGTGGCGAAGCGCTGGAAGGCCCGCGCTTCCTGGTCGTCGGACACCAGCGTCAGCACGGCATCGCGTAGGACGGCCACGGACCGGAGGTCGTCCCACGCCACCTCGCCGGCGTGGAGGACGAGGTCGGCAGGATCGGCGGGATCCGCGACGACGGCCGGTCCTTCGTCTTCGTACGCCGCCAGGAGGGCGTCGAGAACGGGCTCGAGCGCGCCTCGTACTTCGAGGGTCGGTGCGCCGAACGACGGGCGCGCCGACCAGGACGAGGGCGAGACAGATCACGACGGTTCGTAGCGAGCGGCAGCCACGCATGGAAAGCCTCCATCCGTCGCGCCGCCGATCCATCGGGGCGCGACCCTCGCCATGGTAGGGCGCCACGGCGGCTTCGTACACTAGCGCATGCCCCACCGCCCACGTGACGCCGCGGATCCGTCCGCCGGCGCCGACGCGCCGCCGCCCACCGCCTGGCACGGGGCGATCCTGGCTGGCGGGGCGTCGCGTCGTTTCGGTCGCGACAAGACGTTCGCCGTCGTCGGCGGGCGCCGGCTCATCGACACCGCGGTGAGCGCGCTCGCGGACGCCGAGAGCGTCACCATCCTCCTCGGGGGCGACGAACGCGTCCGCTCGGTGGCCGACGCACTGCCGCCCGGCGTGGAGGTGCTCGCGGACGACTTCCCTGGACGCGGACCCCTGGGTGGCCTCGCGACGATCCTGGTCCGCCATCCGCACGACTGGGTCGCCCTGCTGGCCGTCGATCTGCCGCGCGTACCCCGGTTCTGGTGGCGCGCGCTAGCCGCCCACCATCGCCCCGATGCTCGCGCCATCGTGCCCCGGGGCGCGACCCGTTGGGAACCCGCGGCGGCGCTCTACCACGGCTCCCTCGGACGCCCTTTGGCGGAGCGCGTCACCGGCGGCGTCGGGCGGGACCTCGGGTTCCACGCCTGGCTCGATGCGCTCGCGCACGGTGGCGGTGTCGTCGGCGTGTCCACCCTCGCCCTGCCGTCCGGAGCCCTGGTCAACGTGAACCGGCCGAACGACGCGGTCGAGCTTGAGAATCTTTTCACGAGCGAGAGAGGTGGTTCCGACCCCAAAGCTGAGTGAATCACTCGGACTTCGTCAGGGACGGTCGTCCCTCGCGGACGTCTCGCCGCGCCGGTAGCCTTGCCCCACCACCACATGTGCCAGCGACGCTGCATACGGAGCAACCTCGCATCGGCCATGGCATCGCTCGACGCGCGGCGCCCCCAAGGTCGCCCCCATCGCGAGCGGTGCGGGCTTCCAAGACCGGACGCCCGTGGGGAGCCGCGCGTGGAGGTACGCATGAACCAGCCGCGACCGTCCGAGCATCACGAACCGAAAGAGCGGAGCGGCATCGACCGTGACGCGCGCGAACACTACGCGCGCCTCGCGGAAGAGGCCGATCGACATCTCGATTGGTTGGAGAGCCAGCGACCCGTCAAGGACGCGTCGCTCGAGGGGGTGCTCACGCGCCACGGCGTCACGCGCCGAGAGTTCCTCAAGCTGACGGCCGTCACCACGGCCGCCCTGGCGCTCCCGTCGATGTTCGACACGCGCGTCGCGCGCGCCGCCGAGCTCATGAACCGGCTGCCGGTGGTGTGGCTGGAGCTCCAGTCGTGCACGGGCAACAGCATGGCGCTCATCCGCAACAGCAACCCCGGCATCGACGAGCTGCTGCTCGACCTGATCAGCCTCGAGTACGCCGAGGTGCTGATGGCGGCCTCGGGGCAAGCGGCCGAGGACGTGCTCAACGGCACGATCGAGCGATTCGACGGCCAGTACATCGCCGTCATGGAGGGCTCGATCCCGGTCGGCGCCAACGGCTCCTTCCTCACGATCGGACCCGCCGGCGAGACCGGCGTCGACAAGGTCGAGCACGTCGCACGCCACGCGGCCGCCGTCATCGCCGCAGGGACCTGCGCCTCGTACGGCGGCATCCCCGCCGCCGCCCCGAACCCCACGTCGGCCATGGGGGTCGCCGACTTCCTGAACACCCGGCGGCTCAACATCCCGGTGGTCAACCTCCCCGCCTGCCCGGTCTCGTCGACGAACGTGGTCGGCACGATCCTCGAGTACGCGATGTTCGGTCGCCTCCCCTCGCTCGACGCCTTCGGGCGCCCGCTGTGGGCCTACCAAGACCGCATCCACGACAAGTGCGAGCGGCGCGGCCACTTCGACGCCGGTGAGTACGTCGAGGGCTGGAGCGACATCGAGGGGCTCAAAGAGGGTCTGTGCCTCTTCAAGGTCGGCTGCAAGGGCCCGATGACCTACAACAACTGCGGCGTCGTCCGCTACAACGACGGCGCCTCCTGGCCCATCATGTCCGGCCACGGCTGCATCGGTTGCAGCGAGCCCGGCTTCTGGGACACGATGACCCCGTTCGAAGTACCTCTGCCCGGCCGGACCTTCCAGACCCCGTTCGGCACGGACGCCACCGCCGACACCATCGGCGCCGTGGCGCTGGGCGCAGCCGCGGTCGGCATCGCGGCCCACGCAGGAGCGACCGCGATCAAGTCGGCCACCGAGAAGCGTCGGCCCGCTGACACCCAACCGGATGAGGAGCGCTGAGCCGTGGCCAAACAGGTGATCGACCCCATCACGCGGATCGAGGGGCATCTCCGCATCGAGATCGAGGTCGACGACGCCGGATCGGTCGAAGAGGCGTTCAGCTCGAGCACCGCGTTCCGCGGCTTCGAGACGATCATGCGCGGGCGCGACCCGCGTGACGTCGGCCTCTTCGCACAACGCATCTGCGGTGTCTGCACCTTCCACCACTACGAGCGCGGCGTCGAGGCGACCGAGAACGCCTACGGGGTCACCATCCCGCCGAACGCCCGCATGCTGCGCAACCTGATCTGGGCCGCGCAGCTCGTCAACGACCACGCGGTGCACTTCTACCAGCTCCACTCCATGGACTGGTGGGACGTCGTCAGCGCCCTCAGCGCCGACCCGGAGCGCGCCACCGAGATCGCCCACCAGTACCACCGCACGCCCTACAACGCATCGGTGAGCCACTACCAACGGGTCGCCGAGCGCCTCACGGCGTTCGTGCAGAGCGGGCAGCTCGGGCCCTTCGCCGGCGGCTACTGGGGTCACCCCGCGTACAAGCTCTCCCCTGAAGAGAACCTGATCCTGGCCTCGCACTACCTCGACAACCTGGCCGTCCAACGCGCGTCCGCCAAGGCGACCGCGATCTTCGGCGGCAAGAACCCGCACCCGCAGAGCCTCATCGTCGGCGGCATCACGTCCGCGCGCGACGGCCTGGACGCCTCGCGCATCGCCCAGTACCAGTTCCTCATGCAGCAAGCGATGGACTTCGTCCAGCGCGCGTACCTGCCCGACCTGAAACTGCTGGGCGACCGCTACCGCGACGAGGGCATGGCGGGCCACGGCGCCGGCTTGCGCAACTACATGAGCTTCGGTGCGATGTCCGAGAACGAGCAGCCCTGGGACCGCCGCTCCTTCCTGCTCCCGCCCGGCCTGATCCTCGACCGCGACCTCAGCACCGTGCACGCCGTCGACCCGATGAAGATCGGCGAAGAGGTGGCGCACGCCTGGTACACCTACCCCAACGGCGAGACCTCGCTGCACCCCCTGCAGGGCCAGACGAACCCCGCGTACGAAGGCTTCGAGGCCGACGGCAGTCTCAAGACCAGCGGCGGCTACAGCTGGGTCAAGTCGCCGCGCTACGACGGAACGCCCGTCGAAGTCGGCCCCCTGTCGCGCATGCTGATCGCCTACGCGTCGGGCCACGAGGGCGTGCGCAACGCGATGGACACCTACACGGAGGGGCTCGGCGTGCCCTTCGAGTTCTGGTACTCGACGCTGGGCCGCACGGTCGCCCGCGGCATCGAGACGCAGGTCGTGGGCGACGAGATCCCCACCCTGATCAACAACCTCGTGTCGAACGTCGCAGGCGGCGACGAGCGCTTCTTCTCGCGCTACACCGCCAAGGACGGCCAGGGATGGGCGATGGCCGAAGCCCCGCGCGGCAGCCTCAGCCACTGGATCACCGTGCGCGACGGACAGATCGAGAACTACCAGGCCATCGTCCCGACCACGTGGAACGCCAGCCCCAAGGACGGCCGTGAGCAGCGCGGCGCCTACGAAGCCTCGCTCGTGGGTCAGCCACTGGCCGACCCGACCCAACCGCTCGAGGTCGTGCGCACGGTGCACTCGTTCGACCCGTGCATGGCGTGCGCCGTCCACGTCCTCAACCGCGAAGGCGAGGAGATCGCCCAGCACGAAGTGGCGGTGTAACCATGGCGACCAGGACCGGCCCCGTCGTTCCGACGATCGATCCGAAGGCCACGCCGCCGAGGCGTGCACCGCACGCCGTGGTCGTCGAGCGTCGCGACCACCCCGCGCTCGTCGTGTACGTGTTCGGCCGTTACGTGCGCATCGCCCACTGGCTCCGCAACGGCATCCTCATCTGGATGATCCTGAGCGGCGTGTTCCTGGGCACCCCGTTCCTGGCGCGCGTCGGCGCGGGCCAAGCCACCGAGTCGTTCTTCATGGCGCAGGTGCGCGGCTGGCACGTCGCCGCGGGCTGGGTCTTGCTGGCGCTCACCCTGGCGCGCATCTACCAGTTCCTGTTCATCCGTGCGGACGGTCGTCTCGGACTCGGCCACGAGCTGTCGATGGGACGCGTCCTGTTCAGTTGGCGTGCCTGGCGCGACCAGCTCGCCTTCTACTTCCTCGCGCGCCGGAATCTCCCGCACGTCAAGTACAGCAACTACGGACCGCTGCAGTTCCTCGTCTACACGATGCTGTACGCGTCGCTGCTGCTGATCAGCGTCACCGGCATCCTCATCGCCTCGCCGTACACCGGCGACGGCCTGGCGACCTTCGGCGCGAACCTGCTCCGACCCATCGAGGTCTGGATGGGCGGGCTCGCCACCGTCCGGATCGTCCACCGCTTCACGATGTGGTGGTTCGTGGTCTTCACGCTCGTCCACATCTACATGGCGGTCTGGAACAGCCTGCGGACCGGCAACCTGTTGATCGAGAGCATGGTGTCCGGTTTCCGGGCCGAGGACCGCGCCGTGACGCGCGCCTACGGCGGTGAAGGCGTGAGCGTGCGCCCCGTCACCGATCCCGAACCGAAGGCGAAAGCCAAGAAGAAGCCGGCCCGATGACCTCCGCGCGCTCGCTCCTCGTCCTCGGCGTCGGGAACGTGTTCTACGGCGACGAAGGGGCGGGCGTGCACCTCGTGCACTACCTCAGGAGCAAGTACCGCTTCCCCGACGGGGTCGCGATCGAAGACGGCGGCACGCTCGGTTGGCAGCTGCTCAACCTCATCGCCGAACACGACCACGTGATCCTGGTCGACGCCGTGGCCGCACCGGTGGGCAAGGTCTACCGGTTCGGTCCCGGCGACGTGCCGGCGGAGGTCGGCTACGGCAAGCTGTCGTCGCACGAGTGGGAGGTCCCCGACCTCCTCTCGGCGATGGCGCTGTACGGCGACCTCCCCGACGTGGTCGTCGTCGCGATCGGCGTCGACCCGCTGGAGTTCGGCGGCGGCGACGTCGGTGTCGGGCTCGGGCCCGTCGTGCGCGGCCGCATGGAGGCGCTCGCCAGCGTGGTCCTGCAGGAGCTCGCTCGCTTGGGCGTCGAGCCCACCACGGTCCGGCCCGACCTCACGGCCGACACACGCTTCCTCGCCGAGGACATCATCGGCGCGGCCGAGGGCACCATCGGGCATGCATGAGTTCAGCCTCGTGGTGCGGATGATCGCGATGGCCGAGGAGGCCGCCCGGAACGAGGGCGCCTCCCGCATCGAGGCGATCCACCTCGAGATCGGATCGCTCGCGGGCGTCGTGCCCGAGGCCCTCGAGTTCGCGTTCAGTGGCGCACGCCTCGGCACGATGGCCGAGGACGCCAGCCTGCAGGTCGACTACCTGCCGGCGCTTGCGCACTGCGCGACGTGCGACACGGGTTTCGAACTCGACAACCGCTTCGGCATCGCCATCTGCCCCATCTGCGGCACCCCTTCGGCCGACCTGCGCCAGGGCCGCGAACTGAACCTCCGTCACCTCGAGATCGCCTGACCCGACCGGCGGCGGTGGGCCCTACCCCACCCCGGGTGCGCCGGGACATGGGCCACTGGCGCCGAATCCGCCGGTGCGTGCATGATGACCGTGTCTCAACGGAACGAGCCGTCCTGGCTGCCGCCACCTCGGGAGGATGCCCATGTGCCTAGCCATACCCCATGAAGTCGTCGACGTGCTGGACAGCGATCGCTGTACCATCCGGCTCGGCTCCAGCACCCAGCACTGCTTCGTCGGTCTGGTCGACGACATCAAGGTCGGTGATTGGGTGGTCGTCCACGCCGGCTTCGCGATCGACAAGATCACGCCTGAGGACGCGGCGGCCAACCTGCGCCTCATCGAGCAGTACCTGGAGCCCGAGACCCGTGGCTGACGCGCCCGCCCCCCGCCCCTCGGGCGGCCCCGCCGCCGCCCCACCCACCGTCCCCTTCGCGCCCGAGTTGTACAAGGACCCCGGCCTGGTGGCCGGTCTGCGCGAACGCATCCACGCCCTGGCGGCCGAGATCGGTCGGCCGGTCAAGTTGATGCACATCTGCGGAACCCACGAGCACGAGATGGGGCGCTACGCGCTCCGCGACCTGCTGCCCGAATCGGTGACCGTCCTGGCCGGGCCGGGCTGCCCGGTGTGCGTGTGCGACAACGAGTTCATCAACACCGCCATCCAACTCTCCTTGCTGCCCGACGTCATCCTGGCCTCGTTCGGCGACATGCTGGCGGTGCCCGGCAGCATCCCGCTCGAGGGCGAGCGCCGCGGTGACGTCCGCATGAGCCTGCTCGACGCCCGCGCCCGCGGCGGTGACGTGCGCGCGGTCTACAGCGTCTTCGAGGCCAAGCGACTCGCGGAGGCCCATCCCGAGAAGCAGGTGGTGTTCTTCTCCGTGGGTTTCGAGACCACCGTCGTGGCCGTCGCCGCCATGCTGCGCCGCGGCGTGCCCGACAACCTCTCGATCCTGGAAGCCAACTACTACACCCCGCCGGCGACGAGCATCCTGCCCGACCTGGAGGGCTTCGACGTCGACGGCTTCATCCTCCCCGGGCACGCCGCCACGATCACCGGCCTCGGCGTCTACGAGCACCTGGCCGAACGCGGCATCGCCTGCGCCTCGGGCGGCTTCGAGCCCGTCGACGTCATGCAGTCGATCACGGCGCTGCTCGAGCAGCTGCGCGACGACCGGCCTGCGGTCGAGAACCCGTACCAGCGTCTCGTGAAGTACGACGGCAACGAGACCGCGCGGCGCGAGCTCATGGAGGTCTTCGAGCTCGCCCCCATCCGTTGGCGGGGCATCGCCGAGATCCCCGATTCGGGCTTCCGCTTGCGTGCCCCCTACCGTCGCTACGCCGCCGCCGACCGCTTCGCGGGTCGACTCGACCCGCTCGTGTTGCGCGGCGCCGAACATCCCAAGGGGTGCCGCTGCGCCGAGGTGACACTGGGCCAGATCCGACCCGACGCCTGCACCGTCTTCGGCAAGCTGTGCACGCCCGACAGCCCGTACGGCCCCTGCATGGTGAGTCACGAGGGCACCTGCCGCGCCTGGTACGCCTACGGCATGCACAAGGAGCGGCTCCATGTCGAAGCCTGAGGCCGCGGTCGCCGAGCGCCGCCCGTCGTCGCTCAAGCGCTACGACACGATCCGGCTCAGCCACGGCAGCGGTGGCAAGCTGACGCTGGAACTGATCGAAGACCTGTTCGTCGCCGTCTTCTCGAACGAACCGCTGCGCGAGCTCACCGACGCCGCCATCCTGGCCAACCCGGGCGGTCGCATCGCCTTCGCCACCGACTCGCACACCGTCAAACCCGCCTTCTTCCCCGGCGGCGACATCGGCCGGCTCGCGGTGGCGGGGACCGTCAACGACCTCGCCGTCATGGGCGCCCGCCCCGCCTACCTCACGGCGGCTTTCCTCCTCGAGGAGGGCTACCCGATGGACGAGCTCGAGGCGGTCGTGCGGTCGATGAAGGCCACCGCCGACGAGGCCGGCATCGCCATCGTCGCGGGCGACACCAAGGTGCTCGAGCGCGGCAGCGGCGACGGCATCTTCATCAACACCACGGGGATCGGCTTCCTGCCCGACGGGATCGACCTCGGGGTCACCCACGTCCGCCCGGGCGACCAGGTGCTCGTGAACGGCACCCTCGGCGACCACGGCATCGCGGTGATGTCGCGGCGCGAGGGGCTCGACCTGTCGGTCGACCTCGAGTCCGACGTCGCGCCGCTCAACGGGCTCATCGAGGCCGTGCTGGCGGTGGCGCCGAACGTGCGCTTCATGCGCGACATCACACGCGGCGGCTTGGCCGCCGTCGCCAACGAGGTCGTGCTGCGCCAACCGTTCGGGCTGCGCGTGTACGACGTGGCCGTGCCCGTGCACGAACTGGTGGAGCAGTACAGCGAGATGCTGGGCATCGACCCGATGCTGGCGGCGAACGAGGGCAAGGTGCTCGTGATCGTCCCGCCCGAAGAGGCCGAAGCGGCGCTTGGCGCGATGAAGGCCCACCCCCGCGGCCGCGAGGCCGCCATCATCGGCGACATCGTCCGCAAACCCGAGGGCGTGGCGCTGGTCGAGACGGCGTACGGCAGCCGCCGGGTGCTCGAGATGCCGATCGAGGAACAGTTGCCGAGGATCTGTTGACCGTGCACGGTCAGCGGCGGTTCATCGAGACGGTCACCGAGGCCGTGCAGGACGTCAAGGCGTACGTCCTGCCGCTCGTGATGGTGTCGCACCCCGAAGCGCCTTGGTCGAGCGCCGCGCTGCGTTCGCTCCTCGACGCCCGCGAGGACCTGGACCCGCTCCTGCGCGACGCCGTCGACCTCATCGAGGCGTTCGAGCTCCCGTTCGTCGAGGAGGAAGAGCGCCTCACGGCCGCGGGCATCACCCTCGCCGACGATCTCCTCGGCTTCGAAGGCGAGATGCTCGAGTTCGAGCGCGCGTTCTGGCTGCGCGCACACGAGACCTACCGCGCCGACCCCGACCGCTGGCGCCTGCCCGACCTGCCCGTCACCGACCTGTGCGACCTGCACGGTCTCGGGAGCGCCCAGGTGCGGTCGATCCTGCGCGACCAGGCGTTCACCTCGTTCGAGGACGCGGCACCGTTCGTGGGCGCGGAAGCGACGTGCGTGGATTGCCGCGTGGGCGTGACGCGCCTGCTTTCGGCCGAGATCGTCCGCGTCAAACGCTTGGCCGCCACGTCCGAGGGCTCCCCCGCCCCGACCTAGGTCAGCGCTCGCCCAGTCGGCGGCGGGCCCAGGCGTCCGCCGCCGTCGCGACGTAGGCCTCCTGCGCCGCCGTCTCCACCGCGCGCGGCTCCACGGCGCGCACGCGGGCGACGGCGGCGGTCGGCGTGTCGCCGAGCGCGACGGCCACCATGGCGGCCCACGTGCCCGAACGGCCGCGACCGGCGCGGCAATGGACCACCACCGTGTGGCCGTCGGTGAGCCGCCGCACCAGGGTGTGCAGCAGCGCCATCGCGGCGTCCTCCTGGGCGCGCGCCGGGACGCTCCCGTCCCGGATCGCCAGGCTCACGTGCTCGAGCTCGTGGAGCGCAGCCGCCTCGTGGATCTCGCCGATCCCCAGGTCGCGCGCCTCACCGTCGTCGAGCAACGTCACGAGCGTGTGGGCGCGATGAACGTGACGCAGGCGCCGCAGGTCGGCGTGCAGGTCGCGCCAGAAGGCGCCTTCGGCCGTGCGATCGTGGCGGCCTGGCGCCATCGCGATGCCGAGCCGCCCCGGCGTGTTCGGCAACGGCACCCAGGCGACCTCGAACGGTGACCGGTCGCGCGCATGGGGGCGCGCCAGGGCCACCTGGCCCGCGGAGAGCGTAGCGGTGCCCTCGTCGGACGTCACCGGTCGCGTCCCGAGGTCGGGAAAACGGTCGCGCGCGTGCATGACCCATCGTAGGCCATCCACGCGCGCGTGTGACCAGTTTCCTCTCGTCAGCGCGGCGGTCGGTACGCCGCCGCGTACCCCGTGAGCGCCCGGAGGTAGTTGGCGCGTTCGAACGAGGCGGGATCGGGCGCCGCCCGTTGCGACAGCGCACCGCGGAGGTCGTCGATCTTGTCGTAGTCGTGCTCCTGCATCCACGCCGTCATCTCGGTGAGGACGTCGGCGACGTGCTCGGGGCCACGTTCGATGAGCGCCGACGCCATGCTGACCACGTCGGCACCCACCAGCAGCAGCTTGACGACGTCGTCGGCACCGTGCGCGCCGCCGCTGGCGGCCAGGTCGATCGGCACCCGCCCGTGCAGGATGGCGATCCAGCGCAGGGCGAGACGGGCTTCGTCCGACGTCGACAGCACCAACCGCGGACCCACCGTCAGGGTCTCGAGGTCGACGTCGGGCTGGTAGAAGCGGTTGAAGAGCACCACGCCGCTCGCGCCCGCAGCACCCAGCCGGCGCACGACGTGCGGGACCGACGAGAACCAAGGGCCGATCTTCACGCTCACCGGGATCGACACCCGCTGGCACACCGCCGCGACCGTCTCCACGGTTCGGTCCTCGACGTCGCTCCCGCTCTCGGCGCCGTCGGTGGCGAGGAAGTAGACGTTGAGCTCGATCGCGTCCGCACCCGCGTCCTGCAGCAGTTCGGCGTGGTGCGTCCAGCCGCCCGGTCGGTAGCCGTTGAGGCTGGCGATGACGGGCACGTCGAGCGCCTCCTTGGCGCTCTGCAGGCGTCGGAGGTACGACCCCGGGCCCACCTCGACCCCCGTGAAGGGGTCGAAGTAACCGGTGATCTCGGGCGAGATCTCCTGGCCCACGTACGTCAGGTCGTCGAGGGCGAGTTCGTCGCGCTCGATCTGCTCCTCGAAGAGCGAGGGCAGGACCACCGCGCCGACGCCGGCCTCGCCGAGGCGGCGCAACGTGTCGAGGCGACCCGTGACCGGGGACGCCGCGGCCACCAGCGGGTTGCGAAGCGTGAGGCCGAGGTAGCGGGTGGTGAGGTCGGGGCTCATGCGTCCTCCTCCCCGGCGCCGTGGGCCGGGGTCGCGAGGGCCCGGGCGGCGTCGCCCTGGGCCTTGTCGGGCATCTCACGGTGGACGCCGGCCAGCTGTTCGTAGTGGGCCCGGCGGGTCTTGGCGTCGGCCTCGGCGAGGTTCAGCAGCGCTTGGGCGCGCTCGGGCTGGCTGCGGGCCAGGACCGCGAAGCGACCTTCTTGCAGGGCCCACTCGGACAGCGACTTGTTCGGAGCCCGCGAGTCGAGCACGAGCGGGTTGCCGCCGCCTTCCGCGAGGGCCGCCTGCGGGTCGTAGTGGTAGAGCATCAGGTAGCCGGCCCGCACCGCGTCGCGCTGGTGCGTCATCATCGTGCGCATGTCGATGCCGTGGGCGATGCACGGGCTGTAGGCGATCACCAGGCTGGGGCCGGGCCAGGCGGCCGCCGCGCGCAGGACCTCGACGGTCTGCTTCGGGCTGGCGCCGATGGCGATCTGGCCGACGTACACGTCGCCGTAGGCCATGGCGATCATGCCCAGGTCCTTCTTGCCCACGGCCTTGCCGCTGGCGGCGAACTTCGCCACCGCCGCGCGCGGCGTCGCCTTGGACGCCTGGCCGCCGGTGTTGCTGTAGACCTCGGTGTCGAGCACGAGCACGTTGACGTCGCGACCGGAGGCGAGGACGTGGTCGAGTCCGCCGAAGCCGATGTCGTACGCCCAACCGTCCCCGCCGACCACCCAGACCTGCCGGGGCACGAGCGTCTCGGCCACCGCGGCCAAGCGTCCGGCGTCGGCGTACACCGCCGGGTCGAGCCCCGGGTCGCGGGAGCCTTCGATCTCGGCGAGCCGGACCTGCAGACGATCGACGCGCTCGCGCTGGGCGGCGATCGCCACCTCGTCGCGGCCCTGACCCGTCAGCAGCTCGGTGGCGAACGCGTCGCCGAGCTGCGGGCGCAGGCGCTCGACCAGGTCGGCGGCTTGGCCCGCGCGCGCGTCGACGGCCAGGCGCATGCCGAAGCCGAACTCGGCGGCGTCCTCGAAGAGCGAGTTGGACCAGGCGGGACCGCGCCCCTGGGCGTCCTGCGCCCACGGCGTGGTGGGTAGGTTGCCGCCGTAGATCGACGAGCAGCCGGTGGCGTTCGCGACGACGAGGTGATCACCGTAGAGCTGGCTGAGCAACTTGAGGTACGGGGTCTCACCGCAGCCGGCGCAGGCGCCGGAGAACTCGAACAGCGGCTCACGCAGCTGCGAGGCCTTGATCGGATCGAGCGCGTCGAAGTCGGGGCGCGGGTACGGCAGCTCCTCGAAGAACGACCACCACTCGCGTTCCTGCTCGAGATGGGGCGTCTTCGGCTCGAGGTTGATCGCCTTGCGCTTGAGCTCGGTCTTGTCGCGCGCGGGGCAGACGTCGACGCACACGCCGCAGCCGGTGCAGTCGTCGGGCGCCAACTGGACGATGAACTCGAAACCTTGGAGCGCCTCGTCCTTGCCCTTCCAGGCCGTCGACTTGAAGCCGTCGGGCGCACCGTCGAGCAGCGCGGTCGGGACCGCGTTCACGCGGATGGCGGCGTGCGGGCAGGCCAGCGCGCACAGATTGCACTGCGTGCAGACGGCCGGATCCCAGATGGGCACCTCGCTGGCGATGGAGCGCTTCTCCCAGCGCGCCGTGTTCGTCGGGTACGTGCCGTCCACGGGGAACGCCGAGACGGGCAGCAGGTCGCCGGCGCCCTCCATCACGCGCGCGGTGATGCGCTGCACGAAGTCCGGGGCGGCCGTCGGGACCACGGCGTGGCGCCGCTTGCCGCCTTCGCCCTCCGCCGGCACCGGGACCTCGTGCAGGTGGGCGAGCGCCGCGTCGACCGCGTCGTGGTTGCGGCTCAGCACGGTGCCGCCCCGCTTGCCGTAGGTGCGGTCGATCGCGGACTTGATGGCCGTGATCGCCTCGTCGCGCGGCAGGACGCCGGAGAGGGCGAAGAAGCACGTCTGCATGATCGTGTTGATGCGCCCACCCATGCCGACGTCTTGAGCGACGGCGTCGCCGTCGATCGTGAAGAGCTTCAGGTCGCGCTGGCGCGCGAGGCGTTGCACCTCGACGGGCAGCTCGTCCCAGAGCTCGCCGGGAGCGAACGGCGCGTTGAACAAGATCGTGGCGCCGGGCGCCGCGAGCTCGAGCACGTCGCGCGAGAAGAGGAGGTCGAAACGGTGCACGCCGACGAAGCCAGCGGACTCGATCAGGTAGGGGCTGGCGACCGGCGCGGGTCCGAACCGCAGGTGCGACACGGTCACGGCGCCCGACTTCTTCGAGTCGTACACGAAGTAACCCTGCGCGTCGAGGTCGGTGTGCTCGCCGATGATCTTGACGCTGTTCTTGGTCGCGCCGACGGTGCCGTCGCTACCCAAGCCGTAGAACACCGCGCGGGTGACCTCGGCGCGTTCGGTGGCGAAGCCCGCGTCGACGGGCAGCGAGCGGTGGGTGACGTCGTCGACGATGCCGACCGTGAAGGAGTTGGGGGCGTCCGGGTTGCGCAGCGCGTCGAACGCGGCCTTGGCCATCCGGGGCGTGAACTCCTTGCTGCCCAAGCCGTACCGCCCACCCAGCACACGCGGGCGCGTCGCGCCGTCCGCGTGACGCTCGGCCAGCGCGGCGACGACGTCCTGGTAGAGCGGTTCGCCGACCGCGCCCGGCTCCTTCGTGCGGTCGAGGACCACGAGGCTGCGGGTGGTGTCGGGCAGCGCGGACATGAACGCGGCGGTGTCGAACGGCCGGTACAGCCGCACGGCGACCAGCGCCACCTTCTCGCCCGCGGCCACCATCGCGTCGACGGCCTCGCGGGCCGCCATGACGCCGGAGCCCATCAGCACCATCACGCGATCGGCGTCCGGAGCGCCGTACGTCTCGAAGGCGTGGTACTGGCGCCCGGTGCGCTGCGCGAAGTCGTCGAACACCGTCTCGACGATGTCGGGGAGGGCTTCGTAGTACGTGTTGGCGGCCTCGCGGGATTGGAAGAACACGTCCGGGTTCTGGGCGGTGCCACGGAGCACCGGGCGATCGGGATCGAGCGCCCGCGCGCGGTGGCCGGCCACCAGGTCGTCGGTGACCAGGGCCCGCAGGTCGTCCTCCTCGAGCGGGACGATCCGCGCCACCTCGTGGCTGGTCCGGAAGCCGTCTTGCACGTGCAGGAACGGCACCCGTGCGCGTAGCGTCGCGGCTTGGGCCACGAGCGCCATGTCGTGCGCCTCTTGCACCGAGTGGGCGAAGAGCATGGCCCAGCCGGTGCTGCGCGCCGCCATGACGTCGCTGTGGTCGCCGAAGATGCTGAGCGCGTGCGTGGCCACGGAGCGCGCCGCCACGTGGATCACCGTGGGCGTGAGCTCACCGGCGATCTTGAACATGTTCGGGATCATGAGGAGCAGACCCTGAGACGCCGTGAACGTGGTGGTGAGCGCGCCGGCCTGCAACGATCCGTGGACCGTCCCGGCCGCGCCTGCCTCGCTCTGGAGTTGCGCCACCTCGGGCACCTGACCCCAGATGTTGCGGCGCCCGACGGCCGACCACGCGTCGGCGTGCTCGCCCATCGGCGACGCCGGCGTGATCGGATAGATGGCGATGACCTCGTTCACCTGATGAGCCACGCGGGCGGCGGCCTCGTTGCCGTCGACCACGATGCGGCGTCCTGCCATGTCGGTCCCCTCTCCATGGCGCGGACCGGAACACGGAGGCCCCGGCCCCAGCGCGATGCTGTCCCTAGGCTAGGTCGGTGGCCTAGGGCGGCGCGTCCCACCTTCTCCGACACGTCCACGGGTGTGGGACCCACAGGACGCGCCGCGTGGGACGGCAGGCGCCGCGGCGCACGACGTGCCCTGGTCCTCGGGGTCGACCCGCGGGGGGCGGTGGCTGGGTACCGTGCGCCATGCCGAACCCGAACGAGTCGAACCCCGACGCGGTGCGCCGCGCCCTCGAGACCGTGCACGAAACCGCCACGGCCGCGGCGGTCGCCGCCCTCGACGAGCGCAGCCGCTCGACGTTGGCCACCGTGGTCACGCACGCCAGCGTCCGTCGTTTCGAACCCGATCCGGTTCCGGACGACGTGATCGCCGCGCTCGAGGCGGCCCTCGTGCGCGGTCCGACCTCCTCCGCCCTCCACAGCTACTCGCACGTGCTGGTGCGCGACCCCGCACGCAAGCGCCTCATCGCCGGCCTCGCCGGCGATCAACGCTGGATCGACGACGCACCGCTGCTCATCGTCGGCTGCGCCGACCTGCGCCGGGCCCGCGAGATCGTGCACGCGCGCGGCTACACCTACACGGCCCACGACCTCCGCATGCTGATCAGCGCCACCGCCGACCTGACCGTGGGCCTGCAGAACGCATCGTTGGTGGCGCAGTCCCTGGGGTTCGGCACCGTGCTCCTGGGCGGCGTGCTGAACGGCTCGCTCGAGATCGCGCGGACGCTCGACCTGCCGTCGCGCGTGGTGCCGCTCGTCGGCCTGTCGGTGGGGCGCCCGGCCGACGGACACTGGCCGGCGCCTCGACCCCGCTTGCCGCTGCCCCTCCTCGTCCACCACGAGCGGTGGTCGCTCGACGACGACGCCGAGCGCGCCCTGCTCGCCGCCCATGACGCCGAGACCTGCGCGCGCGGCGACTTCGAGAGCCGACGCATCGCATGGGCGGCGATGGGGCGAGGCGGGGACGACCCGATCGCGCCGGGCGCGTACGGCGTCCTCGAGCACATCGGCCGCAAGCAGGGGCGCGCCACGTGGGGGCCCCAGGGGGCGAAGGTCGACGTCGACCTGCCGGCGCAGGGCCTACGGGTGCGCAGCACGGGCGATACGCCGACTGAGTCGGCGGCCGCGACGGGGCGCGCCCGGTCGGCCTACCTTTCGGGCAGGAGCGCGTGCACCGCCCGCGCGAGCGCGGCGTGCCCGTCGGCCGTCCAGTGGACCCCGTCGACGTCGCTCGTCCGCACGTGCTCGCCCGCGTCGAGCAGTCGCACGCCGCGGACGCGCGCCACGCGTGCGTACTGCCGCGCGAACGCGCGCGACGTGGCCGGCGCATCACGCCAGGCGGTCTCGAAGCCCTCGTACGCGTCGGGATCGTGGCGTGCCCAGCCCTCGAGCGCCGCCAGCGGCGGCGGCGCCACCAGCAGCACGTCCGGCGCCGTCCCACCGGGGCCCGCGTCGGAGGCCAGGACGTGGTCGACCAGGCGGCCGGCACCCTCGGCGATCTCGTACGCGCTCGCCGCGAACCGCGTCTTGAGGTCGTTGGTGCCGAGCACCACCACGACGAGGTCGACGGGCGCGGCGCTGTCCAAGACGGGCCCCAGGTGACGGAGTCCCACCAGGTCGCCCAGTGGATCGTCGAACACCGTCGTGCGGCCGTTCAGACCGGCTTCGACGACATGCCACGCGGGACCGGCCAGGTCGGCGAGGGCGCCCGCCCAGCGCACCGACCGCGGGTACCGCTCACCCGTGCCGGGTTCGAAACCCCACGTGTTGGAATCGCCGAAACAGAGGACGGTGCGCGTCGGGGCGTGGGCGGGAGAGGTCGACCGCGGGGTGCTCACGCGACCAACCTAACCGACCCCGGCCCCGCCTACTCGCCCGCGGCGTCCAGGTCGAAGCGCTCGGAGAAGTCGAGGTCGAAGGAGAACTCGCCGCGCGCGTCGGTGTGGGTCGCGACCTCTCCCGCGGCCGCGAGGGTGGGCGAGTACGTGCTCATCGCGATCCGATCCAGTCCGCCGGTCCCGCCCCCGGGCAGGAACTCGATCGTGCGCAACCAGCCGTCGCCGCCGTTGGGCCAGGACTGGAAGTTCGACAGCATCTCGTAGACCTCGGAGCCCGCCGCGTTGACGCTGACCTGGTGGAACTTGCCCTGGTCGGGGACGTCGGCGAGGTGGAAGTGGCCGTTGAGCACCATGAACACCTGCGGGAACGGTTCGACCAGCGCGGCGAAGAGCTCTTCGCCGGTCGGGCCGACGTAGACCTTCTGGCCGTCCTCGAGGACGTACCCCCGTCGCCCGCGCCAGCGGAAGTGCCCCTCCTCGCCTTCCAGATCCCAGAGGTACGCGTGCGTCGTGATGATCGTCGGAAGGTTCGGGTTCGCCGCCAGGACAGCGTACGCCCACCCTAGGGGGGTGGTCGGATCCTCGACCGTCCCCAAGGGTTCGAACTCCAGCGCCAGGTGGAGGAACTCGCGCCCTCCGGCAGAGAACACCTGCACGTGGCTGAGCCCGTCGGGACTCGATCCGCGGTACCAGTCGTAGCCCTCGTACCGCGTCGGTCCGAAGTACGTCACGTAGTTCTCGACCGACCCGTCCTTGTACTCCTCCGGGAAGTACTCGTGGTCGCCGAGCGCCACCGAGTAGGGCACGACCCCGTCGAGCAGGTCCAGGGCGGCCGTCGCCCGGGCCCACTCGACCTCCTGATCTGCGACCGAGACGACGTCGCCCACGTGGCTGACGAACTCGATGTTGCGCGCCTCGCGTTGCTCGACGATCCACGACATCATGTCGACGACCATGTAGGCACGCGCCGGGTCCTTCACCATGTTCTGGGTGTCGGGCAACACGACGATCGTGAAGGGCTCGGTCAACCCCGCGTGGACGTCCACGTCGATGCTGGCGATGGCTTCGCCATCGTCCGGCACGGCCGCCGTGATCGTGTAGGTCCCGGGTTCGATCGGCGGCGTGTAGGTGGCGACGTGGTCGCTCGCGACGAGGGTTCCCGCCTCAACGGTCCACTCGAGCGCACCCGCGTAGGCCGGCACGACGGTGGCCGTGATCTCCAGGTCGAAGCCGGACACGACGGCGGCGTCTTCCGCCACCAGTTCCACCGCATAATCGACCGGTTCGACCGGAGGCTCGGTCGGGGGCTCGGTTGGGGGTTCGGTCGGCGCCGGTTCCTCGATCGGCGGCGTCTCCGTCACCGGCTGCGTCACCGGGTCGGTCCCCAACGGTCCTCCACAACCGATCAGGCCGACGACCACGAGCCACGCCAGGATGAGCGCGAGCTGAGGGCGGTTCGGTCGGGTTCGAAATCGGATCGTGGCCATGGACCCGGAGTGTATCCCTTTCTCGTCAGCCCAGGGTCAGGGCATTGCCACATTGCTCATCGTTCGATCCCCGAAGCAAGATGGGTGCCTCACACCAGCGGAGGCGTCCGTTCGAACAGGGGTACGCGCGCGGCGGCGAGCACGGACAGTGCCGCCAGGACGCCGCCGGCCACGCCGAACGCCACGCCGAAGCCGGCCGCGGTCACCAACGCACCCACCGCGACGGGCATCGCCAGCTGAGCGGCTCGGTTGAGCGACAACCGCAAGCCGAGCGCTGCCCCCCGTTGCCTCGGATCGACGTGGCTGGCCACCGTCACGATCGACAGCGGCAACCCGACGCCGGTCCCGAAGCCCACCACCACGGCCAGACCGGCGAAGGCCGCCCACGAGGTCACGAGGCCGAGGCCGCCTACGCCGACCGCCACGGCCGCCATCGCCACGACGAGCGTTCGCGCCGGGCCGCCTAGGGTGCGCGTGAACCAGGGCATCAGTGGCCGCACGAGGACGGCCGCGAGCGAACCGACGCTGATCAGCGTGCCGATCGAGGTGGCCGAGTACCCGAGGTCGGTGAGCAGCACGGGCAGGAACGCCTGGCGCACGCTCACGGCCACGAACACCCCGGCGCTCGCGAGTACCGCCAGCTGAACGCCGACGTTGGCGAGGCCGGCGGCCCGCGCCGCCGGCACGGCTCCGGCGCGGGCCCCGCTACCCGGTTCAACGCCCGAGCCAGCACGAGACACCGCGGCGTCGACCTGGTCGGCACTCCGGCGTTCGGAGGCCAGGGCCGCCTCCCGCGCCGCCGAGCGCCGCACCGTCCACGCGATGGCGACCGGCACGACGAGCGTGAAGGCGGCCACGCCGAAGGCCGTCCGGAAGCCGGCCCCGTCCACCACCAATCCGGCCACGATCGGCCCCACCATGCGCCCGGCGGACAAGGTGGTCGTGAACAGGCTGAAGTTGCGCGCCACGGATCGACCGTTCGCCACGTCGGCCACGAGCGACTGGGCCGCCAGTGTGGTGAAGAGTTGCGACAGACCGACGATCAGTTGGGCGGCAGCGAGCGCCGCGACGCCGGGCGCCGCCCACACGAGGACGGGCCCGACGGTGGCGCCCGCGGTGCCGACCAGGAACCAGCGCGTGGGACCGAGCCGATCGACGAGTCGACCCGCCGTGATCGCGAGCACCACGGGGAACAGGTTGGGCAGCGCGACGAGCACGCCCACCGACGTCGCCGCCAGCCCGAGGTCGACGGCGAAGAGGGGCACGAGCGTGCCCAACATCGAGACCGCCACCGTCGCCGCCCCCATCGCCAAGCAGATGGCGGGGAACACGGTCGAGGAGCGCATGCGGGAGCGTACCTGGCAGCGACCCCGCTGGCTCGGCCGCGCGAAGCGCGATGATGCACGGATGCCACGCCTTGGCCCCGTCGCCGCCCTCGCAACCCTGGCCGCGTTGCTCGCGTTCGCGGCCAACTCCGTGCTCGCGCGAGCGGCGCTGGGACCGGGCTCGGATGGGCCGCTCATCGGTGCGGTCGCCTTCACCGTGGTGCGTCTCGGGGCCGGGGCGCTGGTGCTGACACCGTGGTGGTGGCGTCGACCGGTGGTGCGCGGCACGAAGCGCTGGTGGCTCACGCCGCTCACGCTCCTGGCGTACGCGTTGCCGTTCTCGGTCGCCTACGTGGCGCTGGGCGCCGGCACCGGCGCGCTGCTGTTGTTCGGCGCGGTCCAGGCCACCATGCTCGTGGCGGGGCGGCGCGCCGGCGAGCGCTTCGGCGCGCGGGAGGCGACGGGCTTGCTGGCGGCGGCCGTCGGTCTCGCCGTGCTCCTCGCTCCGGGCCTGCGCGCACCCGCGCCATGGCCCGCGACGCTGATGCTGTCGGCGGGGATCGCGTGGGGACTGTACTCGCTCGCCGGACGAACCGCGAAGGACCCGGTCGCGGCGACGGCCCGCAACTTCGCGGGCGCGCTGCCGGCGGTGCTGCTCTTGGCCCTGCTGCCCGGCATCTGGGCCGACGCGACGGCCGCGGGTGTCGTCCTGGCCGTCACCTCCGGCGCCCTCACGTCGGGTCTCGGGTACGTCGTCTGGTACGTGGCCCTCCCGTCCCTGTCGCGGACGGTCGCGTCGGTGGTGCAACTGCTCGTGCCGGTGGTCGCCGCGCTCGGCGGGGTGGCGTTCTTGGAGGAGACCGTAACGGTCCGTTTGGTCGCGGCGTCGGTCCTGGTGCTGGGCGGGGTGGGCCTCGTGGCGATCCGGCGGCGCTGACCTGAGGAGGTTCTCATGGGACACACGCCCCCCGTTCACGGAACGCTCATGCTATCGTCGGGATCGGGCTGCTAGAGCGCCGGTCCTTGCCGGGACGAGAGCTGCCGCATCCGCGGCGTGGAGGTATCACCAGGATGAGACGCGTCGCCTTCCTACCCTTGATCGTCGTCGTCGCGATCACGGCGCTCGTCGCCGCGTTCGGCAACGACGGGTCGGTACCTGGCCTCGCGCCCACGGTGCAGGCCCAAGAAGGTGCGGCCCCCTTCGGCCACAGCAACGTCGAGATCCCCTTCTTCACGGAGTGGATCCGCAGCCCCCACGCCGACCTCACGTCCGAGGCCTTCATCCATTGGAGCGCCGACGATCCGGCCGTCGTGCCCCCCACGTGCGCCAAGTGCCACACGAGCGACGGCTACCACGACTTCATCGGACTCGACGGCTCCGCGGTCGGCACGGTCGACGCTCCTGCCAACCCGGGCACGCTCCAGTGCAGCACGTGCCACAACGACGTCACCTTGGAGAAAGACACGGTGGTCATGCCGTCCGGCGTCCTGCTGGCCGACCTCGGCCGTGAGGCCGTGTGCATGGAGTGCCACCAGGGCCGCTCGAGCGGTCCCACGGTCGCGGCCGCCATCGAAGGCTCGGGCGTCACCGACCCCGACGGCATCCTCGAGGGCCAGGGCTTCCTGAACATCCACTACTACGCGGCCGCTGCCACGCTCTACGGCTCGTTCGCGCATGGTGGCTTCGAGTACGCCGGCCAGGTCTACGACGGCAAGTTCGACCACGTCGAAGGTTTCAACACGTGTCAGGGCTGCCACGATCCGCACACCCTCGAGCTCCAGGTCGAGAGCTGCTCGACTTGCCACACCGGCGTCGAGACGGTCGCCGACCTGCGCGACATCCGCATGCCCGGCTCCTTCGTCGATTACGACGGGGACGGCGACATCACCACCGGGATCCGAACCGAGATCGCCAACTTGCGCGACCTGCTGATGCAGACGATGCAGGCGTACTCGGCCGAGGTCGTCGGTCAGCCCATCGGCTACGACGTGAACTCGCACCCGTACTTCTTCATCGACGGCGATCAGGACGGTGTGATCACCGAAGAAGAAGCGGTCCGCGCGAACGCCTACGTGACGTTCACGCCCCGACTCCTGGCCGCCGCCTACAACTACCAAGTGGCGCTCAAGGATCCGGGCGGCTACGCGCACAACGCCAAGTACCTGATCCAACTTCTGCACGACAGCATCCTCGACTTGAGCGTCGGCTTGGCCGAGGAAGCCGCCCAGGGCCTGGTCCGGCCCGGCGACGAAGCCCTCTTGGCCACCGCGCCCTTGGGCGAGGTGCTCGCCGCCGCGCCCGGTGGCGGTGCCGTGTTCGAGTTCGCGCATCTGCAGGACGTCTTGGCGCAGTCCTCTGACGTCGAAGCGATCGTCATCGATCGCCTGCGTCGCAACGACGCCGGCCATTTCGACGTGACGGCGGAAGCCTGGCGCCATTGGGACGCGGACGGTGCCGTTCCGGCCACCTGCTCCACGTGCCACAGCGCGACCGGCCTCCCGTTCGCCGTGTTGCACGAGACGCAGATCGCCCAACCGATCAGCGACGGCATGTCGTGCACCACCTGCCACGTGGCCGAGGACGACTTCACGCTCCTGCCCGTCGCCGAAGTGGTCTTCCCCAGCGGCGCCGTCCTGAGCTTCGGCAGCCAAGGCGACAACCTCTGCGCGACGTGCCACCAGGGCCGCGCTTCGACCAACACGGTCGACGCACGCATCGCGGGCGCGAACGTCGGCGATGACGAGACCGGCCAAGGGCTCGGCTTCGTCAACGTCCACTACTTCTCGGCCGCTGCCACCCGCTTCGGTGGCGAGGCGCGCGGCGGGTACCAGTACGCCGGCAAGGACTACGTCGGCTACTGGCCGCACGTCGAAGAGGCCTCGTCCTGCACGCAGTGCCACGACCCGCACAACCAGCAGGTCGCCTTGACCACGTGCACCGAGTGTCACGGCGGCGACCCCACGATCGCCGACGTGCGCACCTACCGCATGTTCGACGGCGATTTCGACGGTGACGGTGATGCCGACGAGGGGACGTTCTACGAGATCGAGACGATGATCGACATGGTCTACGCAGGCATGCAGGCGTACGCCGCGACCGTGATCGGCACGCCGATCGTCTACAGCAGCGCCTCCTACCCCTACTTCTTCGTCGACACGAACGCGAACGGCATGGCCGACGCGGACGAGGTCAGCAACCCCAACCAGTTCCGCGCCTGGACGCCGCGCCTGATGCGCGCCGCGTACAACTACCAGTACTCGCTGAAGGACCCCGGCTCCTACGTCCACAACAGCCAGTACATCGTCCAGTTGCTCCACGACACGCTCGCGGACCTGGGCGTCGACACGAGCGGCATGGACCGTCCGGACGGCGACCTCTTCTAGGCTTCGCCCCCGCACCACCCGTACCCTCCCGGGCCGGCACGCTTCGTGCCGGCCCGGTCTCGTGCCGGCCCGGTCCCGTGTCCGACGGAGGCAGGATGTCCCTGGTGGCTCCGGAGGCCCCGGGGCGATGCTGGGGCATGAAACCTGACCGGGCCGCTGTGGATTGTCCGCGCCTCGCGGAACACGGCGAGGCCTGTCGCACGGCTCACACGCACACGAGCGCCTGCACGGCCGGCTGCGTGTGTCCCCTCGGCACGCTCGACCGCGGACGGTGCGGCCGCATCGTCGGTCTGGAAGGTGCACCGCGGCTCCGACGCCGGCTGATGGCCCTCGGATTGCAACACAGCGCCGAACTCCGCGTGCTGGGACGAGCCCCCCACCACGGCCCCCTGGAGCTGCGGGCCGGTACGGTCCACCTCATGATCCGCGAGGACGAGGCGAACGACGTCCTCGTCGAGGTCACGAACGCGCCCGTACCCGCCGTCGTCGCTGCGGATTCCGATGCCCGCGTCGCCCGCTGACGTCCGCACGGCCACCTGGTGCCTGGTCGGCACGCCCAACGTCGGCAAGACCAGCCTGATCAACGCCATCGCCGGCAGCCGTCTCGAAGTGGGCAACTGGACCGGCACCACGGTCGAGGTCACGACCGCCCGCGCCCACCTCCATGGCCGCGACGTCACCCTCGTCGACCTGCCCGGCGCGTACTCGCTCGCGGGCACGTCCGCCGAGGAGGACGTCGTCCTGCCCGCCCTCATGGAGACCCCGGGCACGGTGATCGTGAACGTCGTCGACGCCGTCCATCTCCCCCGCGACTTGACCTTGACGCTCGAGCTCACCGAGCTGGGCCGCCCCATGGTCGTCGCGCTCAACCTGGTCGAGGGAGCGGCGGCGCGTGGCGTGGCCATCGATCCGGACGAACTGGCGCGCGGCCTCGGCGTCCCCGTGATCTCCCTGCGAGACCACCGCCGGCACGGCGCCGCCGATCTGGTGGCGCTCGTCGCCCATGCGGTGGTGCCGGTACCGCGCGTCGGGTACCCCGACCCGGTGGCTGCGGCCGCCGCCGGCCTCGCGCCGACCTCCCCGTCGACGTGGCACGCGCTCGCGGCCCTCACCGACGAGCTTCCGGCATCCCTGGCGACGGCCGCCGCCATCCCCGCACGCGCCGAGCTCCACGGCCAGGGCATCGACCCGTTCCTCGCCGTGGCGGAGGCCCGCTTCCGCGCGGCGCACGCCCTCGCACTCGCCGCCACCCGGCAGCTGCCCGGCCACGAGGATCCGAGCGAGCGCATCGACCGTTGGCTGCTCCACCCCTGGCTCGGCCCCGTGGCGCTCGTGGCCGGGTTGGCCCTGACGTTCCACCTGACCTTCGCGCTCGCCAACCCGTGGGTCGACTTCTTCGGCGCCGTCCAGGCCGTGCTCGTCGGCTGGATCGCTGCGTGGCCCCTCCACCCCGTCGCCGCGTCGTTCCTGTCCGAAGCGCTCGTGGCCGGGGTCGGCACCGTGGTGGCGTTCGTCCCGATCCTGTTCGTGCTGTACGTGATCTTGGGCGTGCTCGAGAACGCCGGCATCATGGCCCGGGTTGCGTTCCTGGCCGACGGGCTGATGCGCGCCATCGGCCTGCCGGGTCGCGCCGTCCTGCCCATGGTGCTGTCGATCGGCTGCACCGTGCCCGCCGTGCAGGCGACGCGCACGCTCGAAGCGCGCCGCGACCGGCTCAGGGTCGCGCTCGCCCTGCCTTCGATCCCCTGCAGCGCGCGCCTGCCCGTCTTCGCGCTGTTGGCCGCCGCCTTCGTGCCCGCGTACGCCGCCGTCGTGGTGACCGGCCTCTACGTGCTCGGCTTCGCGGTCGCGGTCGGCTCGGCGCTCCTGTTCCGACGCTTCCTGCCCACCGACGAGAGCAGCGGCGCCATGGAGCTACCGAGCTACCGGTGGCCACCGGCGAGCTTGGTGTTCCGCCTCGCCTGGGCACGCACCCGGAGCTTCCTCCGCAGCGCCGGCGGCCCGATCCTCATCGCGGTGGTGGCCGTCTGGGCGCTCCTGAACGTGCAACTCGCCGGCGGGACGAACCTGTTCGAGGCCGTCGCGCGCACGCTGGCGCCGCTCTTCGCGCCGCTCGGCATGGAGGACTGGCGGGTGGTGGGCGCGCTCATCCCCGGCGCGGTGGCGAAGGAGGTCGTGCTCGGGAGCCTGGCCCTCACCCTGCTGGGAGGCGCCCCCGTGGTGCCGATGGGGGCCCTCGAGGGTGTCCGGCAGCTCGGCGAGGGCTTCCTGGCGGCCGTCACGGGCATGTTCACGTCGTTGTGGGGTCTGGGTGGCACCGAGCCGATCGACGGCGCGCTCAGCGCGCGGTTGGCGGGTCTCATGACGACCGGCGCCGCCGTGGCGCTGATGGTGTTCACGCTGCTGTACGTCCCCTGCGTCGCGACGCTGGCCGCCCTACGGTCGGCGTTCGGCGCGCGCTGGATGCTCTTCTCGATCGGATACCAGTTGACCGTCGCCTACGTGGCGGCGTGGGCGGTGTTCACGCTATGGCCCTGAGCTACGCGGTCCTGGACGCTCTCGACGCGCCGACGACGGCCGCGTCGCTGGCGCGCCGCCTGGCCGTCCCGCTGGCCCACCTCGAACGCGAGTTGGCTCGGCTCGAGGCGCGCGGTTACGTCGAGCGCATGCCCTGCGCCCCCAGCGCGTGCGACCGTTGCGGGTTGCGGGCGGCCTGCGACGCCGACACGGCGCCGCGTTGGTGGCGCGGCGCCAGGTCCTGAACGAGGTCGGCGCCGGCGGCGCATGCCTCACTCGTCGGCCACCACCCCCGCTCCGACGGCCGCCGGCGTTGCCGACCGCGGTACCAGCGGCCGGAGCCCACGCCGGAAGCTCAGCACGAAGCGCGTCTGCAACCACCAGAGCCCGAGGAACAGGGCGATCCCGAGGGCGTCCGTCAGGTACCCCGGCCAGTAGCACAGCAGCGTCGCCGCGGCCAGGACGAGCCACTCCAGCAGGGTCGTGGCGCGGTGGAGGAAGCCGATCGTGAGCGCACCGAAGGCGATCGTGCCGAGGGCGGCCGAGACCCACGCCGAGATGACGGCGTCGATCGGACCGTCCATGAGGATCGGCGTGAAGGCGAACAGCAGCGGCATCACGTACAGCAGCTTGGCGAACTTGAAGGCCGCCCATCCCGTCCGCCAAGGGTCCGCTCCGGCGATGGCGGCGCCCGCGTACGCGGCGATGCAGACCGGCGGCGTGATGTTCGAGTCCTGGCTCAGCCAGTAGATGATCATGTGGGCCGCGAGCAGGCCGACGCCCAACTCCACGAAGGCGGGTCCCGCCAACACCGCGACCACGAGGTACGAGGCCGTCACCGGCATCCCCATGCCCAGCACCAAGGAGGCGAGGGCGACGAGCAGGATAGCCAGCAACACCGAGCCGCTCGACAGCGACAGGAACACGGTGGTGAACTTCAGGGCGAGTCCCGTGAGCGAGATCATGCCGAGCATGATGCCGATGAGGCCGACGGTGGCGCCCACGACGAGCGTGCCGTGGCCCCCCTCGATCAGCGCTTCCCACACCTTCCGCGGGCCCATCCGGTCGGACTTGGTGAACCACGACACCGGGACCGTCGAGATCGTGCCCCAGAAGGCGGCGTACCCGGGCGAGTAACCGAGCGCCAACATCGTGACGATCAGGACCAGGGGCAGCGCCAAGAACCAGCGCTCGCGGAGGACGTCGCCGGCGCGCGGGATCTCGGCGGCCGGCAGGCCCTTCAAGCCCAGCTGCTTGGCCTGGAAGTGGACCGCGGACCAGACGCTCACGAAGTACAGCAGCGCCGGCACGATCGACGCGAGCGCGATCGTGGCGTACGGGATGCCGGTCAGTTCCACCATGACGAACGCGCCCGCGCCCATGACGGGCGGCAGGAACATGCCGCCGATGGAGGCCGACGCCTCCACCGCGCCGGCTTGGTGCGGCTTGAAGCCCACCCGCTTCATGAGCGGGATCGTGAGCGCGCCGGTGGAGACGGTGTTGGCGATGGCGCTTCCCGAGATCGAACCCATGAGCGCCGACGCGAGCACGGCGACCTTGGCGGGTCCGCCCGTGGCGTGGCCTGCAGCGGCCAAGGCCAGGTCGATGAAGAACGCTCCGACCCCGGAGCGGTTCAGGAACGCACCGAAGAAGATGAAGATGATGACGTAGGTGGCCAGGACGCTCGCCATCAGGCCGAAGATGCCCTCGGGCGTCAGGTAGGCGTAGTTCACCATCCGCTCGAGCGTGTAGCCACGGTGGGCGATGAGGTCGGGCAGGTAGGGACCGAAGTAGGCGTACGCCATCAACACGAGCGAGATGATGGGCAGCGCCCAGCCCAGCGCACGCCGGCCGACCTCCAAGGACAGCAGCACCATGAGCGTGGCGAAGACCGTGTCGAGCTGCGTCTCGCGGCCGATGCGGTAGGCGATCGCCTCGTACTGCTGCATGTAGTACCCGGCGACGACCAGCGACGTGAGCGCCAGGGCGACGTCCAGGGCACTGGGTCGGCTCTTCTTGCGCGAGGTGCGCGCCGGGTAGTAGAGGAACACCATCGCGAACGTGAACGCGACGTACACGCCCAGGTGGACCTCGGTCCGGAACGAACCGAAGAGCGCGCTATAGAGGTAGAAGATCGCCAGGCCGGCGGCGAAGAGGTCGAACACCACACGCCACGGCCCACGCAAGGGGTTGGAGGAACCGAACGCCGCCTCCTTCAGCGTCTCGGTGTCGGGGACGGGAGGCGCCGCGACCGTCCCGGGTGGACGTACGGTGGGCGGATGACGCTCGACGTCGCGTTCGCTCATCGCGGTGTCCCAGGGGGCCCGGCACGGTCGGCGACCGCCGCGCCGGGCCCCGACGGGGGCGCGCCTAGGGGCGCGCGCTCTCGGGGATCGTGACGCCGACCTCGGTCCAGTACCGCGCCGCGCCCGGGTGCAGCGGCAACGCGATTCCCGACAGCGCGCTGTCGACGCCCATCTCCCGGGCCACGTTGGTGACGCGGAGCATGTGCTCGAGACCGTCCGCGCCGAAGATCGCCTTCGTCATCTCGTACACGAGGTCCTCGTCCATGTCGTCGCTGACGATCCAGATCCCGGCGTCGCGCCAGGTCTGCACGTCCTCGTCGACGCCCGTGTACGTGCCCGCCGGGATCGTGAACGCCGAGTAGAACGGGTACCGTTCGAAGAAGCCCGATGCCAGCGCGGCGTCGTAGGTCGAGAGGACGTGGGCGTCGCGTGCGGTGGTGGTGTCGACGAGGGTGGCGTTCGGCACCCCGAGCAGCGCGTGGTAGCCGTCGACCTGGCCGTCCTTGAGCTGGTCGCTGGCCGCCTGGCCCGCGACGAACACCGGCGTGACGCGGTCGAACATGCCCGTCTGACGCAGCAGCCGTTCGATCGACAGGTGCGTTCCCGAGCCGGCGGAGCCGAGCGCGATACGTTTTCCGGCGAGGTCCTCGAAGGTCTCGATGCCGTTCCCTTCGAGCACGACGAGCTGCGAGACGGCGCCGTAGAGGAAGCCCACCGCGCGGATGCCGTCGTACGCCCCGTCGGAGAACTCCTCCTGACCGGTGTAGGCGAGGTAGGCGTCCCCGGCGAAGGCGATCCCCATCTCCATGTCGCCGTCCTGGATGCGGCGGATGTTCTCGGCCGACCCCGCCGAACCCTCGACGGTGATGTTCAGGTCGGGGAAGTTCTGGGTCAGGTAGTCGCCCATCCCGCTGGCGAACACGTTGAACGTGCCCCCGACGAAGCCGCCGCCGATCGAGAGGAACTGCCGCTGGGCGAAGCCGGCGCCGGCGCTGGCGAGCACGAGGACGAGCAGCGAGAGCAGCAGACTGCGTGCGGAGGTCGTCATCGGGGCACTCCTTCGTACGGCGCCGCGGCCGGCGTCCGATCGTGATCCGCATGGCATGCGGTCGAGGGGCCGGAGGCAGGCACCGTTCGCGTGAGCGACGACGCGCAGCCGGCGGTCTGGGCGAACCCCGAACCTCCTTCGCGATACGGGACGGCGCCGCAACGCGACGGGCCCCAAGGTGTGCTGTGGCCGGAGCATACGCGTTGCGGTGCGCCTGTACATAAGGGACCGACCGACCGGTCGGTCCGTGGAACCACCGACCCGCCACGGCCCGAGAGGGCCGCCCGCCCTAGGCGCCGGGTCCCTTGACGAAGCGGCCGGGCGTGGCGCCGGTGTGTTCACCGCCGTCCAGGACACGCACCCCGTTCACCCAGACGTCGCGCACCCCCACCGACAACCGATGCGGATCGTCGAAGGTGGCCCGGTCGGCGACGGTCTCGGGATCGAAGACGACGACGTCGGCGAAGAAACCCTCGCGCAGTTGACCCCGTTGACGCAACGACAACCGGTCCGCGACCGCCGACGTCATCTTGCGGACCGCTTCCTCGAGGCTCAGCAAGCGCTCCTCGCGCACGTACTTCGCCAACACGCGCGGGAACGTGCCGTACCCGCGCGGGTGCACCGGGCCGTGGGCCTTCGCCCAGGCGGGGTCGTACCCGCCCGCGTCGCTGGAGAACTTGATCCAGGGCACCTGCACCTGGGTGCGCAGGTTGGCCTCGTCCATCGAGAAGAAGATGGTGCTGATGCGTTGGCCCTCGGCGACCAGCAGGTCGAGCGTCGCCTCGATCCAGTCTTGGCCGCGCAGCGCGGCGATCTCGTCGAGCCGCTTGCCCACGTACGCTTGGTGTTCGGGGCGCTGGAACCCGACCGGCATGATGCCGTGCGGGCCGTCGCGGGTCTCCAGACCGAGCCCGTCGTGCTCGGCGCGCCCCTCGAGCGCTTCGCGCACGCGGGCCCGGACGGCGGGATCGGCCAGGTTCTCGTAGAGGCGCCCCCCGGCCGCCGTCCAGGTGGGGAGGATCGCGGTCAAGCCCGTTCCCGACGCCCCATAGGGGTACATGTCGGCGGTCACGTCGAGACCATCGGCGCGCGCCCGCGTGATGCGTTCGATCACCGAAGGCATGCGGAACCAAGCGCTCGGTCGCGAGGCCTTGAGGTGGTAGACCTCCACCGGCACCCCGGCTTCGCGACCGATCGTCAGCGCCTCCTCGAGCGCCTCGAAGATGCCGTCGGCCTCGGAGCGGAGGTGGGTCACGTAGACGCCACCGTAGGGCGCCATCGCGCGGCAGACGTCGATCAGTTCCGCGGTGTCGACGTACGCGTCGGGGGGGTAGATGAGCGCGTAGGAGACGCCGAAGGCACCGTCTTCCATCGCCTCGGCCAGGACGCGCCGCATCGTCGCGCGTTCCGCCGTGTCGGCGGGTCCCATGTCCATGTCCTTGGCGTAGTTGCGCAACGTGCCGCCGCCCAGGAACGAACCGACGTTCGGCGAGACGCCGTGCCGCTCGAACGCCTCGAGCCAATCGCCGAAACGGCGCCACGTGGCCACCCGCTCCACCCACACCGGGTCCACGCGCCCCTCGAAGAGGGTGCCCGCCATCGGATCCGAGATGCGCCCGCCGACCGGCGACGGCGTCCAGCCCTCGCCCATGACCTCGGTGGTCACCCCCTGGGTGATCTTCGAGAGGCACCGGCCGTCGATCATGAGCGGCAGGATGGCGTGGCTCTGGATGTCGATGAAGCCGGGGCAGACGACGTGGCCGCTCGCATCGACGACGTCGCGCGCCAGCTCCGGCGCGATCCGACCCGGCGGCGCCACGGCGGCGATGCGGTCGCCGGCCAGCGCCACGTCGGCGTGCTGCCAGGGGTTGCCGGTGCCGTCGACCACGCGGGCGTGACGGATCAGGGTGTCGTAGTTGGGCATGCGGGCCTCCGCGGGCGAGCATCGCACGCCGGCCGCCGGGTCGCCCCGCCGCGCCCCGACGCGTGCGCCCTACCGCCGACCCGTCGACGGTGCCCGCGACCAGGTCTGCCAGGGATGCACCAGCGACTGGGCGCCGGCGGCCGGACCCGCGTGGAGGCGATCGGCGATCGCGACGATCTCGCGCCCCCAGGCGATCTGCGCTCGCCAGCGGACGGGGATGGAGCGCAGCCCGAAACGAGAACCTGCCAGCAGACCCACGAGGGCGCCCAGCACGCCGCCGACGCACGGATGCGCCAGCGCGCCTCGCAGGGCCGCCTCGAACCCGTCGGCGCTCGCGACGATGCCCACGGCCGTGGCGACCAGGGGGTCGGCCTCCGGAGCCAGGGTCGGCGAGGGGGCGGCGGTCAGCGCCGCCAGCACCTGACGCGCAAGCGTTTCCGCATCGTTCGCGCCCCCCGGTCCGATCGTCTCGACCGCACGGCGCGCCACGGCGAGCGCGACGTCGGGCGTCGCGGCCCAATACGAGGTGGTCGCGGCGACGGCCGCCCACGCGTCGTGACGACCGGTCGCGTCGCCTCCCTCGATGCCGGCGGCGCCGTGGGCGAGCAGCCAGGCGCGCGTGCTGGGGGCGGGGCCGAAGGCGTGCCCCAGCGGGCTCCACCGCCCCTCCCGCCACCAGCGCAGGACCTGGGCTTCGTGGACCTCAGGGTCGTACGCCGCGCGCGCGAGCAGGCCCTCCGCGGCGCCCAACGCCAGGCTCGTCCAGG
Organism: uncultured Trueperaceae bacterium; assembly: GCA_963728245.1. GTDB lineage: Bacteria > Deinococcota > Deinococci > Deinococcales > Trueperaceae > JAABTL01. Next base: position 663,431 of record CAVSJH010000004.1, read on the forward strand.
CGCCGAACACACCAGGCGGCAGCCGCTCCGGGCCGCCGCCGACGAGGTCGGTCGGCGTGTCGGTGGCCCAGTCGTCGGGGCGGCCGGCATGGACCGAACCGAGGGCGTCGCCGATGGCCAGACCGACCCACGCGCCGCGCAGCGGGTCACGGACGGGGTCGGGGTCTCGGCTCACGGCGGGTTCCTCGGTCGCGCCGGCCGCGACCCAGCGACGTCCTTCAGCGCGAGCGACGGCGTCGCGCCCCACGCTCGTCGGGTGGCAGGTCGCTCGGGCCGACGTGGGTGTCGAGCCAACCGACGACGGCCGCCGCCGCCGCCCAGACCCGCAGGGCGTGCTCGAGCGGGGCTCTCGACTCCAGAGCGTCGCCCGGAGGCAAGCCGGCGCCCACGACGACGGCCTTGCGTCTCAGCAGGTCGATCCGTGGATGATCGCGCGGTACGCCGCGCGGCGCCCCGCGGAGCACCTCGCCTGCGACCGTCAGACCCGCCGTCCGGGCGCCCTCGAGCGCGGTGTCGAGATCGTCGCCCGCCGGGCCGGCCGCGACCCGGCGGTAGGCGGCCAGTTGATCGGTGGCGAACCGGTGGTAGCCGGTGCCGACGTACACGCCGCGCTCGGAGACCTCGACGTACAGCGGAGCCCGAGAACCGCCGATCCCGCCGACGAACCCGGCGGTGGCCTCCTTCAGTGGCGCCGCACCCCGGGCGAACCGTTGGTCGCGGTACGGCCGGAACAGCTTCACGTCGCCGCCGAGGGACGACGCGAGTTCTGCGAGGAGCGTCTCGAGCGGGGTCCGCACGTCGCGCTCCCAGACGTCGCGGGTGGCGGTCCAGTAGGCGCGCGAGTTGTCGCTCCCCAGGGCGACGAACCAGTCGGTCACGGCGGGCCCGAAGCCCTCGAAGCGGGGTGGCGTCATGCCGCCAGCCTACCGGGAAGGCCGGCTGGCCTCCCGGGACGGCGCGCCGGACCCCCGGCCCGCCGGCCTCCCCCATCCGGCGGAAGGCGCTGTAGGACTTCGTCGGTCGGAGACGGCGACGGCAGCCCGTAGCGTGGGCTCCGGAGGCCACGATGCTCGACACCCACGCCATCGAGACGCATGGACTCGGCAAGCGCTACGGTCCCGTCGTCGCGCTCGAGGGCCTCGACCTGCGGGTCCCACGGGGCACCGTGTTCGGATTCTTGGGCCCGAACGGCGCCGGCAAGACCACCGCCATGCGCCTGCTGGTGGGCCTCGCGCGGCCCACCTCCGGCCGAGCGACGGTGCTGGGGCGCGAGGTCGCCGGCCACACGACGGAGGTGCGTCGACGGGTGGGCTTCCTGGCCCAGGACCCGCGCTTCTACGAGCACGAGACGGCCCGGCAGGCGCTGCGGTTCACGGCCGGCTTCTTCTTCTCGGGCCCCACGCGCGCGGTCGAGAACCGGATCGACGAGATGCTGACGCTCGTCGGCCTGGCCGACAAGGGCGACCGGCCGGTGCGAGGCTTCTCTGGCGGCGAGCGCCAGCGGCTGGGGATCGCCCAAGCCCAGATCCACGATCCCGAACTGCTGATCATGGACGAACCTGCGGCCGCGCTGGATCCGATGGGCCGGCACGCCGTCCTGTCGATCCTGGCCGAGCTGCGCACGCGGAGCACCGTGCTGTTCTCGACGCACATCCTCGACGACGTCCAGCGCGTGGCCGACCACGTCGCGATCCTGGACCGGGGGCGCTTGATCGCCCAAGCCCCGACCCGCGAACTGCTGGTCGGCGACGGCGCCGTCACCTTCCTGGTGGGGTTGCGCGGGCCGGTGGCGAGCGTCGTCCCCGCCTTGCGTGCGTGGCCCTGGGTCGTCGAGGTCGACGAGACCGCCGGCGACGACGGCAGCACCACGCTGCGGGTGGTCGTGTCCGACGAGGCCGCCGCCGAGGCCGAGCTGCTGCGCGTCGTGCTCGAAGATCCCGAGGTGGTGGTCGTCGACTTCCGGCGACGGATGTTCGAGCTCGAGGAGGTCTTCATGCGTCTGGTCGGGGCGAACGAGGCGACGGCGTGACCCGGGTGGCCGGTCTCACCCCCCGCACGGGCGGAGGACGCCTGCTGGGGTACGGCCACCTCCTCAGCCACGAGATCCGGGCTTGGCTCCGGCCGCGACTCGGCGGCGTCCAGCTCGTCGTGTGGGTCGCCGTGCTCGACGGCTTGCTGTTGCTGCCCCTGGTCTTCCTGCGTGAGACGCTAGCGCTCGAGCCGCTGGGGCCGCTGGCGAGCGCCTACGACATGTTCTTCAACCTCGGTGCGTTGGCGGTGCCGATCGGCGCGGTGATCCTCGCCCACGGGACCGTCATCGGCGAACGGCAATCGGGCACCGCCGCCTGGGTGCTCACCAAACCCGTCTCGCACGCGGCGTTCGTGCTGGCGAAGTTCACGGGGTTGGCGCTGGGCCTCCTGACGACCGCGGTGCTCGTGCCCGCCGCGATCGCCTACGCGATGCTCTCGGTGGAAGCGGGCGGCCCCGTGCCCGTGGCCCCATTCGTCGCCGCCGTCGGCCTGCTGGCGCTCAACGCCGGGTTCTACTTGGCCCTCACCCTCGCCTTGGGCGTGTTCCTGCGGTCGCGCGGCGCCGTCCTCGCTCTCGGCCTCGTCACCCTGCTCGGCGGCGATATCGTGCTCGGGCTCGTACCGGCCACCGCCGACCTGACGCCGTGGCTGTTCGGCCGCATGGCGCCCGTGCTGGCGCAGGGCGGGCCCCTCCTCACCCCGTGGCCCATCCTCGCGACCGGCGTGTGGGCCGTCGTCCTCCTCGTCGCGGCGCTCGTGCGCTTCGGTCGCGAGGAGTTGTAGCGCGTCCGCGACGCTCGGGCGGTGCGCACCGGCAGGGGGCTGTGCTCCGTGAGGTCCCGCCGTCGGGGGCGGCGGGGACGACGGTGGCGTATCCTCGTGCGGTTCGTCCACCACCCTCCGGAGGTCCCATGAACCCTCATCGCCGATCCCGCCTCCCTCTCCTCCTGACGGCACTCCTGGCCGCTTCGGTCGGCGGAACCGCCGGCGCGGACGGCACGACTGCCGTCGCGATCGCCCACGACCAAGTCGAGCGAGGCGCCGCCATCTACCGCGCCAGTTGCGGGTTCTGCCACGGCGCGGAGCTCCAGGGCGGGGGCTTCCCGGCGCTGAGCGGTCCCGCGTTCGCGGAGCGATGGGACGGCAGGCCGCTCGGTGAGCTGTTCGCCTATGCGAAGGCCAACATGCCCTTGGGTCAAGCCGGTTCGCTGGCCGACGAGGCGTACGCCGACGTCATCGCGTTCGTCCTGTCACGCAACGGCGTGGAGCCGGGCGACACCGCGTTCACGGGTGACGATGAGGCCGCCTCGGCCACCCTACTGACCTTCGCCGACTGAAGACGGGCACGGGCGCGGCTCGCGCGGGTGCGGCGCCAGCCCACGTCACCCAGCGGCCGGTTCCTGCAGCGAGAAGATCGCCCCGGCCGGATCGGCGACCACGGCGAGGCGGCCGTGCCCCGAGTCGAACGGCCCGTGCTGCACGGCGCCACCTGCATCCTGGACGGCGCGGACGGCCGCGTCCATGTCGGCGACCTGGAAGTACACCATCCAGTGTGGCGCCAGGCCCGCCCACTGCTCGTTCATCTGCAGGATGCCCGCGAAGTCGACGTCGTCCTGCGACAGCACGTGGTACGGCGTGCCCCCCTCTTCGCGCTGGCGCGCGGTCGCGGAGAGCAGATCCGTGTAGAACGATTGTGCGCGCTCGGCGTCGGTCGTGTTGACCTCACACCAACTCATCGTGCCCGGCGCGCCGGTAAGCCCGAAGCCCCTGTGCTCGTGCGCCTGCCAGACGCCGAACGCCGCGCCCGTCGGGTCGGCCACGACGGCCATCCGCCCTTGACCGGGCACGTCGAACGTCGGCGCCACGACCGTGCCGCCCAGCGAGACCGCGCGCGCCACCATCGCGTCGGCGTCCTCGGCGGCGAAGTACAGCGTCCAGACGGACGGCACCTCTGCCCCGCTCCCCGACATCGACTGACCGAACCCGGCGGCGGGGCGGCCATCGACCAGCGCGACGTGGTAGTGACCGTACGCCTCGCCGCTCACGTCGTAGGTCCAGCCGAAGGTCCGTTCGTAGAACGCTGCCGCCGACTTCACGTCGGGCACGTTCAGGTCGAGCCAACACGGCAGGCCTTGCGGTCGAGGTCCGGAGAGCGTGGTCATGATGAGCCCCTTCCCGTCGGCGGCGACGCGACCGTCGTGCCGACGTCGTGGATGGGCCCATCGTGCACCATCGGGCGGTGCGGGAGGGCGCATCCGCCGCTACGCAGGCAGCCACCACAACACCACCAGCAGCGCCACCTGCGTCGGCAGGGCCCATCCGGGCACGCCCAACATGCCCAGGACGAGCGCCGGCAGCGAGGCGACGAGGGCGGCCACGAGCGTCGCTTCCCAGCCGCGCGCCACCGCGCCGCTCCAGGTCGCGTACTTCTCGAGCGCGACGAGCACGGTCGCCGCGAGCACGACGGCCGCCGCGACGAGTCCTACCGGGTCGGGACCGAGCACGCTGCCGCTCCCGGACCGGCCGGCGACGAAGGCCAGGGCGCCGAGGGCGGGCACGGTGGCGACGGCCAACACGAGCCCGGCCGGGGTGAGCCGACCGCGCGTCCGCTCGGTCGTGTCGATCGGTAGCCCACGCGTCGTGAGCGGTGGGCCGAGAAGGCCGGCGGCCGTCCGCGCCAGGAGCCAGGCCGCGCTCAGCACACCGATGGCGCCCACGAAGGCGGCGCCGAGCGTGTCCGCGGGGACCTCGGTGGGGGTGCCGGGCGCGCCGACCGGCACGGGCGGAGGGCCCAGCAGCACCCCCGCGGCGGCGAACACCGCCCCCACGGCCGCGACCGCCAGGAGGGCGAGACGCACCTGGGCACCGCGCGGCCTCCGCACCAGCGTCGACGCCGCCCGCCACGCGATCGCCCGCCACGGGGCGGCATCGACCGGAGGCGGTCGCAGCGAGCGGCGCGGTCGGCTGGCGCCGGGTCGATCGTGCAGGGCGGCGAGCAGGCGCACGCGCTCGCCGGCGTCGAGCTCGCGCAGCGACGCCCCCATCCCGGCCACGCCGGCGAGGATCTGCAGCGTCCGCATCGCCTGGAGTTGCGTGAGCACGAGGCTTTGGGCGGCGAAACGCGGCGGCCAGGTCCGCAGCAGCGAGCGGCGGACGGCGCGGTGCGCCACCAGGGCCAACCCGACGGGTACGAGGAGCGTCCAGGCTTCGGGGCGCGTGAGCGCCCCGGTGAGCCCGACCGCGCCCAGCCACGGCGCGTCGAGCGCGTTCCGCCACAGGGGCAGCGCCGCGACCGCGCCCGCGGCCACGGCGACCGCGATCAGGCCCCAGGCCGTCGTTCGGGCCGCCCGACCATCGCCGTCCGGGCGCCGGAAGCCGGCGTAGCGCAGCCAGGTCACGTCGGCGTGCGCCATCGCCAACAACGCCAAGGCGGGCGCCGCCCACGGGACCTGGAGGTGGAACAGGGGCGGCGCCACGATCGACCACACCGCACCTGCCGCGGCGCCGAGCGCCAGCCGCAGCATGCGTCGGACGTCGAGCCGAAGCCGCAGCACGTCGTAGGGGATGGTCGGTGCGAGCGCCAGGTGATAGAGATCGCGCCGGTCGACGACGACCGGCGGCGCGCGCCCGGCCGCGGCCAGCAGTGCGAACGCGCCCGTCACGGCCAACCCCAGGGCGAGCGGGACCGCGATCGGCAACGGTTCGGTCAGGCGGACGAGCGTCTCGACACCAGCGATCGCGAACACGACCACCCAGAACATCAGGTAGACGATCGTCCACCACCCGACCGCGCGGCCCACCCAGGTCGCGTACCCATGCGCCGAGCGCCAGATCGTGCGCCGGCGCAGGTAGGCGATCGCGTTCATGCAGGCCCGAGGTGACCGGCGTGGAGCGTCAAGACGCGGGCGTGCAGCAGACCCGCCAGCTCCTGCTGGTGACCCGTCAGCAGGACGGCGCCCCCTTCGTGCGCGCGGCGCGTGAGCGCTTCGGCGAGGCGCGCTTGGGCCTCGACGTCCAGACCGTTGAAGGGCTCGTCGAGCAGGGTCAACGGCAGCGCCAGGCCGAGCGTGAGCGCCAACGCCAGCTTCTGGCGCATGCCGCGCGAGTGGGTGCCCGGGAACTCGCCCAACTTGGGCGACAGTCCGAACGCGTCGAGCGCGGCGAGCGCCCCAGCCTCCGCATCGGGCCGGCCGTACACCATGGCCACGAAGCGCGCGTGCTCTGCCAGCGTGAGGTCCTCGTACAGCGCGGGCTCGTCGGGCGCGAACACGAACGCGCTGCGCGCCGCCGGGCTACCGGGGTACCGCCCGCCGATGAGGACGTCGCCCGACGACGGCAGCAGACCGGCCAGGGCGCGCAACAGCGTGCTCTTGCCGGCGCCGTTGGGCCCGGTGAGCAGCACGACGTCGCCCGGCGCCAGCCGGAGCGAGGCGTCCTCGACGATCGCCGTACCGCCCAAGCGCACCGTGACCCCCTCGGCGTGAAGGGGCAGGGTGTCGGTGTCGATGGCTGCGACGGGCTCGAGCGAGGGGCTGGGCACGGCTCGGGCAGTGTACCCGGACGCTGCCCGCGCCTCGGTCCTGCGGGACGGCGGCTTCGGCGTCGTCAGTTCGCGGTGGACCCGAGCAGGAGCAGCGTGCGGCAAGCGCGGAACGCTTCGAGGTAGGCGTCGCCGCGCCAGCGCACCGTGCGGCCGTCGAGCCGCTCCGTGTCGGGCATGAGGGCCGCGACGTCGGCCTGGACGGAACGCAGGAAGGTGACGTCGAGCTCGAAGGGGGGTGCGGGCGGCTCGAGCAGGCCAACGCCCAGGTCACCGGTGAGGGCGCGTCGTACGGCTCCGGCGATCAGGGTGCGCGCGGCCGCCGGCGTGAGCGTGCGGGCGGCGGTCCGGCTCACCGCACGCTTGACCTCCACCGCTTCGATGCGTGGCAACAGCCCGTGCGCCTCGGCGACGAGCTTGTCGTCTCCGCTCGTGACCACCACCGGCACGCCGAACGACCCGGCCAGCATGGCGTTGAGCCCGAACTCGCCGTACGGTTCGCCGTTGAGCCGCAGGTCATAGCCGACGCTGCCCAGGTAGGCGTGGTCGAGGATGGCCTCGGCCGTCCCGGTGCGGGCATGGTAGCCGAGCAGCAGGGCGGCGTCGAAGCCGTCGTCCACGCCGTGCATCATGTTGAGCGCTTTCGGTTTGCCGGTGAGCAGCTCGACGCGTTCGTCGAGGTCCTCGACGAGCAGGTTCGTGTTCGGCCCGTGGCCGTCGTTGACGAGCACCTCGGCAGCGCCGGCCTCGAACGCCGCCCGCACCGCCGCGTTGACCTCGGCGGTCATGAGCCGGCGGGCGCGCTGGTACTCGGTCCCGCCGCTGGGCATCGTCTGTTCGGCGGTGACGATCCCCGCGACCCCTTCGATATCGGATGAGACGTACACGCGCACGGGCGCCACCTCCAGGCTGGGTTGGCAGGAGCCTATCGCGTCAAGGCGCGAGGTTCGGCGGCGTCCACCGGAACGGCGTGGTCGTGATCAGGTGGACGAAGCCGAGGCGCATCAGGATCGGCGCGCTCATCGGGCCCGCATCGACCACGGCGTAGCGGTACCCGTCGGCGCGCCCGGTGCGGGCGCGGGCGGCGACGAGCGCCCGGTAGAGGCCACGCCCCCGGTGGGGCGCCACCGTAGCGCCGCCCCACAGGCCGAAGAAGGGGGTCGTGGGGCCGCTGATCTGTGTCCAGGCGGCTGCGGCAGGGCGTCCGTCGACGTACGCGACGTAGAAGCGCGTGCGCTCGGGGTCGGCCGCGAACTCGTCGGCGTAGCGCGCGCGGAAGGCCGCCACCTCGCCCGGCCACACCGCGGCCATGACCGTGGCGACGTCCTCGATGCCCTCGAGTCCGACGGCGCGCACGTCGTGACCGGCGTCGGCGTCGAGCCACGCGGGCGGGACCGTTAGGTCGAGCACGAGGAGCGCCTCGGGTTCATCGGGCACGAACCCAGCGGCGATCAGGCGCGAGGGTAGGTCGAGCGGCACGTCGTGGGCGAAGTGCTTCCACTCCACCTCCTGACCCAGCTTCGTCCAGTACGCGACCTCGCCGGCGATCACGGCGTCGACGTCCGCACCCGCCAGTTCGCACCAGGCGATCCAACTCGGCTGTCCCGGGGCGCCGACGTGGCGCGTCAGGTGGTCGGTGCGCTCGACGCGCCGCCCTTCGGCCGCGGCGTCGCGGCGTTCGAAGCGGTCGTACAGAGCGAGCAGGGCGGCGCGGTCCACGGTGCGTAGGCTAGCGCGCCGTGCGCCCCACGACTTCGGGGGCGCACGGCGGCAGGGCGCACGAGGTCCTGCTTCAGCGCGGATTGATGCTCAACAGAGCGTCCAGATGCGGATCCGCACGACGGCCGTCCGGTCATTCCCGAACGAATCGGTCGCCGTCAGCGTGACCGTGTGCGTGACGCCCGTGCACGTGCTCGAGTACAAGCGGGTGGTGAGGCTCGTCCCGGTGCCGAGCAGCGCCGCCTGGTCCGCGTAGTTCGTCGTCCAGACGAGGTCGCCACCGGTGAGGGCCCCGTCCTCGGGGTCGTTCGCGCTGCCGACGAGCGTGACGTCGGTGTACCACTGATCGCGAGCGTCGTCGTAGTCGTCGTAGAAGAGTTCGATGTCGGCTGCCGGGCTCGAGATGGCGACCGTCGGCGGCTGATCGGTGCAGTCGACGATGCTCAGGTTCACCGAGTCCACGTCCGACTGGCCCTGGTCGTCGGTGACCGTGACGACCACCTGGACGTTGCCCTCGGCGCCGAAGCTCTGGACGACGGTCTTGCCGGTCGCGAACACCGGACCACCCGAGACGCGCCACTCGACGCTCGCGTTCGGCAGCGTGGAGCCGATCTCGTTGATGTCGACGACGGTCGCTCCGAACGTGATCGGCTCGTCGGCGCAGAAGGTGCCCGGCAGCGGCAGGTCGAGGTCGACGGTCGGCGGGTCGTTGACGATCGTCACCGTCACCGTGTCGGTCGCCACGTTGCCCTGGAGGTCGGCCGCCCGGGCGGTGATCGTGTGGGCTCCGTACGCCATCGGGCCGGTGTGGTACGTGAACGGGTTGCCCGTGCCGAGGAGGCCGCTGACGTTGCTGGTCCACCTCACGGTCACGTCGCCGTCCTCGGGGTCGATCACGTCGGCGGTGAAGAAGATGTTGCTGGCGCGGCGGCTGTAGCTCGTACCTGGGGTCGGGCCGGTGATGTCGATCGTCGGCGGCTCGCCCGGGTAGATGCGGTTGACGCCTGCGATGTCGGTGGTCGACATGCGACTGCGCTGACCGATTGCGGTACCGGCAGGGACCGTGATGATCGTCGGTCCGACGCACGCATCGGCAGCGTCGCGCTTGCAGAAGTCGTTGGCGCCGTAGTGCATGAGCGAGTCGAAGTCGTACGGACGGTAGTCCCACGAGTAGTCGGCCACCTCGAAGTTGTGCTTCTTGCCGTCGCGGATGTTGTCGAACTGGATCTGTACGAAGCCGGCGCGGTCGTCGCGCGACTGCTCGTGGTTGAACCCGAGCGCGTGCAGGAGCTCGTGGACCACGATCCAGGTGTTGTTGCAGCCAAGGGCGAGCTTGACGTCTTGGCGACCGCCCTGGCGACCGACGTTCGACGAGCAGCCGTCCGCGTCTCGGAAGCGCACGTAGTCGTCCTGGCTCGTGCGGGGCACGAACCGAACGGCGGTCACGGCCTCGATCGCGTCCATCGCCGCGAGGATCGTGACGCGCATGGCGCCGTTCTCGTCGCCGACCATCGCGGGGTCGTTCCAGTCGTCGGCGAAGGTGTAGGGGACGGTGGCGTTCGGCCAGCGGTAGTACTCGCAATGGACGTCGACACCAAGAAAGGTCCAACACAACTGCCGCGAGACGATCGAGCCCTCCGGACCGATCAGGTCGACCGCGTCCGCCTGGTCCGCCAGATCCTCGAGCTCTTGGGCTTCGCCGAGGATCATGTCGCCCTCCACGATCGCGAGCCCGTCGATCACCTCGTAGCTGAACGAGAAGGGGCCGCTGGGGCCGGGAAGGGTGATCTCCCGCACCTCGCCGGACGCACCGAACGCGTACTCGATGGTGTCACCCTCCCCGATCACGTCGACCGGCGGCAGGGTGGCCTGCCGCTGGCACGCGACGGTCGAGAGCGCGATCACGGTGAGCCACAGGCCCGCCGTGATCACGCGGTGGAACGAGGTACCGCGCGTCGTATGCATGGTGCGCTCCTCTCGAACGGACCGACCGACGATGGGCCGTGCGCCAACCGCAACCGCTTCGAGACCACGCGACCTCCCTTCGGAGGGCAGCAGGACGGAACGGCGACTTGAGCGCGGACCAGACGGCGCAGCGTCGCGGCCATCGACGGGCCACCGAGGTGACCGGCGTTGCGGGAACGCTCGGCCACCTTCGATCGGGGCCAAAATGTGAAAACGCTGCGGTTTCAGCTTAGCTCGCTCGCCCGTCGTGCGCAAGTGCCGAACGTCCTCGGTCTGCGCCCGGCGCAGTTCAGGCCGGCGTCGCGTCCCGCGCCGCCGCGAGCGCGCGGTCGAAGTCCTCGATCAAATCGTCGACGTGCTCGAGGCCGGTGGCGATGCGGATGAGACCCGGGGCCACGCCCGCGTCGCGCAGTTGCGCCTCGTCGAGCTGGGCGTGCGTGGTGCTGGCCGGGTGGGTGACGCTGGTCTTGGCGTCGCCCAGGTTCACCAACCGCGAGGCCAGGACGAGCGCGTTGAGGAAGCGTTTGCCGGCCTGGTGCCCGCCCTCGAGCTCGAACGTCAACACGCCGCCGGCGCCCCGCGGCCACTCGCGCAGCGCCCGAGCATGATCGGGATGGTCGGCCAGCCCCGGGAAGACGACCGACGTGACCCCGGCCTGGTCGCGGAGCCACTCGGCCAGCGCCTGCGTGTTGGCCACGTGGCGGTCGGCGCGCAGCGAGAGCGTCTCCAGACCCTGGAGGTGGAGCCAGGCGTTCATGGGGGCGAGGGCGGGGCCCAAGTCGCGCAACCCCTCGACCCGAGCCCGGATGGCGAAGGCGATGTTGCCGAACGGACCGTCCGAACCGAAGGTCTCCCAGAAGTTCAGCCCGCCGTACGAGGCGCTCGGCTCCGTGAAGAGCGGGTAGCGGCCGTTGCCCCAGTCCATCGTCCCGGCGTCGACCAGGACGCCGCCGATCCCGGTGCCGTGACCGTTGATCCACTTGGTGGCGGAATGGATGACGACGTCCGCGCCGTGCTCGATCGGACGGTAGAGGTATCCACCCATGCCGCCGGTGTTGTCCACCAGCACGGCCACGCCCTGCGCGTGCGCGGCGGCCGCGATGCCGTCGACGTCGGACAAACGCAGCGACGGGTTGGGGATCGACTCCACGAACACCGCACGGGTGCGATCGTCGATGAGCGCGGCGAACTCGTCCGGGGTGGCGTCGGGGCCGGTGAAGCGCACGGTGATCCCGAGGCGCGGCAGCGTGACGCGGAAGAGGTTCGACGTGCCGCCATAGAGGTGCGGGCTGGAGACGATGTTGTCGCCGGTTTGCGCCAGCATCGCGATCGCCAGGAACTCCGCCGCGTGGCCCGAAGCCACCGCCAACCCCATGACGCCGCCTTCGAGCGCCGCGACGCGCTTCTCCAGCACGTCGTTCGTGGGGTTCATGATGCGGGAGTAGATGTTGCCGAACTCCTGCAGACCGAACAGACGGGCGGCGTGGTCGGCGTCGTCGAAGGCGTAGGCGGTGGTCTGGTAGATGGGGACGGCGCGGCTCTTGGTCGTGGGATCGACGGTCTCGTAGCCGGCGTGGATCTGGAGGGTCTCGAAGCGGTAGGACATGGGGTTCTCCTAGGCGGTACACAACGGGACGGCCACCCCGCGCGCGGCGAGGTGGTGGGAGGGCGTCGGTTGCGACGGCGGGCGGCTCAGGCCGACGTCACCGTCGCGCCGGGCATTCGCCGGTGTGGGTGGACGCGTTCGCTCGTGGTCGCGCCCCGTCGCGGGGGCCACGAGGGCGAGGACCGTGTGGAGAGGTCGTACATCGTCGCCTCCTCCCGTCCCGCGCGAGGCGGGCTCGGGTCCGAAGACGAGGCTTGAGCCCCGATCTTCCCGAGACCGGCCCGATCGTCGAGGCCGCGCGCTCGGCTGGAGGTAGCACCCGCGGAGATGACCGCTGGTGGCTGCGGGGTCGTGGGGCCAGGTCCCTCGCCCGCTCTGGATCGGCGTTCCCGGTCTGCGCGACCCGGGTACGTGCCGCGGAGTAGACCACGCCCGACGGTGCGAGGGCAAGCACCGGACGGTCGCCCTACCGCTTCCAGACCGGCCATGTGGCGTCGTCGAGCTCGTCCATCTGCTCGACCGAACGGCCGCCGGCTCGCAGCAGGTGGAGGATCGCGCCGCGGTGGTGCGCGTCGTGGACGGTCGTGTGGACCAGGAAGTGCGCGGGATGGCTGCGGTAGACGTGTTCGAAGGAGCGCCCGGCCTCGAACGCCTCCAGGACCGCCGCACGAGCCGCCGCGTCGCCGGCCGCGAAGGCCGCCGCCAGGTCCGCCAGGGACCGGGTGGTGAGCCAGAACCGCTCGTCGTCGCCGTCGACCACGTCCGGAACGCGCTCGGCATGGACCGGCGAGACGCGGCTCAACCAGCCGTGCCGGAACTCGACGAGGTGGCCCAGGTGCTGGCCGACGCTCCAACCCCCGCGCCCGTCGTCGAGGTCGAGGTCGGGCTCGGTGAGCGCGGCGAAGAGCGCGGCGTTGACCTCGCCGTTGCGATCGAACGCGTCGAGCACGAGGGCCGGATCGGCGGTCGGGTTCATGGGCGGAGTCTAGCGGACGGTCGCGCTCGCGGGCGGCGCCTCGAGGTTGACCTGCGTGCCCACGGGTTCGAAGCCGAGTCCCACGTAGAGGGCGAGCGCGTCGGGCGCCGCCGAGAGCCACGCCAACGACAGGCCGGCGCCGAACGCGTCGGACAAGAGCGCGTGGCAGGCGCGACGCGCCAAGCCGCGACGGCGCTGCGAGGGATGCGTCCACACCCCCGCCAGCTCGCCGACGTCGCCGCCGATCTGGAGCGAGGCGCCCGCGACCGGTCGGTCGTCCACGTCGACGGCGCCCGCCAGGACCGACCCGTCGCGGAGACCGGCCACCAGCGAAGGCAACCAGTCGAGCGCAGCCGGATCCCCCGGGGCGCCGCCGTAGGCGACACCCTGACCCTGCAGCGCGACCTCGATCCGCGCCACATGGTCGGGGTCGAGCGGCCGATAGACACCCTCCCCGGTCGGAGGCGCGGCCGCCAGCGCGCTTGGCGCGAGCGTCAGCACGGGCGCCGTCATCGCCCGGACCCAGCCGGCGGCGTCCGCGGCGACGAGAAGGTCGGGGTGCAGCTCGGCGAAGAGTTCGATGCGGACCGTTCGGTCGTGCCGCTCGAACGTCTCGCGCAGCTCGACCAGGGCGGCCTCCCCATCGTCGGGTACCTCGTCGGTGGGGACGGCCACGCTCAGGAACGGGTTGGCGGACGTGGGCGACAGGCAGGCGACGAAGCCTGGAACCTCCACCACCGTGCGTCCTCGCGCCGCCGCCGCGCGGTAGCTGGCGGCCAGAAGGCGCAACGGAGCGCTCATGGCGTCTCGGTCGCGGCGTCGTTCGGGTACCGCACGCCCATCTGGCGGCGCGCCTCGTCGAACGTCCGCATCGTGGCGAGGGTGTCGCCGAGGGGCATGGTGGGACTCTCGCGCAGACCCCCCTGAACGCAGCGCGTCACCTCCCGCAGCATCGGTGCGTAGCGGGGTGCGTCCGACGTGAAGCTCGCCTCGCGTTCACCGTCCGAGCGGGTGACGGTGAAGCCCGGGGGGTGGGTGAGACCCGGTCGCGTGCGCAACGTCCCTTCGGTGCCGCCGATCGTCGCCGTGCCGGTCGTACGCGCGGTGAGGGAAGACAGCAGCTGCGCCCGCGCGCCCCCTCCGTACGCCAACGTGAGGGCGTTCATCGCGTCGACACCGTCGTCCGTGAGCGTGCCGCTCGCGCGGACCGACGCGGGTGCGCCGAGCGCGCCGAAGGCCCACGTGTACGGGTAGACGGTGAGGTCGAGGAGCGCACCGCCACCGGCCTCCGGCGCCCAGAGACGCGAACGGCGGTCGTCGGGGGCGGGGAAACCGAAATCGGCCTGCACCCAGCGCGGTTCACCGATCTCACCGGCCTCGATCGCGTCGAGCGCACCCTGGAAGCCGGGCGTGAAGCGCGTCCACACGGCCTCCATGAGGAAGAGCCCGCGGGCGCGTGCCAGCTCGACGAGGGTCTCGGCCTCGCCGGCGTGGATCGTGAACGCCTTCTCCACGAGCACGCTCTTGCCGGCCTCGAGCAGCGCCCGGGTGACCTCGAAGTGCTGGCCGTGGGGCGTGGCCACGTACGCCACGTCCACGTCCGGGTCGGCGGCCAGGCGCACGTACCCAGGCTCACCATCGTCCCCGTAGGCCGCGCGCGCACCGTGCTCGTCGGCGAAGGACCGGGCCCGGTCGGCGTCGCGCGAACTGACGGCGTGCAAGACCGCGTCCTCGAGGGAGACGAGCTGGGCGGTCACGGTGCGAGCGATGCCACCGGTCGCCACCACGCCCCACCGCAGCGGGCGGCCGGTGGCGACGAGCGGATCCGGTGCGCCGGGCTCGAGCCCCGGCGGTCGTGGGACGAAGCGCGAAGGCATGGTCGATGATGGCACGGCGCGGCGGGCGCCACCGGGCTCGGCGGGCGCCCCGCCCGGCGGGCCCCGCCACGAAGTCGACCCCGCGGTCGACCCCGCGGCCGACCCTGCGAACGACCCATGGGGGGGCTTGACGCCCCGCGCGCCGAGGCGCTACCTTGCGCGCAACGAAGGAAGAGAGGACCCATGGACTCGGAGCACGTGGCTCGGCTGACGCCATCGAACCGGTTCGACCGACCGCATCGGGGGCCGCGGTGACGACGATCCGCGACATCGCCCGTCGGGCGGGCGTCTCGGTCTCGACGGCCTCGCTCGCGCTCAACGGCGACGCACGGGTGCGCGCGCCGACGCGCGACCGGGTCCTGGCGACGGCCGCCGACCTCGACTACCACCCGAGTCTGGCCGCCCGGAGCCTCTCCCAGGGCCGCACCTGGGCCATCCAGCTGCTCGTCCCGGGTGAAGGCACCATGTCCAGCGGCTTCTTCACCCGCTTCGTGCGCGGGCTGCACGACGGCGCCCGCGAGCGGAGCACGAACCTGGCGCTCTCGGTGCCCGTCGGCCCCGACGAAGCGCACGCCACGCTCCTCCGGATGATCCGGGAACGCTGGGCCGACGGCGCCGTCTTCATGAACCTGGACCCCGACGACCCGCTCCTCGAGCTGGCTGGCGAGTTGGCGTTCCCGCACGTGCTGGTCGGCCGTGCCGATCGCCCCGACGTCTTCACGGTCGACAACGACAACCGCGCGGTCGCGTTGGACGTCACGCACGCCCTCCTCGCGCGGGGTTGTCGGCACCTGCTGCTGCTCAACGGCCCCGCCGACCAAGCGTTCACGCGCGAGCGGGCCGAAGGCTTCGAGGTCGCGCATCGGGAGGCCGGCGTACCGCTCGCCCCGGACGCGGTCGCGTTCGGCGACGGCTCCCCCGGCGGCGCCCAGCGCACGGTGGGCGCCCATCTCGACGCAGGGAGGCCGCTGGACGGGGTGGTCGCGGTGAGCGACCCGATCGCCGTCGCGGCGATGCAGGTGCTGCGCCAGCGGGGGTTCGACGTTCCCCGCGACGTGCGCGTGTTCGGCATGAACGACGACGACATCGGCCGCTTCGTGGCCCCCACCCTCAGCACGGTCGACCTCAAGGCGTTCGACCTCGGTCAAGCGGCCGCCGACGCGCTCCTCGACCAGGTCGACGGCCGCCCGCCGGCCGCCGTCCGCCGCCTGGTGGGACACGCCCTCGTCGAACGGGAGACGAGCCGATGAGGCGCCTCCGCCGCGCGCCCGTTCGCACGCCATGGCACGGCCATGACGACCGTGCGGCACCGTGGCGAGCGAGGCCAGCCCGTGCCCTCGATCGACGCACGCCTGCCATCGAACCGGTTCGGAGGACCGCATGACACACGAAACGCCCCGCCTGACGGCGTACGTGGTGCCTCACACGCACTGGGATCGTGAGTGGTACCAACCGCTCGAAGTGTTCCGGACGCGCCTGGTCGACGTGGTCGACCGTGTGCTGGAGCTGCTCGACGGCCCGGCGAGCGACTACCGCCGCTTCACCCTCGACGGCCAGGCGGTGGTGCTCGACGACTACCTGAGCGTGCGCCCGGACCGGCGCGACACGATCGCCGCCCTCGTGCGCGAGGGGCGTCTCCGCATCGGACCCTGGTACGTCCTTGCCGACGAGTTCCTCGTGAGCCCCGAGGCGCTCGTGCGCAACCTCGAAGCCGGCCGGCGCACGTGTGCGCCCTTCGGCGGTGCGATGCCCGTGGCGTACACGCCCGACTCGTTCGGCCACGTCGCGCAGTTGCCGCTGCTCGTCGACGGCTTCGGGCTCAAAGCCGTCGTGTTCGAACGCGGTGTGGGCGACGAGGGCGAGCGGTTGGGCACCGAGTTCCGGTGGCGAGCGGCCGACGGGCGGACCGAGGTCTTCGCCGTGCACCTCATCGGCACGTACTCGTCGGCCACGGCCCTCGGACACCTCGATTGGTCCTACCGCGACCCCTTCGACCCCGAGCGTGTCGTCGACCAGTTGCGCGCCGCGCTGTTCGGACCGAGTGCCGGCGAGGCGGCCTTCCCGACCTGGCTGCGCGACGCGCTCGAGCGCCTTCCGCAGGGCATCGCCGCGTACACCGGGTCCGGTTCGGTGCTGCTCCTGAACGGCTCCGACCACCTGTTCCCGCAGTCGAACGTGACGGAGGCGATCGAGATCGCCAACGAGGCGATCGAGGGCGTGGACTTCGTGCACGCCGACGTGGAGGAGTTCGTCGACGCGCCCCGCCCGCCGCTCGCCACGCTCCCCGAGCATCGCGGCGAGTTCCGCAGCAGCCGTTACCACCACGTCCTCAGCGGGGTCTGGTCGACGCGGATGCCGATCAAGCAGGCCAACCACGCGACCGAGACGTTGCTGGAACGCTACGCCGAGCCGCTGCTGGCGGCCGCGTCGGTGATCGGAGGCCACGACGACGCGGCGCTGCTCGCTCACGCCTGGCGCTTGCTGCTGCTCAATCACCCGCACGATTCGATCTGTGGCTGTTCGATCGACGCGGTGCACCGCGAGATGCACGCCCGCTACGAAGCCGTCTCGGGTCTGG
Organism: uncultured Trueperaceae bacterium; assembly: GCA_963728245.1. GTDB lineage: Bacteria > Deinococcota > Deinococci > Deinococcales > Trueperaceae > JAABTL01. Next base: position 680,723 of record CAVSJH010000004.1, read on the forward strand.
GCGAAGAGCTGTGCGCCCGTGCCGTCGAGTCCCTCACCGCCGACGCCGACGTGGCGACGCTCGCCGTCTTCGAACCGGGGCCGGAAGGCGGGTGGACGGTCGTCGAGGGTGAGCTCGACGTGCCGGCCGGCGTCGGCGACGTCCTGGAGATGCTGGGGCCCGACGGCGCTGCCTTGCCCCTGCAGCGGCGCGTGACCCGTCGCCCCGTCCCCGGTCGCAGCGACCGCGAGGTCGACCACGTCGCCTACCGGGTGGCGGTGCCGACCAGCGCGCTCGGTTGGACGGCCGTGCGCTGGCGGCCGCGACCTCATGGCGACGAGGCCGGGGAGCGCCCCGCCGGGGGCCCGAACGACCCGCGCCCGGCCGACGCGGTCGAAGCGACCCGAACGGACGCAGGCTGGCGCCTCGAGAACGAGGCGCTGCGCGTCACGGTCGCCGACGACGGGACCGCCACCCTGCTCGACCGGGCCAGCGGACGCGAGCACGCGCTCTCCCTACGGTTCGAAGACCAGGGCGACGCCGGCGACGAGTACGACTTCTCCCCCGTCCCCGGCGACGTTCCGCGGGTTGCGGCGGTCGCGGTCGCGCCGCCGGAGCTCGTGGACGGGGGGCCGCTGTGCGCCGCGGTCGCGTTCGACGTGGAGCTCGAGCTCCCCGCACAACTCGACGACGACCGGCGGACGCGCTCGGGGCACGTCACCCTGCGCGCCCGGGTGCGGCTGGGCCTGGCGGCGTTCGCCGAGCACGTCGCGCTGGACGTCGACCTCGACAACCCGGCGCGCGACCATCGGCTGCGCTTCGTCGTGTCCACCGGGATCGCGAGCGACACGGTCGCCTCCGATGGTCATTGGCACGTGGTGCACCGGCCGGTGCGGCCGCCCCCCGCGCCCCACTGGTACCAGCGCCCCGTGCCGACGGTGCATCAGCGGCGCTTCAGCGCCGTGAGCGACGGCGAGCACGGACTCGCGGTGCTGGTGCGCGGGCTGCCGGAGGTCGAGGCGATCCCGACGGAGGGAGGCGTCGACCTCGCGGTGACCTTGCTGCGGTCGGTCGGCTGGCTTTCGCGCGACGACCTCCTCACCCGGCCCCAGGGCGCCGGCCCGGCGCTGCCGACGCCGGAGGCCCAATGCCTCGGCCGGCACCGCTTCGAGCTCGCGGTCTGCGCGTTCACGGGCGACGTCGACGCGCCGCGCCTCCACCGCGCCGCGGAGCGCTTCACCGCGCCCGCCCGAGCGTTCACGGCCGGTCCGCGCGAACCGCGCCCCGACCTGGCCCCCGACGCCACGGCGGCGTCGGGGGGCGACGACGGCCCGTCCCGTCCAGCCTGGTCGCTCACGCTCACACCGCCCCTGACGCTCTCCGCGCTGCGCCCGGCCGAAGGTGGCGACGGCGTGATCGCGCGCTTCTGGAACCCGACGACCGCGACCGTTCGTGGCCAACTCGAACTGGGACCCGACGCACCGGGCCTCCTTGCCGTGCATCTCGCGCGGCTCGACGAGACCCGCCTCGGGCCACTCGAGCACGATGGCTCCCGCCTCGAACTCGAGGTCGGTCCCTCGGAAGTGGTCACGCTCGAAGTGACGTTCGTCCCTCACGCTGGCAGAGAGGGAGGTAACGCCATGCCCTGATCCGCGCCCGCACGCGCCCCTTCGGGCGCTCGCCGACCTCACCCCTCATCGCACGAACCGCATGGGAGACCAACCATGAATCGATTCGCACGATCCACCCTGATCCTCCTCGCGCTGCTCCTCGGCGCCGGCGCCACCTTCGCCCAGACCGTCACGATCACCTTTCGCGGCGTCGAAGGCGGCGTGAACGCCCAGCAAGTCCAGTGGGTGCGCGACTACGTCATTCCCGAGTTCGAGAGCATGCACCCGGGCGTGAACGTCGAGCTGCTCGAGTTCGGCGGCTCCGACGAAGCGATCAAAGAGCAGTACGCGCTCGATCTCTCGGTCGGCGCAGGTGCCGACGTCATGGGCTTCGACGGCTTCTGGATCCCGGAGTTCGTCGAAGGCGGCCTGCTCGAGCCGCTCACCGCGCTCGGCGGCGATGCCGTCCTCGAGTGGGAGGGCTGGGACCACATCCCCGAAGGCCTGCAGGGTCTGATGGCGTACGAAGGACCAGCTGTACGGTATCGCCCTCGGCACCGACTACCGGATGATCCACCTTCGCACCGACATGATGGAAGCTGCCGGGATCGACAACGCCGCCGCGTGGCAGCCGACGAGTTGGGATGAATTGCTCGACGCCGCCCGTACACTGAAGGAAGCCGACCCCGAGTCGTACCCCCTGCAGATCAACGCCGGGACCGCCATGGGCGAAGCGACCACGATGCAGGGCTACTACATGCTGCTCCTCGGCACCGGCCACTTCCTGCTCGACGACGAGGGCCGCTGGATCGTCCGCAGTCAGGGCATCCTCGACACGCTCGAGCTGTACCAGACCGTCTACGTCGAGGAGATGCTGGGCGATCCGCGCCTGCAGCTGCTGCAGGACGGCCGCAACCAGTCGTTCGCCAACTTCCGCGACGGCGAGACCGCCATGCTGGTCGAAGGCGACTACTTCTACCGCGGGCCCACCGCGCCCGGCCAGGAGTTCGAGGTCGCCAACCGCGACGAGGTCATGGATTGGGCCATGATGCCCGCCCAGGAGCCCGGCGCCGGCATCAACGGCCAGGACTTCGTCACGATCTCGGGTGGCACGGGCTTCGTGCTCAACCCCAACGCCGACGAGCCTGAACTCGCGTGGGAGCTGCTGGCGTTCATGAACAGCCAAGAAGCGATCATGGCGGCCCAAGAGGCGCAGCCTCGCATCCGCGTCCGCGACGACGTGCCCGTGCCCGACAACGCGTTCCTCACCGAGACCGCCGAGGCGCTCGGACCGTTCACGACCGCGCGGCCCAACCAGAGCGTCTACGCCGAAGTCTCCTACGAGGCGCAGCTCATGACCGAGCGCGTCGTCTCCGGTGAGATGACGCCGATGGAAGCCATGGACGCCTACGCGCAGGCCGTGACCGACCTGGTGGGCGAAGAGAACACCGTCGACCTGCTCGAGTAAGCGCAGGTCCACGCCGGGGGCGCCCTCGCCGGGCGCCCCCACCCCCCAACGCTCCTATCGCCCCCAGGGAGGTGACGGTGCAGAAACGACCGATCTTGTCGCTCCCGACGGGACTCCTATTCCTGCTGCCGGCCGGCGTCTTCGTCACGGCCTTCATCTTGTTGCCGTTCTTCTGGATCGCGGCCGTCAGCTTCACGAACCGCACCCTGACCGGCCGCACCGCGCTCAACCCCGAGTTCGTGGGGTTGGACAACTACATCCGCCTGTTCGACCCGAGCCGGTTCCTCAACTCCGGCGAGTTCGGCGCATCGCTCCTGATCACCGGTCAGTTCGTGTTCTTCTCGGCGATCGTCGGGCAGGCGCTGCTGGGCCTGCTGCTCGCCTGGTTCTTCTTCCAACGCCGCGGCTGGGTCCAGAGCACCGTCCAGACGGTGGCGATCCTGGCGTGGATCATGCCCGACGTGGTCGTCGCGTTCGCCTGGTTCGCCTTCCTCGACCGAGACGGCGGCACGCTCAACCAGATCCTCGCGTTCCTGAACCTGGGCCGGCCCGACTGGCTGCTCGGCCTCCCGCTCGTGTCGATCATCATGTTCAACATCTGGCGGGGCACCGCGTTCAGCATGCTCTTGTTCAGTTCGGCGCTCGGCTCGATCCCGCCAAGCTACCTCGAGACCGCCGCGGTGATCGGCGCCAGCACCTGGCACCGGCTGCGCGACATCATCCTGCCGATGATCAAGACCCACATCGTCACCGCGCTGGTGCTGATCACGCTGTGGACCTTCAACACCTTCACGCCGTTCTTGCTCACCGGCGGCGGACCGGCGTTCGAGACCGAGGTGGTGTCCATCTACACCTACCGGACCGCGTTCCAGTTCTTCCGCTTCGGCATGGGGGGCGCCGTCGGCATGATCATGATGCTCATCAACCTCGCCTTCGCGCTGGTCTACCTGTCGCTGCTTCGCACCCAAAGGGGGCGCGCATGAGCATCCGACCCCGCGTGAGCCCGCTCCCCTCGGACCCCGAGCAGACACCGGTGCGTCCACCGCCTCCTCCCGTCAACGAAGGCGCCCGCGCGGCGCGCTTCGTGCTCGGTCGCATCGCCTTCTACGTCGGGGCCAGTCTCTTCGCCGCCTTCTTCGTGCTGCCGCTCTTGTGGCTCACGGTGGCGCCCTTCAGCACGCTGGCCAACCTGGGTGTGCAGGTGCCGGACCCGTGGAGCCTGCAGAACTTCGTGCGCGTCTTCGAGAACACCTTCGCCATCCGCGCGCTCGTTCAGAACAGCGTGCTGCAGGCGGCCGGCGCCATGCTGCTCGTCACGGTCTGCGCCACCTTGGCCGCCTACGCGCTGTCGCGCGCCGCCATCCGCGGCACCCAAGCGATCACGTACGGTCTGGTGCTGTTCTCGTCCGTGGTCACCGGCACGGCCGCGATGGTGCCGATCTTCCTGATGATCGTCCGCATGGGGCTCATCGACACGCACCTGGGCGTCATCCTGGTGTTCACGGGGGGCCTGCTGCCGGCGGCGATCTTCATCATGCGCGACTTCGTCGACTCGATCCCCCGCTCCTACGAGGAATCGGCGATGGTGGCGGGCGCCGGCCCCTGGGCGGTATTTCGCGACGTGGCGCTGCCCATCGTCCGGCCCGGCATGATGGTCGTGGGCGTCTGGGCCTTCGTGAACGTGTGGGGCGGCTTCCTGATCCCGTTCATCCTGCTGCGCAGCAGCGAGAAGATGCCGGCTTCGGTGGCGATCTACTCCTTCTACACGGAGGCGGGGACGCCGCTGGTGACGCTCACCGCCGCCTATTCGCTGCTCTACACCCTACCCGTCTTGCTGCTCTACCTGTTCGTCAACTGGAAGTACGGCTTCCGGTTCTTCGGAGGGATCAAGTCGTGACTGAGTCCACGTTCCGCGGAGGCCGTCCATGGCGCTGGTGAAGTTCGACGCCGTCGAGAAAACCTTCGGCACCGTCCGGGCCGTCGACGGCGTCTCGTTCGACATCGCCGACGGCGAGTTCGTCTGCCTGCTGGGCCCCTCCGGCTGCGGCAAGACGACCACGCTGCGGCTCATCGCCGGCCTCGAGAAGCCGACCGCCGGCACGATCCGCATCGGCGACCGTGACGTCACCAAGCTGCCGGCGAAGGACCGCGACATCGGCATGGTGTTCCAGGACTACGCCCTGTACCCGCACATGACGATCGCCGAGAACATCGGCTACCCGCTCAAGGTCCGCGGCACCGCAACGGCGGAGCGCGCCGAACGGGTGCGGGCGGTCGCCGAGCACCTTCAGATCGGCAACCTGCTCGAACGCCGCCCCGGTCAGATCTCGGGCGGACAGCAGCAGCGCACGTCCGTGGCGCGCGCGGTGGTGCACCTGCCGCAGGTGTTCTTGTTCGACGAGCCGCTCAGCAACCTCGACGCCAAGCTGCGGCTCGAGGCGCGCTCGTTCCTCAAGCACCTGCAACGCGAGGTCGGCGTCACAGCCGTGTACGTCACGCACGACCAGGCGGAAGCGATGGCCATCGCCGATCGCATCGCCGTGATGCACGAGGGCAAGGTCGTGCAGATGGCGCCGCCGCTCGAGGTGTACCGACGACCCGCGACGACGTTCGTCGCCAACTTCCTGGGCAGCCCGCCCATGAACCTCCTCCCCTTCCGGGTGCACGGGGGCCAGCGCCCGCGTCTCGCCTCGAACGAGGTGGACCTCGCCGTCTCCGGCGAGGTCGCCGAGGGGCTGGTGCGGACGCTGGGCGAGGGCGCCGAACTCATCGCCGGCATCCGCCCCGAGCACTTGGTGCTCGCCGCGCACCCCGGCCCGGGTACGGTGTCGGGCGAACCCTACGCGATCGAGACGCTCGGTCCCGAATCGTTGGTCACGCTCCGTGTGGGCGAGGCGCTCCTCACCGTGCGCGTCTTCTCCGACGACCCGCCCGAGATCCAGGACGACCTCGCGCACGTGGTCCTCGACGAGCACCACCTGCACTTCTTCCGACCCTCCGGGGAGCGGATCGCGCTTCCGTGAACCGGCACCTCGTCCTGGAGGGGCGCCTGGGACCGGACGCCACGGAGCCCGTCGCGCAACTCCCGTTCGACGTGCCCGACGGGTGCACGCGCGTCGCCCTGCGTTACCGTCACGACACCGGCGCGATCCTCGACCTGGGCCTCGTCGATCCGACCGCCGTGGGCTTCCCCACCCCCACGGGCTTCCGTGGCTGGAGCGGTGGTGCCCGCAGCGAGGCGTTCGTGGCGCCCGACGACGCGACACCCGGCTACCTGCCCGGCCCGCTCCCTCCCGGACGCTGGCACGTCCTGCTGGGGCGGGCACGGGTGCCATCGGACGGCTGCGGGTACCGCGTCGAGGTCGATCTGGACGTCGAGCCCGCGCTCGACCCCCTCGACCCGGCCGACTGGTTTCCCGGCGACCTGCAGAGCCACACCCACCACAGCGACGCCAAGGGCACCGTCGCCGAGCTGCTGGCGGCCGCCGGCGCGCGCGGGCTGCGCTTCCTGGCGGTCACGGACCACAACACCGTCAGCCATCATGCGGACCTACGACGGCACGCGGACGGACCCGTGCTGCCCGTGCCGGGCGTCGAGGTCACCACGTACCACGGTCACGCCAACGTCTGGGGCGCGGCGGGTTGGGTCGACTTCCGGCTCCGCGACGACGCCGACGTGGTTGCGATGGTCGACCGCGCGCACACCCTGGGCGGGCTGGTGTCCGTGAACCATCCGAAACCGCAGCCGGGGTGCATCGGGTGCGACTGGACCTTCGAGATCCCGGCGCACATCGACGCCCTCGAAGCGTGGCAGGGGCCGTGGTGGCTGCGGAACTGGGCCTCGCTCGAGCGGTACGACGCGCTGCTGGCGCAGGGCCGGCGACTCACGCTGGTCGGCGGCAGCGACCGGCACCAGCCGGCCGGCGTCGACACCGACCCCGACGAGCTGCGGGTGGGCAGCCCCACCACCTGGTTGCGGTTGCGGCACGTTCGCGTCCCCGACGTGTTGCTCGCCCTGCGCAGCGGCCAGGCGACCGTCTCCGAGTCGCCGGCGGGACCGTGGTTGGCGATCGCCGGCCGTCCCGAGGGTGACGCCGGCTCGGACGCGCCGCCGACGCGGATGGGGGGTCTGCTGCCCGCGGCGGCGGAGCACGTCTTGAGCGCGCGCGTCGACGGCGCCGTCGGAGAGCGCCTGCGTTGGGTGGGGGCGGGCGGCGTGGTCCGGGAGACGATCGTGGACGCCGACCCCTTCGAGGACACGTGGACCTGGCGCGCCGAGGGACCGTTCCTGCGCGCCGAGGTCGTCGCCGACGCCAGCGCGCCGGCCCGGCTGCAGGCGCTCGCCGACCTGGCGTCGCAACGCACCCTGCCCTACCGCATCACGCCCGACGAGGTGGGCGCGCACGCCTGGCGCTTGGCGCTGTCGAACCCGGTGTACGCGTGGAACTGATCCGCTTCGCGCTCATCGGCGCCGGCCTGATGGGACGCTTCCACGGCCGCACCCTGGCGTCGCTGCCCGACGCCCGCCTGGGCGTGGTCGTCGACGCCGACCCCGCTGCCGCGGCGTCGGTGGCGGCCCTGACCGCGGGGGTCCGGGTGGCCACGGACCCAGCGGCGGCGCTCGCCGACGACGTCGACGCGGTCGTGATCGTGACGCCCGCGCAGACGCATGCCGGCCTCATCGAGGCGGCCGCGCGCGCCGGCAAGGCGGTCTTCTGCGAGAAGCCGCTGGCCACCGACCTCCGCGACGCCGAACGTGTCCGGCAGGTCCTGAAGACCACGGGTACCCCCTTCCAGCTCGGCTTCCAGCGCCGCTACGACCCCGGGGTCGCGCGGTTGCTGCGAACCCTCGAGCTCGGCGACCTGGGCACGGTGGAGACGTTCCGCTCGGTCACCGCCGACCCGAACGGCCCCGACCTGGAGGGCATGCGCCGCGCCGCCGGCATCTTCCACGACACCCTCTCGCACGACGCGGATCTGGCGCTCGCCATCGGCGGTCCCGTGGAGGAGGTGTTCACGCGCGGGGCGGCGATGCTCGACGCGCGCTTCGCCGAGATCGGCAAACCCGACACCACCCACCTCTCGCTGCGGTTCACGAGCGGTGCGCTCGGCGTCATCGAGAACCGCCTCCGGAGTGGGTACGGCTACGAGACCGTCCTCGAGGTGGGCGGCAGCCTCGGCAAAGGCGTGGTCCGCGACGACGCGTTGGACGCCCTGACCCTCTACCGCCACGACCGGGCCGAGCGAGCCCACGTGCCGTGGTTCCTCGAGCGGTTCGCCAGCGCCTACCGTCTGGAGCTCGAAGCCTTCGTGGCGTCGTTGCGCACGGGCCACGTACCGGAGCCCGGCGTCGACCAGGGGTTCGCCGTGCTGCGGTTGTGCGCGGCGGCCGAGCTCTCCTACCGGGAGAACCGGCCCGTGCGACCCGACGAGCTCGGCACGGGCTGAGCCCTACAGGGCCCGGTTCGCCGCCACGAGCAGCTCGTACGCCTCGAGCGTCGCGGCCACGTCGGGCAGGTCGGACACGTGCGTCACCGCCCGCTTGACCTCGTCGAGGGCGTTCGCCGGGGCGAAGCTCACCGCACACAGCCGCAACCAGGGCAGGTCGCCACCCATGTCGCCGATGCCCGCGACCGCGTCCAGGGGCACGTCGGCCTCCTCGAACAGCGCGCGCACACCGGCGGGTTTGTCCACACCGGGCGACAACAGGTTGACGCAGTCGGTCGAGGGGTCGACGTCGAAGCGGAGGTCGTGCTCGTCGACCAGACCCTCCAGCATCGCGGCCAGGTCGGCGATCGGCCACGAGGTGTCGATCGGGAAGACGCTGAACGACGCCACCTTGCCCAGCTGCAAGAAGACGTCGTCGCGGGCTTCGAGCAGGTCGGTGAGGCGCTGCACGTCCCCACGTCGGGCGTGCACCTCCTCGGAGAGCCAGGCCCGGTACGGATGCCGTGTGGCCAAGCCGGCGCCGTTCTCGAACGACGCCGGCAGCCGCACGTCGAGCGCCTGCATGAAGGCGTCGACGTAGGCGTGCGGCCGCCCCGTCACGATGGTGAGCGCCGGCACCGTCTCGTCGTCGGCGCTCGCGCGGTTCAGGTCGGCGATCGCCCGCAGGCGACCGAGGTCGAACGCGGCGTGGCCCGGCTTGGCCAAGCAGCCGTCGATGTCGCAGGCGTAGACGCGGATGGGACGGACCAGGTCGAGTGCCACGGTTTCAGGGTATCGCGCGTGTGCGCTCGGCGGCGGTCGGCCGCGCGTGCGTTGCTACCCTCGATGCACCCGCCGGTACGGTGCTCGGGTGGCCCGGGCGATCCGGAGCACCGTACCGGCGGGCTTCGAGAGGAGCACCGACATGCCGAACACGGCCGCACGCACCCCACCCATGAAGGCGAGCGACGAGGCGACCAAGGCGACGCTCGAGATGGCGCGCCAGCAGGGCCAGGCACTCGAGAAGGCCCTGAAGCACATGACCCAGGAGGAGGCGACCGACGGCGGCACGATGGCGGCCGGCGACTACGTGGTCGCGTACGCCGTCGAGGACGCCGAGGGCATGCACGTGATGCAGGGCGGGAAGCTGGTCTGGACGCCCCCTGAGGACGAGAACTGCCACGTGGAGGTCGCGGTGTGCGACGGCGCCGACGGGCGCTTCGTGCCGGGCCTGAAGGTCACCGCCACGCTCGTCGATGGCGACGGCCGCGAGGTGGGCACGCACGAGCAACCGTTCGTGTGGCACCCGTGGCTGTACCACTACGGCCGCAACTGGCGCGTGCCCGGCGACGGCACGTACGCCCTGACGGTGCGCATCGAGCCGCCCACGTTCATGCGGCACGACAAGCTGAACGGCGACCGCTACCGCGAGCGGGTCGAGGTGACCTTCGAAGGCGTGAAGATCAAGACCGGCCAGAAGAAGAGCTGACGGTCGGCGACACGGGCGGGAGCAGCCAGACGCCCGCAGGCTTGAGCCGCAAGCGCACGCGATCGCCCTTGCGCGCGTCCGTGAGACCGCCGCCCGACATGTTCACGAACAGCTCGGTGCCGGCCACGTCGAACACGAACTCCGTCGCCGCGCCCAGGTAGGCCGAGCTGACGAAGGTGGCTTCGAAGCCGGACTCCTCGGGCGCGGCGAACTCGACCGCTTCGGGCCGCACCATCACGTCGACCTGGCCCGAGCGGATGTCCTGCTCGTGGGGCACCCGGTAGCCGAGCAGGTCGATCAGGCTGCCGTCGTACTGACCGGGCAGGAAGTTGGCGGAACCGATGAAGTCGGCCACGAAGCGCGACGCGGGCTGGGTGTAGAGCTCGTGCGGCGTGCCGATCTGCTCGATCTTGCCCAGCCGCATGACCACCACCCGGTCGCTGATCGCCAACGCCTCTTCCTGGTCGTGGGTGACGTAGACGCTGGTGATGCCCAGGCTCTGCTGCAGCTGGCGGATGTCTTCGCGCACCCGCTTGCGGAGCTTGGCGTCGAGGTTGCTGAGCGGCTCGTCGAACAAGAGCACCCGCGGACGGATCACGAGCGCCCTTGCGAGCGCCACCCGCTGCTGCTGGCCCCCGGAGAGCGCCGACGTGGCGCGGTCGGCCAGGTCCTCGAGCCCCACCATGGCGAGCGCTTCGTGCACCCGCGCCTTGACCTCGTCGGCCGGGCGTTTGGCGACCCGGACGCCGTAGGCCACGTTCTCGAACACGTTCATGTGCGGGAACAACGCGTAGCTCTGGAACACCATCGTGATGTCGCGCAGGTAGGCGGGTAGGCGGGCGACGTCCTCGTCGTCGAGCAGGATCTGGCCCTCGGTGGGCCGCTCGAGACCGGCGATCAGCCGCAGCGCGGTGGTCTTGCCGCAGCCCGAGGGCCCGAGCAGGCACACCAGCTCGCCGCGTTCGATATGGAGGTCGACGCCGTCGACGGCGCGCACGTCCGCGCCGAACGTCTTCACGAGATTCCGCAGCTCGACGGTGGCCGGTTTCAGTCCTTGGATCACGAGGTACGCACCCCCACCATGCGTGTCCCAAGTCGCGTGGCGACGTTGAGCACGACGACGATGACCAACAAGAGCGAGACGATGAGCAGCGTCCCCATCGCGGCCGCCCGACCGAGCTGACCCTGGTCGACCCAGCCGAGCAGGAGCACGGTGGCGAACTGGTTGCCAGGGCTGACGAGGAAGATGACCTGGCTGATCGCCGTCATGGCCCGGACGAACGCGAAGATGAGGCCCGTCACGAGCGTGTTGACGAGCAACGGGAAGAGCACGCGCCGCATGGTGACCAGCGACTTGGCGCGCAGCATCGTCGAGGCCTCCTCGAGGCTGGGGTCGATCTGCGCCAACCCGGCGACGGCCGCGCGGATGGTGACCGGCATGTTGCGGAACACCAGCGCGATGACGATGATCGTGGCGGTGGCGGTGAGCAGCACGGGGCCGGTGTTGAAGGCGAAGATGTAGGCGACCCCCATGACCGTCCCGGGCGTGGCGAACGACAGCAGCGAACCGAACTCCACGAAACGTCGGCCCCAGAACCGCTGCCGCGCCACCAGGTACGCCACCAGGAAGCCGAGCAGCATGGCGGGCACCGCGCTGATGGCGGCCACCCGGGCGGTGAACGCCAGCGTCTCCCACCCGGCGCCGCCGAAGAAGTCCCGGTAGTGGCGCAGCGTGAAGGCGTAGTTCACGCCCCACAGCTCGGCGAACGAACCCACGACGATCGACAGGTAGAGGGCCGCCACGAAGACGGTCCAGACGAAGAGCACCGCCGTGAGACCGATCTCCAGTCCCCTCGGGATGGGGGCCAGCGCGCCGCTCGTCGGTTTGCCGGTGACGGTGACGAACGAGCCGCCGCCCAACCACCAGCGCTGCACGAAGAACGCGCCCAACACCAGCACCAGCAGCACCACGCCGTACGCGGCGGCCTCGTTGGGGTTGAAGCGGCCGGTGAGCGACAGGTAGACCTCGGTGGCCATGTACTTGCGGTTGCCGCCCAGGATGATGGGGTTGCCGAAGTCGGCGAGCGACTCGATCATGCTCAGCAGCACCGCCGCCGCCAGCCCCGGCCGCAGCAGCGGCCACGTGATCGTGCGCAGCGTCACCCAGGGGCCGGCGCCCAGGGTCTGGGCCGCCTCCTCGAGCGCCGGGTTGAGCGAGCTCATCGAACCGCGCAGCAGCAGGTACGCGACGGGCGTGAACGCCAGGATCTGCGCGATGGCGACCCCCGGCAGGCCGAAGATCCAGGAGCTCGACAGGTCGAACACCTGGTACGTGATCAGGCCACGGCGACCGAGCAAGAAGATCATCGCGAACGCCAGCACGAACGGCGGCGTGATGATCGGCAGGATGCTGATGACGTCGAGCGAGCGCCGGACGACGCCGAAGCGCGCGCGCTGACCCAAGAGCGCGAAGGCCAGGCCGAGCAGCGTGGCCGTGGGCGCGACGATCGCCACCAGCAAGAGGCTGGTGGGCAGGGCGCCGTTGGCGTACGTCAGCACGCCGGCGAGGAGGCCGACCGCGCCGCCGATCGCGAGGTTGAGGAGGACGCGGGGCCAGCGCAGACGGCGCGCGAGCGCGACGAGGCCGAACAGCACGACGCCCGCGGCCCCCCAACGGAGGGTCAAGCCCACCTCGTCTCGGGGTGAGAGCGGGTTGTCGAGCATGAAGAAGAGCGGGTGCTGCAGGGTGCGACGGAACACCGAGAGGTCGAACTGGCCGTCGATGTAGACGGAGGCGCGCAGCACCGTGAACAAGGGATAGAGGATGAACAGGAGGATGAACAACGACACGAACAGGATGCTCGAGGCGATGAAGGCGTCGCCCTGCACGCGCCCGGACTCGCTGAGGGCGCTGCCGAGGAGCATGACCTGACCGGTCAACACCAGGAGCGCACCGAGTCCGAAGGGGGTCGCCGTCGTCATGAACCAGGCGACCGTCGACAGGAGCCCGATGGTACCCACGGCGAGCACCACGTCCCCGCGCTGCGCGGTGGGAAGCCGCAAGAAGGACACGCCGACCACCAGCACGGTGGCCATGAGCGCCACCCACAGCAGCGGATGGCCGATGGCGACCGCGTAGAGGTCGGGGTCGATCGTGCCGAACGGACGGCCGGTGCGGCCGATGGGCAAGGCCCACCAGCCGACGATCGCGAGCAGGGCGGGCCACCAGGCACCGCTTACCGCCAGGCCGGCGGCGGGCCGCGGACGCCGGGAGAAACGTGAGGAAGAGGGAGCGTCCAAGGGTGACCTTCACCGGGGGGCCGCGCGCGTGGAGACGGCGCGCAGGGATGGGCGAAGGTCGGGGGCGCGTGGCCCCCGACCGGGGATCGCTGGGGTCCGCGGCGGTTCCGCGGCCGGTTCAGGCCGCCGAGCCGCCGTTCAAGCCGGCCTCAGCGGGGCTGCGGGAAGATCTCGTTCGTCCAGCGCTCGACCAGACGCTGCTTGACCTCCGGGCTGCCGAAGGTGTCGAAGTCGTAGTCGATCAGGTCGATCGAATCGAGGTCGGGGGCCAGGTCGGGGACCGGCGTGTTGCGGTTCGACTGGATCTGGTACGAATCGCCCTGCTCGGCGGCGATCATCTGCGCCTCCGGCGTGAGCGCCCAGTTGATGAACGCGATCGCCTCTTCGCGGTTCGGCGCGTTGGCGATGAGGCTGAGGCCGCCGATCTCGTACCCGGTGCCCTCGGCGGGCGCGTAGGTGGTGACCGGGAAGCCCTGCGCGGCGAACTTGACGCCGTCGTGCATGAACTGCACGCCGATGGCCACTTCGCCACGGCCGGCCAGCTGGCCGGGGCCGCTGCCGGAGGAGGTGTACTGGTTCATGTTCTGGTGCATGCCGGCGAGGATCTCGAACGCCTCGTCTTCGCCGAAGATCTGGACCAGCGTGGCGATCGTCGTGTACGCCGTGCCGGAGCTGTTCGGGTCGGACATGGCGATCAGGCCCTTGTACATGGGATCGGTCAGGTCGCGCCAGCCCTGCGGCATCGGCTTGCCTTCGAGCACCTCTTCGTTGACCACGAAGCCGAGCGCGCCGGCGTACAGCGGGATGTACGTGCCGCCGACCTGGTCCTTGAGGTCCTGGATGATCTCGTCCCACGCCTCGGGCTCGTAGAACTCGGTGAGACCTTCGCGCGATGCGATCAGGTGCGGGTCGCCCGTGCCGCCGAACCAGACGTCGAAGATCGGGTTCGCGGCTTCGGCGCGGATGCGCGCCAGGGCGTCGTTCGAGCTGACGCGGATGAACTCGAGGTCGATGCCGGTGGCTTCCGTGAAGGCGGGGCCGAGGGCCTCGCACCACGCCAGGTCGGGGCTGCAGAGGACGTTGACCTGCTGTGCCTGGGCGTTCCCCAGGAACAGCGCGGTCGCAGCGATCAAGAGGACGGTGAGTCGCTTCATGGCTACCTTCTCCTTCGCACCGCTACGTCGGCGTGGCCGACGGGAACGGCAGTCGATTGTGGGCCTGGACACGCGTCCCGGCCGGTGGGGTGACACGTCAGCCTACCGCATGGTCGCGATGCGTGGTCACGCTTACGTCGGGCCCGTCCTCATCGTTCCTTCGTGTCCGCAAGACACCGCGGCGCCTGGCGCGAGCAAGGCGCACCGGCGCCTACGCGCCCAGCCCGCCGTGGGCGTCCGCCAACGCCATCGCCTCGTCGAGCGTGGCCATGAAGTTCGCACAGCCGTGGCGGGTCACGACGATCGCACCGCAGGCGTTGCCGAGCCGAGCGCTCTTCACCCAGCCCCACCCTTGCGTGCGCCCGTAGATGAAGCCGGCGGCGAAGGCGTCGCCCGCACCCAGCACGTTCACCACCTCGACGGGGAACCCCGGTGCGTCGCGCCGCTCGCCGCCGCGCAGGTGGATGCGCGCGCCGGCCGAGCCGCGCTTGACGACCACGGCCTGGAGGTCGCCGGCCGCCAGGATGCGCTGCGCGTTGACGTCGGCGTCGCCCCGGATCGTGGGCGCGCTGATCTGCTGGTGTGTGATCACGACGTCCTCGGCGCGCTCGAGCATGGCCGCGTTGATCTCCTCCTCGGTACCGAACGCCACGTCGACGAGCCGCAACAAGGACCGCACGACCACGCCGTAGGCGCGGGCGTCGTGCCACTGATCGGCGCGGAAGTCGAGGTCGAGGTAGACGGTCCGGCCCGCGGCGCGGGCCCGTTCGCACGCCAGGAACGTCGCGCTCCGCGCGGGTTCTCGCGCCAAGCCCGTGCCCGACACCTCCAGCGCCCCGCAGTCGGCCACCGGCGTCGCCAGGACGTCGTCCAGGTCGAGCTGCGCGTCCGCCGCGTTGTCCCGGTAGAACACGAGCGGGAAGCGGTCGGGCGGTTCGATGCCCAGCAACACGGCGCTGCTGCGGGCCTTCGGTTTGCGGGGGATGAACGCCGTCTCGACGCCCTCGCGGTCGAGGAACGCCAGGATGAAGTCGCCCACCTTGTCCGCGCCCACCGCCGTGAGCAACGCCGTGCGCAAGCCGAGCCGCTGCGTGCCCACGGCGATGTTGGTCGGGCTCCCGCCCACGTAGGCGGCGAAGGAGCCGATGTCCTCGAACGCCGCTCCGATGTCGTTGGCGTAGAGGTCGATGGACGATCGCCCCATCGTCAGCAGGTCGAACCGTGGGCGGTCCGCGTCGACGCTTCGTGCAGGCGCCGGCTCGGTCTCGTCGAGCGCCGACGTCGTGGGTCCTGCGAACGACATCGGCATCACCCTTCGCGCCCGGTCCCCTCGAGCGGCAGCTCCAGGCGGCCCTCGCGACCCGCCCACTGACCCCGCACCCAAGCCAGGTCGGGCTCGTCGCGCGCCTCCCACGAGGGCACGTCGCCGGCCAGGAAGTTGAGGTAGTAGCCGTCGTAGCCGGGCGCCATCACCACGGGGTGGTAGCCGCGCCGCACGAGCACCGTGTCGCCGTCGGCCACGATCACGACGTCGTTCAGGTCGCGGTCGTCGGTGTAGAGCCGCTGCAGGGCCCAGCCACCGGGCGGATCGATGCGGTAGTGGTAGACCTCGTCCAGGTCGACCTCGACACCCGGTTGATGGAGATCGTGCTTGTGGGGCGGATAGCTCGACCAGTTGCCCGACGGCGTGTAGACCTCCACGCACAGCAGTTTCTCGGCGCCCCCGGGGTCGATCACGTGGCTGATCTGCCGCGTGGCGTTGTGGCCGCCGCGGATCTCCACCTTCACGTCGTCGGGCGTGATCAGGCGGGGCGCCAGGCGACCTTCGGCGCGAGCGCTGCCGATCCCCAGCTCCAGGTCGGTGGTGGCGCGGACCGAGTAGCGTTGGTCGGGTGGGACGTAGAGGGCGTGGGGCAAGCCGGCGAACACGCCCGCTCGGCCGGCCACGGTGTGGCGTTCGGCACCCACCGCCAGGTCGGCATCGCCGGCGAGCAGCACCAGGGCAACCTCGTGGTCGCCGGACTCGGCGGTGAAGCTCTCGCCCGCGCGCAGCGAACGGACCTGGAACCCCAGGTGTCGCCATCCGGCACGATCGGGTGTCACCTCCGCGCGAACGGGGACGGAACGGTCGAGCGGAACGACGTGGTCGGACATGTCGAGACCTCCCATACGAGCGGGCGGCGAGATCGCGGGCCGCGATCACGCCGCCTACGGTTCAGACGCCCAAGCCTTCCAGCACGGCCCGGTTTCGGGCCGCGCTCTCCTTGGGCGTGCCCATGCCGGGCAGCACGTCTTGTTCTACGGTGAGCCAATCGCCGTACCCCTGCGCCTGCAGGAACGCCAGCACGGACAAGAAGTCGACGGTGCCGTGGCCGAGCTCGCAGAACACACCTTCGCCCACGGCGCGCCCGTAGTCCCAACCCTCGGCTCGCGCCCGGGCGGCCACGCCCGGGTGGCAATCCTTCAGGTGCACGTAGGGCACGCGGTCCCAGAACCGCTGCAGCCCTTCGAAGGCGGCGCCGCCCGGCGGCCCCGCGTCGGGGACCCCGGTCCCGTAGGTGTAGTGGCCGGTGTCGAACACGAGGCCGATCAGGTCGGGGTCGGTGTCGTCCAGGAAGCGCTCGATCTCTTCCGGCGTCTCGATCCAGGCGCCGCAGTGGTGGTGGAAGAGGGTGCGCAGCCCGGTCTCCCCGGCCACCAGGCGCGCAACCTCTTCGGCGTTGGCCGTGAAGATCGCGTGGTCGTCGTCCGAGAGCGCGCGCTCGCGCGTGATCCGGCCGGCTTCGGCGGCCCGGACCGGGTCGGCGCGCGCATCGTCGGCCAGGATGAAGTACGGTTTGCGGCCCGGGTCGCCGACGTCGGCGACGGAGGCCAACAGCCGCGCGACCTCCAGGATGCGCTCGCGCCGCTCGGCCACGACGCCCGGCTGCCGCAGCGCCACGCCCTCGAAGCCGCCCAGCATCGCCAGCCCGCGTCCTTCGAGCGCCTCGCGCAACGCCGCGGGTTCGCTGGGCAGGTAGCCCAGGTCACCGAGCTCCGTGCCCACGTAGCCGGTCGCCACCAGCTCGTCGAGCATCGTCGACCACGGCGTCCCCTCGCCGAAACCCTCGATCATGCCCCAGGAACAGGGTGCGTTCGCGATGCGGATGGTGGCCGTCATGGCCCCACCTCCTCGACCCTCACGGGCCGCCCTTGCTGCAGGCTGAGGACGGCGGCGTCCGCCACCCGCAGCGACTCGATCGCGTCCCGTGCGCCCGGTTCCGGGCTGCGGCCGGCGCGCACGGCGTCGACGAAGGCTTGCACCTCGAGCCGGTAGGCGTCCCCGAACCGGTCGAGGAAGTGATGGTAGTAGTCGCCGCGCGGACCACCGGGCCCGTAGCGCCACACCTTGGTGGCGCGTTCGTCCTCGGCGACGAGCTTGCCGCGCTCACCGTGCACCTCGACGCGCAGGTCGTGACCGTAGACCGTGCGGCGTGAGTTCATGAGCACCCCGAGCGCGCCGGACACGAACTCGAGCGTGATCACGCTCGTGTCGACGTCGGCGTACTTGGCGTAGACCGGGTCGACCAGCACGCGCCCCAGCGCCGTCACCCGCTCGACCTCGCCCGCCACGAAACGTGCGGTGTCGATGTCGTGGATGACGCTGTCGCGGAAGAACCCCGACGAGGCCGCGATGTAGGCCTCGGGCGCCGGACCGGGGTCCGAGGATTGGCTCCGGAACAGCTCGACCTTGCCCAGCTCGCCCGCATGCACCTCGCGCGCGAGCGCGGCGTACGCCGGGTCGAAGCGCCGGTTGAAGCCGATCTGGAAGGGCACGCCGGCGCTGGCGACCGCGTCGAGCGCGCGCGCCGTCTCGATCAGCCCGTCGGCCACCGGCTTCTCGCAGAAGATCGCCTTGCCGGCGGCAGCGGCCGCTTCGAGCTGACCCGCGTGTGCGGGCGTCGGCGACGCGATGAGCACCGCGTCGACCGCCGGGTCGGCGAGGGCATCCTCGAAGGTGCCGTCGGCGTTCGCGCTGCCGCGCGCAGCGCGGGCGGCGGCCTCGCCGTCCGGGTCGATCACGCGCACGAGTCGGGCACCCTCGATGGCGCCCGCCACGTGGCGGGCATGGAGCGCGCCGATGCGACCGGCGCCGATCACGGCGAAGCCCAAGGGTGCGCTCACGACGCGGCCTCGTCGTCGAGCGCCGGGGGTGGGCTCGCCACCGCGCGGTACTCGCGTTGGCGGCGCACGTCGACCTCGTACTCGGCGCGTGCCGCGCGAACGCCGGCCTGGTCGGAGACCTCGGCGACCGGCACGTCCCACCACCCGCCGAAGTCGGGCACACGCCGGTCGGGATCGGTGGGCACGACGATCACGCTCACGCGCGACGCCGCCCGCGCGGCCTCGAGCGCGCGCCGCAGCGACGACGCGTCGGACGCGTGGAAGGTGAGGGCCCCCAGGGCCTCGGCATGCCGCACGAAGTCGACCTTCACGATCGGCCCGTCGAGCCGACCCGTCTCCGGGTCGCGCGCGCGGCGCTCGTTCCCGAACGAGGGGCTGCCCACCGCACGCTGGAGACCGTGGATCGATTGGAACCCACCATTGTCGACCAGCACGATCGTGAACACGAGCCCTTCGGCCACGGCGCTCACGATCTCGGAGTTCATCATCAGGTAGCTGCCGTCGCCCACGAACACGAGGACCTCGCGATCGGGCTCGGCCAGCTTCACGCCCATGCCCGCAGGGATCTCGTAGCCCATGCAGGAGAAGCCGTACTCGAGGTGGTAGGCCTTCGGATCGGTGGGCCGCCAGAGCTTGAGGAGGTCGCCGGGCATGCTGCCGGCCGCGTTGATCATCACGGTCTCGCCGCCGACGGCGTCGTTGACGACGCCGATGAGCTCGGCTTGGGAGAGCGTGCCGTTGACGTGTTGTGACCGCAAGTCGGCGACGGTGTCGTCCCAGGCGCGCTTGCGCTCCTGCACCTCGTCGCCGTACGCCCTGTCGGTCTCGACGGGGGCGCCGGCCGTCACCGCCGCGGCGGCCGCCATGCCCGCCAAGGCGCCGTCCACGACCGGCGTGCCACCTTCGAAGCCGAGGGTGCGCGTGAGGGCCTCGAGCCCGCTGCGGGCGTCGGCCACCAGCGCCAACGCACCCAACTTGTGGGCGTCGAAGGGGGCGACGTTCAAGCCGATGAAACGCACGTCGGGATGCTGGAAGGCGGTCATCGATCCGGTCGTGAAGTCGGTGAGCCGGGTCCCCACCGCCAGGACCAGGTCGGCATCGTGCGCCAACGCGTTCGCGGCGCTGCCGCCGTTGACGCCGACGGGGCCGACGTTCTGCGGATGGTCCCACGGCAGCGCGCCCTTGCCCGCCTGCGTCTCGGCCACCGGCGCACCGACGCGCTCGGCGAAGGCCGCGAGCGCGTCACGAGCGCCCGAGTAGATCGCGCCGCCCCCGGCCACGATCAGCGGCCGGCGCGCGCTGCGCCACCAACGGGCGGCCTCGGCGACCGCGTCGGCCTCGGGCGGCGGCCGGCGCACACGCCACACGCGCGGCTCGAAGAGCGCCGCCGGCCAATCGTAGGCCTCGGCTTGGACGTCCTCGGGTAGCGCGACGACCACCGCACCCGTGTCGACGGGATCGGTCAGCACCCGCATGGCCTCGGGCAGCGCGGCGAGCAGTTGCTCGGGTCGGCTGATGCGCGTGAAGAACCGGGCGACCGGCCGGAAGGCGTCGTTCACGCTCACGTCGCCCTCGAGCGGGTGCTCGAGCTGTTGCAGCACGGGGTCGTTGCGGTGATTGGCGAACACGTCGCCGGGCAGCAGCAGCACGGGGAGACGGTTGACCGTCGCTCCGGCCGCCGCGGTGATCATGTTGGCGCTGCCGGGCCCCACCGACGCGGTGCAGGCGAAGGTCGCGAGCCGATCGACGTGTTTGGCGAAGGCGGCGGCGGCGTGCACCATCGCCTGTTCGTTCTGGGCGCGGTAGGTGGGCAGGTCCACCTCGACGCCGAGCTCCTGCAGGGCCTGACCCAACCCGGCCACGTTGCCGTGTCCGAAGATCGCCCAGGCGCCGGGGATCAACCGCCGCCGCACCCCGTCACGCTCGCTGTGTTGCGCGGCCAGGAAGCGGACGACCGCATGCCCCACCGTCATCCGGATGGTGTCCATGGTGCCCCTTTCGTGCCCTACAGCCTACGCGTTGCGAAGGGGGCCCGGAGCCCCGGGCACCCGCTGGCTCACGGCCGATCGGGTTCTGCGGTTGGACCGGCGATCTGCGGCAGCACGTGCTCGCCGAAGTCGTCGATGAAACGCTCCTGGTCCGGGTGGACGTCGTGGACGTAGATCTGGTCGAAGCCCAGCGCCGCGTCCTCGGCCAGCCATGCAGCGTGGCGCTCGAGATCGGCGGACACGCGCACGTGACGGAGCACGTCGTCGGGACGCACGTAGCGGGCGGCGGCGTCGAACTGCTCGGGCAAAGCCAGGCTGGCCATCACCGTGCTGGAGAAGACGTTGCTGCGCCACTGGTCGTGGGCGCCCGCCAGCGCCCGCGCTTCGGTCGCCGCGTAGGCGTGCTTGCTCTGGAGCAGCATCGGCTTGGCGTCTCCCCCGCCCGCGCGGAACGCGTCGACGACGGCTCCGAGCTTCTCGGGCGGCCTGGAGACGGTGATGAGCGCGTCCGCCCACCCGGCCACCCAGTTCGCGGTCGCGGGGGTGATCGCCGCCCCGACGAGGAGCGGCGGTGCCGCCGGCAACGTGTAGACCTGGGCGTCGACGACCTGGAAGTAGCGCCCCCGGTGCGTCAGGCGCTCGCCGCGCCAGAGGGCGCGAAGGATCGTCACCGCCTCGAGCAGGCGGGCGTTGCGCTCGCGCTTGTTCGGCCAAGCGGTACCGGTGACGTGCTCGTTGAGGTGCTCCCCGCTGCCGACCGCCAGCCAGAACCGGCCCGGGTACATCTCGGCGAGCGTGGCCGCCGCCTGCGCCACGATCACCGGGTGGTACCGGTCGATCGGCGCGTTGACCACCCCGAGGGAGAAGGACGTCGCCTGCAGGGCGCTGCCGAGCCACGACCAGGCGAACCCCGACTCGCCCTGGCGCTCGCTCCAGGGCATGAGATGGTCGGAGCACATCGCCGCGCCGAACCCGGCGGCCTCCGCGCGCCGGGTCCAGGCGAGGAGACGGCTGGGCGGGAACTGCTCGTGCGACGCGTGGTAGCCGAGGATGGGCATCCGTGCGACGCCCCTCACCGGTGGAACGCGTGGCACCGGAACCAGCGGTACCCGTAGGGGCCGATCGTCGACCCCTCCGAACGGAACGGCTCGTAGGCGCGGTCGGACATCATCTCGAGCAGCGCCGACCCACAACCGGGCAGGTCGACCTTCACCTCGACCTCGTCGGCGGAGAGGTTGTGGATCGCCAACGCCATGTTGCCGTCTTGGATGCAGCAGTGGGCCAGCACGCGGTCGTCGCCCGCGTCGAGTACCCGGACGCCCGAGGCCAGGCCGAACTCGGGGCAGTCGCGCCGCGCCCGCGCCAATCGGTTGGTCCAGTTGAGCAACGACCCGCCGTCGAGCCGCTGTCGCATGACGTTGCGCTCCTCGAAGCCGAACGGACCCCCTTGGATCACGGGCGGGGCCGGTTCCTTCGGCGCCACGCTCGAGAAGCCGGCGTGCGGCTCGTCCGACCACTGCATCGGCGTCCTGACCGCACGCCGCCCTTCCAGCGACAGGTCTTCGCCCATCCCGATCTCGTCGCCGTAGTACAGGACCGGTACGCCCGGTAGCGAGAACAGCAGGCTGAACGCGAGCCGGATCCGCCGCGCGTCGTCGCCGAGCATCGGCGCGAGCCGACGACGGATGTTGCGGCCGAAGACGCGCATGCGTTCCTCGGGCGCGAAGGCGGCTTGGACCTCCTCCTGCTCGGACGGGTTCAGGCGCTCGAGGTCGAGCTCGTCGTGGTTGCGCAAGAAGTTCGCGTAGACGGCGTGCCGCGGCGGGGTCGGCAGGTCCTCGAGCACCTGCCGCAACGGACCCGCCTCGCCCCGCGTGAACGCCAGGAAGGCATGGCCCGGCAGGTAGAAGTTGAGGATCACGCGCAGCCGGTCGCCGCCGACGCCGAAGTACTGCGCGTACGCCGGCGGCTCCGTGTCCACCTCACCGACCAGGATCGCCTCCGGGTTCTTCTCGCTCACGAACGAGCGCAGTTCGCCGAGCAGGGCGAACAGCTCTTCGCGCGACGTACCGCGGCCCTTCGGCCTCACCATGTGCGGCACGGCGTCGAGGCGGAAGCCGGACACGCCGAGCTGGAGCCAGAAATGGAGAATCTTCTTGAGCTCCTCCAGCAGCGGCGGGTGACCGAGGTTCAGGTCCGGTTGGAACGGGTAGAAGCTGTGGTGGTAGTACTGCCCCGCCACGTCGTCGAACGTCCAGACGCTGTCGCGACCCAGCACGTTCTTGTCGTCGGGGAGCTCGCGCGGTTCGTCCGACCAGAGGTAGTAGTCGCGGAACGGCGAATCCCGGTCGGCGCGCGCTTCCTGGAACCAGGCGTGCTGGTCCGACGTGTGCTGGAAGCAGATGTCGACGATCACGCGCAGACCGCGCCGCTCGGCCTCCTCGGTGAACCGGACGAAGTCGCCGCCGCTCCCGAAGCGCGGATCGACCCGGTAGTAATCGGCGATGTCGTACCCGTCGTCGCGCCGCGGCGACACGTAGAACGGTTGGAGCCAGAGGCTGCCGACGCCCAGGTTCACCAGGTAGTCGAGCGTCTGGGTCGCGCCGGCGAAGTCGCCCACGCCGTCGCCGTTGCCGTCCTTGAAGAGGGCCGGCGGGAGTTGGTAGATGACCGTGCGCTCATACCATTCGTGCATGTCGGACCCTCAGCCCCGGCGGGCCGACCGGTCGTCGGTCGACGCCGCCCCGAGCAGGTGCTCGGTCGCCAACTGGTCGATGCGCTCGAGTCCGATGCCGCGCGAACGGAGGGCGTCGAGATCGAACGTGCGCCCCTTGAGTGCCTCGGCGCTCTCCTTCGAGTAGTGCAGCAGGGCCTCGAGCTCCGGGTCGGGGCGCCGGTAGGCGTCGAGCCACGCTTGGACGTCCGGATCGTCCCTGAAGGCACGCGCGCGCTCCCGCAACAGCCGGTAGGAGCGCATGCTGCTTCGCACGAAGTCCCAGACGCCCTCGTCGTCCTCGGTCCGCAGCGCGTGCGCGTCGAACTGGAGCGGGCCGCCGTAGTGCTCGTCGAGGAGCATCACGGTGAACAGCGCGGCGAGCGGATTCTCGGAGCCGAAGCGTCGGTCCTGGTCGAACCGCCCGAAGCGCTGGTCGTTGAGGTCGACGTGGAACAGTTTGCCCGCATCGATGACCTGCGCGAGGGTCTGCGGGAAACTCAGGCCCGCCATCGTCTCGTGCGCGAACTCGGGGTTGACGCCCACCATGTCGCGGTGCTCGAGCGTCTCGATGAAACCGAGCATGCTTCCCGCCGTGGGCAGGAAGAGGTCGCCGCGGGGCTCGTTGGGCTTCGGCTCCAGCGCCAAGCGGTAGCCGTAGCCCTGGTCGATCGCGTACTGGCACAGGTAGTCGAGGGCGTCGCGGTACCAACCGAGCGCGTCGACGAGCTTCAGCGAAGCGTTGACCTCGGTGCCCTCGCGGCCGCCCCACAACACGAAGAGCGGCGCGTCGAACTCGGCGCCCAGGTCCATCGCGTTGATCGCCTTCTGGAGGGCTCGCGCCCGCACCGATGCGTCGGCGCTCGTGAAGGCGCCGTCCTTGAAGACCGGGTCCTCGAACAGGTTGACCGACGCGAAGGAGACCACGACGCCCGCATCGCCCAGCGCCTCGCGGAAGTCGGCGACGATGCGGTCGCGCTCCTTCGCGCTCGCGTCTTGCGGGACGAGGTCGTCGTCGTGGAACGGGAGTCCCCACACGCCGAGCTCGCCGAGCGTGCGGACGACGTGCAGGGGGTCCATCGGTTCGCGTGTCGGCAGACCGAACGGGTCCCGGCCGATCTTGCTGGTGAAGGTCCACAACCCGAAGGTGAAGGGGTCGTCAGGGTGGGCGTCGCGCATGTCGCCTCCGTTCGCCGCGGCGCCGCTGGAGGGCCGCGCCTCGCTTCACGGTAGCGAGGCACGGTCGCGCCGGAGGTGGGACCGTCACACCGTCGAGCGGCGGGCGGGCCTCCTGGGCGTCCGCCGCCCAGCCGGGTTTGCGGCGACCCTTCGACGACTCCATCGCTGCGCCCAACACGAGGCCGACGCCCACGAGCCCGAGCCACCAGACCTGCATCGTCAGCGCGAACGCGAGCGCACCCACGGCGCCGCCGCCTCTGGTCCGCGCCGGGGGTCGCCCGGTAGCGTGGTCGCGTGCCGGCACGCGCGTTCCACCTCATGGCGAAGCCCACGGGCGCGATCTGCAACCTCGCCTGCGCGTACTGCTACTTCCTGTCCAAGGAGGCCCTGTTCCCCGACAGCCGCTTCCGGATGACGGACGAGACGCTCGATCGCTACGTGAGCCAGTACCTGGCGTCCCAGCCCCCCGGCGAGGTGACCTTCGCCTGGCAAGGGGGCGAACCGACCCTCATGGGGCTCGCGTTCTTCGAGCGGGCGTTCGAGCTGCAGCGCACCCACGCGCGCCCCGACCAGCACGTGGTCAACACGATCCAGACGAACGCCACGAAGCTGGACGACGACTGGTGCCGCTTCCTGCTCGAGCACGAGGTCCTCGTGGGCGTCAGCCTCGACGGGCCGCGCGATCTCCACGACGCGTACCGGGTCGACAAGGCGGGCGCGGGCAGCTTCGAGCGCGTGATGGCGGGCATCGAAGGGTTACGGCGGCACGGGGTGACGTTCAACGTGCTGACGACCGTGCACGCCGCCAACGAACGCCAGCCGCTACGCGTGTACCGCTTCTTGCGGGACGCGGTGGGCGCCCGCTACGTGCAGTTCATCCCGATCGTCGAAGGGGACCCCACGAGCCCGACGCGTGGAGCGGTGACCCCGCGCTCCGTGGACGAGCGGGCGTTCGGGCGTTTCATGACCGCGATCTTCGCCGAATGGGTCCGACGCGACGTGGGCACCGTCTTCGTCCAGCTGTTCGACGTGACGCTGGCCAAGTACGTCGGCGCGCCGGACGGGCTCTGCGTGTTCGCCGAGACGTGCGGCACCGCGCTCGCACTCGAACACACGGGCGACGTGTACGCCTGCGACCACTTCGTCGATCCCGACCACCATCTGGGCCACCTCGCCGACCGATCCCTGACCGACCTCGCCGGCGACGGACGCCAGCGCGCCTTCGGCCTCGCGAAACGCCAAGCGTTGCCCTCGACGTGCCGGTCGTGCGACGTGCTCTGGCTCTGTCGCGGAGGTTGCCCCAAGGATCGGATCCGCGCCACGGCCGACGGCGAGCCAGGCCTCAACCACCTCTGTGCCGGTTACCGACGCTTCTTCACCGCCAGCGCGCCGCTGATGCGCTTCATGGCCGACGAGTGGCGGCACGGGCGTCCACCGGCGAACGTGATGGGGTACGTCGCGAGGCGATCCGGTGCGGGGTGACCCCTCGCGGACCGTCAGGATCGGGTCCCAGCCCACGGTCGACGACGCGGGCTCCTGGTCGACTCGGCGCATGCGCACGGGTAGCCGCCGTCCCTGTCGCCGACTTCGCGGCTGGCTTCCAGCGGCCGCCTGCCTGTGGCTGTGCTGTGGGGTCGTCCTCGCCCAGACCCCGCCCGACCCGACCTACCCCGACCTACAACCCCACCTCGCCGCCATCGTCTGCCCCCCCAACGACGCGGTGGCGTCCTCGGAGGCGGAGCGGATCCGCTGGGAGCTGCGAGCACGGTACGCCCGCGTTCTCCCCCAGTTCTTCGCGAAGGTCCCGCCCGAAGCCGACACCCGGCTCCTGATGCCCGTGGAGGGCGTCCTCGTCCGACAGGTGTCCGACACGTGGGGCGCGGCACGTTCGGAAGGACGCACGCACGAAGGCACCGACATCTTCGCGCCCGCAGGGACGCCCGTCTTGTCGGCGACCGACGGGTTCGTCTACCGCATCGACGACGTCGCGCGCGGCGGCCTCACCGTCACGGTCGTCGGCGGCGCGGGTCGCCGCTACTTCTACACCCACCTCAGCGAAGTGGCCCCCGACCTGCGGGACGGGCAGTTCGTCACCACCGACACCGTCCTCGGGTTCGTCGGCAACTCGGGCAACGCCGCCGGCACGCCGCCGCACCTGCACTTCGGGGTCTACGGGGGCGAACTCGAGACCTGCGAGTGGCAGGCGATCAACCCGTTCTCGCTGCTCGTCGATCGGCCTTGAGCCACTTCACGTGAGCGCCGCGACGCCGACTACGGAAGCCCGTCGACCCCCCGCCGTAGGGTCGCGCATGGAACCCACCCATGCCCTTCCGTCGGGCGGCCTCGCCGTCGTGTTCGGCGCCTCGGGCGCGATCGGCGGCGCGCTCGTCGACCGGCTGCGCGCCGACGCCCGCTTCGCCGACGTCGTGACGTTCTCACGCTCCGGCACGCCGTCCGTCGACGTGACCGACGAAGCGAGCGTCGAGGCGGCGGCGCGGGCGATCGCCGGACGTGAACTCGCCCCCCGGCTCGTGCTCGTCGCCACCGGCTTCCTGCACGGCGAGGGGCGCCAGCCGGAGAAGTCGTGGCGTCATCTGAACGCCGACAAGCTGGCCCACGACTTCGCGGTCAACGCCATCGGACCCGCGCTGGTCATGAAGCACGTGCTGCCCCTGCTGCCCCGCGACGGTCGGTCGGTCTTCGGCGTCATCTCGGCGCGCGTCGCCAGCCTCGAGGAGAACACGTTGGGCGGTTGGTACGGCTACCGCGCCTCGAAGACCGCGCTGAACCAGTTCGTGCGCGGTGCGGCGGCCGAGCTCGGGCGTGGACGCAAGGAGGCCGTGTGCGTGGCGCTGCATCCCGGGCACGTGGCGAGCGCCCTCTCGGCGCCCTTCGGTGCCGGCGGCCACGCGACGCGGACGCCGGACGAGGCGGCGGTCGGACTCCTCGGCGTGCTCGACGCGTTGAAGCCCGCCGACTCGGGCGGCTTCTTCGACGAGGAGGGACGCGTCATTCCCTGGTAACGCCTCCGGCGCTCCGGTCGTTGTGACGCCAGGGCGCCCGGAGACGCGTCCCGTCGCCGACACTGTCGGCGATGGATTGGGAACTGACCCGGATGTTCTTCATCGCGATGCTCGCCATCACCAACCCGCTCAGCAAGATCCCGCTGTGGGTGGAGGGGAGCCGCGGCGAGGACCGGCACGTTCGCTGGCGTCTGGCGCTGCTCGTCACCGGGACCGCGTTCCTCATCCTGCTCGTGTTCCTCGTCGGCGGGCGTTGGCTGCTCGACCTGTTCGGCATCGACCTGGCGAGCTTCCGGGTGGGCGGCGGCATCATCATCCTGCTCGTGGCCCTCGACATGCTGCGCGGCAAGGCCGTCCAGCTCGACACCGACGAAGAAGAGGACGAGGACAGCAAGTTCGCGACGGCGCGGTCACGGTTCCGCAAGGTCGCCGTGCCCCTGTCGATGCCGATCATCGCCGGGCCGGGCTCGATCAGCACCGTGGTCGTCTACTCGTCGAGCGCGAGCGGTTGGCTCGAGTACGCGGGCTTGGGCGGAGCCCTCACCGTCGTCCTGGGGCTCGTGTTCCTGGTGCTCCTCAGCGGTCGCTGGGTGGAGAAACGCGTGGGTCGCACGACGCTCGACATCCAGACGCGCGTGTTCGGGATGATCCTGGCGGGCATCGCCGTGCAGCTCATCGTCGAGGGCCTCGGGGAGATCTTCCCGGCCTGGCTCGCGGAGGGCGGAGCGGTCAGCGACGACCTGCAGCAGGGGCCGTAGATCTGCGCGCGCGAACGATCACGCTTCGAGGAGGCGCGCGATGGCCGTCGCGAACGCCCGAAGATCCTCCAGGCCGTCGTACGTCAGGCGGTGAACGATGGCCCAGTCGATCTCACGGTACGCGTGCACGGCGAGGTTCCGAAACCCAACCGCGGAGCGCATCCTCGACGCGAGATCGGTCGGGATGACACCCTCACCGGCGAGGAGGTCGAAGGCTTCTCCATCGTCGCCGGGGGCCGCTGACCGGTGTCGCCGAGCACGTGCAACGCGATGTCGACGCACAACTGCACGGCGCGCATCAGGTTCAGCGAGACGATGTCCTGCACATCGGCGTCCGTGGCAAGGTCCTCTGCCGACGGGAGCCTCCGCGCCTCGACCCGGGCCACGCACCGACGCAGCGACTCGAGCTTCTCGGCCAGGATCAACCGATCCATCGTGCCCGCCGCTCCCGGAGCATGCGCTCACGCAAGGGCAGAAGGTCCTCGACGTCGGCCAGCATGCGACTCACCAATCGATCGTAGGCTGCGCGATCGCGGCGGATCAGAAGCCGACCTTCGCGCAAGATCGTGCGCAGGAGCGGGACCCCGGTCGTCCGCAGGTCGAGCAAGTCCACGGGCCGACCCGTCGCCGAGGCGACCGACCGGATGAGCGCTTCGCGACCCTCGGCGTCCAAAGGTCGTTCGGTCCATACGCCGACATCGACATCACTCTCGAAGGTGGCACGACCGCGGGAGGTGGAACCGAACGCGATGGCGAGCGTCACCTCGGGTCGCTGACGCAAAGCCTCGGTCAGCCGTTCGAGGGTCGGATCCAGGGCCGCGTCGATCATGCCGAATCGTACACGGACCTCCGAGTCTCCCACCGACCCGGACCGCGCGCGCGACGAGGAGCTTGCGTCGACCGGCTCGTCTGTTGTATCTAGCAACATACCGGTCGGAAGATACGAAGGAGGTCCACCATGGTCGCCCGCTCCGCGTCGAACGATCCGTCGCCAGGGGGCGCGGGTGGACGTCTGGTCCTCCACAACCGCCTCCCGGTTCTCCGTGCCGAGCGCGGACTGTCGCGACGCGACCTCGCAGACGCCGTAGGGGTCAACTACCAGACGATCGGCTACCTCGAACGGGGCGACTACCACCCCAGCCTGGAACTCGCCTTCCGCCTGTCGCTGTTCTTCGAGCTGCCGATCGAGATGATCTTCGCGACCCGTCCGCTGCCCCCGCTGTCCGAAGAGGTGGCCCGCTCGTCGACCCCGAAGGAGACCCCGTGAACCGTTCCCGTCGTCGCTTCATCGTGCTGGCGCAGTACGCGGCCGTGCTCGTGCTGGCCGCCCTGACGCTCGGCCAAGCCCTCACGCTGCAGGTGTTCCTGACCCTCGCCGCCGTGCCCGCCGTCATGCTCTTCGCGATCGAGCGGATGGCGCTCGGCGGCTTGACGGCCCGCCGTCCCTCGCGGCTCGACGAACGCGAGAAGGCGCTGGTCGCACGCGCGCACTGGCTCGCCCACCGGGTGGCGATGGCGCTCACGGCGCTGGCGGCCGCCCTGGCGCTCGGGTCGGGCTGGGCTTTCGGGGTCGCGGTGGGCGCGGCGCCCTACGTCGTGGGCGGCTTCGGGCTGATCCTCGCCTTCTTGACCTTGCCACCGGCGGTGGTCTTGTGGACCGCGCCCGATCCCGTCGAGGAGGACGGTCGCTTCAGCGCGCCAACGCCTCCGCCGTACGTTTGAGACCCACCATGGTCTTGTGGGAGAAGAGCGCGCCACCGAAGTTGAGCGGTCGGTTCCAGAGCCACCGGAAGAAGCCGCGCTCACTGCCGTCGCCACGCATGCGCAGCAGGAGGCGCGTGCCGCCGTCGGCCATCGGCCGCAGCACCCACGCCATCGTGTTCTCGGACCAGGTGTCCGGCAAGACCCCGCTGGCGAGTTCCTCGTGGGTCAACGAACCGGCGGCAAGGACGAACGTCGCACCGGGCTCCGCCTGGACCACCTCGTAGGCCACCATGTCGTTGATCTGGATCCGGTCGCCGACGACGACGCCCTGCAGTTCGGGCACGATCCGCCGCGAGTAGGCGCCGTCGACGAAGCCTGACGACCGGGTGAGGTCGTAGAACCAGTCCCAGCCGTACCAACCGGCCCGATGCTGGCCCATCTGCTGGATCAGGGCGTACACGACGTCGGGCGGCGCGTCGATCGTGATCGCCTTGGTCGACACCTCGCGCTTCGCCAGGAACAGGTCGTCGCCCGGCAGGACCGCCGCGACTTCCTCCGGGGTGGCCCCCCAGCGATCGGTCCACCGGCGCGTCGCCAGCGGCACGAGCACGAAGCCCGCGACGAGCACGACGATCAGAACGCCGACCACGATGCCCGACCACTTGACCGCCGAGAGAACCGACGCGATCACGGCGCCTCCTCCTTCAGCCCGCCCACCAATCTAGGGCGAAGGACACAAGGCGGGCTGGGCAGGAAGTCCCGACCACGACGCACATGCCGGGTCCTCGCCGTCCTTCCTGACGGCCCGGCGGCCGTGGCCGATCCGGACCCGTCGCCCCCCACGGCTGATAGGTTGGTCCATGCCGCCCAACCGACCCGAACCCTTTCGCGCGTACCCGACCACGAAGGGTTTCGACGAGGCCTTCGACGCGCACGGCGAGGTTCGCCCCGCCTACCGCGACGCGTTCGAGCGCTTCGCCGGTTATGGGTTGCGCGAGTTCCAGCGGCGCCTCCACCTGATCGAGCTGGTGTTCCGCAATCAGGGCATCACCTTCACGGTGTACGGCGACGTCGCCGGGACCGAGCGCGCGTTCCCGTTCGATCCGGTGCCGCGGATGCTGGTCGCCGACGAGTGGGCGCACCTCGAGGCGGGTCTGCGCCAGCGCGCCAAGACCCTCAATCTCTTCCTCGCCGACGTGTACGGCGAACAGCAGGTGCTGACCGACGGCATCGTGCCCGCCGAACTGGTGCTGCGCAACGGCGCCTACCGGCCCCAGGTGCGCGGGATCGCGCTGCCCCACGGTGCGTTCACGCACGTGCTGGGCACGGACTTGATCCGCGATGAGACGGGCCGCTTCCTCGTTCTCGAAGACAACGCTCGCACCCCGAGCGGCGTGAGCTACATGCTGGCCAACCGCGGCGTCATGGCGCGCAGTTTCCCGAAGATGATGGCCGCGCACCCGGTGCGGCCCGTGCGCCACTACCCGTCCGAGCTGCTCGACACGCTCCACAGCCTCAGTCCCCGCGACGTCCCCGACCCGACCGTGGTGGTGTTGACGCCGGGTCCCTTCAACAGCGCCTACTTCGAGCACGCCTACCTGGCCCAACAGATGGGGGTCGAGCTGGTCGAAGGCCGCGACTTGTTCGTCGACGAGGACCGCGTGTGGATGCGCACCACCCGCGGTCGTCAGCAAGTCGACGTCGTGTACCGGCGCGTCGACGACGACTTCCTCGACCCGACGCTGTTCCGCGCCGACTCGCTCCTGGGCGTGCCGGGCATCGTCGACGTCTACCGGGCGGGCCGGGTCGGCCTGGCGAACGCGATCGGCACCGGCGTCGCCGACGACAAGGCGATCTACGCCTACGTTCCCGACCTGGTGCGCTACTACCTGAACGAGACGCCGCTGCTTCCCAACGTGCCCACCCACCGCTGCGCCGACCCGGACGTCCTCGCCCACGTGCACGAGCACGTCGACGAGATGGTCATCAAGGAGGTCGCCGGCTCCGGCGGCTACGGCATGCTCATCGGTCCCGAGGCCGACGCCGCCGCCCGCACCGCCTTCCTGGCGAAGGTCCGAGCCCGCCCCGCGAACTACATCGCCCAACCGGTGATCTCGCTGTCGACGCACCCGACCTTCAACCCGGCGACCCAAGCGTTCGACCCCTGCCACGTCGATCTGCGCCCCTACGTGCTCGTCGGCGACGAGATCCGCATCGTCCCCGGCGGCCTCACGCGCGTGGCGCTGCAGCGTGGCTCGCTCGTGGTGAACTCCTCGCAGGGCGGCGGCTCGAAGGACACCTGGGTGCTCGGCACGAACGGCGAGCGGCGCGCCGACGAGGACCTCGACGCTCGTCGCGCCGACGATGCGCCCACGTGGACGCCGGCGGGCGTGCGCGAAGATGGGCCCCTCTGATGCTCTCGCGCATCGCGGACTCGCTCTACTGGCTGGGTCGGTATCTGGAGCGGGCCGAGAACACCGCTCGGCTCCTCGACGTCAACTACTACGCCATCGCCGAGGCGCCCCTGGCGCCCAGCGGACGCGGCATCGTGGCCGAGCAGTGGGCGCCCCTGCTCCGGATCACCGATTCGGACGCGTCGTTCAGGGAGCATTTCGACCGTGCCGACGCATCCAGCGTCCCGGCCTGGCTCACGGTGCACGCGGAGAACCCGGCCTCGATCCGCTCGAGCCTCACGTTCGCGCGCTCGAACGCCCGCGCGCTGCGCGACCGGATCAGCACGGAGATGTGGGAGGCGCTGAACCGCGCGTACCTGGAACTCGCGGCCGGTCGCGACGAGCCACCCGACGAGGACGCCTTGCACGCCTACTGCGCCGCCGTGCGCGAAGCCGGCCACCTGATCATCGGCATCGCCCACGCCACGCTGCCGCGCGACCTCGGTTGGTCGTTCCTCCGCGCCGGCCAGTACGTCGAGCGCGCCGACACCATCGTGCGGATGCTCAGCGTGCGGACGCACCACGATTTCGGCGGCGACGCCGTCGCGGCCGGCCTGGAGTCGCACCGCTCGATGGCGCTCCTGAAATCGATGTCGGCGTACGAGGCGTTCCGCAAACGCCATCGCCGGGCGCCCAACCTCGAGCTCATCGCGGCGTTCTTGCTCCTCGAGCCCGACTTCCCACGCTCGCTCCGCTACGCCCTGACGATGCTCGACGAGACCCTCGCCACCATCGCGATCGCCAACCCGGGCGTCGACGCGGAGGCGCAGCGGCAGGCGGGGTGGCTGGCGGCACAGATCGCCTACTGCCCCGACGTGCGTAGGATCGTCGACGACGGCGAGCCGAGCCTCGACGACCTGCTCGTCGCGATCACGGCGCTCTCCGATCAGATCGGCACGACGTACTTCGGGGTGGGTTAGCGGGCTACGACTCGTCCGACGACGACACGCTCACCATCCGCCGTTGCGCACCACGCGCCGCGTGCCTCACTTTGACCTGAACGTCGAGCGTCCCGGCGCCGCCGCCGCGACGCAGGCCGCGAACGGGTGGCACGTCGTCGTAGTCGCGCCCCACGCCGATCTTCACGTGCGCCTCGCCCACGGGGCAACCGTTGGTGGGGTCGTAGCCGACCCAACCGCTCCCCGGTAGGAAGACCTCGACCCAGGCGTGCGATCCTTCGCTGCCGAGCAGCGTCTCGTTCGTGAACGGATGCGGATGGACGTAGCCCGAGACGTAACGCGCGGGAATGCCCGCTTGACGGCAGAGCGCCAGCATCGCGTGGGCGTAGTCCTGGCAGACCCCTGCGCCGGACGCGACGAAGTCGGCCAACGGGGTGTCGACCAGCGTCACGTTCGGCGCGTAGAAGAACCGTTCGCGCAAGTAGACCGTGAGACCGTGGGCGTACGCGACCACGTCGGCCTCCGGTACGAGCCGCGTCGCCCCCAAGGCGCCGTGCCAGTCGCGGTCGAGCGGCACCCGAGCGGTGGGCGCCAGGTACTCGAAGAAGCGCGATCGGAGACCGGGCAGCACCGACGCCGAGACTTCGACCGGCACCGGCACCGGGTACGTCTCGACCACCGAGGTCGTCTCGATCGAGAGCTCGCGGTGCGGATCCGGGACGTGGAAGTGGTGGATCAGGTTGCCGGCCGGGTCGCGATGGCTCCGGAGCTCGACGCGGGGCTCCACGACGAGCGTGAAGGCGTGGAGCGTCTGCCGGAAGTCGTCGTTCGGGCGCAAGCACAGCTCGTTGAAGGAGTCGTGGGCCGGTTCCTCGTACCCGTAGCGGGTGACGTGCGAGATGCGCAGGTGCACATCGCGCAATGTACCCGCTCCGAGCGGCGGGGCGCGTGTGCGGGGCCGCCGCCCGCTCGCTCCGACTCAGCCCACCGCGTCGTCGGGCACGTACCCCGTGTCCAACAGCGTCCGCAAGGGCGCGAACAGCGGATCGGGCAAGGCGTCCCACGCGAACCACGCCCACCGGAGGCACGCGCCCGGCTCGAGCCGCTCGGGCTCGCCGGAGGCGTGGGGGG
The DNA here is from genome assembly GCA_963728245.1 of uncultured Trueperaceae bacterium. Classification (GTDB taxonomy): domain Bacteria; phylum Deinococcota; class Deinococci; order Deinococcales; family Trueperaceae; genus JAABTL01. Next base: position 715,162 of record CAVSJH010000004.1, read on the forward strand.
CGACCACGAAGAGCGTGACGTAGTGCCGGCGCTCCGCTTCGAAGACGTCGTTCACGTACGGCCCGGACTTCACGGCCTCGATCACCAGGCCGGTCTCCTCCGCCACCTCGCGTCGAGCACAGTCGTCCACGTCCTCGCCGAACTCGAGGTGGCCGCCGGGCGGCGCCCAGGTGCCGGCGCCGTGCGAGCCGTGGCGCAGTCCCAGCAGGACTCGGCCCTCGCGCAGCACCAGGACACCGACACCGACCCGCGGCGTCGCCTCGGCGCACGCCCGGGGATCGATGTCTCCCGTCACGGCTCCGTCGGCGCCGGCACCCAGACCGACACCGATCCGCCCATGCACCGGAACGCCCCCCACCCCGCGTCGTCCGTCGTGACGGGCTCGGCGACGTGCTCGGTCAGGTCGACGAACGTGGCGTTCGCCGCGCCGACCTCCATGTGCTTGACGCCGTCGGCGCCGTTGCTGAGCACCACGGCCAGACCGCCCGGATGCTCCGCGTTGCCCAAGCGGGTCCAGCCGACGCAGTTCGCGTGGTCGAAGTAGTCGTACTGGTCGCCGTACGCGTGATCGCGGCGCGCCCGCAAGAACCGGTCGATCAGCCAGCGATGGCTGTGGAGCACGACCTGGTGCCGCTGGCCGTCGTCGCCGACGTCCTCGTACTCGGCACCCTCGTAGTCGGGCCCGAACACGCAGGGGTAACCGCCCCGGCGCAACAGGATCAAGGCGTACGCCAGCGGCTTGAACCAGGCTTCGACCGGGGACTCGAGCGCCTGGAGCGGTTGGGTGTCGTGGTTGCTCACGAGGGTGACCGCCGACGCCGGGTCGCGTTGCACCAGGCTGCCGTCGAACACGGTGCGGAGGTCGAAGTCGGGACCGCCCCGACTGGCCGCCGCGAACGTGTGGTGGAGGCTGGTGTCGAAGAGCATCAGGTTCCGCTCGGTCGTCTCGATGAAGTGGTCGAGCGCGGCGCCGACCCCCGACCAGTACTCGCCGACGGCGAACAGGTCGCGACCCGCGTGCACGCGCAACCGGTGCAACCAGTCGAGGAAGAAGTCGGCCTTCACGTGCTTGACGGCGTCGAAGCGGAACCCGTCGATGCCCGTCGTGTCGAGCAACCAGCGACCCCAGTGATGGAGCTCCTCGCGCACGTCCTCGTTCTCGAGGTCGAGGTTGCAGCCCATGAGGTAGTCGTAGTTGCCCTTCTCCAGGTCGACGGCCTCCTGGAAGCGCTTCCCTTCGAACAGGTAGACGGCGTGCTCGCCATCGACCTCGGTCTCGACGGCGTTGAAGTGCCACCAGTGCCACTGCAGCGTCGAGTAGCGCTCGCCTCGGCCCGGGAACGTGAAGTGGGTCCACGCTTCGATGGTCCTTGGATCGCCCACGGGCCGGTTCCGGTCCTGGGGGTCGAACGGCGTGGCGCGGATCGACTCCTCGTGGTCGCCCCCCATCTTGTGGTTGAAGACGATGTCGGCGTAGACGCGGATGCCGGCCGCCTGGGCAGCCCCGATCGCGGCCAGGTACTCGTCGCGCGTGCCGTACTTCGTGCGCGTCGAACCCTTCTGGTCGAACTCGCCCAGGTCGAAGAGGTCGTACACGCCGTACCCGGTGTCGTACCCACCGGCCGCACCCTTGTAGGCGGGCGGCAGCCCACCGACGTGAAGCCCGCGGCCGCCAACGCCGGCGCCTCGCGCGCCAGCCGGTTCCAGAGCGAACCGTCGGCGGGCGTGTACCAGTGGAAGTACTGCATCATCGCACCGTTGTGCTCGGTCATCACGGGGCCCCCGGGCCGTGCCCCTCGAAGCGGGCGCCGGCGTCGGGCTCATTCAACCACCGCCGGAACGGTGTGACGACCGCATCGGACCGGCAGCCCGGGAGACCGACCGATGCGCTCGCACACGCTCTCAGGACGCTGCGAAGGACGCCCGGAACGTCTCGAACAACGCCTGCTTGTCCTCGAAACCGACGCCTGGGACGTCGGGCAGGCCCACGAAGCCGCCCCGCACGGGCGTCGAGTCGGCGAACCCACCGAAGGGCTTGAACACGTGCGGGTACGACTCGTTGCCGCCGAGCCCCAGACCCGCGGCGATCGAGAGCGCGAACTGGTGGCCGCCGTGCGGGATGCAGCGTCGTGGCGACCAGCCGAGGGTACGGAGCGCGTCGAGCGTCCTGAGGTACTCGACCAAGCCGTACGAGAGGACCGGGTCCATCTGCAGGACGTCGCGGTCGGGTCGCAGGTCGGCGTAGCGAAGGAGGTTGCGGGCGTCCTGCATCGAGAAGAGGTTCTCGCCCGTCGCCATGGCACTGTCGTACTGGCGGCTGAACTCGGCCTGCAGTGCGTAGTCGAGGGGATCGCCGGCCTCCTCGAACCAGCGCAGCCCGAAGGGTTCGAGCGCGCGCGCGTACGCGAGCGCGGTGTTCAGGTCGAACCGGCCGTTGGCGTCCACCGCCAAACGGTCCCCGTCGCCGACCACCTCGAGCACCGCTTCGATCCGGGCGAGGTCGTCCGCCAGGCTGGCGCCACCGATCTTCATCTTGACGACGCGGTAGCCCAGTTCGAGGTAGGAGCGCATCTCGTCCTGCGGCTCGCTCGAGGTCTTTGCCCGGGTAGTAGTAACCGCCGGCGGCGTACACGAACACCTTCTCGTCGGCCTCGCCGCCCCGGTAGCGATCGGCGAGCAGACGGTGGAGCGGCTTGCCCTCGATCTTCGCGACGGCGTCCCACACGGCCATATCGACCACGCCGACGGCGACCGAGCGCTCACCGTGCTCGCCGGGCTTCTCGTTGCGCATCATGTGATCCCAGATGCGGAAGGGGTCGAGGTTGTCGCCCGCGTCGTTCAGCAGCTCGGTCGGCTCGGCTTCGAGCAGGCGCGGCAGGATGCGCTCGCGTAGCAGACAGCCTTGGGCGTAGCGACCGTTGGAGTTGAAGCCGCATCCCACCACCGGCTCGCCCCCGCGCTCCACGTCGGTGGTCACCGC
>CAVSJH010000005.1:0-350134 GCA_963728245.1 uncultured Trueperaceae bacterium
CCGCCGGCACCTCGGAGCCCGCCATGTACGACAGCCCCTCCATCATCAGGCTGACACCGGGGCTCGACGACGACGTCATGGCCCGCACGCCGGCGGCCGCAGCGCCGTAGACCATGTGGATCGCCGCGATCTCGCTCTCGGCCTGGACGAACGTCCGACCGAGCTCGGGCATGCGCGACGCCATGTGCTCGAGCGCCTCCGTCTGCGGCGTGATGGGGTACCCGAAGTAAGCCTCGCAGCCGGCCCGCACGGCCGCCTCGGCGAAGGCGACGTTGCCCTTGAGCAGTTCGATGGCCATCGACGCCTCCTCAGGCCTTCACGGCGCGGTACACGGTGAGCGCGGCTTCGGGGCACACGGTCGCGCACAGCTCGCAACCGGTGCAGGCGTCGTTGGGGTCGACGAGTTCGACGGGGTGGACACCCCGGGCGTTGAAGCGCGTGTCGGCGAGTCGCAACAGCCCCTTGGGGCACACGGGGACGCATAGTGCGCACCCCTTGCAGAGCGACGCATCGACCGTCACGGAGCCTTTCATGTGCGGTCCTCCGATCTCGATTGGGCTCAGGTTAGGCGATGGGGGCGGGGCAGCGTGTCCCAGATGCCCCCGGCGCGGCGGCCGCACCGGCATGCACTATCCTGGGCGTCATGCCGCTTTCCGACGCCGAGGTGCGCGTGTTGGGCGCCCTCATCGAGAAGGAACGCACGACACCGGAGGCCTACCCGCTCTCGATCGGCGCCTGCGTCACGGCCTGCAACCAGCGCACCAGCCGCGACCCCGTCACCGATCTCCATCTCCAGGAGGTCCAGGAGGCGCTCCAGCGGTTGCGCGACCGCGGGCTGGTGGCCACCGTGCAGGGCGTGGCCGACCGGGTGCCCAAGCACCGTCACCGGCTGGCCGAGGCGCTCCCCGCCGACGCGCGCGAGTTGGCGCTCTTGTCGGTGCTCATGCTGCGCGGCGCCCAGACGCCCGGCGAGCTGCGCTCGCGGACGGAGCGGTACGTCGCCTTCCCGACGTCGCCGACGTCGCCACGCGCTGCCGCCATGGCCGCGCGGCCCGCCCCACTCGTGCGCGACCTCGGCCGCGCGCCGGGCCAGAGCCAGGATCGCTGGACCCACACGCTCGGTCATGACGAGACGCGTCTGCAGCCGCGCGTGCGCGGCACGGGCGCGGCGGCGGCGGGGGCACGTTCGGACGACGAGGCCGGGGCCGACCAGGGCTGCCACGGGCGGCCGGCATCGGGGCGGGGGCGGCGGCGCGTGTCGGCGCGGCCGACGGGACTCGAGGCCGCGTCTGGCCGCCCTCGAGGCGCGCGTGGCCGAGCTCGAGCGACAGCTCCGCGCGGAGGCGACCAAGGCGCTTCCTAAGCGTCCCTGAGGACGTTCTACCCTCGTCGAGGGCCGTCCGACCGAGCCACGATGGGGGTCGGCGCGCGCCCTTCGAGGCGTCCCCGCACCCGCTCCTCGGGAGTGGCCCGAGAACGGACCGGACCCGCTGCGCGCGCGAGGGCCAGCCAGGCCGAGAGGCGGCATCGTGACCAGCAGCGACACCGCGGGCAGCGCGCGGGCCCGTTCCGAACGGGCGGCGGTTTCAGCCCGGACCGCGCCGGGTCGACGGCGGACCCTCGGGCGCTGGCCGCGGGCGGCGGCGCCGCCGTGCGACGGCGACGCCGACCCGCGCGCGCGCTCCTCGCCACGCAACTCAAGAAGGTGCGCTACCGCGGCGACGCGCTCATCGACGTGCTCCACGCCGCGCAGGACATCTACGGTCACCTGTCGAAGCCCGTCTTGGCCCATCTCGCCCACGAGCTCGGTCTGCCGCCGAGCAAGGTGCTGGGCGTGGCGACCTTCTACCACCTGTTCCGCTTCACGCCTCCCGGCGACCACACCTGCACGGTCTGCACGGGAACCGCCTGCTTCGTGAAGGGGGCCGACGACCTCGTCGCGGCCGTGGCCGACGACTTCGGCGTGCCGCTCGGCGGGACGCGGTCGGACGGCGCCTTGACGCTCCTCGAGGCCCGCTGCCTGGGCAGCTGCGGGATGGCGCCGGTCGCCCTGGTGGACGGTCGGCTGCTCGGCAAGGCGACGCCGAAGGGCGTCGTCGACGCGCTGCTCGCCGTCGCGGTGCCGACCGGCGGTGCGGCATGAGCGTCGTCGACCTGCACGAGCTCGCCGATCGCGAACTGGCCGCCCAAGGCGCCTTCCGCACGCACGTCTACTGCTGCGGCAGCACCGCCTGCCTGGCGGCCGGAGCCGACGCGGCCCGCGAGGCGATCGAGACCGTCGTCCAGGAACAAGGGCTCGAGACCGACGTGCGCGTCGTGCCGACGGGCTGCATGGGCATGTGCAGCCACGGCCCGCTCGTGAAGGTGCGCACCCGCGGTTCCGAGGACGTGCTGTACGCGAACGTCGACGCCGCCGCGGCGCAGCGGGTGGCCGAGAGCCACGTGGTCGGCGGCAAGCCGGTGCCCGAGGGCCGCATCTCGTTCCGCGACCCGTTCTTCGCCCTCCAGACGCGCGTCGTGCTCGAGAACATGGGCGAGATGGACCCCAACCGCATCGAGGTCGTACGTCGCCCGCAGCGGCTACCGCGCGCTCGAGCGCGCCGTGACGGAGATGACGCCGGGCGAGGTGGTCGAGGAGATCCGCCGTAGCGGTCTGCGCGGCCGCGGCGGCGGGGGGTATCCCACCGGCAGCAAGTGGAAGCTGCTGGCCGAAGCGCCCGGCGACGGCAAGACGGTCATCGCCAACGGCGACGAGGGCGACCCGGGCGCGTACATGGACCGAACGGTGATGGAGGACGACCCGCACCGTGTGCTCGAGGGGTTGGCGATCTCGGCCTACGCCACCGGCGCGCGCCGCGGCTACCTCTACGTGCGCGCGGAGTACCCGGTCGCCGTCCGACGCCTGGAGGCGGCGATCCGTCAGGCGCGCCGGCACAAGCTGCTCGGCAAGGGCATCTTCGGGCTCGACTTCGACTTCGACGTCGAACTGCGCATCGGTGCGGGCGCCTTCGTGTGCGGCGAGGAGACGGCGCTCATGGCGTCGATCATGGGCGGTCGCGGCACACCCGTGCTGCGTCCCCCGTACCCGACCGAGCGCGGTCTGTGGGGCCGACCCAGCATGATCAACAACGTCGAGACGCTCGCCAACGTGCCGACGATCCTGCGTCGCGGCGCCGCCTGGTTCGCGTCGATCGGCACCGACTCGAGCAAGGGCACCAAGGTGTTCGCGCTCGCGGGCAAGCTCGAGCGGACGGGGCTCATCGAGGTCCCCATGGGGATCCCGCTGCGGACCATCATCGAGGAGATCGGCGGCGGCGTGCCCAGCGGCAAGACCTTCAAGGCCGCCCAGACCGGCGGCCCGAGCGGCGGTTGCATCCCGGCTGCACATCTCGACGCCTCGATGGACTACCAGAGCCTGCAGGCGCTCGGCTCGATCATGGGCTCCGGCGGACTGATCGTCATGGACGACGACGTGAACATGCCGGAGGTGGCGCGCTTCTTCATGCGCTTCTGCATGGACGAGAGTTGCGGCAAGTGCCTGCCGTGTCGCGCGGGCACCTTCGAGATGCACGGCTTGCTCGACGACATCTGTCAGGGACGCGGCGACGCGGCGACGCTCGCGCGGCTCGAGGCGCTGTGCGAGGTCGTGCGCACCACCAGTTTGTGCGGGCTCGGTCAGACCGCCCCGAACCCGGTGCTCAGCACGCTCGCGTACTTCCGTGACGAGTACGAGGCGTTGGTGGGCGTGCAGACTCCGTCTGCATCCGTGCAGACTCCGTCTGCGTCCGCGCAGACTGCGTCTGCGTCCGAAGGGGAGGCGACGTGGCCAGCATCAGCGTGACGATCGACGGCGTCGACGTCCAGGCCGAGGTCGGAGAGACCATCATGGGCGCCGCGGCGCGCGCCGGCATCCGCGTCCCGGGTCTGTGCCAGCTCGACGGGCTCTCGGTGCACGGCGCGTGTCGCCTGTGCATGGTCGAGATCGTCGGCTCGGTGCGGCCGCGACCCGCGTGCGCCACACCGGCCGTCGAGGCCATGGAGGTCCGCACCACCAGCACACGTCTCCGCGCGCACCGCAAGGTGCTGCTCGAGATGCTCTTCGCCGAAGGGCGCCACCTCTGCAGCGTCTGCGTGGCCAGCGGCGCCTGCGAGCTGCAGGAACTCGCCGCCGAGTACGGTGTCGACCACGCCGCCTTCAAGCCGCCGGCAGTGCGCACCGAGCTCGACCTGTCCCACCCGCGCTTCGGCTACGACCCGAACCGCTGCGTCTTGTGCACGCGCTGCGTGCGTACCTGCGCCGAGGTCGAGGGCGCCTTCACGTGGGGCGTGGCCGGCCGTGGACGCGACGCGCACCTGGTCGCCGATCTCGGTGAACCCTGGGGCGACTCGCTGACGTGCACGTCGTGCGGCAAGTGCGTGAGCGCCTGCCCCACCGGAGCCCTGTTCACCAAGGGCACCTCGGTGGGCGAGCGGCGCGTGGACCGCACGCTGGTGCCCGACCTCGCCGAACGCCGGCGCCGCGCCGCGCTGGCGGGGACGTCGTGAGCCGCGCCCGTCTCGCCACCGTCTGGTTGGCCGGCTGCTCCGGCTGCCACATGTCGCTGCTGGACCTCGACGAAGCGCTCTTCGCGCTCGCCGACGCCGTCGACCTGGTCTACTCGCCGCTCGCCGACGTCAAGGAGTTCCCGGAGGACGTCGACGTGGTGCTCGTCGAGGGCGCGGTCGCCAACGCCGACAACCTCGAGCTGCTGCACGAGGTGCGTCGCCGCAGCCGTACCCTGATCGCCTTCGGCGACTGCGCCACGCACGGCAACGTCACCGCGCTCCGCAACGAGCTCGGCGATCCTGGCGCGCTCGTCGCGGAGGCCTACCGCGAGGCGGCCGGCCGGCTCCTGGGCCAGTACCCGGGCGTCGCGCTGCCCGGTCGTCGAGCCGCCGATGGTGCGTCCCGGCGCCGCCGGTGCCGTTCCCGGCGCTGCCGGTGCGCGTTCCCGGCGCTGCCGGTGGGGTTCTCGGCGCCGCCGGTGGGGTTCCCGGCGCCGCCGACGCCGACGTCGTACCGGCGCTGCTGCCGCGCGTGCTCGCGGTCCACGAGGTCGTGACGGTCGACGCTTACCTGCCCGGCTGTCCGCCCTCCGCCCGCCGCATCCAACTCGCCGTCGAAGCGGTCTTGCGTGGCGAGGCCCCCGACCTGCCGCTCGCCGAGCGACGGTTCGGCTAGGAGGTCGCCATGACCCGCCGCATCCTCATCGATCCTGTGACCCGCATCGAGGGTCACGCCAAGATCACCCTGCGCCTGGACGACGACGGCCTCGTCGACGACGCGCGTTTCCACGTGACCGAGTTCCGCGGCTTCGAGGCCTTCTGCCGCGGGCGCTCCGTGTTCGAGATGCCGGCGCTGACGGCGCGGACGTGCGGGATCTGTCCGGTCTCCCACGTCCTCACCTCCGCCAAGGCCGGTGACGCGATCCTGGCCGTCGAGCCGCCGCCGGCGGCGCGCCGCTTGCGGCGCCTGATGAACCTAGGCCAGATCCTGCAATCGCACGCGCTCTCGTTCTTCCACCTCAGCGCCCCCGACCTGTTGCTCGGGTTCGACGCCGACCCCGCGAAACGCCACGCCTTCGCCCTCATGCGCGACCAACCCGACGTGATGCGCCGCGGCGTGCGGCTGCGTCGGTACGGCCAGGAGTTGATCGAGGCGCTCGGCGGTCGCAAGATCCACCCCGCCTGGGCGGTACCGGGTGGCGTCCGCAACGGCATCGACGCCTTCGGCCGGACGCGCGCGCTGGAGGAACTGCCGACCGTACTCGACGACGTGCGTTGGGCCCTCGACCGCTACGACGAGATCTGTGCCGCCCATCCCGACGAGGTCGCCGCCTTCGGCGACTTCGACAGCCTGTTCATGGGCTTGGTCGACCCCGATGGGCTCTGGGAGCACCACGACGGCGACCTGCGTTTCATCGACGCGGAGGGCGCACGCGTGGGCGAGGACCTGCCCGTCGAGCGCTACGCCGAGGCGATCGGCGAGACGGCCGACGCCGACACCTACCTCAAGTCGCCCTACCACCGGGAACGACAGGGCGACGCGCACGTCGACGTGTCGGCGCCCGGCCTCTATCGGGTGGGTCCCTTGGCGCGCCTGAACCTGTGCGAGCGGATGGGCACGCCCGAAGCCGACGTGGCGCTGGAGGCCTTCCGGGCGCGTGCGGGACGGATCGCGAGCGGCTCGTTCCACTACCACGGCGCGCGCCTCGTGGAGATGATGGCGGCGCTCGAGCGGATCGGCGACGCCCTGGGCGAGCCCGACCTCGACACAGGTCCGCTGCGCGCCGAAGCGGGCATCAACCGTGCCCGCGGCGTGGGCGCGAGCGAAGCGCCGCGCGGCACCCTCGTCCACGACTACCGGGTCGACGACGACGGCGCCATCATCGGGGTGACGATGATCATCGCCACCGGGCACAACAACCTGGCCATGAACAAGACGATCGGGCAGATCGCGCGGGCGTTCGTGCGCGGGCCCGACGTGCCCGAGGGGGTGCTCAACCGGATCGAGGCGGGCATCCGCGCCTACGACCCGTGCCTGTCGTGTTCGACGCACGCGGTGGGCACCATGCCGTTGGTGGTCGACGTCGTCGACGCCGAGGGCCGCCTGCTGCGCGAGGTGGTGCGGGGGTGAACGAAGGTGCGGGCGCCGAGGGGGCCACGCGAAGCGGCCCGCTCGGCGCACGTCCGCCGGCACTGCGTCGGGGCCAGCGGGCGCTGGTGCTCGGCATCGGCAACGACCTGCGCGGCGACGACGCGCTGGGACCGCTCGTCGCCGAAGCGTTCGAAGCCACGGCGCCGGCCGGCGTGTCGGCGCGCGCCGTGCGCGGTCTCACGCCGGAGCTCGTGGTCGACCTGGCGCGCGTCGCCGTGGTCGTGTTCGTCGACGCGTCTGCCGACCCCGACCTCACGGTGCCGACGTGGGCAGCTGTGGCGGGCGCCGACGCCGTGGCCCCGGACGCCACGAGCCACACGCTGGACCCGCCGCGGCTGCTGGCGCTCGCGGCCGCGCTCGATGGGCACGCGCCCGCCGGGTACGCGTTGTCGTTGCCGGCGCGCCGCTTCGACGTCGGGGCGCCGCTGACAGCCGTCGCACGCACCGCCTACGAAGCGTCGCTCGCCGACCTCCGGGCCTGGTCGGCGGGGGAGGTCGCTCCCGGTTGACAGATCGTCGATGGACCTGTAGCCTAACGGTGTTAGGCAGAAGTGACATGCCGTTAGGAGACGCTCATGACCACCAGCGATTCGATCCGGAACACCCCGCCCGCCACCCGCACCCTCGCCCGCCCACACGGCACGCTGGCCTACGACGTCCAGGGCGAGGGCCCTCTCGTGGTGCTGGTGCCCGGCCTGGGCGAGCTGCGCCAGGCCTATCGGCAGCTGGCACCGCGGCTCGTCGCCGGCGGCCTCCGCGTCGCCACCGTCGACCTGCGCGGGCACGGCGAGTCGAGCACCGGCTGGGACGCCTACGACGCCGCCGCCATGGGCGGGGACCTGATCGCCCTGATCGAGACCCTGGAGGGACCCGCGCTCGTGATCGGCAACTCCTACGGGGCGGGCCCCTCGGTCTGGGCGGCCGCCGAGCGGCCCGATCTCGTGCGCGGGCTCGTCTTGACCGGCCCCTTCGTGCGCGATCACCCCACGCCCTCGTACCTACGGTGGGCGATGGCGCTCATGTTCACCGGCCCCTGGCGCGTGCGGGCTTGGGACGCTTTCTACGCCGGCTTGTTCAAGGCCGGCACACCGCCCGACCACGCCGAGCACCGCGCCCGTCTCCGCGCGAACCTGAGCGAGCCGGGCCGCTTCGCCGCTCTGAGCGCGATGCTCCAGCGCAGCGACGCCGCCATCGAGGCGCGCTTGAAGGACGTCAACGTGCCCGCCCTCGTCCTGATGGGCAGCCGCGACCCCGATTTCCCGAACCCCACGGCCGAGGCCGAGGAGGTGGCGGCGGCGTTGCACGGCGAGGCGGAGGTCGTCGCCGGCGTCGGCCACTACCCGCACCTCGAGGTGCCCGAGGCGATGGCGGCTCGTGTGCTGGCCTTCGACACGGACGCGGTGGAGCGGGCGGCTGCCCGTGGCTAAGGCTCGCCTGGATCGGGCCCGGATCGTGGACGCGGCGGCCGACGTCGTCGACCGCGACGGGGCGGCGTCACTGTCGCTCGCCGCCGTGGCCGCCGCGCTGGGCGTGCGGGTCCCGTCGCTCTACCACCACGTCGACGGTTTGCCGGCGCTGCGCTCCGCCCTGCGCGAGCGCGCGGCCGTCGAGCTGCACGCCGTGATGACCGAGGCCACGGTCGGTCGCGCCGGCCGAGACGCCCTCGCCGGCCTGGTGCACGGCCTGCGCGACTTCGGTCGGCGGCGTCCCGGCCTGCTGGCGTTCACCGTGGCCCTGCGCCCAGAGGACCCCGAGTCCACGCAAGAGGCCGCCGAGGCTCTGGTCGCGCTGTTGTTCGCGGTCCTGCGCGGGTACGACCTCGAGGGGACCGACGCCGTGCACGCGGCGCGCATCCTCCGCTCGGCCATCCACGGGTTCGCGGTCCTGGAGGGGGAGGGCGGGTTCGCTCGGCCGGAGGACGTCGACCGTTCGCTCGCGGCGCTCGTGCACGTGCTCGACGCGGGCCTGCGCTCGTGGGGCGCACGCCCCCGCGAGGACGACGCCCCATCCGCCTGACGACCGTGGCGGCGAGGGCCGACGGGGCCCGCGGGCGGGATGCTAGCGTCGCCGCGATGGACCTGATCTGCCTCGCCGCCGGCCGGGGCGTCCGCTTCGGACGGCTCGGCAGCTACCTGCAGAAATGTATGTACCCCGTGGGCCTGCGCCCGTTCGTGGAGCACGCCTTGGCGCAGGTGCTCGCCAGCGGAGCGGCCCGACCGGGAGAGGATCGCCTGGCGTTCGTGGTCGGCCACCACGCCGAGCAGCTGCGGGCCTACTTCGGCGCCGCGTACGAGGGTCTGGACGTCACCTACGTCGACCAACCCGTCCCGCTGGGGACGGGTCAGGCGCTGTGGTTGGCGGCGCAGGCGCTGCGACCCACGGCGCCCGTCCTCGCCTGGACCGCGGACGCGCTGCCGCGAACGGCCACCGTCGCCGCGCTCGCCACGCATCCGGCCCCCAACGTCGTCACGCTCGGTCCCGGCGACCCCGGCGAGGCGGACGCGCTCCGCGCCACCGTGCAGGGCGGCCAGCTGCGACGGGTGTGGCACGGGGACGACGACCGCTACGACGTGGGCCTGTGGAAGCTCGCACCCGGGGTGCTGGCCCGCCTCACCGAGGTGACCGCCGACGACGGCGAGGTTCGTCTGCTGCCCAACCTGCAGCGCGCGCTCGACGACGGGGCCGAGGTCGGTTTCGTCGAGACCGACGACTGGATCCACCTGGGCGGCACGCTGCCCACCCCCGAAGCCAACGTGCGCTCGGTCGTGGCGCGGGTGCTCGCGCTCGCCGACGAGGCGTCGTGATCCTCGCGCGCACGCCCCTGCGCCTGCCGCTGGGGGGCGGACTCACCGACCTCGCCGCGTACGCCGACCGTTTCGGTGGGCGCACCGTGAGCACCACGATCGACCTGGCCGCGCGCGTGACGGTCCTCCCGGCGCTCGACGAACGCTTCGAGGTCCACGTCGAGGCCGGCGTCGAGACCGGCCGCCGACTCGACGACCTGCGCCACGAACTGGTGCGCGAGGCGCTGCGGTCCGTCGACCCTGCCCATCCGCCCGTCCGCGTCGCGGCCTGGGTCGACGTGGCGGGTCAGAGCGGGCTGGGGACGTCGGGTGCGGTGACCGTTTCGCTGCTCCACGCCTTGCGGGCGTGGCGTGGCGAGCGCCCCACCGCCGCCGAGCTGGGTGCCGAAGCGGCGCACATCGAGGTGGACGTGTTGCAGGGCGCGTCGGGGTACCACGACCCCAACGTCTGCGCGCGCGGCGGCTTGCTGCGGCTCACCTACGACGGGCCGACCGTGCACGCCCACGAGATCGCGCAAGCGCCGGCGGCGCGCGCAGCCTTCGAGCGCTCGCTGCTCCTGTTCGCGAGCGGCCGGCAGGCGCGCACGAAACCTTCGCTCGATCTCCTGTCGAGCCACTTCGACGAAGCCCTGCCCGTGCTGCACGACCTCAAGACGTTGGCGGGCGAGCTCGAGGTGGCGCTGGAGGCGGGCGACCTCCCGCGCGTCGCCTGGTGCATCGGCGAGAAGCAGCGCCTCAAGGAACGCCTGCCGGGCCACTTCGTCGACGATTACGTCCGGGACGTCACCGCCCGCGTGCGGGCCACGGGCGCGGCGCCCCAACTGCCGGGCGGCAAGATCAGCGGCTTCGTGCTCGTGTGCTGCCCCGGCGACGAGCACGACGCCGTGCGCGCGGCGCTGTCCGATCTGCGCGAGGTGCCCCTGCGGCTGACGACGCAGGGGAGTGCGACCTTCGACGTCTGACGCGCCTCGGGACCGGTGGTCGGCGTTGCGGACGCCGGTGCCGCTCTGTACACTGCGGACGATCGAACGAACCGAGCGCGCTCGTCCCGAGGGGGAACCCTGCGGGACGCAGGGGCGTCGGGACGTTCGGCGTTCTCCGGACGGGGATGGCGTGCGAGCCTGCGCCGGATCCCCTCGGCTGGTCGTCGCCCCGACGAACCACGTCCCCTCGGCGCGCCGCGGCTGCATCGGCTCGCCCCCTTGGAGGTTCCATGACGCGCACGCTTCGAATCTTGGCGGCCCTGACCGTCACCCTCGCGCTCGGCTTCGGTCTCGCGCAGTTCCAACCCCGTAACGTCGAGTGCATCGCGCCGGCGGGCGCCGGCGGCGGCTGGGACTTCACGTGCCGCCAGATGGCCAACGTCCTCGTCCAGATCGGCCTGGTGCCCGGCAGCATCCAGACCCAGAACGTCACGGGCGGCGGCGGCGGGGTCGCCTTCGCCACGGTGGTGGCGAACGAGGAGGGCAACGAGAACCTGATCGTGGCCGCCTCGACGGCGACCACGAGCCGCATCGCGTCCGGTGAGTTCGCCGGCTTCTCGGTGGACGACGTCCGCTGGGTGGCGTCCCTCGGCGCCGACTACGGCGTCCTCGCGGTCTCCCCCGACAGCGAGTTCACGTCGATCGAGGACGTGCTCGACGCCATGCGCGAGGACCCGACCTCGGTCTCGGTCGTGGGCGGCAGCGCCGTCGGTGGCTGGGATCACCTCAAGGTGCTCCTGCTCGCGGACGCGGCCGGGATCCCCGTCCGCGCCATCCGGTACACCACCTTCGAGTCGGGCGGCGCCGCCGTGATCGAGGTCGTCGCCGGACGCGCCGACCTGTTCACCGGTGACATCTCCGAGGTCCTGCCGCAGGTCGAGGCGGGCAACCTGCGGGTACTGGTGGCCCTCGCCGACGAGCGCCTGGCCAACCTGCCCGAGGTGCCCACGGCCCAGGAGCTCGGCTACGACGTGGTCGGCGCCAACTGGCGTGGCTTCTACATGCCGCAGGGCGTGAGCGACGAGGCCTACGATTGGTGGGTCGAGGCGTTCCGCACGATGGCCGATTCGCCCGAGTGGGAGGCGCTGCGCCTGCAGAACGGCATCGAGGACTTCCGTCGCTTCGGCGAGGACATGGAAGCCTTCGCGAAGAACCAGGTCGACGACATCGTCGAGCTCCTGACGGAGATCGGCGCGAACTGATCCCTACGGCGGTGCCGGGCGGGTTCGCTCCCGCCCGGCCGGCGCTCGGCGAAAGGCCACCCATGTCCGACCGGCTCACCGGGATCTTCCTGTTCGTCCTCGTCGTCTGGTACGGGTTCGTCGCCTGGGGCATCGAGTCGAGCTTCTTCTCCGACCCCGTCGGCTCCCGCGCGTTCCCCCTCGGTATCGCTATCTTCCTCGCGCCGCTGGCGCTCTATCTCCTCTTCAGGAGCACGTCGGACACCACGGTGTGGCCGGCGCGCGACACCTGGCCGGCACTCCTGATCGCGCTGGCGACCTTCGTCGCGTACGCGCTCATGCTGCAGCCGCTGGGGTTCTTCATCGCCACGATCGTGGCGTTCACGGCCCTGGCGCTCGTGTTCGGCGCCCAGCCCGGCAGGGCGCTCCTGGCGGCCGTCGTCGCGACCGTGGCCCTCTACGGTCTGTTCTCGCTGGCGCTCGACCTGTACCTGCCCCCCGGTGACGTGTTCGACCGGTGGCTGGGCTGATGGACGTCTTCGCCTCGCTGATGGGCGGTTTCGCGACCGCGCTCCAACCGCTCAACGTGCTCGTGGCCTTCCTCGGCGTGCTGGTCGGCACCATCATCGGCATGCTGCCCGGCATCGGCCCCATCAACGGGATCGCCATCCTGATCCCCATCACGTTCGCGCTCGGCCTCGACCCCACGGCGATGCTCATCCTGTTCGCCGGCATCTACTACGGCTCGCAGTACGGCAACTCGATCAGCACGATCTTGCTCAACGTCCCGGGCACGGCGTCCGCGGTCGCGACCGCGCTCGACGGCTACGAAATGGCCAAGCAGGGGCGCGGCGGACCCGCGCTCGCCATCTCGGCCATCGCCTCGTTCGTAGGGGGCACCCTGTCGGTCGTCGGCCTGATGTTCTTCGCGCCGATCCTGGCCCAATGGGCGATCCGCTTCGGACCCGCGGAGTACTTCGCGCTCATGGTGTTCACGTTCACCACCCTGTCGGCGCTCACGGGCAAACACTTCGTGAAGGGCCTCGTCTCGACCGGGTTCGGCCTTGCCGTCGCCAGCGTCGGGCTCGACCTGACGAACGTGCCGCGTTACACGTTCAACCAGCTGCGCCTCTACGACGGGTTCGACTTCGTCGTCGTGACGATCGGGCTGTTCGCCGTGTCCGAGGTGTTCATGTTGGTCGAGCAGACGCGCGGCGGCCAGGCCGCCATGGCCACCATGGGGCGCGTGATGATCACGACCAAGGAGTTCACCTCGTCGATCTGGGTGATGGTGCGCTCGAGCGTGCTCGGCTTCCTGGTGGGCGTGCTGCCCGGCGCAGGCGCCACGATCGCCTCCTTCATGGCCTACACGGTCGAGCAGCGGCTGGTCGACCGGCACGGCACCTTCGGCACCGGCGACCACCGTGGCGTGGCGGCGCCCGAGGCGGCGAACAACGCCGCGGTCTCCGGCGCGCTCATCCCGCTGCTCACCCTCGGCGTGCCGGGATCGGGCACCACGGCCGTGATCCTGGGCGCGCTGCTGGCGCTCAACCTCTCGCCCGGACCGCTCTTCCTCTCGCGCAACCCCGACCTGTTCTGGGGTCTGGTCGCGTCGATGTACATCGGCAACGTCATGCTTCTGGTGCTGAACCTGCCGCTCGTGGGCGTGTTCGTGCGGATCCTGCTGGTGCCGCGCTGGATCCTGATCCCGAGCGTCGTGGTGATCGCTTACATCTCGGTGTACGCCGCGACGTCCTCGTCGTTCGACCTGCTGGCGATGACGGCCTTCGGTCTCATCGGCTACGTGATGCGCAAGCAGTCGTTCCCGCTCGCGCCCGTGATCCTGGCGGTGGTGCTGGGGGGCCTCATGGAGAAGACGTTCCGTCAGGCGCTCTCGCTCAGCAACGGCGACTGGGGCATCCTGATCGGCTCGCCGCTGGCGATCGGTCTCTGGGTGGCCGTGGGCCTGTCGCTCCTGCTGCCGCTGGTCCTGAAGCGCCGGTCGCCGATCGTCGCTCAGGTGGTGGACGAGACGGGAGGCGAGGCGTGACCCGCCACGAGGTCCGGGTGGTGCCGTCGCGGGTGCCGCTCGCACGCGAGGCACAGCTCGCCTGGAAGATCGCCGCGCTCGCCACCGACGCCGAAGGCACCGAACGCGTGCTGGACGACGACGAGGTCGTCGCCACCGTGGGCGACCGGCTGATCGACAACGCGGCGGTCGCCCTCGCCGCCATCGACCGCGACCCGGTCGCCAACGCGCGCAGCATGGCGCTGGCGCATCCGAGGCCCGGCGGCGCTAGCCTCTACGGCCTGCCCGCCGACGGGACGGTGGGCGCCGAGTGGGCGGCCTGGGCGAACGCGACGGCCGTGCGCGAGCTCGACTTCCACGACACCTTCCTGGCCGCCGACTACGCCCATCCGGGCGACAACATCCCACCGGTGCTCTCGGTGGCGCAACAGCTCGGCCGCTCCGGCGCCGACCTGGTGCGGGCGGTGGCGGTGGCGTACGAGGTCCAGGTGGCGCTGGTGAAGGGGATCTCGCTGCACCGTCACAAGAAGGACCACATGGCGCATCTGGTGCCGGCGACGGTGGCGGGGATCGGCGCGCTGCTGCGGTTGCCCACCGACGTCGTCTACCAAGCCGTCCAGCAGGCGGTGCACACCGGCTTCACGACGCGCCAGTCGCGGAAGGGCGAGATCTCGTCGTGGAAGGCGTACGTCCCCGGTTACGCCGGGCTGCTGGCCGTCGTCGCCGTCGACCGCGCCATGCGTGGCGAACGGAGCCCGAGCCCGATCTACGAGGGCGAGGATTCCGTGATCGCCTGGATGCTCGGTGGGCCCGAGGCCGTGTACGGCGTCGAACTCCCTGACCCCGGCGAGGCGCCGCGACGGATCTTGGAGACCTACACCAAGCAGCACTCGGCCGAGTACCAGGCCCAGGCGCTCATCGACCTGGCGTTCCGGATGCGGACGCGGGTGCCCGCCTGGGAGCGCGTCGAGCGGGTGGCGGTGCACGCCAGCCACCACACCCACACGGTGATCGGCAGCGGGGCGAACGACCCGCAGAAGTACGATCCGGCCGCCAGTCGCGAGACGCTCGACCACTCGATCCCCTACATCCTCGCCGTGGCGCTCCAGGACGGGCGCTGGCACCACGTCACCAGCTACCTGCCCGAACGCGCCGCGCGCCCCGACACGGTGGCGCTGTGGCGCAAGATCACGACCGTCGAGGACCCGCTCTGGACCGCGCGGTACCACGATCCCGACCCCGACCGGAAGGCGTTCGGCGGACGCATCGAGATCACGCTCGACGACGGCACGGTCCTGGCCGACGAGCTCGAGGTCGCCCACGCCCATGCCCGCGGCGCCGCGCCGTTCCGCCGGCCCCAGTACGTGAGCAAGCTCGACGACCTCACCGCCGACCGGCTCGAGGGGGGCGCGCGCGCGCGCTTCCTCGACCTGATCGAACGGCTCCCGACCCTGTCACCCGACGAGGTGCGGGACCTGGTGCCCGCACTGCCGCGCGGCAGCGTGACACGCGCCGAGCGCGACACGCGCGGGATCTTCTGATGCTGTTCGTCGAGCGCGACGACGGCGCCATCCGGCGGGCGCTGCGGGCGCGGCTCGCGGCCGGCGAGACGCTGCGCTTCCCGGGCGCCTTCTCGCCGCTCGTGGCGCGCGCCGTCGCCGAGGCCGCCTTCGAGGGCGTGTACGTGTCCGGCGCCGTGATCGCCAACGACCTGGGGTACCCCGACGTCGGCCTCACGACGCTCACCGAGGTCGCCGATCGGGCCGGGCGCATCGCGCGGGCCACGGCGCTCCCCACGATCGCCGACGCCGACACCGGCTTCGGCGAGCCGCTCTCGGTGGCGCGTACCGTCCAGGAGTTCGAGCGGTCGGGGCTCGCCGGCATGCACCTCGAGGACCAGGTCAACCCGAAGCGGTGCGGGCACCTCGAGGGGAAGCGACTCGTCCCCACCGCCGACATGGTGCGCAAGGTGGCGGCCGCCGTCGCCGCCCGTCGCGATCCCGACTTCCTCATCATCGCCCGGACGGACGCGCGCGCGGTGGAGGGGCTGGACGCGGCGGTCGAGCGGGCGCAAGCCTACGTGGCGGCAGGCGCCGACGTCGTGTTCGCCGAGGCGCTCACCACGCTCGACGAGTACCGGGTCTTCGGGGCGGCGCTCGACGTGCCGCTGCTCGCCAACATGACCGAGTTCGGCAAGACCCCGCTGTTCGATCTCCAGGACCTGGCCGGCGTGGGCGGGGTCGGTATCGTCATCTACCCGGTCACCACGCTGCGGATCGCCATGGGTGCGGTGGAGGACGGTCTCCGACGGCTGGCGGCCGACGGGCACCAGCGCGACCTGGTCGCGAACATGCAGACACGGCGCCGATTGTACGAGTTGGTCGATTACGAAGCGTACGGCGCGCTCGACGCGCAGGTGGCCGCCTACGGCGACCCCGATGACCTTGCCTGAACCGCACGCTGAGACACCACATGACGACGCCCGCATGCCTTATCTCGCTCGGCGGGATCGCGTCAAATAGCGGCGCTCGGTTCCCTCATGAGCCTCTAGTGGCTGCGGACGTCGTTCGAAAGGGAGTGATCTTCTTTTGAATCGATCACGTACCTCCTTTCGTCTACGATCCTAGGCCAAAGGCACGGATCGAGATGCATCTCGTTTCATCGACAGCCGCCTGTGGATAGCGCTAAGCTGCTCGTTGGGTGTCGTGACGCCGACCGCGCCCGCCGTTCCCCCAGCCCAACACGCCGAAACCGACTTCCAGGGACGTTCGTCCCTTGTCGCCGTGCCCTGAGGGCTTGCCCACGACGGGCGGGCGCCACGGTATAACCGTCGACATCACGTCGCGGACCGCCATCGGCGCCTAGGGACCTTGACGGTCTCGGTCGACCTCGACCCTGCGCACGATGGCGACGCCCCTGGAGGTTTCATGGTCGCCAGCGCTTGGATGCCGCTCTTGCTCGGGGTCTTCGGGCTCGGGGTCGCCTACTACGTCTTCCGCCTCGTGCTCGCCTATCCGGAGGGGGAAGCCAAGGTCAAGGAGATCGCCGACGAGATCCACCTCGGTGCCATGACCTTCATGCGGCGCGAGCTCTCGATCCTCGTCGTCTTCGGCATCGTCGTGGGCGCGCTGCTGTTCTTCGCGCTCGGCTGGATGACGGCGCTCTCCTTCGCGGTCGGCGCGGTCGCGTCGGCGGCGGCCGGCTTCTTCGGCATGTACTCCGCCACCAAGGCCAACGTCCGCACGACGACCGCGGCGCAGAACCACGGCGCGCCGGCGGCGCTGTCGGTGGCGTTCTTCGGCGGTTCGGTGATGGGCCTGCTCGTCGCCTCGCTCGGTTTGATGGGACTCGGTTTCCTCTACCTGCTCTTCGGCAGCAACGCCGAAGCGGCGCACGCGATCCACGGCTTCGGGGTCGGTGCGTCGGCGGTGGCGCTCTTCTACCGGGTGGGCGGCGGCATCTTCACGAAGAGCGCCGACGTCGGCGCCGACCTGGTCGGCAAGGTCGAAGCCGGCATCCCCGAGGACGACCCGCGCAACCCGGGCGTCATCGCCGACAACGTGGGCGACAACGTCGGCGACGTCGCCGGCATGGGTTCCGACATCTTCGAGTCGTACTGCGGGGCGCAGATCGCCACGATCGCGATCGCCTCGACCATGGGGGCGGCCACGCTGGGGGCGCTCGGCTCCCAGGCCGAGCTGATGTTCTTGCCGCTCGCACTCGCCTCGGTCGGTCTGCTGTGCTCGATCGGCGGCATCGGGCTCGTGCGCGCGTCCGCGGCGCGCTCGCCCGCCTCGGCGCTTCGCACCGGCACCATCGGCGCCGCCCTGCTCTTCATCGCCGCCTCGTACGCGGTGGTCGCCTACCTCGACGTGTCGGTCGGCATCTGGTGGTCGGTGGTGGCCGGCTCGGTCGGCGGCATCATCATCGGCCTGGTGACCGAGTTCTACACCGCCGGTCCCCCGGTCCGGCGGATCGCCAAGGCCGGCGAGACGGGCACCGCGACCGTCATGATCGCGGGCCTCGCGATCGGCCTCGAATCGGTCGTCCTACCGATCTTCACCATCGGGGCGATCATCTTCGTCGCCAGCTCGTTCGCCGGCCTGTACGGGGTGGGCATCGCGGCGGTCGGCATGCTCGCCACGGTGGGCATCACGATGGCGATCGACGCCTACGGGCCGGTGGCCGACAACGCCGGCGGCATCGCCGAGATGGGCGGTCTGGGCAAGGGCGTCCGCGAGATCACCGATTCGCTCGACGAACTGGGCAACACCACCGCCGCCATCGGCAAGGGCTTCGCGATCGGCGCCGCGGCGCTCGCGGCCCTGACGATCATCGCCGCGTACATCGAGACGCTGCACTTCACGCTGCCCGACTTCGAGCTCAGCCTGGCCAACCCGCAGGTGCTCGTCGGCCTGCTCATCGGCGCCGCCATCCCCTTCCTGGTCGCGTCGATCACGATGACGGCGGTCGGGCAGGCGGCGTTCACGATGATCAACGAGATCCGGCGCCAGTTCCGCGAGATCCCCGGGCTGCTCGAGGGCACCGCGAAGCCCGACACGGCCCGCTGCGTCGACATCGCCGCCACCGCCGCGCTGCAGCGGATGATCCTCCCGGCCGTCATCGCGATCGGGGCGCCGCCGCTCGTCGGCTTCACCCTCGGCGCCGAGGCGCTCGGCGGCATGCTCGGCGGCGCGTTGCCCTCGGGCGTCCTGCTCGCGCTGATGATGGCGAACTCGGGCGGTGCTTGGGACAACGCCAAGAAGTACGTCGAGAAGGGCAACCACGGCGGCAAGGGCTCGCCCGTGCACGCCGCCACGGTCGTCGGCGACACCGTCGGCGACCCGTTCAAGGACACCTCCGGTCCTTCGATGAACATCCTGATCAACGTCATGGCGATCGTCAGCCTGACGATCGCCCCGCTGCTCGGCTGAGCGGCGCCCGCGCGAGGCACGACGCCGCCCACCGGGCACGTTCCGGTGGGCGCGCCCACCGGTCGCGTTCCGGTGGGCGGCGTCGTGCGAGGGGGCGGGGGAGCCCGTCCGTCGACCCCGTTCAGGCGGAGGTGCCGACCGGGAGCCGGTTCGCATCGTCGCGGGGGTCGTCGGCCGGGCCGGCTTCCGCCCGGTCGTCGGCGGCGCCCGCGTCCGCGTTCGCCGCGAGGCGCGCGTAACGCTTGCGCTCGAAGCGGTAGAAGGCGGCGGGCACCACGAAGAGCGTGAGGAAGGTCGACGAGACGACCCCGCCCAGGATGACCAGGCCGAGCGGTCGACGGAACTCGTTGCCTTCGCCGAGACCGAGCAGCAGCGGCACCGAGATGATGACCACCGTGAGCGCCGTCATGAGGATCGGGCGCAGGCGCAAACGGCCGGCGCGCACCAGCGCGTCGCGCAGCGACTCGCCCGCGCCGAGCTGACCCACCACGACGTCGAGCAGCAGGATCGCGTTCTTGGTGACCAACCCGATGAGGATCACGACCCCCAGCACGCTGATGACGTCGAGCGGGCTGTTCGTCAGGAAGAACAACCAGACGGCGCCCACCAGGGCCAGCGGGACGGTCAACAGGAGGTAAAGGGGGTACCGCAGGCTGTTGAACTGGCTGGCGATGACCAGGTAGTTGAGCAGCAGCGCCAGCACGAACGCGATGGGGCCGTAGAACACCAGGTCGCCGAGCAGGTCGGGCCCGATGCCGGCCGTGACCTGCACCTGCTCGTCGGTGATGCCGGCGGCCGCGAACGCCGCTTCCGCCTGGCTGCGCACCTGGAACTGCCCGGGTGCGCCCTCGACCACGTCGGCGCTGATCGTCGACACGTACGCCTGGTTGGCCCGGTCGATCGAGACGGGGGCGGCGCGCAGCTCGAAGCTCCCGAGCACGCCGAGCGGCAGGTACGAGCCGAGCGCCGGCGCGAAGATGGGCAGCGACAGGAGCGTCTGCTCGTCGGCGACCGCGCGCGGGTCGACCTTGACGACGATCGGCGTCTCCTCGCCGTCCTCGCGCAGGTTGCCGGCCGAGACGCCGACGTTGTACGCGCGCAGGGTCACGGCCACGTCGCTCGTCGTCAGGCCCGTGCCCGAGAGCGCGGCCGACGAGATCTCGAACACGCGTTCGGCCACGCTGCCCTCGAGGCTGGACTGGACGTCGCGCAACCACGGGTTCTCGGCCAGGAGGTCGCGGGCCTGGCGGTCGCGCGTCTCGAGCAGCGCGCGGTCGGTGCTCATGAGCGTGAGGTCGAGGCCGGTCTCGACCGGCACGGCGCCGCCGTCGTCGGACCCGACCGTGAGCCGGGCCTCGGGGAAGGCGGCGATGGCGCGCTCGATCTGCGGCCGTAGCTCGTCGGCCACCTCGAACGACGAGCGGCCGCGTTCGCGGTCGAGCTCGAGCTGCAGCGTGGCCCGGACGGCGTCGGCGTTGCCGAAGGTGCCGCCGGCGCCCACGGTGGCGACCACGTTGCGGACGTCGGGGTGGGCGATCACCAGCGACTCCGCCAGCGCCACGACGGTGTCGGTGCGGTCGAGGGGGGTGCCGGGCGGCAGCTCGAAGCGCACCGCCACCTGTCCGGCGTCGACCGGCGAGACGAAGTTGAAGCTGATGCGCGGCCCGATGACGGCCAGGCTGCCCACCAGGAGCGCCGCCACGACCAGGGCGGCCGTCGAACGGTCGAGCACCCACCCGAGGGCGCCCGCGTAGCCCTCGCGCATGCGCACCACGGCCGCGTCCGTCGCCTCGTGCATCGCGCGCAGCACCGCACCGACGAGGGTGAACGCCAGCCGGCCCACGTAGCGCAGCCCGCCGAGCGCCGGCGCCAGGCCGATGGCCAAGGCCGCGAGGGTCACGCCGGCGGCGAGCGCCGCCGTCGCTCGCGAGGCGTCCGGCAGCCCAAGCGCGCCGGCCTCGAAGGCCGCGAAGGCGGCCGCCGCCGCGAGGAGCACGAAGGCCCAGTAACGTTTGCGCCGCGGCTGGCGCAGCGTCCAGGCGAGGTCGCCGCCGACCGACCGCAGCGCGGGTCCGATCGCGCGCCAGGTGGGCGGCAGCGGGTTGGGCAGGTAGGCGAGACGCACGGTCAGGAAGAACATGGCCTCGAAGTAGCTGACCACGATCGTCGCCGCCAACGACAGACCGAACTGGCTGAAGAACTGACCGATCACGCCGGGCAGGAAGGCGATGGGGACGAACACCGCCAGGAGCGACAGGGTGGCGGTGAGGACGGCCACGCCCACCTCGGAGGTGCCGCGGAAGACCGCCTCCTTGAGGCCGTAGCCCAGCGCGCGTTGGCGTTCGATGTTCTCGGCGATGACGATCGAGTCGTCGACCACCAGACCGACGGCGACCGTGATGGCGAGCAGCGTGACGGTGTTGAAGGTGAAGCCGAGGACGCCGAACAGCATCACGGCGCCGGTGAGCGTGATCGGGATGGCCAGGATCACCGAGAAGGTCGACCCGAGCCGACCGACGAACATCAGCACGATGAAGGCGACCGCCAGGACGGCGAGGCCGGTCTCGCGCAGCGTGTCGAAGACCGAGTTCTCGATGAAGACGGTGGTGTCGCCGACCGTCCGGACCTCGTACCCCTCGGGCAGGTCGATCGTCGCGAGCGTCGCCCGCAGCCCGCGCGCCGTCGCGACCGCGTTGGCACCGGAGGCCTTGCGGACCTCGAGCAGCACGGCCGGCTCGCCGTTGAGGCGCACGAAGCGCTCGGCGTCGGCGAGGGTGTCGCGCACCGTGGCGACGTCGCGCACCCGCAGGCCGCGCGCCGGATCGACGAACAGGTCGGCGACCTCGATCGCGGTGGTCGGCTCGCTCCGCACGGAGAGCAGGATCCGCTCGCCGCCGACGGTGATGGAGCCGGCGGGAAGCGTGGCCGAAGCGGCGCGGATGGCGCCGGCGACCGCGTTGGGCGAGAGCCCGAGCGCTTGGAGCCGCGGCGGGTCGAGCAGCACCTGGATCTGCCGCTCCACGGGCCCGATCGTGGTCACGGCCGCGACGCCGGGCACCTGTTGCAGCGGCGCCTCGAGTCGATCGCGCGCCTCGCGCTGCACCTCGAGGAGGTCGGCGCCAGGTGCCACGACGGCCAGGTTCAGGATCGGTTGGTCGTTGGGGTCGAACTTCTGGATGACGGGGTCGTTGGCGTCCTCGGGGAGCGTGGGGGCGATGGCGTCGACCTGCTGCTTGACGTCGATCGCGGCCTGGTCGACCGAGGTGCCGAACTCGAACTGCACGACGACGAACGAGAACCCCTCGCCGCTGAACGAGGTGATGTCGGTGACGCCCGCGATGGTGGCGATGGCGTCCTCGAGCGGTTCGGCGAGCTGTTGGGCGGTCTCGGCCGCGCCCGCGCCGGGGTACGAGACGTTGACCGCCACGATCGGGAACTCGAACTCGGGCAGCAGGTCGACGCCGATGCGCGTCGCGGCGGTGAGGCCGAAGAACGTGACCGCGAGGAAGATCGCGAGCGCGAACACCCAGCGTTCGACGAAGAAGGCGACGAGCCGGTTCATCGCGTCGTGCTCACTCGCCGACCACGCGCACGGCGGTGCCGTCGCGGACGTCGAGCGGGCGCGGGTTCACGACCTGGTCCCCGGCCACGAGCGCGTCCTCGGGGACGCCCACGACGACGGCGAACGAACCGGACTCGGCCGCGACGCGCACCTCGACCCGCCGGGCCACGGTCAGGTCGTCCTCCCGCGCCAGACGGTAGACGAAGGTGCTACCCGCGTCGGCGCTCAGCGCGCCCGACGGGACGCGCAACCCCTCGCCGAGAACGACGTCGTAGCGCACCTCGCCGAGCGTGCCGGATGTGGCGCGCGGAGCGTCGGCATCGACCTGGGCCAACACGGTCACGAGGCGGGCACGCTCCGCTTGGCGCTCGAGGCGCGTGATCGTGGCCGGGACCTCGCGTCCGCCGACGACGATGGAGATCTGCCCGCGCGACTCCAGCAGCGCCGCGTCCTCGGGCGCCACCGCGAACGAGGCGATCTGCGGACCGCTACCGAGCAGGCGCACGACCGGACTGCCGGCGCCGACGAACTCACCCACCTCCACGTACGTCTCGGCCACCTCGCCGTCGAACGGCGCGCGCACCACGGTCTCGGTGAGCGCTTCGCGGGCGCTACGCAGCTGCACCTCGGCCTGGGACACCTGCAGCTCGAGCAGGGCGAGGTCCTCGCCCTCGGCCCGGCCGGTTCGCGCCACCGCCTCTTGCGCTTGCAACAGGGCGCCCTCGGCCTGTGAGGCCTGGGCGCGCAACGCGTCCACGTCGGCCTGGGCGACGGCGCCCAGCTCCAGCAGGCCCTCGGCCTCGGTCAGCTGGCGCTCGACGAGCGCCAGGTTGCGGTCGGCGGTGCGGACGGCGGACGCGGCCTGCTCGGCGGCGTCGACGTTGCCGCGGCGGGCGCGCTCGAGGTTGATGCGGGCTTGGGCCAGGGCCAGCTCGGCGTTGTCGACGCCGGCTCGGGCGTTCACGTCGTCCAAGCGGACCAGCGCGTCGCCCGCGGCGACGCCGTTGCCCTCGCGCGCGGCGATCTCCACCACGCGCCCCGATGCGCCGGCGGCCACCCGGCTCTCCCGCGACGCCTCCAGGGTCACCGACGCGCTGCGGGTGGCGACGAGGACGTCGGGCGCCACGTCCACCACCCGCACCGCGCGGGCCTCGGTCACCTCGGACGCCGCGGCCGGTGTCGGATCGGACGCCTCCTCGCGCGCACCGCAAGCGGCCAGCAAGGCGACGGTGACGGCGAGCGCCCAGACGTGGCGCGCACGACCCGCAGAGCGCGTGCGCCCACGCCCTCCGTGGGCGTCGGCGACGGGACGCTCAGCGACCATCCCAACCGTCCAGGGGCCGGAGGGTACCGGCCTGCAGGTCGAGGAGGGCGTTCACGAGCTGGTGTTCGGCCTGCACCGCCAGGAGGTCGGCCTGCTGACGCTCGAGCCGCACGCCGGCGAGCGCGAGCTCGCTGATGAGCCCGGCTTCGTACCTGCTCTCCTCGATCGACTCGCGCTCGCGCGCTTGACCCTGGGCCTCGCGGGCCAGGCGGTCGCGTTCGCGCGCGCTCACCGCCGCGTTGCGGAGGGCCTGGACCTGCAAGCGCAGACCGCGCCGCGCTTCGCTCGCGCCGGCCTCCGCCTGCGCCAGCTGGGTGGCTGCCGCGTCGATCTGTGCCTGCGCCGCGAAGCTCGGGTCGAGCAGTTCGACCCCCAGTCGGGCCAGTTCGACCCCGTGGGCGACCTGCAGGTACGCCGGCAGCCCGTCGATGGCGGCGTCGAGCTCGGCGTCGTCGGGCAACGGCGCGGCCAGCCGCTCGCGTTCGATGGGGGGCAG
The DNA here is from genome assembly GCA_963728245.1 of uncultured Trueperaceae bacterium. GTDB lineage: Bacteria > Deinococcota > Deinococci > Deinococcales > Trueperaceae > JAABTL01. Next base: position 24,011 of record CAVSJH010000005.1, read on the forward strand.
CTCGTCGGCGCGCGGCAGTCCGGTGAGACCCGTCAGATCCGCCTGCGCGAGCGCGAGGCCGTCGCGGGCGGCGGCGAGGTTCGCTTCGGCGTCGGCCAGATCGGTGCGGGCCTCGTCGACGTCGAGCTGGGTGGCGCTGCCGCGCTCCAGCCGCAGCTCCGCCACGGCCAGCGCGCGCTCGCTCAGGTCCCGGGCGGCCTCCGCCAACGTCACTTGCAGGGCGGTCTCGCGGACCCGCGCCCAGGCGGCAGCGACCTCGGCTCGGGCATCGAAGCGCGCGGCCGCCAGGTCGGCGCGGGCGGCATCGACGGCCTGGCGTGCCTGGGTGCGTTCGAGGCGCAGCGCCAGCGGGTCGCTCTCGGTGCGTGCGAGGGCGCGTTCGGCCTCCGCCAGGTCGAGACCCGCGGTGACGACACCCACCCGACCCTCGATGGTGGCGAGGGCGTCCTCGAGCGCGACGACGGTCGCCGTGTCGACGGGCGTGGACCCTTGGGCGGTGGCCCCTTGGGCGGCGGCGCCTTGCGCCAGCGTCGTCGTGCCGACGAGGGTCGCGGCGAAGGCGAGCGCGCTCAGGACGACGGCGCGGATGCGGGGATGAGCGAACGACGTCACGGGAGGACCTCCGAGAGCGGGATGGCGTAGGCCACGTAGGTATCGAGGATGGTGCCGGCCAGGTCGACGCGGGCGCTCGCGAAGGCGACCGCGGCTCGGTGCCAGACGACGTGCGCGCGGAGCCGTTCGAGCTCGCCGATCGCGCCGCTGGCGTAGCGATCGTCCGCCGCATCGCGCTCGAGGGCGCGCAGCTGCAAGTCGAGCTCGGCGACCGCCAACCGGTCGGTGGCGCTCGCCACGGCGGCGTCGAGCGCGAGGACCGTGAGCCGGGCGCGGTCGTGCGCGCTCGCGAGGCCGGCCACGGCGGCGTCGAGCTGACGAGCGGCGGCCCCGGCTTCGAGCCCCGCCTGGGGCGAGAACGTCCACGCCACGCTCACGTCGAGGGCGCCGCGGAGGGTGGGGCGGTTGACGGGCGGCAGGTCGGCGAGCGCCTCGAGGGACCCGCCGTTGGGCGTCTCCGACTGGTAGGAGAGGGCCGGCTGCCACGTGCGGCTCTCGATGCCCAGGCTGAGCGCGCCACCGTCGTCCTGCAGCCAGGTGTAGCCCGCTTCGACCGTGGGCCACTGGGCGCGCGCCGTGCTGCGGGCGCCGACCTCGGCCAGGGCGACGTCGAGCACGGCGCGCAACAGGTCGGGCGGGACGCCGACGACCGGCTCCAGCGCGGGTGGCGCCAGCGGCACGGCGACGCCGGTCAACGACCGCGTGCGCGCAGCCGCCAGGTCGCGTTGGGTGCCGGCGTCGCGCGTCGACCCGAGCGCCTCGCGTAGGGCGCGTTCCGCCTCACCGACGTCCGCCGCGTTGGCGCCTCCGACCTCGGCCCGGCGCTCGGTGGCGGCGGCCGCCGCGCGCGCGAGGGCCTCGCCCCGCTCGGCGAGCTGCGCGCCGAACTCGGCCAGCCACAGCCCCATCGAGGCTTCCAGCGCTTGCGCCTCGAGCTGCGCCCGCGTCTCGCGCGCCTGGAGGGCGGCGCGTTCCGCGTCGGCACGGCGCTGGTCGCCGAGGTCGGCCAGATCGCCAGCCAGGAACGGCCGCAGGACGAGCGACAGCGTGACCGCGTCGGAGGCGGTGTCGAGCTCGAACCCCGGCAGCGGCTGCTCGGCCGGATCGACGGTGAGCCAGCGCGCGTCGTAGCGGGCGTTGAAGGTCAGCGGCTGCCGCACCGCGTCGAGCCGCAAGCGCGCGGCCTCCGCGAGCGCGTCGGCGGCGCGCAGACCCGGGTGCCCCGCCAGGGCCTGCATCAGCTCCTCGACCGCTGCGGTGGGCGTCACCCGCTCGAGGTCGGCCATCGGTGTCTCCTGCGCCGCCGCGCGCGGGGCGGCCGCGAGGGCGAGGGCCAGGACCAGCGGCCCTGCACGGCGCGCCAGCACGGTCACGGGCAGCGGCACGGTCGCGACGCGCCTCACGTCGGACTCCGGCGCGTCAGGGCGGCCGCGACGCGAGTGACGGCCCGCAGGTCGTCGAGGTCGACGTCTCCGAGGTGCTGACGGCTGGCCTCGAGCCACGCGGCGCCGAGCTGGTCTTGGGCCGCGCGGCCCGCGTCGGTCAACTGCAGCTGGACCTTGCGACCGTCCTCGGGATCCACGGTGCGAACGATGAGCTCCAGACCCTCGAGGTCGGCCAGGATGGCGCTGACGGCGCTCTGGACGGTCTCGAGCACCTCGGCGAGGGCCTTGGGCCGGTCGACGCCACGTTCGATGAGCTCGAGCACCAGCACGCGCGAGGGGCTCAGCCCCAGCGGCGCGAACACACGTGCGGCCTGGTGGCGCAGGGCGTGGACCAGCGGCAGGAGCTGGCTCGAGAGTTCGAGCACGAGCGCGTCGCGGTCGACGTCGGGCGGGGTGGAGGTGGGGGCGTCGGGGGTCGGCATCGAGGAACCATCATGCGCTTCAGGTCGGTGAAGCATCGGGCGCCAGGCTACATCCGTTCACCGATGTGAAGGAGATCGTGCCGGTCTTCACGAACGTCCCCTTCGTCCAACGGCCATCGTGGGCGCCTCCGGGCGTGGTCGCGCGGTAGCGTGGGCGCCTCACGGCTCGCGCCGTACCGAGGAGGACCCATGCCCGTGCACCCCGATGCCGGCCGTCCAGGCGCCCCCGACGGTCACGCCAACGTCCCGCGGCTCGTCGCCGCCTACTACACCGAGCGGCCCGACGGTACCGACCCGAGCCAAGGCGTCGCCTTCGGCACGTCGGGCCACCGCGGTCGCTCGCTCGAGCGCACCTTCAACGACGACCACGTGGCCGCCATCGTGCAAGCGGTGGTCGAACACCGGCGCGCGGCCGGGATCGCCGGGCCCCTCTTCCTGGGCGCCGACACGCACGCCCTCTCGGAGCCCGCGTTCCGCACCGCGCTCGGCGTGCTCGCCGCCCACGGCGTCGAAACGGTCGTCGAACGGGACCTGGCGCCCGTGCCCACGCCGGTCGTGTCGCACGCGATCCTGCGGCACCGGGCGCTGCGCGGCGAGGACGCGGACGGGATCGTCATCACGCCGTCGCACAACCCGCCCTCGGACGGCGGGATCAAGTACAACCCGCCGCACGGTGGACCCGCGGGCACCGAGGTCACCCGCGCCATCGAGAAGCGCGCGAACGCCCTCTTGCGGGCCGGCGCCGACGGCATCGAGCGCGTGTCCTGGCGGATGGCGATCGGCGCCGACAGCACCCATCGACGCGATGTGTTGGGTCCCTACGTCGAGGACCTGCGGGCGGCCGTCGACCTCGACGCGGTCCGCGGCGCCGGGCTGCGGCTCGGGGTCGACCCCATGGGCGGGGCGACGCTCGCGACGTGGGACCGCGTGGCGGACGCCTACGCCCTCGACCTGGTGGTCGTCGACCGGACGATCGACGCCTCGTTCGCGTTCATGCCGCTCGACCACGACGGGCAGGTGCGCATGGACTGCTCGTCGCCGTACGCGATGGCGCGGCTCCTGCGTCTGTCCGACCGCTTCGACGTCGCGTTCGGCAACGACCCCGACGGCGATCGCCACGGCATCGTGGTGCCGGGCACCGGCCTCCTCAACCCGAACGCCTACCTCGCGGTCGCGATCGACTACCTGCTCGGTCACCGCCCCGACTGGTCGCCCGAGCTGGCCGTCGGCAAGACGCTCGTCTCGAGCGCGCTCATCGATCGCGTCGTGGCGCGCCACGACCGTCGGCTCGAGGAGGTACCGGTCGGCTTCAAGTGGTTCGTCGACGGGCTGCACGAGGGGCGCCTCGCCTTCGGGGGCGAGGAGTCGGCGGGCGCCAGCTTCCTGCGCCGCGACGGTCGCACCTGGACCACCGACAAGGACGGGGTGCTGCTGGCACTCCTGGCGGCCGAGATCACGGCCGTGACGGGCGACGATCCCGGCGTCCGGTACGCGTCGCTCACGCGAGACCTGGGCAGCACCGCCTACCGGCGCGTCGACGCACCCGCCACGCCCGCGCAGAAGGCGGCCCTGGCCGACCTCGACGCCGGCGCGGTCACGGCGCGGGAACTCGCCGGCGACCCGGTGACCGCCGTGCTCACACGCGCGCCGGGCAACGACGCGCCCATCGGCGGGCTCAAGGTCGTGACCGAGCGCGGCTGGTTCGCGGCGCGGCCGTCGGGCACCGAGGACGTCTACAAGATCTACGCGGAGAGCTTCGGCGGCGAGACCCATCTCGACCGCCTGATCGAGGAGGCGCGTTCGTTGGTGGACGCTGCGTTCGAAGGGTAGGCGACGACCCAAGGGGCGCTACAGCGTGGCGGGCACGCAGAGGACCGGCACCTTGCTCGATCGCACCAGCGCGTCGGCCCGGGAGCCCAACAGGAGGCCCGTCACCGAGCCATGGCGCTTGAGGCCGACCACGATCGCGTCCGCGCCCATCTCTTCGGCCAGCTCGGGCAGCACCTCGACCGGGTGCCCCTCTCGGACCACGAACCGCTCGGCCCGGTCGCCGGCCAACGCTTCGAGACGATCCGTGGCGGTGCGCGCGTCGGCGTGATGACCCTCGTCGACGTGGGCCAGGACCAGCTTGATGCCCGACCGCTGGGCCAGGTGCGTGGCGAAGCTCCAGGCCGCGAGCGCGGTCTCGTGGAAGTCGGTGGCCACCAGCAGGCGGTGCACGTGCGTGGTGGTGGTGGTGTCGCGAACGGTGAGCACGGGCGTGCTCGTCCGGCGCACGAGACGACCGGCGACGCCGCCCAGGAACACCTCGTCGAACGGGTTGTTGCCGTGCGCCCCCATCACGACCAGGTCGTGCTCGTCCGCGAGGCGCAGCAACTCGCGTAGGACGGAGCCCCACACCAGCTCGGACGTGCCGTGCTCCCCGGCGACCGTGGCGAGCCGCTCGCGGAGCTGCCGCGTCTCCGTCGCACGCTCGTCCTCGATCTGACGCTGGAGCACGGGGTTGATCCGCTCGCTCTGGGCAGGGATGTAGCCCCGCACCCGGCGGTCCTCGAAACGTTCTTGCACGTGGACCACGTGGAGGTCGGCCGACGCCCGGCGCGCCACGTCGACGGCGAGGACGTGGGCGATCTCGGCCGTTCGGCTGAAGTCGGTGGGGTGCAAGATTCGCATGGCGTCCCTCCAGGTGCTTGCCGGCGCGGGTGATTCCGTGCGTGGTGAAGCGAGCCTAGCAGGGGGCGCCTCGCCCCCGGAGCGAACGAAGGGTCCGGTCACCGTGAGCGGGCTGCCGGGGGTGGTCACGGTGACCGGAGCCGGCGGGCGACCGCCGTAGGGCGACCGTGCCGACGCCCCTAGTGGACCTCGCCGGGCCCGAGTCCTGCGTCGGAGGAACTCCGACAGGTCACGTACGTGCTCCGGCGGTGGCGCACGGCCGACCGACGCCTATGCTGGGATCAGCCCGCTGTCACGAGGACCCGGCCGCATCCCCATCGGGCGCGGTGTCGTTCTCGACAGACGGTGCAGGAGGTGCTCGATGTACCGCAAGATCCTCGTGCCCACCGACGGCAGCGTATGCGCGAACCAAGCCGTGAAGGAAGCGGTCGAGCTGGCAGGGGCGCTCGGCGCCGAGATCACTTTCTTGTACGCCCTCGAGAACCCGCTCACCACCGGGACCGCCAGCCCCGAGGCCCTGCCGTACTCGGCCCAGCTGTGGGAGGACCTCAAGGCGATGGCCGACGAGGCCCTCACGGCCGCCACCGCGGTCGCCGAGGACCACGGTGTGCGCGCCACCGCGGTGCGGGTCGACAACCGAGCGCCGGTGCAAGCGATCCTCGAGGCCGAGGCGGACCACGACCTGGTCATCATGGGCACCCACGGACGCCGCGGGTTCAACCGCTGGATGTTCGGCTCGGTGGCCGAAGGGGCGTTGCGGCGCGCCAAGAGGCCGTTCATGTTGATTCGCAGCGGCGAGGGCCGCGATTGACCTCGGCCCCTCGGGGTCGGTAGCCGTTCGCAGGTACGGCGACCGGGAGGGTCCGTACGATGACGCACATGGTCCACCGTCTCGCGCTCGACGCCCAGGGCACGCCCGCCTCGACCGAGGCGGAGCGGCGCACGCGCGAGCTCGAGACGCTGCACCGGCTGTCCCAAGCCGTGGCCGAGACGCTCGAGGGCGAGGACGTGATCGCACGCGCGCTCCAGGCGGTCATCGACATGGGTTGGTTCGCTTGCGGCGAGGGCTTCCTCAAGCGGGGGGAAGAGCTCATCACCGTCGCGGTCGGCCTGTGCCCGTACGAGCAGGTCGAGGCGTGCCCCTTGCGACCGCGGCTGCTGGCCGACGCGCGCGCCGTGCTGGCTGACGGGCACGTGCGGCACGAGGACGCCTGGCACATGGTGCCGATCGGCGGCATCGCCCTCCTGGCGCTGTCGGGTGCGCGCGACGTCTCGCCCTCGTTCATCGCCAACGTCACCGAACTGGTGGCCGCCGCGCTGAAGCGCACCCAGCTCCACCGCCGCCTCGCCGAGAAGGAAGCGCAGCGTTCGCGCCTCCTGCAGGCGGTCCTGACCGCGCAGGAGGAGGAGCGGGGCCGCATCTCACGCGACCTGCACGACCAGATCGGGCAGGCGCTCACGGCTTTGCTGCTCGGACTCGACCGCAACCTCGAGCATCCGGACACCGCCAGCCTCGGCCAGCTGCGCGAGCTGGCGTCGATCACGCTCGGCGACGTGCGCCGCATCGCGCTCGACCTCCGTCCCTCGGTGCTCGACGAGCTCGGGCTCGAGGCCGCCGTCCGGCGCTACGCCCGCGACGTGCACGAGCGCTATGCCATCGACGTCAGCGTGCTGGTGACGCTTCCTGCCCGTTTGTCGCGGCAGGAGGAGACCGTGCTCTACCGCGTGGTCCAAGAAGCCTTGACGAACGTGGTCCGGCACGCACGTGCCAAGACCGTCTCGGTGGTCGCCACGGTGCGCAAGGGTTCGGTCCAGCTCGTCGTCGAGGACGACGGCATCGGCTTCGACCCCACCGCCTTCGCGCCCGCGGAGATGATCGGGCTCATGGGCATGCGCGAACGCCTCGAGCTGCTGGGCGGCAGCCTGCGCCTCGAAGCCGCACCGGGGGAGGGATGCAGTCTGCACGCTCGACTTCCGGTACGGTGAGCACGTGCCCCCCGTCCGTCTGTTCCTCGTCGACGACCACGCCATCGTTCGCGCCGGGGTCCGTTCGCTCCTCTCCGCCCACGACCAGCTCCTCGTGGTGGGCGAGGCCGAAAGCGGTGAAGAGGCGCTGATCCGCGTCCCCGCCGCGAACCCCGACGTGGTGCTCCTCGACCTCTCGCTCCCCGGGATGAACGGCATCGCCACCGCCCGCGCCCTGCGCGAGGCGCTGCCCGGCTTGCGGCTCGTGGCCCTCTCGATGCACGAGGACCCGGAGTACGTGCAGGGCTTCTTGGAGGCCGGCGGCTCCGGTTACGTGCCGAAGAGCTCGCTCGAAGCGCAGCTGGTCGACGCGATCCTGGCCGTGTCGCGCGGCGAGTATTACGCGCCGGCGAGGCTGCTCGCCGAACTGGCGCGCGAGATGGCGCACGGCGACCCGTACAAACACGTCAAGCTCACGCCGCGCGAGATCGAGGTGGTCCGCCAGATCGCGCAGGGCAGCACGTACCGCGAGATCGCCGAGACCCTCGGGATCTCGGAGAAGACCGTGGCCACCTACCGCGAGCGGGCGTCCGAGAAGCTGGGCGTGCGCAGCCGGGCGGAGCTGGTGCGCTGGGCGCTGGAGAACGACCTGCTCGACTGACACGGTCGCCGGGGTCTCGGGGCGGCTTGCGGCACCGGCCTCGACACCGGCGGCTACGGCAGTACCATGCTGCGATGCAAGCCAAGGGGTGGGGCCTACCGCACGACAACTTCTGGCTCGGGGTGTACAACGGCGTCCTCGTCAACGGCGGCGAGGCGTTCTTCCACAGCGCGCTCGTGCTCTCGCCGTTCCTGGCGACCCTCGGGGCGCCCGCCTGGGCCATCGGGCTGATCCCGGCGCTGCGCGTGGGCGGCTGGTTCCTGCCGCAGCTGTTCGTGGCCACGCGGCTCGCCCACGTCCCCTTCAAGCTGCCGCTCTACCGGCGCACGTCGACGCTCCGGGTCATCGCCTTCAGCGTCCTCACGGCGGCCGTCTTCGTCGTCGGCGATCACCCGGGTGTGCTGGTGCCGCTGACGCTGGCGATGATCCTGGTGAACGCGGTGGCCGGCGGCGTCGGCGGCGTGCCGTTCGCCGACGTGACGGCCAAGGTGGTTCCCCACTACCGGTTGGGCACGTTCTGGGCGCTGCGCAACGCCATCGGCGGCGCGTTGGCGCTGCTCTCCGGTCTGGTGCTGCGCCGCCTGCTCGACAGCGAGCTGGCGTTCCCCACCGACTTCGGCTACGTGTTCCTGTTCGGCACGCTTCTGAGCGGCGGCGCCTACCTGGCGTTCGCGCTCGTGCGCGAACCCGAAGGCAAGATCGCCATGAAGGAGCGGCTCTCGCATGTGCTGAGGCGCCTGCCCTCGGTGCTGCGGCAGGACGCCTCCTTCCGCCGCTACCTAAGGGTTCGGTTCCTGGCGCTGGCGGCCCTCATGGCCGAACCGTTCTACGCGCTCTACGCGCTCGATCGGCTGGACGCACCCGCCAGCGTGCTCGGCACCTACGTGATGGTGGCAACGGCGGCCGCCATCTTGGTCAACTTCGCCTTCCGCCGGCCCGCCGACCGTGGTCAGAACGTCACGGTGCTCCAGGTCTCGATCGCACTCCTGACCGCGGCGCCGCTGATCGCGCTCCTCGCCGGCGACTGGCGCGTCTTCGCGCTCGTGTTCGCCTGTTCCGCCGCCGGCAACTCCGGCATGGGGATCGCGGCCTGGAACCTGCTCTACGCGGTGTCGCCCGAGGCCGACCGGCCGCTCTACGTCGGTGTGGCCAACAGCGTGCTCTCGCTGCCGAGCCTGGCGCCGGTCGCCGCCGGCGTGGCCCTCGGTGCGTGGGGTTTCGAACCGCTGTTCACGGTGGCCGCCGCGCTCGCGCTCACGAGCCTCGGCTTCGCGTTCCGGTTCGGCGAGCTTCGGGGTCTCGACCGCGACGCGCTCGAGGGCCGGCACCGGTAAGACCCGCCGACGAGGCCCGCCACGGTCGCGAGGTCAGAGGCGGTGGAAGGCTTCGACGTTCAGGACGAACACGATCGCGCCCCCGACGGGGACCTCCATGGGTTGCGAAGCGAAGGCGCCTTCGACCGCATGGAGCGGCGAACCGGCGGTGACCACCTTGGTGCGCTCGCGGCAGTTGGTGCGCACGATCTCCTGCACCGTGGGCACGTCGCGGTCCTCGACCCCGACGATGAACGTGGTGTTGCCTTCGCGAAGGAAGCCGCCCGTGGTCGCGAGCTTGGTCGACGCGAAGCCCCGCTCCCGAAGAGCCCCTTCGAGTTTGCCGGCGTCGGCGTCCTGGACGATCGTGAGCATCAACTTCATGGTCCCCGGTATGGTAGCAGACGGGCGCGCTGGACGCGCCGACCTGGCTGCGGCGCCCCGCTGCCGGCACCGATCTCCCGGAGGCCGACCGATGACGACCCACGACCTGACCCTGATCCGTGAGAAGCACGCCCAGCTCGACGCCCTGCTCCCCTCGCTCGCCGCGGACGCCTGGGTGGTGTTCTGTCGCGAGGGCAGCGATCCCTCGACGCTGCTGTTCGCCGGGCAGGAGATGGTGGGCCTGTCGGCGTTCGTGTTCACGCCGGGGGGGCGCAAGCTCGCGCTCGTCGCCGATTACGACCGCATGGGCATCGAGGCACCGGGCGTGTTCGACGAGGTGGTCGCGTACGGTCGGGAGGGCTTGACGGGGCATCTCAAGGCCGTCTGGGACGAGTTGAACCCGCGCACCGTGGCGCTGAACCAACACGAGGACGACTACCTCGTCGACGGTCTGACCGTCGGCCTCTTGCGCAAGCTCGAGAAGGCCGTCGGCGACGACGGCCTGGGCGAGCGCTCGATCTCGTCCGTCGCCGTGCTCGAGCCGTTGCGCGCGCGCAAGACGCCCGAGGAGCTCCGTCGCCTGCGGCGCGCGGTCGAGATCACCGAGCGCTTGCTCGACGAGGCCGGGGCCTTCATGCGCCCGGGCATGACCGAGCGCCACGTGGCGGAGTTCCTGAAAGGACGCCAACGTGAGCTGGGCGTGACCCACTCGTTCAGCGACGGGGCCGCGGTCATGACCGGGACCGCCGGTCTGGGTCACCGCACCGCCGGCGACGCCCAACTGCTGCCCGGCGACACCGTCGTGATCGACATGGGCGTGTTCGTCGAGGGCTACACGTCGGACGTCATGCGCACCTACTACGTCGCGCGCGACGACGAGAGCGCGCCGCCCGCCGAGGTGCAGCACCGTTTCGAGGCCGCGCGCGACGCGGTCGCCGAGAGCGTGGCGATGATGAAGCCGGGTGTCGCGGGTCACGAGGTCGACGCGGTCGCCCGGGGTGTCCTCGAGGCGCGGGGCATCGCCCCGTACACCCACGCCCTGGGTCATCAGATCGGCCGAACCGTGCACGATGGCGGCACCACGCTGGCGCCGCTGGGCGACCGCTACGGCACGCGCGGGCTGGGCCGCCTGCAGGAGGGCGAGGTCTACACCGTCGAGCCGGTGGTGCACGGCCGGACGGGCGTCGACGGCGTTCCGGTCGGGCCCGAACAGGACGTGGTGATCACGGCCACGGGCGCCGCGTACCTCTCCACGCTGCCGTCGTCGTTGACGATCGTTCGGTGAGCGAGCCGCAGGGCCCGCCCGTGAGGGCGACGGGGCAGCGCCCGTGGGAGGACGACGCGTGCTGAGGTACGTCGTCCGCCGCCTGTTCTCGCTCGTGTTCATCCTGCTCGGCGTGTCGGTCCTGGTGTTCCTGCTCGTCCACCTGGCGCCCGGCGACCCGATCCGCATCATGCTCGGCGAAGAGGCGACCGTCGCGGACGTGGAGCGGCTCACACGGGTGTACGGCTTCGACCGACCGTTGGCGGTGCAGTACGGCCTGTGGCTGGGCCAGGCCGTGCAGGGCGACCTCGGCACGTCGATCCGGCAGCAGTTGCCGGTCACCGCGATCATCGCGGAACGGCTGCCGGCCACCTTCGAGCTCGCGATGTGGTCGCTCGTCCTCGCGGTGGGCGTGGGCATCCCGCTGGGGGTCCTCTCGGCCGTGCGACGCAACTCGTGGATCGACCTCGGGTCGATGTTCGCGGCGCTCATCGGCGTGGCCGCGCCGAACTTCTGGGTGGGCCTGATCCTGCTGTCGCAGGTGGCGCTGCACGTGGCCTGGCTGCCCATCGGCGGCCGTGGGCCGTCGTTCTCCGAGGCGCTCGTGGCGCTGGTCACGGGCGGCGGCGGGCAGACCCTCTGGGACCACGTCCGGCACGTGCTGCTGCCGGCCTTGGCGCTGGGTACCTCGATCATGGCCCTCGTCACGCGCCTGACCCGGTCGAGCCTGCTCGAGGTGCTCAGCCGCGACTACGTGCGCACGGCGCGTGCCAAGGGTCTGCGGGGACTCAACGTCGTCTACCGCCACGCGCTCAAGAACGCGCTGTTGCCCGTCATCACGGTCGTGGGGGTCCAGTTCGGCGCCCTGCTCGGCGGCGCCATCGTGATCGAGGTCGTGTTCTCGTGGCCGGGCGTCGGTCGGCTCATCGTGAACGCCATCAGCCAGCGCGACTTCCCGGTCGTGCAGGGCAGCGTGCTGATGCTGGCCATCGTGTTCGCGACCGTCAACCTGGTGGTGGACCTGAGCTACAGCCTCGTCAACCCGAGGATCCGCTATGGCTGAGCCGATCGCCCCGACGCCGCGACGGAGGAACCCCACGGTTCGCCGACTGCTGCGCAACAAGAGCGTCCTCGTGGGCAGTGCCATCATCGCGTTGCTCGTGGTCGTGGCGCTCGTGGGTCCCTGGATCACACCGATGGACGCGTACGCGCAAGACATCTGGGAGCGCTACGCGGCGCCGCGCGGGCTGTTCGTCGACGGGGCGTGGAACACCACCTTCGTGCTCGGGGCCGACGAGCTGGGCCGCGACGTGCTGTCGCGCCTCATCGTGGGCGCACGGGTGTCGCTGCTGGTGGGCCTCATCGCCACGAGCATCTCGCTGGTGTTCGGGGTGACCCTCGGCGCGATCGCCGGTTACGTCGGCGGCCTCGTCGACGACGTGATCATGCGCGTCATGGACGTGCTGTTGGCGTTGCCGGGCATCTTGCTGGCGATCGCGATCGTGGCGGCGCTCGGACCCAACATCGTCAACGCGATGCTGGCGATCGCCGTCGTGCGGATCCCCACCATGGCGCGCGTGGTGCGCTCGGACGTGCTCGCGCTGCGCGAGGAGGAGTTCGTCGAGGCCGCTCGGGCGTTGGGCCAGAACCACGTGCGGCTGCTGTTCAAGCACATCCTGATGAACGCCTGGGCGCCGGCGCTGGTGCTGGCGACGCTCGGCATGGGCACCGCGATCGTCGCCGAAGCGGCCCTGTCGTTCCTCGGCCTGGGCGCACAGCCGCCGCAGGTCTCGTGGGGGCGGATGCTGTCGGTGGGCCGCGAGGCGATCCGGAGCGCTCCGCACGTGACCCTCTACCCGGGCCTCGCGATCACCGTCGTGGTGCTGGGGTTCAGCCTGCTGGGCGACGGGCTGCGCGACGTCTTCGACCGGCGGCTGTCGGACGCCTGAGTCAGCCGCGTCGGTGGGTGGCCCGTTCGCCGGCGCCCAGCGCCTCGAACTCGCCGCGGCCGTAGAAGACGGTCGGGCGGACCCGCTCGGGGTCGACCAGGCGACGCTCGTCGAAGGCGTCCTCCCGGTGATGGAGGGCGACGACCTCGCCCACCACGAAGTCGTGGTCGCCGGTCGTGTGGATCGCCTCGACGCGGCACTCGTACGCCAGGTACGCGTCTTGGAGCACGGGGACGTCGAGGGCGACGCCGGGTGCGGCCGTGAGACCGAACCGGGCGAACTTGTCGACGTCGCGCCCCGACGTGCTGCCCACGCCGGCGATGACGTCGGCCCGCTCGAACGGCAGGAAGTGGACGGCGAACGACCGCGACGCGCGCACGAGGTCGTAGGTGTGTCGGGTGCGGCCCAGGGCCACCCCGTAGAGCGGCGGTTCGGCCGACAGCGCCGCGTGCCACCCGGCGGCCATGACGTTGCGGACGCCCCCGTACGAGGACGTGATCACGGCGACGGTCCCGGGGTAGTAGCCGAAGAAGCGTCCCGGCGGGGCGGCGACGTGCAGGGTCGACGGTGCGGCGGCGGTGTCCATGGGGACCACCCTACCCGTGCGCCCCCGAACGCCCGCTCGGTATCCTGCCGGCGCGACCGTCGTCGGGCTCGCCGCCCGTCGCCCGGTCCTCCGGAGGCCCGCATGAGCTCGACGCTCCCCACGCCCGCCACGGGCTCCGTCCGCCCGCTGCCGCTGCGTCGGCAAGCCGACGTCACCAACGGTTGGCTGGCGGAGCGACTCCGCACCGTGTTGCCCGCGGTGATGCGGCGCACCGGGTTCGACCTGTGGATCGTGGTCGCCCGCGAGTACAACGAGGATCCGGTGCTGATGAGCCTGTTGCCGGCCCCGATGATGTCGGCACGGCGTCGCACCATCCTGGTGTTCCACGCCCCCGCCGACGGCCCGTTCGAGGCGATGGCGATCGCCAACGCCGGCATCGGTCTCGACGGGCTGTACCGACCCATGTGGGACAAGTCGCGCACCGGAGGGGCGACCGAGGACCAGTGGGCGTGCCTGCGGCGGACCGTCGCCGAGCGCGACCCGCGGCGCATCGGGGTGAACGTAGGGGCGGAGTTCGCGTTCGGCGACGGGCTCTCGAAGAGCGAGCACGACGCGCTCCAGGTCGCGCTGGGGGCAGATCTGTGGGCCCGGACCGCGAGCGCCGAAACGCTGGCGATCGGCTGGCTGGAACGCCGGCTGCCGGACGAGATCGACGCTGCGGGTGGGGTCAACCGGATCGCCCACACGATCATCGCCGAGGCCTTCTCGAACCGCGTCGTGCATCCGGGTGTGACCCGCGCCCTCGACGTCGCCTGGTGGCTGCGTCAGCGGACGAACGACCTGGGTCTCGCGTGCTGGTTCCAGCCGACCGTGTCGATCCAGCGTCGTGGGGCGCACGTGGGCGACCTCGGCGTCACCCCGGACGAGACGATCCGTCCCGGCGACCTGCTGCACTGCGACTTCGGTCTGCACTACCTGGGGCTCGCCACCGACACCCAGCAGAACGCCTACGTGTTGCGCCTCGGGGAGGACCGACCGCCCGCCGGCCTGGCGCGCGCGCTGACCCTGGCCCACCGACAGCAGGACCTGCTGGCGCTCGAGATGGTGGCCGGCCGGTCGGGCAACGAGGTCCTGGCGCGCGCGCGGGCGGCGATGGCGAGCGAGGGCCTGGAGGGGCGGATCTACAGCCACCCGATCGGCGTCCACGGCCACGGGGCAGGCCCGACGATCGGCCTCTTCGACCAGCAGGACGGCGTCGCCGGTCGCGGTGACGTGGCGCTCGTCGACGACACGCTCTACGCCTTCGAGATGTACCTGCGCACGCCGGTGGCCGAATGGGACGACCAGGTCGTCACGCTGGCCACCGAGCAGACGGTCGCCTTCACGGGTGGGCACGTGCACTTCCTGGGTGGCCGTCCGACGGCGCTGCACGTCGTCGGTTGACGGAGCGCGCCGAGGGGCGCGCCCTCACGTGACAGCGTCGATGAGCGCCACCACGTCGTCGCCTTCCCGGCGGCGGACCCAGTCGAGCCAAGCGGTCCCGGCGCTCACCCCGGGTGGGCAGAGGCGCTCGGACACACGTACGGTGGCGCGGTCGAAACGACGCACGCTGGCGCCCCGGGCGGCCGGTTCGGTGTTGCACAGCGCGGTGGCGCGGCGCCAAGCGGTCGAGCGCCAGCGGCGGACGGCGGCGCCGGCGAGGCGTTCGTCGAGCGGTCCGCCGGCGCGATCGAGCCACGCCAGCGCGGGCGACACCCGGTTCACGTCGGCCTGCACGTCATCGAGCATGCGTACGAGCACACCGTTGATCGTCAGGAAGTCGGCGCGGCGGCGGCGCAGGTCGTCGTGGGCCGTCTCCGCCGTCGCCACCCCGAGGTCGAGCAGGATGTGGGCCGCCATCCCCAGGAGCAGGTGGTGCAACACCAGGTGCCCGGGCTCGCGGCTGCGCTCGAAGGCGACGCGCCAGGCGTGGCTGGTGGGCCGGCCGAGCTCGAACGCGGCGTAGGCGTCGAGGTAGCGGCGCGCGAAGGCCACGTCGAGCCGCTCCACCCAGGCGGCGTCGTGGAACTCGCCCGCGCGCAAGGCCGCGCGCACCTGCAACGTCGTCCGGCGGTAGAGCGCGGCGAAAAGGCCCAGCCGGTCGCCCGTCTCGCGCGCTTCGCGGACGATGTGCGACAGCGCGTCCACCACGTCGTCGATCGTGTTCACCGCGGTCAGGTCTTCGATGCAGCATCGTACCCAGGGGCGGGTGCGGCGAGGGCGTTGGTAGCCTGGTCCGGAGACGAGGTGACGCCCACGAAGGCCCCGGCCCGACCCCGACCCCCGACGCGGAACCACCGGCCGACGCCCGCGTGAGCGAGCGGCGGGACCTCACGCTCCTGTGCGTGGCCAGCGCGACGGCGATGGTCGGCTGGTCGATGGTCCTCCTGCTCGTACCGCTGTTGGCGCTCCGCTTCGGCGCGAGCCCCACCGGCGTCGGCGCCCTCATCGCGGCGGGCTCCATCGTGCCACTGGTGTTGGCCGTCCCGACCGGCACGTTCGTCGATCGTTGGGGGGCACGGCGGGTGGTGTTGCTCGGCTTCGCCGGCAGCTTCGCCGCGATGGTGCCGATGGCCATCGAGCCGTCGCTGGCGTGGCTGGTGGTCGCCTACGTGCTGGGCAACGCCGTGCAGAACGCGTACTTCATCGGCGCCCAGGCGCTCGTGGCGGCGCTCGGTCGAGCGGGGAAGAGCCGCGAGGCCGCCTACGGCTGGTGGACCACCGCGATGGCGGCCGGCCAGGTGGTCGGCCCGTTCGCGGCCGGTCTGTTGCTCGACGCGTTCGGTCCCGGCGCGGCGTTCGGGGGGGTGGCGTTCGCCGTGGCCATGGCGTTCGCGCTCATGCTGAACGTGCGTCAACGGGGTCGGGCGGAGACGGTCGTGCCGCCGTTCCGGTGGCGGACGGGCGCCGCGCTGGTGCGCGATCGGACGGTCGGGATCGCCATCCTGACCAGCAGCGCGGCGGTCTGGGCGATGACGGTGCACGCGACCTTCTTGCCCGTCCATCTCGAGTCGCTGGCCGTACCCGCCGTCGCGATCGGGGCGCTCCTGTCGTTGCGGGCGGTGGCGTCGGTGGCGGTGCGGCCCGTGATGCCACGGGTGGTGGCCGCCCTGGGCGGTCGGGAACGCACGGTCGTGTTCACGCTGCTGGCGTTGGCGTTGGGTCTGGCCGGCGTGGCGCTCAGTCCTTCGTTGTGGGTGCTCGGGATCTGGGTGGTGCTGTTCGGCGTGGGCGGCGGGCTGTCGCAGCCGGTGTCGATGGTCATGGTGGCCGATCGGGTGGCGCCGCGCGAGCGTGGGACGGCGCTGGGCGTGCGGCTCACCTTCAACCGGCTGGCGCAGCTGCTGGCGCCCGTGGTGCTCACCGCGCTCGCCGAGCGCAGCGGTCTGATCTCGCTCTTCGTGGCCCACGCCCTCTTGGTCGGCGTGGCGGCGTTGGCCCTCGTGGTGTGGGTGCGCAGGACGGGCGCGCCCGCGCCCTGACGCCGCGGTCAGCCCTCGGCCGGCGTCCGCGTCTCGTCGCGGCCGGTGGCCAAGCGCGTCAGGGCGTCCAGGGCCGCCACCGTGCGGTCCGGTGGGAGCTCGACCAGCCAGCCGCCGAGCGCCGTGTCCAGGTGGGCGTGGGCGCGTGCGAGGGCGGCGCGGCCGGCCTCGGTAGGGGAGACCACCCGACGTCGGGCGTCGGCCGGGTCGAGCGTGCGCACGACCAGGCCGTCGGCTTCGAGCGCACCCAGACCACGCGATACCGTGTGGGCGGGTAAGCGCAGCGCCAGGGCGATCTCGCCCGGTGCGAGGTCGGTGAGCGCGACGGTCTCGAGCAGCACGAAGGCGTCGAGGTCGAGACCGCTCGCCTCGGCGAGGGTGGAGGCGAGACGGGCGGTGAGCCGGCGGTGCACGCCCCAGATCCCGTGCACGAGCCGGCGTGCGGCATCCGAGGAGGACGATCGTGGCACAACCATGCAAAGATCGTATCGCGCAAAGGTTGCACCGCGCAAGGAGCAGGTGCCGGTGACCGAGCCGTCGCCCCTGGTGGTCGCCGACCGGTCCCTGGCCGACGTGCTCGTCTGGGTGAGGGCGGCGCTCGCCGGCGGCGGCCCCGTCGAGCTGGTCGTGGCCGATCCCGACGACGGCGTCGGCCTGTGGCCGGGTCAGCGCCGGCGCGACGGGGCGCCGCAGCGCACCTGGCGGGCATGGCTCGACCTGGCGGCGGCGCTCGGCTGTTCGCTCGGGACGCCGGTACCGAGCGGCCAGGGCCGGGTGCGGTTCGCCCTGAGGCCCTTGGGGCCGGAGGCGCCGTGGCATGGCGCCTCCGACGGGGACGCCCGGACGCGGTACACGGCGACGGACGGTTTCGCCGCCGTCGACAAGCTCGAGGACCCGGGCTTCTTGTTGCCGTTGCTCGAGGCCCTCGAACGGGTGCGACCGCCCGATGGCGGCCGGGTGCTGGTGCTCGGGTGTCACCGGGGCGACGAGGTGGCCGCGTTGTCGCTGCTGACGCCCGCCCCGCGCGGACTCGACGTCGTCGGCGTCGATCACGCCGCCGGCCCGTTGGCGCTCGCGCGGGCGCGGTTCCCCGCGGCGCGCTTCCTCGAGGGCGACGTGAACGACCTCCCCGCCGACCTCGGTCGCTTCGACCTGATCGTGGCCATCGCCGTGCTCCAGGGTCGTGGGGTCGACGACCGGGCGCTCCTACGCCGTCTCGTGCAAGCGCACGCCGGCCCGACGGGCGCCCTGCTCGTCGGCGTGCCCGCCAGCCGCTTCCGAGCCCACGAGGTCGTGTGGGGCCCGCGCACGCGCAACTTCCGCGAGGTCGACCTGTCCCTGGTGGTGCAGGACCTGGCCACCTACCGGCGCTACTTGCACCAGCACCGGTACCGGACGCACGTGGGCGGCCGCTACGACCTCTTGTTGACCGCATGGCGGACGGCCGCGCCGGGGGGCACGACGGTCACGCTACGATGACGCCATGACCTGGCGCGAACGCATCGGGGACGTGATCTTCGAGACCGACACGCCCGCCGCCCGCGCGTTCGACGTCGTGCTGCTGTGGCTGATCGTGCTGAGCGTCGGCACCGTCCTCATCGAGAGCATCCCCAGCGTCCGGGCCGCCTACGGCCCCACGCTGCGCGGGATCGAGTGGACGTTCACGGTGGTGTTCACGCTCGAGTACGTGGTCCGGGTGCTCACCAAGGGGCGCCGCCGCTACGTGCGTACGTTCTTCGGGATCGTCGACCTGCTCGCGATCTTGCCCGCCTACCTCGCGCTGCTCTTCGCTGGCGGCCCCTACCTCGTGGTCTTGAGGTCGCTGCGGCTGTTGCGCGTGTTCCGGGTGCTCAAGCTGACGCGCTACCTGGGCGAGGCGCGCGTGCTGGCGCAAGCACTGGGTGCCAGCCGAGCCAAGATCACCGTGTTCTTGACCTTCGTGCTCACGATCGTGTTGCTCATGGGGGCGCTCATGTACGTCGTCGAGGGACCGGCGCGCGGCTTCACGAGCATCCCGATCAGCATGTACTGGGCCATCGTCACGCTCACGACGGTCGGCTACGGCGACATCTCGCCCTCGACGCCCTTGGGGCGCGCGCTCGCCTCGGCGGTGATGATCGTCGGGTACGCCGTGATCGCGGTGCCCACCGGCATCTTCACGACCGAGATGGTGCGGGCGGGTGGACGCCGGGACGCGGCGGTGCAGGCGGCCGCCGAACGGCGACGATGCGAGGTGTGCGAGCTCGTCGGCCACGGCGAGGACGCGCGCTTCTGCCGGCGCTGCGGGACCGAGTTGCCCCCCCGCGACCCGGACCGCGAAGCGCGCTGACGCGAGGCGCCCGTCGCGCACCGCGACGCGTCAGCCTCGGTCGGCCAGGTCGCGCACCGGGTTCTCGAGCCTACCGACCCCCTCGATGACGCAACCGATGACGGCGCCGTCGGCGAGCACCGCCGCGCCCGGGGTCCCGGTCGAGATCACGTCGCCGGGCTCGAGCGTCATCACGCGCGAGAAGAAGGCCACGAGGTAGGCGGGGGAGAACATCATGTTCGCGACGGTGTTCGCCCGGTGGACGGTGCCGTCGAGCAGCGTGCGGACCTCGAGTGCGGTCACGTCGCCCACCTCGTCGAGGGTGACGAGCTCCGGCCCGAGCGACAGGAACGTGTCGAAGCTCTTCGCGCGCGTCAGGAAGCGCGGGTTGCGCTGCAGGATGTCCTCGGCGGTCATGTCGATGATCGTGGTGACGCCCGCGACGACGCTCCAGGCGTCCGCCTCGGCCACGAAGCGGGCGCGCCGACCGATCACCAGGCCGAGCTCGGCCTCGCCCGTCACGCGTTGCGATTCGGGCGGCAGCAGTACTTCGTCCCCCGGCCCGATGATCGTCGTGGCCGGCTTCATGAAGGTGGCCGGCTCGCTCGGCCGCGTCTCACCGAGGTCGCCGGCATGCTCGGCGTAGTTCAGACCCACCCCGAGGATCTTGCGGGGGTGGCGCAGCAGGGGACCCGGGTGGGCGTCGGTGCGGACGGGGGCGTGGTCGAGAGCGGCCGGGCGTCCCGCCACCCAGGCCCGCAGCTCCTCGAAGCGGCCCGCTTCGAGGAGCCCCCAGAGGTCGGTGGGCCAATCGGTGCCGGCGTGGTGGTTGAGGACGTCGAGCGGGACCAGCCCGTGTGGGCGCACGAGGGCGGCGGTGGTGCCAAGGCTCACGAGTCGCATGGGTCCTCCGAGAAGATCGTACGGCGGGCGGGCGGGGGATCAGGACGCTTCGGCGTCGCCGACCGGCGTCCCTTCGGGCGAGAGCAGCCAGGTGGCGTTCGCGATCGCGCAGGGACGGTCGGCCGCGTCATAGAGCCTCGACTCGCTGAACACGACCCGTCGCCCCGCCTTCGTGAAGCGCGCCTCGCACCAGCACGGGCCGGTCACGGGCCGCAGGAACTGGGTCTTCATCTCGAGGGTGACGCCCGTCCGCAGGAAGCGGTGGTTGAGGTGGCCCATCGACACGTCCAGCACGAGCTGGATCACGCCGCCGTGGAGCGAGCCCTGGGGGTTGTACATGTAGTCGGCGACCGGAAGGTCGACGCGGCAGGTGCGGTCGCCGTACCGCACCTCGAGGCCCAGGAAGCGCGCCAGGAAGAACTCGCCGAACGCCGGCCGGTGGCTCGCCACGGCCCCTTCGAAGCGTTCGCGGGCGAGACGTTCATCCACGGCGTGGCCCGGTCACCGGAACACCGGCGGGCGCTTGTCGAGGAAGGCGCGCACGCCCTCTTCGTGATCGGCGCCGTCGAACGCGTCGTGGCGCAGCTTCCGGGTGACGTCGTCGTCGTCGACCTGGCCTGTCGCGATGCGCTGCAAGATCGCCTTGCTGCTGCGGATCGCGTACTGCGAGCGGGCGCACAGCGTGTCGGCCAACGCCTGCGTGGCGGACTCGAGGTCGTCGGGGTCGTGCAGGCGGTCGAACAGGCCCGCCCGCAGGGCCTCGTGCGCGTCGAGGTCGAGTCCCGTGAAGAGGACGTGGCGCGCCACCGCCGGTCCCGCCAGGTCGACGAGCGCCTTCGTCGCCGCGAGACCGTTGACGAGGCCGAGGCGCGCCGCGGGGATGCCGAAACGGGCGTTCGTGTCGGCCAACCGGAAGTCGCACGCCAACGCGAGCTCGGCCCCGCCGCCGAGGCAGAAGCCGTGGATCATGGCGATCACCGGCTTGGGGAAGCGGGTCAGGGCGCGCTCGGCGGTTCGTGTGGCCTCGTCGTAGGCACGCCCGCCGGCCGCGTCCGCGCGCGTGCGCTCGAACTCGCCGATGTCGGCGCCGGCCGAGAAGGCCCGTCGGCCCGCACCCCGCACCACCAGCACCTTCACCGCGTCGTCCGCGGCGACGTCGTCGAGCAGACCGGGGAGCCGCAGCCACATGTCGTGGCTGATGGGATTGCGCTTCGCGGCTCGGTTCAGGACCAGCGTTGCGACCGCGCCGCGCACCTCGAGCAGCAGATGGTCGTTCACGGCCGCGGGCGGCCGCCTCGCCGACCGCGGGCGAACGTGCTCACGACCGCGGTGGACGCGCCGCGTCCGACGCGTTCGGACGCGGTGGACGCGCGGCGTCGGGCGCGCGCAAGAACGCGCTCAGCAGGGCGACCGCGGCCTCGAGGTCGCGCTTCGCCACCATCTCGGTCACGGTGTGGACGTAGCGCGACGGGGTCGACAGGGTGACGCTGGGGACACCGCCGCGGCTGCGCTGGATGCCGCCGGCGTCCGTGCCCCCCAGGGGCAGCACCTCGAACTGGTGCGCGATCCCCTCGGCTTCCGCCAGCGCCGTCAAGGCGTCGACGAGCCACGGTTGGCTGATCGCGGAGCTGTCGCTCACCTTGATGGCGACCCCCTGCCCCAACCGGGTGACGGCGTCCTCGGCGGGGGTGCCGGGCGTGTCCACGGCCAACGTCGTGTCGAGCGCGACACCGACGTCGGGGGCCACCGAGAAGGCGCTGGTGATGGCGCCCCGCAAGCCCACCTCCTCCTGGACGCTGAAGACGGCCGCCAGGCGGACGGCGGGCTCGCGCAGGCGCCGGATCGCCTCGACCAGGATCCAGCAGCCGCTGCGGTCGTCGAGCGCCTTGCCGACCACGACGTCGCCCAGGTCCTCGAAGGGCTGGCGCAGGGTGACCATGTCGCCGACCTTCACGGCGACGCGGGCGGCGTCGGAGGGTAGGCCGAGGTCGACGACGAAGTCCCGCAGCTCGGGGATCTTCTTGCGTTCTTCGGGGGTGGCGATGTGCACGGGTTTCACGCCCGGGTTGAGGACGCCCGTCCGCGCCGTCCCGTCCCGGCCGTGCACGGTGACCAGGCGCGCGAAGAGGTTGCGGACGTCGAAGCCGCCGAAGTTCTGGATCCGCAAGAAGCCTTTGTCGTCGACGTGGCGCACCACGAAGCCGATCTCGTCCATGTGGGCGCTCACCATGACGAGCGGGGCGTCGGCGGGGCCGTCGACCTCGACGATCAGGTTGCCGAGCGGATCGACGCGCGTGCGGACGTCCGGACGTCCGTCGGCGGCCAGGGTGGCTTCGATGAGTTCGCGCACCCGGTCCTCGCGGCCGGGGACGCCGGGGGCCTCGCTGAGGCGGCGCAAGAGGTCGTAGTCGTGGTCCATGACGCGACGCTACCACCGGCGCCACGGGCGCCCGCGGCCGCTCGCGGTCGCCGTCGGCGCCTACCCGTGGGCGAGCAGCGCGGCCTCGAGATCGTCGAGCAGGTCGTCGAGGTCCTCGATGCCGCAGGTGAGCCGCACCCGTGCGTCGTCGCCGCTCGAGACGACGCCCGCCGCCGTCGCCACGCCGTCCGAGGGGCCCTCCTCGCGGCGCGCCCAGTTCAGGTGCGCCAGGAGCGCCTCGACGTCGGCGAGTTCACCCGCCCCTTCGCCGTTCTCGGAGCGAGTGTGGCCGTGCAGCGCGAACGTCAAGGCGGGGCCGTGGCCGTACGGACCGCACGTGGGCGCGAGCTCGCGCCCGGGGTGGCCGGGCAGGCCCGGGTACCGGACGTCGCGCACGTGCGAATGACGCTGCAGGTGGCGCGCGATGCCGAGCGCGTTCGTCGACCGCCGCTCGGTGCGCAGCGGCCAGCTACGAAGACCGTCGCGCAGGCGGCCGGCAGCTTCGACGCGCATCCAGGACTCGGTGCGGTCGCGTTCGGCCTCGACGCCGTGCAACGCGTCTGCGTCGCCCGCCACGAAGCCGCCCAACACGTGCGCGTTGCCGGCCAAGGCGCCGACGCCCGCGTGCACCACCAGGTCGGCCCCGAGCGACAGCGGCCGCAGCGGCACGCTGCGCCCGTCGGTCACGTCGACGACCGTGAGCGCGCCCTCGCCAGCGGCACGACGCGCGAAACGAGCGAGGTCGAGCACGTCGCAGCGGCCGCCCGCCGGGCTCGCCAGCCACAGCTGGTCGACGCCGTCCTCGATGGCGGCCTCGAGCGCCGCCGGCTCGTCACCGGGTACGTTCCGGACGTCCACGCCGTGCGCTTCGAGCGTGCGCTGCACCGCCGAGAAGGGGTCCAGCACGGCGACCACCCGGGGTCGCCCACCGCGGGAGGCGTGGAGCGCACCCCGCACGGCGGCCTCGCCCGTCACGAACCCGAGGCATGCGTCCGCGCCTTCCCAGCGACGGACGGCCGTCTCGACGGCGGCGAGCGATGGGGTGTCGGGTTCGGCGCTCCACACCGCCCAGGTGCCGGCACCGGACAACGACGGCCACGGCGTCGCGTCGTCGAGCGGCAAGGGGGCGCCGTGCGTGAGGGCCCAACGGATCCGGTCGGCCAGCGCGCGCGTCGCGCGCGCGACGGGCCGGCTCAAGGGCGTCCCGGGGTCGGCTTGTGCGGGACCGATGCCGAGCACGTCGAGCTTGGCGGGTCGGCGGCCGGTGGCGTTCGCGAAGCGGAGGGCCTCGGCCAGGCGGGGCGCGCCCTCGGCGTCGGCCCCGTCGGCGGTGATCGTCAACAGTCGTCCCGGTTCGGTCCCCGCGACGGCGACGCCGACGACGACCACGCGGTCGTAACCGGCCCACGACTCGAGCAGATCCAAGGCGGCGCCTTCCCAACAGATCGCCGTGACGCCCTCCAAGCCGGCGTCGGCGATCCGGCGCGCGACCTCGAGCCCGGCGGCCTCGTCGCCGCGTTCCCAATCGCCGACACCCACGACCAGCGAGCGCATGGTGTCGCCCCTCTCCGAACCTCGAGCGCGGGTCCTGCCCCTCATGCTGCGCGGTCGAGGGTCCCCGGCTCCAGGGTCGGATGTCTGTTCGACGCGTCCGTCGGTCAGTCGGTGGCGTCTTCGGCGAGCCCGGCGATGAGGTCGGCGAGCGCCGCCTCGAGGGTCCGCCGTTCCTCGGTCCGCTCGGCGAGGGCGGCCTCGATGGCGTCGACCTCGTCCTCCTGCGCTTCGAGGTCGGCCAGGTAGCGACGGTAGAGCGACGAGTTCCGGTCGAGCGCCCCCATGTTCTGCCGCACGCGCTCCTGGTCGCGGAACACCGCGTCGAGGCGCGCGCGCCGTTCGGCGGCGGCGGCGTTCACGTCGCTCAGACGGCGGCGCAGGTCCACCACGGCCTCGAGGACGGCGCGGTCGTCGGCGTCGATCGTCGGGTTCTCGAGGAACAGGGCCAGCCGGTCGGCGGCCACGTCGGCGAGCGCCAGCGTGCGGGCCTCGGTCCGCTCGAAGACGACCTCGAGGCGGCACGCGTCGGTGGGCGCGCAGGTGAGATGGGTGGGCACGCCGGGGTCGTCGGGCAGGTCGCCCGCTGCCGTCGGGTCGCCCGTGAGCGCGACGCCGAAGCGCAGCGCCCGGGCCGTGGTCACGGGCGCCGGCGTGGGGGAGACCACGTCGTACCCGGTCCGCTGTGGCAGCTCGACGACCACGAACCGCGCCTCGTCGCCGCCCGTCACCCGGACGATCGTGCGCAGCCGGAGGCGGTGCACCGTCTCGAGCAACCCGCCGCGCAAGGCCACCGCCGTCAGGCTCTCGGGCTCGCTGCTCGTCTCGCTCGCCACGTCCACCTCGAGGTCGACGGCGTACGACAGGAGCCGGGACTCGCCGGGCGGCACGTCGTCCATCAGCGCCGCGCCGGCGAAGCCGCTGGCGTCGAACAGCGTCACCGGTCCGGCCGCGAGGTGGAGGCCCGAATCGTTCACCAACCGCACCGCGCGCAGCGGATCGCCGCCGGGTCCACGACCGTCGTGGAACGACATCCGCGGCGCAGCCACGTCGACCAGCAGCACCGGGATCATCGCCGACTCGAACCGGCCGACGCTCACGGGGTCGCGCACGACGTACGAGAAGGAGGTCCCGGTCGCCACCCCTTCGGCCATCGCGGCGACGCCGACGCCCGCGAGCTGGGGCGCGGCTTCCATCGCGTCCGCCATCGGGGCGGAAGGTTCCGGTGCGGCGAACCGCATCGCCGACGGCGC
Organism: uncultured Trueperaceae bacterium; assembly: GCA_963728245.1. Classification (GTDB taxonomy): domain Bacteria; phylum Deinococcota; class Deinococci; order Deinococcales; family Trueperaceae; genus JAABTL01. Next base: position 49,201 of record CAVSJH010000005.1, read on the forward strand.
GAAGGCGCCGGCGTCGACCGGCGGCGCGAACCCCTCCGCCACCGCCGGGCCGATGCGGCGCCGCTCGACGTACACGGGCTCGAACAGTTCGCTGATGAAGGAGATGGGCCGGCCGGCCACGAACGCCACCTGAACGTCGACGAGGTCGAGGTGGGTGGGGTTGTCGAAGATCGCCCAACCCTGCAGGTCGGCGCGACCGTCTTCGCCGAGCACGAGGCGGTAGCTGGGCTTCCACACGGGCATCTCGCGCACGTAGCCGACGCGCACGCGGCGTTCGCCGTTGCCTTCGAAGCGCAACCGCACGACGTTCGCGTCGCCGTCGCGGCTCGCGGCGAGGGTGGCCAGCGCGGCGTCGAGGTCGGCACGGAGCGCCTCGCGCTCGAAGCGCAGGTCGCGTACGTCCGCGAGGTCGACGCGCTGGAGCCCGTCGGGGGTCGAGAGGGTCAGCAGCGTGGCTTGACCACCGCCGTCGGTCGTCGTGCGCTCGACGTTCACCAGCGTGCCGGTGATCGCCACGTCGGTCCGCAGCGTCAGCGCCTCGCCGCGCGCCTGCGCCAGCAGCTCCGCCAGCGAGGGGTCGCCCGACAGGTCGAGCGCGTACGAGGCCAGCGTCCGCCCGAGCGGATCGCGCGATCCGTACCGCACCGGCTCGACGCTGCCGCCGTCGAGGTCCTGCAGCACCAGGCTCTGGAGGAGGTCGTCCATCTGGTCGCTGGCGACGCGCAGTTCGAGCTCGGCATCGCCGTCGACGGTACCGGCGTGCTCGAAGTAGCCGACGCCGGCGGTCGACAGGACCACCCGCGTGACCGGCAGGTCCGCGACGGGCGCGCCCTGGGCGGCCGCGAAGCCCGCGAGAAGAGCGACGACGAGGGACGTCAGGATGGACGAGCGCAGGCCGCGGAACGTGTTCATGGCGCGATGGTACGCGCTCTCCGTGTGGGCGTGCTCAGGAAAGCGGTACGACGCCTCAGCGGCGCGCCCTCGGTGCCGGTCCGGCACCGGGGCTCTCGTGCTTGACGACCATCACCGGGCAGGGCGCGAACTCGAGCACGCGCTCCGCCACCGAACCGAGGAGCACCCGGGCGCGGGCGCGCCGGCCCACGTGCCCCATGACGATCAGGTCGGCGCCGCCGTCGCGGGCGCGCGCCACGATCTCCTCGAACGGGTCGCCGCGGCGGATCTCGGTCTCGACGGAGAGGCCCTGGCGCTCGGCCTCCTCGCGGAGCACGGAGACGTACCGCTCGCCGTGCTCGAACAGTTCCCGCCGGACCTCGTCGAGTTCGCGTTGGTCGAAGCGGCGCAGCTCCTCGCACAGCAGCTGGTCGATCACGAACAGCAGGTCGATCCTGGCACCAAAGGCCCCCGCCAGACGGAAGGCGAGGCGGGCGGCGGCGACCGAGGCGTCCGAGCCGTCGGTCGGGACCAGCAGGCGGCGGAAGATGCGCTCAGACATCGCTCGTTTCCCTTCGTTCTCGTTCCAGCTTCGCCTTGACGCGCTTGCTGCGCAGGAAACCCTCGCGCTCGGCCTCCTCGAGCGTCGCCTCGATCGCCCGGATGGCGGCCTCCTGCTCGGGGATCAGCACCTGCTCGAGCGCGTTCACGCGCCGCTGGGTGCGGGCCAGCTCGGCGGCGACGCGCCAGAGCGAGCCGTAGGTCTCGGCCCAGACGTCGAGCCCGTCGAGGACCTCGAGCCAACGCCGGCGTGTGGTGTCGAGGCTGGTGGGCGTCCCCCCGGCGCTGGTCGTGAGGCGCTCGGGGCGCACGTGCAGCTGCACGCGCGGCAGCGCGACGCCCATCAGGTTGCGCGCCTCGACCGTGCAGGCGGTCTGGGCCGACGGCGCCAGGAGCGCCCACCGCACCGCGTCGCTCCCGGCGTCGAGGCGGGCGGCGCGCAGCGCCGCATGGGCGGCGTCGAAGCGGTCGCGGATGCCGGCCTCGTGCTGGCGGGCGGCGCGCATCAGCTCCCACACCTCGCGCAGGAGCACCTCGCGCTTGCGCTCGAGCAGCGCGTGACCGTCGCGCGCTTCGGCGAGCGACTGGCGCAGGATGAGCAGCGACGCGCGCGTGCGGGGCAGGCCGGCGCTATCGGCCATGCGGCCTCGCCGGCGGGCCGGTGTCGAGCTTGCCCCGGTACCGCTGCGCCAGCCGCTCGGCCGAGACGCGGTGCAGTTCGTCGGCGGGCAGTTGGGACAGCGCCGACCAGGCGAGGTCGAGCGTCGCCTCGATCGTGCGGGCCTCGTCGGGCCGCTGCGCCAGGAAGGTCCGCTCGAACGTGTCGCCGAAGGCGAGGTACGTGCGGTCGGTGGTCGAGAGGGCGCCTTCGCCGATGATCGTGGCCAGGTTGCGTACCTCGCGCACGTGGGCGTACGAGGCGAACAGCTGCGCCGCCACCTCGGCGTGGTCCTCGCGCGTGCTGCCGGCGCCGATCCCGTCCTTCATGAGGCGCGACAGCGACGCCGGCACGTCCACCGGCGGGTAGACGCCCGCCCGGTGCAGCGCCCGCGACAGCACGATCTGCCCCTCGGTGATGTAGCCGGTGAGGTCGGGGATCGGGTGCGTGATGTCGTCGCCCGGCATGCTCAGGATGGGGATCTGGGTGAGCGACCCGCCTCGGCCATGGGCGCGGCCGCAGCGCTCGTAGAGGCCGGCCAGGTCGGTGTAGAGGTAGCCCGGATAGCCCTTGCGCCCCGGCACCTCGTTCTTGCGCGCCGAGAGCTCGCGCAGCGCCTCGGCGTAGTTCGTGATGTCGGTCATCAGGACGAGGACGTGCGTGCCGTGCTCGAACGCCAGGTACTCCGCCAACGTCAGCGCGGCGCGGGGCGTCACGATGCGCTCCATGGCCGGGTCGTCGGCCAGGTTGAGGAAGAGCGCCGTGCGACCGAGCAGCCCCGACGCCGCGAACCGGTCGCGGAAGTAGGCGGCGGTGTCGTGCGAGATGCCGAGCGCCACGAAGACGACGGCGAAATCGTCGCTGCCGCCGCCCAGGTGCGCCTGGAGCGCGATCTGCGAGGCGAGCTCGTCGTGCGGCAGCCCGGCGCCGCTGAACACCGCCAGCTTCTGGCCGCGCACGAGGGTGTTCAGGCCGTCGACCGCCGAGATGCCGGTGGTGATGACGTCCTGCGGGTAGTCGCGCGCCGTCGGGTTCAGGGGCGCCCCGTGCACGTCGAGCCGCGCCTCGGCGATGGGGGCGGGCAACCCGTCGCGCGGGCGCCCCAGACCGTCGAAGACGCGCCCCAGCATCTCGCGTGCCACGCCCAGGTGCAGGGTCTCGCCACGGAAACGTACGCTCAGGTCGCCGGGGCGCAGCCCCGTCGTGTCGCCCCACAGCTCCACGATCGCCGCGTCGGCGCCGGCCGAGAGCACCTCGCCCAGGTGCGTGCCGGTGGGCGAACGCACCTCGACGAGCTCGCCGTACGCGGCGCCACCGAAGCCCTCGATCACGAGCAACGGTCCATCGATCCGATCGGCGCGCGCGACGTCGATCATGCCGCCGCCCCCTTCGTGTCCGGCGGCGTGCGTCGCGTGGGCGTGGCCGTCCCCTTGGTGTCCGCCGAGGCCGACGACTCCGCCTCGCGCCGCAGCGCCTGCAGCGCCTGCGCCGTCTCGCGCCACACCTCGGTCAGGCGCTCGGCGTCCTCGTTCGGCACGGTCTCCTTGAGGCGGGTGAGGGTGCCGCGGTCGAGCGCCTCACGGATCCGCAAGAGCGGGACGCCGACGTCGAGCAGTTCGGCGCCCACCCGGTGCAGGTCGACGAACAGCGCCAGCAGACGCACCCCCTTGGCGGGTTCGCAGAACGCGTCGACGTCGTGCAACGCGTTCTGGCGCAGCACGCCCTCCTGGATGAGGTCGGCGACCTCGATCGTCCAGCGCTGCCGGTCGGGCAGCGCGTCCGCACCCACCAGGCGCACCATCTGCTCGAGGCGGGCGTCCTCCTCGAGCACGTCGCCCGCGCGGCGGCGCAGGTCGAGCCAGTCGAGTCCGGTGGTCTCGCGCCACCAGGCCGCGACCGCCTCCGTGTAGAAGCTGTAGGAGCGCTGCCAGCTCACCGCCGGGTAGTGGCGGGCGCTGGCGAGCTCGCGGTCCAGCGCCCAGAAGGCGCGCGTGAAACGCTGGGTGTGCTGGGTGACGGGCTCGGTGAAGTCCCCGCCGGGCGGGCTGACGGCGCCGATCACGGTGACCGACCCCTCGTCGCCCGCGAGCGTGCGCACGCGACCGGCCCGCTCGTAGAAGGCCGCCAAGCGCGAGGGCAGGTACGCGGGGTACCCCTCTTCGGCCGGCATCTCCTCGAGCCGCCCCGCGATCTCGCGCAGCGCCTCCGCCCAGCGCGAGGTCGAATCGGCCATCAGGGCCACGTGGTAGCCCTGGTCGCGGTAGTACTCGGCCAGCGTGATGCCGGTGTAGACGCTCGCTTCGCGGGCCGCCACGGGCATGTTCGAGGTGTTGGCGATCAGGATCGTGCGCTCCATCAGCGGGCGACCGCTGCGCGGGTCGATCAGGGCGGGGAACTCCTGCAGCACCTGTGCCATCTCGTTGCCGCGCTCGCCGCACCCCACGTAGACGATCACCTGGGCGTCCGACCACTTCGCCAACGAGTGTTGCAGCACCGTCTTGCCGGCGCCGAAGGGGCCCGGCAGCGCGGCGCTGCCACCGCGCACGATCGGGAAGAACGTATCGAGCACGCGTTGACCGGTGATGAGCGGCCGGTTGGGATCGAGTCGCTGCGCGAACGGGCGCGGCCGCCGGACGGGCCAACGCTGGGCGAGCCGCACCACGTGTTCGGTGCCGTCGGCCGCGCGGAGCCGCGCCACCTCGTCCTCCTCGCCCAGGTCGCCCGGGTCCGCGATCCTCACGACCTCGCCCGCCATGCCCGGCGGGACGAGCACCCGGTGCTCGATGAGGGGCGTCTCGGGAACGGTGCCGACGACGGCGCCCCCGATCAGCGCGTCGCCCACCGCCACGGTGGGCGTGAACGGCCACCGCCGCGGCGGCAGCCCTTCCGTGGCGCCCCGTCGCAGGTAGATGCCTTGGGCGTCGCGCACCACGTCGAGCGGTCGCTGGATGCCATCGAAGGTCTGGCCGATGAGCCCGGGTCCCAGGTAGAGCGACAGCGGATGTCCCGTACCCTCGACCGGCTCGCCCGGTCGCAGACCCGTGGTCTCCTCGTAGATCTGCACGGTCGCGAAAGCGTGGTCGACCGAGATGACCTCGGCCGCCAGACGCTCGTGGCCGACCCACACCTGCTCGAGCACGCCGACGGGCGCCACCGTGCGCACGCGGGCGATCGGTCCGGCGATGCGTTCGACCGTACCGACCCGGCTCACGTCGCGCCCACCGGGGCGGTCGCCGCCAAGAGCCCCGCGACCTCGTCGCGTAGGCGCTCGCGCGCCCCCTGGAGGCGACCTTCGAGCGTGACGTCGACGGCCGCCCGGCCGGCGCTGACGACCAGCCCGTGGCCCCGTTCGAGCGGACGCGGGTCCAGCCGGAGCCGGGGTCCGGCAGGATCCGACCAGCCGGCCACGTCGTCCGCATCGACCCGCTCCAGGAGGCCGGCGTCGAGACGGACGGCGACCTCGTCGCCGCCGAGTCGGGCGGCCGCGGCGCGGGCGAGGGGTCCCAGCGTCGTGAGCCCTTCGGGCCCCTCCATGCATCGCTCGAGCTCGGCCTCGGCGGCCGTCCAGACGCGTTCGAGACGCGCCTCACGCGCCTCGAGTCGCCGCCGACGGCGCTCCAGGTCGGCCACCGCCCGCCGCTGCCGGCCGGCCTCCCGGCTCGCGACGCGGCCCGCTTCGATCAGGTCGGCCTCGATCGCCTCGGCCCGCGCGCGACCCTCGCATTCGATGCGGTCGACGTGGACGTCGGTCTGGTGCACGAGGGCCAACGCTCGCCCCTCGGTCCGCCGCCGTACGTGTGCGACGAGCCCGTCGACGTCGCCCCGGATCTCGGTCACCGGTCCAACCCGATGCCGAGTACCCGTTCCACCCGCTCGCTGAGGGTCATGTCGCCGTCGTGCCCGTCGACGTCGGGGATCTCGACCACCAGCGGTCCCTCGAGGTCGATCGCCGCACGCTCCAGCCGCTCGCGCAGCGGTTCGCTGAACGCTCGACCCAAGAGCACCAGGCTCACGCCCGGCGTCGCGAGCGCCCGATCGAAGGCCACGGCCGCCGAACGCGCGTCGTCCACGGCCGTCCCCTCGATGCCCAACAGCCCGAGGCCGAGCACGGTGTCCGACGGCCCGACGACCAGGATCCGTCCGTACGCCTCCCGGGCCGCGGTCATCCGCCCCCCAGGATGATGAACGAGACGATCAGCCCGTAGATGACGATGCCCTCGGCGAGGCCGACGAAGATCAGCGTGCGCCCCAGCAGTTCCGGCTTCTCGGCGATCGCGCCGATCGCCGCTGCGCCCGCGATGCCCACGGCGATGCCGGCCCCGATCGCGGCGAGACCCGTGGCGACGGCGGCGGCCAGGGGTGCGTTCGACGCGCCGCCCCCCTCCTGCGCGAAGGCGAGGCCCACGGTGCAGGCCAGGGTGCAGGCGACGACGACGGCGAGGCGGGGACCACGGTCAGGGGTGGAGCGGCGTCGAAGCATCGGGACCTCCTGCGAACGCGAGCGGTTGGAAGGGGCGTCCCCGACCGGAGAAGAAGCGGCCGAAGAACTCGTAGTACTGCAATCGCAGCGCCTGGATGCCGACGATCAGGCCCTCGAAGCCGACGATCAGCAGGGTGCCGAACACGAGCGTGATCCAGCCGTTCGGGCCGGCCGAGTACTGGAGCACCATCGACGAGAGGCCCTCGTGGGCGACCGCGAAGGCGCCCAACCGCACGAACGAGAGGGTGTTGGACAGGTAGGCGATGATCGCCTCGAACAGCTCGAAGAAGCCGGTGACCACGTGGTCGCCCACCTTGACGCGCGCTCCGTGCCACCGCTCCGCCAGCGGCTCCCGGAACCACATCAGGGCCGCCAGCGGCGCCACCAGTGCCAGCCAGACCCCCGTGGACAGCAGGCCGCCGAAGGTCGCCAGCCCGCCGCCCAGGAGTGCCCAGTAGAGGGCGATGCCGAGCACGCCGCTCTTGTCGAGCCAGAAGCGGGCAGGGTCGCGGTTGCGAGCTGCGGAGACGAGGTTGAGCGCGAAGCCGAGGTTGAGGATCACCACCCCGGCGGCCACCGCGGCGATCAGGAGCGGGAAGATGGCGTGCAGCGGGCGGAGCCAGAGCGGATGCATGACCTCGGCACCGAAGGCCACCCCGTAGAGCGCACCGAACACGACCGACGAGGCGCCCGCCGCGGCGATCACGGTCCCGAAGGGCGTCTTGCGGCTGAGCAGCAGGCCGGCGAGCGCCAGCAAGGCACCATGTCCCAGATCGCCGAACATCATCCCGTACATGAACAGGAACACGACCGCGGCCACGAGCGTGGGGTTGAGCTCGTCGTAGCCCGCCAGCCCGAACGTCGTGACGAGTGGCTCGAACGGTCGCAACCAGGGAGGGTTGCGCAACAACGTCGGCACCGAGCGCCGCGACGTGGGGGGCAGGGTCTCGACGACGACGGCGCCCGTCGCCGCCGCCCGCACCCGCTCGGCCACGCTGTCGGCGCGCCGGGACGACACCCACCCCGCGATCACGTAGATGCCGTCGCGGCAGGGGAAGCGCCGCAGGGCTTCGCACAGCTCGAGGTCGAGGCGAGCGCGCTCCAGCGTGGCCGTGAGCCCCGCGCCCACCTCGTCGGCGAGCTCGTGCCTGCGGGTCTCGAGCGCCGCCAGACGTTCCCGGGCGGTGACCAGGTCGCGCTCGACGTCGGCGAGCGCGGCGGGTGGCAGACCCTGGACGTGGTGGGGCAGGTCGAGCGGTTCGAAGAACGCGCTCCTCAGCGCGCGGTCGAGGACGGTGGCGTCCTCACGGGCGGTGGCGACGGCGACGAGGGTCCGCTCCCCGCGACGTTCGAGCGGCAGCAGCACGAAGGCCACCTGGAACAGGGCGGCGGCGACGCGGTCGACGTTCTCGGCCGGCAGCGTGCCGATCGTCAGGTGCTGATGGCGCAGCTCGCGCAACGCCTCGACGGGCGCCTCGAGGGGCTCGAGCAGCTCGAGTTGACGCTTCGCCAGGGTGAGCGCGGCCACCTCGTCGGTCGCCTCGCGGGCGTCGTCCTGCCATCCGCCTACGCGCGTCTCGAAGCGCATCACGTCGGATTCGACGTCGAGCCGGTCGCGCGTCGGCCGAGGGTCGATCGTCGGTTGCGCTGCCGCGGACGAACCGGGGTCGTCCAGGCCGAGCGCCCGGTGCACGGCGCCGAGGCGCAGCGCCCAGCCCCGGTACGCGTCGGCGAGCTCGACCCACTTCGGGGACGGCGCCCACTGCTCGCTCTCGATCGTGTCGACGTGGAGCGCGCGTTCGCGCATCACCGTCGCAGCCACCGCTTCCAGGTCGTCTTCGGCGACGAACAGGCTCACGTCCACGAGCCGCTCGGGCACCCACATCTCAGATCACCTCCCGAGCGACGCGGCGCCGTTGCTCGGCGGCGTCGAGTCCTTGCGCCTTCGCTTCCAAGAGCGTCCTCAGGTCGTCGGCCTCCGCCTCGAGCTCGATCAGGTACGCCAGGACGAGACCCACGCCGAACGGCGACTTCCCGAAGCGGGCGCGGGCGGCGTCGCGGCGCAGGCGCTCGCTCTCGCGTTCGAGCTCCAGCAGCACGCCGACGTCGCCGTCGCCGCGGTCGCCGTCGCCGACGTCGCCGAGGAGCGACACGCCGAGCGCGGCCGCCTCCGCGCGGATCGATCCGCCGATGGCGACGCGTTGGACCATCGCCAGACCGCCGCCGAAATCGCGGTGGAGGGTGAAGTTGACGACCTCCTCCGGGCTCACGCCGCTGAGCGAGCGGTAGCGCGCCGCAGCGAGCAGGTTCGCCCGGGCCAAGGGGCGTCCCAGCAGCGCGACCGCGTCGGCGCGGTCGGCACCCGACAGGGCCTCGATGCGCTTCACGAGACCGCGGCCGTACGCCAGGTCGAGCGCTACCTCGAGGTAGAAGGTCCGATCCTCGAGCCGGTACCGCTCCCAGGCGGAGGCCAGGGCGCGGCCGTAGGGCGTGCGATCGAGCGCCGTGACGAGTGCCGCGAGCGAGCGCACGCGCCCGACGTCGGGGACGAGCGGCTCGTCCGCCTCCGTGCGCGCGGTCGCCGCCACCGCCTCGTCGACCGAGTCGCCGTGATGCAGGGCCCGGACGAGGACCTTGAGGTCTTGGACGTCGAACCGGCTCGCGTACCACGCCAAGAGCTCGCGGGCTCGGGGCGGGACGCTCCCGGCCAGCGACAGCGTCTCGCGGAACTGGCGCCGCCGCAGGCCCGCTTCGAAGGTCGAGAGGTCGTCGCCGGCGAAGGGCGCGTAGGCGCCGTCACGCAGTGCCGCCAGCGTGCGCTCGACGCCCGGCAGGCCGTTCAGGGTGAGCCAAATCTCGGGGCTCAGCAACCGGTCGCGCCGGGCGCGCACACGCGCCTGCGCCGAGGCGTAGCCGACGGCGGCGAGCATCTCAGCCCGCCGGCTCCAGCACCCAGCGGACCACGCGCTCGACCGCTCGACCCAGGCGCGCGTCGACCGCCGCGTCGGCCTCGGCGAGCTCGCGTTCGAGGCGCTCGTCGGCTGCGGCGATCTCGCCGTCCGCGGCGGCCAACGTCGCCCCCTCGAGGCGTTCCGCCTCCGCTCTCGCCCGGCTGCGCGCCGCTCGCATGACCTCGGCCGCTTCGTGCCGGGCCGCCTCCAGGCGTGCCTGGCTGTCGGCCTCGGCGTCCTGGAGACGCCGACGAGCCTGCGCCTCGCCGTCGAGCAGTCGACGCAAGGCGCCTTGCACCGCCGAACCCGGAACGGACATGGTCGACGGTATCGACGTACCTGCGTGACGAACAGAGCGGGATGTCCCGCAGAGACGCTTCGCACGGCCCGTCCCGGGGCGTTGGCGGTAGCCTGGCACGGGGAGGCGCATGGGCGATCTCGTCGAACTGTTCGTACGGCTCGTGGGACCGAACCCGATCGTCCAGGGTTTGGTGGGCGGGCTCGTGATCACCACCTTCAACCTGCTGGGCGCGCTGGTGATCGTCGTATGGCGTCATCCGTCGCTTCGTTCGCTGGACGCCGCCCTGGGATTCGCGGCGGGCGTGATGCTGACGGCCTCCTTCACCAGCCTCATCCTGCCGGGCATCGAGGCGGGCGGCCTGTGGCCGGTCGTGGTCGGCATGGTCCTGGGCGCGGTCGCGCTCGATCGTGCGGATGTCTGGGTCCCCCACGTGCACGTCTTGGTCACGGGACGTCGTCGCGCCGACGCGGCCGCCGGTGGCGCGCTCGACGGGCGCTTCATGGGCGTCGTGCTCTTCATCGTCGCCATCACGCTGCACAACATGCCCGAGGGGCTCGCGGTGGGCGTGGCGTTCGGCGGCGGCGACATCCGGGACGCGATCTCGCTCATGCTCGCGATCGGGATCCAGAACATTCCCGAGGGGTTGGCGGTGAGCGTCGCGGCGCGCAACGCCGGCATGGGGGGCAGCTGGTACGCCGCCTTCACCGGCATCCGTGCCGGTCTGGTCGAGGTTCCGCTGGCCGTGTTCGGGGCGTGGGCCGTGGCCTCGGCAGCGCCGCTGTTGCCGTACGCCATGGGGTTCGCCGCAGGCGCGATGCTGTTCGTCGTGAGCGACGAGATCATCCCCGAGACCCACGCCCGAGGGCACGAACGCATCGCCACGATCGGCACGATGGCGGGCATCGTCGTCATGCTCGTGCTCGACGTCGCCTTGGGCTGAGCGACGGGGGAGACCGGGCGCCGGCGCCACCCGCGGTAGGGTGCGCGTCATGCACGACGTTCCCGAACCGCTCGCCCCCGACCTCCCCACGGCCGAGCGCTACGCCGAGCTGCGCGCACGGGCCCTGGCCCTCGTGGCGGGCGAGAGCGACGCCGTCGCGAACCTGGCCAACGTCGCCGCCGAGGTCTTCGCGTCCGTGCCGGACCTCAACTGGGCCGGCTTCTACCTGCTCAAGGGAGGCGAGCTCGTCGTCGGTCCGTTCCAGGGTCGGCCCGCCTGCGTCCGGATCGCCGTCGGACGCGGCGTGTGCGGCATGGCGGTGGCCGAGCGGCGCTCGCAGGTCGTCGCCGACGTCCACGCCTTCGATGGCCACATCGCCTGCGATCCCCGCTCACGCGCCGAGATCGTCGTGCCCATCGAGAGCGGCGGCCTCGTGGTCGGGCGTCCTCGACCTCGACAGCGAGCGGCCGGGGCGTTTCGGCGACGACGACCGGGTCGGCCTCGAAGCGCTGGTGGCCGCCCTCGTGCCAGCGATCGATTGGGCGGCCGTCACGCAGGCCTGAACGGCGACGCTACGGCTTGGAGCTCGCCGTGAAGAGCGGCTCCATCTCCTCGCGTTCCACGAGCTGGCGCATCGCCTCGTCGCTCGGGCGCGCCTCGAACCGATCGACCTCGGCCAGCACGCGGGGCAGTACGTCGACGTCGCCGACGGTGTTCAGGAAGAAGCCGGGTCGGCCCAGCACCCAATGGACGGCCAAGGCGATCGCCTGCGGGTGTTCGAGCGGCTGGTACCAGGTGGCGCGATCGGCGGAGCGCTCGCCCCAGGGACGACGGGTGATCGCCTTGATCGTCTGGATCGCCACGCCGCGCCGCTCGCACTCGGCCGCCAAGGCCTCGAAGTCCGCGGCGTAGCGCGGGTTCTGCATCATGATGAAGCTGTAGGGGAGCAGCACGGCGTCGAACGGGAAGCGCTGCAGGCTCGCCAGGTGCCGTTCCGCCACGGTGATGCCGTGGCCGGTGACGCCGATGAAGCGCACGAGCCCCTCGTCGCGTGCTTCGATGGCGGCCTCGAGCGCCCCGTCGGGGCCGAGCGCGACCTCCCACTCGGCTGGGTCGACCAGGTTGTGGAGCTGGATGAGGTCGACGTGGTCGGTGCGGAGCCGCTCGAGCGAGCGATGGATCTCGTCCCGCGCCGGTCCCCGGCGTCGCTCGCCGGTCTTGGTGGCGAGGAAGACGTTCGCGCGTTCGCGCGCCATCCACGGGCCCAACCGCAGCTCCGAATCGCCGTACGACGCGGCGGTGTCGATGTGGTTCACGCCTACGTCGAGCGCCAGCGCGATGGCGCGGTCGGCCTCCTCCTGCGTGACCTCGCCCAGGGCGGCGGCGCCGAAGATGGCGCGGCTGCTCAGATGGCCGGTGCTTCCGAACGGTGCTTTGGCGATCATGGTGCCTCCCACCGATCGACCGCGCTCGCGGGGACGTCCTCGCCGCTCGCGCCGTCGGTCCGTCGGACCATCCTGGCGCGGTTGGCCCCGCTTGGCAAGGGTGAGGCCCGCCGGGAGCGCGGGGGCGTCAGTACACGAACTCGTCGATGGCGTACAGCGCGACCTTGGCCATCGGGGCGGCGCGCCGTGCGGCCGTCCGCAGGGCGGCGAACTGCGCAGCTCGCGCGGCTCCGTCGAGATCCTCGAGGCCGTCGGCGGCGGCCTGGGCCGCGTACGCCGACCCCGGCTGGTTCACGAACGGCGAGAGGTACACGATATCGCCGGCGCCGAGGGCCCACCGCCGCAGCAGGGCGTCGGTGTCGCGCACGTGCGCCGACGCGAAGCGCCGACCGCCGACCCCCACCATGAGGATGACGGCGACCCGCAGCCCGGCGGCCTTGAGCTCGGCCACGAACGCGGCCGCCCCTTCCGCGCTGCCCGGCTTGTTCAGGTAGGCGAGCAGGGGGTCGTGGCCCGTCTCGACGCCGATGGCCACGCGTTCGAGCCCCAAGCTTCGCAGTTCGCGCCACGCATCGACGCCCTTGCGCTCGCCCCCGAAGGTGTCGACGAAGCCCGCGAACGGCCGCTGGGGGAAGGCCGCCCGCGCGGTCTCGAAGAGCGGCCGGAGCCGCGCGTTGGCGAGCACGAGCGCGTTGCCGTCTGCCAGGAAGAGGCTACGCCGATCGTCGGCGGCGCGGCCCAGGAGCTGGGCCACGGCCGTGACGTGCTCGGCGAACGCCGAGGGCGGTCGGACCGTGAACGGTCGGTCTTGGTAGAAGCTGCAGAACGTGCAGCGGTTCCAGCTGCACCCGAACGTCGCCTGCAGCACGACGGCGCCGTACTGGTCGGGCGGCAGGATGCTGATGGGGGCGTAGGCGGCGGCGAAGCGGTCGCGCTCGCCGTGCAGGCGCTCGGGTGTCCAGGCCTGGGCCTCTTCGAGGCGGCGGGTGAGCTCGGCGGCGACGTCGTCGGTCACCAGGCCGGGCGTCCGGCGCGCCTCCCGCGCCAGCGCGGCCGCCCGCGCGAACAGGGCGTCGGCATCGCCCTTCGACACGCGCCAGCGGCGGCGGACGCCGCCGTCGGTGCGCCGGGCCACCACGTCCGACGCGAGCGAGCGCTTGTAGACGGTGCCGCCCACGAACCAGGTGCGCACCCGCCCTTCGAGGTCGTAGCCGACGACCTCGTCGCGCGTGGGGCTGAGGACGGTGGCGCCGCTCTGCACGGCGACGTGCCAGCCGGCGGCGGGAGGGGCGGTCGACATCACGATCACGATACCGGCCGCTCGAGCGCCGACCGGTGGTCGGTTACGCCTCGCCGAGCAGGTACCCGACCACGTCGGCGGCGGTGTAGGAGTTCGCGTCGGCGCCGAGGAGCCGGGCGATCGACGACAGGTCGTCGCCGCTGGTCACCAGCGGACGCTCGAGCTCGTCCCCCTTCTGGACCTGCGCGTGGCCGACGTTGGCCATGAGCGCGTTGCACAGGCACTTGCGACCCACCGTGTCCTCCGCCCGACCCCCCTTGGCCACGTAGTCGTCGACGGGTTCCGAGGCGCACCGGTACCCCAGGGCACCGGATTCGGTGCGGTAGACCTCGCGCAGGTAACCCAGGTCGCAGCGTCGCGTGCGGCCCTCGTACAGCTCCGTCTCCGAGAGGCTCCCCGCCAGCTCGACCACCTTGAAGGGGAAACCCGTGGGCGAGGCGGCGGGGTCGGTGAGGACCCCGACGTGCCCCGCGCGCGTCCGGGCCAGGACGTCGCGTTTGATGTCGGGCGTCAGGCCCGATTCGTCGGCGTACGCGAACACCGTGCCCACCTGCACGCCGGCGGCGCCCGCCGCGAGCGCGGACTGGAGGCCTTCGGGCGAGCTCGCGCCGCCAGCGAGCCAGAACGGCAGGCCGAGCTCGCGGACCTTCTCCAGGTCGACGCGGTCACGCTCGCCGTAGACGGGCTGCCCCCGCTCGTCGAAGGTCTTGCCGCCCCGTGGCGGTGCGTTGTGCCCGCCGGCGGTCGGCGCCTCGACCACGAAGCCCTCGATCGAGCCGGTCGCCTTCTTCAGCAAGATGCCGGCGAGCGCGTGGGAAGAGACGATCGGGAGGAAGGCGGGCCGCCGCAAGGGGGCCGCCCCGTCGGCGCCGAGCTCGGCGGGGTCGAAGCGCACCGTCGTCGGAGCGTCGTCGCGGGCGCCGGCCACGTCCACGCGCAGCGAGGCGGGCCGGTGCTGCGCGAGCTCGTCGAGGGTCTCGGGGATGTCGCGTGGGATGCCGGCCCCCATCAAGACCGTGTGGACGCCCGCCAGCATGGCGCCGTAGAGCGTCGCCAGGTTGGGCAGCTGCACCTTCGTCAGCAGGTTCAGACCGACCGGTGCGTCGTGACCTTGGCGCGCCAGCCACACCTCGGTGAACCCGGCCAACGCCGTGAGGCCGCGCCCGAACGCGGTCCCGTCGACCGAAGGCAGGGGCAGGCGTTTGTACGGCGCGCCGGGTGGGCGCCCGTCGGGAAGGAAGTAGCGACGCAACGTCTCGGCCACCACGTCGGCGAACGGGAAGCGTGCCATGGCGCGGCGCACGTGGGCGCCCGGATCGCCGTCTTGCAGGCGCCGCACGAGCACGGTGTCGAGGCCGGTCCCGGACACGACGCCGAGTTGCCCGAGCGACGACACGGCGCGGGCGAGACGCCAATCCGAGACGGCGACACCCATGCCACCCTGGATGATCAGGGGCGGCCAGGCGCCGAGCGGGCGGCGACGTGCATCGTTCATGGAGGTCCTTCGCATGCGCATGGCGCCCAGGAACGGTGTGACGCCGAGGGGCGCCACCGGGTCGGCCCGCGAACCTTGGGGCACCTGGCCGGTTCGCGCCGACCGCGCGCGTCTTCGGGGCGCGCGGGCGCCGCTCCGCGGACCTGCGGATCGAGCGCTGAGGTCACGATACGGGTTCGACGTCCGCCGTGTTGGGAGATCGCGCCGCCGGCTCGCAACGATCCGGGCGACGCAGCGTCGTTCAGCGCACCCGGTCGGTGCGCTCCAGCCGTCCGCCGAACCCGTCGACGTGCGCCGGTATGCCCTCGACCGGTAGGGGGCGCAGGTCGGTGACGTCATACGTGGTGATGATCACGCGCGTGGGCTGCCACCAGAGGTCGACGACGCTCACCGTCGAGCGGGGCGGCCCGTCGGTGCCGCGCAGCGTGCGAGCGCCCACACCGCCAGCGAGCAGCAGTTCGAGGTCGCCCCACCGCCCGGCGTAGAACGCCGCCTGGTGCCCGCTCACGTACGTGTCGACGTCGTGGGCGACGAGCAGGTCACGCAGATCCTCCGCCTGCCAGAGCACCTCGCCCTCGCGGTCGCGTCCCTCGGCGATACCGACGAGCGGCAGGTGGCCCATCACCCAGCGCACGTCGGCCTCGTGGGCCGGAGGGCTTCGCAGCGTCCGGCCCAGGTCGGCGCGTTCGGCTTCGTCCAACACGGGTCCCGAGGCGTCGACGACGGAGACCGACAGCGGACCGAGCCGGAAGGACCAGGCGAAGGGGTAGCGGGCGTCCGCCACGACGTCGAGCCCCTCTCGGTGACGGGCGTCGCGCCAGTACGCGGCGGCCGCGTCGCGTTCGCGGGCGTACGCGTACCCGCCGTTCGCGTCGCGCAGCTTCGAGGCGTCGTGGTTGCCGAGGGCGACCGCGTAGGGGATCGCCGCGGCACGCAGCCGGCCGGCGACCGCGGCGTCGAAGGCAGCCCACATCTCACCGAACCGCTCCGGGGGCAGGCGCGTCGACTGACCCGCGATGACGTCGCCCGGCAACAGCACGAGGTCGGGGCGCCACCTGTTCACGACGGCGTCCATGACCCGGGCGACGGCGCCCGGGTAGACGACGCTCCCGTAGGGGCCGTTGAAGTCGCCGAACACCACCACCCGCAAGGCGCCGCGAGCGGGGTCGACGCCGGGGTCCGCTTGGGCGGGCGCGAAGGTCGAGAACGCGAGGACGCAGGCGAGGAGGGTGCCGGCGATCCGTCCAGGGTCACCGCGCCGGCGTGGGATGGAGGGTCGCATGGGGGGAGTATCGCTTGTGCGGCACGTCCGGTACCCGAACGGTCGAGCCCGCGTCATCGCGCGGTTCGCGACGGTGGAGAGCCGGATCTCGACCACCTTCGGTCGGTTCTACATCCTCGCGGCGACGCTCTTTCTGGTGTTCGTCGCCTACCTCGGGCTCGGCCGCAACGGGCGGGCGCGCCTCGCCGACGCGACCACGGAAGCGCGCGCCGGCGAGCCTGCCGACGGCACCGAGGCCGGCGAGGAACCCCGAGGCTAGGGGTTCGACCCGTCGCTGCTCGCGGACGCGACCTGCGTCCGCTCGCACGCGTGCGCCACGAGCGCCGTGAGCACGGCCTCGTCCACGTCGGCGAGTCGTTTGACGTACACGCGATCGGGCCCGAGCCGGTGGCGTCCCAGGTGGGCGAGCAGGTCGTCGGAACGCGGATGCCCCGACAGTCCGTAGAACACCAGCTCGCGGGCGCGCGGCGAGAACGCGACCGGGGTCGCCGTGTTCGTGGCGGCGTCACCGAAGCCGATGGTGCCGGGGTCGGTGAGGTGGCCCGCGTGGCCGGTGGCCGCGGCCATGAGCCCGAGGACACGTTCGGCGTCGGCGCGGCGGTCGTCGTTCCGAATCCCCGCGATCAAGGTCTCGGGCGAGGGGGCGGCGGGGCGGGACTTCGGGGAGGCCATGGCCGAACGGTAGCACTGGCCCCGGCCATGACCGGGAGCGGCGCCGACCGTCAGGTGAAGACGAACAGGGCCAGCAGCCCGCCGAGGAGGGCGTAGAGAACGGCGACGCCGAGCGTCTTGCGGAGCACGCGGCCCTCCTGTCCCGCGAGGTCGACGGTCGCGCCGGCGGCGATGACGTTGTGGGGACAGATGATGTTGCCCACCGCGGCGCCGAAGCCCTGGGCGCCCAGCAGCGCGAGCACGGGCAGGTCGAGGTTGCGCGCCGTCGCCGCCTGGAAATCGGTGAAGAGGATGTTGGACGCCGTGGCAGAGCCGGTCACGAACGTGCCGAGCACGCCCACGAAAGGCGCGAACACGGGCCAGAGCACCCCGGCGGCGCCCGCGGCCGCCGCCGCCAGCGTGTCGACCATCTGCGCGTAGACCATCACCCGCGACAGACCGAGCATGGCGACGAGCGCGACCGTGACGGGCAGCAAGCGGCGAGCGGCCTGCGCCAAGGCGGCCGCGACCTGGGGGCGCGACGCGCCCTGCCACAGCGCGCCCGCCGCGAAGCTGAGCAGCAGCATGGTGCCGGGGTGGTAGAGCGGCAGCATCCGGTCGCCGAAGGTCGCCAGCTCCCACGCGATCGCCACCGACCGCAGCGCGTCCTGCAGCGGCGCGACCAGGCGGGTGGCCAACACGAGCGCCACCAGGACCACGTACGGGGCGGCCGCGCGAAGCAGGACCGCCGCGCCGAGGTCGTCGGCCACGCCCGCGACCCTGCTCGCGTGCGTGGCCCCACGTCGACGCCACACGACGAGGGTCGCGACGAAGGCGAGCCCGCCGGCCAGGGACCCCGCCAAGGTGGGCAGCTCCGGGCCGACGAAGGTCGAGATGAGGTAATGGGGCACCAGGAAGAGGACCGCGGCGTAGGCCGTCCAGACCCAGATCCCGCGGCCGAGGCGGCGTTCCTTCGGCAGCGAACGTGTGACCAGGAGCATGGCGGCCAGCGGCATGACCCAACCCAAGAGGCTGTGGTAGACGCCCGTGGCGGCCGCCAGCTCGAGCCCGGTGAAGGGCGTCACCGCGATCTGCGGCAGGATCGGGGTGCCGACGGCGCCGAACGACACGCCCACCGAGTGGCCGATCAGCGCGATCGTGACCGCCTCGACACGCCCGAACCCGGCCGCGACCAGGAACGGCGCGGCCAACGCGACGGACGTACCGAAGCCGGCGGCGCCCTCGACGAACAGCACGAAGAACCACGCGACGAGCAGGGCCAGGATGCGCGGGTCGTCGGACAGCCGCGCCATGGCGCGGCGCAGGACCTCGATCGCCCCGGTGCGGAGTTGGAGCTCGTGGATGCACAGCGCCGGGAAGATGATCCAGAGGATCGTGGCCGCGATGAACAGGGCCTCGAGCAGCGCGCCCCCCGTCGCCGCGGGCACGCCGAGGTCGGGCAACACCTCGGTGCCGAAACCGAAGCCGAACCAGGCCACGCCGAGGGTGACCGCCAGGCCGACCAGGCCGGCGCGGGCCGCCGACCAGCCCGCGCCCAGCATGAGGCCGAGGATGACGAGCAGCGGTAGGGCCGCCAAGGCCGTCGACCACCAGCCGGGCACGCCCCTAGACGGTCTTCCCGGCGGGATCGAAGCGGGTGGGGACGATCCGCGGCGGGATCGTGTCGATCGTGACGGCGCCCATGCGCGAACCTCCCGACCGGCGGCCATGGTCCGCCCCTGCGTGCTGGCCGGACACCAGGCTACCGTCCCGACGGAGCGTCGTGCGGGGCGCCCGTCCTCCTTCGGTCGAGCGCCCAGACGACGACGAGCGTCAGCGCGTCGGGCTGCATCGGCGGTTGGGTGCGCAGGGCATGCCACGTGACCAGCGCCGTGACGGACAGGTCGCCGACCGACGCAAGGCCCGTGCGCTCACGCGATCTTTTCGGACGTGACACGGTGCAGCGTGCCCCGACCCGTCTCGAAGGCGGTGACGTTGGCCAGCGTCGTCTCGGCGATCGCCGTGAGGGCCTCGGCCGTGAAGAACGCCTGGTGGCCGGTGACGAGCACGTTGGGAAAGGTGAGGAGGCGGCTGAAGACGTCGTCTTGGATCACCCGGTCGGAGAGGTCCTGGAAGAAGAGGTTCTCCTCTTCTTCGTACACGTCGAGCGCCAGGTGACCGATCCGGCCGGACTTGAGCCCGTCGATCACCGCCAGCGTGTCGACGAGTTGGCCGCGGCTCGTGTTGACGATCATGACGCCGTCCTTCATGTGAGCGATGGCGTCGGCGTCGATCAGATGGTGCGTCTCGGGCGTCAGCGGCGTGTGGAGTGAGATCACGTCGCTGCGCTCGAACAGGGTCCGGAGCGGCACGTAGGTCGTCACCGCGGCGGCGTCGGGGTTGGGGTAGGGGTCGAAGGCGAGGACGTCGCAGCCGAAACCGGTGAGCATCTGGGCGAAGATCGTGCCG
The DNA here is from genome assembly GCA_963728245.1 of uncultured Trueperaceae bacterium. Lineage (GTDB taxonomy): Bacteria > Deinococcota > Deinococci > Deinococcales > Trueperaceae > JAABTL01. The sequence continues at coordinate 68,625 of CAVSJH010000005.1, forward strand.
ATCTTGCCCGTGCCGATGACGCCGACGGTCTTGCCGTGCAGGTCGAACCCCAACAGCCCTTCGAGCGAGAAGTTGCCCTCGCGGACCCGGTTGTAGGCCCGGAAGATGCGCCGGTTCAGGGCCAGGATGAGCGCCAGCGCGTGCTCCGCGACGGCGTGGGGCGAGTAGGCGGGGACGCGCACGACCACGAGCCCCAGCGCGTCCGCCGCCTCCAGGTCGACGTGGTTGAAGCCCGCCGAGCGAAGGGCGACGAGACGCGTCCCGTTCGCGTACAAGGTCGCCAGGACGTCCGCGTCCAGGCGGTCGTTCACGAAGGCGCAGACGGCTTCGAAGCCGGCGGCGAGCGGCACGGTGTCGTGCAGCAGACGCGGTTCGAAGAAGGTGAGCTCGTGGCCGTGATCGTGCGCGGCGTTGGCGCGCTCGAGGAACGTCTGGTCGTAGGACTTCGTGCTGAAGACGGCGATGCGCATCGCAGGGGACCTCCGGTGGTCGCGGCGAACGCCGTGAGGACGGCGGGCGGAGGCCGCCTCCGCGGGCCGCGAAGGTCAGGCTACCGCCCGATGAGGGCGAGGTTCGGCGGCGCCGCCACGGTCGCGCGTCCCGGGGGCCGGTCGATCGCCGCGCCAACGACCTCAGTTGCCGTCGTACGTGTCGTACGTGAACTGGTTCGAGCTCGGATCGTACGAGGAGCAACCGGCCGCCGCCCAGCAGCTCTGGGCGTTGATCGTGTCCGCGTACGCCTCGGGCGCGTACCGCGACATGCAGGCGTCGATGTCGTCGCAGCCGCCACCCGCGCCGGCGCCACCCGCGCCCGCAACACCGCCGCCACCGAGGGCGCGCTGGACGGCCTCCTCGCCGAACGCGAGGACGAACATGCCGAGCACGAACTGCTCTCGGTCCGCGGCCGTGGCGCCGTCCCAGTTCGCCTCGACACGATTCCAGACCTCGCGCGCCCGGGAGAGCACGGCCTGCTCCGGCGGCGGCAACGTGGCGAAGTTGCGCGACAGGGCCGCCAGCATCTGCTCGCGTTCCGTGGGCAGGACGGCTCCCGTGTAGCCGGCTTGCCTCAGCGCGAACACGAGCGCCTCCACGAAGGCGCGTGCGTCGTCCTCGGACAGCTCGCCGTGCGGGCCGCGGGCCAGGACGGTTCTGGGCGCTGCGGGCGCCGCGACCACCGCCGGCGAGGCGGGCGCTGCCGGCGCCGCCGGTGCGGCGCCGCCGCCGAGCGGGTTCGCCGGCGCCGCGGCAGGTGCGCCGACGCGAACCGTCCGGTAGGTGGCGCCGCCCGACTCGACGGTCAGGGTGGTTCCGACGAGTTCCGCCGCGAACGCGAACTCGCCCGCCGCGGCCACGAAGGTGCCCGTGAGGCGCGAGCCGTCGCGGGTCGCTCGGAACGGGTAGGCCTCGCCGCCGAGATCGAGCTCGCCGACGTACGCGTCCGCGCCGCCCTCCACGACGAACCGCAAGCCGTCGCCCTCGAAGATGCCCAAGAAGGGATCGACGGGCATGGCTTGCGTCGGCGCTGGTGGCGCCAGCGGGTTGGCGGTCGGTGGAGCGGCCGCCGCCGCGCCTTCGGCGCGCACGGTGAGACGGTAGCGGGCCGGTTCCGGCCACAAGTTGAGCACGTCCACGTGGAGCGTGTCCGGCCCGGCGACGGCGATCGTGTGGCTGGGGTCGGCGACCTCGCTCACGTCGAGGTGGTCGACGTCCTCGTAATCGAGGATGGGACCGCCGAGCTTGACGGCCAGGTCGAGGTCGAGCCCGAACCCCTCGACCTGCACCGTGACGCGTCCGACCCCGGCGGGTACCGGCACCTCGTAGCTGTGGTACACGACCACGTCGTCGCTGGCGACGCCGTTCAGGGTGCCTTCGACGCTCGTACCCAGCGCGAGCGTCCCGTACGCGCCGCTCGGGTCGCCCTGGGCCAGGACCGGCACGAGGGACGAGATCACCGTCCATGCACACGCGGCAAGGAGGTGGGCGAGACGTCTCGCTGGGATGTTGACCGAACGCTCCATGTCGGGACTCCTCTCGACGAACGGGGCGAGGGGCGTCACGCGCCGTCGTCCGCCCTGGACCGCATCTTGCGTCGCCCGGCGTGACGGCGGCGTGACGTTCCGGACCTATCGGGCCTCGTGACGGCCACGCTCGGCGCCTGGTGGTTCGGGCGCCGAGACCTGATGGTCTGACCCCGAGCGCCCGTTTCCAAGGGCGGCCGGGACGTGCTCGACGTGCTCTCGCCCACTCCTCATGTGCACCACGAACGCACGGAGGTGCGTGCTAGCTTCGAGACCTGAGCGGTCGGCCTCGGAGCCGGCACCGCGCGTTCCGTCCCCGACGGGGTTCGGCGTGCAGGGCGCCGCGACCCAGCGACCGCCGGGAACGGAGGCATCGACATGGCCGACATCGACCTCAACAACGAGATCAACACGCTGAAGCGCGATCTCGACAAACTTCAGACGGACTTCGGCAAGCTCGCCCAGGACACCGGTCGGGCGACCAAGGAAGCGACCGCCGCCGCCATCGCCAAGCTCGAAGACGAGGGCAAGGTGCTCATGGAGCGGCTCCGCGCCGCCGGGCAGCAGGCCACCGAGAAGGGCGGCGAGGCGGTCCACAACGTGCAGGAGAGGATCGAGGAGCGACCCGTGATGGCCGCTTCGACGGCCTTGGGACTCGGTTTCATCCTGGGGATCCTGCTCAGCCGGAAGAGCTAGTCCCGTGGTGCAGCACGTCGTGGCGCTCTTCACCACGTTCATCGAGCTGCTCGAGGCGGAGGCCGAGCGGCTGAAGCTCGGCCTCCGCGGGCTGCTCATGACCGCCGCCCTGCTGGCCGTGGGGGCGACCGTGGCGGCCACGGCGCTCGTCGTGGCGACCGGGTTCTTGTTGTGGTCGTTCTTCCTGGCCCTCGATCCGTACATGTACGCCGCGTGGGCCGCGCTCATCGTCGGCGGCACGATCTGGGTCCTCATCGGGATCACCGCGTGGGTGGTCGTCTCGCGGCTCAGGAAGTCGTGACGAGACCGCGGGCGACCGCGGCCAGTCCCAACGGCGCACCTCAGCCTAGGTCACGTCCCACGGGAGGACCACCCGCGTCGACAAGGGAGGACGACACCATGCCCTACGACAAGATCACCGAACTGCCCGACAGCGTGCGCGACAACCTGCCCAAGCACGCCCAAGAGATCTACAAGGAGGCGTTCAACAGCGCCTGGGACCAGTACGACGACCCGGACGAGCGCCGCGGCGACGCCTCGCAGGAGGAGACCGCCCACAAGGTCGCCTGGTCGGCCGTGAAGCAGAAGTACGAGAAGGACGGCGACCGCTGGAAGGCCAAGGACTGACGCCCCCCTTACCGTTGAGCTGAGGTCGCCCGACGACGTCGGACGTCCGCGGACGGCGCTCTCATGAGGCGCCGTCGGCGAATGGATGCGTCGTGTAGGACGCTCGGCGCCCCCCGGCGGGCCCAGGTGCGGCGCCGCTCGTATAGGAATCTCATCCCCGAGCGGGCGATGGTGTGCGCGCCGGCGAGACCAGGCCGGCGAACGCACGGTGTGGCCCAACAGCGACGGCGGCCACCTCGCGCGTGTGCGTTTCGGGGGTGAACTGGATGGCACGGGCGATCACGCGAGCGAGCGCACGCCGTTCTCGGACCGAGGTCGGCGCGGACGGACGGGGCGCGGTCACGCCTTGAGCCTGCCGCCCTTCCTGCCCCTCCTGTACGTACAGCCACGTCACGAGGCGGTGATCCGTGGCTTCCTGTGGACCCTGCTCGCGCTGGTCGCGGTGGCCCTCGTGCTCAACGGCATCCTCCTGGGAAGTGCGGTGTGGGCGTTCCGGGTCCTCGCACCGATCCTCGTGTTCGGCGGGGTCGTCGGTCTCTCGCTCTGGTTGTCGTACCGGCGCCGCTTGGGGCTCGCCATCGCCTTGGTGGTGGGTCTGGTGCTCCTGTCGGTGGGCATCAGGACGCTCCTGGCCGGCGGGAGCGCACCGGGCTCGGCGCTCGTCGTGTTGTTCGTCCCCGTCGTCCTGGTCGGCCTGCTGCAGCACCGGGGGGCCCTGTACCTCACCGCGGCCGCCAGCATGCTGGTCGCCTTGGCGCCGCCCGCCCTCCACGACGCGGGCCTGTTGCGGGTCCCGCTCGGCGGCGTGAGCGCCTGGGGCACGGTCGTGCAGTTCACCGCGGTGCTGGGCATCGTGACCTTCTTCTTCGACCGCTTCGGGTCGGCACTGCAGGACGCGCTGACCCTCTCGTCGGAGCGCGAGGTCGCGTTGCTGCGAGAGGCCGAGGAGCGGCGGCGGGCGATCGAGGAGTTGCGCGCCGCGAGGGACCGCATCACCGAGCTGAACGACGACTTGCGCGAGCGCCTGGAGCACATCACCGCCCTGCGCGAGATCGATCGCGCCATCATCGCGAGCCATGACGTCGACCGGACGCTCCGGGTGATCCTGGCGCAGGTCACGCGCCAGTTGGGTACCGACGCCGGCCGCATCCATCTCTACGCGCCGGCCAGCGGCACCCTGCAGCTCGGGGCCCAGCGCGGCTTCCGCCTGCCGGCCGCGCGCTCCACACCGCCCGGTGCGGGCAGCGAGCAAGCGGGCATCGTGGCGCGCGACCGCGTCCAGCTCCTCATCACGGACCCGGGCACGTTCCGGCGCCGGTTCGGGAGCGCGCCCCACGTGCTCGAAGAAGGGTTCACCGGGTACGCCGCCGTACCGCTGATCGCCAAGGGACAACTCCACGGTGTGCTCGAGCTGTTCCAACGGTCGGCGTTCGAGCCGGGCGCCGAGTGGTTGTCGACCCTCGACGCCTTGGCCACGCAGTTCGCGATCGCACTGAACGGCGTGACCATGCTCGACGACCTCGAGCGCTCGAACGACGAGCTGTTGCGTGCGTACGACACGACGATCGAGGGCTGGTCGCGGGCCCTCGACTTGCGCGACAAGGAGACCGAGGGCCACAGCCGCCGGGTGACCGACATGACGCTGCGCCTGGCGGCCGCGGTCGGCCTGGAGGAGGACGAACTGTTGCACGTGCGGCGGGGCGCGCTGCTGCACGACATCGGGAAGATGGGGGTGCCCGACGCGATCTTGCTCAAGCCAGGCCCGTTGACCGACGAGGAGTGGCGGCAGATGCAGCGTCACCCGACGCTCGCGTACGAGCTGCTCTCGCCCATCGAGTTCTTCGGACCCGCCCTCGACATCCCCTACGCCCATCACGAGCGGTGGGATGGGGGCGGCTACCCGCGCGGGCTCTCCGGCGAGCAGATCCCCATCTCGGCCCGCATCTTCGCGGTGGCCGACGTGTACGACGCGCTCACGTCCGACCGCCCGTACCGCGCGGGATGGACCCAGGACCGAACGCTCGAGCACATCCGGAGCGAAGCCGGGCGCCACTTCGATCCGAAGGTGGTGGAGCCGTTCTTGCGCATGTTGCGCGGATCGGCCAGCCGGCGCGGCTCGCTCTAGCGGGGCTGGGGCCGCCGCGCTGCCTCAACCGACGACGACCCGGTTCCGACCCGAACGTTTGGCCTCGTTGAGCGCCGCGTCGGCTCGGCGCACCAGCGCGTCGGCGTCCTCCCCGGGTCGCGACATCACCACGCCGAGGCTGATCGTGAGCGGTGCGCCGTGCTCGAAGGTGTGCGCGGCGACGTGTTCCCTGAACCGGTCGGCCGCTTGGATGGCGTCGTCCCGTTCGATCTCGGGCAACACGAGCAGGAACGCCGCGTCGTCCCAGCGGGCGATCCGGTCCATGGCGCGCATGTCGAGCCGCAGCCGGCGCACGATCTCGGTGAGCACGTGGTCGCCCACGCGGTGCCCGAAGGTGTCGTTGACCGTCTCGAAGTGATCGACGTCGACCATCACCGCGGAGAACCGGCTGTTGTACCGCTCCATGCGCTTGATCTCTTGCTGGAGGACGTGCTCGACGGCGCGCCGGTTGGCGGCGCCCGTGAGGTCGTCGGTACCGGCCGCGCGCTCGAGTCGGCGGACGTCGGTGAGGTCGATCGCCACGGTGGTCATCCCGGTCACGACGCCGCGTCCGTCGTGGAGCGGTTCGCCCAGCACCGTGTAGGTGCGTTCCCCATCGCTCAACCGGAACGTGATCTCCTGGCGCATCCTGCGGTCGGCGTCGAGCACCTCGCGCTTGAGCGCCACGAGCGCCTGCGTGCCGGCGTCGTCGGCCAGGTCGTCGTCGCGCTTGCCGATCAAGGCCCCCGCGTCGAAGTCGGGGTGGGGGTTGTCGATCCAGACGTAGCGGAGGGCGCGGTCGACGCGCGCGACGACGAGGCCCGTGGCGCGGAGCACGCGGCGGTAGTGGACGGCGTGGCGCGCCAGGCGAGCGTCGGCCGCGAGCGTGTCGTCGAGCTCGACGAAGTGCACCACGAGCCCTGGTGTCCTCGGCTGCGCGGTGAGGCGAACACGGCGTCCGAGGACCGGCCAGTCGACGTCGTCGACGACGGGACGGCCCGTCGCTCGAGCGGTCTCGCAGGTGCGCCGGACGGGGGTTCCGTCGAGTTCCGGGAAGACGTCCCAGCAGACCCGGCCCAGGAGTTCGTCGCGCCCACGTTCCCACGCCAGGGCCGCGCCGTGACTGACGAACGTGAACCGCCCCTCGTCGTCCAGGACGAAGGTGGCGCTCGGCGCGGCATCGAGGAGGTCGAGGAGCTCTTCTCTGGTCCACGAGCGTGGTGTCGGGTGGGTCATGGCACGGTCCTCATCGGGCGGCGGGCTCGTGGCGTTCGCTCGCAGGGTGCTTCGTGCTCGATCGAGCCGTCAGGACGGCACGCCCGGTGGACGCCCGGGGTCGTCAGGATCACGACCCCTCGATGGGGCCCTGGACGCCCTCGAGGCTCGAGGGGCGATCGCCGGTGCCGCGCCCGCCGTCGGGCCGCCTCACGACGCTGAACGAGCCGTCGGTTTCGAGCACGACGGCTTCGACCTCTTCGAGCCGGGCGACGCCTTGGCTTCGGACGGCGGCCCGCACCTCGTCCTCGAGGACGCGCACGCGCCGCAGCGTGCGGTGCAGGAACTCGCCGCGATGCAGGACCAGCTGCGGTTCACCGGTGACGAACCGGCGCACCCACGGAGCGCGCACGCTCGACCACGTCACCACGTACTGGAGGCCGATCAGGAGCACGAACGCCACGGTCCCCTCGGTGAGCGCGATGCTCTCGTTGAGGAGGACGCTCGACAGGCTCGAACCGAGGGCGACGGTGACGATGAGGTCGAAGGCGTTCATCTTCGACAACGTGCGCTTGCCGGAGATGCGCAACAAGAAGACCATCGCGACGTAGGCCAACGTGCCGACCACCAGCGTCCTGCCGACGACGGTCCAGTCGCTGAAGAAGAGCGGTTCCATGGGACCTCCAGACGCGGCGGCGACCGCGCGATCCCATCATGGCGTCGCTCGTCGCGAGGAAGCGCCACACGTGCACGTCGAGTTCGCGGAGGAGCAAGCGCGGTGCGTCGACGCTCCCGCGTACGCGCAGCTCGGCCGGGAAGACGTCGTCGATCTCGACGATCGAGATGCCGCGAGCGCGCATGCGCGCCAGATCGTCGAGGTTGCCGGCACCGTAGCCGCTGCGCAGGATCGAACCAGAGACGCGGTCGCCGTGGAACGTGTGCGATCATGGAGGACATGCCCTTGGCGCTCATCGAGGCCGCCCGGCTCGACGGCGCCTCGCTGTGGCAGGAGTTCTCGCATGTGCTGCTGCCGCTGCTGTTGCCCGGCCTGGCGGCGACGTCGCTGCTCGCCCAGATCTTCACCTGGAACGAGTTCTTCTTCGCCGTCAACCTCACCACCCGCGACGCGTCGCCGTTGTCGGTCTACGTCAGCACGTTCAAGGCCGCCCAGGGCGACCTGTTCGTGGCCAAGATGTCGGCGGCGATCACGGCCGCCATCGTCCCGGTCGTGGTGGCCGGCTGGATCGCGCAGCGGCAGTTGGTGACCGGCCTGACGATGGGAGCCGTCAAATGACCGAACCGAGCCCGTCCCTACCCGAACGACCCTCCTGGCCCGAGACCATGCGCGCGGGACGCATCCTGGGACCCGGCCGCACCGAGGTCGCCACCGTCCCCGTACCGTCGCCCGGGGCGGGGGAGGTCCTCATCGAGGTCGCCCGTGCCGGCATCTGCGGCACCGACCTCCACATCCTGGACGGCGAGTACGAGTTGGCGCGCTTCCCGATGACACCCGGCCACGAGTTCGCGGGCACGATCCGTGCGGTGGGCGAGGGCGTGCGGCGGCGCCGCGTGAACGAGCGCGTGACCGCCGACCCCAACCTGCCCTGCGGTGTTTGCCCCGAGTGCCAGCGCGGCGCCGTCAATCAGTGCCACGACCTCGCGGTCGTCGGCGTGACGCGCGATGGCGCCTTCGCCCGCTGGGTGGTCGTGCCCGAGGGGGTGGTGGTGCCCCTCGGCGACCTGTCGTTCGCCGAGGGTGCCCTGGCCGAGCCGCTCGCCTGCGTCGTGTGGGGTCTCGAGCGCGTCCGCGTGAAGCCCGGCGACAGCGCCCTGGTGTTCGGTGCCGGGCCGATGGGGTGCTTGCTCGCGCAAGCCGTCAAGGCGGCGGGCGCCGCTCGAGTGGCGGTCGTCGACGTCGCACCGGCCCGTCTCGCGATCGCGCGCTCGTTGGGCGCGGACCTGGTGGTGACGCCCGACGAGCTGCACCGCTTGCGCGACTTCGCGCCGTTGGGGTTCGAGCTCGTGGCCGAAGCGACGGGGCTTCCGTCGGTGCTCGAGGACGCTGTTGACCACGCGCGACCCGGCGGCACCGTCTGGGTCTTCGGCGTGGCCGCCGGCGACGCGCGCGCGTCGATCTCGCCCTACCAGTTGTTCCGGCGCGACCTGTCGCTGGTCGGTTCGTTCGCCGTCAACCAGACCGTGCCGCGGGCGGTGGCCATGATCGCGGGCGGCAGCGTGAACGTCGCTCCGCTCGTGTCGCACGTGCTGCCCATCGAGTCCTTCGGCGAGGGCCTGCGCCTGGCCGCCGTCGATCCCGATCGGATGAAGGTGCAGTTCGGTTTCGAGGAGGCGCCGTCGTGACGGGTCGGGCGGTGCAGCGGGTGGCGATCGACGGGCCGGGTGTTGCCGGGGCACGAGGTGGTGGGGGAGGTCGAGGCCGTCGGCCCGGACGTCGACGCCGGTTGGGTGGGCCGGCGGGTGGTGCTGGAGCCGGGGCTGGCCTGCGGCACGTGCCGCACCTGCCGCGATCGCAGCGCGTGGGGGCGACGTCCTCAAGGTGCTCCTGGTGCCCACGTCGGCGTGAGCCGCGCCGGCCACCGACATGGCCGCGGCCGGCATGGCGAACACCGGGCAACTGGCGCGCGAGCGCTCAACGATGTCGACACCGACCTACCGCGCCGCTACGACGCGTCCGTCCAAGTCGACGAGAGCCGGGCGCTGCACCCGCTGCACGTCGAACCGGCGGAGCCGGGCCCGCCCGAGACCTAACCGTGGGGGGTGTGAGCGCCGCGGCGACGTCAGCGAGGTTCCTCGTCCGGCGCGTCGGGCCCACCGGCGTCTTCCGGCGCGGCAGCCGGTTCGTCGACCAAGTCCGCCCGAGCGTCGAGCACGTCGCGCGCCTCCTGGAGCAGCCGGCGCGCTTCGGCCAGGTCGGCGAGGGCCGCCGCGGCCGGGTCCGCACCGTCCACGCCCGCGAGGTCGTCTTCGGCGGACTCGAGCCAGACCTCCACCGCCGCCAGGAGGCCGCGGACCCAGTCGGCTTCGTCCACGTCCAGGTTCGGGACCGCGTCGGCGACCGGGCCCGCTGAGGCCGGCGCGGCGAGGGGCGGGTCGAGCCACTGGTGGGTGACGACGAGCGGTTCGAGCGGTGCCGTCTCCAACGGCGTTCCCGTGAGGACGAGCGTGTGGATCGAACCGGGCGTCATGTCGAGGTCGGCAAGACCCTCGACGACCGGTCCGCCGCCAGAAAGCCGCACGGCCAGGGTGCCGACGTCCGGCGGTACCCGCGTGAACTCGCTGACGTCGAGGTACCCGGCGGTCGCCAGGATGTCGACCGCGTCGCCACGGTTCAGGACGAGCTCGATGCCGTCCGTCCCGGGCGCGGCGTGGACGAGGCGGACGTCGACGCCCCGTCGCTCCTCGTCCGTCATGGTGGGGTCTTCGAGCACCAGGGCCTGCAGCGCGAGCTCCGGTCGGCCGTCGGCGAGGAGCTCGTCGAGCCAGGCCGAGAAACCCTCGCCGCCGCCCCCGGCCAGGCCCACGATCACCACCGTGTAGTGGCGCCCCCCGAGCGGTCGGAACGCGTCGAGCAAGCGAACGGGCGGCCGGCTGTCGCCGGTCAGGGAGGCGGGGTCGAGCAGCACCTCGAAGACGCCCTCGGCGACGGGGGCGTAGCCCGACGACTCGCCGTACTCCAAGATCGACACCTGTTGCCCGGCGGCGCCGTCCGATCGCCGCAGCACCACCAGCTGCGTTCGGGCGTCCGGGGAGGCGTGGACGAAACGCACCATCGCCTCGTCCACGCCGGGGACGGGCGTGGCGGCCGGCACGCCTGGCGGCGTCGCGCCCTGAGCGAGCGCGAGCGTGGCGAGCGTCCAGACGAGGAGCGACGAGACGAGGCGCTGCACGATGACCTCCGAAGGTCTGCGGTGGCGTGGTCGGTCGCGGACGGCCGCCGCTGGGGCGTTCCCGTGCCCCGATGGTACGCGCGTCGGTACGGGCGGGCGGTGCAGCATGTCCTCCGCATGAGAACACGGGCCGGCCCGGCGGTGGGGTGCGTGGGACCGGGACGTGGTCGGTCGCCGACCGCACCGCAGCGCTCACGTCGTAGCCGCCGCGACGCGCCTACCCTGAAGCGTCATGCGCCTCTCCGAGCTCGTCGACACCCTCGAGCAGGTCGCCGCGACCTCCGGCCGGCGCCGCAAGGTCGCGCTCCTCGCCGACGCGTTGGGACGCTTGTCCGATGGCGAGATCGAGGTCGGTGCGGGTTTCCTGGCGGGTCAGCCGCGGCAGGGGCGACTCGGCGTGGGCGGCCGGACGCTACGCGACGTGGAGAGCGAACCGAGCACGGTGCCGACGCTCGACCTCGCGGACGTCCACGCGGCCCTCGACGAGATCGTCGCGATCGAAGGACCGGGATCGCAGCGGGAGCGACGGGCCCGGCTCGAGGCCCTCTTCGGTCGCGCCACGGCCGCGGAAGCCGCCTTCTTGCGGGCGTTGCTGCTCGGTGACCTCCGCCAGGGCGCGGCCGCGGGCGTGCTGACACAGGCCATCGCGACCGCCTGGAGCCTCGACGAGGCGCTCGTGCGGCGCGCCGCGATGCTCACCGGCGACCTCGGCGTGGTCGCTCGGGCGGCGTCCACGGGTGGACGATCGGCCCTGCTGGCCTTCCGGCTGACGCCGTTCCGGCCGCTGCAGCCGATGCTCGCCACCACGGCGGCCTCGCTGGAAGACGCTCTGGCGGGCTCCGCGTCGGTGAACGTCGAGTGGAAGCTCGACGGCGCCCGGATCCAGGCCCACAAGCTGGGCGATGACGTCCGCGTCTACTCGCGGTCGCTCCGGGACATGACGGAGGAGATGACGGCCGTCGTGGACGTGGTCCGCGGCCTCCCCGCCGAGCGGCTCGTGCTCGACGGCGAGGCGCTCGCCCTGCGCGCGGACGGTCGTCCCCACGCTTTCCAGGATTCGATGCGTCGCGACGCCACGCTCACGCCCTTCCTGTTCGACGTGCTGGCCGTGGACGACGTCGACCTCCTCGACGCGCCGTGGCGCGAGCGGCGCGAGGCGCTGGTCCGCGTCGTGCCGGAGCGGTACCTGATGCGGAGCGTGGCGGTGACGCCGAGCGACCCGGACGGGGCCGAGCGTGCCGCGGCCGTGCTCCGCGACGCCCTCGCGGCCGGGCACGAAGGCGTGATGGTGAAGGACCCGGACGCACCGTACGAGGCGGGGCGCCGCGGCGCGGCGTGGCGCAAGGTCAAGCCGGTGCAGACGCTCGACCTGGTGGTGTTGGCAGCCGAGTGGGGGTCGGGCCGGCGCCGGGGCTGGCTCTCGAACCTGCACCTCGGTGCTCGGGATCCCGCAGGAGGGTTCGTGATGTTGGGCAAGACGTTCAAGGGACTCACCGACGACACGCTGACGTGGCAGACCGAGCAGTTGCTCGAGCGCGAGGTCGGGCGCGACGGTCCGGTGGTGCGCGTTCGGCCCGAGCTGGTGGTCGAGGTGGCGTTCGACGGGCTCCAGGTGAGCCCTCGGTACCCCGGCGGGCTGGCGCTGCGGTTCGCGCGCGTGCGCCGGTACCGGGACGACAAGACGGCGCGAGACGCCGATTCGATCGACACCGTGCGACGGCTGTACGAGGCGCGAGCCTCCTGAGCCGTCGCCCCTGAGGACGAGGAGGCGCACCACGTGACCGATCCGACGCGAGACCCGCCCAGCGAGGCATCGACCGCCGAGGGGGCGCTCGAGCGGGAGCGCTACGCGCTGCTCCACGCCCTCGAGGATTGGCTCGAGACGCCCATGGTGGTCCTCGCCTTCGTCTGGCTGGCACTGCTGGTCGCCGAGCTCGTCTGGGGCGAGACGCGCGCGTTCGCGACCCTCGGCACCGTCATCTGGGCGGTGTTCATCGTCGATTTCGGCATCAAGTTGACCCTGGCGCCCCACAAGGTCCGCTACCTGCGCCGTCACTGGCTCTCGGCGATCTCGTTGGCGATCCCCGCCCTGCGCCTGTTCCGGATCGCACGGGTGATCCGGCTCCTGCGCGTCGCGCGGGTCGGACGCGGGCTCCGGTTGGTCCGCGTCGTCAGTTCCTTGAACCGGGGCATGCGGGCGTTGGGGGCCAGCCTGGGCCGACGCGGGTTCGGCTACGTGGCGGCGCTCACCGCGCTGGTGGTCTTCGCCGGCGCCGCAGGGATGTACGCGTTCGAGGGCCAGGTGCCGGGGGGCCTCGAGACGTACGGCGACGCGCTGTGGTGGACGACGATGATCATGACCACGCTCGGTTCGCAGTACTGGCCGGAGACGTTCGAGGGCCGCGTGCTGTGCATCTTCCTGGCGCTCTACGCGTTCGCCATCTTCGGGTACGTGACGGCCACGCTGGCCACCTACTTCATCGGACGCGACGCCGAGAGCGTCGACGCCGAGGTGGCGGGCGCGCGCGACCTCGTCGATCTGCGGCGCGAGGTGGCGGCGTTGCGGAGCGACGTGCGGGCCCTGGCGCGAAGCCTGGACGGTCGGTGAGAGGTGCCGTTGCGGCCCGCGTCACCCCTGCCAAGACCGGTGCGGCCAGCGTGCGAGCAGCTCGGAGACACCGTCCGCGGGAACCGCATGCCCGAACAGGTGACCCTGGACCTCGTCGCACCCCATCCCCCGCGCCAGACGCAGGTGGTAGGGCGTCTCGACCCCTTCGAGCGTGACCTGCAACCCGAGCGCCTGCGCCATCGAGCCGACCGCCGACAGCACCGCCACCTGGTCGTGTTGGGGGTCGACGTGATCCGTGCTCGCGTCCAGAAAGGACTTGTCGATCTTGAGTCGGTCGAGTGGCAGTCTGCGGAGGTAGCTGACCGACGAGTACCCCAGCCCGAAGTCGTCGAGCGCGATCTGCACGCCAAGGTGCCGGAGCCTGCCAAGGACGCGCGTGACGGACGCGACGTCTTGCATCATGATGCTCTCGGTGACCTCGAGCTCGAGACGCCGTGGCGCCAGCCCCGACGTTTCCAGGGCGGCTTGCACCGATGCGACGAAATCGGGTCGGGCGAAATGGTTGGGTGAGATGTTGACGGAGACGCGCAGTCCGTGTCCCTGGGAGGGCGTCCAGCGCGCCGCTTGATGGCAGGCTTCACGGAGCGCCCAGGACCCGAGGTCGACCACCAACCCCATCTCCTCGGCCACGGGCACGAAGCGCGCGGGCGGGATCCAGCCCTGGCGCGGATGCCGCCAGCGCGCCAGCGCCTCGAGCCCCTTGAGTTGGCCCGTGCGCGGGCACGACAGCGCCTGGAAGTGGAGCTCCAACTGCCCCTCCTCCAGCGCCGCCTGCAGGTCGTGTTCCATCTCGAGCTGGGCCGCCGTGAACTCGTCCATCGCGCCGGTGAAGTGCTGGACCGTGTTGCGACCCCCCCGCTTGCCGTAGTACATCGCCTTGTCGGCACGCGTGATGAGGGTCTCCGTCTCGTGCCCGTCACGTGGGAAGACGCTGATACCCACCGTTGCGCGCACGCTCACGCTATGGCCGTGGACGAAGAAAGGTCGGCTCAGCGTGGTCGTCACCGCACGCGCGACGTCGGCGGCGTCCTCGAGGCGCTGCAAGTCGCCATGGACGAGCACGAACTCGTCCCCCCCCAGCCGCGACACGGTGTCGCTCTCGCGCAGCCGCGCCGACAACCGCTGGCCGACCTGGACGAGGACGTCGTTCCCCGCCTGGTGCCCCAGCGTGTCGTTGATGAGCTTGAAACGGTCGAGGTCGATGAACAGCACCGCGACCATGGTGCCCGTGCGCGTCGCGCGTGCCATCGCTTGCTGGAGCCGGTCCTCGAGGAGCAGGCGGTTGGGCAACGTCGTGAGCTCGTCGTGGTGGGCCTGGTGCCGGAGCTTCTCGTGCAGCACCCGTTGCTCGGCGGCCAGACAGAGCAGGCTCACGAGGTTGTCGACGAAGCCGACGTCTTCGTCGGTCAGCGGCAGCCGGGGGTTGGGTTCGACCACCAGTTCGCCGAACGGGGTCCCGTGGCCGTGGACGCTGCGCCGCAGGCCCGCCGGAGAGGGCGACGCGTCGCCCGCTGCCGCGACCCATCCCGTGGTCGCGAGCGCGCCGGTGAGACCGACGGTGACGCCGGGGATCTGTTCGCTCAGCGCCGTCGTGCAGGCCTGGGCGAGCTCTTGCACCGTCACGCCGGTGAGGGCGAGGCGGCCGAGCTCCGCCGTCCGGCGTTGACGGACGGAGTGACGCTCCAGGCGTTCGGTGACCCGTTGCAGGTCGGTGAGGTCGGTCAGGGTCACCACCGTGCCGAACGGGTTCGCGTCCGGTCCCGTGATCTGCGAGGTGCTGACACGCAGGTACCGGGTACCGTCGGGCACCGTCAGTCGAGCCGTGACACCTTCGACCCGTCCCGCGAACAGGTGCGCGCCCGTCATGGTCGGCTCGTCGAAGCTCAGCGCGAACGCGTCCGCGAACGGGCGACCGCGTTCGTCCCCACCGTCGCACAGCCGCGAGGCGAAGCGGTTCAGTTGGTGGATGCGGCCGAGCGCGTCGCACACGACGATCGCTTCCGAGGCTTGCTCGAAGATGCGCTCGGCGAGTTCGCCTGCGGCGGCGACCGCCTCGAGGCGCCGTCGTTCGCGGAGGTCGGTGATCAACAGCGAGAGGACCAAATGATCGTCGTCCAGGCGCAGCGGCGTGACGCAGAGACGCACCGGCACCGCGGCGCCGTCGTAGGACCGCAGGGCGATGTCCTTGCACGCCTCTGCCTCGGCCCCACCGTGGAGGGCCGCGCGGAGCTCCGGTCGCCGTGGCTCGTCCACGAACGTCGAGAAGTCGCGGGAGACGAGACCCGCGAGGGGCACACCCAGCAGCGTCGCCAGTGGCCGGTTGGCGTACAAGATGGTGCCGTCCAGGGCGACCGTCGCGGCGCCTTGGCCCATGCCGTCGACGAGCGCCCGATACGGTCGCTCGGCGCCCCTTTCGGTGAGGAGCAGGCGCTCGCCCTCGGGTGTGTCGACGACGAACGCGTCGATCCGGTCCGAACGGATCGCCGCCACCATCTCCTGCGCCTCCAGGAGGCGCCCCGCCGTGTCGGCCGATGTCACGTTCGCACGTCGTTGGGCGTTGGCATCGACGTCATGCACGGTCGATCGTCCCCCGCCCTAGCCGGCGGCCATCTCGAGCACGCGGACCACCCGGTCCATGTCCGAGAGATCGCCCACGACCTTGCGCGTCGGGGAGGGGGTGGCGCGGACCAGCGTCGGGATCGCCAGGATCTGGTCGGTCGCCGCGAGCTCCGGCTGATCGAGCAAGTCGATGATCTCGATCCGGTAGTCGCCGGCGAGGTACGTCTCGCACAGGCGCTTGAGGTTCAGGATCGCCGTCAGCGACTTCGGCCGCTGGCCCACCACGTACAGGCGCAAGTGCCACCGCGGGGGCGGCCCGCTCGCGGTCGAGCGGGCGTGCTGCGACGCCTTCACGGCCCATCGCCAGCGTCCGTCCCGGTGGTCGTGCCGATCCCTCGGCGCGCCCGGTCGCCCCGCTCCGACGCGCGCACGGCCTCGATCGCCTCGGCTTCGGCGATCTTGGCGCGCGAGCGTGCCGCCTCGACCTCGAAGTCCGCCTCCAGGGCGGCGAGCGCGGCCGCATGCCGTTTCCGATGGAGCTCGGCGTCGAGCCGGGCCCGGTCGAGTTCGTGGACCCGCGACAGTTCGGTGAGACGGTCGTGCACCTCGCGACGGGCTCGCGCCGAGCCCGTCATCATCCCCTGTTCACCGACGTAGAGCGGCACGAGATGGATCCCGGCGTCACTCAGCACGAACTCGCGCATCTGGTTCGAGTGCGCCAGTCCGCGCGCCTTGAGCACGTACAGCACCCGATTGCGCTCGCCGCCGGCCTCGAGGTCCTTCACCAGCAGCCATACGTCGGCCACCGACGAGATGTTGGCCGTGGTCGCCTCGACCGGCGAGCCGCCCTCGCTCAGGCTCGTGAACACCGACGTGATGCGACGGGTGCGGCAGACGTCCATCAAGCGCGTGATGATCGAAGCGACGCTGCGCGGATCGGCGATCGCGTTGAACGAGGTGACCGGGTCCACGATGACGACCGTCGGCCGGAACGTCTCGATCAGCCCCTGCATACGGCTCAGGTGCCGCTCGAGCCCCGAGGCGGTCGGTCGCACCGAGTCGAAGGTCAACAGGTCGGCATCGATCCAAGGCTGCAGGTCGAGGCCGATGGAGGCGAGGTCGCGCACGATCTGACTCGCCGACTCCTCGAACGAGAAGAACACGCAGCGTTCGCCCCGGCGGCACGCCGCGTCCACGAACGAGCCGGCGATGCTGGTCTTGCCGGTGCCTGCCGTGCCGGACAGCAACACGGCGCTCCCGCGGAACACGCCGTCGCCGCCCAACATGACGTCCAGGTCGACGATCCCGGTCGAGACGCGTTCGGTGGAGACGTCGTACGTGAGCCCGGCGGCGCTCAACGGCGTGACGGAGAGACCGTCCTCGTCGATCAGGAAGGGGTACTCGTCGGCGCCATGGGAGGACCCACGGTACTTGACGATCCGCATGCGGCGCACCGACGCCTCCGCGTCGACACGATGATCGAGCACGATCACGCAATCGGAGACGAACTCCTCCAGCCCATGACGGGTCAGGGCGGCGTCGCTCCGCTCCCCCGTCACGATCGACGTCACGCCCCTCTCCTTCAGCCAACGGAACAGACGCACGAGCTCGTAACGCAGGTCGGCCGGATCGGGCAGGCGACTGAACAGGGTGTCGATCGTGTCGAGCGCGACCCGTCGGGCTCCGATCGCGTCGATGGCGTGGCCCAGGCGGATGAACAGACCGTCGAGGTCGTAGCCGCCGGCGCCGTGCAGCTCGCCCGGGTCCACCCGCACGTGGTCGAGTCGGAGCAGGTTGCCGGCGACCAGGGCGTCGAGGTCGAAGCCGAGCGAAGCGACGTTCGCCGCCAGCTCGGCGGGTGTCTCCTCGAACGTCACGAGCAGCCCGGGTTCGCCGTGTTCACGCGCCCCGCGGACCAGGAACTCCACCGCGAAGAGCGTCTTCCCGGAACCTGCGGGGCCCGCGATGAGGGTCGTGCGGCCGCGTGGCAGGCCGCCGGACGTGACCTGGTCGAGACCGACGATCCCCGTGGGCGCCTTGGCGATCCCGGCACGACGGTCCCGCGCCGCCGGGACGTGACCAGCGGATCCGAAGGTGACTGGACGACCTTCCTCCACGGCGCGGTCCTCCTGATCGTGTGCCGGAACCCTAGCACCTGGGCGTGCCTCGTACCGGTGCGTTCGTCCCTCGGCGAGGGCGACGGTCCTCAGCTCGTCGACGTCACGCTTCGTCCCCCGGCGCCGGCTCGCGCAGGTGGTGGACGGCGCGCAGCAGGTGATGGCTGAAAGCCTGCGTCCACGCGACCGCTTCGAGGGTCACCTCTGCGTCGTCCGCGTCGACGTCCGACGCGGCGACGAGGCGCAGGAGACGTCGCTTCGTACGGCGGCGGAGCGGCGGGATCGCGGCGAGCGCGTCGAGCACGTGGTCGGCGGGAGCTTCCGGGGCATGGACCGGGCACCACGCCAACGTCGCCTGCAACGCGTCGTGGAGAGCGGAGCGTAGTTCGCCCAGCTCGGGGTCGTGGCGCAGGCGCTCCAGCGCCGCAGCGTCCTCCAGCAAGGTGACGGTCCCTCGCAAGTGATCCAGCGCGTGCAGCACCGACACGTGCCGCTTGTGGCTCGCTTCGTCGCTCGGGTCCGTCTCGATCGGCGCCAAGAACGTCTTGGTCTCTTCCAACGCGTCGCCCACGCGCTTGAGTCGCAACCGCGCCGCCGCGATCTCGCGCGCCGCCGTGGCCTCGGTGGCCAGCAGCCGCGTTTCGTCGCTGATCTCGGTCGCGCACATCAGCAGCGTGGTCCGGGCTGCGATCACGGCGACCGGCGGTTCGGCGGCCGAGGCGGTGTTCAGGTACCGGGCGATCACGGGGCCGCGCTCGGGCACGATCCGGGCGATCAAGCGACCGAACGAACCGATCCACGGCAGGACCAGCGTGATGCCCACGAGGTTGAAGAGCGTGTGGAACAGCGCGAGCGTCAGGGTGCCGTCGTCGTTGGGCCCGATGACGGCCCTCGCGATCCAGATGAACGCCGGCAGCACGGCGAGCGCCACGACGGCGGTGCCGACGTTGAACACCACGTGCGCCATCGCGGTGCGGCGGGCGGCGACGGTGGCGCCGAGGGAGGCGAGGAGCGACTTGGGGGTGGTGCCGATGTTCTGTCCGATCACCAGCGCGGCCGCCTGTTCGAGGCCGATCGCGCCCACGCTGAGCGCGGTGAGCGTCGCGGCCACGGCTGCCCCCGACGCCTGCATCAGGATCGTCATGAGGGCGCCCGCGAGCACGAGCAGCAGTTGCCCCCCCAGCGAGGAGCCAGCGGTGGCCGGCAGGGTGAAACCCTCGGCCAAGCTCGCCATGGCCGCCTGCATGGTGTCGATGCCGACGAACAGCAACCCGAAACCGGCGAGCGGCAAGCCGATCGACGCCAAGCGATCGCGACCGAGGAGCCGGAGCGCAGCTCCCGTCACCACGGCCACCATCGCGATCGCCGAGAGGTCCAGCTTGAGGCCGAAGTACGCCACGATCCAGGCGGTCGACGTGGTGCCCAGGTTGGCGCCCAGGATCACGCCGATCCCGTTCACCGCGGGCAGCAGTCCGGCTGCCACCAGGCCGATGGTCGTCATGCTCGTGGCGCTCGACGACTGGACGAGCGTGGTCGCGAGCGCACCGGTCGCCACCGCGGCGAAGCGGTTACCCGTGAAGCGCGCCAAGGCGCGCCGCAAGGAGCGGCCGGCCAGCGCGCGCAGCCCCTCGGTCATCAAGACCATGCCGAGGAGGAAGATGCCGATCCCGCCGAGCAGCTCGACGACCATCTCAGGCACCCCGGCTCGACGGCCCGTCGGTCCAGACCATCCGTGCATGATGACGCCGCCTGCGGGCCACGGTCAGAGGCTTTCGTCCGAGCACCGGCTCGGCGTAGGCTCACGCATGCCCCTGGACCTGGGTTCGGTGAGCGCCGTGAACGCCGTGCTGTTCGTGCCCGAGGGCGTCCCGTGGCGTGACCGGGTGGGGGCCTTCATGCACGGGGGCGGCGTCGAGGAAGGAACCACCGCAGCCTGGCTCGACCTGCTCGACCGACGCGCGCGCGGCGACCACGACTGGCGCGAGGCCCTCTCGGGTCGGACGTTCCCGGATGGCCGAGCGTCGCCGCCGGTCCGCGCCTACAACGATGCCCTCCAGGGGGCTCCGCCCGCCGACCTCCCAGGGCTCCTGCCGTTGCTGAAGGTGCCTCCGCTCTGGGTGGCCATCGACGTGTGGGGACCCGGTGAGCGGGCGGGCGAGCCGGGCACGCTCGGGCTCGAGTTCCTCGTGCATACGCAGGTGCTGCATCCGGTGCGAGCGGGCACGGCGCTGATGGACGGCACCGTCGTGGGGGTGAACGATCCCGCTCGTTTCGAGCGCTTGGCGATCCACGGCGACGCGTTCGCGGACCTCATGGTGCGGTTCTGTGAGGCGCTCCAGCCGGTCTACGCCCTATCGGACGGGATGCAGCCCGTGGCGGACTTCCTCGCGAAGGCCCGGCCCGGACGCGTGCGCCACCCTGCTCCCGCCGATGCGCGTCTCGCCGATTACGCCTGGGCGCTCACGTACTGGTCCCCCGAGCGGGTGGACGACCGTCTGCGCGAACGGTTGGCGCAGCTGGAGCTCCCGCAGCGCCGGCTGCTCGTGCCCGATGGCGCCGCGATCTCGGTGCGTGAGCTCTCGACCGGCGGCGTCTTCTTGCAGGCCCGTCACGTCTTGGGTTCGGAGACACGGGACAGTCGCGTCCACGTCGAGACGCCGCTCGCCCAGGGACTGGGCCTCCGCAGCAACCACCTGCTCTACAAGAACTGACGCTGCCTCACGCCGTCGGCGCGACGAGGACCTTCGTGACGACCTCGGCCGCTTCGGGGCGGCCGAACCAGTACCCCTGGGCGAAGCCGCAGCCGTGGGTGGCCAGGAAGTCGCGTTGCGCCTCGGTCTCGACCCCCTCCGCGACGACGTCGAGGCCGAGGATGCTGGCCAACGCGATGATGCCGATGACGACCGTGGCGTCCCGCGACGACGGGTCCGGCACCTCGCCCAGGTCGCGGATGAACGACAAGTTGATCTTGAGCGAGGTGACCGGCAGCACCTTGAGCTGCGCGAACGAGGCGTAGCCGGCGCCGAAGTCGTCGATCGCCACCGCCACGCCGAGCTCGCGCAGCGCCGCGATCGTGGTGACGGTCCTCTCGACGTCCCGCATCGCCACGCTCTCGGTGAGCTCGATCTCGAGCCACGCCGGCGGCACCCCCGCCGCGTCGAGCGCGACCGCGATCGCCTCGACGACGTCGTCGCGCTCGAACTCCGCCGCCGAGAGGTTGACCGCCACGGGGAGCACCTCGAGCCCGGCGTCGTGCCAGACGCGCAGCTGCGCCAGCACGCTGGCGAGGACCGCGTGATCGAGCTCGTGGATGAGTCCCGTCGTCTCGGCCAAGGGAACGAAGCGGCCCGGCGGGATGACGCCGAGGGTGCCGTCGGTCCAGCGCGCGAGGGCCTCGAAGCCGACGATGCGGCGGCTGCGCAGGTCGATGCGCGGTTGGTACGCGACCCACAGGTCACCGGCCGTGAGCGCGCGCCGGAAGGCGGTCTCGAGCTCGAAGCGCTCCTGGGCCCGGCGGTCGAGACCCGACGAGAAGAAGCGCGTCTGGCGTTGTCCGGCCGCTTTGGCGCCGTGCAACGCGGCACTGGCCCGCTGGAGCAACACGTCGGGCGCATCGGCGTCGTCGGGGGCGATCGCGATGCCCACGCCGACGCTCAGGTGGAGGACCTTCCCCTCCACGGTGATGGGATCGACGAGCGACCGGTGGAGTCGTTGTGCCAACCGTGCGGCCTCGTCGCCGTCGCGCACGGAGGGCACCAGCACGCCGAAGGCGCCGCCGGCGAAGTGCGCGAGCGTGTCGTTCTCGCGCAGGCACGCCTCGAGACGGAAGGCGACGGCGCGCGCGGCGGCGTCGCCGACCACGTGGCCCCACGCCTCGTTCACGGTGCGCAAGCCGTCGATGTCGGCGAGGAGGACGCCGACGCGCCTCTCGCTCTGGTGCGCCGAGCTCAGCGCATGCTCGAGTCGGTTGAGGAAGAGCGCCCGGTTCGCCAGCCCGGTGAGCGGATCGTGGAAGGTCAGGTGGTCGAGGTACGCGCGCATCGCCTTCGTGGCGGTGACATCCTCGGCAAGCTTCACGTAGTGCGTGACGACGCCGGTCTCGTCGACGACCGGCGCGATCGTCGCGTGCTCCCAGTAGGCCTCGCCCGAGGAGCGAAGGTTCTGGAACTCGCCGTGCCACACCTCGCCGGCCGTGATCGTGCGCCACAGGTCCTCGTACAGCGCGGCCTGGTTGAGCCCCGACCGGAACTCGCGCGTGGAGCGGCCGAGGACGTGCTCCCGGCGGCGCCCGGTGGTCTCCTCGAAGCGCCGGTTGACGTACTCGATGGTCCCGTTCGTGTCGGTCAGGACGACGATGCTCGGCACCTGCTCCAAGGCGTACGCGAGTCGCCGGACGAGGCCGTCGCGTTCCCGCCTTTCGCTGACGTCGCGCACGGTGCCGATGAGCGAGCCGGGCAGCCCGCCCGGCTCGTCCGCGGTCGCGACGGCTTCGTGGACCCACCGCACGCGCCCGCGCACCCGCAGCCGGTACTCGAGGTCGTAGCCGTGCCGCCCCTCGACGGCCGCGCTCCACGCGGCCTCGACGGCTGGGGCGTCGTCCGGGTGGAACGCCGGGCGAAAGTGCTCGAACGTGAGCGGGTCGGCGGCCTCGAGGTCGAAGAGCCGCAAGACCTCCGGCGACGCCTCGAACGCCCCCTTGGCGAGATCGAAGCGCCAGGTCCCCAGACCGGCCACCACGTGGGCCTTGCGCAGCAGCGCTTCGCTCGAGCGGTGGGCCAGCTCCACGTCCTCCCATTCGCTCATGTCGTGCACGGTGACGACGCGGAAGGGGGGTCGAGCTTCGCGCACCAACGCGGCCTCGATCCACACGGGGAAGGTGGTGCCGTCCGCGCGTAGGTGCCGGCTGCGCCAGGCGTGGCGTCCGCGCTCGCGGATCGTGCGGAGCGCTTCGACGAGCGCGGGACGTTCCTCTTCGGGGAAGAGCGCGGCGATCGGCAGGGCGGCGCAGGCCTCGACGGTGCGGCCGTGCATCTCGGCGAAGGCAGCGTTGACCCAACCGACCGTGTCGGCGTCGAGGGCGCTGACGCCCACCCCGGCTTGGACGTGATCGAACAGCGCGCGCCACGCCGGTCCATCGGCGGGCTGTGCCGCCGGCGGAGGGCGGCGTCGGGCTGCGTCGGGGTGTGGGCGGTCGTGGTTCATGACGCCGGGGGGTCGGCGTGCGTCGTCGCGGGCCTCCCCGCCTTCACGGTCATGGGAGGGAGTGTAGCGAGGGCCGTCCGTCCGACCTATGGCGAATCCCGCTCACGTTCGCGGACGGCGCACCGTCCCGAGCCAATCGAGCAAGCTGCGCCCGTCCATCGGTCGCGCCAGATGATGGCCCTGCAGGTAGCGACACCCCAGGTCCTCGAGGTGGCGCGCGGTGGCCTCGTCCTCGACGCCCTCCGCCATCACGCGCAGGCCGAGGTTGTTCCCCAAGGAGACGATCGCGGAGACGATCGTGCGCGACTCGGTCGACGTCGTCACGCCCGCGACGAGACCGCGGTCGATCTTGAGGTCCGTGAACGGGTGCCGGGCCAGTTGCAGCATGGAGGCGTGGCCAGCACCGAAGTCGTCGAGCGCGAGCCGCATGCCACGCTCGCGAAGACCCAGCATCACGGCGTGCGCAGCGACCTGATCGGCGCTCACGCTCGTCTCGGTCACCTCCAGCACCAGGCGTTCGGGCGGCAGGTCGACCGCCTGGCAGGCGCGTTCGACGCGGGCGGGCAGGTCGGGATCCACGAGCGACCGGGCCGAGAGGTTCAAGCACAACTCGACGTCGGTGCCGGCGAGATGCCGTCCGAACCAGGCCAGCGCCCGCGTGAAGATCGACTCGGTGAGGCGCTGGATGCGCCCGGAGATCTCGGCCAGGCGGACGAAGTCGTCGGGCGGCACGCTCGGTCGTCCGGGTCGGTGCCAGCGCGCCAACGCTTCGAGGGCGAAGACCGTCCCGTCGTGGGTGTCGACCTTGGGCTGGTAGGCCACGCTCAGGTGCCCGAGGTCGAGCGCGTGGTCGAGCTCTTCGAGCGTCCCGGCGCCGGCGTCCGACACGACGCCCGAGGAGACCGACGACGCGTAGGCGGCCCACAGGTCGTCCTCGAAAGCGTCATGCGGGAGCACGGTCAGCCAGGGTCGGGCGGCCGCCGGCTGGTCGTCGGCGCAGAGGGCGACGTGGGTCGGCCGCCAGGCATGCAGGAGGCGGACGAACTCTTCGCAGGCCGTCGTCGCCTTGACCTCGGCCCCCGTACCGGCGACCTGACGCCACACCGCCTGCGCCGCCTCGGGATGCGCGGCGAGGACGAGCACACGGCGGACCGATACGGAGGACGTCGGCATGACCGAGGATAGGTTCTTCGCATCACGGTGCCCGTGCACGAGGCACAGGGGAGCCTCAGCCGTTGGCGACCCAATCGAAGAGCACCGGCACCTCCGCGCGCCGGTAGAAGCTGATCCTGTTCTTGCCCGTGTCCTTCGCGTGGTACATCGCGGTGTCGGCGTGCTGTTGCAGCGTCGCGGCGTCGGTGGCGTCCTGCGGGTAGACGCTGATGCCGATCGAGGCCGAGAGCGTCACGTCGCGCCCCAGAACGCGACACGGTGCCTCGAGCCGGCTCAGCAGCGCCTGGGCGACCTCGCGCGCATCGTCGGGTCGGTGCATCTCGGTGACCAGGACGACGAACTCGTCGCCCGAGAGTCGCGCCAGGGTGTCGCTCGCCCGGAGCCCCGAGCCGAGCCGCTGGGCCACCTGGCGGAGCACCTCGTCGCCGGCGTTGTGACCGAAGGTGTCGTTCACCCCCTTGAACCCGTCGAGGTCCAAGAACAGCACGGCGAGGCTGCGTCCGTAGCGGCCGGCCGTCGCGACGGCGCGTTCGAGGCGTTCCTCGAGCAGGCTCCGGTTGGGCAGCCCGGTCAAATGATCGTGCTGGGCCTGACGTGCGAGCTCCTCCGTGCGTTGGCGGACGAGTTCCTCGAGGCCGTCGGACAGCTTGCGGAGCTCCGCGTTCACGCGATCGACCTCGAGGCTGCGAAGCGTGAGATCGCGGGTGCGGGCCTCGACCAGCCGCTCGAGGGTCCAGCGCATCCGCTCTTCCTCCTGGCGATGCGCGCTGACGTCCGCGAACGTGGCGACCGCGCCGATGATCTCGTCGTCCTCGCTCCACAGGGGTGCGGCGTTGACGCTGAGCTCGACGACGACGCCGTCGCCGCGCCGGTACAGCACACGCTCCCCTTCGCAGATGTCGCCGGCCAGGGCGGCGGTGAGCGGGTGCTCCCCGTCCGCGAAGGGTCGACCGTCGGGGTGGATGGCGCCGAACGCGCCGTAGCCCGCCGCGCCGTCGGTGGCGGGCAGTGGGTGCCCCAGGATCCGCGACGCTTCGTCGTTGAAGACGACGATCTTGCCGCTCGGCGCCTCGGCGATGACGAGGCCGGTGGGGATCTGGTCCAACAGGTACTGGAACGTGGCCGCATGTTGGAGCAGCCGCGCGCTCGAACCCTGCAGGGCGCGTTGGAGATGCTGTGCGACGTCGCTGACGGCCATCGAAACCTCGCCACCTCATGGGCTCGTGCGCGGACGATCGCTCGGGACGAGACCCCGAACGCGCTCCGTCGCTCGATGCTAATCAACGCCGCGCACCCTGTCCACCCTCCTCGGCGGACCGAGGTGCGAGGACCGTCAGGGCGGCGGGCGCTCGGCGCCGGTCACAGCCGCCCGACCGGGTGACCCCTACCATGCCCGCACGCGCCGCAGGGGCGGCGCGAGAGGGAGGACCCATGAAACTCGACACGTTCGAGGATCTCATCCGCCACCAAGTGCAGGACCTCTACAGTGCCGAGCAGCAGTTCGCGGCGGTGCAGCCGCTGATGGCCGAAGCCGCCAGCGATCCGGAACTCGAGGACGCACTCGAAGCCCACGTCGAGGTCACGCGCCAACAGATCGCCCGCCTCGAGGAGGTGGCCCGCGAGCTCGGCGTCGTGCCCGACGGCCACGAGTGCGCCGCGGCCAAGGGTTTGGTCGAGGAGGGCCAAGAGGTGATCAAGGGCGAAGGTGACCCGATGGTGCGCGACGCCGCGCTCATCGCCGCGGCGCAGCGCGTCGAGCACTACGAGATCGCCGGCTACGGCACGCTGAAGGCGCTCGCCCAGCGCGTCGGCAACAAGAAGGCGGCGAAGCTGCTCGACGAGACGTTGGCCGAGGAGCGTGGCGCCGACGTGCAGTTGACCGAGATCGCCGAGGGTTGGGTCAACAAGGAGGCCGCGAGCTGACTCAGCGGTGGCTCCAGTCGTCGGGCCGGTCGCTCGCGCTCGGCGAGAGGCCCAACGTGTCGCCCGCGGTGGTCACGCCGAGGCCGAGCACCGTGCGGTTGGCGTAGGCGAAGTAGGCGACCACCTGGTTGACCTCGAGGATCTCACCGTCGCTCAGGCCCTCGGCGCGCATCGCGTCGAGGGCGTTCTCGTTCAGGTCGGCGGGCGTCCGTGTCAGCGCTTCGGCGTAGCGCAGGAGCGCCAGCTCGCGCCCGGTGAAGGCCGACTCGGGACGCCGGTCTTCGAGCGCCGCGCGGATCGCCGTGGCGCGCGCGTCGTCGCGGAGCAGCCGGCGAAGGCCGGCGTGGTGATGCTCGACGCAGTACGCGCAGCCGTTGAGATGGCTCACGTAGACACCGGTGGCCTCGAGCAGCCAGCGGGGGAGGGCGTTGCGGGCATGGTGCAAGACGCTCTTGTAGAGCGCCAGATGGCCCTCCATGGTGTGGGGGCGCAAGCTGTGCACGCGCATGATGTTGTCGATGCCGCCGTCGGGGCCGCGGATCCGGTCGTAGAGGTCGCGCAGGCGACCGGTGGCGTCGTCGTCGGCGATCGTCTCGATCCAGCCAGCGTTGGTGGGCATGCGGGATGGTACGTCGGCGGGCGCCACGACGGGGACACGCGGGTCGACCGGTCGCCGTCGTCTGCGGCGTGGCGCACCCCCCGGGGACGTTCCACCTTTTCGGCGCGCCGGGCCACCGTCGTACCCTTCACGTGCTGCACGCTCCGCGGCGGCTTCAAGGAGACACGGCATGCCCCAGATCCAAGAGCGGCCCCTCGACGCGACCGCGCCCGACGTCGCCGCACTGCACGCGCAGTTGGCCCGGATGTCCGAACGCCTCGACGAGATCGCGGCCGAGAGCCAGCGGTCGCGCGAGCGTTGGGAGGCAGCCGAAGAGCTGCTGCGCGACCTGACCCCCTTCGTCCGGTTGGCGGTGGATGGGATCACCGCCAAGCTGGCCGTGTACGACGAGCGCGGCTACGGCGAGGTGATCGGCGCGAGCGTCGGCGTGCTCGACCGCATCGTGCAGAGCTTCGACCGTGAGGGTGTCGAGGCGATCGGCGACAACATCCTGTTGTTGCTCAAGACCATCCGGAGCATGAGCTGAACGCCACCACGGAACCCGTGGCGACCGGTGCCCCCTGGCGCGTGGCCGTCGTGGGCGCCGGCTTGGCCGGCCTGACCGTCGCGCACGCCGT
Source organism: uncultured Trueperaceae bacterium (assembly GCA_963728245.1). Taxonomy (GTDB): domain Bacteria; phylum Deinococcota; class Deinococci; order Deinococcales; family Trueperaceae; genus JAABTL01. The sequence continues at coordinate 96,053 of CAVSJH010000005.1, forward strand.
GCGCCGGCGCCTGCAGGAGAGCGGTCGCCCGCTGGCGCTCGAGGTCTGGGAGGCCGGCGATCGGCCTGGCGGCATGCTCCACACCTCCGTCGAGGACGGTTACGTGGTCGAGTGGGCGGCCAACGCCTTCCGGACGGGCGTCGGACCCACCGCCGACCTGGTGGCCCGGCTCGGGCTCGGAGGCGAGCAGGTTCACGCGGACCCCGCCGCCAACCGCCGCTACGTCTTCCATGGCGGCCGACTCCACCTGATGCCGAGCGGTCCGATCTCGCTGTTGTCGTTCGCGCCGCTGTCGCCGGCGGGTCGATGGCGCGTCGTCGCGGAGCCCTTCCTCGCAGGGCGGGTCGACGGCGAGGAGTCGGTGCACGACTACGCGTCGCGCCACATCGGGTCCGAGGCGGCCGAGGTGCTGCTCGGCACGATGGTGCGAGGCGTCTACGGCGGCGACGCGCGGGCGCTGTCGGTCGACGCCGCCTTCCCCGTCATGCGCGAGATGGAGCGCGACCATCGGTCGCTCATCGTCGCCGGGATCGCCGGCGCCCGTGAGCGCGCGCGCGAGCGCAAGACCACGTGGAGCTTCCGCGGCGGCATGCAGGCGCTGATCGACCGTCTGGCCGAGGACCTGGGCGGCAGCCTGCGTTTGGGCGCACCGGTGCGTCGCCTCGAAGTCGACCCGGAGACGGGTGAACACGTGCTCCACGGGAACGACGGCGCCCGGCGCTTCGATGCCGTGGTCTTGGCGGTGCCGCCCCGTGTGGCCGCCGAGTTGCTGCGCGACGTCGACGACGTCGCCGCCGAGGAGATCGCCGGCATCCCGCGGGCGCCGATCGGCATGGTGGCGCTGGCCTACCCCCGCACGGCGTTCCGCACACCGCCCGACGGTTTCGGTTTCCTCGTGGCGCCCGGCGAGGACCTCAAGGTGCTCGGGACGCTGGTCGAGTCGAACGTCTTCCCGCATCGCGCCCCGCCCGACGTGGTCCTCGTGCGCGTGATCATGGGCGGCGCCGACCACATGGACCTCAACGAGAAGAGCGACGAGGAGCGGGCCGCCATCGCCATGGACGCCGTGGACCGCGCCTGGGGCGTCGACGGCGCGCCGATCCGCTCCTGGGTGGGGCGCCAGACCGACGGCATCCCGCAGTACGTGCTCGGCCACCAGGCGCGCGTCGCGCGGGTCGAGGAGCGACTGCGCCGACGGCCCGGGCTGCATCTGGCCGGCAACGCCTACCGCGGCATCGCCGTCGGGAAGCTGGTGGACGACGCGGAACTCGTGGCCGACACGCTGATGCCGGCCGTGGCCGCGCGCTGACGGCCGGGCGGTCGTCCGCACCACACGTGCGCGCCGAAACGGTCAGTCGTCGGCGGCCGTCGCCGCGACCCCTGCACCCGGCGACGGTCCGAAGACCGCTCGATACAGCTCCACACCGTGGCTCGCCCGGGCAGGCTCCCCCGCGACCATGCGGAAGGTTCGGGTCCCGTCGGCGAGCCGTTGCGCCTGCAAGAAGAGCGTCGGCACGGGCGGGCGCGCGTGCACGTCGCGCACGAAGCGATCGAGGTGCGTGACGAACACGACGCGGATCCCGGCCTCGGTCAACGCCCGCACGACGCCGGCGGCCAGTTCCGAGCCCTCGCGCTCGTTCGTGGAGGCGAACGACTCGTTGAGGAGCACGGTCGCTCCCGAACGCACGGCGGAGGCGACCTCGTCGAGACGCGCCAACTCGTCGTCCAGTCGACCGCGGCGCATCGTGGCGTCTTCCGCACGGGTGAAGTGGGTGAACAGGTCGGTGGTGACGCTGGCGCGGAAGGACCTGGCAGGCACGAACAGCCCGCTTTGCAGCAGGAGCTGGGCGATGCCGACGCTGCGTAGGAACGTCGTCTTGCCGCCCTGGTTGGCCCCCGTGATCACGATCAGGTTCGAGCCGTCGGCCTCGAGGTCGTTGCCCACCACGGTCCGGCCGAGCGTGAGCGCCAGGCCGGGGTCGTAGAGCCCGCTGGCGTTCAGGTCCTTCGTCGCGGGCGACTCGGCCCGGGGGACGGCGACCGGGGCGCCGATGGTCTTCAGGCGCTCGTGCAGGTTCAGGGCACCGACGTAGAACGCCGTCTCGTCCTGGAGCCGGCGGAAGAACCACAGGAGGTCGTCGCACGCCTCGGCGACCGCGTTCGCGGTCCGCTGGAGGCCGCGCCCCTGGAGCTCCGCCAGGTCGCGAGCGCCTCCGTCGTCATGCGCTGCGATGCGGATCGTGGTGCGCTGGACGCCACGCCGCAGGAGGGTGCGCCAGGCCGAGCGCCATCCACGGGCGAACCCTCGCCTTGCCGGTGACCGGGGCGCGCCGGGCGGCTCGAGGACGTACGTCGTGCCCGTGTTCGCCGGATCCAGCCGCGCGTTCACCCGCACGCCAGCCTGGAACCGCAGGGCCTTCAGATGGACGTCGATCTCCGCGAGGAAGTCGTCGTGGAGGTCGGCACGCAGCCGTGCCAGGAGGCGCCCGAGCCCGTCGTGCCCCGGTTCGTCGGCCTGGGCATCGGCGATGACGCGCAACGCTCGGAACGCCGCCTGGTAGAGGACCATGAGCTCGACGCCGTTGTGCAGGACGGCCGCCGGTCGACGGACCAGCCCCCAGAACACCTTCCGGCGCCGCTCCAGGGTGCGTGTCGCGACGGCGTAGAGCTCGCGCACCACCTGGGGCCGCGCCAGACAGGCGCGCAGCACGTCCTGTCGGTAGACGATCACCTCGGTGTCGACGACGGGTTCGAGGAGGACGCGCCGAACCGCGTCGGCCACGCGGCCGTCACCATCGGCCATCGCCTCGATCAGGACGTCGAGCCCGAGGTCTTCGACCACGCCGCGCCCCTCCAGCGGTGCTGCCCCGTCGAGCGAAGGGTCCTGCGACGGGTGGAGCAGGCCGGGCCTCACGAACCGAGCCGGTGTCGCAGGTCCTCGTACGTCAGACCGTAGGTCCGAGCGATGGCGAGGGCGTGGGCGCGTCCGTCCGCCGGTCGTCGCACCAGTTCGAAGGTGCGGCGTGACGGGTCCTCGGGATGGATCTTCGTCGCGACGCTAGCGACGCGGGCATCGAACGACGACAACTCGTCGACGAACGTGACGTAGACGGCCAGCGCGTCGAGGTCGAGGAGCCGCTCGAGCGTCGCTCGCCCCAGCGCGAGCGCGTCATCGGACGAGGTCGACGAGAAGGCCTCGTTCAGGATGACGAGGCTGCCCGAACTGGCGTGACCGAGCAACGCGTGCAACCGCGTGAGCTCGTCGTGCAGCTTGCCCTGCAGCGTGGTCGGGTCCTCGGGCCGATCGAAATGGGTCAGGAGTTCCGTGAAGGAGAAGAGCCGTGCCCGACGCGCGGGTACGGGGCAACCGAGCGCGGCGAGGTAGTGGAGCTGGCCCACCATGCGGGCGTACGTACTCTTGCCGCCCTGGTTGGCGCCGGTGATCACCATGACCCGTTCGGCGGCGTCGAGGTGGACGTCGTTCACGACCACGGCTTCCTCGTCGTCGAGGAGCGTGTCGGCGAGGGCGAGGTCGAATCCGTCCCGTACGGCGATGCGCTTGTCGGTGTCCGAGAGCTCGGGCAGACAGAACGGCAGGCCAGCCGCCTCGAACCGGTCCACGTAGGCCAGGTACGACAGGTAGAAGGCCATCTCGCGCCCGAAGCGCGCCACACCGTCGTCGACGTACGCGTCGTGCTGCTCGGCGAACGCCTCGAGAGCTGCGAAGGGCTCCGGGTGCAGCTGCGCCACATGGTCGAGGATCTCGGCCTCTACGGCGTTCATGTCGCCCGGTGGGGAAGCCGTGCGCGACGCCCCTTCCGTGCCTTCGCGCCGGAACGCGTGCAACGTCCGCTCGACGGCCGCACCGTAATCGGGCTTGGGAACCGCCGGCCACACGTGCACCCGGTCCTCGAGGAGTTCGAGACCGTACGTGACGGCTTCGAGTTCGCGCTCGAGGCGCGCCACGTCGGCGCTCAGCGACCGGAACGTTTCGGATCGGACGTAGCGGTCGAGGTAGGCGGCGACGCCGCGCAGCGCTTCGGACACGAGGTGAGCGTGCGTCAGGGCCTCGGTCAGCGCGACCACGGCGGCGACGTAGGCCGAGGCGCTCGCCAACGCGAGGCGCTGGGTGCGGCGCGGGTTGCGGATCGTCGGCGGAAACCGGCTCCTGTCGCGCAGGCCACCCAGCGCCTCGACGAACGCCACGACGCGTTCGCGCAGGACGGCGTCGGCCAGGTCGCGGAACACGTCCTGGCGATAGGCGATGGCGGCCGTGTCCCGGAGCGGGATGCGGAACTGCGACCGCACGTCGCCGCCCCCGCGCTTGACGAGCGCGGCGATCACGGGCTCGAGGTTCAGATCGGAGAGGGACGCGCGCAGCCAAGGCGGCTCGGCGGCCGGTACGCTGCCGGGCCGGTGGAGCACGCTGGGGAGGTCGCTCGGCGCCACGCCTCGGTCGTCGGCGGTCATGGGTCACGCTAACAGGGTGTGAGGATCGGTCGGGAAGCGGGGGGCACGAGAACGGCGCGGCGGCCTCGAGGCCGCCGCGCCGCCGAGATCAAACTCGGATCAGGGCGCGAACGTGAACGAGCGCCCGTCGCCGAAGCTGAAGCCGCCATCTTCGCGGACGCCCGGGCCACCCTCTCCCAGGAAGAAGATCAGGTCGAAGTAGGCGTTGATCCCCGTCGCGGCGGCCTGGTCCACCGAGGCACCGCCGTGGCCGATGGCGAGCCATTCGTAGTCGAGCCCGGCGGGGAAGGCGAAGCCGCCGAGGGCTGGGTCGGGGACGGTGACGTCCTCGCGCTCGGTCGTCAACGAGATGGACGGTCCCGCGAGGTCGGGCATCCAGATGAACGTGCGCGCGCCCGCGGCCTCCACCACGCTGAACGGGGTTCCGAGGCCGACGCCCGTCACCGCGTCCGCGGGCGCCACCAGCTCGGGGGGTGCCCCGATCGCGAGCTCACCGAGGTCGGCATCCGAGGTGCCTCGTTTCCAGGCAAAACTGTCGGCGGAACCGTCGCCGGCGATGGCAAGGACGTCGTAGGTCACGCCGGCCGCGGCGGGCATGAGGACGTCGAAATCGGTGACCGCCGCGTCGATCTCCACCAGCGGGATGGCCAGGTTCGGTCCGAAGCGCGCGTACACGTAGCCACCGTCGACGGTGAGGCCGGCGGCGACCGACAGGGTGCCCTCGACGGCGAGGTCGTCGACCGCCGCGAACGCGAGGTCTTCCGTGGCGGGCACGCCGTCCGTGAGGTCGAGGGCGATGACGTCGTAGCCGAGGTACTCGAGCGGGTTCCCGTCCACGTCCAGCCGGACGTGGAGCGCGTGAACACGGACCGAGACGGCAGCGACGTCGAACCAGGACGCCGCCAGCGCGTAGGCGGTCTCGCCATCGCCCACGTAGTCGCACCCGTAGACGATCGCCGTGAGGCCCTCGACACACACGATCACGGTGTGGTCGACCGCGATGGCCGCGCCGCCGAGCACGGTCCCGTCGACGGCCGCGTCCCGGTCGAGGGTGGGGAAGGCCGGCTCGAGGAAGGGGTCCAACACCGGGGAGGCGGAGGTCAAGCCTTCGAACACGTGCAACGCACCGCTGCCTGCGGCCACGTTGACGACGATGTCGTAAGGCACCGACAACCCATCGAGCGTGAAGGCACCGGTCGCGTCGCTGAAGTCGGTCTCGCCCTGGCTCTTCACGGTCGCGCCGATCAGGGGCCGCCCGAGGAGCGTCTCGACCCGGCCGCTGACGCTCAGACTCACGACGTCGAGCGACAGGGTCGCCTGGTCCGTCAGGGCGCCGCTGGTGCCGGTCACGGTGACGCTGGCCGTCGTCTCGGCTGCGCCCGCGGCGGCCGTGATCGCGAGGGTGCTCTCGACCTCGGTGCCGCTCAAGGAGGCCGGGGTGAACGTCGCCGAGACGTTGGCCGGCAAGCCGGCGATGCTCAGGACGACGGGATCGGCTGCGCCGTCGACGCGCGTCAGGGTCACGGTGAACGACTGCGTGTCGCCACGGATGAGGTCGGCGCTCGCCGCGTCGAGGGCGACGGTGATGGCGGGCGTGAGCGTGGTCGTGGAGGCGCAGGCGCCCAGGAACAGGAGGACGGCGGTGACGTGGGCGGCCATGAGGCCCGGTCGGCGTAGGCGCGCGAAGGTCGACGTCGGTCGCATCGAGGTACGGCTCCTTCATGCCACGGCGTGGTGGCAACGCACGCCCGGACGTTGCCGGTCGTCTGCGTTTTGTGGAACGCCGTCACCATAGGGGTCGGATGGGGGTCGGATGAGAACGATTCCTTCACACCGGGTGGCCGTGTAGGCTCGTGAGCGACCTCGGGCATGGTGATGGATCTCCACGAGCGATCGACGACACGCCGAACGAGTGGCCCGCCTACAATGCCGCATGTACCCCCCCGCGGTGCGGCTGTTCGGGCGGCCGGAACTGCATCTGGACGGCAGGCACGAGTTCCTGGCCGCCAACCAGGTGGATCAGTTCCTGGCCTACCTGGCGTTCCGGGGCCAGTGGGTGCCGCGTGAAGCGTTGATCTTCCTGTTCTGGCCCGACCGCTTGGACGCGGTCGGCCGGCAGTACTTGCGCAAACTGCTCCATCGCGCGCGCCAGGAGATCGGTGGGGTCGAAGCCGAAGGCGACCGGATCCGTTGGCTGGTCCCCACGGACGTGCAGGCGTGGCATGAGGCCATGGACGCACCCGACCTCCAGCGTGCGCTTGCTTTGGTGAGGGGCCCGCTCCTGGAGGGGCTCGACGTCAACGTGAGCGAAACGTACGGGGCGTGGCTCGAGGCCGAGCGGAGCCAGAAACAACGGCGCTTGAGCGACGCCGTCGTCGCGCGCTGTCGGGAGCTGGAGGGCGATGCGCCCCACGAGGCGATCGAACTGGCGACGGCGCTCTCGGCGCTGGATCCGCTGGACGAACGTGCCGTCCAGTGCCGGCTCCGGGCGCTGGCCCAAGCGGGTCGTGAAGATGCGCTCGAGCCGGTCTTCCAAGCCTTCGCCGACCGCCTCGCGCTCGAGGTCGGCGGCGAGCCGCTGCCCGAGACGCGCGCCCTGGTGCAGGGGGCGCCGCCCGGTTCCACCGTCGCCAACGCTGGCCCGCCTGCGCTCCCGGGGGGACCCGCTCGGGTACCCCGAGCCTGGGGCTCGACCTCGTTCGTCGGGCGACGCTCCGAGCTGGGCCAGCTCGAGGAGCGCCTGGCCGCCGCGTTGGCCGGTCATGGCGGCGTCGTATCCGTCGAAGGCGAAGCCGGCGTCGGCAAGACACGCCTGATCGAACACTTCTTGTCGCGCCTGCCGCCGGGACCGCTGGCGTTCGCTGCTCGCTGCTACGAACGCGATCTCAGCGCCCCCCTGGAGCCCATCCGGACCGCGCTCGGCGACTTGCACGACGCCGGACCCGCCCGGCGGCCCGAGGACCTCCGCTTCGGAACGACGGAGCCGCGTGAACGTGGCCACGCCATCCGCGGCTTGACGGCCCGACTCCTGGCCGCAGCTGTGGAGCATGGTGGCGCGATCTTGTTCATCGACGATCTCCAATGGGCCGACGCCGCCACGCTCGAGTTCCTCTCGTACGCAGCGAACCGTGTGCAGGACGTGCCCGTCCTCATCGTGGTGAGCCACAGGCGCGAAGACCGCCACCTCTTGGAGCGCTGGCACGCGCAGCTCGCCGAGCGTCGGGCGATCCGTAGCGTGCGCTTGGTTCGGTTCGACGGTGAACAGACGCGCACGTTGGTGGCGCAGCTCTTCGAAGGGGACGAAGGCGAGCTGGTTCCCTTCGCCCAGTACGTCCATGACGAGTCGGAAGGCAACCCCTTCTACGTGCTGGAGTATCTGCGCTGGCTGCGGGAGCACGAGCGTATGGGCGCCGCCATCTGGAACCGGATCGAGCGGACGGCGGTCCCAGAATCCGTGCGCTCGCTGATCTGGGCTCGGTACCGGGCGCTCGACGACGAGGCGCGCGCGGTCCTCGACGTCGCGGCCGTCCTCGGACGCGGCTTCGAGTTCGACCTGCTCGTGCGCGCGTCCGAGCGAGACCCGATGGCGCTGTGGGCGACGGTGGAACCGCTGCTCGCCAGCGGTGTTCTCGTCACGCTCCCGGACGGAACGTTCGCGTTGTCGCACGACAAGCTCCGCCAGACCGTGTACGAGAGCTTGGGGCCGCCGGTTCGAAGGACGCTGCACGGGCGCGTCGCCGCCGCCCTGGACGACGCCGGCGCCGGCGCCGCCGAGTTGGCCCACCACTACCTCCGCGCGGAGATCTGGTCGGACGCATACGCGTCCCTCTTGGCGGCCGCGACGGGCGCCGAGGCCGAAAGCGCATGGGAGGTCGCCCTCCAGGCGTACCAACGCGTGCTCGGGTTGCTCGAACGCCTCGACGATCCCGATCGCAAGCGCTTCGACGTGCTCCAGGCCATGGAGCGGTTGCTCGACTACATGAACCGTCGCTCCGAATGGATCGACGTGATCGAGCGCCTCTCCGCGCTCGCGCGGCGTCTCGACGAGCCGCGGCTGCTGGCGGAGGCGGCGCTCAAGCGCATGGCGATGGCGTCCATGTCGGGCGACACAGACGGCGCTACGGCGGCCTTCGCCGAAGCGAACGCCATCTTCGTGAAGGAGGGTGACGCCGCAGCGCAAGCGCGCGCCTACCGTGACGTGGCCTACCTCGCCTGGATTCGCGGTGACTACCTCGCCGTGCTCGATGCGAGCGCCCACGCGGCACGGATCTTCGAGCGGCTCGGTCATCGTTCGGCCCTGGCCGCGACGCTGGAGAACGTCTCCCATGCCCACCGCTGGCTGGGCGACGAGACCGAGGCGTCACGCTGGGCCGAAGCGTCCGCGGTCGTCTACGAGGAACAGGGCAGTACGCTCGCGGCATACGTGAGGCTCGACGTGCGTTCCTGGTTCCACATGCGGCGCGGCGAAGACGCTGCCGCGGCGGCCGTGCTCGAGAAGCTCATGCCGATCTGCCTTCAACTGGAGGACAAGCGCCTCGTCATCGAGACGCACATGCATCTCGGCAAGACCTACCTGAAGATCGGCCACGTCGAGGCCGCGCTCCAGCAGTTCGAGTCGGCGATCCGACTCGGTGTCGTCACCGGCGATCCGCGGCACGAAGGTTACGCGTCCCTGGGCGTGGGCGCCATCCATGAGCGGCTGGGCGATCCTGATGCGGCGGAGCGGGCGTATCTCAGCGCTGCTCGACTCTTCGAGGCCTCGTTCGCCATCTCCGGGACGGCTGCCGACGCGATCGGGCAGTGCGACGCGCTCACGCTCCATGGTTCCGTCTCGAGGCGGCGGCCGGAACGATCCGAAGCCGCGCGGGAAAGCCTGACGGCCGCCACGAACGTCCTCCGGCGCACGGGCGACCCGGACCGACTCAGCCGGGTGCAGATGGAGCTCGGGTCGCTGCACTGGAGCAGCGGTGCGTTCGAGGCCGCCGCGGACGCGTTCGACGAGGCCGTCGAGCTGGCGAGACGCCACGGCCACGTGGACCGGGAGATCGCCGGCCTCGCCAGCCTGGGTGTCGTGTACCGCGACCTCGGTTGGACGGCGAAGAGCATCGCGTTCGGACGCGCCGCCATCGACCGCATGGAGGATCGCGACGATCCGCTGGGAACGGCCGTCCTCCTCACGAGCGTCGCGGCGAGCCATGAGGCGGCCGGCGAGACGGCCCCGGCCCGCGACTGCCTCGAGCGCTCGCTCGCGCTGCGGCGTGCGGCTGGTGACGAGGTGGGGGCCGAGGCGACGCGTGTGGCACTGGCGAGGTTGGCATGCCGGGCGGACTCGGAGGCCGTCTAGCCTATACTCGCGGCCAGTCTCGTCCGATGAACACGACGGGAGGAGGGCGTTCGCGTCCATCTCCGGAGAGGAGCGCGATGCCGACGTACCTCGTCCACCGCACGGTCGGGCAGATCTCCGATGCTCAGATCGAGGCCGCCAGTCACGAGAGCAACGCGGTCCTGGCCGACATGACCGGCATCCGCTGGGTCCGCTCCTACTACTCGGCCGAGGAGGGCAAGATCTACTGCGAGTACGAAGCGCTCGACCTCGACCTCCTGCTCGAACACGCCCGACGTGCCGGCCTCCCGTTCGACGGCGCCACCGTCGTGCGCGAGCTCGATCCCGACATGTTCAGGTAACCGTCTCGATCCAAGCGTATCGATGAGGGGCGTTCCCGGTTCGGGAACGCCACGGCAACGCCCTCGCTCCTAGTCTCGTGGTCACACCGGGGTCAGTACGGCCCGGTCGTGATCCGAGAGGAGCGACATGTCCGTCATCGAACCGACCCCATCCGTCCCGACGGCGAACGTCGACATGATCGACCCGAACGTGCCGGTGGCGGCCGTCCTCGCGTTCGAGGCCCGGCTGCGCGGCGACCTCGTCCGCAGGGGCGACGCCGCGTACGACGACGCTCGCGCCCTCTACAACGCCATGATCGACAAGCGACCGTGGCTCATCGCGCGCTGCGCCGACGTCGCCGACGTCGTCGCAACGGTGGCGTTCGCTCGCGACCACGACCTCCGTCTGGCGGTACGCGGCGGTGGCCACAACGGCGGCGGGTTGGGCAGCGTCGACGACGGCGTGCTCCTCGATCTCGCCGCGTTGAACGGCGTGCGGATCGACGCCGAGTCGCGCACGGCGCGGGTCGAGGGCGGCGCCACGTGGGGCAAGGTCGACCATGCGACGCATGCGTTCGGTCTGGCGGTCCCCAGCGGCATCATCTCGACCACGGGCGTGGGCGGCCTGACGCTCGGCGGCGGGCTGGGTCACCTGACGCGGCGTCACGGCCTGACCATCGACAACCTCCTCGAGGTGGACGTGGTCCTGGCCGACGGACGACACGTCACGGCCAACGCGTACGAGCACGCGGACCTCTTCTGGGCCGTGCGCGGGGGCGGGGGAAACTTCGGCGTCGTGACGTCGTTCCTGTTCCGGCTCCACCCGGTCCACGCCGTGGTCGGTGGTCCGACCTTCTGGGCGCTGGAGGACGCTGCCGACGTGATGCGCTGGTACCGAGACTTCATCCGTGAAGCGTCGCGCGACCTCAGCGGTTTCTTCGCGTTCATGACGGTCCCCGCCGCGCCACCGTTCCCCGAGGACCTGTGGGGACGGAAGGTCTGTGCGGTCGTCTGGTGCTACGCGGGACCGCCCGAACGGGCCGACGAGGTCTTCGCACCGGTAGCCGCGTGCGGCCACCCGCTCCTGCACGGTGTGCACGAGATGCCCTTCCCGGCGCTCCAGAGCGCGTTCGACGCGTTCTATCCGCCTGGCCTCCAGTCGTACTGGCGCGCGGATTTCGTCGACGAACTCTCCGACGCGGCGATCGCGATCCATGTCGAGCACGCGGCGCGGATGCCGACGGCGCTGTCGGGCATGCACCTGTACCCGATCGATGGAGCGGCACACGACGTCGCCAACGATGCGACGCCCTGGAGTTATCGCACGGCGACGTGGGCCCAAGTGGTCGTCGGCTTCGATCCCGATCCCGGCGACGGCCGGCGGCCTCGAGGTGTGGTCGAAGGCCTACCACGACGCGCTCCACCCGCATTCCGCCGGCGGCGGCTACGTCAACATGATGATGGACGAGGGGCAGGAGCGCGTGCAGGCGAGTTACCGCGACAACTACCCCCGTTTGGCCCGCACCAAGGCGACCTACGATCCGCAGAACCTGTTCCGAATCAACCAGAACATCGTGCCGGCGAGGTGATCCGCCCCGCGCAGGGTCCCCGCCCGTCGATCCCAGCAACCCCACTCCAAGAGGAGGAGGCACGGCCGCTCGGGTAGGAGACCACGTCCACGTACGCCGCCATCCACGACGAGAAGCACCCTCGCTTCCGACCCACGACGTCCGCGGCTCTCGTTGCCGCACGTGCACCACGGATGAAAGGAATGACGCCATGAACCATCGGTCTCCATCACCGCCCGAACGCTCGCCCTCCTCTTCGCCGCTCGCCGCTGACGAGCGTCGTCGCGAGCTCAGGACGGGTGACGAGTTCGTCGCGGACCTTCATCAGACCAGGAGGGGGGGAGGCACGCAAGGGGGCATGCACGAGCTCAAGGACCGGTCTTCGTGGCCGACGGCGACGCCGTCCTCCGCGCCACACCGGGCCAACGGGTGGCCGAAACCCCGGTCGCGTCCAATGCTCCGACCCGAGATCTGGCCGAGGCCGTCCACAACACCTGCGAATCGCCGCCGACGTGGGGCCGTTCACTGGCCGATGCGCGAAGTCGGAACTCGAGGATCTCGCTGGAGGCGTGGCTCGCGGGGTCCGGCCACGTCGCCGGTGCGTAGGTGACGAGGGTAGGTGGACATGGCCGACGTGGACGTCGCGTTCGAACGGCCCTCGTCAGCCCGAGGGTACAGAACAGCGTTGTGGTTCAGCTCCTTGCCCGTCGCACGGCCCGAACGTCATGAGCCGGCCTTCGGCGTGCCAGAACGGGTTCGGCAGTGCGGTGCCGGCTGGACCATCGCCGAGCCCTTGTTGATCTCGCGAACTACGAGGTCTTCACCGCGGTCGCGGCGCTGCTCCAGGCGCGCCGGTGGGGACGATGATCGCGAACATGCGTACCACAGCACGAGACCCTCGGCTTCTCGCCGGGCTCTGCCTTCGAGCCACAACGCTCGCGTCCAGCTCATGCGTTCCGCCGACCGAAGCCGAGCCGCGGAAGTATGCCGCGAACGCCGACGTCGAACAGACGACGTGGCGGCGGGCTGGGCCTCGAGGGGGCGTGGCATACACTTGCGAGAACGTCGGCGTCATCTGCGTGGGCGGGCTCTTCACCAACTCGTTGTCGCGTGCGTCTGGCTCGAACTTCGGATCGGAACAAGTCGACCTGTTCGCCCCCTCCAGCTCGGAGGGTCGACCCCGATCCCGTGGCCCCCGCCAACGCCGCCCGGCGAATCGAGGGCACCAGCTCCTCGCACCGACGTGGCGGGGGGGACGGCGCTCGTGTGGGCGGCCGATCCGACCCTCGGCGCCAACGACGTCGCCGACCTCCGTTCGATCACGCCAAGAGCAGCCCGGACCCGAAAGTCGGAGCCGCATCGACGCGCTCGCTGCCGTCCGAGCCGCTCTCGGCACCGTCCCACCGGCGTCAACGTCGTCCGTCCCCTGCCCGGGGCCGAACTGACGCTGAACCAGACGGTCTTCTTCGACGCTCTGGTGGAAGACTTCGAAGACGGGTTCGGCTGCTGCAACTGACCTGGAGTCGAATCTCGACGGACTGCTCGGAACGGGCCGGCGACCTCGACCACCTTCGACGCGGTCGCGCTCGCGGGATCAGCGGCATGGCCACCGACAGCGGCTGCACGACGACGACGATCAGCTTCCCGTGACGGTCGTGAACGACGCTCCTCGCGTGGAGATCACCAGGCCCGTACCCGACACGAGGTGGTTAGGCTCGTCACCACCTTGCGTGGCATTGGTTCGAGCACGAACGAATCAGGTGCGACGTGCCCTGCAGTGCATTACGTGGACGAGCAGCAACCGGCGGACGCGGATCTTCCGACGGCTTGCGAGGTGAAGCAGATGAGCCATCCTCGAGTGCGCTTCGCTACGCGCATCGAGCTCCAGGGTGCGAGGACGTCTACAACCTCGTCGTGTTCGTCGTCGACGCGCCGCCCGACCTGCCGCCCTCGGTGCTCATCACGAGCCCGCAGAACCTCCAGACGTGCAGACCGACGAGCAGATCACCTACGTGAACGTCAGCGAACCCGAGGCGGCCACCCCGAACCGCTCGGGTGGACCGTCAGCGTGAACGGCGGACCACCGATCCAGGTGGGCACGGGGAACAACGTCCTGTGGACACCGGACGACTCGATCGACTTCAGCGGCGAGGACCGCTACGACGTGACCATCCGTCTGACGGCGCAAGACCCGGGAGGTAACAGCGGCAACGACTTCGTTCAGCTGCGGTTCCTCATCATCGACTGACGGACCGTGAAATGAGCGCTGCAAGACGAGGGGGAGGGCCCGAACGGGCCCTCCCCGACGGCTGGTCAGGAGACCGATCTCCACCTTTCAGAAGAGGACCGTGACGCCCAGCGCCAGCATGATGAAGAAGACGACGGCGAGGACCAAGAAGATGCCGAAGAGCCAGCGGGCGGCGGTCGCGGCGCCGGCGGCCACGCCGCTGAACCCGAGCAGACCTGCGACGACGGCGATGACGAGCGCGGCGATCGCGAGTTCGAGGATTCCCATGTTTCTCACCTCCGCGACCACGTTACGGGCGGTGTCCGCGGGGCGGCCGGGCAGCAATCACACGTCCTGCTCGGCGGCGGGCGGGTGCTGGGTCGGTCGATCGGGTGGCCGTCGTCGTTCATGAGCCGCCGCGGTCGACCGCCGCAACCGTCGCCCGCGCCGGCGTCGTCTACCCCGGGTCAATGGCCGGCGGCCTGCCCGCCGCGTGCCGGACGCCAGGCTTCACGGCGCCGAACGCGGCGAAGCACGCCACCTTGTGCAGCACGTCGACGCGTTCGAACCCGACCGCCCGCAGCAGGTCGAGCTGCTCCACCAGCGGTCGTGGCGAGTCCTCGCGCTCGACGTAGGCGAACACCTCGTCCCGGTACCGTTCGCCCTTCAGGTCGACGAGGTACGCCCCGTACCGGGCCCACATGAGGGCCTGGACGCGAGCGTCGCCGTGCGCGATCAGGTCGACGATCCACAGCGACCCGCCCGGCGTGAGCCAGCGGTGGCAGGCGGCGAACACACGCCGCCACTCCTCCGCCTCGCGCAGATGATGGAAGACGGCGGCGGCGAGCACGACGTCGAAGGACGAGGCCGGTAGGTCGACGTCGCGCACGTCGGCCTGGAGGGTCGTCACCCGCCCGGAGGTCGCCGCCCCGACGCGGCCGGCCGCCCGCTGCAGCATCGGTGCGCTCAGGTCGACGAGCGTGACGTCGAGGTTGGGCAGCCGCTCGAGCAGCGCCAGGCTGTAGTTGCCGGCGCCGCAGCCGAGGTCGAGCACGTGGCGCGCTCGGGGGTCGATGGCTGCGGCGGCGTCGACGACCAGGTCCATCGAGAGCCGAGCGTCCATCGTGGCGGTCTGGCCGGTGGTGGCGTCGGCGAAGCGTTCCACGTCGGCGTCGAACCGGCGGCGGATCTCGTCGACGGTCGACTTGGGGTTCGTGGCGTCCGAGCGCGGCATCCGCGAGTCTACCGTCGAGGGCTTCGGGGACCCGCCAACGGCGCGTAGGATGGGTCCATGAAACGAGGAAGCGCTGCGCGCGTGCGTGACCAGCGGTCGCGAACCCGGTCGAAGGCGTGGCGGTGGCTGGCGTGTCTCGCCCTCGCACTGCTCGCGGGCGCCGGGTTCGCCCAGAGCTCGCCCACCCAGGTGCGGCTGTTCGTCCCATCAGCCGGGAGCGACGAGGTCGTCGGGTTGACCGTGAGCGCCGAGCGGCCCGGCGCCTGCTTCGCCCGTTCGCTCGCCTCGCCGGAGCGGCCCGATGCCTACCGTTGCAGCTCGGACGACCGGGTCCTCGACCCGTGCTTCCGGGATCCGGTGGGTGGGGACGACCGGCTCGTCTGCGCCAGTGGACCGCACGCGACCGAGGTGATGGTCCTCACGCTGGGCGAACCCCTGCCCCCCGGCCTCGCCGCCCACGCCTACGACCTGGACCTCCGCGTCGGGCGCCCGTGGGTGCTCGAACTCGAGGACGGCCGGCAGTGCGGCGCCCTGACGGGCGCGACGACGCTCGTGGCAGGGATGCGTGTGGACTACGGGTGCGACGACGGCGCCTGGCTGGTCGGCCCGATCGATCGCAGCCAGCCGACGTGGCGGATCTTCGTCGGGTCACCCGGCCTGGGCCCGGTCTACGAACGGGCCGCCGTCGCGGTCGCGTGGTTCTGACGGCGACGCCGTCTCGTCGAAGATCTTGCCCGGGTTCATGATCCCGTTCGGGTCCCAAGCGCGCTTGACGGCGCGCATGAGCTCGATCTCGACGGGATCGGTGACGGCGCCGAGGAAGGCCTTGCGCTTGAGTCCGATCCCGTGCTCGCCGCTGATCTTGCCGCCCAGGTCGCGCGTCACGGCGTAGAGCTCGCGGAGACACGCCTCCTTGTTCGTGTGCCAGGTGGCGAGGTCCATCTCCGGATCCTTGACGAGCGTGGCGTGCAGGTTGCCGTCGCCGGCATGGCCGTAGCAGGGGATCTGCATCCCGTAGGTGGCGCTGAGGCGTTCGAGCTCCGGTAGCACGTCCGGGATGCGGGCGACCGGCACGACGATGTCCTCGAGGCTCTGCACCGGGCTCACGACCTTGAAGGCCTCGGCGATGTTACGGCGCACGCTCCAGATCCGTTCGATCGTGTTCCGGTCCTCGGCGACGTACACCTCGAGCGCGCCGTGTTTCTCGCACAGGTCGCCGATCGCGAACAGCTCGGCTTCGACCCGGGCCGCGTCGTGACCGTCCACCTCGATCAGGAGCATGGCGCCCGCCGCCTCGTACGGCAGCGTCTCGTTGAGGTAGGCGCAGCTCGTCTGGAACGAGAGCCGGTCCATGAACTCGATGCCCGTGGGCACGAAACCCTGGCTCATGATCCGTGGAACGGCGTCGATCGCCTCGCGAGCGGTCGCGAACAGCACCAGCAGGTCCGAGGCCGCTTTCGGGTAGGCGATGAGCCGGATGATGGCCTTGGTCACGATACCGAGGGTGCCTTCGGAGCCGACCACCAGGCTCTTCAGGTCGTAGCCCGAGACGTCCTTGGCCAGCTTGCCGCCGAGCCACACGAGGTCGCCGGTGGGCGTCACGAGCTCGAGCCCGAGCACGTAGCGCCCCGTGACCCCGTACTTGACCGCCTTGCCACCGCCGGCGTTCTCGGCGATGTTGCCGCCGATGAAGCAGGTCTCGACGCTCATCGGGTACCCGGCGAAGAAGAGACCTTCCGCTTGGACGAGGTGCGCGAGGTCGTTGGTCACCATGCCCGCCTCGACGGTGATCGTCATGTTCGCCTTGTCGAACTCCACCACCCGGTCCATGCGTTCGACCGACAGCACGATGCCCCCGAACGATGGGATGGCGCCGCCCGAGAGGCCCGAACCCGCGCCGCGAGGGGTGATCGGGATGCGCTCGCGGTTGGCGAGCCGCACGACGTCGGCCACCTGCGCCGCGGTGGTGGGTAGCACCACGACCTCGGGCAGATGCGCGTACTCGTCGATGCTCGTCTCGTCGTGCGCGTACGCCTCGAGCCGGTCGCCATCGACCAGGACGGCCTTGTCGCCCACGATGGCGCGCAGCGCCGAGACCACCGACGGGGTCACCGGTGCGTACGTCATGCCGCGCCCTCGCCATGGCGTTCGCCCAGGCGCCGGCGCAGCTCGCGCAGGACGTCGAAGAGGTCGCCCACGACGCCGAAGTCGGCGACCTTGTGCAGGCTGGCGTCGGGGTCGCTGTTGATGCTCACGATCGTCTCGCTCGTCTTGATGCCCGCCAGGTGCTGGATGGCGCCCGAGATGCCGGCACCGATGTAGAGCTTGGGCGAGATCGTCTTGCCCGACAGGCCGACCTGGTGGGGGTAGCCGAGCCAGCCCCGGTCCACCGCGTCGCGGGTGGCCCCGACCGCGCCGCCGAACTCGTCGGCGATCGCCCGCAGCAGGTCGAAACCTTCGGCCTTCTTCATGCCGCGGCCGCCGGCCACGACCACGTCCGCCTCTTCGAGGTTCACGAAGTCCTCCACGTCGGTGCGGTAGCCGACGACCCGCACCCGGTCGTCCACCAGCCAGTCGTCGAGCGGCACGGCGATGATCTTGCCGACCCGCGTCGGGTCCGGGGCCAAGGGGCGACTCGACTTGGGCCGCACGGTGGCCATCTGGGGTCGCCGGTCGGGCGTCTTGATCGTCGCCATGATGTTGCCGCCGATCGCGGGTCGCGTCTGCAGCAGGTTGCCGGTCCCGGCCTCGATGTCGAGTTCGGTGCAGTCGGCCGTGAGCCCGGTGTGGACGCGGACGGCCACGTGGGGCATCAGGGTCCGCCCCGTCGAGGTGGCCGCCGCCAGGATCACGCTCGGCGCGTAGGTCTTGACCAGGTGCACGAGCAGGTGGCTGTAGGTCTCGCACACGAACTGCGCCAGCCGCGGGTCCTGCACCGCGTAGACCTCGTCGGCGCCGTGGTGCACGAGGGACTCGAGCTGGGCGTCGTCGACGCCGTCGCCGATCACGACGGACGCCAGCTTGGTGTCGAGCGCGTCGGCGAGCCGCCGACCGCGGGCGAGGAGCTCGAACGAGACGCCCTTGAGTCGTCCCTCGTGCTGTTCGGCGAGCGTCCAGACGAAGCTCATGCCTGGCCCCGGTGGGGGAGCAGGTCGCGGGCCTCGAGGAAGGCCAGCAACTGGTCGACGGCGACGGCGACCGCGTCCGCGTCCCTGGCCTGCACGACCGTGCCGCCCCGGGTCACCTTGGGCGTCGACACCTTGACCACCTTGGTGGGCGATCCCTTGAGGCCGATGAAGGCTGGATCGAGGTCGAGGTCCACGGCCGTGAACAGCGGGATCTCGGCCGCCCGGGCGCGCTTCTTGCCACGTAGGGTGGGGAGGCGGGGCGCCGCGATCTCCTTGACCACGGTCAGCAGCGCCGGCAGGGGCACGTCCAGGACCTGGTACCCCTCCTCGACCAAGCGCTCGACGGTCAGTCGGCCGGTGGTGGGCGAACCCGCCGTGATGGCGGCGACGTACGTCACGAGTGGCACGTCGAGCCATGCGGCGATGCCGGGGCCCACCTGCCCCGTGTCGCCGTCGGTGGCGCGCTCGCCGGCCACGATCAGGTCGAAGCGACCGAGCTTCTTGATGGCCTGGGAGAGCGTGTAGGACGTGGCCCAGCTGTCCGAACCGGCGAACGCACGGTCGGAGACGAGCACGCCCGCGTCGCAGCCCATGGCGATCGCCTCACGGAGCGCCTTCTCGGCCCCCTTCGGGCCCATGGACAGCGCCGTCACGATGCCGCCGTGCCTCTCCGCGAGGCGGATCGCGGTCTCGATGGCGTAGAGGTCGAGGGGGTTCACGACCGTCTCGACGCCATCGCGGATCATGGTCCCCGTCTTGGGGTCCATCTTCACCTTGCTGGTCTCGGGCACCTGCTTGATCGGGACGATGATGTCCACGCAACGCCTCCCGCGGCCGGCCTCCCCGGCGAGGTCGCGGCGCCGATGTCGCGACACCGATGTCGCGACACGCATGTCGTCCACCATGGTACGGCCGGTGTCCCGGGACGCGGATCACGTGCTGCGCGCGTGGGCGACTCGATCACATTGATCGTTCGTGATGACGCCGTTCGACTTGTAGAACGTACGTTGCGTCCGGTCAGGACGGCGTGAGCACGGCGGCCGGTCACGGCGAGCCTGAGACGTCACCGCGCGAGGGGGTCCGATGTGGTGAGATTCGGCACGAGCACGACGACGTCGTGCATTCACGAACCGCGCCACGCGGTGCCGGCCGGGAGGCAGCGTGCGGATCACGCGCGAGCGGTATGTCGACACGAGCACGCTCGATGTCTGGGCTCCCAGCGGGGTGGGGGCGCCATGCGCAGGCTCCTCGTCCTTCGGGTCGGGCCGGCGCGCATGACCTCGCAAGAGTCCGTCCTGTCGGCGCTCTACGAGCGCCAGAGCCGGGTCGTGCGAGGCTTCCTGTGGTCTCTGTTCGCGATCGTCGCGGCGACGCTGGTCCTCACCCTCGTGTTCATCGGGCCCACGGACGTCGGCGCCGCGGCGATCGTTCCGAACCTTGCGTTCTTGGGCGTGATCGGCGTCTCGCTCGGTCTCGTGCATCGGCGCCGGACAGGTTTGGCGCTCGCGGTCGTGGTCGTCCTCATCCTCTTCAGCGTGACGGCGACGGTCACGTTCGTCGGGACCGACCTCGCCGGGACGGCGCTGGCCATCCTGTTCATCCCGGTCGTCCTCATGGGGCTTCTGCAGGGTCGCAGGGCGCTCTACGCCACCGGTGCGGCGTGCATCGGGATCACCCTGTTGCCGCCGATCCTCCGAACCCTGGGTGCGCTGCCCCAGCGTCCCGACGGTGAGATCCCCTGGGTCACGACCGGGCAGTACGCCATCGTGCTGACCACCGTGGTCTTCTTCCTCGACCGTTTCGGCGGCGCGCTGAACGACGCGTTGCGGACCGCGGTGGAGCGGGAGGTCGCCCTCGCGCGCGAGGTCTCCGTGCACCAGGAAACGGAGGCGCAGCTGCGCGAAGCGCGTTCGTTCCACGACGTCATCATCGACGCCGTGCCGGGCATGTTCTACCTGGTGTCCGAGGACGGCACGACCGTGCAGTGGAACCGGCGCTTCGCGCGTGATCTGGGGTACGACGACGACGAGATCGAAGGGATGCAGCCGGCGGAACTCTTCCCGGACCTGACGCAAGAAGACCATGCGGCGGTTCGAGCCCGGACGCTCCGCGACGGTCCTAGAACGATCGAAGCGCACGTGGCCACGAAGGCTGGACGCCGTCTACCGCACCTCGTCACGGCGACGCCTGTGCGCGTCGGTGGAGGGCGTTACGTCGCCGGTGTCGCGATCGACGTGAGCGAGTTGGCTGCGGCCCAGGACGAGATCTCGCGACTCAACGCCGACCTGGTCGGTCGGATCGACCACATCAGCGCGTTGCGCGAGATCGACCAGGCCATCATCCGCGGCCACGACCTCGGACGGACCCTCGCCGTGATCCTCGACCGCGTGATGGGGCAGCTCGGGATGGACGCCGGGCGCGTCTTGGCATACTCGCCGCACGATGGGCTGCTGCGCTGCGCCTCTCAACGCGGCTTCGTCGCGCCAGCGCCCCCCACGCTCGCGCTCCGCCTCGGCGAGGGTGCGGCCGGTCGGACCGCGATGGCGCGGACCACGACCATCCTGAGAGACGCGGCAGAGCTGCGCCGCGGCTTCGAACGTGTGCACTCGATCGCCGTCGAGGGGTTCACCGCCTACGTCGGAGCGCCGCTCGTCGCGCGCGGCGAGCTCCAAGGGGTCCTAGAGCTCTTCTCGCGTGCGCCGTTCGATCCGACCCCAGCCTGGCTGGCGTCGGTCGAAGGGCTCGCGACGCAGGTGGCCATCGCGCTCCACAGCGCCTCCGTGCTCGAGGACCTGTCCCGATCGAACGACGAGTTGCGTTTGGCGTACGACACGACGATCGAGGGTTGGGCGCGCGCGCTCGACCTGCGCGACCACGAGACCGAAGGTCACAGCCGACGGGTCACCGACATGACGCTCGACCTCGCCGAAGCGTGCGGGGTCGACGAGGACCCGGTCCAGATCCGGCGCGGCGCGCTGCTGCACGACATCGGCAAGATGGGTGTGCCGGACGCGATCCTGCTCAAGCCGGACGCGCTCACGTCCCAGGAGTGGTCGGTCATGCGGCAGCACCCCGTGCTGGCGTTCGAGTTGCTGTCGCCGATCGCGTTCCTCGGTCCCGCCATCGACATCCCGTACGCCCACCACGAGCATTGGGACGGCGCCGGCTACCCCCGAGGGCTCGCCGGCGAGCAGATCCCCTTGTGCGCACGCGTCTTCGCGGTCGCCGACGTCTTCGACGCGTTGACGTCCGATCGCCCTTACCGCCCGGCGTGGACGCGCGAGCGGGCGCTCGAGCACATCCGGGCGGGGGCGGGCTCGCACTTCGATCCGGAGGTCGCGTCGGTGTTCGTCTCGATGCTGGAAGGCGACCACGGTGGGCCGACGGCGCGAGCCTGACGTGGACGGCCCCTGAACCCGCGCCGAGCTGGTCGTGATCGCGCGCCGACATCAGGATGACGTCGCCGTCGGTCGCCACCCCGGCGTTCTGGCCCCGGTCGTCGTCTTGGTACGCGCCCCCGACGACCTCGTCGCCGGCCGCAGCGATACACGTCCGGGCCGATGCACGCGCTCGCCGGTACCTGGGGCATGCTCGACACCATGCAACGCTTCGTCCGACGTTCCTCGGTATGGATCGCGCTCGTCATCGCGACCGCCGCCTACGCCCAGCCGCTCGTGTCCCTGCCGGTCGAGGACGTCTTGGCGGGTCCCATCGAGCTCAGCGACGTCACGAGCGCGTCCGCAACCCTGGAGATCACCAGCACGATCGACCTCGCGTGCGTCCTCGTGTTCGGGACCGACGAGGGATTCGGGAACCTGGCGCTCGACGTCGACATGGGCGCCGGCGCGCATCGCGACCACCGTGTTCTCTTGCGCGGGCTCGAGCCCGATACCGAGTACGTGTACCGGCTGCAAGGGAGCGATCCGCAAGGGAACGTCTACGCGAGCCAGGTCATGCGGTTCCGCACCCCGTCCGCCGCCCCGGATGACGCGTCGTTGGGCGTCGACGTGGCCACGGCCGAGGCCGGGGCCGAGGTGATCGATGCGAGCAGCGAGTTCGGAAGCGCCTACGCAGCTGCCCACGCGATCGACGGCGAGGCGACCAGCGAGTGGTCGTCGCGCGGCGACGGTGACGACGCCTTCATCACGGTGCGCCTCGCTGAGGCCGTCGACGTCACCGGCTTCGGTCTTTGGACGCGCACCATGGGCTCCACCGCCCAGATCGAGCGTTTCGAGGTGGTGAACGAGCACGGCGACGTGTTCGGACCGTTCGACGTGGCCGACGCCGCGCGGCAGTACCGGTTCCCCGCCGAGGGTCGCGGCCAGACCTTCACGTTTCGGGTGGTGTCGTCGAGCGGCGGCAACACGGGTGTGGTCGAAGTGGCCGTGTACACGCAGGCGGATTGAGGCTGCGCGTGCGGGTGGGGTGACGGCGGGGCGCGGCCGGCGCATGATGGGCCGCATGACCACCGACGCGACCGTGCCCACCGACGCGCTCCTGCGCCCGTTCCTCTTCATCCTCGACGAGTTCGCGGGCCATCCGCCCAAGACGACGCCCGGCAGTGCCTGCCTCGACCGGGGCACCAGCTGGAAGCAGACGTTGGCGGCGATCGATGCCGCTGCCGCTTCGCGACCGATCGTCCCCGGCGGGACCAGCATCGCGGCCCAGACGGCGCACACCGCGTACTACGTCGAGCTGCTCGAAGCGGGTCTGCGCGGGGAAGAGTGGACGTCCGACTGGCCCGGCAGCTTCCAACCCGCCACCGTCGACGAGGCGGGGTGGCGGGCGCTGCAGGACCGCCTGCAGGTGGCCGTCGAACGGTTCCGAGCGCTGGTCACGAGCGGCATCGCCTGGGACGAGCGCCGCCTGGGCGACGCCCTCGGGGTGTTGGCCCACACCGCCTATCACCTGGGCGCCGTCCGCCAGATGGTGCGCGTCGCGGGCGCGCCCCTCGCGAGGACGCCGTGAGACCTGCCCCAGCACCCATGTCCCGGAAGCGAGGTCGCGTGAGATGCACACGACGGAACTGACGATCACCACCGGCTCGAGCCGGGCGGTGGTGGACCTGACGCCGCGCGCGACCGAGTTCGTCCGCGGCCGCGGCGACGGCCTGCTGTCCGTCTTCGTGCCCCACGCCACCGCCGGACTCGCGATCGTGGAACTGGGGGCGCGTAGCGACCAGGACCTGCTGAAGGCGATCGACGACCTGCTCCCCGCCGCCGAGGGCGCCTGGGCGCATCGCCACGGCAGTGCCGGTCACGGTCGCGACCACGTGGTCCCGGCCTTCGTCGCGCCGAGCCTGGTCGTCCCCGTGATCGGCGGGGCGCTGACGCTGGGCACGTGGCAGTCGATCGCCCTGGTGGACACCAACGTCGACAACCCGACGCGCACGGTGCGGTTGAGCTTCCTCGCCGGTTGACGGGCCGGCGCGATGCGCGCCGGCCGCGACCGCCTTGAACCTGGTCCCCGACCGCGTTCGCGACCGACCTCGTCCGCTACACTCCCGCATGCGTCCTCGAGCCGCGAACGTGAAGGGTCTTCCGTGACCGAGCGAGCGGCGCCCCAAGGGCCGGAGCGCACCGTGTTGCTGACCGGCGCGACCGGTTTCGTCGGTGGCGCGGTCCGGCCGGCCCTCACGGCGGCCGGTTGGAGCGTCCGGAACCTCACCCGCAACGCGGATCGCGCCAGGTCGAGGGAGCCCGAGCATGCCTGGGTCCAGGGCGACGTGGGCGACCGCGCGTCGATGGCCCGCGCCCTCCACGGCGTGGACGCGGCCCTCTACCTGGTCCACGGCATCGGCGAGGGACCGGGCTTCCACGAGCGAGAGGTCGAGGCCGCCGCCGGCTTCGCCACCGTCGCCGCCGAGGCCGGCGTCGGAAGGATCGTCTACCTGGGAGGCGTGGCGCCGACCGGACCGGGGTCCGAACACCTTCGCAGCCGGGTCGAGGTCGGCGAGGCGTTGCGTGCCGGCCGCGTCCCCACGATCGAATTGCGCGCCAGCATGATCGTGGGCCACGGCAGCCTCAGCTGGCTCATCGTGCGCGACCTGGCGGCACGGCTGCCGGTCATGATCCTGCCGCGCTGGCTGCGCTCGCGGACGCAGCCGGTGGCGATCGGCGACGTCGTCGTCGCGCTCGTGCGCGCGCTCGAACTACCGATCGACGCGAACGTGTGGTTCGACGTGCCGGGACCCGAGACGCTCTCCGGCAAGGAGATCCTCGACCGCACGGCGGTGCTCATGGGGTTGGGTGCGCCGCGGAGCGTCGACGTCCCGTTCTTGAGCCCACGCTTGTCCTCGCTGTGGATCCGCCTGGTGACGCGCGCCGACTGGCCGGTCGCCCGCGAGGTCGTGATCGGTCTCACCGAGGACCTGCTGGCGCAGGACGACGCGTTCTGGACGCGGATCGATCATCCTCGGCGGGCGACCTTCGACGAGGCAGCGCGTCGGGCGCTGGCGGCCGAACGGGGCGGGCGACCCGCTCGAGGACCGTGGGCCCTCGTCGAGCGGGCACGCGGCGTGGCGCCGAGCGAGCCCGGTGGCTGAGGCGCGAGCGATCGGGCGGGCTCGACCGTGGCTCGCGGGGGCGTGCGTGGTGGCGTGGCTCGCCGCGGCGTTCGCCGCGCCGGCCATCGGCATCTGGTGGGCCGTGGGCGGCGCGGCGATCGTCCTCGGTGGCTGGGTCGCCATCGTCGCCGGTGTCGACCTCCGCCCCCTCCTGCGTCCGGTCCCGCGCCTGTGGGCGCTCGGGCTGGCGGCGGGCGCGGTGAGCGTCGCGGCCTCGTACGCGCTTTACCCGGTGTTGGTTCAGCTCGCCCCGTGGGCCACGCTCGAGACCGAGCTGCTCTACGCCGCGTTCCGAGCGCCGTCGGTGCTCGGTGCGGCGATCGTGCTGGTGCCTGTGATCCTGGGCGAGGAGCTCGTCTGGCGCGGCGTCGTCCAGTCGACCCTGGCCCGCCGTCTGGGAACGTGGGGCGGTGCGGTCGCGGCCGGGACGCTCTACGCGCTCGCCAGCATCGCCATCGGTTCGCCGCTGCTCGTGCTGATCTCGTGGGTGCTCGGGTTGGTGTGGAGCCTGCTGCGCGCGTGGACCGGGAGCCTGGTGCCGACGCTCGTCGCCCACGTCCTGTGGAACGCCGTCGTGTTGTTGTGGTTGCCGTTCGACGTGATGTGACGGGGTCAGTCCCCCGGCACCGAGGTGACCCGGCGTGTTGGCGGCCGCGGTCGTTCGACGTTCCACGTGAGCACGTCGTCTTCGGGGGCGAAGGGGCCGTCGCCTTGCGCCACGTCCACCCACCGCTTCTATACTGCCCGGACGCGGCGACATCGCACCGGAGGATCGTCCCGCTTACGAAGGGGGCGTCATGGTTGGCAAGACGTTGCTCGCTCTGCGACTCACGGACGAATGGTTCGATCGGGCCCGCACGATGACACGGAAGCCTGGAGCTACAAGGTCGCTTGGCTGGCGCGCGCTCCTGAGCCTCGTCGCGGTCGGCGCGACTGGGTTGGCGGTCGCCCACTCCGAATGGTCGGCGGGCTCGCCCCCTCCCAACGCGGTCCTGGACGAAGCACCGACGCAGGTGGTGCTCACGTTCACCGAGCCCATCGAGACACGTTTCAGCGTGTTCAAGGTTTACTCGCTCACGGCGGACGTCACGACGGGCGGCGGCGACGTGCTCGCAAGCGACGAGGCGTCGCGTCTCGACGCTCTCGCCGTGGCGTTGGTCGACGAGGTCCTCACGGCGCGTGGCGACGAGGGTGAGCGCGTCGACACCGGTCTCGTCGATACCACCGACCAGGCCGATCGTGTCACGCTCGCGCTCGAACCGGACCTACCGCCTGGCGCCTACGTCGTGATGTGGAGCGTTCTGGCCGAGGACACGCACGCGATGCAGGGCCATTACGTGATCGTGGTGTCGACGCCCGACCCGTGATCGGCTGATGCTCGAGGCGGGCGTCGCCGGCGCGCTCTACCTGGGCCTCGTCTTGCTGATGGGCGGTGGCCTCTTCCTGCGCTTCGTGGCGCCCGAACTCGCTCGAGGCACGGTGCTGATCAAGCTTCGGACCGCGATGTGGGCGGGCGCGGGCATCGTCGTCCTCGTGAGTGTTGCGGACGTGGTGCTCGCACTGTATGGCGTGCTCGGTTTCCTCGAACCGGACATCCTTCGCGAGTACGCCCTCGCGAGCTTTCACGGCCAGGTCACGGCGGTCCGGATCGGCTTGCTGATCGTGCTGCTGGCTTGGCCTTCCGGTGCGGGCCGCCGCTGGCACGACGTAGTGTGGGCCGGCGTCGCCGTGACCGCACTCTGGACCTTCAGCGCACTGAGCCACGGAGCAGCGATGGGGGGTGCGGGTCCACTGGCGGTCGACCTCGTGCACCTCATGGCCGTCATGGCGTGGGTGGGTGCGGTCGGCGGCGCGGCGTCGTTGCCCCATGCGCTGATGGCGGGGGCGACGTTCACCCGCGTCATGGAGCGCGTCTCCACCGTGGCACTCGGGGCCGTGACCGTGCTCGTCGCCACGGGCGTCTACGCCTCGACGCTCCACGTGCGCGAGCCCCTGCACCTGACGACGACGTCCTACGGGTGGGCGCTCGTCGCGAAGGTCGCCGTGATCGTCGTCATCCTCGGCCTCGCGGCCAGAGCGCGCTGGAGCTGGCTCCCGGCTCTCCGGCGTGGTGAGGGCGACCCACGTCTGCTGCGGACCATGCGTGCGGAGACGGCGCTCCTCGCGCTGGTGCTGGTGCTGACCGGTGTCCTGACGACGCGGCCGTTGCCCCACGGACCGTTGGCCCAGAACGCGAACCGCGTCGTCGACCCGTCGTCGGGCTCAACTCACGGAGTTCCCGTCGCCGTCCTCGTTCTCCCACACGAGCATCCGCTGCGGCAGGTCGAGGCCGAACGTCGACGCGGCCTGCATCAGCGGCGTGCCGGCTTCGGGGTTCCCGAACAGGAACACCGTCGTCTGCAGGAGTTCCAGCCCCACGTTCTCAGCGTTCGCGGCGTGATCGATCGTCGTCAAGAGCGTCAGCCCCTCGTCGGCGATCGCGGCTTCGAGCCGCTCGGTGGTCGTGGCGAAGTCGTCGGCACTCGGCAGGGTCAGGATGCCGGGGAGGTGTGGGCGAACGTGCTCCATGCGAACCCGCCTCCTTCGGCGTCGCCGCGGCTCCCGAGCCGTGGCGCGACGACCTCATGCTCTGGCGCGATGGCTCGAAGGCCGGTGACGGATGTGGGGCCGCAGACGCCTCAGACGACCCGGGCGGGGAAGGTCGGCACCGGCCACGGGCCGCGCGCCCGCTCGAAGGCGTGCGCGTAGCGCAGCACCTTGGCGTCCTCGAACGCGCCGGCGAAGAACGACAAGCCCACGGGCAGACCGTGGACGAGAGCAGCGGGCACCGTGACGTGCGGGTAGCCGGCGATGGCGGCCGGCGAGGCGCAGCCGGGGATGGAGCGGTCGCCGTCGATCAGGTCGGTCACCCAGGCGGGCACACGGGAAGGGGCCACCAAGGCGTCGAGACCGTGCTCGCTCAAGGCGCGGTCGATACCCTCGTCACGAGCGAGACGGATACACGTGGCGCGCGCTTCGAGGTAACCGGGATCGTCGAGACCGGGCTGCGCCTGGGCCTGCTCCAGCAGCTCTTGTCGGAAGTAGGGCATCACCCGGTCCCGCTGCTCTCGGTTGAAGGCGATCAGCGCCTCGAGGTCGCGCACCGGCGCCGTCGGGTGATCGCGCAGGTAGGCATTGAGCCCCGCCTTGAACTCGACGAGAAGCACGGTCCGTTCGGCCGCGACGAGGGGCGCGCGTGGTCCCAGGTCGACGTCCTCGATCACCACGGCGCCCAAGCGTCGCAGGTGGGCGAAGGCGGCCGCGGCGACGGCGTCGGCGGCCTCGTGATGGCCGGTACAGCAGCGGGGGACACCGAGCCGGACGCCGCGGAGGTCGGTGTCCGGCGCGAGATCCACCTCGAACGGTTCGCGCTGTGCGGTCTGCGTCCTGGGATCGTGCGGATCGACCGCAGCGATCGCTTGGAGGACCAGCGCCGCGTCGGCGACGCTGCGCGTCATCGGCCCGGCCGTGTCCTGCGAGACCGAGATCGGCACGATGCCCGAGCGGCTCACCAAGCCGACCGTCGGCTTGTGCCCGACCACACCGTTGAGCGACGCGGGTCCCACGATCGAGCCGTCCGTCTCGGTGCCGATCGCGGCGGCCGCGAAGCCAGCGGCCACGGCCACGCCCGAACCGGAGCTCGATCCGCCAGGCGTCCGGTCGAGCGCATAGGGGTTGCGCGTCTGGCCACCGCGGCTGCTCCAACCGCTCGAGCTGCGCGTGGAGCGGAAGTTGGCCCACTCGCTCAGGTTCGTCTTGCCGAGGATCACCGCGCCGGCTTCGCGCAGTCGGGCGACCACGAAGGCGTCCCGTGGCGCACGGTGTCCCTCCAGGGCGAGCGAACCCGCGGTCGTGGTCATGGTGCCGGCCGTGTCGAGGTTGTCCTTGACCAGGATCGGGATCCCGTGGAGCGGGCTGCGCGGTCCCGAACGCCGGCGCTCGGCGTCGAGGTCGGCGGCGATCGCGAGGGCGTCCGGCTCGGTTTCGAGCACCGCTCGGAGCGTGGGTCCGGCCCGGTCGAGCGCGTCGATGCGCGCGAGGTAACCGCGGACCAAGGCCTCGGAGGTGAGGTCGCCCTCGTCCATGAGACGGCGCAGGTCGACGATCGAATGGTCGTGCAGGTCCACGCGGGCCTCCGGTTGCCGTGCGCGAGGGCGGCTCGCCCAGGTCCGGTGGACGCCGCGGAGCACATCGAGCCCGTCCAGGATAGCGGGCGGTCCGAGGCGTGGCCCGTCGCGGAGCGAGAGGTTCGTGAACACGTCGCCCTTGCCAGGGTCTCGACGAAGGTTCGCGCACGCGGGGGCTTGACCTTGACGTAACGTCAACCATCATCCTGAGCCTCGGTCGCCGCGAGGCGACGGAGAGGAGGCGACGTCCATGGCGCTCCCGACGGTTCGTGGCGAGTGGTCGATCCAGCAGATCGCCCGCTTGGCCGGTACCACCAGCCGCACGTTGCGTCACTACGACGAGCTCGGCCTGCTGCCGCCGAGCCGGGTGGGCGCGAACGGCTACCGCTACTACGACGAGGCGGCGCTCATCCGCCTGCAGCGGATCCTGCTGCTGCGTGACATGGGCCTGGGCCTGCCGGCGATCGCCGACGTGCTCGCCGACGACGTCCCGACCGCGACCGCGCTGCGGACGCACCTCGACCTGCTGGAGCGCGAACGCGCTCGCATCGACCGGCAGGTCGCCGCGGTCCGCACCACCCTTCGCAAGCACGAGAGAGGAGAACCGCTCATGGCAGAAGAGACGCTGGACGGGTTCGACCACACCCAGTACGAGGAGGAGGTGGTCGAGCGCTGGGGCAGGGAGGCGTACGACCAGAGCGACGCCTGGTGGCGTAGCACCTCCGACGCGGACAAGCGACGCTTCCAGGACGACCAGGTCCGGATCGCGCAGGACTTCGCCGCGGCACTGCAGGCCGGTCGGCCCGCCGACGGTCCCGAAGCGCAGGCGATCGCGCGCCGCCAGTTCGACTGGATCGCCGTGGCGTGGCGCTCGAAGCCGTCGCCGGACGCGTTCGAGGCGCTGGGCGAGATGTACGTCGCCGACCCTCGCTTCACCGCGACGTACGACGCGCACGGGGAAGGCACCGCAGCCTTCGTCCGGGACGCGATGAAGGCCTACGCACGACGCATGCGCGGGTAGCGGGGATCTGTCACGCTCCCGAACCGCACCGAACTCGGGCGGGCCGGCTGCTTCGCGCCGGCCCGGTCCGTTGCGTGGGCCCGACACTCAGGGCGCGCCCGCCAGGGCACGCCCGCCTGCGACGGCACGCCCACCCCCGGCGCGCCGTCGGGACGTTCGCCCCTTGCCCCGTCGACGTTCGTGAGCGACGCGGGCGCCGCGGCGCGCTACAGTCCCCACAAGGTGGAACCGGTGTTCGCGATCGGCGCTCGCTACGGCGAGGACAGGCCCGATCGTGGGCAGCGTGGGGGCCGGTGGAGTTCATCCGCAGTCCCGAAAGGAGCCATCATGGAGAAGCGTCGTGCCCGCCACGTCCGCCCGCTCTGGGTCGTCGGCGTCGTCCTGATCGCCGGTTTGGTCGCCTGTGGAGGCGGCGGACCCGGGTCGAACGCTCGTCCGACGGCTTCGTTCGTCTCCAGCGACACGACCGGCCCCGCCCCGCTCTCCGTCTCCTTCGACGCCAGCGGCTCGAGCGATGCCGACGGCAACGTGGTCGCCTACGGGTGGGACTTCGGCACCGGCGACACGGGCACCGGCGTCACGACGAGCCACGTCTACGCACAACCCGGTTCGTACGTCGCGCGGCTCACCGTCACCGACGACGACGGCGCCACCGCCAGCGCCACCGTCGGGATCGTGGTCACGGGCGACGCCACGGGGCGGGTGGCCGGGACGATCACGGTCGGCGCCGGGACGGCGGGTCGCCGCGGAGGCGCCGTCGTTGCCCGCGCGCAGCCGCCCGCGACCGTCGCCGCAGCCGACCTCGACGAGGGCGACGTCCTGCCGAACGCGAGACCGAGCGGCGAAGCGGACGTCGTCGACGGCGAGTGGATCGTCAAGTTCCACGGCGACCTCCGGCCGGCGGACGCGACGGTCCTCACGGTCGCCGGCGTGCGGCTCGAGTCGGTTCGCGCGCTGGCCGTGCCGGGCACGCGGCTCTACCGGGCCCCGGGCCTCGGGCGCGCCGAGACGCGGGCGCTCGTCGACGAGCTCGCCGCCCGGCCCGACGTCGCGTACGTCGTCCCCAACTACCGGCTGCACGCGCTCGCGACCCCCGACGACACCTTCTACGGCCGCCAGTGGCACTACCCCGCGATCGAGCTGCCGGCCGCCTGGGACATCACCACCGGTTCCGTGAACACGGTCGTGGCGGTCGGGGACACGGGCATCCTGTTCGCGGCGGGCAACGCGGGCCTGACCCACCCCGACTTCGCGGGCAAGGTGCTGCCCGGCTACGACTTCGTCTCGAACCCCACGTCGGCCGGCGACCTCGATGGCCGCGACGCCGACGCCTACGACGTCGGCACCTCGTTCCACGGCAGCCACGTGGCGGGAACGATCGCGGCGGCGACGAACAACACAGCCGGCGTCGCCGGCGTGGACTGGCAGGCGCGGATCGTGCCGGTGCGGATGTTGGGCGCCGATGGCAGCGGTTCGCTGGCCGACGTCGTCGACGGACTGTTGTGGGCCGCGGGCTTCAGCGTCCCGGGCGTGCCCGACAACACGAACCCGGCCCACGTCATCAACCTCAGCCTGGGCGGCGCCTACCTCTGCACGGCCTTCGAACAGGAGGCGTTCGACCGGATCGTGACCTCGTCGCCGCGCGATGCGATCGTCGTCGTCGCGGCCGGCAACGACGACGCGAGCGCCGCGGCTTCCTCGCCCTCCGGGTGCGGCAACGTCATCACGGTCGGGGCGACGGAGTTCCGCGACCGCCGGGCGCCCTACTCGAACCACGGCAGCCGGGTCGACGTGATGGCCCCGGGCGGCGACCTCGGTCTTCGATCGCAACGGCGACACGTTCGGGGACGGTGTGTATGAGCCTCGGCAGGGACGGCGGCGGTTTCCAGTACACCTTCGAGAACGGCACCTCCATGGCGGCGCCCCACGTGGCCGGCGTGGTGTCGCTCATGAAGGGTCTCGATCCGACGCTCGGCCTCCAGGACGCGCTGGCCTACCTGACGGGGACCGCGCGTCCGCTGGACGCGACGGCCTGCGAGCGCCCCACGGGCGCCGATTGCGGCGCCGGGCTCATCGACGCGGCCGCGGCCCTGGCGGCCCTGCAGTCGGGTGTCATCCCGACGCCGGGTGGCGGGGCGCTCACCTTCAGCCCCGACCCGGCCGACTTCGGCGCCGATCTCGTCGATCTGACGGTCACCTTGACGAACACGACGGGCGCGACCGTCGACTTGGGCCTGGACGACGAGTACGTGGCCAGCCCCGAGAACCCGGGTGCGATGCTGGACGACGCGGTGTTCGCGAACCCGCTGTCGGGTTCCCTGGCCGGCGGTGCGTCCGTCGACGTCGTGCTCACGATCGACCGCGAGCAGGTCACCGCCGACGGCGCCTACCAGTTCGAGCTCTTCCTCGAGGCCGACACCACGGATCAGTCGATGACGGTGCGGTTCGAGGTCGGCGATCTCACGGTCGGCAACCCCGACGGCCCGACGATCGTGGCCGCCTTCCTCGACGACGGCACCGACGAGCTGGTGTTCAGCGGCGCCGAGGATTCCGACGGGTTCATCGCCGCCTTCGACTTCGCCGTCCTCGTCGGCGACAACCTCGTCATCGCCTGGACCGACGTGAACGACGACGTGGAGATCAACGAAGGCGACTACATCGGCATCTACCCGGACGCCGTGCCCGTGGCGCCGAGCGAGACCGCGACCGGCATCGACTTCGCCGTGGAGCGCGTCGTGGACGTCGAAGCATGGCGCGCGAAGCACGCCGACCTCGGATCGGCGGCGGTGGATTGGTTCGGACGGTTGGAGGCGATGCGCGAGGGGCGGTGAGCGCCGGCCGCCCTCAGGCGACGCGCCTCACGGCAGCCCCGTGAAGAACGTGGCGATCGCCGCGGCCGCGGCGTCCGGCCACGTGTGGGCGTACGCCCGACCCCCGGGGCCGGTGGCGTCGTCGTGGGGGCACCACACGACGGGGTGCGCGACCTCGGCGCCGCCGTAGCGGACGCATCGCAGGGTGGACAGCGGAGCGTCGACGGCCGGCAGGACCGGTGCGGCGGCGAGGCCGTTGGCCGCCACGAAAGCGTCGCGGACCCGTTCGCCGGAGGCGAAGGGGACGAGAGGGTCGTCGGGGTGATGGAGCACGAGCGCGGCCGTGGCTGCGGTGCACGCGCCGCCCTGCAACCCACCCGCGACCGAAGCGACCGCACGGATGCGACCGCCGAAGCGGCAGGCGACGTCGTTGGCGAACGACGCGCCGAGGGAGTGACCGACGACGAACACCCGGTCGAGGTCGAGGCAGTGCGCGCGCCCGTAGGCGTCGACGATCGCGTCGACGAGGGCGAAGTCGCGCAAGCGGTCGGGCGGGTCGCCCGGATCGCTCCACGCGAAACGTCCGGGGCCGGCCGGCAGGGCGCTGGGGTAGACGAGGACCGCGTCCGGTAAGGCCTCGTCGAGGTCGACGTAGCGGCGCACCTGCGCGGCGTCGTTGGTCCGGCCGTGGAAGACGATCACCAGGTCGCGGGGCTGCGTCGGCGCGGAGGGCGGCACGCGAGCCGACACCGAGCGCTCCTGCCCATCGACGATCAGCCGTCCCGTGGGTAGGGGTGCCGCAACGGCCGAACAAGCCGCCGACGGACGGGGATCGCTGCGGACCGCGGGATCGGCGTGTGCGACGACGCGGGGCGCGCAGGCGACGAGCAACCACACGCACGCCACGAGCGCCGCGGCGAGGGCCGACGGGGGTGCGGGACGAGCGTCGGGTGAACGCACGCGGTGAGGGTAGCCCCCGTCGTGCCCGCCGCACGACGTCTGCCGCACCAAGCCGTCGACCAGGCTCCTCAGATCGCGTGCAGGGCGTTCATCACCGCCGCGGCGCTGCGCCGGGCGGTCTCGAGCGGGTCCTCGGGCGCGTCGTGCTCCACCAGCACCCATTCGACGCCGGCCACGTCGGCCGCCGCCAGCACACCGGAGAGGTCGAGCGCACCATCGCCGACGTCGACCCAGGGCGGCGACCGGTCGAGGTCGACGTCCTTGAGGTGCAGCCGCGTCACGCGCTCGCCCCAGGCGGCCACCCAGTGGCTCGGGTCGTGGCCGACCGCGAGAAGCCAGCCGGTGTCGAGCTCCACGCTCAACCGCTCGGGAGCGGCCGCGTCGAGCAGCGCGCTGAGCCCATCGCGCTCGCCGTAGCGCACGAGCTCGAAGTCGTGGTGGTGGTACGCGAGCCGCAGGCCGGCGTCGCCGAGGCGTGCGCCGAGCGCGTCGAGTTCCTGCCCGAGCGCCGTCCAGCCCTGCAGGTCGGTGGGACGATCGGCGGGTCCCAGCCACGGCACCACGAGCATCGGCGTACCCACGGTCCGGTGGGCGGCGGCCACGCCGTCGACGTCCGCTCGCAGGTCGGTGAGGGCGACGTGGGCGGAGGCGACCTGCAGGCCCGCGTCGGCGAGCGCCTCTCTCAGGATCTCGGGTTTGGTGCCTTGGGTACCCACCGTCTCGACGCCCGCGTAGCCGTACGCGGCGACCGTTCGCAACAGGTCGGGCAGCGACGACGTCGAAGCGCGTACGGTGTAGAGCTGAAGGCCGAGCTTCGGTGCGCTCATGCGGCCACCTCCATGGTCCAACCCAGGGCGGCGAGGTCGTCGGCTGCGAGGGCCGCGGGCCGCGCTGGTCGGGAATCGATGTCGACCCGGCGGCCGCTGCGGACCGCGGTGAGGGCGCCTTCGAGCACGTCCAGGACGTGGGCGGCGAGCTCGCCCGAGGCGCGTGCCGGGCGGCCGGCGGCGGCCGCGCGGTGGAGTTCGAGCGCCCCGATGCCGCGCGCGTTGGTGGCGAAACCCGGCACCAACGGGAGCTCGTGCCACCCGTCGTCGGTGCCGAGGTGGCGTCGGACCGGCCCACCGAACGTGTTGGGATCGGGCACGGACAAGGTGCCGGACTCCCCGAACACCTCGAAGCGCGGCAGCTCGGAGGCCGCCACGTCGAAGGTGGTCAGCAGCGTCGCCAGGACGCCCGACTCGAAGCGCAGCAGCAGCGTCAGGTGCGTCTCGACCGTCACCGGGAAGATCTGGCCGGCGAGCGGCCCGGAGCCGATCGTTCGCTCGGACCGGGTCCGGGCGCCGTCGGCGGTCACGCTCGCGACCGGACCGAAGAGCGACACCATCGTGGTGACGTAATACGGGCCCATGTCGAGGAGCGGTCCGGCGCCGGGTTGGTAGAAGAAGCCGGGGTCGGGGTGCCAGCGTTCGGGCCCGCTCGAGACCATGTGGGCGACGGCCGCGAAGGGGCGACCGATGGCGCCGTCGTCGAGCGCGGCGCGCGCGGTCTGCAGCCCGGCGCCGAGGAAGGTGTCGGGCGCGCCGCCGAGCGCGAGGCCGCGCTCGTTCGCGAGCGCCACCAGCGCCCGAGCTTCGGTCGCCGTCGCCGCCAAGGGCTTCTCCGAGTAGACCGCCTTGCCCGCCTCCAGCGCCTGCCGGTTGACCCGGTAGTGGGCGTTCGGAACGGTGAGGTCGACGACCAGGTCGACGTCGTCGCGGGCCAGCAACGCGTCGGGATCGAGGGCATGCGGCACAGCGAAGGCGTCCGCCTGCCGCTGGGCGCGCGCCGGATCGAGATCCGCCACGGCCACCACGCGCACGTCGGGCGCCTGCGTGAGCGTGCGGAGGTAGGCGCTGCTGATCGTGCCGCAGCCGATGATGCCGATGCCGGTGGTCATGGGGACCCCTTCCGGACGCCAGGAACGCGTCCGCTCACGGTACGCCGCGGCGGTCGCCCACGTGCGGTGCGCCCGTCCTGGCCTCCGCCCGTCATGGAGACGGTGGTGGCGGCAGGCGCATCCGCTGACGGGGTACGTGGAGCGCCAGCGGCCAGAGAGGAACCGCTCGCGGCAGCCACGGTTCGTCGAGGACGAGTCGGCCCGACACGATCCACGCCAACCTCGCGCCCTCGGCGCGTTCGAGGCGAGCCCGGACGTCGCGACCGCTGGGGAACCGAGCCGTCGGGCTCCAGCGCGGCAACAGCCGGCCCAACCACCGACCCAGCAGCGGGCTCGACGTGAGCGCAAACGCGTGCACGTGGCTCTCGGCGTCGCCCACCCAGGCCCGTGAGCGCACCTCGCGCCCCGCCACCTCGTACGTCATCGGCACACGTCGCTTGGGCATGCCGTAGCGCTGACCGATCCGGAGGGTGAGGTCGCTGGTGGCGTAGATCCCGGGCACGAACGCGCCGCCGCCGCGGAGCAGCACCGCGACGTTCAACTCCTGGTAGGGGAAGTCCTCGGGGGCTTCCTCGGGCCCCAACCGTCGAACGCCACCCGGACCGACGCGAGCCTCGAGGACGCGGGAGAACCAGACGCCGAGCAGCGCCCGGCTTCCCGCGGCCCAGAACGGCACCTCCGGGAAACGCTCGCGCAGCGGCTCGACGGGGCACGTCGCGGCGGCGAGGAGGATGTCGGAGACGAGGTCGAAGGGCGGTGGAACGGTGTCGAAGACGTCGCCGGCGCCCGCCGCGCGTGGTTCGACCTCGGGGGCGAGGTGGACGGGTTCGAGGCGCTCCATGGATGCCTCCCTCGAGGTCACCCTAGGTACCCACGTGCCCCCACCGCAGTGACGGACGGCGGACCGGATCCCGGGGGCGTCCGCCGAGGCGTCGTCAGGCCGGGCATGTAGGCTGCCGGCCACCACAGGCTGCGCTGCGGGCCCAGATGAGATGCTCGCCGCTACGCGGCGCCTGCGTTTCGCAGCGCTTCTTCGTGCATGGGTTGACGGCGGGGGAGGTCCATGCCACCGGCGCGGCATCAGCGCCGCTTCAGCGGAGCGACGTACGTTCGTCGCTGGAGGTGTTCCATGGGTTCACATCGGCGCTCCCTCACCGCACGTGTCGCTGCGACGATCCTCGTGACGGTTCTCTCGATCACGTCGCTCGTCCTCGCCCGCGCGCTCATCGGCATCGAGATCACCGTCGACGCGGTGCCCGTCGCGAAAGGGGAGGTCGACGGCGGCGTCCTCGAACTCCACACCCTGCCCACGTGGCAGACGGACGGGGACCTCCGTCTCTACTACGACGACGGCAGCCGCGAGGACGGGTTCGCCCGCCTCAGCGACGGCGACGTGGTGGTGACGACCATCGACTTCGGTACCGAGAGCCTTGGCGACTACCTGCGGCGTCTGGGCATCGATGGGTTCCAGGTCCCGATCGAGTCCTCGTGCGAGATCATGAACGTCGAGGACCCGTTGTTCGGGATGATCTGCGCCGCGTTCGACCCTGGCCGTCAACCACCGGATCACCCGGACACGACCGGCACGGTGTGCTCCACCTGCCACGACGCGTCCGACCTCCAGGCCACGTTCGGGCGCGTCACGGACTTCGCTCCTACCGGAGCGACGCCACCGCCCGGTCACCGCGAGATCGGCACGACGCCCTGCAGCACCTGCCACGTCGGGGCCACGGGCGA
Organism: uncultured Trueperaceae bacterium; assembly: GCA_963728245.1. Taxonomy (GTDB): domain Bacteria; phylum Deinococcota; class Deinococci; order Deinococcales; family Trueperaceae; genus JAABTL01. The sequence continues at coordinate 133,542 of CAVSJH010000005.1, forward strand.
CGGTGCGGTGGTGTCATCTCCCCGCACCCCGCCGCCGGGGCATCGGCCGATCGGTACCAAGGCCTGCAGCAGTTGCCACGGCGGAGCGTCCGGGGGCGACGGGGGCACGCCCGCTGCCGCCACGCCACCGGCCGGCCACCGGCCGATCGGTACTGCGGTCTGCAGCAGTTGCCACGGCGAGGGCGGGTACGACGACGACGATCATGACGAGGATCACGAGGACGAACACGACGACGATGATGACGACGAACACGACGACGAACACGACGACGAGGACGACGATTGACGCGAGCGGCTCGAGGTACGCGGTCGCGTTGGTGATGCCCGCCGTGTCGCGTCCTGCCTTCACCCGGGCGCGGCGTGGGCTCGCCAAGTCGCGATGTGCGCCGGCGCCTCGAAGCTGACCTGACCCGTGTCGTCCGCGAACCTCGCCAGCTCGCGTCTCGCTTCCGTCAAGAGCCGACGGAACTGATCGTCGTCGATCTGGTCTGCCAGCGTCCAGCCGCGGACGTCCGTGTGGACCCACGCGTCGATCGACGCGAAGCGCGCCGTTCCCGTCAGCGTTCGGACTTCGACGTCGTCGAGCCCGGCCTCTGTGAAGACGTCGCGGAGGTGGGCTTGGTCGCCCAAGGCGTAGGGCGCCTCGAGCGCCCGCGCCACCCCGTCTCCGAAGAGGCGCCTCAGGAGCGCGGTCATGGCCGCATAGCCCGGTGTACGCGCCAGTTCGCCCCAGACCGCGACCCCCACGCGGCCGTCTGGCCGCAGGACACGTGCCATCTCGCGCACCGCGGCGCCACGATCGTCGAAGAACATGAGCCCGAACTGGCTGACGACGACGTCGAAGGCGCCCTCAGGAAACGGCAAGGCCTCCGCCGGCCCCTCGGTCCAGGTGACGTGCGGCGCTCTCGTCCGCGCGACGGACAGCATGTCCGCGTTGATGTCGACGCCGACCACCGATCCCGTTGGCCCGACCCGTTCCGACGCGGCACGAGCGAGGACGCCGGTGCCGCATGCGACGTCCAGCACGCGGTCGCCGGATCCTACCGTCGTGGCTTCGAGGACAGGCTCGGCCCACGCCCCGAACAGCGCCGGGACGAAGAAGGCTTCGTAGACCTCGGCCGCGCTTCCATCGACTTGTCCTGCTTCGATCCTCCCCATCGTCGCCTCCCTTCGGCTTCCGAGCAAGGTATGGGCTCGGGACGCGGCCAGCTAGTGCAAGAAGTGGACTACCCGGTCGTCGCGCACCTCGCTATCGTTGGACCATGCAGCGTTACGGCCAGTACTGCCCCGTAGCGGCGGCGCTCGACCTGCTGGGCGACCGGTGGACGCTGCTGATCGTCCGGGATCTGCTGACAGGGGATATGCACTTCAACGAGCTCTCCCGGGGCTTACCGCGCTTGTCGAGGACGTTGCTCGTCAAGCGTCTCCGGTTCCTCGAAGAGGTGGGTGTCGCGCGCCGAAGTCCGGCGGAGGAAGGGCGCACGGTCTACGGTCTGACGGCCGCCGGCGAGGCGGTGCGCCCGATCGTGGAGGCACTGCTGGTGTGGGGCGCGACCTGGGCGTTCGAGACCCCTGAGCCGGAGGACTTGGACCCACTGCTCCTCATGTGGTGGATGCGGCGGCGCGTCCGCACGGACCAGCTACCGGATGACCGCGTCGTGATCGAGTTCGCTTTCCATGGCCGGGACGAGCGCTACTGGCTCGTCCTTCAGCGCGAGGACGTGTCGGTCTGCCTGACGCCTCCCGGTTTCGACGTCGACCTCTGGATCGAGGCCGACCTGTCGAGCTTCTTCCAAGTGTGGTTGGGCAGACTCGACTTCGTCGCGGCGGAGGCGAAGGGTCTGGTCCGTGTGCGCGGCGCACCTGCGCTGGAACGCTCGTTTCCACGCTGGTTCGATTGGAGCCCTGCTGCCGAGGGCGTTCGTAGCGTGAGGCGCCTGACGACCGACGACGAGCCTCGCCGCTAGATCGGTTCGACGGCGGACGCCGTGAAGTCTCAGGTCGAAGCGTCGCTGACGTGTCGCGTCACCAGGTCGACGACGCGTCGGGCCGACGTGCGCGCTCGGTCTGCGTCGGAGCGCGTGTAGAACTCCCCGGGCGTGAGGTCTTCTGCACCGTCGAAGGCGAGCTCGCGATCTCGCCGCAGCTGGCGTGAGGCGTCGGCGAGCTCCTCGACGAAAGGCGCGACCCCTTCCGGAAGCCGAGCGCGTTCGGCGAGCAGGACCGGGGCCACGTCGTGGATGCGCGGGACTTCCACGCCGCTGGCGCGCAGCAGGGCTTTGAGCGTGAGCTCGACGACCTCCTGCGACTCGCGGACCACGTCGGGCCAGCTCTCGCCCTCGAAGAGGACGTCGAGCGCCGCGAGCCGGACGCGCGCACGCTTGAGGTAGTCGTAGGCGAGATCGAGGTTGCGCATCAGCTCGTCACCGTCCAGTACGGTTGGCCGTGGGCGCTTCGGCGCACCTTGGTCCCGGTCGCGATGGCACGTCGTACCTGGGCGAGGGTGCGGGCGATCCGCCCCTCGCGGTCGGCGACGACCATGCCGTCGAGCGCGACCTCGAGCCACACCGGCCCCGGCGCGCCGTCGAGGTCCGGCAGGTGGACGAAGTGGACCTCGACGACGTGGCCATCATGCTCCATCGACGTCCGATCCCAGGTCCGGTAGAGGTCGCGCGTGATCGGTCGAGCGGGCTCGAGGACGACGAGCGCGTCGATGTCGGAACCGGCCGTCGCCTCGCCTCGCACCCAGGAGCCGTGGAGGACGACGCCCACCAGGTCCGCCCCGAAACTCGCCGCCGCGCGCATCACGACGGCGGCGCCCGGTCCCGCCGGATCGACGCCTGGAGCCGAGAGCGCACGGACGCAGTACTCGTTCAACGACAGCCCTGCTCGGCTGGCGGCGCGACGCAACGTCTCGTGCAGCGCTGGTGGAAGACGCAGCAGGAAACGGCCAGAGGCGGCGCCTCGCTCGGTAGTAGTATCACCCACGCTTTGTACGATATCACATCCACCGACGGCTCCGCGCATCGGCGGTCTTGGGCCCCTTGCACGGACGGGAGGTCAGGGACGAGAGTGAACGGCGTGGGCCCCCACGAGGATCGAACGCTGCGGGAGCGCGGCGCGCACTTCCGGCTGACGCCGAGCGAGCCGTCGATGGCGGCCGCGGCGTTCGCCCTGTTCTGTCAGGCGTACGCGGGCGCTCGACGTGCGCAGCCGCTCCTGCCGCCGCTCGCTGGGGACCACGAGACGTACCTGCAGCGGTGCGTCGAGCGCGCGTTCATGGGTACGGGTGTCGTGGCGTGGCAGGGCGACGCCATCGCTGGCTTCATGACCGCCGGGTCACCGTTCGTGGTCCGAGGCCTCCCGGCCGTGCTCGTGCCCGAGTACGGACACGCCGTCGTACGGGGCGCGGCGCCGGTGCTCTACGGTCTGCTTCACGCGGCGCTGGCCGAACGGTGGGTGCGCGAGGGCGTGCAGCTTCACCTGATCGGGAACTTCGCCGTGGACGGTGACACGACGGCCGCGCTGCACGAGTTGGGGTTCGGCGCCATCGTCGCGGAGTGCCTCCGGGACGTGTCGGCTCCGGTGACCGATCCGCGCGTGGAGCCCACGGGCGTCCACGTGGAGGCCATCGGCCCGGAAGAGCCGTGGGACGACCTCATCCCGCTCGCCTCCGAACACGCGACCTACTACCGTCGGAGCCCGATCTTCCTCGTGAAGGACGAGGACGTCCATGCCGTGGCGGCGGACCTCGAGGAGCATCGCCGCGCCGGCGACCACCTGTTCGTCCATCGGTCGGGAGGGGCGCCGCTGGCGTACCTCATCGTGGGGCGATGCCGGGGAGGCTCGGAGGGGCGCCTCCTGGCGGGCACGAACACGGCGCAGGTCCGATCGGCGTACGCCGTACCTGCGCTACGTCGCCGAGGGATCGGCACCGTGCTGCTGCACCACGCGGTGACATGGGCGCGGGAGGCCGGTTTCGAGCGGCTGTTCGTGGAGCACGAGACCGCGAACCTCGAGGGAAGCTCGTTCTGGCAGCGTCACTTCTCGCGTTTCCTCGTGTTCTCGATGCGGTACGTCGCGCGGACGTGAGGCACGTCGCGAAGGTGGCGTCACCGGCGCCCAGCCTCGGCCACGCCTACAGCCACCGCGTCGGCGGCCGCACCAGGCGTCGGCCCTTCCACGTCGTTCGCCGACCGATCCCCTCGGCGAACGATCGCAGCGCCAGCACGAGGAACCCGATGAACGTGAGGGGATACACGAGCGCCGGCCAGACGGGGAGCCGCAAGCGCGCGTACGTGAAGGTCCAGTGGGCGAGGGAGAGCCCGATCACGAGCGCGAGGGCCGCCGGGTCGGCCGATGCGCGGGCCGGCCGCGCGGCGCCCAGCGCGAGCAGCACGACCGGCGCAAGGTGCACGTACGTCAGCCAGCCCCACACGAACAGGTAGGGGAGGATGGCGTACCTGAAGGCCGCGAAGAGGTTCTTGCCGAAGCCGCGCAGGGCCTCGGCGCCCCCTCGGTACATGCGGCACCGGACGATCTCGGTCGCGTCCAGGATCCGCCAGACGAGACCCGCGCTCGCGACGCGTCTCGCCAGATCGATGTCGTCGACGACGCTGCCGCGGATGGCGGCGTGCCCGCCGATCGCGTCATAGGCGGTCCTTCGGAACGCCATGAGCTGCCCGACGGCCCGGGCGAAGGGCGCGCGGCGCCATACGCGGGCCAGGGCAAGTGGCGTGAAGGAGAAGAGCGCCCAGTAGAACACCGGTACGAGGAGCGCCTCGCCGGCCGTTCCCAGGACCTGCCGTGGCAGGCCGGAGAGGAGGTCGGCTCGGCTCGCCGTCATCGCGCCGACGATGTCGAGCACGGCGTCGGGCTCGACGAACGTCGTGTCGGCATCGGCGAAGAGCAGGACCTCGCCGCGGGCCGCCCGAGCGAGTTGATGGCAGGCCCAGTTCTTGCCCGTCCAACCGGGCGGCGGCTCCGCGCCGGTGAGCACGACGAGACGGGTGTCGCCGTCACGTTCTCGTTCGACGAGGGCTCGCGTGTCGTCGTCGGATCGGTCGTCGAGCACGAGGATCTCGAGGTGCGGGTAGTGCTGGGCACGCAGGGAACGAACGCAGCTGCCGATGTGGGCCGCTTCGTTGCGGGCCGGTACCAGGAGGGAGACCAGCGGTCGCGGGCCGCCGTTCCGATCGCGCCGCGGGCGTACGAGCGCGAGGGTGTTCGTCGCAACGACGATCCCCACGACGACCTGGAACGCGAGGATGCCTGCGAGGGCACCGGTCACGCCGGTCGTGTCCGGACGCGTCGTGCCCGAGGGCGGCGGGCGAGCTCCGCGCGGTGCTTCCAGAGGATGATGCTCGCCTGCAGCAACAGCGTCACCACGGACCAACCGCCAGGGACCCAAAGGAGGTCGGCGACCAGCATCGCGGCGAGCGCGGCCGCCACCGCCCACGCGTTCGGGGCGATCAACAGCGTCGCCGTGACGATCGCCAGGAGGGCGACGAGCGGGATCGTCCAGACCGTCAGCCCGATCCAGGTGCCCAGCGTGACGGCCAGCGCCTTGCCGCCCCTGAAGCGTAGGAACGGTGAGAACGCCGCCCCTGCGACGGGCAACACGGCGACGATGGCCAGCATCCAGCCGTCGGTCGCCAGCAGGCGCTGCGCGAGCACGACCGGGAACACGCCCTTGGTCACGTCGAGCAGCAGCACGGCGAGACCTGCCAGGGGGCCGCCGACGCGGAAGGCCGTCATCGCCCCCGGGTTCCCGTCGCCCGCCGCACCCACGTCGCCCGTGCCGACGAGCCGCAAGACCCACGCGGCGAACGGCAGCGAGCCGGCGACGAACGCGACGAGGGCCACGACGGCGAACGGGGCGAGGGGGTTCACGTGCGGAGGGCGGTGACCCCACGCCACGACCTGGATGTCGCAGGTGGCCACGGGCTCGATGGGGATGCGTTCACGGTTTCGCCGCCTCTGGACCCAGCGTACCGCACCCGCGTCCCGAAAACACCGTCCCCGACGAAGTCGGCGCCGCCGCGAGGCGTGGCGGAGGGAAGCCGAGGGGCCGCCGAATGGTACGATCGGGCGGTTCTCGCGTCGGTACCGGCTCCGGCCCCGAGGGGTTCGGGCCGCCACCTCGTTCCGCGTCGGAGCCGGTTCGGCGGTGCCAGGAGCATGGTGCCTGGGCAGCGCCCCGTGGAGGCCCGTCATGGATGTGCTCTCCGTCGCGCTCGTCGCTTTCGGCACGCTGGAACTGCTCAACGTCCTGGCGCTCTACCTGGCGCCGGGGACCCGTCGCGGCAACGCCCTCGGTGTCTTCCGGGCCTACGAACGGTCGAAGGGCGACCCCGAGGTCCATGCGCTGGTGAGCTACCTGATCGACTGGGTGGCGGGCACCAAGTTGATCTTCATCGTGCTGCTGATCGGCATCATCCTCACCGGGTCACCGGCCACGAAGGTGTTCAGCGGCATCGCCCTCATGTTCTCGATCCTGACGTTCTACGCCCGGTTGTACCCGGCGATCACGAAGATGGACGCGGCGGGCCAGATCGTCCCGCGCGGCTACTCCCGCACCCTGGCCGCGATGATCGCCGGGTTCGTGATCGTCTTCGGCGTCGCCGTGGTCGTCTACCTCGTGGGGTTCGCCACCGCATGAGGCTCGATCCGACCACGGTGCGCGACCTCTGGTCGCGCACGTACAACACGGACGGGAAACCCGACTGGTCGCACCTCTTCCCGCACTACCACGACGACGTCGTCTTCCAAGACGCCATCCAGCGCGTCGAGGGGCGCGCGGCGTTCGAAGCGCTCTGCAACCGGCTCGCGCGCCGCTGCCGCGAACTGCGGATGGACATCCTCGACGTGTCGCAGACGGGCGACGTCCTCTTCCTCGAGTGGGAGATGACGCTCATGTTCGACCGTTACCCCAGCTCCACCCTCCGCGGCTGCACCAAGCTGACCCAGGACGACGACGGCCTCATCGTCCGGCAGCGCGACTACTACGACCTGTGGGGCGACATCTTCGACCACATCCCCCGCTTCGGCCCGGCTTACCGGCGGTTCATGCGTTGGCGGTTCGGGTAAACCGTGTTCCGGTACCTGAAGCAGTACGACATGGCCGACATGCGCGACATGCTGCGCCACCAGCGGACCCCCCACCACCGCACGACGGCGTCGCTGGCGGGCCGGACGGTCGTGATCGCGGGGTCCACGTCGGGCGTCGGTCTGGCGGCCGCCCGCGAGGTCGCTCGCTTCGGCGGGCGCTTGGTGCTGCTCGCGCGCGACGAGGCGAAGGGGCGCGGCGTCCGAGCCGAGCTCGAACGGGACTTCGGGGCCGACGTGGCGCTCTTCCTGGCGGACTTCGCGCGGCTCGCGGAGGTCCACCGGGTCGCCGACGAGCTGCTGCGTTCCGTCGAGCGGATCGACGTGCTCATCAACAGCGCCGGCGTCCACTCGACACGGCGGATCCACACCGACGAGGGCCACGAGCTCACCTATTGCGTGAACCACTTGGCTCCCTTCGTGCTGACCCATCGTCTCCTCTCGCACATGCCGGAGGGCGGCCGCGTCCTCCAGGTCAACTCGCAGGGCCACCGCTTCGCGGGCGTGCACCTCGACGACCTGGCGTGGCGCCGTCGGGTCTACACGGGGTTGCGGGCGTACGGCGCCTCGAAGACCGCGCAACTGCTGTCGGTGTGGGAGTTCGCCGACCGTTGGGAGGGAAGCGGCGTGACCATCAACGCCATGCATCCGGGCGAGGTCCGGAGCGGGATCGGCAGCAACAACGGCCCCCTCTACCGCTGGTACCAGCGGCGCGTGCTGGGTCGCTGGCTCGGCGACGCACGCGTCTCGGGCGAGTCGCTCCACTACCTGGCGGCCGCGCCCGAGGTCGCCGCCGTCTCGGGTCGCTACTTCAACCGGACGCACCTCGAGAAGCCGGCCCCCCACGCGTTGGACCGCGAGGTGGGCCGGCAGCTCTGGGCGACGACCCTGGACGCGACGGGGCTGCCCTCATGACCTACGACGTCGTGGTGGTCGGGGGCGGCGCCGCCGGCCTGACGGTCGCTGCCTACGCTGCGCGTGCCGGCCGCTCGGTGGCGCTCTTCGAGCGGCAGGCGCACCTGGGGGGCCTGGTGCAGTCGGTGAACCGGGACGGGTTCGTCTTCGACATGGGTCTGCGCGCCATCGAGAGCGCGGGGATCGTGCTGCCCATGCTCGCGGAACTGGGCATCCCACTGGACGTCGTGCGCAGCCCCGTCTCGATCGGGATCGAGGACGACCTCATCCGCGTCGACACGAAGGCGTCGCTGGTCGACTACCGCGACCTGCTGGTGCGCACCTATCCCGATCGAGCCGCCGACGTCGACCGGATCATGGCCCTGATCGGCCGGATCATGAAGGACATGGACGTCCTGTACGGCATCGACAACCCGCTGTTCAAGGACCTCATGCGCGATCGGCGCTACCTCGTGCGGACCTTGCTGCCGTGGATGGTCCGCTTCGTCGCCACGATCGGACGCATCAACCGCATGTCGGGCCCGGTCGAGGACCTGCTCGACGACCTCACCGACGACGTCGGCCTCAAGAGCATCATCGGGCAGCACTTCTTCAAGGGCACGCCCGCCTTCTTCGCGATGAGCTACTTCAGCGTGTACCTCGACTACCTCTACCCCCGCGGCGGCACGGCGGCCCTGACACGTGCCCTCGAGGGGTACGTGCGCGATCACGGTGTGTCGGTGCACACCGAGCAGCCGATCGTGGCCGTCGATCCGGAGAAGCGGACGGTCACCGACCCGGGCGGCGGTGTCCATCCTTATCGCACGCTGGTGTGGTGCGCGGATCTCAAGACGCTCTACCGGTCCATCGACGGCGCCGCCATCGTCGACCCCGGCCTGGCGACCGCGGTGTCGGCGCGGCGCCAGGTGCTCGAGGAGAGTTCGGGCAGCGACTCGGTCCTGTCGCTCTTCCTCTCGGTCGACGAGCCTCCGGCGACGTTCGCCGCCGTCTCCGAGGGCCATCTCTTCTACGCGCCCGACGCCCGGGGTCTCGGCGACCTGCACACGCGGGGTCTGGAAACGCTGCTCCAGCGGTACGCGAACGAACCGCTCCCCGAGGAACCGGTGAAGGCCTACCTGGACGCCTACTTCGTGCGCACGACCTTCGAGGTCTCGATCCCCGTCCTCAAGGACCCCGACCTCGCGCCCCCCGGCAAGACCGGCGTGATCGTCAGCTGCCTCTTCGACCACCGCCTGACGCGGCGGGTGCGCGAGGCCGGCTGGTACGACGCCTTCCGCGAGCACTGCACCGACGCCATGATCGCCATGCTGGACGCGCGTCTCTACCCGGGTCTGCGCGCCAAGGTCCTCGCTCGGTTCATGACCACGCCCGTCACGCTCGAGGGCTACACCGGCAACAGCGACGGCGCCATCATCGGCTGGGCGTTCGTCGGGCCGCACCGGCCCGCCGTCCACCAGATGCAGCGGGTCGCGCGGTCGGTCCTGACGCCCATCCCGGGCGTCCTGCAGGCCGGGCAGTGGGCGTACAGCCCCGGCGGCGTGCCGATGGCGATCCTCACCGGGAAGCTGGCGGCGGACCGGGCGGTGAAGGGCCTCGGTCGACGCGGGGGCGCCGCGCAGCCGAGCCGGCCAAGATCAGGGGACTGATCCGGCCTGACGCTGCGGCCACAGCTGCGCCCGCTGCGCCTCGGGCAGCCCCTTGCTCGCCTCGCGCAACGTCAGACCGGAGGCGCGCGCCCGGCGCTCGAGCAGCCAGGCGAAGACCTCGTCGGGGCACCGCTTCGCGCGCTCCCGCAACACCCAACCGATCGCCTTGCGGATGAAGAACTCGCGCTCCTCGAGCATGCCGTCTGCCAGGGACGTGAAGCGCTCGAAGACGGCGGGGTCGCCGCGCCGCATCGGCAGGAGATGGGCCAGGAGCGCGCTGCGCCGGATCCAGTGATCCGTGTCGGAGGCCCAGTCGGTGAGGACGCTGCTCAGCGCGGGATGCGCCTCGATCAGGACGCCCACCACTTGGATGGCGAGGGGGTCGACGAGGGCCCACGTGCGGCTCTCGCGGAGCCACCGTTCGAGGAGCGGCAGGTCGCGCGGCCCGAGGAGGCGGACGCGGTCGACGAGCAGTTCGACCGCCGCCATCCGTGCCTCGTGCACACCGAGGACCCACAGGCGCTCGACGAGGTCGATCAGGTCGTCATGGTCCAGGTCGGGCCGGCCCGCCAGGAACGAGCGAACGACCCGCCGGATCGCCGGCATCGAGGCCCCGTAATGCACGGAGGTCGCTCTTGAGGTAGGCGCGTTCGTGGTCGGCGCGTTCCGGCACGCCGACGGATCGCAGCGCTTCGTCGAGGCGCGCGGCTTCACCGTCCATGGCGCCAGGTTACCCCCGGTCCGCCCGGGCACCGAGCCGCCGCGGATGCCCACGGGCTGGGAGGGAGCACGCGCGCACGGGGTCACCGGCTGCCGTTCGGGTGGTCGACCTCTTGTACGCTCCGGCATGCCTCCGTCGCTCCTGCGCGTCCCTCGTCGGTTCGCCGTCGTCGCCATGGTCGTCGCCGCGTGGGCGCTCGCCGTGACCCCTGGCATGGCTCGCGGGCTGGACGACTGCCAGACGGGCGTCGTCGAGACCACGTCCGGCCCGGTGTGCGGCAACCTCGTCGCCCTCGATGGTTTCGCCGAGGTCCAGGCGTTCCTCGGTATCCCGTACGCCGAGGCGCCGGTCGGTGAGCTCCGGTGGCGGGCGCCGGTGCCTCGGGCGCCGTGGGACGATCCGCTCGCGGCGACGGCCTTCGGGGCGCGTTGCGCGCAGAACCCGGGCCTCGAGGCCTCCACCACCACCCGGATGGACGAGGACTGCCTCACGGTCAACGTCTGGACGCCGGACCCCGCCCGCGGCGAGCGCGCGGTGCTCGTGTTCATCCACGGGGGTGCCTTCGTCACCGGATCCAGTGCCGCCGAACTGACCGCCGGCGGTCCGTACGTGTACGACGGGTCTCGGTTCGCCGCTACGCAGGACGTCGTGGTGGTGACCCTCAACTATCGCATCGGCGCGCTCGGGTTCCTGGCCGGGATCGGTGATCTGACGGGCAACTACGGTCTCCTCGATCAGCAACTCGCGCTCGCTTGGGTGCGGGACAACGCGGAGGCCTTCGGGGGCGACCCGTCGCGCATCACGTTGGCGGGCGAGAGCGCCGGCGCGATCTCGGTCGCCAGCCATCTCACCGCGATGCCCGACAGTTCCCACCTGTTCCTGTCGGCGATCTTGCAGAGCTACCCGGCGAGCCTCCCGTTCAAGGACCTGGAGGCGGCGGGCTCCGTCGCGCGGACGTTCGTCCTCGCAGCAGGTTGCGGGGCGGCGGCGGACGTGGTGGCGTGCCTGCGGGACGCGCCGCTCGAGCGGCTCCTGGCGGCGCAAGCCAGCCGTGTGGTCGGGCTGACCGCGCTGGAGCTCGGCATCGACGGGCTGATGGCGTGGTCGCCGACGGTCGACGGCGAGACCGTCGTGACCCAACCTGCGCAGGTCGCTCTTGCCGACGGGATCTCGAAGCCGCTGCTGCTCGGGGTGAACGCGGGGGAGGGCCACTTGTTCACGTACGGCGATGGCAGCCGGCTCGGCCGCTTGGCGTACCTCGCGAGCCTACGCGTCCTGCTCGGCGAGCGCGCTGCCGGCCTCGTCGTCGAGGCGTTCTCGCCGCCGCGGACCGCCGACCACCGTGCGGCGTTCGTCGACTTCGCCAGTGATTACCTGTTCCGGTGCCCCAGTCTGGCGATCGCTCGCTCGGCCCAGGCACCGGTGTACGTCTACGAGTTCGACCACGTCTCGTCCTTCAACCTGTTCGAGACCGTGGAGGTCTGCGCGGACGTGGCGTGCCACGGAGCGGAGCTGCCGTTCGTGTTCGGCGTGGCCGAGGGCACCAAGTCCTTCACGCCCGAGGAGCGCGCGCTGTCGGACTTGATGCAGAGCGCGTGGGGCGCGTTCGTCCGCAGCCCGTTCCTGTTGTCGAGCGTGGAGCTGAGCGAGGAGGTCCGATGGCCGCGGTTCGCGGTGGACGGCAGCGACGTGCTCTCGCTCGCCCTACCCGTGACCGTCGGACCTGCCAACGCCGAGCGGTGCGACGTCTACGACGCCGTCGGATACGGAGTTCCCGCGTCCCCCGCGGCGCCGTCGTCGGACTGAGCCGTTCGACCGATCGCGGCGGATCAGCTCGGCGGTGGCTTGCCACCCGTGAACGAGCCCCCGAGCGCCGAGCCGAGACGGTCCGCCCACGACGCCACGGCGTCGTCGCCCGACGCGTCGTCGAGCAGCCGCTGTAGGTCGCCTTCGCTCGCCTCGGGCGTGGCGTGCTCGAGATCGCGGCGCTCGGCTTCGACGAGCTGGGCCACGCCTTCCTCGTCCAGATGCCGGTCGCGCTTGACCTTGCCGAGCGCGCTCATCAGCATCGGCGCCAGGGCGGCCAGCAGCGATCCGACCTTGCCGCGGTCCAGTCCACTGGCCCTGGCCGTGCCCTCCTCGACCGCCTCGCGGCGGTCGCCGAGGACGTGGCGCAGGATGCCGTCACCGTTGGCTGCCCGTGGGGTCTCGGCACGGTCAGCGTCACCGCCCAACAGACCGCCCACCGCGCCGGCCAAGCCCCCGAGCCCGCCACCACCGCCCCCGAAGAGCGCACCCAAGCTGTCGAGCAGGCTGCCGTCGTGGTCTTGCTCCAACGCGGAGTCGAGGGACGCGCGGTCCTGTGGCGATCGGTTGACGTTCTTCGACAAACCGCCTACCAGCATCGGTAGCGCCATCGACGCGACGCGCTCCACGGTCGACGCGTCCGTGCCGACGCGTCGACCCAGGCTCTCGAGCGTGTCCCGGTCGAGGTGCTGGCGGATGACGTCCATGATCTGAGCCATTGAGGGACCTCCGCACCGAGCCTAGGACCCGTGTCGTCGGCGGGCGGTACCGTTTGCACGCGGCGGGTCGGGAATCAGCGCACGTGTTCGCCACGATGGGCCGCGACGTACCTGGCGACGTGCTCGGCGAACGCCGCGAAGAGCGCGCGTGCGTGAGGTCCGACGTCGCCGTCCCCGACCGGGCGCCCATCGATGGCCACGATCGGTACGACGCCACGGACGGAGCCGGTGGAGAGGACCTCGTCCGCCGCGCGGAGTTCCTCGAGCGTGATGGCACGTTCCTCGACCGGCATCCGCGCTCGCGCCAGGTCGAGCACGTGGGTCATGCTCACGCTCTCCAGCACGCCTTCCCAGCGCGTCACGAACGTGCCGTCCAGGACGACGGCGACCGCCGATCGGGCGCCTTCGGCCACGAGCGCACCGTCGTGATAGAGGACGTCGATCGCGCCGGCGGCACGCATGGCGTGCGCGAGCCGCATCGCCGTGAGGTAGTTGGTGCTCTTCGCCTCAGGGAGTTCCCGCGTGTGCCGGTGCGTCACGAGCGTCGCGCCGGCGGGCGCGGTCGCCCGGGGTGCCACGTCCAGCGACGTGACGACGCAGGTGGGCTGCCGGAAGGTGACGCCGTCGTCCGACGGTCCGCCCGTGAGGAGCACCTGCACCGCGGCCGTCACGAGACCGTTCGCCTCGACGAGGGCGTCCACGTCGGCGGCCACATCCTCGACGCTGCGGGGGAGGGGCAGGCCGATGGCGTCCGCCGAGCGGGCGAGGCGGGCGAGGTGGGTCTCGAGGAAGAGGGGAACGCCCTCGTCGACCCGGAACTGCTCGAACACCGCGAAGCCGCGCCGGAGGCCGAGATCGCTCACGTGGACGGTCGCGTTCTCGTGCAGGACGCGTCTACCGTCCAATACCGCCCAGCGTGGGGAAGACGGGGTCATGGACGCCACGGTACAACCCACGGCGATCGTCACGGCGTCCTCATCCATCTCTGACGTGACCAGGGCAGGATGGCGACGACGGCGCCCGGACACCCGCGCCGCCAGGAGTCGATCATGCCCAAGACGAGCGAGACCACGAAGAAGCGCACCACCACGCGAGCCAAGCGTCCCTCCACGAGCGCCGACGCGAAGGCCGCTCAGGCGTCGGACGTCGTCGTCCCGCAGGAAGCTGCCCCCGCTCCGAAGACCGCGAAACGCAAGGCGCCCACCCGCGCGACCGCGAAGGCGTCTGCCCGCACGGCCGCCGTGGGCGTCGACGCAGCGGCCGTCGCCCATCGCGCCTACATCCGCTTCGTCGAGCGCGGCTACGCGCACGGCCACGACCTCGAGGACTGGATCGTGGCCGAGCGCGAGCTCGCGGCGAACACGGGGGCGCGCGCGACGAGCTAGCGGGGGTCCGCCGGACCTACGCCCCGCCCACCGCCTGCGGATGGTCGTCGCGCACCAGGTCGAGGTCGGCCGCCCGGGCGTTCGCCTCGACCTGTGCCACGTTCTTGCAGCCTGGGATGACGCAGGTGACGGCGGGGTGCTGCAGGCACCACGCGAGTGCCCACGTCGCCATGTCGACGCCCTCGGGAACCTCCTCGTCCTGGATCTTCTCGGCTTCCTCGAGCTTGCGTCTGACCTCCGCCCGTTCGTGCCGCGAGCGCACGTCGCTCGGGTCTTCGAAGGTGGCGTCGGGCCGGTACTTGCCGCTCAGGTAGCCGCTGGCGAGCGGTACGCGGGCCAACACGCCCAGGTCATGGCTCTGGCAGGCGGGGAAGACGTCGTGCTCGGGCGTGCGGTCCAGTCGGTTGTAGACCACTTGGATCGCCTCGGCCCCGATGTCGGGCGCGCGCCTCGTCTGGTACACGTCGTCGTTCTTGCCGATCGAGACGCCGAGGTGACGGATCCGGCCCGACCGCACCTGTTCGGACAGCGCCGACCATAGCTCCGTGTCGTCGAAGGCCTCCCGTGAGCCGGAGTGGAACTGGTAGAGGTCGACGTGATCGGTGCGGAGCGCTTCGAGCGAGGCGTCGAGTTGGCGGAGCACATCGTCTGCCGTCCACAGTTGATCGCGCTCGAAGGCGCCCTTGTAGCGATGTCCGAACTTGGTCGCGACGAACCACTCGTCGCGCCGGCCTTCGATGGCCTCGCCGATCAACCGCTCGGAGAGATGGTCGCCGTAGCACTCGGCCGTGTCGAGCAGGTTGATACCCAACCCTCGTGCACGGTCGAGGATGTCGCGGACCTCGGCCACCTCGTAGTCGTGGCCCCACTCGCCACCGAACTGCCAGGTGCCGATCCCGACGACGGAGACGGGCAAGCCTGTCGAGCCCAGGCGTCGGTACTTCATGACGACCTCCTCTTCCCGGGGCGTCGCCGCCCCCGCACGCGGTACAGCGAGGGTACCGCGGACGGTCCGGCGTCGGGGGTTGGCAGGGCGGACGTGGGTCCGGCCAGGGGCGGGCCGCACGAACATGGGTGGCTCCGCGCTCACCCGGGCACGGAGCCACCCCACACGTTCGGGAAGGTGATCAGTTGCCGACGTACATCCGGGCGCCGCCCGCGACCGTCGCGAAGACGGCTCGGTACAGCTGGTCGCCGGTGGAGAAGGTGAAGGCGTTCGTGGCGAGGTCGTGGGTCTCGATGCAGCAGCCGAGCTCTACCAGACGCGCCAAGGTGGCCGCGAGGAGTTGGTCGCGGCTGACGTCGTCGAAGACGAGGGTGACGCCGCCGGGGACCCAGGTCACGAGTTCCATGCGGTGCAGGGCTTCGTCGGTGAGGACGCGCCCCAGCGCGTCTTCGGCCAGCGCAGTGACGGGGTAGGGGGGCACCACGGCGTTGCCGAGGGAGCCGGTGCCTTCGTCGCTCAGGACGAGGACCAGGCCGCCGTCGACCGCGAAGTCGACGCCCGCGAGTTCGATGGGGGCGTCGTCGTCATCGAACGCCATCGCGTGGGCGTCGATTCGCAGCGGTGCGGAGGCGCGGACCTGGACGACCTCCGCCGGGGCCTGGGCCGAGCCCGGAAGGTCGATCAACCCGGGGTCGTCGGAGGCGAGTACGGGCGTGAGGGCGAGGGCGAGGCCGGCGAGGACGAGAAGGAGATCCGTGAAACGGGTGCGTGGCATGGTGTGCTCCTCGATGGGGTCTGAGCGTGCGGCACACGGGGCGTCTCGGGGACGGGGTCCATCGACCGTCGGGTTCCACCTCCTGTGACCCCAGTGTCGGCATCGACCGTGGCGAAAACGTGGAGGGCCGTGGTTCCCGGAGGTGACCGCTGCCGGTGCAGGCTCCGGAGGACCCGTATGATGGGGGCCAACGTCACGTACGTGGACCGTCGTCGCGGGCCGAGCGGTCCTCGTGAGACGATGCGCCCTGCGTGCTCGGCCGCAGCCGGTCGGTCGATCCGGGGCGATGAGGGCATGAGATGACGCGCTGGTCGCTGCGTCTGCTCGGGCCGTTCGTCGCGGAACGCGACGGCGTGACGCTGTCTGGTTTCCGTTCGGACAAGGTGCGTGCGCTGCTGGCCTTCCTCGCCACCCAGGTCGATCGACCGTGGTCGCGGGCGACCTTGGCCGACCTGCTGTGGCCCGAGCAGCTCGACGCGACCGCGCGCAGCAACCTCAGGAACGCGCTCTCCAACTTGCGCCACGTCCTCGACGACACGGCAGCCGATGCGCCCTTCGTGCAGGTGACGCCGTCGGCGGTGCAGGCGAACGGCGCGTCCCCGCGCTGGGTCGACGTCGACGCGTTCTCGAGCCTGGCCGCTTCGGCCGTCGAGGAGCGCGGCGTCGAGGTCGATCCCGCCGCGGTACCCCAACTCGAGGAGGCGCTGCAGCTCTACCGGGGACCGTTCCTGGAGGGGTTCGAGGTGGCGGGCGAGCCGTTCGAGACATGGCTCGAGAGCATGCGCGGACGGTTCCATCGTCAGGCGGTCGCGGTCGCCCGCACGTTGGCCTTCGCGCATGCGCGTCTGGGGGACGCTGAGGCGGCGACGGTGGTCACGCGCCGCTGGCTCGACCTCGAGCCGTGGGACGACGCGGCGCTCCGACACCTGATGCGCCTGCTGGTGCTCCAGGATCACCGCACCGAAGCCCTCGCGCAGTACGAGGCGTTCCGAACGCGCTTGGACCAGGACCTGGGGGTCGGGCCGGAGGCCGAGACCGCGCGCCAATACGCGGA
Source organism: uncultured Trueperaceae bacterium (assembly GCA_963728245.1). Lineage (GTDB taxonomy): Bacteria > Deinococcota > Deinococci > Deinococcales > Trueperaceae > JAABTL01. Next base: position 150,616 of record CAVSJH010000005.1, read on the forward strand.
GATCCAGGCGGAGCGCGCCTCCGCGGGCCCGGTCGGTGGGCCCGGCGTCGTGTGGCCGGGCCTGCAGCGGGGACAGGCCGCATCCGACGCCGGTCCCGGCTTCGTCGCGCGCGAGGACGAGTTGCACCGGCTCACGGGCGCGCTCGAACGGACACTCGCCGGTCGAGGCTGCATCGCCTTCGTCGCCGGCGAACCCGGCAGCGGCAAGACCGCGCTGCTGGCCGAGTTCGCCCGTATGGCCCTCGACGCCGACCCCCGACTGGTCGTCGTCTGGGGGCAGGGGAACGCGTTCACGGGAAGGGGCGATCCGTTCGAACCGTTCCGACACGTGGCCCGCATGCTGTCGGGCGAGGCGGAGGCCCCGCCGGCCGCCCGTGCGAGCCGTGCGGACGGCGCGATGCGGCTCTGGCGCACCCTCCCCGCGACGCTCGACGCCCTCCTCGAACACGGCCCCGACCTCATCGATCGGTTCGTCTCGGGTCGTTCGTTGCTCGACTTCGCGCGCCGCCACGTGGGGGTGAGCGCGGATCGGTTGAGGCGCCTCGAGGCGTGGCTGGAGCGCCCGCGGCCGGCCACCGGTCCGCCGGGACCGGGGCAGCAGGCGGCCCTCGTCGAGCACTTCGGCGACGTCGTGCGGGCGCTCGCCGACCAGCGCCCGGTCGTGATGATCCTGGACGACCTGCAGTGGATCGACGCCGGGTCGAGCGACCTGCTCTTCCACCTGGCTCGGGGCGTGGCCGGTCACCGGGTCTTGCTGGCAGGCGCGTACCGGCCCGAGGAAGCCGCCGCGCGGCGGGGCGACGAGACACGCTCGCTGGCCGACGCCTTCGACGAGCTCCTGGCCGCCGAAGGCAGCGTCCGGCTCGACCTGACGCACGCCCCCGGCGCACCTTTCGTGGACGCTCTCCTCGACGCCGAGCCCAACGCGCTCGGCCCGACGTTCCGCGAGCATCTCGTCGATCGGACCTCCGGCAACGCGCTGTTCACCCTCGAGCTGTTGGACGCGATGAAGCAGCGTGGCGACGTGCGACCCGACGGGCACGGACGCCTTGTCGAAGGGCCGGGGTTGAGCTGGGACGAGGTGCCGTCGCGCGTGGAGGCCGTCATCGAGCGGCGCATCGGCCGCTTGTCGCCTGCGTGCCTCGAGCTGCTGACCGCGGCCGCCGTCGAGGGCGAGGCCTTCACGGCCGAGGTCGCGGCCGCCGCGACGGGACAGCCGCTATCGCAGGCGTGCGATCGCCTCAGCGAGGAGGCGGGGCGACGCCACACGTTGGTGGTGGCGCACACGGTGCGGAGCGTCGGGGACTCGAGCCTGGCCCTGTACCGGTTCCGGCACGGCCTCTTCCAGACGTACCTGCATCAGCGCCTCGACGCCGTCCAACGCGCGCACCTCCACGGCCGCGTCGGGCGTGAGCTGCGCCGCTTGTACCGGCCCGACCCCGAACGCTACCGGGAGCAATCGATCGCGCTCGCCCGTCACTTCGAAGCCGCGGGCTTGGCGGCCGAGGCCGCCGACGCCCACGCCGACGCGGCGCACCAAGCGCTCGGGCTGTGGGCCTTCGCCGAGGGCGTGGACCACCTTCGTCGGGCGCTGGCGTTGCTCGACACGCTCCCCGCATCCGCCGAGCGTGACGCCAAGGAGTTCACGCTGCGACTCGCCCTCGGCCCCCCGCTGACGGCCATCCGTGGCTGGTCGCCGCCCGAGCTGGCGGCCACGTACGCCCGCGTCGAGGAACTCAGCGCCGGCGTCGAGGACGTCGCTCAGTTGGTCGAGGCCCTGTGGCTCCTGGCGGTGTTCCATCTAGGGCGTTCGGAGCACCACCTGGTCCAACGTGCGCTGGAACGCTTGGCGGCCTTGGCCTCGAAGACGGGCGACCCAGGGCTGGTGGCGCTGACCCGCCTGAACGCCGGCACCATCTACCAGGGCCGCTTCACCGAAGCCCGACCACAGCTGGAGGCTGCCGCTGAACACCCCGACCTCGACGTCCAGCGGCAACTCGCTCATGACTTCGGCATGGCCCCGGCGGTCGTGGCGCTCGCGTACCTGGCCGAGTGCGTGTGGTTCCTGGGCGACCCCGTGGAGGCCGAGCGACGTCAGCGGGAGGCGCGTGTCTGGGCGGAGCGGATCGACCATCCGATGACCACGTGCTACATGCTCGGACGGGCCGTCAGCCTCGCGGCGGTGCGTGGTGATGCCGACCGCACGCGCGCCTTGGCGCACGAGCTCGCGACCGTCGCCGCCGCGCACGATCTCGGCTACTTCGCCTTGGCCGCCACCTTGTACGCGCACCGTGCGGCCGTTCGTCTCGGCGGGACCGTCGCCGACCTCGACGCCATGCAGACGGCGATCGAACGTTGCGCATCGACGGGGACCACCCTCAACCAGAGCACCTTCCTCGCTCACTACGCCGAGGCCTGCGGCGAGCTCGGACAGGTCGAGCGCGGTCTCGAGGCAGCCGATGCCGCGCTGGCCGAGGCAGATCGATGCGGCGAACGCATGTTCGAGGCGGAGGCGTGGCGCATCAAGGGGAGCCTGCTGTGCCTGCGGGCGGCGAAGGGCGGGGAACCGGCCCAGGACCTCTCCGCCGCACGCGCCTCCTTCGAGTCGTCCATCCGGACGGCGCGAGAACAGGGCGCCGTGGCGATCGAGCGGCGGGCGATCGTGGCGTTGAAGGCCCTGGAGGCGGCTTCCGGCAGTGGTGATGCGGCGACGACTCCTCCCGAAGGCAGCGGGGGCGCACCGCCTGCCCCATGAACGAACCGGCATGACCGAGCCGCTCGCGGTGTCCCGAACGGTCAGGCCGGGCCGTCGTCGTCACGGTTCGGTTCGGCTAAGACGACGGACACGCGCTTCACCCGGAACCCCTTCATCTGCTCGACCCGGATCCGGGCGCCCCTCCACGTGAAGCTCGCACCGGCCTCGGGCACGCGCCCGAGCCGGTTCGCGACGAAGCCGCCGACCGTCTGGTAGCCGGCGCCGGCCGTCTCGTCCGAGTCGGGGAGGGACAGGAGCCGGAGGAAGTCGTCGACGTGCAGGCCGCCGCTGACGGTCCAGGCGTGGGCGCCGGTCGCCACGATGGCGGGTTCGTCGCTCGAACCGGCGGGGATCACCTCACCGACGAGCTCTTCGAGGATGTCGCTGAGCGTCACGAGCCCCTCGAAACCACCGTGCTCGTCGAAGACCGTGGCGATGTGGACACCGGTCGACCGGAAGCGCTCGAGGAGCGTCAGGATCGGCAGGGTCTCCGGCACGACGAGAGCCTGTTGCGTCAGCGCGGGCAGGTCGATGGGCGGCTCGTCGACGGCGGCGGCCACGAGGTCGGTGGTTGCCACGTAACCCGTCACGTCGTCGAGACTGCCGTCGCACACCAGGTACCGCCCATGGGGTTCGGTGCGCACGAGGGCCGTGATCTCGTCGCGTGATGCGCCCACGTCGAGCCAGTGGACCTCCGGACGCGGCGTCATGATGTCGTTCACGTGTCGCTCGCCGAGCCAGAAGGCGTTCTCGATGATCTCCTGTTCGGCGGGCTCGATGACGCCCGCATGCCGTCCTTGCCGGATCATCATGTCGATGTCGGCCTCCGTGATCACGCCTTCTCGAGTCGGGCGGAACCGGAAGAGCCACAGCAGCGCGTCGGTCGACACGCCCAGGAACCAGACGAGCGGCGCCACGACGCGCGACAAGCCGTGCATGAACCCGGCGATCCCCATCGCCACGCCCTCGGGGTTCGCGAGACCGAGACGTTTGGGGACGAGTTCGCCGATGACGAGCGAGAGGTACGTGATCGCGACGACGACGAGCACGAGCGCGAGCCCGTCGCTGTAGGGCGCGAGCCAGGCGACCCCTTCGAGGACGTCGGCGAGCGGGGCGGAGAGGGTGGCACCACCGAACGCGCCGGCCAAGACGCCGATGAGGCTGATCCCGATCTGCACGGTGGACAAGAACCGATTGGGACTCTTCGCCAGCGCCAGGGCGCGCCTGGCGCTGGCACTGCCGGCGTCGGCGCGTTGCTGGAGCCGGAAGGGGTTGGACGACACGACCGCGATCTCCGACATCGCGAACAGGCCGTTGAGCAAGATCAGGGCAAGAACGATCAGGGCTTCCACGAGGCGATGATAGAAGCCTCGCCGCTTCGCACCCGACGTACGTCCCACACCTGATCTCCTGGGGGACGGCCCGCGGCCGCCTCGGCCGCTAACCCTGGCTCGCCCAAGCGAGCGCTTCCTCCACGGTGACGTCGCGACCGAAGGCCGCGGCGGCCTCCACCTGGGGACCGGTCACCTCGGGAGCCAAGCGCGCCCAGAGCGAGCCGGCGGTGCCGCTCGTGTAGCTCCGCACCGCAGGGTTCGTGAGCACCACCTGCACCAGCGCCGCAGCACGGTCGAACCGGCCGCGCCGCGCCTCGAGCTCGGCGCGCGCCTCGAGCGCCTGCAACTGCAGCGGCACGAGCCCCAGGTCGCGTGCCAGGGCGAGCGCCTCGTCCGACGCCGCGGTCGCCTCGAGGAGGTCGCCCAGCGCTGCGTGGGTCTCGACCAGGTTGACCAGGATGCCGACGAGGATCGGACGCTGCGCCGTCGCGACGGCCACCGCCTTGGCCTCGAGGTTGAGGTCGCGAGCTCGGACGTGGTCGCCGAGCCGAGCGTGGTGGACACCCAAGTTCGAGAGCGAGAACGGTAGCGACTGCTGGAAGTCGATCTCGCGCGCGAGCGCCAGGCTCCGCTCCATCAGCGCGCCCGACCGCGCCAGGTCGCCCAGGATCCCGTGGGCGATCGCCAGGTTGCCCGTCTCGCGGATGAGGCTGAGGGTCCTGCCACCGCGCTCGTGCAACGCGACGGCCTCCTCGAAATGGACGGCCGCCCGCTCGTGTCGACCCGACTCGCTCTCGTGGATGCCGAGACTGCCGTGGATCGACGCCGTGAGACCCTCGTCGCCGCTGACCTGCGCGAGCTCGAGGGCGCGCGCGAGGAACGGCTCGGCCAGGTCTCGGCGTCCTAGCGCGCCCTCGGCCAGACCCAGGTTCATCATCCCGCGCGCCGACAGCCCCGGGTTCTCGTCCGGCTCCAGCAGCGCCAGAGCCTCTCGGGTGCGCGCCTGGCCCTGCGTGACTGCGCCGAGGCGGTGGTGGAACCACCCGAGGTCGACGAGCGTCCGGGCGCGGAGCGTCCTGGCCGACGCGTCGTCGCGAAGCGCGGTCTCGACCTCCGCGAGCACCCGGCGCCCCTCGGCGAGGGCGCCGCGCGCCTCGTAGGTCACGTCCACGAAACCGAGCACCGCCTCGAGGGCGCCCCTGTCGTGGGACGCGATGGCGCGTTGCACGATGGCGTCGACGTTGCCTCGCTCCTCGTGCAGGGCGCCGAAGACACGACGTTGCTCGCCGCGTTCTAGGTCGGCTCGCTGCGTGGCGAGCCAGTCGAGGTAGAAGGTCCGATGCCGGCTCTCGACCAGCGCCCGCTCCCGGGGCACCTCGGCCAGCTTCTCGCGCAGGAACGTGCCGACGAGGGGATGGACGGCGTAGCGTCCGTCGGGGGCGCCTCGGAGCAGTGCTGCGTCGACCAAGCGCGCGATCGTGGCGAGCGACGCTCGTGCGACCGCCGCCGCCGCGTCGCGCCGGAAGCCGCCCGCGAAGACCGCGAGTCGCCGTGCGACGCTCCGCTCGGCGGGGCCCAAGTACGACCAGCTCGTCTCGAACACCGCGCGCAGGCTGCGGTGTCGCCCGGGCACGCCGGCCAGGTTCGAGGTCAGCAGGTCGGGGTCGCGGGTCAACTGGGCGACGATCTCGGCGCACGGGACCAGACGCGTCCACGGGGCGACGAGTTCGAGCGCGAGCGGTGACCCCTCGAGGGTCCGGCACAGCTCGAGGAGGCCGAGTCGTTGGGGTTCGAGGTCGAGTCCCGGTTGGAGCCGGCGGACCCGGTCGAGGACGAGGCCCAACGCGCCGCCGGAGGCGGCCTCGCTCCAGGTCGCGTCGGGAGGTGCGACCGCGAGGCCGGTCAGGGCCAGCGTCTGTTCCTCGGCCAGGCCGAGCCGCTCGCGGCCTGTCAACAGCAGGTCGAGGTGCGGCGAGGCGTCGAGCAGCGCCGCCAGGTGGGGGGCGACCGCGTCGGCTCCGTCGGCGCCGTCCAACACGAGCAGCATGCGCGAGGACGCGATGGCCGTGGCCGTCTGCGTCCAGGGGTCGGTGGCCAGGTCGACCGCGGCGCCGAGGATCTCGAGGACCCGCCACGGGAGCGACGCCAGGTCGGAGCGCACGTCGAGGGTGACGCGGTAGACGCCGTCGGGGTAGACGCCGCGCGCGAGCAGCCGCGACGCGGCTTCGTGGGCCAACCTCGACTTGCCGATGCCACCGGGCCCGATGAGGGTGAGGAGCCGGCCGTCGGGGTTCGACAGCGCCATCTCGATCTGAAGGAGCTCATCGTCTCGCCCGATGAACGACGTGCGCGGCGTTCGGAGGTTGGTCGGGGATGAGGCGGAGACGGGGGCCCGCCCGTACGGGGGTGCTCGTCACGTCCGCCCTTGCCTCCACCGCCGGCCAACGCGCGCGCGCCGTCTCCGTGCTGAGGTGCGTCTCGATCCCGTACTCGAGCAGTTCGTGTCGGACCTCGGGCGCGTGCACGTTGCGCCCGGCCGCGAGCAGGGCGTACACGCGCAGGAGGGACGATGGCTCGGCCGCGCCCGCGCCCGGAAGGCGCCACGCCCGCTCGGCGCAGGCGGCGGCCGCCGCGAAGTCCCGGCGCCCAGCGGCGTCTTCGCCGAGCTCGAGCAGGCCGTGCTGGACCCGTTCGGCCAGATGCTCGCGGGTGGCATGCACCCATTCTTCGAGCTCGAAGCCCCAATCGCCCAGGCTCACGCCGTCGAGGAACGCGCCCCGGTAGAGCTCGGCGGCACGTTCCCATGCGCCGAGGCTCAAGGCGGTGAGCAGCTCGCCGGCGTCGCTCGCGGAGGTCGACCAGGCGCGGTGCTCGTCGGCCTCGACGACGTCACCGGCGCCCTTGCGGAGGCGGGTGAGCGTCATCGAGAGGCTCTTCATCCGGTTGCCGTCGGGCCAGAACAGTTCGGCCAGGTGTCGGCGCTGTTGCGCGCCCTCGAGTGCCAGGTAGGCCAGCAACAGCAGGGGCTTCGGCTGCGTGAACACGGCCGGATCGAGCGTCAGGCCGCCCATGAGCTTGAGTTGGGTCACCCGGCCTCCCCGTGCGCTGGAATGCGCGGAGTGTAGCGCTTCGGGCGCGCGAACGGACCTCGTCTCGCTCGCGCTTGTGGCGACCTTGTGGCGGTCGCCGCCTAGGGTGGCGAGCGAACGCACCGGAGGTGACATGAACGAGAGGGAAGTCCGTGGAACTCGTGGCGCTACGGGTCGCCGGCGACTCGGGCTGCACGTGCTGTTGGCGGTCTCCATCGCCGTGCTCGCAGCCTGTTCGCCGCCGCCCCCCCTCCCCCCGATCGAGCTCTCCGTCGATGCCGCGCTGGCGCCGAGCATCCCGGAGCTGCCCGGTTTCGAGGACGGCCGAGCGCGACCGCTCGCGGCCATCACCGGCGAGGACGGCGTGGCCGCCGACTTCGTGGCCGACGAGATCTGGCTCTCGCCCGAGGACCCGGCCGAGCTGGCCGCCTTCCTCGCGCGCTGGAACGGCGTCGTCCTCAGCCGGTTCGACCCGGCCGACTACGGGCTGACGGGTCTGGGCGATCAGGTCCTGATCCGCATCCTGGCCGCGGGCGCGGACCTGTCGCGGTTCCCCGACGACCTGCGCGCGCTCGACCCGCAGGCGACCGGCGAGCACCGCGTCTCGAGCACGGAGGGCCTCGAGCTGCTGGCGGTCGCCAGCCGCGAGGCGGCCGAGGGCGCCGAGGTCGGTGTGAACTGGGTCGGTGGCGGCGACACCTTCCGTGGCCGTAGCACGGCCGAGGCACCCACCGGGACCGGCTCGGTGGGCGGAGCGTACGGACCGGACGCGTTCCTGTGGACGACCCACAGGGTGGGCGGTCAACAGGACATCGGCGTCGCCGAGGCCTGGCGCGCGCTCGACCTGGCCGGCAAGCTGAACAACCGCGTGAAGCTCGCCATCCTCGACATGGGTTTCGTGCCCGACGCCGACATGCCCACCCCCTGGACGGCCATCTCCAACGTGCCCGGCTACGACCCGGTGGGCAGCTCGAACCTCCTCGACTGCAGTGGCAACGCCTGCCCCTGGCACGGCACCAACGTGGCGAGCGCCGCGATGGCGCGGCCCGACAACGGCTTCGGCGCCGCCGGCCCCGGTGGCCCCGTGGCCCAACCCGTACTCGTCCACACGCTGTACGACTTCTTCACCAGCATCACCGCCCTCGGCGAGGCGCGCGTGCTGGGCGCCCGCATCGCCAACATGAGCTACAGCGCGCCGGTGCCCTGGTACCTGGGCTGGACGGTGCTGCCCTTCGAGGCGACCACCTTCGCCTTCCGCACGACCGGCATGCTGCTGTTCGCGTCGGCGGGCAACGCCGGCCAAGACGTCGATGCCGAGGGCTGCACCTGGGGGCAATGCTGGGAGCGCACGTGGCACACCCCATGCGAGAACGCCGGCGTGATCTGCGTGGGCGGTCTCGCGGACAACGCCACCGTCCGCGCCGGCAACTCGAACTACGGCTTCCACCAGGTCGACATCTTCGCGCCCTACACGATGTGGTTGGGACCGGACCCGGAGACACCGGGCAACGTGGCGCGGCGCGGCGACGGCACCAGCTACTCGTCGCCCTTCGTCGCGGGCGTGGCGGCGCTCGTCTGGGCCGCGAACCCGGGCCTGTCGGCCGGCGCCGTCGAGGACATCCTCATGACCACGGCGCACCCGAACGGCGACGGTAGCGTGCGTCGCCACGTCAACGCACTCGGCGCCGTGCGCGCGGCGCTCGGCAACGTGGCGCCGGTGCTCACGATCAGCGGCGGTGGCGAGGTGCCGTTCCACCTGACCAGCTACCTGAGCGTCGTCGTCGAGGACGTCGAAGACGCCTTCCCGTGCTGCACCGTCACCTGGAGCTCGGACGTCGACGGAGCGCTCGGAACCGGCTGGAGCATCGAACACGAGTTCGCCACGCTCGGCAGCCGCGTCGTCACCGCCACCGCGACGGACAGCGCCGGCGCCAGCCGCCAGGCCAGCGTCACGGTCGACGTGGTCAACGTGGCGCCGATCGTCACGCTCGCCGCGCCGCTCGACGGCGCCACGCCGTTCCGCACCGCCGTCGTCCCGCTGCGCGGTAGCGCCACGGACCGCAACGAACCCGACGAGACCCTCGCCTGCTCGAACCTGGTGTGGACGAGCAGCGTCGGCAGCGACCCGTTCCCGATCGCGGGCTGCGAGGTCACCGCGGCGTTCGCCAGCAACGGCAGCCGCGTCCTCACCCTCACCGCCACGGACGGCCTCGGTGCCAGCGACACCGCCAGCGTCACGATCACGGTCGTCGATCCGCCGGCCAACCTGCCGCCGAACGTGCAGGTCACGAGCCCGACCAACCTCTCCGCACCACCCCTCGATCAGCCGGTCACGCTCTCCGGCACCGCCTCCGACCCCGAGGGCCAGGGACCGCTTACCTACGTCTGGACCGTCAAGCTCGGCGTCGGCGCGCCCATCGCGGTCGGCAACACCGCCAGCGTCCAGTGGACGCCCAACCAGTCGTTCGCCTTCAACCAAGAGGGGACGTACACGGTCGAGGTCCGCCTCTCCGTCACCGACCCCCAGGGACAGATCGGCACCGACTTCGTGACCCTCCAGTGGGTCCTCATCTTCTGACCGCCGTGAGGCGGAGGTTCGACCGCAAGACGAGAGGAGCGACGATGCGACCGATCCGACCGAGACCCGTTCTGCTGGCCATTGCCATCTGCGTCACCTTCGCGATCACGGGCTGCGGCGGCGATCCGCCGCCCAAGAGCGCCGCGACCTGGGGCACAGCCGTGTGGGGCACGTCGACGTGGCAACCATGAACGCTGAGAGAGGACCGATCATGCAACGCTTCCAACTCCGCTACAAGCTGCTCGTGGTGACCGTGCTCGCCCTGACCGTGTGGGGGGCGGCCGTCAACCTGCCGTTCGCGTTCCAGGACGGCGACGTGATCAGCGCCGACGAGATGAACCAGACGCTCGCCGCCCTCAACGACGGCAAACAGGAGCGCATCACGGGCACCTGCGCCTCGGGGTCGTCCATCCGCGAGATCGCCGCCAACGGCGACGTCACGTGCGAGACCGACGACGGAGGCGGCACGACCGTGACCGACATCTTCGGCCAGACGTACAGCGGCTCGGCCGGTGCCGGGCTCACGGTGGTCAATGGCGACGCCAGTGGGTCGTCGATCGGCATCCTGGGGCGCTCCGAAGCGCGCGGCCTGGTGGGCGTCCTGGGCGGCGGCTCGTGCCCTGGCACCTACGGGGTCGGTGGCTGCGCGACGGCCGCCACCGGCGTGTTGGGGATCTCGAGCACGAGCCACGGGGTCGCCGGTCTGAGTACCGACGGCAACGGCGTGCTCGGTGCCAGCTCGACGGGTCCCGGCGTTCGCGCCACCAGCGACGGCATCGCGATGTGGGCCACCTCGACGACCCGAGCCGTCGTCGGTACGCTCGACAACACCTCGTGTGCCGGCACGTACGCCGTCGGGGGCTGCGCTCCGGCCGGCATCGGCGTGCGCGGCGTCAGCTCGACGGGCACGGCGGCCAGCTTCACCGGCGGCTCGGGCGGCGGTGGAACCTGCTCGTTCGCGGGCGGTGCCGGTTGGTCGTGCACGTCGGACCGGAACCTCAAGGAGGACTTCGCCCCCGTCGATCCCGAGTGGTTGCTCGATCGGTTGTCCGAGATGCCGGTGACCTCTTGGACGATGAAGGGCGACGTCAGCGGCACCACCCATGTCGGTCCGACGGCGCAGGACTTCCACGCCGCCTTCGGCCTCGGCGACGACGACACCACGATCAACACCGTCGACGCGCAAGGTGTCGCCTTGGCCTCGATCCAGGGGCTCTACGCGTTGGTCCAGGCCCAGAGCGAGCAGATCGCCGCGCTCGAGGCCACCTTGGCGAGGATGGGCGAATGACGCAGGGGATGGCCCCCCCGGCTCGGGCCTGAGCGCACGCGCCTCCCGAGCGCCGGACCTCCCCGGCGCTCGGGTCGGCCGGCGCGGCCCACGCGGCGACGGTCCGGCGCATGACGTTCGGCGGAGCCTGAGGCTGGCTGGACGATCCGCACGGTCGGGAGGACCCCATCGTGGCTCGCGGTCGACGCACGCAACCCACGCTCGCCGGCGCGTTCGAGGCCCGGGAAGGCGATCTGCTCTGTCGGCTGGTCGTCACGCTCGACGACGGCGGCGCGCTGGAGGGGTACCTCGTCTTCGGTCCGTTGCGGCTGTGGCTGCGCGGCGCGCACGCGAACCGGGGTCGCCTGGGCGTGGGCGCCCTCGCCACGGTCCAAGGCGGCGCGCCGCTGGCGTGGGTGCGCCTGCGGACGGTGGGCGACGACGTGGAGCTCGACCTGGATCCCGACGACGACCCTGCCCACGACCTCGGTCACCGACCGTCGCTCGTCGTCTTCGGACGGCACGGTGGGGGACCGCTGAGGGTCGAGCGCGTGCCGCCACGCCGTCTCGTGACCGTGTGTACGACCCGTGTGCCGTCTGTCGCCGACCTGTACACCGAGCACCCGTACCGTGGTCGTGCTGCTGGGGGGTGGGGACCGATGAGCACGAGGACCTGCGAGGGGTGCGCGTACTGGCGACGCCATACCGAGTGGTGGACCGACGACAACCGCGCCTGGGCATGGGCGAGTGCCTGAACCCGCACGTTTCACGGGACGAGGCCGGGGTGGCGGTGCACCAGGCCGACCTCGGGGAGCGCTCCGATCAAGACGTGGTCGAACGAAACGTGCCGCATGTTCCGGGCCGGGTAGCTGTCGGTCCCGTGACGCTCCAGCACCCGTAACCCGCCGCGGTCGACCGCCCAAGGGGGCGTCCGTCGGTGAACGCCGCCGAGAGAACGTCCCGGTGCCGCACGCCTTATGCTCGTGGGCGCCGGGAGAGAGAGTGCCGCCGTGGCGTCCCCTCGACACGCCGCCCTCGCGACGACCATCGCGCCCACCGTCCCACGCATCGACCGAGTCTCGCCGACCGCCGTGGTCGCCTCGAAGGCGCTGGGCCGCGGCCTTCTCCTGGGCGCGATCGTCGTCTCCGCGCTCCTGGCCGTCGAGTTCGACTTCGGCGTACCGCGCCTCTTCGTGGCGTTGGTCATGGGCTTCCTCGGGTTCGCGTTCGTGTCCGCCGGCGAAGGCCTCGTGCTCCTGGTGTGGTCGACCCTTCGGAGGGTCTTCCGTCGCCTCCGGTTCGACCGCGGCCTGGCCACCCTCGACGCCGTCCCGCCCGTGCCCGTCGGCCGGATCGTGGGCGCGTCCGTGTACATGGCGGGCGACGCGCTCTGGCCGCAGAGCTTCCTGAAGCAGATCGCGCTGCCCGTCGTCGGCGAGATCGCCATCGTGCTGGCCGGCCTGACGTTCGTGGCCGTCGCCCTGGCCCGCCGACCCGGTCGCACGCGTGCCGCCCGGACGCGCGCTGCTGGCAGGGCCGGGTGTCCTGGTCCTGGCCTTCGTCCTGTGGGTGGCGGACGCGGGCTTCGACGGTTACCTGGTCGACGGGCCGGTCGGCGGCGCGGCGTCGAGCGTCCTCGTGGACGCCGGAACCCCTGGGCCTTTCGTCGTCCGGACGCTCAGCTACGGCAGCGGGACCAGCACCCGCCGACCCGAGTACGGCGCCGGCGCCGATCTGCTCACCTCGCCCGTGGACGGCTCCCCGATCTTCGGCGGCTACGGCGGCTTGGCAGGGTCGTTCTTCCGATGGTACTGGGGCTTCGACTTCACCGCGCTACCGCTGAACGGGCTCGTCTGGTACCCGGAGGGCGAAGGTCCGTTCCCGCTCGTGCTCGTGGTGCACGGCAACCACGCCATGAGCGAAGCCTCGGAGCCGGGGTACGCGTACCTCGGCGAGCACTTGGCCAGCCACGGGTACGTGGTCGCGGCGATCGACCAGAACTTCCTCAACGGCTTGATGTTCTTCGACGGCGACTTCGCGGAGATGCCGCTGCGCGCCTGGATGGTGCTGCAGCACCTGCAGCAGTGGCGGCGCTGGAGCGCGACGCCCATGAACGTGTTCTCGGGCCGGGTCGACCTCGGCCGGGTGGCCCTCATCGGTCACTCGCGCGGCGGCGAGGCGGTGGCGTGGGCCGCGCACCTGAACCGACACGCCCTGGAGCCGGTCGGCCGCGTCTCGTCGCCCAGCGACTTCGGTTTCGGCATCCAGACCGTGGTCGCGATCGCGCCCTCCGACGCCTACGAGGGCGCGGGTGGACGCAAGCCGGCGATGATGGACGCCGATTACCTCCTGTTGGCAGGTGGCCACGACGCCGACACGTTCATGCTCTACGGCCAGGCCCAGTACAACCGTGCCGTGGTCGGCGGCGAGGGCGTCAAGGCGCTCGCCTACGTCTACCGGGCCAACCACGGTCAGTTCAACGGCGTGTGGGGTTCGAGCGACCGTGGGCTCTTCAACTCGCTCCTGCTGAACCGCGCACCCCTACTCTCGGAGGACGCGCAGCAACGGATCGCCAAGGCCCTCGTGACGAGCTTCTTGGATGCCAGCGTGCGCGACCAGGCCGGTTCGCTGGCGCCGTTCCGGAACCCGTCGCCCGGCGGTGAAGGGCGTCTGGTGACGCAGCTGCACGAGGCCGCGACCGTCGTTCTGGAGGACTTCGAGGAGGGTGGCGCTCGCAGCGAACCTCTGCTGCAGCGCGACGGCCGGCGTGAACAAGGGAACCGAGCGCTGCGCCTGACCTGGGCCGCCGGAACCGGGGCGACCCATGAGATCCTCCTGGCGCCCGTGGACGCCGCGCGCGGGTCACCCAGGCTCGATCACGCCCTGACCTTCGCGTTGGCGAACGTGCCCGGGGCCGGTGGGCCTGCCGACGTCCTCCTCGAGCTCGCGACCGCGGACGGGTCGACGGTCCGGATGGCGCTGAGCGACGCCGCCCCGCTCGTCGCGCCGCTGCCCGCCCACCTCGTGAAGGCGCGTTGGCTCTACGGCCTCCACGGCTTCCCCGGCGGGATCGACCCGGAGGAGGTCGTCTTGCAGACCTACCACGTGCCGCTGACGGTTTTCGAGCGCGTCGACCCCCGGTTCGATCCGGCTGCCCTGACCGCCATCCGCTTCGTCTTCGAGGGCGAGGTCGCAGGGGGCGTCTACCTCGACGAGATCGCGTGGGTGCCGGCGTCGGTTCCCGCGCCGACGACCGCGAGCCGACTCCCGTCTGGATCGGGGGAGTGAGGCCCACCATGGCGTGCCGACGACGCGCCGGGTACGGATGTCTCCCAGGGGGGGGGGGGGGGGGGGGGGGGGGGGGGGGGGGAGGGGGGGGGGGGGGGGGGGGGCGGGGCGGGGGCCGGCGGCCCGGGGCGCCCCCGCCGGACGCCCCCGCGCCCCACGGGGGCCGTCGGCGGTGCGACGTGCTGGGACGTCGGCCGCGCCGACTCCGGCCGCCTGCCCGCCTCCGGTGCGACATCGAGGAGCCGAGCGGGCACGCCAACTACACGCCGACCTCCACGTCCTGCCGGCGCAGGCGTCGCCGTCGCCGTCCACGACACCCGACACCTCTGGGACGACGTCTGCCGGTACGACGGCGGCCACGATCGCGCGCAGCGTCCGCGTCGGGTGGCGGGCCTGGCCTACCGCCGCCGCCTGCCCGGGTGGCGTCTACGCGCGGGGGGGGGGGGGGGGGGGCGGGGGGGCGTGGGGGGGGGGGGGGGGGGGGGGGGGGAGCGGGGTGGGGGGGGGGGGGGGGGGGGGGGGGGGGGGGGGGGGGGGAGCGTGGCTCGCTGGCCGGCGCGTACCCTGCGTCATGGCCGCGTCCCTGCGCCCCACCGCCCAGATCACCTTCCTGCCCACCGCCGACCTCGCGGCCACCGCTGCCTTCTACGAGGGGGTGCTCGGTCTGGCGCTCGCCCGCGACCAGGGGACGTGCCGGCTGTACGCCACGACCGCCGGCGCGTACCTCGGCTTCTGCGACCGGGGGTACGCCGTGCCGACGGACGTCCGCGTGGTGCTGACGCTCCTCGTCGACGACGTCGAGGCGGCGTACGCGGCGGTGGTGGCCGCGGGCGGCGTGGGCGAGAGCGCACCCGCGCACAGCGACCGCTACGGCTGCGTCTCGTGCTTCTTCCGCGATCCGAACGGCTACCTGGTCGAACTGCAGCGTTTCGACGAGCCGTTGGCATGAGACGCGCCAGGCACGGACGAGCGCGTGGCCGGCGTCATCGCCCCTCCACCTCGGCGACGAGCCGCTCCGACGACCACCGATAGGGCGTGGACGCGTTGAGCCTCGCCCACTCGTGCGCCGCTTGCGCCAGGGTGGTGTCGGCTTCTTCGACGTTCGGCACGACCAGGTAGCGCTCCAGTGGCGCCTCGTCGAAGAGCGCCGCGTGGCATGCGACCGCGACGGGCTCGGGACCCGGGTACTGCGACCGCGACGGGTCGAGGTCTTCGGGGAGCGAAGCCTGGGGATCGCCGCTCGCGCCGGTCGGCAGCCCGAAGCGCCCGAGCGCGTTCCGTTCGATCTCCGACTGGTAGTTGCCGGGCGCGATGGCGCACACGTGCACCCCGTGCGGCTCGAGACCCTTCGCGAGGGAGTCCGTGTACGCCTCGAGGGCGTGCTTGGACATGCTGTACGCCCCCAGGAGCGCCGACGACCGCGTGCCCGAGATGCTGGAGATCGTCACGATGCGACCCCGGCTCGCGATGATCAGGTCGACGAGCGCGTGGGTCACGCGGTGGACGCCGAAGACGTTGACCTCGAACACGGCGCGGAGGTCGTCGAGCGGGGTCGTGGCCAGCGGTCCGATCTGGGCGATGCCGGCGTTGTGCACGATCCCCCACAGGCCTTCGCCGCGCGCGAGGATCGTCTCGCGCAGCCGCGCCACGTGGGCGTCGTCGGTCACGTCGCAGACGACCGGTTCGACGCCGTCGACGAGGGCGAGGCGCTCGGCGTCCGCGTCGCTCCGGACCGTGGCGTAGACGGGTACACCCTTCGCCGCAAGGTGGGTGGCCAACGCGAGGCCGATGCCGGAACTGCAGCCGGTGACGAGCACGATCTGGGGCATGGGCGACCCTACCCCGGGCCCGCCCGCGCCGACGCGACCGCGCCGCGAGCGGGACGTCGTGCTCAGGCGCTGATGGGGGAAACGTGCCTGAATGCGGAGCGGTGGACGCGGCGTCCGCCGGAGTCGGACGTGCGTCGCGGCCGTGATCGGAGGCAACTCGATGATGACGACCTGGATCGGACGACCCGCCCTGTGGCTGGCGGCGGCCGCCGTGCTCGTGTTCGCGCTGGCCGGCGCCTGGCTCACCCCACGTGGACCGGTCACCTCGACCGAAGCGCTCGTGACGATGGCGGTCGCCCTCGTCGTGGGTCTCGTCGTCGGCGCGGCGACCGGGAGTCGGTGGGCGCTCCTGCTCGCGCCGGCCGCGTTCGTCGCCGTCTTCGAGCTCGCGCGCATCGGCGCTTGGGGCCCGACGGTCGACGCCCCCGCGTCCGCCGGCACCCTCCACGTGCTCGCCTTCTTGCTCGGCCGGGCGCCCCAGTGGCTGCTCACCATCGTGCCGATGCTGCTCGGGACCCTCGTCGGGCTCGCCCTCGCGCCCCGCTTCGGCACGGTGGTCGCCCGACCCCTCGGCGCCGGCGGATGGGTGGCCGCGTCCGCGCTCGCCGTCGTCGCGGTGGCCGTCGCGGTGGTGATCGCTCGCCCGGCCACGCACGGCCCCCATCCTCGGCAGCGACGGCCGTGTCGTGCCGGGTAGCGTCGCGGAACTCACGACGGCCACGATCGGCGGGCACGCCCAGGCGCTCATGATCCGCGGTCGCAGCACGGAGCTGCCGGTGCTGCTCCACCTCGCCGGCGGGCCGGGCGGCACGGACGTGGGCGCGATGCGGCTCGACACCGGGCTCGAGGAGCGGTTCGTCGTCGTGACCTGGGACCAGCGCGGGACGGGCAAGTCGTACCCGGCGTTCGACCCGGCCGAGACGCTGACCCTCGAGCGGGTCGTCGAGGACACCATCGAGCTCTCCGAGGTCCTCGCCGATCGCTTCGGCCGCGAACGCATCTACATCGCGGGCCAGTCGTGGGGCACGATCCCCGCCACCCTCGCCGTGCAGCGTCGACCCGACCTCTACCACGCGCTCATCACGACCGGTCAGATGGTCGACGTCCGTGAGACCGACCTGTTGTTCTACGAGGACACCTTGGCCTGGGCGCGTTCGCGTGGCGACACCTCGCTCGTCGAGCGGCTCGAGACGCTGGGGCCGCCGCCCTACGCCGAGCCCGTCGGCACGTACCCGACCCTCGTGGGCGCGGAGCGCTCGATGTACCCCTACCCGGAGTTCGACGGCAGCACCGAGATGACCGCGACGATCTTCAAGCCCGAGTTCAGCATGATGGAGCGCATCGGCGCGATCCGAGGGCTCGCCGACACGTACGCCCGGCTGTACCCACAGCTCCAGGAGCTCGACTTCCGTGAGCAGGTCCCCGCGCTCGAGGTTCCCGTCTGGGTGGTCATGGGTCGCCACGAGGCGCGCGGCCGCCTGGAGCCGGCGCGGGCGTGGTTCGACGCACTGCAGGCGCCCGAGAAGCACTGGGTCGTGTTCGAGGCGTCGAGCCATCGCGCCAACTTCGAACGGCCGGCGGCGTACGCGGCCCTGCTCGACGAGGTGGTCGCGGCGACGGGGGAGGGTGGAGTGCGACGAGCAGCGCGCGCGCGTCCGCCAACCGCTAGGGGAAGGCGTCAGGGCACCCGCGAGGGTCGAACCACGGTCACGAAGGAGATCCCGTGAAGATCTACGTCGTCTGCGACCTCGAAGGCGTGGCCGGTGTCGTCGACCATCCTCAGCAGTGCCAGTGGGACGTTGCGCGAGGTTGGTACGCGCCGTACCTGGCCCAGGCCCGCCGGCTCGCCACCCTCGAGCTGAACGCGCTGGTCGAGGGCGCGTTGGAAGGGGGTGCGACGGAGGTCGTCGCGTGGGACGGGCACGGCAACTTCCCGGGCGGCTTGGACGTCGAGATCGTGCATCCGGCCTGCAAGGTCGTCCTGGGGGCCGGCGACGGTGGCCCGGCCGGGCTCGACGAGAGTTTCGCAGGCCTGTTCCAGCTGGGGCTCCACGCGATGGCCGGCGCACGGAGGGCGGTCTTGGCGCACTCGTTCGACGGCAGCATCGCCGGCTACTGGGTCGACGACCTGCGCGTGGGCGAGATCTGGATGAACCTCTACACCGCGGGTCTCTCCCACGTGCCGTGCGTGTTCCTCAGCGGCGATCGGGCCGCGGCGGACGAGGTCCAGGCGCTCGTGCCCGAGGTCGAGGTGGCCGTCGTGAAGGAAGGGCTCGCCGACGCTGCGGGAGCCCTTTCGGTGTCGCCGGCGCTGTCCCTGTCGCCCGAGAAGGCCCGGACCGTCATCCGGGAGGCGGCACGACGCGCCATGGACAAGATCGGATCGGTGGCCCCGTTTCGTCCCGAGCCGCCCTTCAGGCTCCGCGCCCAGTTCACGGCGGAACGTTTCGCCGAGGGGCGCATCGGACGGCCGAACGCGCGCCGATTGGACCCGTGCACGGTCGAGATCGAACGGACCGACGAGCCGTGGGCGCTGCTCTGAGGGTCCGCGTAGGATGACGACATGTCCCAGCAGGTCGAGCCGCCGGTGCGACCTTCCGCACGCGCCGGCGCCGAGGGTCGAGCGCGCACCCTGACCTGGTCCCGCCGCGTCTCCACGTCGCCGGCGACGACCTGGGCGTGTTTCCGATCCGTGCTCTGGGTCGGCGGTGCGGGCTTCGGGCCACGGCCCGTGATCGAGGAGCGCGGTGAGGAGGACGGGCGCGGCTGCACCCGGCGTATCGGCGTCGGTTCGCGGGGCGTGCGCGAGCGGATCACCGCCACCGAGTGGCCCCGGCGGCTCGAGTACCGCGTCGAGAACCCGTCGTGGACGACGTTTCCCGTCGACCATCATCTGGGTGTGGTCGTGTTCGAGGGGCTCGACGACGGCGGGACCGAGGTGCGCTGGCGGGTGGACCTGACGCCCAAACGCGGCGCCGGACCCGTCGTGATGGCGGCGACCCGGTTCGTGATCGGGCGCTACCTGGACGTCCTGGAGCGGGCCTGCCGGGTGTGAGCCCGTCAACCGACCGACACTAGGTCGACGACATCGGGGTACGTGACGGCCAGTCCGCGGTCGAAGGTGGCCAACCGCGCTTCTCGGAAACGCGCCAACGTCGCGAGGTAGGCGTCGGTGACCTGGCGGTGACCGAGGACGCGGCCGAGGTCGACCTGGCGATAGGCGAGCTCGTCGGGCCAGAACGCGTGGCGCGGATGGACGGCCAGGGCCGCCAGCATCGAGGCCGCCACGGCCGCGGACTGTCCCTCGCGTACGAGCAGGCGGACGAGGCTGCCCTCGGTGATGGGGCACGTGGCGAACACGAAGTCGCCGTCACCGAGCCACGCCTCGGCTGCGTCGTGATGCACGTGATCGGCCAAGAGGAGGGCGATCAAGACGTTGGCGTCGAGCAAGACCGTCACGCGTCGTCGTCCATCGATCGCACGTCCTCCGACGTCACGATGCGACCGATCGACACGACGGGGAGCCCTGTCCGCGCGCTGCATTCGACCGGGGCTGCCGGACGGCTCTCGAGACCACGGCGGATCAGATCGGCGACCGTTTCGCTCAACGTCCTCGAGGTGTCGTGGGCGATCCGTTTTGCCTTCTCGTGAAGGTCTTGTGGAAGATCGATGGTCGTTCGCATCGATGCATCGTAGCATCATGATGCAGGCCCGGCGACGCCGACGCTCAACGATCCCCCACCGGTCTTCGCCCCGTCGCACGATCGACGAGGAGCGGGATCCCCTTCGTGCGCCACCAGTTCATGTCCAGCGAGCCCCCCGACATCCCGCCGTGGTCGAGCCGTTCGCGGTAGACGACGGCGTCCTCGACCGTGTCGAGGTCGACGTCCGCGACGCGGCGCAGGCCGTCGACGAACGCCGCGCGAACGGCGGCGCGCTCGGGCGGTGTCGGCGTGGCGCCGACGAGGTCGCGCAGCGCCGACCAGGCGTGCGGATCGCCGCGTAACCCCCATTGCCGGTGGAGGACGTCGAACCCGTCCTCGAGGACACCCTCGCCACGGGCGTCGGTTCGATGCCCGCAGGTCGGGCACCGAAGCACCCCGGGCGCGTCCGGGATCGATACCAGGCGCGCGCGGTCTCGAGAGCACAGGTAGGCCGACAGGCCGTACCCGTCCGCCTCGGTCAGGTTGCCCATAGGGCGCAGCGTACGGCGTGCACGAGGCACTGCCGAACCGACCGCACCGCGTGGCCGGTACCCTGGCGCATGGATGAGGCCTGGATCCCGCCCACCGACAGCCCGTTCCGAGTTCCGTTCGACGGTTCGTTCGTCCTGGCCGACGCACCGACCGCCCCTGCCGAGGACGCCCCCGACCGCGAGGCGAACGAGAAGGCGTTGAAGAAGACGCGCAAGAAGCTGCGCCATCTACAGCGGAAGCTCTATGCCGACGACCACTTCGCGCTGCTGCTGGTATTCCAGGCCATGGACGGAGCCGGCAAGGATGGCACCATCCGCCACGTCCTACGCGGGGTGAACCCGGCCGGTTGTCAGGTCACGTCGTTCAAACAGCCGTCGAGCGACGAGCTCGACCACGATTTCCTCTGGCGCGTCGTGCGGGCGCTGCCTCAGCGCGGTCGGATCGGCGTGTTCAACCGCAGCCACTACGAGGAGGCGCTCGTGGTGCGGGTGCATCCGGCCATCCTGGCGAACCAGCGGCTTCCCGCGTCGACCCCGCGACGGTGTGGGACGAACGCTTGGCTCAGATGGCGGCGTTCGAGAAGCATCTCGCGCACGAGGGCACGGTGGTCGTCAAGTTCTTCCTGCACGTGTCGAAGGAGGAGCAAGCGCGCCGCTTCTTGGACCGCATCGACGAACCCGAGAAGAACTGGAAGTTCTCGCCCGGCGACGTACGTGAGCGGGGCCATTGGGACACGTACCAGCATGCGTACGAGGAGGCCCTCCGAGCGACGTCGCGACCGTGGGCGCCCTGGTTCGCGGTGCCCGCCGACGACAAGCGCTACATGCGGCGCGTGGTGGCCGACATCGTGCACGACACCCTCCGGCGGTTGCCGATCGCGTACCCCCAGCTTCCGGACGAGGAGCGCGCGGAGATGGTGCGGCTGCGGGCGGGGTTGGCGGACGAGGTGGGTTGACCGCCGGACCGTGTTCCCGTGTGGGCGATAGGCTCGGCGACGGAGGAACCCATGCCGAAGATCGAACGCTCCGAGCCCTACGCGGGCCTCATGCACCTCGCCGTCGCGCACGGCGACACGATCCATCTCGCGGGCATCGTCGCCGACGACCTGGGGGCGGACATGGAAGGGCAGACGCGCGACGTCCTGCGGCAACTCGACGAGTTCGCGGTCGCGCACGGGCTCGACCGCAACCACGTGCTCAGCGCGACGATCTACATCGTCGACATGGCCGAGAAGCCCGCCATGAACCGCGTGTGGCAGGAGTTCTTCCAGCCAGAGCACCTGCCGGCACGCGCCACCATCGGCGTCGCCGCGCTCGGCCCCGGGGTCCGGCTCGAGATGGTGGCCATCCTCGGTCGGTGAACGAGCTGTGCCGTGAGCTCGGACCTCGAGGAGCATCGCCGGTGTGGCGATCACTTGTCGCTCAGCGATCGGGGGCGGCGCCGTCGGCGAACCTCATCGCGTCCATCGGTTGCTCAGCGACGAAGCCTGGCCCGCGACTCTTGCTCCGGATGCTGGAGGAGATCGGCGAGCCAGCCAGCGACCGAGAGGTCGCCCAGATCGTTGTGGCGCACGGTCGTGGCCGGATCGACGTCCGCCTCGTGCAACCGGTGGGCGAGGTCGACCGTCTCGGCTCGCGTGTCCGAGAACGATCGCCTGAGCGCGGCGACGCCATCGGTCTCGTCGGGCTTGTAGGGGTGGTGACCGTCGTCGAGAAACGGTTCTCCGAGCGCGACGCGGAGCCGCCGCTGGCCCAAACGCTCGATCCCGATCCAATGAACGAGGGCCGTCCGGTTCTCGGGCGTGTCGGGGACATCTGCGAACCGACCGTCGAGCTCCTGGCCCGAGGCCTCGAGTTCACTGGCGAGCCGTTCGATGGTGCGGCAACGTGCGTGGCGCTCGGCCATCGGTCGCCTGACGAGTCCGATGGCGCGTTGGAGGAGCCTCATCCGTCCATCGTCGCAGACGGTGAGTCCTTGGACCGGGTGCACGAAGGGTATTGAACGGGCGTGTTCCCGGCCGTCGAGCCCGCCGCCCACGAAGAACTTCTCGATGCTAGATTCGTTCGACACGCCGGTCGAAGCCTTCCTGATCGCCGGTTACCGTGACGAGGACTCATCTCGAGCACGCAGGTCCCCTGGAGCGACTGGTACGCCTTCACCCTCGACGTCGACAGCGCCGTGGGGCTCGAACTGAGCGCCTCGCCGTCGAACGTCCAGATCGCGTACAGCTCCGCGACGCGACGGGCACCGCGGTTCTCGACGACGAGACCGCATCGGCGGCAGGCGCGACCTTCGACATCGACCTGGTCAACGGGAGCGAACTGGCGGCCGGAACGACCGCTGAGGGTGGTTCCTCAGATCGGCCCCGCACGCGTGGTCGACCTCGGCGACGGGGAGTCGATCCCCGCCCACTTCGACGAACCATACGAGTTGGTGCTCTCGCTGCAGTAGGGGGCGACGATCGCCTAGACGAGATTCGACGACGCGGGCGCTCCCACGGCATCAGCACGCGGGAGCGCGCGTTCGAGCGACCGGGCCGTGCCACGACCACGCGTGCCTTCGCGGCCGATACGGGTCCGATGATGGCGATGGGTCGCGCCTAGCCTCGCGGCCTCACCTTCAAGCTGAATGGAGCACCTTGCGGGCGCGACGATGGCGTGTCAACGGTGAATGCCCACACCGGGGCGTCTATGCAAGATCGCGCAGCACCTCGAGCACCGTCATCACGTCGTCGCGCGTGCAGTCGAACTGGCCGACCTGCATGCGGATCACGAAGCGGCCCTCGTGCCGCGTCTGGGTCAGGTAGACGCGGCCGTCGTCGTTGATGCGGGTGAGCAGCGCCTCGGTCGCCGCGTCGCCCTCCGCCAGCGCGAAGGTGAAGAGCGACAGCGCCGGTGCCGTCACGATCTCGAAGCCCGGCGGGCGGCGATCGCGGTCGCCAGCTCGCGCGACCAGGCGACGTGATTGCGGATGCGGCGGCGCAGCCCATCGAGGCCGTAGGCGCGCAGCATGAACCAGAGCTTCAGCGCGCGGAAACGGCGGCCGAGCGGCACCGTCCATTCGTTGAAGTTGGTCACCTCGTCCGGCGGCGGCCCGAGCGTTTCGAGGAACGCGGGGCGCAGGCCAGGGTGCGGACCTGCGGGACGGGGTCGGCGAGGAACTGGACCGAGCAGTCGAACTGCGCGCCGAGCCATTTGTGCGGGTTGAAGACGATGAATCGGCGCCCTCGACGCCGTCCCAAAGCGGCCGGAACTCGGGGCAGATCATCGCGGAGCCCGGCCCAGGCGGCGTCGACATGGGTATAGAGGCCCTGGGCCCTGGCCACCGCGAGCGTGTCGGCGATGCGGTCGAAGGCGCCGATCGAGGTGCCGCCGCCGCAGGACCACGCCGGCGGGCAGGTGGCCCGCGGCGCGGTCGGCGCGGATCGGCCGCGTCGAGCGCCGGGCTTCATCGCGTGTCGGCGTCGGTCGGCACTTGACCAGGTTGTCCTGGCCGATGCCGGCGATGCGCACCGCCTTGTCGACCGAGGAATGGGTCTCGGCGGAGGCGTAGAGGCGCAGCGCGGGGGCCCGAAAGCCCGGCGTCGATGCCCTGCCAGCCAGCGCGCGCTCCCGCATGGTCAGGACGGCGGCGAGGGTGGCGGTGGAGGCGGTGTCGTGGATCGTGCCGCGGAAGTTCGGGCAGGCCGAGCGCGTCGCGCAGCCAGCGCACCATCACCTGCTCGATCTCGGTCGCGGCGGGCGAGGTCTGCCAGAGCATGGCCTGCGCCGCGATCGCGTTGGCCAGCTGCTCGGCCAGCATCGAGGCGGGCGCGGCATTGGCCGGGAAATAGGCGAAGAAGCGGGGGTGCTGCCAATGCGTCATGGCGCCGGGCACGACGCTCGAAATCGGCGAAGATCCGCTCCATCGGCTCGGGCGCCTCGGGCGCTCGGGCGGCAGTCGGGCCGCAGGGCGCCCGGGGCGGCGGGGCGCGCACCGGGCGGTCGCGCAGGCTGGCGTGGTAGTCGTGCGCCCAGTCGGCCGCGCGTTTCGACCAGTCCCGCAGATCGTCGTGGTCCATGGCGTGTCCTCACGGCGGGCGGGTTCGCCCCTGCAAGAGGGGTCGGTGGGGGAGGCCGCGTGATCCTCCGGGCGTCGATGGATGTCGCTCACGGGTTCTCCACGATCTTCCAGTACGAGTCCTTGCGGACGACCTTGCCGCCACGGAACTCGTAGTGGTCGCACCCGCGCGCCTCGACCCGGTCTCCGTTCGGCTTGGTCCCCGTCAACAGCCATTCGGACACGACCATCTCGCCGCTGCACCAATGCCGGTCGTCGCCGTAATGGACGTCCGGAAGCCCTTCGAACCGTCCCGCCAACGCGCGGCGCACGGCCGCCTTGCCCTCGTACCGCTGCCCCCAGGGCGTGGGTCCTCGCGGCATGTCGAGCACGCATTCGTCCGCGAAGAAGTCCATGATCCGATCGGATCATGGGCGTTGAACGCGTCGAGCAACTCCTTCGCCACTGCGACGAGCCGAGCCTGTGGTTCGAACACGTGGGTTCCTCCAGCGTCCATGTTGACCGACGCGACGCATGGACGCGCCCGACTCTCCGCTTCGACGTGTGCCTGGGCGGTCACCATCGGCCTGGGCGGCATCTCGATCCACGCGATTCGTTGGGCGTTTCAGATGGCGTTCGTCAGGACGAACTCTAGGGTGAGGCGAACGCGATGCATGATGCAGCCACATGCAGCGTACTCAGGTGTACGTCCGCGAGGACCAGGCCGAGCGTATCACCGCGAGGGCGAAGGAGCGGGGCGTCTCGCGGGCCGAGGTCATCCGCCAAATCCTCGACGTCGCGCTCGATCTGGGCGACGCCGAAGCCGAGGCGCGAGCAGCGATCGTCGCGACGGCCGGCATCCTGAGCGAGGCGCCCGACTGGCCCGCGTGGCAGCGGTCCGTGCGCGGTCGTACCGCTTCGGAGGGGCTCGACGATCTGGGGCTCTAGGTCCTCTCGATACGTCGGTGCTGATCGCGTATCTTGGGGATGACAAGCGGGCTACGCACCTTGCGCTCTCGGTGCCGACGAAGGGGCGCCGCGCGAGTGTGCTGACACGGGTCGAGTTCGAGGGCGGCATGCGGGTCGACGAGCATTCGAGCGTCGCCGGGCTGCTCGGCAGCCTCACGCTGCTCCCCGTTTCGGATGGCATCGCGCGCCGCGCTGGGGAACTGCTGCGGACGTACCGTCGCTCGCACGGCGGAATCGATCTTGTCGACTACGTCATCGCTGCGACATCCCAGGCGTACGACGCGCCGCTCATGACGCTTAACGTCGAACACTTCCCGATGTTCGAGCGTCTCCGCCCCGCCTACGACTGAT
This sequence comes from uncultured Trueperaceae bacterium, assembly GCA_963728245.1. Lineage (GTDB taxonomy): Bacteria > Deinococcota > Deinococci > Deinococcales > Trueperaceae > JAABTL01. The sequence goes on from CAVSJH010000005.1 coordinate 176,310, forward strand.
CGCGCCGCTTCGGCACGACGCACAGGCGCCGACCACGCTCCGTATCCCCGTCACACCGCGCATGCACCTGGACGCGGGAGTGCAGGACGACGATCTCGTATGCTTCCACGCGGAGGCTTCCCCATGCCCGAGATCGTTCGCAGCGAGACACGCGTCGCCTGCATCCGCGCCGTGGGCCGCCATGGCGACACGTGGCACCGCCGCGCGGGGCACGCGTCCGGGGCGCGCGCGCGATGAGCGGGGGCGGGCATGGCCTGAGCCCGGCCGAGGTCGCCGAGCTGGTCGAGTTCGCGGAGGCCCGAGCCTGGGCGAGCATGTACCACAGCGCCCCACGAGCGACCGCGGAGGAGCTCGGCATCCAGGTCGTGACGCGCGGCGGCACGACCGCCCTCGCCATGGCGGGCGCACCGTTCCCCCTCGTCAACCGCGTCCTCGGGCTGGGGGTGGGCGCGCCTGCGACCGAGGCCGTCCTCGACGAGACGCTCTCTCTGTACCGTGGCATCGGCGTCGAGCGCTTCGCGGTGCAGATCGCCGCCCCGTGCGTCCGAGCGACCTCGCGGGTTGGCTCGAGGAGCGCGGCCTCGCCGCCGGCGGCGCCTGGGCGAAGACGTGGCGCGGGAACGGGCCGGTCGTGGCCGTCCCGACCCGTCTGCGCGTCGAGCCGGCCACCGAGGTCGATGCCGACACGTTCGGTCGGGTCGCCATGCAGGGGTTCGGGATGCCGGACGCCTTCGAGCCGCTCTTCATGGGCATCGTCGGCAAGCCGGGCTGGTGCACCTACCTCGCCTACGATGGCTCGGTTCCCGTGGCGACGGGCGCCATGTTCGTGATGGACGACGTCGCCTGGCTCGGCGTGGGCAGCACGCTCGAGGACCACCAACGCCAGGGGGCGCAGGGTGCGCTCCTGGCCCGGCGCCTCGAGGACGGGCTCGGGCTCGGTTGCCGCTGGTTCGTCACCGAGACCGGTGCCGAGGATCCGGACCGCCCCAACGCGTCGCTGCGCAACATGCTGCGCGTCGGCTTCGAGGTGGCGTACCTCCGGACGAACTACGCGCCGCGATCGACACCGTGATCTGAGAACTGCGGCGCGTGAGCTGCCGGTGCATGGCGAGGACCGGCCGCGCCGGAGGAGGCCCCCGGCCGGTGCTCAAGTCCGCGGCGGCCTCAGATCGGCGCGTACAGGAACTCCACGACGGTCGGCGTTCCCGTGTGCGGGGCGAGGTCGTAGCCGAGTTCCACGCCGTCTCCGCTCGCCCTGCCCGTGAACGACAGGTTCTCGATGACGGCCGAGGCGAACGAGAACCCGTCGGACTCGACCTCGTACGTGCCGCGGTCACGGAGCGTGTCGCGCGAGACCAGCTGTCCGTCGACGTACCCCTCGACCGTGTAGCGGTGCTCGTAGCTTCCGTCGGGGCACATGGCCAAGGAACCTTCGGTCACGAACAGCCGCAGCGTCGCCGGTTCGCCCTCCTCGGGCGTGATGACCTGCTCGGCGACCATGGCGGGCAGCGGCTCGCCGGCCGCGGCTGCGAGCGCAAGCGGCGCCGGGCACGCGGCGGGCGCCGGGCTACACGCGACGAGTGCGAGGCCGAGAGCGACGGCGAGGACGAACGCGGGGCGCGACATGCGGTTCCCTCCGAGGGTGGGGTCCGGCACGGGCGCGGACCCGTGCTCCGGCGCCCAGTATGAACCCGTGAGTGCTCGACCCGCCCCCCCGATCGCTCCGTCTTGACATATACCGATATAGGTATATGATGCGCGCATGGCCCGAGCAGCGACGACGTCCGACGTCTTCAACGCGATCGCCGAGCCGCAGCGCCGCGAGATCCTGATGCTCCTGCGCTCGGGGGAGCGGCCCGTGACCGAACTTGCCGAAGAGCTGGGGATGACCCAGCCGGGGGCGTCGAAACACCTGCGCGTGCTCCGGGAGGTCGGTCTGGTGCGTGACCGCAAGGCGGGCAGGCAGAGGGTCTACGAACTGGAAGCCCACGGGCTGCGACGGGTCCACGAGTGGACGGGCGGCTTCGAACGGTTCTGGAACGAGAGCTTCGACCGGCTGGAGGCGTACGTGCAGGGTCTCGAGCCGGAGAGGCAGGAGGAGGAACCATGAGTGATACCGATCGAATGGCACCATTGGACACGGCCGACCGTGAGGTCGCGATCTCCCGGGTCATCCACGCCCCACGGGAGCTCGTGTTCGAGGCGTTCACCGAGGTCCGGCACCTGTCGAAGTGGTGGGGGCCGGAGGGCTTCACCACCACCACGCGGGCGTTCGAGTTCCGCGTCGGTGGGGTGTGGGACTTCGTGATGCATGGACCCGACGGCACCGACTACCAGGAGTGGATCGCCTGGACCGAGATCGTCCCACCGGAACGGATCGTGCTGCGCCACGGCGAGTCGCGCGACGACCCGAACGCCTTCGAGACCGTCCTCACGTTCGCGTCCGACGGCGCGGCGACCCGGATCGAGATGCGCACGCTGTTCCCCACCAAGGCGTTGCGCGACCAGGCCGTCGAGCAGTACCACGCGATCGAGGGCGGCCGGCAGACGCTGAACAACCTGGCGACGTACGTCGAGGCGACGCTTCGGGACGGAGCCGAGGGCTGATGGCCGGGAAGGTGTTCTTCAGCGTGACGATGTCGCTGGAGGTACATCGCGCCCGGATCCGACCCTCGAGTTCGTGAACGCGGCACACCTGACCTACGCCGTCCGGCAGCGGTGAGGGTGCACGAACCGGCTGTCCTGGTCGTTGCCTCCGTCGCGGTGTCGTGGTCGAGGCGCCTGTGCCCCAGCGCTTGACATTTCGGTAAAACGAAACCTATGTTTAGGCATGACGAAACCCCGACCCGATCCTGATCGATCAGACGCCATGGGAACGAGCCGGACGTCCTCGTCGCCGGTGATTCCCGAACGAGAGGGGCGACCGGACACCACGCGGCGCGCCTTGTTGCGCAACGGTCTCATCGGTGGCATGGGGCTCCTGGTGAGCCAGGTCCTGGCGCCGTTCGCCCGTCCGGCCGTCGCGGCGGCCGCTGACGCGAGTGCCCACGGCGCCATGCCAGAAACCATGCAGCACGACGGCGGGATGATGACGGTCGGTGAGGTCGATGCCGTTCGGAACGGTTTCGATCCGCTCGAGATGTTGACCGACTGGGATACCGGTACGACCAGCCGGCTGCCGGACGGTCGGCTCCTCCGGGAGTTCCAGATGGTCGCGGTCGACAAGGAGATCGAGATCGCGCCGGGGCTGTTCTTCCCGGCCTGGACGTACAACGGGCGCGTGCCGGGCCCCACGCTTCGCGCCACGGAGGGCGACCGGATCCGCGTCCACTTCACGAACGGTGGATCGCACCCGCACACCATCCACTTCCATGGCATCCATGGCGCGTACATGGACGGCGTCGCGGGCCTCGGTCGCGGGGTGATCATGCCCGGCGACAGCTTCACGTACGAGTTCGACGCGCTGCCGTTCGGCTGCCACCTCTACCACTGCCACGCCATCCCGTTGAAGCGCCACATCCACAAGGGCCTGTACGGCGCCTTCCTCATCGATCCAGATCCGGAACGGCATCCCGAGGACGTCGCGGTCGCCCGCAGCCGGCTGCTCGGTACACCCGAGAACGCCCGCTTCCAAGAGCTCGTCATGGTCATGAACGGCTTCGACACCAACTTCGACGACGAGAACGAGGTGTACGCGGTCAACACCGTCGCGCACGCCTACATGAAGCGACCGATCCGCATCGAGCGCGACCGGCCGGTGCGGGTGTACCTGATCAACCTCACCGAGTTCGACCCGATCAACTCGTTCCACCTGCACGCGAACTTCTTCGACTACTACGACCACGGCACCACGCTGACGCCAACACTGCGGACCGTCGACACGATCATGCAGTGCCAGGCGCAGCGGGGCATCCTCGAGTTCTCGTTCGCGGGGTTCGAGCCGGGACCGTACATGTTCCACGCGCACCAGTCGGAGTTCGCCGAGCTGGGCTGGATGAGCGTCTTCGAGGTCGTCGCATGAGCACGGTGTCGACACGCGCTGCACGCGGGTTCGCATGGCTCTGGGCGGCCCTGCCCCTCACGCTGCTCGGCCTGCTGGTGGCGTGGTTCTTGGCCACCGATCCGCTCGCGCCGCTCGCGTCGGAGGTGCCGCCGATCGAGAACCTCACGGTGGAGCGCGTCACGCTGGATGACGCCGGCATCCACCTGCTCGTGCGGGCGGATGGCAGCGAACCCGTCACGATCGCGCAGGTCCAGGTCGACGGAGCGTACTGGAGCTTCACGCAAGACCCGGCCGGTCCGCTGGGGCGCTTGCAGCGGGCGCGCCTCGACGTCCCGTACCCGTGGGTCGCGGGCGAGGCGCACGCGATCAAGGTCCTCACCCGTTCCGGTGTCGCTTTCGGTCACACCATCGAGGTCGCGGCGCCGTCGCCGGAGGTGGGTTGGGCACGCTTGCTGGCGTTCGCGCTGCTCGGCCTCTACGTCGGGGTGGTCCCGGTCGCGCTCGGGCTCTTGTTCTATCCCTACCTGCGCACGCTGGGTCGCCGCGGTCTGCAGTTCCTGCTCGCCCTGACCGTCGGCATGCTCGCCTTCCTGTTCGTCGACACGCTGCAGGAGGGTCTCGACCTCGCCGTGGCGGCCGCACCGGCGTTCCAGGCTGGCGCCTTGGTGTGGTTCGCGGCCGGCCTTTCTTTCCTGATCCTGCTCGTGATCGGCCGCCGTCGCGGTCGGCCCGAGGGCGCGGCGCTGGCGTACTTCCTTGCCCTGGGGATCGGTTTGCACAACCTCGGCGAGGGGCTCGCCATCGGTGCGGCATACGCGATCGGCGAGGCTGCGCTCGGGTCGTTCCTGGTGGTGGGCTTCACGCTCCACAACATCACCGAGGGCATCGGCATCGCCGCGCCGCTCGCGAAGCGATCGGTGCGCCTGACGACCTTCGTCGCTCTGGCCGCGTTGGCCGGTCTCCCTGCCGTCCTCGGGACGTGGGTGGGCGCGTTCGCGTACGAGCCGCACTGGGCGGCGCTGTTCCTCGGAATCGGCGCCGGAGCCATCCTGCAGGTCATGGTCGAGGTGGGGACGTACCTGGCCCGCGGTGCCGAGGGAGCAGGCGGCCGCTGGGCGTCCGCGCCGAACCTCCTCGGGTTCGCGCTCGGGCTCGCGGTCATGTACGGCACCGGCTTCTTGGTCAACGCCTGAGCGACGCGCATGTGACGCCCCGCCTCGTCCACGGAACGGCATGGGTAACATAGATATATACTACGGGCGTGGCCTCGCCCGACCTGCTCCGCTCGCTCAACGACCTCGGACTCAACACGCTCGAGGCGGAAGTGTACGTTCGCCTCCTGACCCACGAGCCCACGACCGGCTACCGCCTCGGGCGAGAGCTCGAACGTCCGACCGCCAACGTCTACAAGGCGCTCGAGTCCTTGGGTCGCAAGGGTGCGGTGATCGCCGAAGAGGGGGAACCGCGCTCCTATCGGGCGCTGCCACCCGAAGCACTCCTCCGTGCACTCCGCATCGACCTCGACCTGCGCAGTCGGCGCGCCGCCCGTGCCTTGGCCGACCTTGGTGCCCCCCCGCCGGACGAGCGGGTCTACCATCTCTCCTCGGCGAGCCTCGTGCTCGAGCGGGCGGCTTCGATGGTGTCGCGTGCCGAAGCGAGCCTCGTCGTCGACGCGTTCCCAGGCGCGCTGCGATGGTTGCTGCCATCCCTTCAGGAGGCGGCCGCCCGTGGCGTCCAAGCGCATGTCCAGGCGTATGGGCCGGTCGAGATCGAAGGGGTCCGGCTGGTGCAAGCGGTCGGCGCAGAGGAGACCCTGCGGGTGTTCCGCGCGGAGCAACTCAACGTCGTCGTGGACGGGCGTGAAGCGCTGCTGGCGTTGCTCGATCCAACCTTGGAACACGTCCACCAGGCGGTCTGGTCCGAGAGCCGCTACCTCGCGTTCCTGCTCCAGGTGGGGCTCACCCGCGAACACCACGTCCACGCCCTTCTCGGCGCCACGCCCCAGGAAGCGATGCGGCTCGTGAAGGAGCTGCTCCCGCACGAGCATCACTTCACCCCCGCCAGCCTGCCCGGTCTCGGCGAGCTGCTGGCTCGCTACTCTCCCGCCGGGCACGAGGAACCCTCATGAAAAGGTCCGTGCTCCTGTTCCCCGCTGCCGTGTTCGCATCGCAGCCGCCGCCTTCGTGTTCGGGACCGGCGTCCGCAGCGTGGACCTGGTCGGGCTCCTGGCCGCCGGCTTCCTGGCTGGTGCGCTCACGACGACCGGCGCCTCCCTCTCACGCTCCATGCGAGGCTGAGGAGGCGTTCCCGAGGCGTCCTTCGAAGTGCACGAAGCGCGGGCGCCCCCCGGAGGGAGCGCCCGCGCTCGATCGTGACGTGCGTCGCCGCTCAGCTCACGGCTGGATCTGGCCCCTGATCTCGCCGCCGGGGTTCGCGGCCGAGTGCAGGTTGAGGTACAGCAGGCCATCCTTGAACCAACCGACCTGCTCTTCGGTCATCGTGAAGGTGCCCTCGAAGTGGGTGTTGGGGTTGTCGATGGCCAGCGTGTAGAACGGGTCCGCGTTCTCGCCGACGTCCGCCGGGCCATGCACGTGGGCGGCCGTCGCCTCGAAGCCTTCGAACGCGCCGTCGATCGTCATCAGGGTTCCGGCGACGGTGACGTTCGCGGAGCCGAACGCGTCGGTGGTGACGGGCGGGACTTCGTTCGCGCCCTCCAGCACCACCTCCATCGTCTGCGGGGACGCGGTACCCGGTGCACACGCAGCGAGCACGCCGAGGAGTAGCAGGGGGGTGAGGATCATCGTCCAGCGCTTCATCTGTAACCTCCATGGGTCGCGGGAGGGGCGGTCATCCGCCGACCAGTCGCCGTCGACACGCCGAACGGTAGACGGAACTCCGGTCTCGACCTGGTACGACCGGCACAGCCGGATGCGATGAACGCCTGATCGCCGCGATGAGCCCTCAACGATCGATCAGGCGCTGCTGGCCCTCTGAGTACCTGTTCCCCTTGACGTGGATCTGCTCGAGTGCTTCGTCGATCTCCTCGAGGTCGGCGGTCGAGAGCTCGACGTCGACGGCGCCGAGGTTCTCCTCGAGTCGATCGAGCTTGGTGGTGCCCGGGATCGGCACGATCCAGGGCTTCCGGGCGAGCAGCCAGGCGAGGGCCACCTGGGCGGGCGTGGCGTCCTTGGGTTGCGCGATGCGCTCGATCAGGGCCACGAGGTCTTGGTTCGCGCGGCGGTTCTCCGGGGCGAAGCGAGGGACGGAGTGGCGGAAGTCGGAGGCCACGAACGTGGTGTCCGGGGTGATCTTGCCCGCGAGGAAACCCTTGCCGAGCGGGGAGAAGGGGACGAAGCCGACACCGAGCTCCTCGAGGACGGGGAGGATCTCGTCCTCCGGTTCGCGCCACCAGAGCGAGTACTCGCTCTGGAGGGCGGTCACCGGCTGCACGGCGTGGGCGCGCCGAATCGTGCGCACGCCGGCTTCGGACAGGCCGAAGTGCCGGACCTTGCCCTCCGCGATCAGGTCCCGGACGGTTCCGGCGACGTCCTCGATGGGGACGTCGGGGTCGACGCGGTGCTGGTAGAGGAGATCGATGCGGTCGGTCCGCAGCCGTTTCAGGGAGTCCTCGGTCGTCCTGCGGATGGTGTCGGGGCGACTGTCCAAGCCCTGCGCCTTCCCGTCCTCGAAGTGGAAGCCGAACTTCGTGGCGATCACGACCTGTTCGCGGTAGGGCGCGAGGGCCTCGCCGACGACGTCCTCGTTCGTGAACGGGCCGTAGACCTGCGCGGTGTCGAAGAAGGTGACGCCGCGCTCGACGGCGGCGCGGATCAGGCGGATCGCATCGCCGCGGTCGGTGGGCGTGCCGTAGCCGTGGCTGAGTCCCATGCAGCCGTAGCCGAGGGCCGAGACCTCGAGGTGGCTGGTGCCGAGCGTGCGGGTCTTCATCGTCTGCTCCTGACCGGGCGGCGATGGCGGTGAGCCCGAGGCGCGCGATTCCGTCGCGTCGAGCCGGGCGCCCACCGCACCGTACGTCGGTTCGGCGCGGGCGTGGCGCGGTGGACCGCCGTACGGCCGCGGGTCGCCTTCTGCACGCGAGATCTGATGCCCGTCGGCGCTGCACGCACGGGACAATCCACCCTGCTTCGCTCCGTCTCGATGGTCACACTGGTGACCGGTCCCTTCGCTGCGCCGTGGTCGGAGGGCGCCTCCAGAGCTCGCTTCGAAGGGAGCCGCGATGTGGCATGAAGAGATCGAACGTCGGACACCGTCATCAACGCAACGTCGTCGGAGGCCTTCGCCGGTTGCGATCGCCGTGCTCCTCGCGGCCCTGTTCGGCCTCGCGTGGGCCAGTCCGGAGGCGACGTGTCGTGATCTGGACGACCTGAGCCAGATCCTGGCTGCCCGCGAAAGGATCAACGCCCATGGCACGCTCGTCTGGCCCGGCTGGTCGGATGCGCCGCCTGTCTTGCTCCGTAGCGGTGAGGTGGACTGCCTCATCGACCATCCCCGACCGCCCGACGGCTTCGAGGTCGTTGGCACCGGCGTGGCCCGCCGACCCGGGCACCTCCTGCCGCAGCCGGCGGCGACCGCCTGGCCGGTGAACGGCATCTGGTCCGTGGCGGTGCCGGCACAGGACGAGTTGCAGGCGTTCCTGGACAGGTACGTGGGACCAGGTGTGCTCACGCTCGACGCCGGGCTCTACGAGCGCGTGATCGTCCACGAGGCGTTCCACGCCCATCAGATGACGGTTCTGGGTGGCCCGGAGGGTGTGCCGACCTTCGGTCGACGGTTCGACGCCCCCATCGGCTCGGACGCTCGACCGACCCTCCAGGTCCTGGAGGGTACGGACGGGTCGATGCCGCCCACCGGGCCCAGGGGCTCGAACTCGTCCAGGCGGTGACGGCGCGAACCGCCGGCGAGGCGGTCGCCGCCGTCGTGCGGTTCCTGGACTCGAGAAGGGCGTGGCGGGCAGTCGCGCCGCCGGGCACGGATGGGCTCGAACAGGAGCTCGAGTGGTTGGAGGGCACGGCGCGTTACGTGGACGTTCTCCTCGCCGTCTATCCACCGGCGCATCCGGGCGTGGCGGCCGACGCTGCCTGGCGAGATCTCTTGGCGCAGCTCGAAGACCTGCCGGCGATCCCGACGGGCCTGCGTGACCGCTACGCCGCGCTCGGCGCCGGGCAGGCGTTCGTCCTCGACCGTCTCCTTCCGGGTTGGAAGCGGCGCGCCCTTTCGGGTGGGGCGTCGCTCGAGGCGTTGCTGCAGGAAGCCGTCGAAGGCGCCGGCGTGCCGTACCGACTCTCGGACCTGCCGCTCCGAACCGTCGGCCTCGGCGGTGAACGCTGGAGGATCCTGCTGGCCGAGGACGAAGAGGGCTGGACCCGAGGGCTTCAGGACGTGACCTCGCTCGGTGGCGTCGACGGACTGTTGTTCGTCTTCCCAGAGGACGTTCACGTCCCCTTCTGGATGCGGGGGGCGAGCGTGCCGCTCGACATCGCGTTCTTCGACGCGGACGGTCGATGGCTGGCCACGTACGCGATGGAGACGTGCGCGGTCGACCCGTGCCCCGTCTATCGGCCGGACTCGCCCTACCGGTACGCGTTGGAGACCACGCCAGGGCGCATGCACCCGCAGATGGACGGTGCCGCCCTGGATCTACAAGGGCGGTGAGCCCATCGAACGTACGCCGCGCTCGCGACGCGCTACCCACGACGCCCGGGGTCTCGCCATCACCCACTCGAGGAAGAGGACTCCCCATGAACCCACTCCATCCACCGATCGTGCTGGTCTTCGCCATGCTCGTGCTCTTGTCCGGTGTCGTCTCGGCCCAACCGTTGTCGGAGGACGTGACGTTCCGCAGCGGTGACCTGGTCTTGGCCGGCACGTTGACGCTCCCCGAGGGACCCGGACCTCATCCCGTCGCCGTCACGATCTCGGGCAGCGGCCCTCAGACGCGGGCGGGCGAGGTGCCCGGTGTGCCCGGCTACGGCCTCTTCGCGGACCTGGCGCCGTTCCTCGCCGAGCGGGGCATCGGCGTGCTTCGGTACGACGACCGTGGCGTCGGTGACTCGGAGGGCGACAACGCCAGCGCCACAGCGGTGACCTCGCCGGCGACGCGGAGGCGGCGATCGCGTACCTGCAGTCGAGGGCCGACGTCGATCCGCTCTGGATCGGCCTGTTGGGGCACAGCGAAGGCGCCATGATCGCGCCGATGATCGCGGCACGGCATCCGGGCGTCGCGTTCGTCATCTCCCTCGCGCCGCCCGTGGCCGACGCGCTCGAGGGGCTCGTGCGCCAGGAGCGGTTGATGCTCGAGACGGAGGGCCTCGACCAAGCTCTGGTGGAAGATCAGGTCGCCATGACCCGCGAAGCCCTGGAGCTGACGCGGGCGGGCGCGTGGGACGAGCTCGACGCTCTGCTGCGGGCCACCATCGCGCGGCAGCTCGCCGCCCTCCCCGACGAGCAGCGCGCCGCCTCGGGATACCGCGAAGCCACGGAGATGCTGTTGGCGCAGACGATGACGCAGTACCAGGGGTGGATGCACTTCTTCCTCTCCCACGACGCCCAAGCCGACTGGGCGCCGCTGAGGGTGCCTGCGCTGGCCATCTTCGGCGCGCGGGACGTTCAGGTCGATCCGGACCTCCATCGCCAGGCCCTCGTGGACGTGGCCGATCCGAACCTCGTCACCATCGAGACACTGCCCGAGGCGAACCATCTGTTCCAGCGAGCGACGACGGGGGGCGTGACCGAGTATGCGGAGCTGTCGCCGGAGCCGACGCCAAGACTGCTCGAGGCACTCGAAGGCTGGCTCCGCGCACACGTGCCGGTCGCAGATTAGGGATCCGACATCGGGCGGGGTCCGGTCTCAGGGCGCCGGCACGGTAGCAGAAGAGCGCTCACCCGTCCGGCGTAGGGTTGGGCCGCCGCAGCATCCCTCGATCCCGCTCGCCTCGGCGTGCGAACCCGCGTTCGAGACCATGAGATCGGCGCGTCTCGCGGTCGGACAGCGAGCGCGCCAGGTTCCGCTCGGCCGGGCTAGCGCGGCTTCGCCCGCGACCAGCCAAAGTGTCGGCTGGCATGGGAGACGGCGCTTGTCGGTCTATGGTGCGCCATGGTCACCGAGACGTCGTACACCATCGCGCCTCTGAGCCCGGCCACCTGGCCCGCCTTCGATGCGCTGGTGCAGCGGCACAACGGCATCTTCGGCGGCTGCTGGTGCATCTGGTTCCATCCTGACGGGCCCGAGCGCGGCCAGGGCGCGGAGGCCAACCGGGCACGAAAGAGGGCTTACGTCGAGCAAGGCAAGGCACACGCCGCGCTGGTGATGGACGGCGAGGAGGCCATCGCGTGGGCTGAATACGGCACACCGCTCGAGCTGCCCACCCTCCACCACCGCAAGGAGTACGACGCCACCAAGACCGCGGACCCCGACTACCGGATCACCTGCGTCTTCGTCGACAGGCGCTACCGGCGACGGGGGGTGACGGAGCTCGCGATCACCGGTGCACTCGACCTGATCGCGCAGGCCGGCGGCGGAAGGGTGGAGGGCTATCCGCACGACCTGACGCACCAGACCAAGAAGATGTCGTCCTCGTTCCTCTACAACGGCACCCGTCGACTCTACGAGCGGCTCGGCTTCACCTACGAGCGGCCCAAGGGCCTGAAGAACTGCGTCATGGTCAAGACGGTCGCGCCTGCCTGAGGCCGCGCGTGACCCACGACGACCCCGTGACACTCCATTCGCACGATGAGCGGACGAAGCGATGAGCGCGCGTGCAGCGGAATCGAAGATAGGGTCCTCGCCTATGGACATGCTCAAGGGGGAACAGATCGCCGAGGCCGACCTAACGGACTGGCGCAAGCTGGCTCAAGGACTGCATGCCCGCTACCTGGTCGACGACTTCGGTACCGGTGAACGGTTCGTGGCCGCGGTGGGCGAGGCGGGCGACGCGCTCGGCCACCACCCGCGCGTGTCGATCGGCACGGGGTACGTCGACCTGGAGCTGGTCAGCGACGACGCTATCTACCGCGACGAGGAGGGGACCGAACACATCCTCAATGGGTGACCCAGCTCGACGTCGACCTCGCGCGCCGGATCACCGAGATCGCCGCCGACCACCAGGTCGACGCGGACCCGGCCTCGGTCAGCGAGATCGAGCTGGGCCTGGACACGACGCGCTCGGCGAACATTGCGCCGGTGTGGGCCGCCCTGCTGACCGGGACGCCGAGGCCCAGGGCCACGGGTACCCAGGCAACGAGATCCGGGACGCCACGGGACGCGTACCCAACCTGTGGTTCGGGGGCGCCGACGAGGACCAGAGCCCCGTCAGCGGTTCCACATCGAGGTCTATGTAGCACCCGAGGTGGCCGAGCACGGGTCGCGGCCGTCCTTGCCGCGGGTGGCACCGTCGTCGATGACAGCAACGCGCCCTCGCTCACCGTGATCGCCGACCAGGACGGCAACACGGGGATCCTATGCGTCGACGGGTCCGCTGCGAAGACGGACTGAACCGTCGACTCGGTTGACCCGCTGCCACACCAACCGATTGGCGCCTGTCGACTCTTCCTCCTGCACGATGCTCAGGCGGACTGGGCGCGGCTGCACGTGCCGGCGCTCGCCGTCTTCGGCGCGCGGGACGTCCAGGTCGATCCGGACCTCCACCGCCAGGCGCTCTTGAACGTGGCCGATCCGAGCCTCGTCACCATCGAGACGCTGCCCGAGGCGAACCATCTGTTCCAGCGAGCCGTCACCGGCGGCGTGACCGAGTACGCGGAGCTGTCGCCCGAGCCGACACCAAGACTTTTCGAGGCGCTCGATGGCTGGCTCGGCGCGCACGTGCCGGTCGCAGACTAGCGATCCGACACCAGGCGGCGTCCGGGCTCGGGGCGCGCGCTGGGCAGCAGGTCGCGTGCCGCGGCTCCCGCATGCGCCACGAGCAGGCTCGGGTCGTCGTGCCGGAGCCCCAGCAGGGCGAGCTGTAGGTCGAGGGTCGCGCACCAGAAGCGGGCCCGCTGCAGGGTCGCCTCGTCGAGACCGCCCTGCTCGCGGAGATGAGGCGCCACGAGGGACTCCCCGAACACGTGTAGCAGCGTCGCGACGTCGACGGCCGGGTCGCCGATGCCCGCCGTGCCGAAGTCGATCACGGCCACGAGCCGGCGCTCGGCGGGGTCGACGAGCAGGTGGTAGCTCGCGAGATCCCCGTGCACCAGGGTGGGTTCGTGGTCGAAGACGAGGGTCCCATCGTGGACGGGGCCGAACAGGTCGTCGACGAACTCGCGTTGGTGGCGCATCAGGAGGGGATACAGCGTCGTCACGAGGTCGGCGTGGAAGGTCCGCCACCAGCCGGCGTCCCGGTTGGCATCCGACGGGCCGATCCCTGCAGCGGTCGCCGCCGACACCGGGATGGCGTGCATCTGGGCGACGAACGGACGACGGACCGTAGGACGGGCGCGCGGTCGGCCTCGGACCAGCCGAGCAGGGCGCGGCGGGTGAGGGGGACACCGGCGAGGAATGGGTACCGGCACCCGTCGTCGCCGAGGGACTGCAGGTGGGGCACGGCGACGTCGACGTGCCTGCGGACGAGGTCGAGCACCTTCACCTCGTGCTGCAGGAGGGGCTTGCCCCAGTCGTGCCGAGCGAACCGGTAGACCCACGTGTGGTCGACGACCACGACGTCGTTGACCATGCCCTCGGTGATGGCGTCGAGATGCTGGGTTGCGGTGCCGGGGAGATCACGTTGGATGCGGCGCAGGTAGGGAGCGGGGATGGTGGCCATGTGGGCCTCCTCGAACCATGGAAAGGCGGCCGGTCGGTGGGACCGGGAAGCGTGCCGTCGTCGGTTCGTGGAGGTCAGCGGCGCAACATCGATGGGGTGCTCCTGGTTGAGGTGGGGCGAGGGTAGCACCCGTCGCTGGGTGCCGCGCGACCACCGCCGTACGGGCGCACGGTTCGCCCCGGGGACCGCATGCCAGCATGACCCCGATGGAGCCCTTCCCAGGCCTCGAGCACCAACCGTTCTCCGAGGGTGAAGGCCCCGCGACGGCGGTGCTGGTGCATGGTTTCCCGGGCACGCCGGCGGAGGTGCGACCGCTCGCCTCGGCGCTCGTCTCGATCGGTTGGCGGGTGCAGGCACCGCTGCTCGCGGGGTTCGGCCCGGACTGGCCGACGCTAGGCGAGCGGCGCTGGACCGAGTGGCGCGACGCAGTCGCGGGCTCGCTCGAGACCGCGGCCACGACCGCGGCCGCGGCGGGAGCTCCCGTCTTGGTGGTCGGCTACTCGCTGGGGGGCTCCGTCACGATCGCGGCGCTCGGGACCGGCGCACCCGCCGACGCTGCGGTGCTGATCGCGCCCTTCACCCGCTTCGGCGATTGGCGCGCGCTCTTGCTCCCGTTGGTCCGCAGGGTCCTGGGCGACGTGAGGCCCTACGCCCACGCCGACCTCGACGACCCCTCGCTGCGGCGCGACCTCACCGACAAGCTGGGCGACGTCGACCTCGACGACCCCGCCGTGCGCGAGCGCGTGCGGGACGGGGTGCGCATCCCCACCGCGGCGCTCGACGAGGTGCGGCGCGCCGGCCGCCACGCCTGGCGGGTCGCACCGTGCCTACTTCCGCGACCGACCCTCGTCGTGCAGGGGCTGGACGACACCACGGTCAAGCCGGAGACGACGGTCGCCCTCCTGCGCCGGCTGCCCGGCTCCCCGCTGCGTCTCATGCTCGACGGTGCCGACCACCAGGTCCTGAGCCCGGGCGCGACCGGCCACGACGAGCTCCTTCGCGCGTTGCAGCGCTTCGGGCACGAGCAGCTCGGTCGGCTCGGCTGATGGCTTGTAGCGCGCTCACTCGCCCGGCGAAGGATGCGCCCGCCGCAGCATCCCGTACGCCGCCGAGACCTCTTCCCGACCGTGCCCCGCCGCCATCGCTCGGCCGAAGAGGTCGGCGACGAGCCTCGGGAAGGTGACGTCGATCCCGCTCGCCTCGGCGTGCGCGGCCACGTTGGCGATCCCCTTGGCCCAGAGTTCCAACGGTGCCGACGTCTCCGTGAAGTCGCCCGCGAGGATGGTTCCGCACAGGTACGCCTCGTAGGGTCGGTTCTGCTCGGTCAGCTGCGCCATGAACTCCTGCAGCGGGATGCCCTCCGCTTCGCAGATCTGCATGCTGTGGAAGAGCGCCATGAACATCCCGTAGTAGCGCATGATGGACGCCATCTCCCACGCCGACGCGAGGCCGATGGCCTCGCCCTTGTCGTCCAGCGCCTGTGCCAAAGCGCGGAGGACGGGCGCGGCGCGGTCGAGTGCCTCACGGTCGCCCGAGAGCAGGATGTGCGCGCTCGGCGTCCCGATCGTGTCGGGACCCCCGGTGATGGCGCCGTCGAGGTAGCTCGCCCCGCGTGCGTGTGCCCATGCTTGGCTCGCCCGCGCCTCGCGTGGCAGACCGGTGCCTAGCTGGATGAGTACCTTGCCGCCCAGCCCGCCTTCCGCCTCCGCGAGCACCTCGTCGGCGGCCGCGTAGCTCGTCAGGCAGACGATCACGATGGGGCTCGCCGCCACGGCGGCAGCGGCGCTCGTCGCGAGCCGTGCGCCCGCCGCCACCAGCGGCGCCGCCTTCTCCGGGCTGCGGTTCCACACGGTGAGGGCGTGGCCGCCCGCCTGCAGGGCGCGCGCCAGCGCCGAACCCATGTTGCCCAGGCCGATGACCGTGACGTCGCTCATGGTGCCCCTTCGTGGAACCAGCCGCTGCTCGATGGCGGCTGCACGCCTTGGGCCGCAGGGGGCGGGGATCCCCGCCGTGGTCGAAGCCGCCACGCGTTGTGTCGTCTGGGCCGTCCTGGGATTCTATGCCAGCCGTCTTCAGGCTCGAGAAGGTCTCGACCGCGTGCCGCGCGCGCGACCACGGGTCCACCTCCGGCGTGAGTTGCAACGGCGCACGCGCCGCGCTTCAATCCCGAATGTAGACCGTCAGCTGCGTGATGCCACCGCCGGTGTAGTGGCGCGCTTCGTACGATTCCCAGGGCGAGAAGGTGACCGGCACCGACGTATGGCTCACGTCCCTCGGCGTCGAGGCCGACCTTCATGGGGTGCACGGCGCCGTCCGGCAGGGTCGCCGTGGCCGTCAAGAGGTACGTGCCGAGGGGGATGTCGTTGATGTCCGCCGAGTGGTACTCCCAGTCCGTGCCGAGCACCAGGCGCCCGCCCCCGGCACCCGAAGGGTAATCGGGCAACTGCGCGGACACCGGGATCTCGAAGTTCAGCTCCTGTCCCGGGGAGCCGTCGATGCGTGGGCCCGTCGGGGTCAGGGTCAGGCGCACGGTCGAACCCGCAGGAGGGACCGTGGCCGGGAAGTCGTCGTACGCGGCGGAGCAGTAGGCGCTCGCCGGCAGACCGCAGTAGGACAGGTCGATCGAGGCGCCGTAGAAGTCCGTGGGGTCACGGCCGGGTGGGGTGGCGTAGGCGGTCAGACCCGAGAGGCGCCACTGGAAGTCCAGGTTGCCCCCGACGGTGGAATCCACCGCCGTGCGAGGATCGCCGGACAGCGGGTGGAGCAGGCGAGAGAAGAAGGAGCCGTCGAACGTGACGTTCACCCAGGCGGACGCTTCGTAACGGCCGTCGGGGACGCGCACCGAGTACGTACCGTTCGCGTCCGTGGTCGTCTCGAAACTGGTGCGCTGGCCCTGTCCGAAGGTCGTGCCGGTGATGAGCACGCCGGCGCCGGCGAGCGGCTGGCCCTGCGTGTCGAACACGGTGCCTGTGATGTGGCCCGGACGCGGTTGGACGCGCGGCACGAGCGGGCTTGCGTTGACCGGAGGCGCGGCCGGTGCGGGCGCGGCGTTCGTCGGCGGCGTGCGCGGTGCTCCGAGCGGGTTGTTCGCCAGCGGGTTGTTCGCGGGTGGTGCGGTCCCTTGCCGGGTCAGCGCGTAGGTCACGCCGCCACTCTGCAGCGTCAACGTGTCGCCGGCGAGGGTGGCGGTGAAGTCGAAGCTCGAACCGCCGCTCTGGAAGGTTCCTGTGACCGTGCTGCCGTCGGCGCGGGCGGTCGCCGGGTAGTCCTGACCGTCGAGCGTGATGCGACCGGTGTAGGAAGCGCCCGTGCCTTCCAAGGTCACGGTGAGCTGACCGTCCGTGAACGCTCCGGAGAAGTCGGGTGCCTGCTGGGCGGCAGGAGCGTCCACGTCGGGGGCGCCATCACTGGTCACCGTGAGCACGTACCGTCCCGTTTCGCCCGCGTAGGCGGACGTGACGATCACGGGGTACGCCCCGGTGGTGGGCAGCGTGACCGACGTCCGTACGTTGAGACCGTGCCCGTCGCTGTCGTCGACCTGGGTCAGCACGGAGTTGTCCGGGTTGAGCACGATCAGGAACACGTCGAACTCGTCCGACGTCAGATCGACGGTGAGGGTGCTCCCGGCGGAACCTTCGAAGGTGTGGACGTCGTAGTGCTCCCCGGTTTCGAGGGTGGGGTCGCTGGGTTCGAGCGCGCCTCGTTGGGCTAGGGCCGGAACGGCGAGGACAAGTGCACTCAGGGTCAGGAACAGGCGGAGGAGGGTTCGTCGCATACCCGCGCATTGTAGTGGGCGGGTCGGAGTCGACGCCTGCACCACGCCGTTCACCGGGGACGGGTTCTCCGTCGCTTGGTGGGACGACTCAGGTCAGTTCGCTGATCTCGAACAGGTGGCCGTCGGGGTCGCGGAAGAAGGCTCGGATCTCGCCGCCGCGGTCGACGGGCTCGGTCAGGAACTGGGCGCCCCTGCCGCGGAGGAGCTCGTACGTCTTCCGGCAGTCGGCGACGCGGAAGATGACCTGGCTGGCCACCCGGTTGGGGTCAGCGGGCGGTGCGAAGGTGACGGTCGGCTTGTCGGGTGTCGGATCGCCGCCTTCGACCAGCAAGAGCCAGTTGCCGAGAAGCTCCAGGACGACCGACGTGCCGTACTCCCCGTAGACCGAAGCGTCGAGCACGTGGACGTACCAGTCTCGGCTGGCGTGTGTGTCCGCCACCACGAGGAGGTGCGTGAGCGCGGATGCGGTGAACCGGTCCATGTCTTCAGGACTATACGAAGGCAAGTACGGGCTGTCGCCGAGCGGCGTCCCGAACCACGATGTCTTCGCGGCATGCCGGTGTTGGCTCGTCCGACGCCAGCGCATCCTTGGTGCCGACGTGTTGGTTCGCTTCGCCGAGGGTGGCAAGACCTACGAGCGTTTCCTCGACCTGGCGGAGCTGCTGGAGGAAGCATTGGGACGACCGGTCGAGCTCGTCACGGTCGAGTCGCTCTCCCCGATCCTGGGACCCAAGATCTTGGCAGAGGCGCGAGATGTCGTTCGAGCCGCTTGACGACGTTCGCCACATCCTGGACCAGGTGGCTTGAGGCCTGAGGAGATCGGGCCGAAGCGCGTACGGTTTCAGCGTCAGCGACCAGCCGGATCCATCTCGAGCCACCGAGGATGCCCGCCCGCGTCACGCACACATGGTGGTCTCCTGCGAAGCGAGGCGGGCCGTGTTCCCTTGGGAGGCACGTGCGTAGAGCGCCGCGCGGCCAAGACACCGGCGGACCGGCCTGCTCGTCTCGTCACTTCACGACGACGCCGCCTTGGGCGGGATGTTCCGGTTGACCCGGAAGAGGTTGTCCGGGTCGTAGGTGCCCTTCAACTCGGTGAGGCGTGGGAAGTTCCGTCCGTATGCGTCCATGAGCCGGTTCGGACCGTCGTCGGCGAGTTGGAAGTTGACGTAGTTCCCACCCGTGGAGTAGCCGCGGACGCCCTCCCACGCCGACCTCACCCACGCGATGTGGGGCTCCGCGGGGGCGTCCTGCGGCCAGGTGCCCGAGAACCCCGCGATGTACCGGGCGTCTCGGTTGCCGACCGCGCCGTCGTCGTCGGCTCGCCGGTTGACGGCGCCGGCCAAGTGGAAGATCACCGACTGGCAGAGCGGTGAGGAGAGACCGAGGGCACCCTCGCGGAACCGATCCAGGAACCCGTCCGAGAGGTCCGGGAAGAACTCGGTCTTCCAGTAGCGGTGGGGGCCCTTCGGTTCGTTGGCGTTGAGCATCGATTGCAGCGCGACGTACGGCATCGGGCCCACGGTGTCGAAGATCGGCTCCGGGAGGCGGCGAACGGGGGCCAAGGCCGTCGGGGCGTCGTCGCCGGTGTAGCAGACGACCATGGCCACGATGGGTTTGCCGCGCCACGCCTCTGGGACGAAGGGTGCTGGAGGCGCCAGCCTCACCACCATCGCGAGCGTGAGCTCTTCCGGCGCCTGCCGGGTGATCGCCGCGTACGCCGACAGGATCTCGCGGCTTCGCTCCGCATCCCAGGCCATGAGCCCCGCGACGACCGTCGGCCCCACGGGGTGGAGTCGGTAGCGGAAGCGGGTGACGATGCCGAAGTTCCCGCCGCCACCCCGGACGGCCCAGAAGAGGTCGGCGTTCGATCGTTCGTTCGCCGTGCGAACGCGCCCGTCGGCGGTGACGATCTCCACTTCTTCGAGGTTGTCGACGGTCCAGCCGAAGCGGCGGGTGAGGTACCCCCAGCCGCCACCGAGCGTGAGCCCCGCGAGCCCCGTCTCCGAGACGAAACCGAGGACGGTCGCCAGGCCGTGCTGCTGCGTGGCCGCGTCGACGTCGCCGATCGTGCAACCCGGCCCGGCATCCGCGATGCGAAGGTCCGGGTCGACGGTCACCCAACGCATCAGCGACATGTCGACGGCCAGCCCACCCTCCGCGATGGCGGTGCCCGCGATGTTGTGACCGCCGCCCCTGACGCTGATCAGGAGCGAGCGTTCGCGGGCGAACCGAACGATCGTTGCCACGTCCTCGGCCGATGTGGGCTGCACCACGAGCGCGGGCGTCCGCGCGACCATGCCGTTCCACACGCGCGTGGCTTCGGCGAAGCCGTCGTCTCCGGGCAGGAGGATGCGCCCCCGTAGGGCGTCCCCCAGGTCCTGGAGCCCGCTGGGCTGGACGACGATCGAGGTCCCGTCGTGGCTGCGGATCGCGACGCTGGTCGTGGTCATCGGCTGCCTCCTCTGAGCGGTTCCGTGGTCCTCACCACGGGGCGATATACTCCAAAGAGGAGTAAAGGCTATACTCCGAATAGGAGCATGTCAAGGTGGAAGCATGAGCGAGCAACTGACGACGACGTCCTACGCGGTCCTGGCGCAGGTGGCCGTGCGGCCCTGGTCCACCTACGAACTCGCCCAACAGCGGGTGCGGTACTTCCGCTACGTGTGGCCACGGGCGGAGAGCGCCATCTACCGCGAGGCGAAGCGCCTCGCCGGCATGGGCCTGATCGAGGGCCAGCGCGAGTACACGGGGACTCGGCCGCGCACCGTCTACTCCATCACCGAAGCGGGGAAGGAGGCGCTTCGCGAGTGGATGACGACGCCCGTCGCGCCCTTCTCGATGGACTTCGAGGCGATGCTCCGGGTGTTCGTGCTCCCGCTGGGGACCAAGGGCGACGCGGTCGACACGCTCACGCAGGTTCGTGCAGACGCAGGCGACATGCTAGCGTTCGCCGGCCAGGTCAAGCAGGAGTTCATCGACGGCATCAACGTCACCCAGGACCAGGTGTACATCCGAGCGTTCGCGGTCGACTTCTTCGTCAGCCTCCTCCACACCGTGGACGCCTGGGCCGAACGCACGCTCGATCAGATCCAAGCGTGGGACGACCTCCAGCCCTCTCCCGAGAAGAACGCGGAGGGTCTGGAACGGATGATCCGCCTCCCCGTCGAGGCGCCAGGGGTCTCGATGAAGGGCGTTTCCGTTCCGCCGAAGAGTCAGCTGCGGTCGAAGAGGTGAGGCGGTGACGTGGGGGTCGGCTCCGTGATCGACCGGCGGCATGCACGCCTGCAGCTCAGGGGTCTCGTCGATTGGACCACCCGAGTCTCAGGCGGTCGTGCGCCTATTCTCGGGAGGGAAGGGCAGCATGTGGTTGCCAGAGTGGAGAGGGGTCCGACGTGAGATCTGAGCCCATCGAGGTCATGGTGACGCCCGAGGTCGGCATCGTTTCGGCGGTTCTGGATCGTCCAACGGAGGCGCATGCGTTGTTCGTCCTCGGGCACGGTTCCGGGTCCACGATCCGGGTCCCGTTCATGGCTGGCCTGAGCCACGCGCTGACGTCTGCCGGGGTCGCCACCTTCCGGTTCGAGTACCCGTATTCAGACCGCGGAGACTTCGTGCCGTTCTCGGACATTCCCACGGACGCCGACGATGTGCTGGTCGCGACCATCAGAGCCGCCGTCGATGCGGCAGCAACTGCGGCGCCTGACCTACCGCTGTTCGCTGGTGGTCACTCGATGAGCGGACGCTTGACGTCACTGGCGGATTCCGAGATACCGATCCCTCATGTGCGTGGCGTGATCATGTTGGGGTTCCCCTTGAAGGGTGCGATGGAGAACGCCGCTCACTTGTCGGTTGGAACGACCCCGTTGCTGTTCGTGCAAGGGACGTCGGACGCTTTGGGGGACGCCGGTCAGCTCGAACACGTCGCCGACGGCCTCGGCGACCGGGCCACACTTCGGACCGTTTCGTCGGCGAGTCACGGGTTCTCCGTACCCGGAAGGCAAGACGGTGATGTCTACGCCGAGATCGCGGGGCACGTCTCGGCTTGGATGAGCCAGGTGGCATGACCAGGGGCGTTCACCCGACCACGATCCGCACCGGCAAGGGGTTCTTCGACGAGGGGCAGTCTGCTGATGTGGCACGTCGTTCTTACCGATCGAGATCCCGAGCTGGCGGACGCGGCCCACGTTCACGCTTTCGGTCCGACCCCGGGTTCTTCAGGCGGCGATGGCTCTCTCCAACCGCGCCCACAGCTCTTTCGCGAGCGCTTCGTCGCGTGCCAACGCGCTCGGCGCCTTCTCACCGTGGGATGCCGAACGAGGAGTCTCATTCGCGCCATGAGCTGCGCCTGGGCGTCATCGGTCGGCCCGTTCGCCATGATCGAACGAGCCCGCCGGGGTGCATCGGGCGCCGTGACCCGATTATCTACAGAGCGTGCTAGCCTCACCTGGAGATGAACGCGGCGTTCCTGATCCGTGAGGCGCGTACCCGTGCCGGCTTGACACAGGCTGCCCTGGCGGAGCGTGCAGGCACGCGGCAGAACGCGGTCAGCGCATACGAGTTGGGTCGCCGCATCCCGAGCTTGGTCACGCTCACGCGACTCGTTCGCGCGGCCGGGTACGAGATCGAGGCCGCACTCGTCGATGCGCCGGAAGCAGCCCTTCCGAACACGCCGGTGGCGCGGCGGCTGGCATCGCAGCGACGAGAGATCATCGCGGCGGCGGCTCGTTACGGGGCACACAACGTTCGAGTGTTCGGGAGTGTCGTCCGAGGCGACGGCACGAGCGAGAGCGACATCGACTTGCTCGTCGACATGCCGCCGCGCACGGGAATCTTGACGCTCGGGGCGATTGCCCGGGAGGTCGAGCGCTTGATCGGCGTGCGTGCAGACGTCGTGCCGTCGAGCGCGCTCCGCCCAGAACTCCGCGAAAGAATCCTGGCCGAGGCGATCCCCCTGTGAAGCGTTCGCGACGGGAGCACGTCGCTCGTCTCGACGACGTGCTGGGCGCGATCGACGCGATCCGGGCGCACCTCGGGCGGGGAGGACTCGAGGATCCGCTGGTGTTCGATGCGGTACGGATGCGGCTCGTCGAGATCGGTGAAGCGGTCGGCGCCCTGCCGGACGAGGTGCTCGCGAGCGAGCCCGGCATCCCGTGGCGGGAAGTCGTCGCGATGCGCCACAAGCTTGCGCACCACTACTACGACAGCGCCTTGGGCATCATCGCTGCAACCGTCTCGGACGATCTTCCCGTCCTTGTTGCCGCGATCGGCCGCCTGCGCGAACATCTCAGCGGCGCCTGAGGCGGTGTCGTCGCTGCCATTTGCCACCAGATGGCGGATGGGGCCCGCCTTCACTCTTTCGGTCCGACCCCGGGTTCTTCAGGCGGCGATGGCTCTCTCCAACCGCGCCCACAGCTCTTTCGCGAGCGCTTCGTCGCGTGCCAACGCGCTCGGCGCCTTCTCGGCGCCCTTCTCGAAGTACCGACCCGTGACCCCCTCGAGTTCGGGCGCCTTCGCGAGGTAGAGCGGCGTCCGCGCGCCGACCTCGGGGCCAGGGAGGAAGCGATTCAACACGCGGTACAGGAACGCGTTGACGCCGGCCAGATCGCCGTCGCCACCGAACCCGGTCGCGATCATGCCCGGATGCACCGCGTTGGAGGTGACGCCGGTGCCCTCCAGACGGCGCGCCAGCTCGTTCGAGAACAAGAGCGAGGCGAGCTTGGCGCGGGCGTAGACGGTGAACCACCGGTCGCCGTTCGTGCGTGGCAGGGCCTCGAGATCGAGGGACCGAACCGAAGCGTGCATCGCCGAGGAGACGGTGATCACGCGTGCGGGAGCCGACGCGGTCAGCAGGGGAAGCAACTCGGTGGTGAGGACGAACGGCGCCAGCACGTTCACCGCGAAGGTCAACTCGAAGCCGTCCTCGGTCTCGATCTGCCGGTCGGTCGTGACGCCGGCGTTGTGGATCAGCACGTCCAAGCGATCGGTTCGACCTGCGATCGCCGCGGCCAGCTCGCGCACCTGAGCGACGCTGGCGAGGTCGGCGACGAAGGTCTCGATCCGGCCTCCGTTCGCCGCGGTGCGAAGGGTGGCCGCCGCTCGGTCCAGCTTGTCGGCGTCGCGCCCACAGGCGAAGATCGTCGCGCCCGCCCGAGCGAGCGCTTCGGCCGTCGCGAGGCCGATGCCGGAGTTCGCGCCCGTGATGGCCACGACCTTACCGGTCATGTCGAGATCAGGTGATGCGGTCATGGCGCGCTCCTTTTCGAGGCGTCGTCGAAGCCTAGGACTAGACGAGACGACCGATGGATGGCGGTGAGGTCCGTCCTAGAGGCCTCGTAGAAGGGTCGGGCCGGGCGGTCGCGGCAGCCGCCCGTCGGGCTATGAAACGAGTGCGCAGGTGGGGGACATGATACCGACCAGCGAGCTCGTCGTCCACCGCGTACTCCGATGCGGCCGTCGTGCGCGACAACTGATCACGGGAACGGCGGTATCGGGCAGAGACCCACGGCACGTCCCGGGTCTGGCGTCGGCGGCCGGCCGCGGTCCCAGCGCCCGAGACGCTACCCCGGGTGCGTGTCGACTGCGAACCTGAACGCACCACCGAAGCGCTACTCTGCGGCGCACCTACCGCCGAGGAGCACGTGATGCCGACGACTTCGCCTGTCGCCCAAGCTGCCCTGGTTCCTCTGCGTCGACCCTACCGGCCGAGCTGGGTCGACCGCCTCCAGCGGGGTGTGGACCGGTTGCCGTGGTCGCCGTGGATCACGTATCTCGGCGCGTGGCTGGTCCTTGCCGGCGGCGAAACGCTCGCCAAGTGGTCCGTGGGGAGCTACCCCGTGGGGACCGTGTTCCCGTTTCACCTGGTGGCCTTCGGGACCGCGGCGTACGGTTTGGCGTTGCTGCATTTCCTGGATCGCAGCGCCGAGCGTGCGCTCGAGGCCAGCCGCCCCCTGCTTCGCCGGGACGACGTGTTCGAGGACGTGCGCTGGCGCCTCACCAACATGCCCGCGGCGCCGGTGGCCCTTGCGACCGTGCTCGGCATGGCGTTCGGCGCTTTCCAGCGTCAAACGCTCGTTGCGCCGATCGCGGGCACCTATCGCTACTCCGTGACGGGCCCGATCGCTGCGTTCGAGTTCGTCGCGGTCCCCCTCCTGACCTGGGGCGTCATCGGCGTGTTCACCTACGGCACGCTTCGCCAGGCGCGGCTCATCGACGCGATCTACCGCGGGGATCTCGGGATCGACCTGTTCCGCGTCCGCCCGCTCTACGCGTTCGCCGCGCACGCAGCACGCATGTCGTTCGGTTTGCTGGTGATCGGCTACCTCTGGGTGGTGACGTACCCGCGCGACCTGAGCGGGGCGGTGATCGGTCTGCTCACGGCCACACTGGTCTTGATGACCGCGCTGGTCACCGCCTTGTTCCTGGCATCGCTGTGGGGGGCGCATCAGCGGCTCGAAGCCGATCGACAGCGCCGCATGGCAGACGCGCTCGAACGGCTC
This sequence comes from uncultured Trueperaceae bacterium, assembly GCA_963728245.1. Lineage (GTDB taxonomy): Bacteria > Deinococcota > Deinococci > Deinococcales > Trueperaceae > JAABTL01. Next base: position 201,363 of record CAVSJH010000005.1, read on the forward strand.
GCCGCCGTTCTCGCTCACCAACGCCGGCTTCTCGACGCCGCGTCCTACGCGGCGGTCGACGCGACCGCCAAGGCCATCGACGGGCTGAACGCGGAACTGGCGTTCCTCGGGAAGGCGTCGACCTCCGTGGCCCGTCACCATGGTGCAACCTTCGTCACGGCGTCTGTTGGTGCCCTTGGTGGTGTTCGTCGCTCAACGAATCCTGCAGGCGCGGCTCGGGTTGTGAGCGGGCCAGGCGCGGCGCATGCTTTCACACACCGCACGCGTCCTCGTGCACGGAACTCTGGTCGATGCGCCACTGGTCCCTGGCACGCTGCGATTCAGTCCGTCAGGGGTCGGATCCGCACCGTCCTGGCGGCCGCCGTCCCACGTTCGCGCTGGAGCAGCACGAGCACCAGGAGCGCGACGGGCGCCAGGAAGTCCCAGTAGAGGATCGGTCCTGCGTTGTTGCCGGCCGTGTTGGCGTGCTGGACCAGGTCCACCACGTGGACGACGCCGGCGGTCCAGGCGAAGCCCAGCTTGGCGAGGACGAACGGCAGCCAGAAGTCGCGCCGCCAGAACCCGAGGAACCCGATGACGCCGATGCCGAGGTTGGCGCCCGCGACCTCGAGCTGGAAGGGGTTACCTGCGGGCCAACCGATCGATGCCGCGACCGTGTCGGCCCAGACGGTGTGGATGACGAAGTTCACGATGCCCTGGAAGCCGATGATGCCGATCGAGTACATCGCCGCGACCTCGGCCACCTGCCGACGGTCGAGTCCCCGGTGGCCGATCAGATGGGCGGTGATCGAGATACCGATGCCGACGAGCACGATGAGCAGGTTGAGGCCGGGCGTGGTGGAGAACAGGTCGACCATGGGGACTCCTCGGTGGCTGGGCTCGCGTCGCCGGTTTGTGCGGGTCGACGGAAGGGATGCGACTCAGGGCGACGGATCCTACGTGTTCGGTGCCTACGTCGGACTCGGCCGCATCGTTCCTGCTGTCGCACGACCTCTTCGCCACACCACGACCGCGGCCACGACGCCCGTCGACAAGAGCGCGAGCGTCGACGCGAGTTCCCACTCCGTCCCGACCAAGGCGGGGAACACGCTCTCGAACCCGTCTTCCCAGTTCACGGTGGCGTGGAACAGCAGGCCCGGAACCAACGAGCCGCCGCTCCCATTGAACATCAGCGTGAACACGAAACTCAGACCGATCGCGAGCAGCACGAACGCGAGGATCGAGAGCGCGTCGCGTCCCAACAGCACGGGCAGGTGCCAGGCGGCCCATGCGATGCCGACGATCAGGCTGGCATGGAAGGGCGAGTGGCGCTCCTGCAGATGGGGGAGCGCGAAGCCGCGCAAGCCAAGTTCCTCGCCCATGGCGCCTCGCAAGAAGAGGGAGACGAAGAGTCCGGCGTGGAGGCTGAACAGCGCGGTGGTGACGGCGCCCGTCGAGAAGTCGGCCGAACCGAGGGCGTCGGCGAGAACCGCGGCCATCAGGTACAGCGCCACCGGAAGTCGATGCAACCGCGTACCATCCCCAGCCGATGCGAACGCGCGTCAGTCGTCTCCAGAGCGTGCGAAGTCCGGCGCGGCCGGTGGTGGCCGCGATCACCACGACGCCGGCGATGGAGAAGGAGAAGTCGGCCAGGCGCGTCAACGCGTACAGCAGCCCGTGCGGGACCCCGAGCTCGGCGCCCTCGAATCGGTACGCGTCCGCCATGGCCAACAGCGTCTGTGCGCTCTCGAGGCCTGCTTGGCGGGCGACCAAGGCGACGAGGCCGAAGGCCCCCCAGGCGATCGCGAACGCCAGGGCGAAGAAGGCGACCAGGGGCCGATCGATCCGCGGCTTCGCGCTCGTCGGCCCTGGTCGAAGGGTCGTCATCTTCCCGCTCCTCTCGAAGGGGCTGCGGCGAGGTGGAGCTCGCTCGACGCCGCAGCGGGGCCGTTGGCGTGGGTCACGCCGCGGCTGCGTTCGGCCGGTGCGGGCGTGGACCCTGGGCAGGTAGGCGGGGCTGGAGCGCGCGCATGAGTTCGACCACGATGGGCGTGGCGACGACGAGGTGCATCAGTTCGAGCGTGACCTTGGTGGCGAGCGGCACGTTCAAGGTGAGGGGGCCGACGACGAACCCGGCGAACACACTGGCCGCGATGACCAGGAAGACGACGCCGGGGCGAGGGATGAAGCGGACCAAGAGGGCGAAGAGGGCCGCGGCCGTCAGCGACGCGAGCGTGGACATCGCGACGATGGCGACGAGGCTCGGCGCGCCGGAGGCGCCGTCGCCCGTCAGGATCGTGCCCGAGGGGTAGGCGCCGGCGAGGCGTGCGGCGGCGTACAGCGCGGCGTTCGCGAGGACGGCGATGGACGCTGCGCGGGCGGCTGCTGGGAGAAGGCGCTTCGAGGGGGTCGGCGATGCTGCGGCGGTGGTCATGGCGGGCTCCTTCGGTGTGAGGACCGGCGCGTTCTGCTCCGGTTCCGATGGCCGCATCATGGGCCGGGCCCGACGCTCTCAGAAGTGCGGTTCGTAGGGCGGTTCGGATGACGAACGTCATGGCCAACGGCGTCGCGGTCGCAGGGCCCGGCTGGACCGGTGCCGCAGCCACCCTCCAAGACCTGCTCGGGGAGAAGCGGCGCCGCCAACGCCGGGCGGGCACGGTCGCCAAGAATGAACCTTGCGACTGGCGGGTCGTGGAGGACTCGATCTGCAGCCCGTTCGTCGACGCGACGAGTACGCCCTGAGGATCGCCTTCACCATCGGGAACAGAATGACGAGCACGAGCCCATCCAGCATCTCCGCGGATCAGGTCACGGCACGCGCTCGATCAACTGGCCGTCGACGCCCCAGTCTCGGAACGGCACGATGAGCGCGTCGTTGGTGAAGCGGTAGCTGCCGTCCTCGAGGCGCCACACGTAGTCGAAGTAGTCGGGCAGCTCGACCGGGCCGTTCGTGACCGGGTCGAAGTACTGACGGGTCCCGCGGATCGCCTCGGAGAACCTCGCATCGGCGCGGTCGCTGCTCGCGGCCCGATCCGCGGCGCCCTGCTGCGCCAGGTCGAAGACGTATTCATGCGTTTCCATCCGGATCTGGTGGATCGCCGCCGCCGACTGCATGTTGTCGTTCGCGATGCGCCGATGGTGCTCGTCGATCCGCGCCTGCCACTGCGGATCGACGCGGACCAGGCGCAGGACCGTGTCGGCGAGGACGGCGAACGGGCCGAGCTGGCCCGCGGGCGCGCGAACGACGTGGCCCAAGGCCGTGCGTGTCTGGAACCCCAACATGCTGCCGTCGACCGTCGGGCTGAGCGACTCCATCGTGATGACGACGGCGGCCAGGCGCTCCTCGACGGCGACCCCGCGATGGTCGAACGCGTACGTGATCTCGCCCGCCTCGACCCAGATCCGAAGGCCGGTGGCGGGGTCGTTGACGTGGAGGCTGGCGTAGGGAGCGGCGAGGTCGGGCCGGTCTCGGAGGTCGAGCGTGCGGGCACCGGGCCGCTCGCGCGACACCCACGCGGTGAGGTAGCTGCGGACCCCGTCGACCTCGGCCGACATGCACCCTTCCGGCTGGGCGGGCATCGGGAAGTTGGCGACGGTCCACGTCTCGATCGCGATCGTGGCGATGCGGAACGTCTCGTCGGCCGACGCCGTCTGGTAGTACGCCTGGGGCGCGGCTGCGCAGCTGAGCCGGGGGTTCCACAGGACGCCGCCCTCGGCGGCCCAGTCGTGCGGCACCATGAGCGTGAGCGCGGGCACGGGCTGGGAGAAGCCCGTCTCGTCCATGATCGTGACCGCGCGCAGGTGCAGCGACTCGAGCATCGCCGGCACGTCGCCTGTCGACGCGACGGATCCGGCGGACCCCGACGGCTGGCGCGCGAGCTGGTACGTCGCGCCGCCGGTGCGCACCACGAGCGTCTCGCCCTGCAGCGCGATCTGGACGTCGAAGCGGTCCGGACCGGCCTGGAACGTGCCGACCAGCTCCTGGCCCGAGGTGTCGAGCTGCACCGGGTACCGCTGCCCGTTCGCCTCGATGTGGCCGGTGTAGCGGCCACCCCCACCCTCCAGCACGACGGCCATCTGTGCGTCGCGGTAGCTGCCGAGGTACGGATCGGTGGTCGCCGTGCTCGGTCGAGTCTCCGGCGGTGGCGGCTGTGCGCCGTCTTGCGCGCCACCCGCCGGCGCACCCGTCGCCTGGCGCTGGAAGGTGTACCGCGCGCCGTTCCCGCGGAGCACCAGCGTGATGGTGCCGCCGTCGCCGCTCAGGGCGATGTCGAACGGGAGCCGGTCCTGCCCGGCTTCGATGACGCCCTCGCCTCCCTGGTCGTCGGCGGCGTACCCGCTGAGCGCGAACGTCCCCTGTTCGGTGTGCAAACGACCCGTGAATCGACCTTGGGCGTCGTGGGCGATCTCGAGGACCGCGCCGTCGGCGGCGGCGTACGTGCCGGTGTAGTGCGAGGCCCACCCGATCGTCGCGAGCAGGTAGGCGCACAGCGCGAGCCAGCGGAAACGGCGATGAGCAGCGGGCGCGAGGCGTGTCATGCGCCGGAGGATAGGGCAGCGCCGGTTAGGTCAGCCTTAAATCGGGGTGCCGCATGCGCGGTCGTTCGCGGCAGGGGCACGAGGTCGACGTGTGTTCGGAATACCAACGTAGTCCCGCACGAGTTCGTCCATCTCGTGCTCGTCGTCGTGTATGGTCGCGGCCACCGGTGTTCGACACGTGAGATTCCGATTGCCCGAATGCTTCGGCGGTCTGTGGCGTGGCAGGCGAGAGGTCGAGCAGACGCTGAGTACCACCCGATCGGCGGATTGGCGTCGTGTCCCGCACGAGGGCGACCGCGAGAGTTCAGCGCTTAGGTTCTTGGCTCCCATCACCGCGTTGACCATTGATCCACGCCAGAAGCGACCCGAGATGGTCCTCGTGGTGATGCTCGTATGTTCCCTCGAGAACCGCGAGTAGAGGGTACCCGTTCAGCCACGGATACCTTCCCTTCTCAACAAGGTCCTCTTCCGGTAACTCCTTCCCAAGGTTGAGGACCTTGAGGAAGCCGGTACGCCACTCCTGATGCACCTGTGGCCAAGGTCGCTCCCGATGGAACTCGAAGATCCGTGCATTGAACCGATGCAACTCCTCGTCCGACTCTGGATCCGCCCCTGCAAGCCACTCGGGGAGTACCGGCGACTCGTCTCGCCGAGCGGCCTCCAGGCGTGCGGTGGTGACCTGCTGCCAAGCCATCAGGTGCGCCATCAGGTCCTTGATCGACCAGCCGTTCGGTAGGCGCGAGGTTGTGATCTCGTCGATTCTCAACCTCGAGAGCTGCTCTTCCCACCGATGAAACTCGGCCTCGAGCTCTTCGAGAATCTCTTGGCGCTTGCTCTTCATGGTTCCTACTGTAGCCACGGCGAACGTGGGAAGTGCGTGAGCGACGTGGGTGACGACAACCTGATGTCGAGCGGGTCACCGCGGCGTCCCTCCCAGATTGTCAACGAGCGTCCCTCACGTGGCCAAGCCGTTCTCCCGCATTTCAAGGTTCGTCTATACTCCCTCATGCCTCCGTCCATCGTAGGGACGAAGCTCTTCGCTCCCCGTCCTCGAACCGATGGCCTGCCACGCCCCCACCTGACGCACAGGCTGCAACAGGGACTCGATCGAACGCTGACGCTCGTCTCAGCGCCGGCCGGCTTCGGTAAGACGACCGTCGTAGCCGAAGCCACCGGCGGGTGCGGACGTCCGACGGCATGGCTCTCGCTCGACGGTGCGGACGGAGATCCTTCTCGATTCTTGGCACACGTGATCGCCGCGCTGCGCACGGTGGAAGCGGGCATCGGCGAGAGCGTCCTGACGGCCCTCGACGCACCGCGCCTGGCACCGCCGGAGTCGCTCGTGACCGCGCTCGTCAACGACCTCGCCGACGCCGGAAGCCTCGTCCTCGTGCTCGACGATTACCACGCGATCGACAGTACGGCCGTCGACACGATGCTCGGCCTTCTCGTCGAGTACCTTCCTCCGCAGGTTCACGTCGTGATCGCCACGCGTGAAGATCCCCCCCTACCTTTGGCGCGGTTACGTGCGGGTGGTCAGCTGACGGAGCTGCGCGCGGAGGACCTCCGCTTCACGTTGGACGAATCGGCCCGGTTCCTCGACGACACGATGGGACTCGAGCTCTCGAAGGATCGCGTGGCTGCACTCGAAGCGCGTACCGAGGGCTGGATCGCGGGTCTCCAGTTGGCGGCGCTGTCCATGCAGGGTCGGGACGACTTCGACGTCTTCATCGGGTCGTTCACGGGCAGCCACCGATTCGTCCTCGACTACCTGACGGACGAGGTGCTCCGCAAGCAGCCGGAGGACGCGCGCAACTTCCTGCTGCAAACGTCGATCCTCGACCGACTGTGCGGTTCCCTCTGCGACACCGTGACCGGAGTCCCCGCCGCAACGGGGCAGGCCATGCTGGAGCGATTCGAACGCGCGAACCTTCTCGTCGTTCCGCTCGACGCGAGACGCGCGTGGTACCGATACCATCACCTCTTCGCCGACGTTCTGCGTTCGACGTTGCACCGCGAGCGGCCTGACTCCGTACCAGAGCTCCATCGTCGGGCCAGCGCCTGGTACGAGGCTCATGACCTTCCCACCCCAGCGATCGAGCACGCCTTCGCCGCCCGCGATCACGCCCGCGCGGCCGATCTGGTCGAGATCCGCTGGCGAGCGATGGACCGCGAGTATCGGTCCGCGACGTGGTTAGCGTGGGCGAGGGCGCTGCCCGAGCACATCGTGCGCGAGCGGCCGCTGCTCTCCGCCGGCTATGCCTGGGCGCTCTTGGACGACGGAGACATGGAGGCCGCCGACCGCGGACTGGGGGACGCGGAGCGCTGGCTGGCGGCGCACGCTGGGCGAGAGACGGTCGACAGCCTCGCGACGACGGGAGTGGCAACGGCGGACGACGAGCTACGGCGCCTGCCCATCACGGTCGCCAACGGTCGCGCCTACCAGGCCGGGAGCACAGGCGACGCCGCGGCGTCGGCCATGCATGCGCGGCGTGCCTTGGACCTCCTACCCGACGGCCCGACGTTCGAGCGGGGCCTCGCCAAGCTGCTCGTCGGCTGCGCCCGTTGGGCTGTCGGAGACCTGGGCGAGGCGCGCGCGCACATCGCGGGTGCCGTGGCGGACATGTGGGAGGTGGACAACGTACCGTTCGCGATCTCCTTCACCGCGTACCTTGCCAACGTCGTCGTGGCGCAGGGGAACCTCGAGGAGGCGACGTCGATCCACCACGACGCGCTTCGGCGGGCTCGGCTGCGCGACGCGCGCGAGCCCGCCGAGGTGGCCGTCCTGCGACTCGGGCTGTGCGAGATCCACCACGAGCGTGGCGAAGACGCCGCGGCCGACCGACAACTGGCCCAGAGCGACGAGAGAGGTCGCCTCGCGACGTTCCCGTCGTGGCAGCGCTACGGCCCCTACACCCGGGCCCGATCGAAGGCCGCCCGAGGCGACTTCGACGGTGCGATCGACGAGCTGGTCACGGGAGAACGGCTGTTCTACCGACATCCGGTGCCCGACGTGCGGCCGTTGGCGGCCGCGAAGGCGCGCCTGCGGATCGAGCAGGGACGGCTGGCCGAAGCCAGGGCGTGGGCGGACGAGCGTCGGCTGACGGTCCACGACGATCTCGCCTACCTCCGGGAGTACGAGCACGTCACCCTCGCCCGCCTGCTTCTCGCCGAGGCCACGCTCGACCGGGACCCTGCCGCCGTGGAAGGGGTCACACGATGGCTCGACCGGCTCCTGGGTGCCGCCGAGGTCGGAGGGCGGATCGGGAGCGTCGTCGACATCCTGACGCTGCAGGCTCTCGCCTACGATGCGCTTGGCGAGCTCGACGCTGCGCTCGATGCGCTCGAGCGTGCCCTGGCATCGGCGGCGCCCGAGAGGTGGGCGCGAGCGTTCCTCGACGCGGGCGCGCCCATGGTCCGTCTGCTGACCGCCGCCAGCGATCGCGGCATCGAGGCGACGTACGCCCGGTGGCTTCTGGCGGAGGCCCGTCGGCGCGCCCTCCGTGATTCGCGATCGGAAGCCCCGGCTCCGTCGGCACTCGGTCCCTCGCCCTTGGGCGAGGCGTTGAGTGATCGGGAGGTCGAGGTGCTGACGCTGATCGCGATGGGCCTTTCGAACCGCGAGATCGGCGACCGGCTCTTCCGAGCACTGGACACCATCAAGGGGTACACCCGCACGATCTACGCCAAGCTGCAGGTCAGGAGCCGGACCGAGGCGGTGGCGCGGGCGCGGGAGCTGGGCCTACTCGACGCGTAACGCCGCCCCGAGCCGCCGTGCCTCCGCCCATCCACACCACCGTGCACACCGATGCTCCACACCTTCGTGTCTACCGGGTGACACCGCTCGACCCCTAGCCTCCTGGATGTCGAGCGGGTCGCGGCGTCGTTGCGCCCCCGCTCGTCCGGAAAGGAGCATCGTGTCCGACGAGCGTGCACCGTACGGAGATCGGAGTCGCCTGGAGCACTGGGAGATCCGCGTGGCGGGTCACCTGGACGGACGGGACTGGCTCGACGGCATGTCGCTCACGCCACAGGAAGACGGCACCACACTCCTGACCGGGCCACTCTCGGATCAGGCGGCGCTGCACGGCATGCTCAAGCGCCTCAGGGACGTGGGCGCCCCAATCGTATCGGTCACCCGCATCGCGCCCCGGCGCGCTGGCGGTGGCCGGCAAGGAGGAGGAACAACATGAACATGCAGAGAATCGGTGGATGGGCCGCGATCGTCGAAGCGGCGGCGTACGGTTTCGGAATCGCGGTGGGGTTCTCCGCCCTGGCTGCCTTCATGGGGGGAACGCTCGATCCGAGCGAAACGGTGGCGTTCATCGGCGATCAGCACGCCCTGCTGTACGTCTGGAACACGGTCATTTACCTTCTGTTCGGCGTCGCCCTGGTGGTCCTGGTCATCGCCTTGCACCAGCGTCTCGAGGGCGCCTCCCCCGGACTCGTGAGCACGGCCACCGCCTTCGGGCTGGTCTGGGCCGGCCTGGTGCTGGCCAGCGGCATGGTCTTCAACGTCGGGATGGACGTCGTCATCGATCTGCACGCTGCCGGGGACCCGAGCGCCGCCTCGACGTGGATGGCGATCTCCGCGGTGCAGGACGGGCTGGGGGGCGGCAACGAACTCGTCGGCGGCGTGTGGACGCTCCTGGTGAGTTGGGCTGCCCTCCAGGCGAAGGTGCTCCCCCGGGGCCTGAACGGGCTCGGGATGATCGTTGGCGTCGCCGGCATCGTCACGATCCTCCCAGCCGCGGCGTCGCTCGGCATCGTCTTCGGGCTGGGCCAGCTCGTGTGGTTCGGATGGCTCGGGGCCGTCATGGCGCGCAGCAGCGTGGCCACCGCAGGACGTCGCCCCTCGGTCGCAGCCCGCGCGGCGTAGCGAGGACGCACCCATGAAGAACCCCCGCACCATCGCCCGCTCCGTCGGCACGCTCATGCTCGCCGCTTTCCTCCTCTACGGCATCGGCATGTCCCTGGCGACCAGCGCAGCCCCGGGAAGCGCCACCCTGATCATCGGGGTCGTCATGATGCTCCTCAACACGGTCGCGGTGGTCGCGATCGGCGCGCTCGTGTTCCCGATCCTGCGGCCGCACTCTGCACCGGTGGCCATCGGATACGCCGCCACGCGCCTGTTCGAGGGCGTGCTGCTGGCTGTCGGCGCGATCGCACTCGTGTCGGGTGCGGTCGCGATCAACTTCGTCGCGTACAACGTCGCGATGGCGGGCCTGGGGATCGGCAGCCTGTTCTTCTGCCTGGTGCTCTACCGGGCACGACTCGTTCCGCGCGTCCTGGCAGGCCTGGGCTTCGTCGGCTACGCGGCGTTCGCCACCGGCAGCGTGCTCGAGCTCTTCGGCGTCGCGGGAGCGGGCCTCTGGGGGGCCATCCCTGGCGGCCTGTTCGAGGTTGCCTTCGCCACCTGGCTCCTGGTTCGCGGGTTCAGCGCACCAACCGCCGTGCCAGTCCGAGCCCGACCCACGCACGGTGAGCGCGCTCATGCGAGTGCCGATCGGGCCGGGACGCACCCGGCCTGAGAAGGGAGCCGTCTCAAGCGATCGCCAGGTGCTCCCCGGTATCGACAAGGCTCACCAACGTCCTACGTGGACAACTCGAGAGGCCCACACGTGACCGCGGTACCTGGTCCCGCCACGGGCACCGTCCGTACGCTCGGCGGCGCGAGGTGGTCCGATGACCGAACTCCGCGACCGAACCGACCGAACCGAACGAGCCCTACCCCAGCACCCGGCCCAGACGGGCGGGCCACCGGCGCCTCGAAGGGACGTCGGGAGTGACCGGCTTGGGGATTCAGCCTCCCAACGTCTGGTCCTATCGTCGCGGTCGACGGCGTCGAGCTCGAGGTGTTCGAAGCAGGGCGCCGAGACGACTCCATGGCCCGCGCAACCTCTGGAACAAACGCTTGCAAACAACATCCACTACGGCTCACGGATCCGAGTGAAGGAGCACCATGAACGCTTCAGATCAAATCAAGAAGGAGAACGCCAAAGCCCGATCGACCAGGATGGGGGCAGGCCTTGCCATTGGGATTGGCGTTGGACTCGCCATAGGCGCGGGCATGGGCAATCCTGGCGCTGGACTGGCGATTGGTATCGCACTAGGCGTTGCGTTTGGTGCATCAGGACAGAAGAAGAAGGCTTCCGAACGAGATGATGAACAGTCCGCAAGTTGATATACCGTCGAACGAGATGAAGCGTAGCGCTCACGCTCGACAGTCCTCTGGGGAAGTACTTCTTCCCCAAGCCAACGATGGAAGAACCAATGATCAGACAGCATCTCATGAGCCTTTTCCTCGTGCTTCTGGCACCCGGTTTCGTCGCCACCGCTCAAGACGATCCAGGGGCGTTTCCGCCGGACGTCGTGGCCGAGATACAAGGGGAGACGGATGACCTGACCGCTGGCGGCCTCCCGCCCGGCATGGTCGTGTGGATCGACGCGCCCGGATACCGGTACGAGGGAGCCAGCGGGTTCGCGAACCTCACGGACGGAACCCAGATGCCGCCGGAGGGCGCGTTTCGCATCGGCAGCATCACCAAGATGTTCACGGCGACGGTGATCCTCCAGCTCGCCGAGGACGGAGCGTTGACCCTGGACGACCCGCTGGCGCAGTGGCTGCCAGAAGTGGCCGACCGAGTTCCCTACGGCGATCGGATCACGCTGCGCCACCTGCTGGCGCACACGTCTGGTCTGTTCAACGTGGTCGAACACGAGGCGTACTACCCCGATCTCTTCGCGGCGATCGTGGTCGATGAGGCCACAGGAGTCCCGACCCTGCCATGCGTGCAACGAGACCCCAACGACACGCTCGCCAGGTACGTGTATGGGAAGGATGCCTCTTTCGAGCCAGGGGCGCGCTGGAGCTACAGCAACACCAACTACACGTTGCTCGGGATGGTCATCGAAGTGGCGACGGGCATGCCGCTCGCAGAAGCCTATCGCGCGTCCATCTACGAGCCGCTCGGCATGGGCTCGACCTTCCTGGATTGCTACGAAGAGCCGGTGATCGACGTGGTGCACGGCTACACGGGAACGGGAGACGCCATGGCCGATCTCACGGAGCTGCACGAATCGGTGGGTTGGTCGGCTGGTGGCCTGGTCTCCACCGCGTCGGATCTGGTCGCCTTCGGAAGAGGGTTGTTCGGCGGCGCGCTGTTCGACGATCCCGAGACGTTGGTCGAGATGACGACACCCGCCCCCAGCAGTTCGAACGGTCTGGGCGTCTTCCTCCAACCAGACTCGATGGGGCATGCCGGCGGGATCGCCGGGTTCCGCTCGGTCCTCAACTACGCGAAGGACATCGACACGGTGGTCGTGATGCTCTACAACCACGACGGTGTCGATCCCGAAGCGAGCTTGGCGGACGTGCTGAAGGCGACGCGCACGTTCCTACGCACGGAGGACTAGGTAGCCGGCTTCTTCGACCGTCCCTGGCCGAGCCGCGACCCACGCAAGGTGGGCGTGCTCGTCCGCATGCCCATCGGTCAGGGACGCATCCGGCCCGAGACCGAGGTTTCCGCCAACCCATGGTGAGCACGAGATAACTCCCAAGGAAGGTCCATCATGTCGACCACCCCGACCCACCTCAAGACTGCAGACGCCCACGAGTTCGACCCCGCCGGCTTCCCGGATCCCACGATCGTCGCCGTCAACGGCATCGAGCTCGAGGTGTTCGAGGCAGGGCGCCAGCACGCGGGCCACCCGATCGTGCTCTGCCACGGCTGGCCCGAGCATGCGTTCTCTTGGCGACACCAGATGGCCGCGCTCGCGGACGCGGGCTACCACGTGATCGTCCCGAACCAACGGGGGTACGGCCTCTCGTCGCGTCCGTCCGAGGTGTCGGCGTACGGCATCGAGCATCTCACCGGCGACCTCGTCGGTCTCCTCGACCACTACGGGTACGCGGACGCGACCTTCGTCGGCCACGACTGGGGCGCGAGCGTCGTCTGGTCGCTGGCCCAGCTGCACCCGACGCGGGTCAAGCAGCTGATCGCGCTCTCGGTGCCGTACCAGGAACGCGGAGAACGACCGTGGATCGAGTGGATGGAGGCCGCGTTCGGTCCGGACTTCTACTTCGTCCACTTCAACCGGCAGCCCGGCGTCGCCGACGCCGTCTTCGACGAGCACGCCGGGCAGTTCCTCCGCAACCTGTTCCGGAAGAACACGCCGCCGCCGGAGCCGGGCCCAGGCATGTGGCTCATCGAGCTCGCCCGAGCCGAGGCGCCGCTCGGCGATCCGGTCATGAGCGAGGACGAACTGGCCGTGACGGTGGCCGCCTTCGAGGCCTCGGGCTTCACCGGCAGCATCAACTGGTACCGGAACCTCGACCGCAACTGGCACGTGCTGGGCGAGGCGGATCCCGTCGTCCACCAGCCGGCCCTGATGATCTACGGGCAGCGCGATCCCGTCGCTGCAGCACCGAGGCTTCAGGACTTCGTGCCGAACGTCGACGTGGTCTCGTTGGATTGCGGCCACTGGATCCAAGAGGAGCTGCCCGACCAGACCAACCGAGCGATCCTGGACTGGCTGCGCCGCGATCGCGTCGGGTGACCAGGCCCACACGGCTCGACGGCGACACCAGCGCGGTCTGCCGCCGGCGGCGCGGACCTCGCCGGAGCGCCCGAGTCGCCTCCTGGAGCGTCCACCGGATCGCCGCGTTGTGGCACGACGCTGGGGTACCGGACGCAACGCGATCAAGCAGGCGCCGTATCGGACACTCAATCTGCTGGTGGTCAGCGTGAAGCGCTCGACCGCCGAAGCGTTGTGTCTCTGCTCGTATGTGTCATAGCCAGCTGGAGGGCTGGTGCCGCGGTCGCGGTCACCACACGGAGCCGCCCAACCGCCCTCCAGGTAGCTCTGCCAGCAGTCGCAGCACGAGCGCTCGATCCCCCGCGGCGCCGGCGGCGATCGACCGTTCGTCGTCATCGAGCTCGCCGAGCCAACTGTAGTACCGGGGCAGGTCGGCGCCGAGCTCCTCGAGGTTCGGGGTAGGCGTGGTGAGCAGACCGATCTGCTCATCATCGAACTCGCTCGCGACGCGAGGGCGGAGCCAGCGTTCGACGTCCATCGTGCGAGGCCCGTGCGCTGGCGGCCATGCGTGGTGCGCTGTGGTCAGTCCGTGGAGGTCCACCCAGCACTTCAGGACCGCGAGGCGACGCACAAGGGCGTGGTCGAGCGGGAGGCCCGGTTGGCGAGCGATCCAGACGAGGTCGTACACGTCGCGCGCGTACGTGCGGCGCGTGAGGCGCGCGATCTTCTCCGCAACCGTCTCCTCGATTCGGACCACGGGCAGCTTCGGTAGCGGGCCGCCGTACCGGTCGTGGATGGGGAGGGGAACCCACGCACGGTCTTCAGGCATCAACCACGGCGGCGGACCCACGTCGAGCTTCGAGCTCAGGGCGCCGGTGCCTGCGACGAGGTCGCTCACGTACGTGAGATGGAGCTTGCCGCGACGCGCCTCGATGCCGAAGCGGATGCCGCCGAGTTCGAGACCGTCGCAGGACTCGGCGATGATGTCCAACACCGTGCTCGGATCGTCGGCGAGGTTGCGCACCGCGAAATCCAGGTCGGTCGAGAAGCGGCCCGATGCACCAGCGTGGACCTTTCGGATGGCCGTGCCACCCTTGAAGGCGAGGGTCGACAGCACGCCTACGTCGGCGAGCTCGCGGAGCAGCAGGTCCTGGGCGACGTCGATCAGCGCCGCTTCGCGGCCCTGCGCCGACTTGCCGGGCGCGTGGCGGGCGAGGTGGCCCGGCGTTAGCTTCGGCGTCGACCGTGTCACTCGAGCCCTGGGAGCGGTGGGAGGTCGCCGGGCGACATCGGCAAGATCGTGTCGGCGATCTCGAGCGCGGCGTGGTGGTGCCTCAGCGGACCACGCGGTCCGAACCAGACCTTGCCGTGGCTCGACGGGGCGAGTGCCGCCACCCACCCTGGCGCGACGCCGTGGAGCAGGTAGGCCAGCCGGGTTCGCACGGACGCTGGGCGGCCGTGGAGTTCGAGCTCGAGCGCTTGGCGGCCGCCGTCCGGAGCGGCCTGGGCAACCTCCGCCACGAGGTCTGGGAGGACGTCGAGGATGCCGCCCCAAGACTTCACGTCGGCGGGTCGCGCCGCCAAATGGACGAGGACCGTCGCGAGGGCGTGAACGGGCGCGTCGCGGAGTGTGACCGACGGCAACTGCGCGTGGAAGCGGACGATGCGGCACACGCGCGTGAGTCCCGCCGGGACGCGTGCTCCGGGCGCCACAGCCACCTCGGGACGATCCGGAAGTCGATCGGCCAGGTCATGAGCCCAGAGGGCGGTCGCGAGGCACACGCCAACCTCGAGGTAGGGGTGGGCGTGGCGCGCGGCGACGACCTCCCGGAGTGGGTGACCGCGGGAGTAGGGTCCGGCTTGAGCGCCCGGTGCGAACTCCCACACGCCGGGGAACGCCGTTGGGAGCAGCCATCCGTGGTCTCGGAGCCGCTTCGCGACGAGCTTCGGTTCCGAGCGCACGTCGAGATCGTTCATCAGGGTGCGCAGGTCGGCGAGCGTGACCAGGAGCACCTGCTCGAGTTCGAGGTGTTCGACGATCTTCGCGGAGGCGCGGGACAGGGGACGTGTCATCGAGATGCCAAGAGTAGCAGAATCGGATACCTAGGTGTAGTGCATGACACCCGAGCGATTTCGGTCTCAGGTGACCGCTCGATCATGATTCTTGAAGACGGCGAACGCAGATGGGCACGTGAGTCAGCCACCGAGCATGATGCAGAGTCGGAGTCACAAGAAAACCCCGTCAGGGACGGGGTTCCGGTGGTGGGTCGTGTAGGACTCGAACCTACAACCCGCTGATTGTGAGTGGAGCCTCACGCCTCCCGGCGCTCCGCGAACGGTCCCGCGGCGTCGTCCAGGACGTTGCCCCAGCGCTGGAACGTCACGGTGGGTCCCTCGAGCTACCTCCGCTTCTGGGGCCGGTAACTCCACGGTAGCTCCAACTGCGGTCTCTCCTGCATGAGGTGACGGCCGCCGTTCGTGAGGACGGCCGGCTTCTAGGTTCCGCTCAACCGCCGAGGCTGACGCTGAGCAGCGCGAAGAGGGCGAAGCCGCCGACGAGTGCGAGAACGGCGCCGCGGGCCTCTTCGCCCTCGTGGGCCAACGGGACGATCTCCTCGACCACGACGGTCGTGAGGATGCCTGCCGTGAACGCGAGGAGGCTCATCTTCACGATGTCGGGCTGGCCGCGGACCGCCCAGAAGCCGACGGTGGCCCCGATGAAGATGGGCAGCATCAGGCTCGCCGCCAGGAGCAGGCGCCGCCGACGGGGGACCCCTTGTTTCTTGAAGGTGGCGATGGTGGCGAACCCCTCGGGAACGTCGGCCGGCACCTGCCCCAAGGCAAGCAGGAGACCGAGGCCGACGCTGATCGTCGAGCCGGTGCCGATCATCACGCCGTCGCTGAACAGGTCGACGGCGACGCCGAAGAGGATGACCCATGGGCCGGTCTTCTCGGGGTCTCCACCCCGTCGCTTCTGAACGACGTCGATGATCTTCTCGACGACCATGAAGAAGCCGCCCCCGGCGACGAAGGCGAGGATGACGAGCCACGCCGGTTCTGCCGTCAGCGCTTCGGGCATGAGCTCGATTCCGACGACCGCGAAGACGATCCCGGCCGCGAGGTGGAGCGCGAAGCTCAGGATGCGTTGCGAGACGTGGACTGCCTCGGAAAGGACGCCACCGAGGAAGTTGCCGATCGCGGGCAGGGTGGCGATCGCCAGCACGACCAGGTAGTCACGCATCCGCAGGGCTCCCCGTCGGACCGTGGCTCGGTCGCCGGGGTGCGTCGTGCATCAAAACTTCGCCGCGTGCCACGACCTCCCCTTCCTGAGTGTGAGCCATAGGGCCAACCCCCGGGCCACGGTAACGGTCACTGTCAAGGCCGGTGACGACGCCGTCACAGCTTGTGTTTCCCTCGATGCGAGCGCGCCAGGCCGCGCCGCGGGTCATCCCGAAGCGCGTTGGCCCTACACGGGGCCGGCGGGGCGGCAGCGCTACGATGTCGCATGGTCCCCACCGCGCCTCCTGAACCCTGCGGTCTCGACGCAGAGCTGCTCGAGCGAGCCTTGCCCGAAGACATCGTGCTCGACGAGGCCGTCATGCTGCTCAAGGGCCTCGCGGATCCGACGCGATTGAAGATCCTGTCGCTGCTGCGCGAGGGCGAGGTGTGTGTCCACCAGATCGTCGAGATCCTTGAGATGAGCCAGTCTGCGATCAGTCACCAGTTGCGAACGCTCAGGGGCGCTCGTTTGGTCTCCTTCAAGAAGCGGGGCCGGCACGTGTATTACCGTCTCGCGGACGATCACGTGAAGGAGACCCTCGACGGCGTTCTGTCGCACAGCCGAGAGGTCTTCTGAGCGACCGGCAGGACTTTCCTGCGGACGGCTGCCGTTGACACATGAACATGTGTTCATATATCGTTCGGGTCATGGAAGCGGGTGACGCACCATGATGATGACGACCCGATTGGATCTCGAGCGCCTCCTGCCGGGACATCCCGCTCGGGAGGACGTCTGCACCGAACGCCTCTCCGGGCTTCTGCGGTCCGCCCGGGGCGTGCACGACGCCCACGTCGAGACGGTCGGCGTCCGCCCGGCAGTTCATGTGCGCCACGATTCGGTACGGATGCCCGTGTCCCAACTCGACCAGCTGGCCCGCGAGGTGGGTATCGAGGTCGGGGCGAAGTACCGACACGAGACCGTGAACCTGGCCGGTCTCCACTGTGCCGATTGCGCCACCTCCATCGAGGCCGTCACCGGCAAGCTGGACGGCGTGTACGCCGTGAACGCGAACTTCGCGGCTGAGACGATGCAGGTCACGTATGACCTGACGCTCGTGGATCGGCCCGCCATCGTGCGCCAGATCGAGGGCCTCGGCTACCGAGTCCGGGACGAGGCGACGGGTCGTTCCGGGGAGGCGGCTGACGGCGGGAAGCGTGCGCTTGAGGGCGGCGTCCGCGTGATGGGGTTGTCGCCGCAACTGGCGCTGAGCATCCTCGCCGGCCTCGCCCTCACGACCGGTTGGGTCGGCGAGACCTTCCTGGGCGTGCCTGGCGGCGTGGCCTTGGCGCTCTACCTGGTCGCCTACGCGTCGGGCGGTTGGGATGCGACCCGACACGCGCTGCGTGCGGGTCTCAAGGGCCGGTTCGACATCGACGTGCTCATGGTGGTGGCCGCCCTCGGCGCTGCGGCCTTGGGGGAGTGGGCCGAGGGTGCGCTGCTGCTGTTCCTGTTCAGCCTCGGTCATGCGCTGGAGCACTACGCGATGGACCGGGCTCGCGGTGCGATCCGTGCGCTCGCCGACCTCGCCCCCAAGACCGCCCGCGTGCGGCGTGAGGGTCGTGAGCAGGAGATCGGCGTGGTCGAACTTCGGATCGGCGACGTGGTGATCGTCCGGCCGGGTGAGCGGTTGCCCGCTGACGGCCGGGTGGTGCGCGGGGCGAGCTCTGTCGATCAAGCGCCCATCACGGGCGAGAGCCTGCCGGTTGCGAAGGACGTCGACGATGCTGTTTTCGCGGGCACGATCAACGGGGATGGCTCGCTCGAGATCGAGACCACGAAGGCGCCCGAGGACTCCACGTTGGCGCGCGTGATCAGGACGGTCGAGAACGCGCAGGCGGCGAAGGCGCCCAGCCACCGCTTCACCGACCGCTTCCAACGCACTTTCACGCCCATCATCTTGGCAGTCACCGCGCTCGTGATCGTGGTGCCGCCGCTGTTCGGCGTGCCGTTCGGAGAGAGCTTCATTCGCGCCATGATCCTGCTCGTCGCCGCCAGCCCGTGCGCCCTCGCGCTCGCCACCCCGTCCGCGGTCCTCGCCGGTATCGCCCGTGCGGCGCGGAGTGGTGTGCTCATCAAGGGCGGTGCGCACCTGGAGAACGCCGGCTCGGCCGACGTCGTGGTCTTCGACAAGACCGGCACCCTGACGAAGGGTGAACCTGAAGTCACCGACGTGTGGAGCAGCGGCGCCGTGGAAGAGAGCGATCTGCTCCGGCTCGCGGCCGCGATCGAGACCCGGAGCGGTCACCCGCTCGCCGCCGCCATCGTTCGAGCCGCGGAAGCGCGTGGCCTGGACCTGCCGGAGGTCGACGCGTTCGAGTCGATCAAGGGCAAGGGCGTCCGGGCGACGGTCGGGGGGGCGGAGTTGCTCGTCGGTAACGACAAGCTGATGCGCGACGCCGGCCTCGCCCTGCCGGCTGCGCTCGTGGAACGGCACGAGATGCTCGAGGGCGACGGCAAGACGAGCATGCTGGTCGCGAAGGACGGCGTGATGGTGGGCGTGATCGCCGTGCGGGACGAACCGCGTGAGGCCGCGAAGGCGACGGTGGCGGCGCTCCGGAGACTGGGCGTGAAGCGCACCGTGATGCTGACCGGCGACAATCGCCGTGTGGCCGAGGCGCTCGGTCGGGAACTCGGCATCGACGAGGTCCACGCCGAACTGCTTCCCGAGGACAAAGTGGCTCGGATCAAAGCGCTCCAGGAGCGGTTCGGGAAGGTCGTCATGGTCGGCGACGGCGTGAACGACGCGCCCGCCATGGCCACCGCCGACGTCGGTATCGCGATGGGCGGGGCGGGCACGGACGTTGCGCTCGAAACCGCCGACATCGCTCTCATGGCCGACGACCTTTCGAAGCTCCCGTACGCCGTGTCGCTGTCTCGCGCCAGCCGCCGCATGATCGTTCAGAACCTGGTGATCAGCCTCGGCGTCATCGCCCTGCTCGTGCCCAGCGCCCTTCTCGGCTTCGCTTCGATCGGCATCGCGATCGTCTTGCACGAGTCGAGCACCCTGGTGGTCGTCGCGAACGCCCTGCGGTTGCTCGGCTTCAAGGCCCGAGCAGTGGGTGCATGAACGGGACGATGCCGAGTCGCGGCCGTGACGCGGGACCGTGATCGAGGGGTCGGCGCCCAGGCGCTTGACATTTCGGGAAACCGAAACTTATGTTGAGCCATGACGAAACTCCGACCCGGCCCTGATCCACGACACACCCCGGGAACGAGCGATACGAGTTCATCGCCTGCGATTCCCGAACCGCGGGGGCGACCGGACCCCACGCGGCGAGCCTTGTTGCGAAACGGTCTCATCGGTGGCGTGGGGCTCCTGGTGAGCCAAGTCCTGGCGCCGTTCGCCCGTCCGGCCGTCGCTGCTGCCGCAAGCGGAACCTCCCACGGCGCCATGCCCGAGAGCATGCAGCACGACGGCGGGATGATCACGGTCGGTGAGGTCGATGCCGTTCGGAACGGTTTCGATCCGCTCGAGATGTTGACCGATTGGGACACTGGTACGACGAGTCGACTGCCGAACGGCCGGGTCCTCCGGGAGTTCCAGATGGTCGCGGTCGACAAGGAGATCGAGATCGCGCCGGGGCTGTTCTTCCCGGCCTGGACGTACAACGGGCGCGTGCCGGGCCCCACGCTTCGCGCCACGGAGGGCGACCGGATCCGCGTCCACTTCACGAATGGTGGATCGCACCCGCACACCATCCACTTCCATGGCATCCACGGCGCGTACATGGACGGCGTCGCCGGCCTCGGTCGTGGGGTCATCATGCCCGGCGACAGCTTCACGTACGAGTTCGATGCGCTGCCGTTCGGCTGCCACCTCTACCACTGCCACGCCATCCCTCTGAAGCGCCACATCCACAAGGGCCTGTACGGCGCCTTCATCATCGATCCCGATCCGGAACGGCATCCCGAGGACGCCGAGGTCGCCCGCAGCCGGCTGCTCGGTACCCCCGAGAACGCCCGCTTCCAAGAGCTCGTCATGGTCATGAACGGCTTCGACACCAACTTCGACGACGAGAACGAGGTGTACGCGGTCAACACCGTCGCGCACGCCTACATGAAGCGACCGATCCGCATCGAGCGCGACCGGCCGGTGCGGGTGTACCTGATCAACCTCACCGAGTTCGACCCGATCAACTCGTTCCACCTGCACGCGAACTTCTTCGACTACTACGACCACGGCACCACGTTGACACCAACACTGCGGACCGTCGACACGATCATGCAGTGCCAGGCGCAGCGGGGCATCCTCGAGTTCTCGTTCGCGGGGTTCGAGCCCGGGCCTTACATGTTCCACGCGCACCAGTCCGAGTTCGCGGAGCTGGGCTGGATGAGCGTCTTCGAGGTCGTCGCATGAGCACGGTGTCGACACGCGGTGCACGCGGATTCGCATGGCTCTGGGCGGCCCTGCCCCTCACGCTGCTGGGCCTGCTCGTGGCGTGGTTCTTGGCCACCGATCCGCTGGCGCCACTCGCGTCGGAGGCTCCGCCGATCGAGAACCTCACGGTGGAGCGCGTCACGCTGGATGACGCCGGCATCCATCTGCTGGTGCGGGCCGATGGCAGCGAACCCCTCACGATCGCGCAGATCCAGGTCGACGGAGCGTACTGGACCTTCACCCAAGACCCGGCCGGTGCGTTGGGGCGCTTGCAGCGGGCGCGCCTCGACGTCCCGTACCCGTGGGTCGCGGGCGAGGCGCACGCGATCACGGTCCTCACCCGTTCCGGTGTCGCTTTCGGTCACACCATCGAGGTCGCGGCGCCGTCGCCCAAGGTGGGCTGGGCACGCTTGCTGGCGTTCGCGCTGCTCGGCATCTACGTCGGGGTGGTTCCGGTCGCGCTCGGGCTCTTGTTCTATCCGTACCTACGCACGTTGGGACGTCGCGGTCTGCAGTTCCTGCTCGCCCTGACCGTTGGCATGCTCGCCTTCCTGTTCGTCGACACGCTGCAGGAGGGTCTCGGCCTCGCCGTGGCGGCCGCACCTGCGTTCCAGGCTGACGCCTTGGTGTGGTTCGCGGCTGGTCTTTCGTTCCTGATCCTGCTCGTGATCGGCCGCCGTCGCGGTCGGCCCGAGGGTGCGGCGCTGGCGTACTTCCTTGCCCTGGGGATCGGGTTGCACAACCTCGGCGAGGGGCTCGCCATCGGTGCGGCGTACGCGATCGGCGAGGCTGCTCTCGGGTCGTTCCTGGTGGTGGGCTTCACGCTCCACAACATCACCGAGGGCATCGGCATCGCGGCGCCGCTCGCGAAGCGATCGGTGCGCCTGACGACCTTCGTCGCTCTGGCCGCGTTGGCCGGTCTCCCTGCCGTCCTCGGGACGTGGATGGGCGCGTTCGCGTTCGAGCCGCACTGGGCGGCGCTGTTCCTCGGCATCGGTGCCGGGGCCATCCTGCAGGTCATGGTCGAGGTGGGGACGTACCTGGCCCGTGGTGCCGAGGGAGCAGGCGGCCGCTGGGCGTCCGCGCCGAACCTCGTCGGGTTCGCGCTCGGGCTCGCGGTGATGTACGGCACCGGCTTCTTGGTCAGCGTGTGAAGCGTGGCCGCGGCGACGCGACTCGGAGACGCGCCGCCTGAACGGGGGCCGCCAGGACGCGCGAGGGCCTCGGGTCCCTGCACGAGCCACCAGGATCCGCCCTGCCACAGGAGATGTGGCCATCTGGATCACGGCGAAGAAGGCCGCGGGGATCCCGATCTCGGCGGGCAACCCGGACGCCGCCACGAACGCCGCCGGGATGTCGAACTCCTTCTTGTTCACGGTGAACAGGTAGGTGACACGGTCTTGCCGATCGCGGGAACACCAACGGGCTGTCGGGCCGAAAGCATAGCAAAGCACGATCTGGCAGCTCCGGCGAGGCACCACGTGTAGGCAAGCACGTTCGCGACGTTCGGGCACAGCACCGCCAAGAGAAGCGCAGCCGTTGTGTGTCGACCGCGGCGACACGGCCCTCCGTGTCCACGACGAATGGATCTCCGGCATTTGGTCCCAAAATGAAACAGACCGAACCGTAGGTTCAGTCTGTTTCCCATCTCCTGAGAGATGACACCGCTTCGTCGAGATCAACCGCGTGTTCGAGGACCACGCGGGGATCCGGGACGCGCTTGGTAGGACGATTCGAGGAGTTGGTTCCCGCGATTGAGGGGTTCTGGATCGAAGCCTACGGTGAGGTCGCCCGCAGCGGAGAACCTGTTCGGTTCGTCAACGAGGCTGCCGCGTTAGGACGCTGGTTCAACGTGTACGCCTGGCCGTTCGGAAGGCGCACCAACGGACGGGTGGCGTTGCACTTCACCGACATCACGGGCCGGAAGTTGGCGGAGGACGAGTTGCGGCATCGGAGCGAGCAGTTCCGTGCGCTCATCCAGGCTGCGCCGATCGGTGTCTACCTCGTCGACGCCGACTTTCGCATCGCCGAAGTGAATCCTGCCGCCCGTCCCGTCTTCGGCGACATCACCGATCTGATCGGGCGCGATTACGGGGAGGTCCTGCGCATCCTGTGGCCCAGGGAGTTGGCGGACGAGGTCGTGGAGATTGCACGCCGCACGCTTGCCACGGGTGTCTCCTATCACGACCCGGAGTTCGCCGCGGTGCGCGCCGATCGCGGCGTGACCGAGTACTACGATTGGCGGATCGACCAGCTTCGCTTGCCTGACGGAACGAAGGGCATCGTCTGTTACTTCACGGACATCTCGACGCAAGTCTGGGCTCAACACGACTGGCTGTGCTGGAGAGCCGCTACCGGACGCTGTTCGAGTCGATCGACGAGGGGTTCTGCATTCAGGAGTTGATCTTCGACGAGAACGAGCAGGTGGTCGACTACCGCTTCGCGGAGGTCAACCCGGCCTTCGAACGCCAGACTGGGTTTTCTGAAGCCGTGGGCCGCACGATCAAGGAGCCTGGTGCCCGACATTGAACCCCTCTGGTTCGACACTTACCGTCAGGTCGCCCTCACGGGCAAGCCGACGCGCTTCGTGGATCACGCCGAGTCCATGGGCCGCTGGTTCGACGTCTATGCCTTCCGAGTCGGCGAGCCAGAGGAACGCAAGGTGGCGGTGCTGTTCAACGACATCTCCGAGCGCAAGCGGGCCGAACATGCTCTGCAGGAGAGCGTGGCGCTGCTGCGCCATCATGCGCACCACGACGTGCTCACGGGTTTGCCGAACCGAATCCTGTTCGAGGACCGTCTGCGCATGGCGATCGCGGCGGCCGAGCGGCGCGAACGGCCGTTCACCGTCTTGTTCCTCGATCTCGATGACTTCAAGGCGATCAACGACGATCTCGGTCACGACAGCGGCGACGTCGTTCTCATCGAGGTGGCGCGGAGGTTGCGGCGCTCGTTGCGGGCGAGCGACACGCTGGCGCGGATGCATGGTGACGAGTTCGTCGCCATCTTGCCGGAACTGGCCGAGCCGCAAGAAGTGAGCACCTTGGTCGAAAAGCTCCTCGCCGCCGTAAACGATCCCATCGACGTGGCTGGAACGACGGTGGGCGTGATGGCGTCTGTCGGCGTCAGCGTCTTCCCGACTGACGGGATGAACCCCCGCACGCTCCTGCGCGCCGCGGACGCCGCGATGTACAGGACGAAGCTCACGGCGAAGAGCGCGTCGAGGGATGCCATCGAGCCGGCCGGCGGGAATCGACCGCCTGAACCGTCGTAGCCGCCGGGGCCGATCACCAGCCCTCGCCTAGCGACACGAGAACCGTCCGACCGCTGCTGATGAGGCCGTTGTTGCGGCTCATGGACACGGGCAGCAAGCACTTCGTGAGGCCAAGAGGGTTACCGCCACGCCGCAGGAACCGCGCTCGTTCCGCACAGCCGCCGCCGCGCAACTCCGCCTCCGGCACCTACCGGCTCGTCGGCGGCGAGTATCGAGGCCTCCACGCGGTCCGTCACCGCTGCGGAGCCTGGATCAACGAATGGCGGAAGCGCCTCGGTCACTCAAGCGTCTCGACGATCGCGATCCAAGAGTCAGCCCCCGGTACCGCGCTCGGGTTCGATCCTGGCTTCCCGGGCGCGCCTGAAGACATCGCGGGTGAACAGCGCCAGTTCGCCGCGGGCGTCCCGGCGCTCGAGTTGGTGCAGCAGCATGTGAGGGCCGCAGCGCCTTCGACTTCGCCCAAGAAAACGACGCGCTACGCAACAGCGACGCCTACTGGCGCTTGAACGACGAGCGCTTCCCCTGACGTCACGGCGTCGCGAGCTAACGGCGTCCCCCTGCAATCTATGGAGCGCGCCGGATCGACCAGAAGTCCCAGGCAATCAGGGTGACCGAGACGATCAACAGGATCAGGCCCTCAATGAAGAACTCGTTCTGGGGGCCCTCGAGCACCCGGGTGAGCGACAGTCCCGCAACGATGAACGTGCCGAACAGCAGCATGAAGTGGAACGCGAACTTGGACATGTACTCACGTGACACGTCTCACCTCCCAGGGTCGCGGGCTTAGTGGAAATGTACGAAGGCATTGTAGACGCTGCCGTCTGAAGTGCGCGCGTCATGCTCGGTTGCGCGCATCCTCAGCTACGCCGAGCGGCACAAACAAGACCCGCAAACATTTAGGGTTAGGCGTCAAGGCACTCCCTGTCATTCCCTTCCTTCGTGTGCCCGGAGAGTGCATGCGGCCACGCGGGTCCCAAAGCTGGATATCTCCCACCGTGTTCCGGTGGGAGATGGGCCGAGCGAGAAACACTGTCTAGGACGTGGTGGGTCGTGTAGGACTCGAACCTACAACCCGCTGATTAAGAGTCAGCTGCTCTGCCAGTTGAGCTAACGACCCGAGCCCACCGAACCGAAAGTGTACGCGCAGAGGGCCGGGACGGTCAACCGACCGTGTGGCGAACGCACCGCGCCCCCGACCTGCTATCCTCCCCCTGCAACTTCTTACGTCAACTTGGAGGTGATTCCGTGATCCTGGTCTCGGGTGCACGTGGCACGTTGGGGAGCCGCGTCGTCAAGCGGCTCTTGGCGGCGAACGCCCATGTCCGCGTGATCGCCCGCGACGTGGCCGGCGTTGCCGATCTGGTGGCCCTCGGCGCCGAGGCGCATCAGGGTGACCTCCTCGTCGACGGTTGGCAGGACGGCGCGATGACGGGGGTGGACCACGTGGTCGTGGCGTCCCACGGGCTCGTACCGCCGTCCCGCACGAACCATCCGGGGGCCGTCGACGGCGTGGGTGCGCGCCGGCTGATCGACGCGGCCGCGCGCGCGGGGGTGAAGAAGCTCGTGTACGTCTCGATCGCGGGGGCGGGGCAGGCACGCGACGCCTTCTCGAGCGTCAAGTTCGAGACCGAGCGGCACCTGAGGGCGTCGCACGTGCCCATGGCGGTCGTGCGGCCGACGCTCTTCATCGAGACGCACGCCTTGATCCTCCAGGGCGAACCCGCCCGGGCGGGCAAGGCCGTCCAGTTCTTCGGCCCCGCCTCGGCCCGCCTGAACTGGGTGTCGGCCGACGACGTCGCCACGGCCGTCCTCGAGGCGCTCGACGACGACGGCCGACGGCTCGATCCGGTGCGGGAGGTCCGCGGGCCCGACGAGCTGAGCCGCGTCGAGGTCCTGGGCCTCATCGATGCGGCGCTCGGCCGCACGGCGAAGCGCCAGCACCTGCCGCTGCCCGTCGCGCGTCTCGTCCACGCCGGCGCGCAGGTGTTCCACCCGGGTCTGGCCCATCTCCTCGGCTTGTCGCTGGCCGAGGGCGCACCGCGCCCCGCTCCGGCGGACGCTGCGGTCTGGGTCGGTCCGACGCGTGTGGCGGAGGTGGTCGAGCGCTGGGCGCGGGGCGACGCCACCGGCGCTGCGCTCGCCTAGGTGCCGTGCCTCACGCGCACGATCGTCGTGCATCAGGCGGGTCCGTGACCCTTCACGCGCCGTATCCTCACGTCGTGCCACGCCTCACGCCACGCCGCTTCGGTACCCTGGTGCTCGTCCACCTGGCCCTGATCCTGCCGTTCGCATCGGCGCAAGCGCCCACGCGGGCGGCCGCCGCCCTGACCTGGGCCCTCGACTTCGTCGCGGTCTTCAACGGGCACGACCTGGCCGGCCTCGAGCGGTTCGCGCAGACGCGCATCGCCAGCACGATGACGGCGTCGTTCGGTGGTCCGCGCACGGTGGCACGGGAGTTCTTCACGATGCACGCCGGCTTGGGACCGCTCGAGATCGTCGCGATGGAGGGGGACGGTCCCGCCGTCGTCTACACGCGCGGCACCGTCACCGGCGCGTGGCTGGCGATCTACCTGGCGCTCGAGGCGAACGGCGAACGGGCGGCACGCGTCGGGTTCGTGCGCGGTTCGCGGCCTCAGACCGACGCGCCGTCCGAGGCGATCTCCGACGCTGAGCTCCCCGCCGCCGTCGACGCCTACCTCCAGGGCCTGGCCGCCCACGACCTCTTCTCCGGGGTCGTGCTCGTCGCTCGCGACGGCGAAGCGCTCTACACGGGCGCCGTCGGCCGCGCCTCGCGCGCCGGCGATCCCGTCACCACCGACACCGCCTTCGCGCTCGCCTCGATGAACAAGATGTTCACCGCGGTGGCGGTCCTGCAGCTCGCCGAGGCCGGCGCCCTCGACCTCGACGATCCGCTCGCGACGCACCTGCCCGCGCTCGACGCGCCATGGGCGCAGGACGTCACGCTCCGGCACCTGCTCACCCACGGCTCGGGGCTCGGCACGTTCGACGTCGCCGCCATGCAGCCGCTGCGCAGCGTCGACGACATGGTGGCGCTGCCCATCGACCCGCCCGCCTTCGCGCCCGGCTCGGGCTACCGCTACAGCAACGTCGGTTACGTGTTGCTCGGCGCCGTCGTGCAGGCCGTCAGCGGTCAGGACTTCTACGCGTACTTGGATGAGCACGTGTTCGCGCCGGCCGGGATGACGGGCACGGGTGCCCCCGACCTGTCCGTCGAGAGCCCGGGTGTCGCGACCGGGTTCCTCGCGCCGCTCCCCGACGGCGTCCGACGCGACAACCTGGCGCTGCGCATGCACCGCGGCAGCCCAGCGGGCGATTTCGTGACGACTGCCAGCGACCTGTTGCGCTTCGGCGAGGCGCTCCAGGCGGGCGAACTGCTGGGCGAGCCCTGGCTGAGCGAGATGATGCGCGCCCAGCGGGTCGTGGCCGAGGAGCCGGGTGCGCAGACCGGGTACGGCTACGGCCTCATCGTCCAGACGCGGGCGGGGGTGACGTCGGTGGGTCACGGGGGCGGGGCGGCGGGGGAGAGCACGTCGTTCGCGATCTTCCCGGAGAGCGGCGTCACCATCGTCGTCCTGTCCAACTACGACATCATCGCCGACGTCGTCGCGGATCGGCTGGCCGAGATGGTGGGCGTCCGCTGAAGCCCATGGACCCATACCACCGCCGGAAGGGCTAGCCTGACGCATGCCGCCGCGCCGCCTCCGCATCCTGCTCGCTGCCGCGATCCTGGTCCTGACGGCGTTCGCCGCGCATCGATTGGCGCCTCGGGCGGTGGCGGGCGGTGACGCACCAGCCCCCATCGCGGTGGAGGTCGTCGAGGACGGCACACGCCTCGTCGGCCGCTCGCCCGACGGCATTGACGTCTTCACCTTCGACGTCGCCCGGTGGCAGGCGTGGGCCGCCGGACCACCTGGCTGATGCGCTCGGCGACCTGCCGACGCTCGGCGAGCAGACCCTCACGCCCGACCGGTTCGACCGGTTCGGCGCCGCCGGGTCCTCCCCGTCCGGCGACCGTGTCGCGTTCAGCGCCTTCGCCTACGCCATGCTGACGACCGTCTCGCTCATCGGGCTCCTGGATCCGGTCGACCTCACGATCGACGTCCTCGCGCCGCCGGCGGTCGGTGACGTGGAGCGCTTCGTCTGGTCGCCCGACGGACGCTACGTCGCCACGGTCCTCGGCACGGCGCGTGCCGAGGGCGATCGCTTGCAGATCGACGACGTCCGCGCCGGTGGGCGCGTGGGCGTCTGGACGGGCGAGGACGTGCTCGACGCGGCCGAGCGCTGGGCCAGGACGCCGTCGACGACGCGTCCGGCCTGGACCCCGCGCTTCCGCGACGTGACCTGGAGCGACGGCGGCGACCGCCTGACGTTCGCGACCGCCGATCCGACGGGGTCGGACGCGGCAGCCGCCGTGCGGTGGGCCGCCACGCCCGGGGAGGCCACGCTCGAGCTTCCGTGACCGGCGTCGGCCGCCGCCCGGCCGCGCATCTTGGGACCATCGCCGCTCGCCGCCGGGCGATACTCGAGGTGGTCCCACCCGCAGCGCCTCGCGCGCGGGCCGCGGGCCGGAAGCGAGACGTGGACATGCGCGGACGGTACGACCTGGCCAAGCGCCACGAGGAACGCGCGAGGGCCCGTAGGGTGCGCTTCGCACGGGTCCTGATCGCCGCCGTGGCCGCGCTGATGCTGGTGGGCGTGGGCGTGCTCGCGGCGATCCCCATCGTCGTCACCCGCGACATCGCCAACCGCCACGTCACGTTCGGCCAGACGTGGTCCGGTGAGCAGTTCGGGCTCACGCCGGTGCGGCACACGTTGCACACGAGCGACGACCTCGATCTTGTCGCGCACGAGGTCCGCGTCGACGACCCGCATGCGGTCGTCGTCTTCTTGTCCGGCACGCACAACCCGTCGGTGACGGCGTTCTTCGGTCACGCGGCGATGGTGGGGGAGGCTGGGTTCGCCTCGTTGCTGCTGGAGATGCGCGCCCACGGCGACAGCGAGGGCGAGCGCATCGGACTCGGCTTCGAGGAGGTCCTGGACGTCGAGGCGGCCGTCGACCACCTGCGGGACGATCCCGCGTACGCCGACGTCCCCATCGTGCTGTTCGGCCTCTCGCTCGGCGGCGCCACCGCGATCAACGCCACGGGCGCACTGCCCGAGATCGCCGGCGTCGTGAGCCTGTCGGCCTTCTCGTCCTGGAGCGACGTGTTCGTGGCATCGATGGGCGCGCCGCCGCTACTGGCGTGGATGCAGCGTCCGTTCGTCGACCTCTACACGGGCGTCGCCTACGGCTTCGACCGCCGTCATCTGACGCCCAAGCGGCAGATCCGCGAGCTCGGCGACCGACCCGCGCTCCTCGTGCACGCGCGCGAGGACACGCAGGTGCCGATCGACAGCTTCGAGCGGATCGTCGCGAACGCACCGGCACATGTCGAGACCTGGTTGCGCGAGGGCGGCGAGCACTTCATCGTGGCCGGAGGCGCCTTCACCGAGCCGCAGGGGGACGCTGCGTACGTGGCGCGCGTGATGGGCTTCCTGAACCGACACTTCGCGCGCTGATCGGTCCCGCCCGTCGTGCTGGCCCGGCGAAGCGGCTGCGTGCCGTCGTCTAGGTGCGCCGCGGTTCACCTGGGCCGAGCGAACACCTGCGTCCAGCTGTAACCGGCGCGGCCGACCCCCAGGTCGACGAACTCCGGGCGCATGACGTTGCTGCAGTGGCCGGGGCTGGCGAGCCAGGCGGCCATCACCCCTTCGGGCGTGGTGTAGCCGGCGGCTACGTTCTCGCCGATCCACGACCACGTGTAGCCCTCGCGCGTGGCGCGCTCGCCCACCCCACTGCCGTCGGAGCCGACGTGGCCCATGAACTCGTTGGCGTCCATGTCCTCGCTGTGGCGTTGCGCCGCCGCCTGCAGGCGCTCGTCGACGGTGAGGGGCTCGGCCGCCGCGAAGGGCGTCGTGCCGCAGGTACGTGCCACGGCGCGGGCCTCGTTGACGAGGATCGCGAGGCGCGCCAGGTCGCTGGGGATCGGGGTGGGCTCGGGTTCTGGCTCGGGCTCGGGCCCTGGATCGGTTCGGTTCGGGCTCCGGCTCGGGCGCCGGTGGCGTGGGCTCCGGCTCCGGCTCGGGCGCCGGTGGCATCGGCTCGGGCACCGGCTCGTCCGGCGGCAGGGGCGCGGGATCGGTCTGCGGCGTCTCGGTCGGTTCACCTTCGCCAGCGGGTGGTAGGTCGCCGACGACCCCGCACGCGCCCAACCCGAGGGCGAGGAGCGCGATGAGCGTGAGGGTTCGGAGCCGGTCGCGTGATCGCATCGATCCAGCCTAGGGACATCGTGGACGACCCGAAGTGAAGCTTCCTCCGAGCGCGCATTGCCGGGGCCGGGGAGCACCGCCTTCCGGCTGGCGTAGGCTGCGCCTCGCAGCTCGTCGATGCGGGTGGGCCCGAAGTCGCTTGCGTGAGGGACGCGCATGGCTGCGCCGTAGGAGACAAGATCGCGTGACCGAGGGTCACGTGACAGGTGGGTCCCCTAGGTGGACGTCACCCCCTATGCTTTTCGTGATCGAAAGCGTCACGCCGAGTGGCAGCGGCCGGCTGCGCCCTCGGTCGGAGCGGGGTCGGACCCGGCGTGGAAGCAGCGGCATGGCTGACGGGCCGAACGTGGAGCTCGCCGCCCAGGGTAGGAGGAACCATGCGCTTCCGGTGGGTTCACCTGTTCGTATCCGCGCTGTTGGTCGCGACGATCGCCTTCGCTCAAGGGGACGCCGAGCAGGCCTTACGGGAGATCCCCGACCGCTGGGCGGAGCTGTTCAACCAGGGGGATCTCGAGGCCGTCGCGCAGCTCTACACCGAAGACGCCGTCTTCATCGACGTCTTCGGCGTCTTCGAGGGCCGTGACGGGATCGTCGAGGGCCTCGCGACGAAGCTGCCCGTCCAGCCCGGCGAGGCCAGGATGGACGTCACGACCGATGAGGTCGAGGTCTTCGGCGATGTGGCCTTCATGACGGGTCAGTACGAGATCTCGGCGCTCGACGGCTCGCCGTTGATGCAGGGCAACTGGTTGGCGATCATCGAGCTCGTCGACGGCGAGTGGCTGATGCACCGACACATGACCAACATGCTCATGCCGCCGCCCGAAGCCGACGCGGCCGAAGCGGACGCCTCGCAGGCCCTACGCGACCTTGGCCACCGCTGGGCCGAGCTCTACAACGAAGGCGACTTCCAGGGGGTCGCCGACCTCTACACGGAGGACGCGATCGTCGTCAACTTCGACGGCCGCGCCGACGAAGGCCGCCAGGCGATCTACGAGGGCTTGGCCCAGCCGCTGCCAGAGCCGCTTGACGAGGGCAGCATCGATGTGCGGACCGAGGAGGCGGAGATCGTCGGCGATACGGGCTACGGCATGGGCACCTACGTTCTTACGGCGCCGGACGGCTCGATCATGATGCAGGGCACCTTCGTGACGATCGACAAGCTCGTCGACGGCGAGTGGAAGATGCATCGTCACGTCACCAACATGCTGATGCCCGAACCCGAGGCCGAAGCGCCCTGACGCCACGACACCTGCTCCACGCTCTGTCCTGCGTCCTCGAGTCCCGCCGCGGTTCACCGCGGCGGGACTCGAACGTCGTGTCCGGTGGTCCGGTTGCCAGCGCTCAGGGCCGCCCGAACACCTGCGTCCAGAAGTCGCCCGTCCGCCCCAAACCCAGATGCACGTACGAGGCGCGCATGAGGTTGGCGCAGTGGCCAGGGCTGGCCAGCCAGCCCGCCATCACGGCTTCGGGCGTGCCGTACCCCGCGGCCACGTTCTCGCCCAGGCTCGACCACCCGTAGCCCTGGCGTGCCACACGGTCCCCGAGGCGGCTGCCGTCGCTGCCGACGTGGCCCATGAAGCCGTTCGTGTGCATGTCGTCCGAATGGAGCTGCGCGGCCATCCGAAGACGTGCATCGGCGGCGAGGGGAGGCACGGCATCGAACCACCCGTCGCCACACGCGCGCGCCTCGGCGCGGGCGGCGTCGACGAGGCCGGCGAGCCGTTCGAGGTCGGCCGGGAGCGTCGTCGACGTGTCATCGCCGCTCGGTGGGGCCGTCGTCGAGCCGCACGCCGCCAGCAGGCAGGCGATCACCAGGAGCACTACGAGGAGCAGGGACGGCCGGCCCGACCTCACCCTCAGCCGACCACCAGGTACGCGTCGCGGGGAAGGTCGCGCTCGATCGCCGGGCAGGGTCCGGGCGGCGTTTGCCGGCCCGGCGGCACGCCCGGTACCCAGGCGCGGCAGGTGCCGGGCGGCGGGTAGTGACCCGGCGGGATCGAGAAGGAGCGTCCGGACGTGGGCCGTACGGTGACGCCTTGGCTGGGACGCTCGGAGGGCAGCACGATCACCCGCACGCTGCCGCGCAGGCTGACCGTCACGTCGGCCGTGGTCGTGGTGCGGCTGCGCTCGGAGGTGCCGCCACGGAAGGTGGCGCCGAACTCGACGCCGGGGGCGCAGGCCGCCAGCAGCGCGGCGAGAGCCACGGCGAGCGCGGCGGAACGGAGGGGCGCAAGAAGTCGCATGCCGGGAAGGTAGCACGCACCCCCTACACCGCCGTGAGCGATTCAGCGCACGGCCGCTCGGCAACGGCGGACGCCGATCGGCGAGCGATCGGCGTCGGCAGGTTCTCGGATGACGGGGGCGTTCTAGGGCCGGCGGCCCGCTCCGCCGGTGGACGCGTCGGGACGTCCCAACGGAACGGTCAGTTCCGGCGTCTCGGGCAGGTTCTCCACCACGTCCTCGTCGGACGGTTCGTCCTTGGCGGGTCGATGCGTGGCCGCGTTCTCCTCCCCGCGTGTCCGGTTCTGGAACGCCGCGGCCCGGTTCTCGCGCGCCCGCACCATGCCGGCGACCGCTTGGGGCGGGCGTTCCTTGGCCATGGCGCTCGTCTCGTCGATCGTGACGGTGATGCCACCGTCGGCGTCCACGTCGAAGATCACGGCGAGGTCGGATCCCTCCAACGAGAGCGTGCCCTCGCACGTCGTGCCCGCGGTGATGGCGACGTGGAGCTCGCCGCCGACCAGGCTGGCGGCACCCACGGCTTCGCCGTCGCACAACAGGACGTAGTCGACCGGTGGCTGCGCCGCGGCGAAGCCCACCAAGAGGACGCCGAAGAGCGCGGCGATCGTGCGTCGGATCATGTTCGTTCCTCCCACGTTGCGAACGGGCACTTGCGTCGAGTCTCGCGACCTCGGCCGGTTGCGCTACTGGCTCCACCCGCGTCAAGCGCCCAAATACGGCGCGGGCTTCATCGCCACCGAGGATCCGTTCTGGGGATCCAAAGGAAGGCTAATGGGGCCCGCTGACCGCAGGCTGACGGGTGCGCGGTTCGTTTGGGATGACGCAGGTAGGGCCGAAGCGGCTGTGGCCGACGCGGTTACGGCCGTCGCGGTTCGGGGCGCGGCGGGGAGGGGTCGGCCGGCGAGTCGTCGTCCGCACGGTCCTCGGCCCTCTCGTCGGCGCGCTCCTGCGCCCGCTCGTTGGCCCGCTCGTTGGGGCCCGGGGTCCCCTCGCGCGGCCCGTTCGCGTTCTCGCGACTGGAGCGGACCTGGTCCGCCACGCCGTTGCCGCGACCTGGCGGCGATCCGCTCGGACCGCCCGGCGAACCCGACGCTTCGACCGTGACGTCGACGAACCCAGCGGTCCGCACGACGACGGCCAGGTCGATGTCGTCGACGTAGACGATGCCGCCGACGACCCGCGCGTCGACCACCTGGGGGTCGGCGCCGACGCCGATGACGAGCAAACGCGCTTCGCCTTCGAAGCCGACCAGCAGGTCGAGCTCGAAGACGGTGCCGCCGCTCGACGTGCCGACCCCGACGATCGTGCCGTCGGCGGCCGTCAAGAAGACCTGGGCGTCGGCAGGCAGGCTCCACGCGCTCGCCCAAGCGAGCGCGAGCGAAGCGCAGACGACGGCCAAGATCCGCATGATCGGACTCCTCACGGGGCGCCGTTTCGAACACGGTTCCCGCCGGTAGGATACGTGCGTCCGCTTACGCAATCCTGACCGTCCCCTCCGTGCCGTCGGCGTCATCCTCACGATGGGCGGCGAGGGTGGGCAAGCGGACCTCGAGGGTGGTGCCGGCGCTCGACGTCGACGCGATCCCGACGCGGCCACCATGGCGTTCGACGAGGCTGCGCGCGACCGCGAGACCGACGCCGGCGCCGCCACCGCGGCTGTAGCCGTGCTCGAACGCGCGCGCGGCCGCTTCCGGGTCCATCCCGGGTCCGGTGTCGATCACGCGCAGCACGTGCTCGTCCCCTTCGGTTTCGAGCGTGACGTTCACCCCGACCGGGCCGCCGCAGGCCTGCACCGCGTTGCGGACGAGGTTGCGGATCACCTGGACGAGCCGCTCCCGGTCACCCACCACCTGCGCCGCACCATCGGTCTGCGTGGTCACGCCGGGGTACTCCTTGCCGACGCGTCGAACCAGGTCGGCCAGGTCGAGCACCCGTCGCGTCAGCTCGCGCTCCAGCTCGCCGCGGGCGATCACCAGGAGGTCCTGCGAGGTGCGCAGCAGTTCGCGCGCCGCGTCGGCGGCGGCCTCGAGCGACGGTTCGTCGGGCTGACGCCGACGCAGCTCGTCGAGGTG
This sequence comes from uncultured Trueperaceae bacterium, assembly GCA_963728245.1. GTDB lineage: Bacteria > Deinococcota > Deinococci > Deinococcales > Trueperaceae > JAABTL01. The sequence goes on from CAVSJH010000005.1 coordinate 235,994, forward strand.
GTAGTCGACCAGTGTCAGCGGCGCGGCCAGCTCGTGCGCCACCTCGAGCAGGAAGGCCTGCTCCTCGTCGCGCCGCCGGCGGATGGCAGCCAGGGCCAGGTTCAAGCCCGCGGCCAGGTCGCCGACCTCGTCGCGGGGACCGCCGTACGCCACGTCGACCGGGTTCGCTGGCTCGATGGTGCGCGTCTGCCGTGCCAGCTGCACGAGGGGGCGCAGCATCCGTCGCACCCCGAGCGCCGCCACCACGGTGGCCAGCAGCACGACGAGACCCCCGCTCGTGACGAGCGCCCGGGCCAGGTCTCGGCGCGCCAGCATGGCGTCGGTGACGTCATGTGCGAGGCGGACGGTGCCGTTCGCCGCCGGCCAGGGGGCCTGGGCCATGATGAACGTGCGGTCGCCACGGTCGAACCGGGTCGGGTCCTCTTCGGCGGCGAGCAACGTGTCGTCGCCCCACCAGAGCGCGAGGTCTTCGTCGTCGGTGACGAACTGCAAGATGACGCCGTCGGACGACGCGTCGCCGAACGAGGCGCCCAAGCTCGGTCGCTCCAGCAGACCCACGACGCGTTCGAGGTCGGCCAGCAAGAGGGTCTCGAGTTGGCGGTCGATCTGCCGGGTGAAGGTGGCGAACGCCAGGACGCCGAAGCCGACCGCCACGACGATGGCGAACCCGGCTGCGGCGACGCCGAACCGGGTGCGAAGCGTCATTCTGGCTCGCGGATCACGTAGCCGAGACCGCGCAGGTTCTCGACCATGCCCTTGACCCCGGCCCGGTCGAGCTTCGAGCGGAGCCGTGAGACGAGCGCCTCGACCGCGTTGGAGGCCGGCACCGTCTCCGCGTAGAGCCGGTCTTGGATCGTGTCCTTGCCGTACACGCGGTCCTGTTCGGCCATGAGCAGCGCCAGCAGCCGGAACTCCAGGGCCGTCAACGCGAGCTCCTGACCGTCCACGGTGCAGTTGCGACGCGCCATCGACAGCGTCACCGGCCCCCACCGGTAGACGTCGGGGCGCGTGCGACGGCGGAGTTGGGCGTACACGCGGGCGACCAGTTCCTGCATCTCGAACGGTTTGGCCAGGTAGTCGCTGGCACCGGCGTACAGGCCGGCGACGCGGCTGCGGACGTCGGCGCGGGCGGTGAGCATCAGGATCGCGGCGGGGTTGTCCTGCAGCTGCTCCGCCACGTCGAGGCCGTCCATGTCGGGCAGGTTCAGGTCGAGCACGATGAGGTCGAAGGCTTCGGTCTCAGCCAGGAACAGCGCCTCGCTGCCCCGGTGCACCACGATCGTGTCGTGCGCACGGCCGAGCTCGCGGCCGATGGCGTGGGCCAACGCCTCGTCGTCCTCGACCACCAGGATCCGTTCCCGAGTCACGCCTTCATTATCGCCGTACTACGGCCGGCGCGCCGCGGTCGTTCGCACTCACGCGGCCGCCGGCGCGGCGATGCGCGGCAGGCGCGCCACCACCCAGAGCAGGGGCAGCGTGGCCGCCGCGCCCAGGAGCCCCATGGCCGTGTAGCCGCCGGCACCCGCCATCACGAAGCCGCCCAGCAGGGTGGCGAGCGCCGCGGCGCCGCCGACGAGCAGGTCGTTGAAGCCCTGCATCCGCCCCTTCTCGGCGGGCGCAAGGGCGTCGGAGAGGAGGGCCGAACCCGCCACGTAGCACAGGTTCCATCCTAGTCCGAGCAGGAACAACGCCACGGCGAGCGGGAAGACCTGCGGTGAAAGCGGCGCCATGAGGCACGACGCCAGCACGGTGATCGAGCCGACCCCCAGCACGGGTCGGCGGCCCCAGCGGTCGGCCAGCCACCCCGACACGATGGAGAACGCGTACATGCCGAACGTGTGGCTCGAGAAGACGATCGCGATGCTCCCGAGCGCGTGCGCGTGGTCGTGCATGTGGAGCGACGTCATCTGCATCAGACCGACCATCACCATGTGCGCCGTGACGACCGTGGTGATGGCCGTCCGGACGGCCGGGTCCCGTAGCAGCTCGCGCACGCTGCGGGCGGGGGCTTCGACGAGGTCGCCCCGCTCCTCGCGACCGATCTCCTCGCCCAGCGTCTTCGGTTCGGGACGCAAGAAGACGAACAGCATCGCGGCCGTGAGCAGGTAGCCGACGCCGGTGGCGAGGTAGGGACCGGCGATCTCGCTCCACCCCCAGCCGACGGCCAGTGCCCCCGTGGGGGCCACCAGCAGCGGACCCAAGACGCTGCCGACCGTGCCGCCCAGCACCACGGTCGAGAGGGCGCGCGCGCGGCGCGCACGCGGGTTGACCTCGGCGGCCACGAACCGGCCCAGCTGCACCGCCGAACTCCCCGAACCGGTCACGAACAGCGCGAACAGCACCAGGGGGAAGGAGCCGATCGCGACGCCCACCAGCGACAGCAGCGCGCCCAGGCCGCCGGTGAGCAGCGCCCCGGTCAGGGCGCCACGACGACCGATCGTGTCCGACCGCCGGCTCCAGAACAGGGCGCCCAGTGCGATCCCGGCTTGGGTCAACGCGGCGGGCACGCCGGCCAAGGACGTGAAGCCCGACAGCTCCGCGCCCACGATGGCGGCGACGGTCGCGGCGGCGATCGATCCCGCCGAACCGAGGCTCTGGCTGACGAACAGCGCCGCCGTGATGCGCCGTGCGTGACGGGCACGGCGGGCGAGGTCGGCCGGGGTCGTGATCGTCGGAGCCGTGGTCGTCGGGGTCGGGGTCGTCGCGGTCGTCGGGGTGCGCACCGCGACAGCCTAAACCGCGGGGGCGCCCGACACCGTCGGCACGGGTTCCGCGAGGCTAGACGTTGCCGATGGCGTCGTCGGTGTCTTCGAGCGGTTCGCCCAGCCGGTCGAAGATGTCGGCCAGCGACTCGGCCAGGTCGTGGGCCTCGTCGGTGTCCATCTCGTCCGCCCACTCGCGGGCGTCGGCGACGAGGTCTTCGAGGCGGCGCGCCAGGTCGTCGCGACGCGCGATCGTCTCGTACTCGGTCCGGAGGGGTGTCTCCGAGACGCCGCTGCCGGCGGGGTTGAGATCGTTGTCGTCGGACGTGCGGCGCATGCTGACGTCCACGGGCGGGTTGGCGTCGAAGCCGTCGTCGGTATTGGGACCGAGCTCGGACGGGGCGTCCGGCCGGACCGGAGGGTTGACCATCGCGGCGCTCGTTTCGCTCAGCGGCGCGTCGTCGTCGCGCCCTCCGGGGGCGGGGGGTGTTCGCTCGTCCCGGTCGTCGGGTTTGCGGTCGCTCATGCTTCCTCCATGCGCTGGCGACGCTCGACGCCGCCAGGGTTCACGTTCGAAGGGGGGTGGGGCGTCTCGGCTCGGCCGTCCTCAGTTCAGACCGAACTCCGCGCGCAACTCGCTCTGGACACGCTCCGCCAGGCTCTCGGCGCCGTCCGTGCGTTGGATGATCACCTGCGTGCGGTTCTCGCCGGCGGCCGACACGACCACCGTGAGCGACTCGGTGCGGGTCGCCTCACGTCGGAAGAGCCCGCCGGGCGTGGTCACCTCGGTCTCGGCGCGGACGAAGCCGCCCTGGGTGTCGGCCTGGGTGATCACCCAGCCGTTGGAGTCGTCGAGCCCAGGCGACGTGGAGATCGCCTCGATCGCCGCGCCCATGACCTCGAGGGGTCCGGCGGCGTAGAAGACGGGGTCGGACGGCGGAACGGTCCGCGCGGTCGGCGCGCATGCGGCGACGACGAGCGCGAAGGGGATCAGCCAAAGGGTGAACGACCTGGTCATGATGGGTCACCTCCGTCCGCAAGGTAGCAGGGGGCGCCCCAGCGGCGCCGGTCAGTTGCCGGGTCGACGGTCGTGGGTGAACCCCGAAGGTCCGGCACCGGCACGAACGTCCGCCCACCCGGTGATGCGGCTCATCTCGTCGAAGAAGCACGCCGAGCGCCGCGCGAGCCTGTCGACGGCGGCGCGTTCGGCCGAGGACACGAACCCGCACTCCCAAGACGTCGCCGCCCGCAAGCGCTCGTGGACCTCGTCGACGTGCCGCCGATCGGCGTCGGTCGGCTCCGGGTCCCGCAACGACGCGCGGACGTCGGCGGGCATGTGCTTGGCCGCCACGACCGCCAGCCGGCGCTCGACGATCGCCTGCAGGTCGGCGGTCACCATGCGCAGCGACGCCGCGCTCGGTTCCTGCGCCAGGATGCGCGCGGCCAGCGCGGTGCCCGCCGCGGTCCGCAGCATCGCCTCCACCTCGCGGGCGCGTGCCTCGGACCGGAAGTACAGGTCGAGGACCGGGAACTGGTGCATCGTCTCGACGAGGTCGCGCAGTTCGCTCCCGAGGCTCATGAGGCGGGTGCGGAGCGCGTCGACGCCTTCGACCTCCAGGCTGCGCAGCACCAGGGCGACACCGTCGCCGGTGCCGCCGCTCTCGTCGTAGAGGCGCGTGGCCAGCGCGTTGCGCTGGGTGACGCCGTTGACGAGGCTGATCAGGAAGGTGATGACGCCGGTCAGCAGCGCGAACCCGAGCGCCCCTTCGATCACCGACAGCCACTTGAGCCAACCCGTGAGCGGCGTGATGTCGCCGAAGCCGAGGACCGTGCCGGTGACACCGCTGAAGTAGAGCGCGTCGACGAAGCCGAGCGTCGCCAGCGGATCGGCCGACCGGAACCCGTCGAGGAAGGGCCAGTAGATCAGCGCGAAGCCGAAGAGGAACAGCCCGAGCCACAGGGCGTACGTGGCGACGATCATCACGGGTCCGGCAGCCGCCAGGATCCGTGCGCGAGCGCTCGGCCGGCGCCGCGCCAGGGCCACGCAGCCGCGCCAGATGAGGCGCTGCCACCACGAGTTCAGGAAGCCGCTGGCATCGATGTGGAGCACGGCGAGCACCACGTCCACGACCACTGCGACCACCACGGCGACGCCGAAGGCGAGCGCGAGCAGGTCGAGAGCGTTCATGCCTCAGCCTACGGGCGCCTCCTGCGGAGGGCGTCCTCGCCGCGCACGGTGACGCCTGTCCGGACGCACGCGGTCGCGGCGCTTACGCTGCTCGCGAGACCGATCGCACCCGGCCGGCGTCCCCCTTCCGACGCGTCGGGCCGAAGGAGGCGCACCATGGCCAAGCCGTCGCTTCGACCCATCCACGAGCAGGTGGTCGTCATCACCGGCGCGTCCTCCGGCATCGGCCGCGCCACCGCGCTGCAGTTCGCCGCCCGCGGGGCCTCCGTCGTGGCGATCGCCCGCAACGAGGACGCGCTCGACACCCTCGTGGCCGAGATCGAACGACGTGGCGGCGTCGCGCATGCCGTCGTCGCCGACGTGGCCGACTGGCCCCAGGTCGAGGCGGCCGCGGCGTCCGTCGTCGAACGGTTCGGCCGCATCGACACCTGGGTGAACGACGCCGGGATCGCGCTCTACGCCACCGTGGAGGCGGCCGAGGTGGAAGAGATGCGGCGGGTGATCGACGTCAACCTCATGGGCCCCATCCACGGCGTGAAGGCCGCCCTGCCGTACCTCAAGGGCGAGCGGCGGGGGGCCATCATCAACGTCGCCTCCGTTCTCGCCACGCGGTCGGTGCCGTTGCAGGCCGCGTACTGCGCGGCGAAACACGGGGTCAAGGGGTTCACCGAGAGCCTGCGAGGGGAACTCGCGCGATCCCACAGCGGCATCAGCGTCACCCTGATCCTGCCGTCGTCGATCGACACCCCGTTGTTCGCGCACGCGCGCTCCAAGCTGGGCGTCCAACCGCGCCCCATCCCGCCCGTCTACGACGCCCGCGTGGTGGCCGACGCGATCGTGTACGCGGCCGAGCACCGGCTGCGGACCATCACCGTGGGCGGCGGCGGCAAGGCGCTCGAGCTGGTGCAGCGCATCAGCCCGAAGCTCGCCGACGTGTTCTTGCGCCTGGGGGGTCGCGGGTTCAAGGCTCAGAAGACCGACCGGCCCGCCGACGGTCGCGACAACCTGTTCGAACCGATGTCCGAACTGGGGCGGGTCGAGGGGAGCGCGGGCGCGCGGGCCCGGTCGACGAGCCCGTACACGGAGACCTTCGAGTACCACCCCGAGCGCAAAGGGCTGGCCGCGGTCGGCGCGTTGGTGGGCGTGGGGGTCTTGCTGGACGCGGTTCGACGCATCGGCGGCCGCCGCACCTGAGAGCGGCGGGGGCGCCGAGCGGTCCGGCACCGGATCAGGTCGGCGACGCAACCTCTGCGGTCACCGGCAGTCTCACCTGGAACACCGTCCGGCCGGGCGCCGACTCCACTTGGACGTCGCCGCCGTGCGCCAGCACCACGCGGCGTACCAAATCGAGCCCCAGGCCGGTGCCTTCGCCGACGCCCTTCGTGGTGAAGAACGGTTCGAACACGCGCCAGGCGATGTCGGGTGGGATGCCGGGGCCGTCGTCCTCGACGTCGACGAGGACCTCGGCGGCGTGGAAGCGCGTGCGAAGCGTGACCGTGCCGCCTTCACCAGCCGCGTCCACGGCGTTGTCGAGAAGGTTGAGCCAGACCTGGTTGAGCTCTCCTGCCAGGCCGCGAACGAGGGGGAGCCCCGCGGCGTGCTCTTCTCGCAGGTTCACGCGGCGCTCGCGGAGCACGTGGTTCAAGACGGCCACCGTCGAGGCGAGGCCCTCGCGCACGTCCACGTCGGCCTCCGCTTGTGCCCGGTCGAGCTGCGAGAAGCCCTTCACCGCCGTGACCAGGCCGACCACCCGCGCCGCCGCGGTCGCCAACTCGGCCTGGACCGTGACCGCGGCATGTGCGGCCGAACCCCACACCGCCAGTCGTTCGGCGTCGGCCGGCGTCAGGCCCGCCAGGGCGGCTTCGAGCTCCGGACCGCGAGCGCCGCTCGCCACGAGATCGGCCGCGAGCCGCCAGCCGTCGCGCACGCCGAGACGCTCCAGGGCCGCGGCGACCTCCTCCTCGGCGTCGCTGAGCGCGAACCGATCCTCGAGCTCGGCTCGTAGGGTGGGGTCCACGCGTGTCGATGCCTCGAAGCGCGCCCACGCGGGCGCGCCGACGGCGTCGACGAGCAGGTCGCGGCTGAGCCGCTCGAGCGCCGAGGTCGCGCGACCCAGCTCGTCCGCGGCGCGTTGGATCGCCGCCATCGGGTTGTTGAGCTCGTGCGCGAGCCCGGCGGCGAGCTTGCCGAGCCCGGCCAGGTGCTCCCGGTGCTGCTCGAACTGCGAGTTCTCCTTCGCGCGATCGATCATCGCGGCGGCGAGCCGCCCGTCCAGCAACGGGACGACTTCCCGCATACCTGGGAACGTGGTGGCGTCGAAGCACGCCAGCGTGGTGCGTTTCGCAGCCCGGATCGTGACCGGGAAGTGCGTGAGGCGCGAGTTCGGCAGCATGGCGCCCACCTGCCCCGTGCGGCGCACGAACAGCCGCCCGTCCGAGTCGCCGCGCTCTTGGCGCGCGCGCACCTCGCCGTCGAGCACGGCCAGCATCACGTCGGCCGGATCGCCCTCGTGGCGAAACGCTTCGCCGGCCTCGAGCTCGACGATCTCGGCGTGGTCGGCGAGCCACCCGAGCTGCACGTCGGTCAGGTCGGAGAACACCTCGATGACGCGAAGCCGACGCGCCAGGCCACCGTCGCGGACGCTCACACCGTGGCCAGGTATCGGTGGATCAGCGACACCGCCATCGCGCCTTCGCCGACGCTCGACGCCACACGTTTCATGGAGCCGTGGCGAACGTCGCCCGCCGCGAACACCCCCGGCAGGCTCGACTCCAACGGGTAGGGATCGCGTTCGAGCGGCCACCGCGGCAAGGCGTCGGCCTCGTCCTTGAGATCGTCGCCCGTCATGACGAAGCCTTGCCCGTCGCGGCGCACCGCGTCCCCGAGCCAGTCGGTGCGTGGCCGAGCGCCGATGAACACGAACATGGCGGCCGCGTCGAGCGACGACGTTCCCGTGTCCGGACCGCTGAGCTCGAGCCGCTCGAGGTGGCCGGCTCCGCTCGCGCCCGTCACCTCGGTGCGGTGGCGGACCGTGACGTTGGGGGACGCTTCGATCCGGTCGATCAGGTAGCGCGACATGGAGCTGTCGAGGCTCTCGCCCCGGATCAGGATCGTGACGTGCCGGGCCCCGCGGGCCAGGTGCAGCGCCGCCTGCCCGGCTGAGTTCCCGCCGCCGACCACCACCACGTCCTGACCGTGCAACCCCGCCACCTCCGTGGTCGCCGCCCCGTAGTACACGCCCGCGCCCGTGAGCGGCGCGATACCAGGGGCCTGCAGGCGCCGGTAGCTGACGCCGGTCGCGACCAGGAGGGCGTGACAGCTGACGACCCCGCCGTCCGCGAAGCGGAGCCGCCGGTAGGGACCATCGGTCTCGACGGCGGCCACTTCCTGCGGGACCAGGAGTTCGGCGCCCAGCCGGCGTGCTTGGGCGGTGGCTCGCCGAGCGAGTTCCGCGCCCGACACGCCGGTGGGGAAGCCGAGGTAGTTCTCGATCCTCGAGCTGTCGCCCGCCTGTCCGCCCGGTGCGCTGCGCTCCACCAGCAACGTCTTCAGGCCCTCGCTCGCCCCGTAGACGGCGGCCGCGAGCCCCGATGGACCGGCACCGGCGATGATCAAGTCGTAGAAGGGGGCGGGCGCATGCGTGCGCAGGCCGAGCCTCTGCGCCACGGTGGCGGGCGTCGCCCGGCGCAGGCTGCTTCCGTCCGGGCAGATCACGAGCGGCAGGTCACCGAGACCGCATCCGGCGAGCTCGAGCGCACGTTCGGCCGCTCCTGGTCGTTCGGTGTCGAGCCAGACGTAGGGGATCTGGTTGCGGGTGAGGAAACCCTTGAGCTCGTGGGCCGCTGGGGACCATCGGGCGTCGATCAGACGCACGCCCTCGAACGCCGGTCGGAAGGCGGCCAGCCAGTCCTCGAGCAGGTCGTCGAGCACGGGGTAGAGCTTCGTCTCGGCCGGGTGCCACGGCTTGAGCAGGTAGTGGTCGACGCGCGCCGTGTTGATGGCGTCGATCGCCGCGTCCGTGTCCGCGTACGCGGTCAGGAGCACCCGTTTGGCCTCCGGGTACGTATCGCCCGCCCGCTCCAGGAACGCCGTCCCGCTCAAGGAGGGCATGCGTTGGTCCACGAGGAACAACGCCACCGGGGCCTGCCGTCGTTCGAGCTCCTCGACGAGCTCCAGCCCTGCGGCGCCGGACGGGGCGTCGAGCACGCGGAAGCGGTCGCCGTAGCGCGTTTTTAGGTCGCGCGCCACTGCGCGCAGGACCTCCGGATCGTCGTCGATCGCCAGCAGTACGGGCTTGACCACTTCCACCTCGTGATCGCGGTTTGAGCACGCGTTCGGGATGCGGTCATCGTACGCGACCCGCCGTCGTGGAGGGGCGGCGCGCTCAGGTGGCTTCGATCATCCGTAACACGGCTTCGGCGGTGACGCCGAGAGCGAGTTGACCGGCGACCCCGTTCAGCATGCCGGCGGCCTCGCCCATCCACCACGTGGCGGTCAACGCCGTCGCGACAGCGACGAGGATGTCGCTGGTGAGGGTGCGTCGGATCTTCATGGCGATCTCCTTTGGCGGCTGGGCTCGAAGGCGATCACAACGGGATGCAAGACGACCGTGGCGTCATGCTAGGGGCAAGATCGACGGGGCGCGGTGGCGGATGCACGAGGGGGCAGGCGCCTCGTCGTCAAGGGACATCCGGCCCATCACACCGGGCCACGCGTGGATGGTCGTGGCCCTCAGCGCGCGGTGAAGCCCGAGCCGGTCGGCGAGAACACCGCGGCGGTGTAGTAGCGCGAGTCTGCCGACGCGAGGAACACGTAGGTGGGCGCCAGCTCGGCCGGTTGGGCCGGACGACCCCAGAACGTACTCGCACCGAACTCGCCGATGGCCTCCTCGTCGCGCGTCGACGCGATGAGCGGCGTCCACACCGGTCCTGGCGCGACGCAGTTCACGCGAATGCCGCGCTCCGCCACGACTTGCGCGAGCGATTGCGTGAAGGTGTGGATCGCACCCTTCGTCGCGGCGTAGTCGAGCAGGGTCGGGTGCCCGCGCAGCGCGACCACCGAGCCGGTGTTGATGATGCAGTCGCCCTCGCCGAGGTGCTCCAGCGCCGCTTGCGCCACCCACACGTAGGCGTAGATGTTCGTCCGGAACGTCTTGTCGAGCTGTTCGGGCGTGATGTCGAGGAAGTCGGATTCCTCGTGGTGAACGGCCGCGTTGTTCACCACCACGTTCAAGCCCCCCAGGCTCTCGACCGCGTGCCGGACCACCTCGCGACAGTGGTCGGGGTCTCGTAGGTCGCCGGGGATCGCGACGGCCTTGCGGCCGGCGTCCTCGATGAGGCGCACGGTCTCCTTGGCGTCCTCGTGTTCGTCGAGGTACGCGAACGCCACGTCGGCGCCCTCGCGGGCGAACGCCAGCGCGACCGCGCGGCCGATCCCCGAGTCACCGCCGGTCACCAGCGCTTTCTTGCCCCGGAGCTTGTGGGCGCCGACGTAACTCTCCTCGCCGTGGTCGGCCGCGGGCCGGAGATCTTCGTCGCTGCCGGGCCAGGGCTGCTGTTGCTCCGGTGGTCCGCCTTTCAGGTCACCCTGCTTGGGGTTGCGGTCTTCGTTCAGGCCTTGTCGCTCGTCGTCGTGGTTCATGGGGGCCTCCCAGGACTCGGTTCGAGGCATCGGCGTCACCGCCGGGGCTCGCCACGATCCTAGGCTCGGCCGCACGTTCGCAGGACGTAGGGATCACGGCCCGACTCCCTCGGGCTCGATCCGACATCCGGGCACCCGTGCTGGCGACGAAGATCGCCTGCCTCCACAAGGGACGGCGGCATCGACGCCGCCGTCCGTCGTGCGACGGCTTCTCTTCTGAATCACGTCGTCAGGGATCTACTCGGCCTCGGGCGGTGCGACGAGGTAGCTCACGTGCCGAACGGTCCGCCACTCGCCGTCTTCGAGGCGCACCACCGCGATGTAGTGGCCAGGGTAGTCGGGCACGTTCGGCCCCGAGAACACCCACGTCCCCATCGTGGTCGCCAGGTCCTGCCCCACCAAGGCGTCGGTCACCTCGATGTCCACCGTGTCGTAGCCCGCTTCGAGGAGTCCGTTCACCTGGGCGAGGACGCCAGCCTCGTCCGTGTGGACGGCCCCGGACGTCACGATCCAGATCATGTCGTCGGCGTACAGGTCGGCGACGCCTTGAGCGTCGCCCTCGTTGAACCTCTCTTGCCAGTCGAGCACGGTCTGTGTCACGGCCTGCTCGTCTTGCGCGAGTGCGAGCCCGGTGCCTGCGACGAGAAGCGCGAGCGCAAGGTGCTGAAGCGTGCGTGCAGGGGCGTATTGCATGGGGGTTCCTCCTGGGGGAGACGGGACGTCGGGCGGACGGGCCGAAGCGTGGGACCTCCTCGCGGACGCACGAGCCACGTGGCGTCGAACGGTTCGACGTGCGTCACGCTCGTGCATGGACAGAACGTAGCGAGCGAGGTCCGACCGCATTCCGACCGCGCCCCGACCGGCACAGGGGGGGCGATGCGGAAGGACGTCGGGGAGCCTCCCGATGCTGCGCGCACCGTCGTCGGGTCGGACGGAGCCCCGTTCGAGAACGTGGGTCGATGCTAGGGGTCGCCCACGCCCATGGCCGCGGTGGACGACCGAAACGATCCGACGCCCGGATCGTCGAGGACCATCCGGGCGTCGGATCTCGTGTGCCGGGCGTTCAGCCCGTCGGGGGTCGGCGCATGTGCCGGTCCGCCACGGGTCGAGGCGTGCGTCGTGGGCAGATCGATCCGATCGTCACGACGACGGCGACCGTGTCGATCCAGGGGTCACGGCCAGAGACGATGCTCAGTAGAGGAACATCGGCTTGCCACCGACGTGTCGGACCTTCGGCCGGTAGGCTTTCGAGTCGTACATCTCGCCCACGTCGACCCGCTTGACGCCCTCCCCGATCAGCGAGATCGGGACGTTGGTGTACGTGCCGCCGCGCAGCGCGACCATGCGGCCGGACTGACCCTCGATCGCGAGGTCAGCCGCCATCACCGCGTAGTTGTTGGCGACCATCAGATCGAGCGAATCGGGGCTGCCGGATCGCATCAGGTAGCCGACGGTCTGGTTGATGACGTCGACGCCGGTGCGCTCTTTCAGCATGGCGCCCACCTGCTCGCCGACGCCACCGAGCTTGCGATGGCCGTAGGCGTCGGCTTCGCCTCGGAGCGACATCGATCCGCCCTCGATGACCGCGCCCTCGGAGACGGTGACCATCGCGTAGTGGCTCGGGTTCGCGTTGCGGTCGGCGACGAGAAGCCCAGCGAGCCGATCGATGTCCACCGGGACCTCGGAGATCACGGCTCGATCGACACCGGCCAGGTAGGCGGTGATCAACGACGTCTGCCCGCTGTAGCGGCCGAACAGCTCGATGACGGCGATGCGCTCGTGCGACCCGGTGCTGGTCCGGAGGTTGTGCACGAACTGCACGCCCCTGGTGACGGCGGTCGAGAAGCCGATGCAGTAATCCGTGCCGTGCACGTCGTTGTCCATCGTCTTCGGGATCGCGATCACCGGGACGCCCTCGTTGTGGAGCCGGAGGCCGTACGAGAGCGTGTCGTCTCCGCCGATCGGGATCAGCACGTCGATGCCGTACGCCTCGAGCACTTCGACCGCATGTGACGTGAAGTCGTACGGCGGCTCGGCGTCGGGCGGCGGCGTGAGGAAGTCGGGCACGTCCGACGCCTTCACCTTCCCCGGGTTGGTCCGCGAGCTGTGCAGGAAGGTCCCGCCCGATCGATCGATCGTTCGCACCGAGGCCGGGGTCAACGGCTGTGCGAACTCCTCGAGGGAGGCAGGATCGGAGGGGTCGACGTACAGCAGACCGGCCCAGCCGCGGCGCAGACCGAGGACCTCGTGACCCTGCTCGGCAGCTCGGTTGACGACCGCCTTGATGGCGGCGTTGAGTCCCGGGACGTCGCCACCCCCCGTGAGGATTCCGATTCGCATGCTCGCTCCTTAGGCGACCGTGACTTCTTCACACAGGTAGACGTCCTGGATCGCGTTCAGGAGCGCCGCACCGTCTTGCATGGGCTTCTGGAACGCCTTCCGACCGCTGATGAGCCCCGTCCCGCCGGCTCGCTTGTTGATCACGGCCGTCGCCACGGCGTCCTGGAGGTCGTGACTCCCGGAAGCGCCACCGGAGTTGATCAGCCCCATGCGTCCCATGTAGTTGTTGACGACCTGGTAGCGGGTCAGATCGATCGGGTGGTCGGTCGTCAGCTCACTGTAGACCTTGGGGTGCGTCTTGCCGGCCTTGATCGCCGGGTATCCGCCGTTGTTGGTGGGCAGCTTCTGCTTGATGATGTCGGCCTTCAGCGTGACCCCCAGGTGGTTGGCCTGGCCGGTGAGGTCAGCGGCCGCGTGGTAGTCGACACCGTCGACCTTGAACGCGGGGCTGCGCAGGTAGCACCAGAGCACCGTGAACATCCCGAGGTCGTGGGCTCGTTCGAAGGCGGCCGAGACCTCCTGGAGCTGGCGGGTGGATTCTTCGGACCCCCAGTAGATCGTGGCACCGACGCCGACGCAGCCCATCTCGAAGGCCTGATCCATCGAAGCGAACACGGTCTGGTCGTACTTGTTCGGGGTGGTCAACAGCTCGTTGTGGTTGAACTTGAGGATGAACGGGATCTTGTGTGCGTACTGGCGCGCCACCGCCGCGAGCACGCCGAGCGTCGAGGCGACGGCGTTGCAGCCGCCTTCGATCGCGAGTTCACAGATGTTCGCCGGGTCGAAGTAGATCGGGTTCGGGGCGAAGCTCGCTCCGGCCGAATGCTCGACGCCCTGGTCGACGGGGAGGATCGAGACGTACCCGGTACCGGCCAGACGACCATGGTCGTACAGCGATTGCAGGTTGCGCAGCACGGCCGGACTGCGATCGGTCTTCGAGGTCACGCGGTCGATGAAATCCGGCCCGGGCAAGTGGAGCTGCTCCCGGGGGATCGTCCCACACGAGTGGCCGAGCAGGTATTCGGCTTGATCGGCGAGTACTTCCTGGATGTCTGCGTACGAAGTCATATGCCTTCTCCTCGACGCTCGAACGAATGAACACCCCGTTCGCTTCCATGGGTGCGTGCTGGGGGCATCAACGAGTGATCGTACAGGAAAGCCCTTCCGTGAGTGACGGTCGGAAGTCCCGCGGGCGTACGCCGGTACACTCGAGACCCTCCGTGGAACGTTCGGTCCCAGACGCACGGTCTGGGTTCGCGACGCATCCACCAGCGTGAGGTGGAGCGCGTGATCGACCCACAAGCCAACTGAAGAAGAGGTGCACGGTACGACCCGTGCACCTCTTCCTTCTCACCGATGTGTACCTGGTGGAGCTGAGGGGATTCGAACCCCTGACCTCCTGAGTGCGATTCAGGCGCGCTCCCAACTGCGCCACAGCCCCAAGCGCTCATCAGCGTACAGGGGGGTCCCATGGGTGTCAACCGAACGGGGAGCAGGCCCTGGCGTCCAGGCGGCCGTGCGGCCCGCCACCCCGGCCGGCGTGTCGCCGTTTCCCACGGGCGACCCGTGTACCATGGCGCCACATGGTGCCCCAAGCTTGCGTGGTCGAGGTGATCGAGTTGGTGCCGGACGCCGACGTCGCGATCGTCGCGGCGCGCGTCGGCGAGCGGCTCGGGATGCCGCAGCAGCGCGTGCGTCAGTTGATCGAACGCCGGACCGGGCCGATCACGCGGGCCCTGCGGCCGGAGAAGGCCGACGCCATCGCGCAGACGTTCGAAGCGGCCGGCGTCCGGGTGGTGATCCGGGCGGCCGATCCCGATGAGATGGCCGACGCGCGTGCCCCGACGCTGGTGCCGGGGTCCCCGGCCGCGCCGTCGTTCGCCGGCGGATCATTCGCCGGTGCCGGCTCCCGCGACGACCCCTCGACGGAAGACGACGTCCCGCCCGAAGAGGACCCCGAGCCCGACGAGCCGCCCGAGACCGAACCCGTCGAGATCGACCCGACGTGGGACCCGGACCCGCCGTCCGAGGATCCGACCGACGAGTTCGAGACCGACGCTCCACCCCCGGCCCCCCGCGATTACGAGTCCGTGTCGGAGCTGGCGCCGATGGCGGTCCAAGAGCGGTCACCCGGGCGCGCGCCGTTCCCGGTCCGCGAACCCGAGCCCGTGCGGGTCCCGGAGCCCGAACCGTTGGTCGATCCCGACCCGGTCCCGGAACCTGAGCCGCTGCACGACCCGGAGCCGATGCCGGAGCCGGAACCCATGCCCGAGCCCATGCCCGAGCCCGAGCCGCCGCCTGATCCGGACGCCGAGCCCGACGCGGCCGCGGAGGCCGATCCGGAAGACGCACCCGACTTCGAGGACGAAGCGGACGACCCCCACACGTCGCCCGCCGATCCCGACCACGTCATGGTCGTGCGACGACGACGCCGACGACCGATCGGCGCCGCCCACCGGCGATCGCCCCGGTGCCCGCGTCGTCGCGCCTTCGTTCACACCCGAGGGGGAGTGGGCGTCCGAGGATGCCGGCCGGTGGAGCACCCGGCGCGGCGAGGAGTTCGCCGCGGACGCGGTTCCGGCCGAAGCTACGGTGAACGAGCCCGACGTCCCCGAGTTCGTGATCGGACGCGCTTCGCGGAGATCGCGCTCGGAGGTCGAACGCGAGGTGTCCGAGCCCGAGCCGGAATCGATCCCAGAACGTCCCGTGCCGACCGCCTGGCGTGGCCTGGGCGCCGACGCCGCCGGTCCGGCCCGGCCACCCTCTGCCCGCCTGCCGCGGCGCGAGGAGCCGCCCCACATCGAGGTGTACGACGCGCCCGCGCCGCAGCGGCGTCGAGGACGGCTTCTGGTCGCGCTCGCCGTCTCGGTGGTGATCTTCTTGCTCGTCCAGTGGTGGGTGTCGACCTGGGCGGTCGCCGGCACGGCCGGCCCCGACCCGTTCGAGGCCTACCGGCGCGGCGAGTTCACCGAGGCACGGCGGGAGTGGAACGTCCAAGCGGCCGCGGGCGACCCGGCCGCTCAGTTCATGCTCGGGTACCTGGCCGAGGCTGGGTTGGGCGCTCCCTGGAGCGCGCGCACGGCTGCCGGTTGGTACCAGGCGGCCGCCGACCGCGGCCACGCCGAGGCGATGTGGCGCCTCGGTCGGCTCTACGAGGAGGGGCTGGGCGTCGCGCCCGACGAGACGCAGGCCCGGCGCTGGTACCGCGCTGCGGCGCAGGCCGGCCATGGTGAGGCGTCGTTCGCGTGGGGTCGTTCGGTGATGCGGCAGGTGGGCGTCGCGTGGGGTACAGGGGTCACGCCCTCGCTGGATGCGGGCGCGGCGGCGGAGGCGGCGGCGGCGTTCGAGCGTGCCACGTCACTCGGCTGGCACGAAGCGGCACCCTACGCGGTGGCGCTGCGAGGCATGGCCGTCACGTCCCCGTGAAGACCCGGTCAACACCCGCTCAGGCGCGCCACAGGGGAAACGGCTAGGCTGATGGACATGAAGCGACCCCTCCGCACCGCCGCCCTCCTGATCGCCTGCCTGACCCTCGGGCTCGCGGCGGCTCAGAACGGCACCGATCCGATCGCCATCGACCTCGAGGTCTACGTCGTCAGCCAGGTCACCCGCGATGACGGCACGCGCGAGGAGCGCTTCACCGAAGCGACCGAGGCGCGCCCCGGCCAGGTCGTGGAGTACCGGCTGATCGTGGAGAACGTGAGCGAAGAGACGCTCCCGGCCGGCATCGTCGTCGTCACCGGCCCCGTTCCGGAAGGCACCGAGTTCGTGCCGGCGTCGGCGACGCCGAGCGCCGAGGCCCTCCTGACCGAGTTCTCGGCCGACGGCGGCGCCAACTTCTACGAGACGAACGTGTTCGTCGGCCGGGTCGAGGACCGCTCGATCGCCCAACCGACCGAGTACGACGCCGTGCGCTGGACGGTGCTGGAGCCGATGGAGCCCGGCGACACGTTCACGCTCGTGTACCGCGTCACCGTTCGCTGACCGAGCTCACCGGCTCCGTCTCCTGGTACTGCAGCTCGTAGAGCTTCCGGTAGTAGCCGCCGTCGACCTTCAAGAGGTCGGCGTGGCTGCCTTGTTCGATCAGCTTGCCCTTGCGCAGCACGAGGATGCGATCGACGTCCTGGATCGTCGACAGCCGGTGGGCGATGACGATGCTCGTGCGCCCCTGCATCAGCTTCGTCAACGCGTCCTGGATCAGTTCCTCGGTCTCCGTGTCGACGTTCGCGGTGGCCTCGTCGAGCACGAGCAGGATGTCGGGGTTCTGGACCAGCGCGCGCGCGAACGCGAGCAGCTGTTTCTGGCCGGTCGAGAAGCCGGCGCCACGTTCGCGCACCGGCGTGTCGTACCCCAGCGGTAGGCGCTCGATGAAGGTGTGCGCGTTCACGAACTGCGCCGCCTCCATCACCCGGTCGAGCGAGATCGACTCGTCGCCGAGCGTGATGTTGCTGCGGATGGTGCCGCTGAAGAGGAACGGATCTTGCAGCACGATCCCCACGTGGCGGCGCAGGTCGACCTGCGCCAGGTCGCGGACGTCGTGCCCGTCGATCCGCACGGCGCCGCGCTGCACGTCGTAGAAGCGGCTCACGAGGCTGATCACCGTCGTCTTGCCGGCGCCCGTGTGGCCGACGAAGGCCACCGACTCGCCGGGCTTGATGGTCAGGTCGAGACCGCGCAGCACCCAGTCCTCGTCGTCGTAGGCGAACCAGGCGTCTTCGAACGTGACCTCGCCGCGGAAACGCCCCTCGAGCGGCAGCGGCGTCTCCTTGTCGGTCACCTTCTCCGGCGTGTCGAGCAGGCTGAAGATGCGCTCGGCCGACGCCATCGCGGCCTGCAGCGTGTTGAAGCGGTCGGAGAGCTCCTGCAGCGGCCGGAAGTACATCTGGGCGTACTGGATGAAGGCGATCAGCACCCCGATCGTGAGCGTTTCGGCCACGCCGGGTCCCACCAGCTGGAACGCCGCGTAGTACAGGATCAACGCGGTGGCGACGGCGCCGGCGATGTTCACCGCGGGGAAGAACAGGCTGAACCAGCGGATCTGCTCGACGTACGCGTCGAGCAAGCTCAGGTTGATCTGGTCGAAGCGGCGGGCGTTGCGCTGCTCGCGGTTGAAGAGCTGCACGGTGGTCATGCCGCCGAGGTTCTCGGCCAGGTAGGCGTTCGAGCGCGAGACGCGCAAGCGCACCACGCGGAAGGCGTCGCGGATGCGCCGGCGCAGGTAGTTGAGCGTCAGGAACAGGACCGGCATCACCGTCAGCGTGACGATGGCGAGGCGCCAGTCGATCGTGAACATGTAGATCGTCAGGCCGATGATGAGGCCCACGTCGGCGATCAGGCCGACGACGCCGTCGGTCATCGCCGTCTGGATGGCCTCGACGTCGCTCGTGATGCGCGTGATGAGGCGCCCCACCGGGGTGCGGTCGAAGAAGCCGAGGTGCAGGCGCTGGATCTTCTCGAAGGTGTCGCGACGCAGGTCGTAGATGACGTGCTGCCCGAGCCAGGCCACCAGGTACGTGTAGCCGTACCGGAGGCCGAAGTTCACCAGTCGCAGCCCCAGGTAGACGGCCACGATGCCGAGCAACCCGGCCAGGCGCTCGTCGACGGTGAGCGCGTCGAAGGGCGCCGTGTCGGCCACGATGTAGCGGTCGACGGCGGCGGCGACGAGCCGCGGGAACGCGGGCACGATCGCGGAGTAGACGAGCAGCAGCGCGACGGCGCCGATGAGCGGCTTGCGGTAGGGGAGCAGGTAGCCGAACAGGCGCCGGGCCAGGTTCCGGTCGAACCCCGCCTCCATCTTCTCGCCGTCCTCGTCGAGCTGGCCCTCCGCCCGCATGCCGCGCCGGGTGCGGCGCCGTCGCGCCCGATGGGCGGCCTTCTCGGCCGCGACGTCGTAGGTCGGGTCGTACATGCCGCCCACGGTGGGGTCGGCGAGCGGTCGGGTGGGGTCGGGGCTCATGCCGTCTCCAAGGCTCGTTCGAGCTGTTGCCGCCGCGGGCGGCGGCCACGGCGGTCGGGATGCGCGTTCATGCCGTCTCCAAGGCTTGTTCGAGTTGTTGCCGCCGCACGATGTCCGCGTAGAACCCATCGGCGCTCACCAGCTCGTCGTGCGTGCCCTCTTCGACCAGGCGCCCGTCCTCGAGGACGAGCACGCGGTCGGCGTGTTGGAACGCGGACACGCGGTGGGCGACGACGATCGTGGTGCGCCCGCGCTGGACCTGGCGCAGCCCTTCGAGGATGTCGGCCTCCGTCTGCGTGTCGACGGCCGACAGCGCGTCGTCGAAGATCAGCACGCTCGGATCGCGCACCAGGGCGCGGGCGATGGCGGTGCGCTGGCGCTGGCCGCCGGAGAGCGTCACACCGCGTTCGCCCAGCGGCGTGCCGAAGCCGAGCGGGAAGCCGTCGACGTCGCCTTCGAGCTGCGCCAGTCGCGCCACTTCGCGCACCCGCTTCTCGAGGACGGCCGGGTCGTCGCCCTCCGGGATGCCGTAGGCGATGTTCTCGGCGATGGTGTCGCTGAACAAGAACGGCTCTTGGGGCACGAGGCCGATGCGCCGCCGAAGCACGGCCACCGGGAAGCGACGCACGTCGACGCCGTCGATCAGCACCTTGCCCTCGTCCGGGTCCATGAGGCGTGTGATGAGGTTGACGATGAGCGTCTTGCCGGACCCGGTGCGTCCCGTGATGCCGATCGCCTCGCCGGCGCGGATGCGGAAGCTCACCCGGTCGAGGACGTTACGGCCGTCCATGCTCACGGTGACGTCGCGGAACTCGATCTCGCCCTTCACGTCGCTGCGCGTCACGTCGGTATCGCGGTCGTCGCGGATGCGGGTGGGCACGTCGAGGATCTGACGCAGGCGGTGCCACGAGGTCGAGCCGCGCTGCACCACGTTGGCGATCCAGCCGAGCGCGATGATCGGCCACTGGATGCCTTCGAACAGGAAGACGAAGGACGAGAACTCGCCGATCGACAGGTCGCTTCCCACGCCGAGCACGAGCCGCCCGCCGACGAGCAACAGCACCGAGATCGTCGTTCCGAACATCAGTTCCATGAGCGGGAACAGCGGGCCGTCCACCTTGGTGAGCGACAGGTTGCGGCGGATGAACTCGTCGTTGAGGCGCTTGAAGCCCTCGATCTCGCGCCCCTCGATGCCGAAGCCCTTCACCACGCGGATGCCGGAGAAGTTCTCCTGCGCCATCGACGAGACGTCGGAGAACTGCTCCTGGACCTTCTCGTAGCGCCGGTGGATGATCCGGAGCAACACGAAGAAGGAGATCGTGATGAACGGGACGATCGCGAGCGTGAGCAGGCTCAGCCCGACGTTGAGGGTGAACATGCGGCCCAACGTGAACAGCAGCACCAGGCTGGTGTTCGTCCCCATGAAGACGGCGACGCCGATCAGCATGCGCACGGCGTTCAGGTCGGCCGTGAGGCGTGCCATGAGGTCGCCCACGCGATGGTCGTCGTAGTACGAGGGGTCGAGGCGCGTGAAGTGGTCGAACAGGTCGCGGCGGATGTCGAACTGGATCTCCCAGGACGCGTTCAGCAGGGTGCGGCGTACGACCACCATCGCCGTCGCGCCGCCGAAGCCGATCCCGAGGAGCGCACCGATGTAGCCCCAGACCGACCTCATGGTGACCTCGCCGCCGAGGAACGCGTCGATGGCGCGACCCACCACGATCGGCGCGAGCGTCGACAGGAAGGCGAAACCGACCAGGAGAGCGATGGCGAGCACGTAGGGGCGCGGGTACCGGCGTACGTACGCGCTCAGGTCGCGGAGGGTCTGCAGCACGAGGTTCCCTTCGAGGGGCGAGGCGGGACGGACCACCGCCCGCGATCGGGGGCGCCCTGGCCACCGGGGGCGTTCGGGTTCGGTTGCGGGAAGATCGGCCGCGAACGATGAACGACCGGCCGTATCGTCGGCCGCCACGATACACCCGGCGAAGCCTCCCCGGAGGCGACCTAGGGTACGAGCAGCGGACCGCCGTACGGTTCGCCGTTGAGCGTGAGGTCGAAGCGCACGACGCCGGGGTACATGGTGCGCCAGCGGCCCTCGACCCGCTCGCCGCCCTGCACGGAGCGACGTTCGACCAGGAACGTCTCGCCCTCGAGGGTGGTGGCCGTGATCTCGGCCGTCACCGGCGGGATCCCCGGCTCGACGAACCAGAGGAAGGGCACCGCCCGCGGTTCGGGTCGGCGGACGAGGGCGGTGACCGTGGGCCGTGGGATCCGGACGGGTCGGGCGTTGACGGTGAGGACGAGCGTCCCGTCCGCCGGCGTCGCGCCGACGGGCAGCGACTGGCCGACGACGCCGTCGGGCAGGGTGCTGTCGGAGACGTAGGCCAGCTGGACGTCGAAGCCGGAGGCGAACTCGCGCGCGCGGGCGACGTCCAAGCCACCGAGCGCCGGTAACCCGGTCGACGCCGCGGCCGCGACGGGATCGGCCACCACCAGCCGCAGCACGGCCGACGCGCGGTCGACCGTGTGGTACGCGGCGAGCGACTGGCTGAGGACCGTGTCGCGGGCCACGCGTTCGGCTTCGAGCCGCTCGACGATCACCTGGTCGGGCTCGAGGCCCGCCAGTTCCGCCAGCGACCGCGCTTCCTCGAGCGAGCGTCCGATCAGGTCGGGCACGAAGGTGCGCTCCGGTTCGGGACCGAGCGACGCGACGACGTCGACGAGCGCCCCGCGCCCGACGGTGGCGCCCGCAGGGGGCGTCTGGGCCAAGACCACGTCGACCGGCGCAGCGGCGTGGACGCCGAGCACGCGGCCCTGGGCGAGCCCCCCCTCGGCCAGCAGGGCTTCGCCCTCCGACCGTGAGGCGCCGACGAGGCGCGGGACCACGGTGGGCGCCACCGTGCCCGGCGGCAAGGCGAGCGTGACGCGGACCGGCCGTCCCGGCCGCAGCGTCGCGTGGGCAGCGGGTTCGGTCGACACGACCTGTTCGGGCGGGGTGTCGAGCGTAGCGACGACCACCTGTTCGACGTCGAGCCCGAGCTCGTGCAGCTCGCGCGCCGCCGCGGTGTAGGTCCATCCGACGACGTCCGGGACCACCACCACCCGGTCGTTGCTGCGGGTCGCGAAGCCGGCCAGCGCCAGGGCGGCGGCGACCAGCCCCAAGCCCGTGGCCCAGGTCCAGGCGCGCGCTCGCCACGGCCAGGTCCGCCAGCCGCCCGTCTGGGCCGCGGGCTCGTGCGAGGGCGGCACGACGGGCGCCACGGACGTGGCGACCGGGCGGAAGGGGAGGGCGAACAGGCGCGCGGCGCCCGCCGAGCGGCGTACGTCGGCGGCTTCGGGGTCGAAGCCGGCGGCGCGGATCGCGGCGGCGAGGTCGGCGTCTTGCGCGGCGGGTGCGTTCTCGGGCGGGAGGTACCAGGCCACGTAGCGGGCGCCCGGGCGCCCGACCACGTCTTGGATCGCCGCGCGGCCTTCGCGGGCGAGCCCCTTGAGGAGCCGTCGGTAGCGCTCGAAGGCGGGCTCGTCCGGACCCTCGAGGTCGAGCCAGTCGACGACCACGGGCACGCCGTCCGGCGCGGTGGCGTCGAAGCGGGTGACACCACCGCCCAAGGCGCGCTCGCGCAGGATCTCGTACTTACCGTCGAGCAGGGGCACGTCGCGCTCGCCGCGAGCTCGCGGCGGCTAGCCTCGCGGACCTTCGGTGGCGGGGCGCGGCGGCTTGGAGGGCGCGGAGGGCGGCCGCGACTGGGCCTCCTCGCGGCGTTGCGCCTCCTCGGAACGGGCCTTGTTGCGCTCGGCCGTGGCGGCCACCTTGCGCTCGTACTCGGCGATCGCGTCGATGATGTAGGCCAGGATGTCCTCGGTGGTCTCGCCGGCCTCGGCCTTCTCGTACGCGGCCGTGACCAGCTTCCCGTCGATCGTCTCGACCTTCAGCAGCGCCGTGGCCACGGCTTCGACCGCGTGCCAGTGCTCGTCGATCATCGACGCGCTGCGCTCGTAGGCCTTGCGCAGGATCGACTCGACCTTCTCCTCGAGCTGTCGCGCGGTCTCTTCGGAGAAGTCCTTGCGCCGGCTGATCTCGCCGCCCAGGAAGATGGGGCCCTGGTCGGAGCCCCAGGCGACGTACTCGGCGTCGCCCATGCCCAGGTCGAGCACCATCTGCTTCGCCATCTCGGTGGCCTGTTTGAGGTCGTTGCTCGCCCCCGACGAGAGCGTGCCGGTGACGCGCTTCTCGGCCTGCCGGCCGCCGTAGGCGACGACGAGCTGCGCGTTGAAACGCTCGAGGCTGAGGAACATCTCTTCCTTGCCGAGCGGCGCCATGAAACCGCCGGCGCCGCCACGCGGGCTGATGGTGACCTTGCGGATCTCGCCCAGCTCGGGCTGCGCGGCGTAGAGCACGGCGTGGCCGGCCTCGTGGTACGCGAGGATCTGGCGCTCCTCCTCGGTGGGCACCAGGCTGCTGCGGCGCAGGCCGAGGGTGATGCGGTCGAGCGCCTCGTTGAAGTCCGTCCAGGTGATGATCTGTTGGTTCGTCCGTGCCGCGACGAGGGCCGCCTCGTTGGTGAGGTTCTCCAGGTCGGCACCGGAGAACATCGGGGTCGCCTCGGCCAAGCGTCGCAGGTCGACGTCGTCGTCGATGGGCTTGTTGCGCACGTGCACGCGCAGGATGTCCTCGCGCTCGCGCATCGTCGGCAGGCCGATGGTGACCTGGCGGTCGAAACGGCCCGGACGCAGCAGCGCCGGGTCGAGGATGTCGGGTCGGTTGGTGGCGGCGATGATGATGACCGACGTGTCCTTCTCGAACCCGTCCATCTCCGAGAGGATCTGGTTCAGGGTCTGTTCGCGCTCGTCGTGCCCGCCGCCGATCCCGGCACCACGGCGCCGGCCGATCGAGTCGAGCTCGTCGATGAAGATGATGGCCGGGCTGGCCTTGCGGGCTTCCTCGAACAGGTTGCGGACGCGGCTGGCACCGACGCCGACGAACATCTCCATGAACTCGGAGGCCGAGACGGTGAGGAACGGCACGCCGGCTTCGCCGGCCACCGCCCGCGCCAGGAGCGTCTTGCCGGTGCCGGGAGGGCCGACGAGCAGCACGCCCTTGGGGATCTCGGCGCCGATGCGCAGGTACTTCTGCGGGTTCTTCAGGAAGTCGACGACCTCCTTGAGCTCCTGCTTCGCCTCGGCGTGCCCGGCGACGTCGGTGAACGTCGTGTTCACCTTGTTCTCGCGGCCGTAGGTCTTGGCCTTCGATTGGCCGAACTGCATCACCTGGTTCGGCCCGCCCTGCGCGCGCATGAACACGAACCAGAAGAACGCGATCAGGATCACGATCGGCAACACGGAGATCAGGAAACCGATCCACTGCGGCGGGTTCCGGATCGTCACCTCGCCGACGTTCTCCTCGAGCCGCTGCAAGAGCGAATCGCTGACGATCGTCGTGACCCGGAAGCCGAGCACCGTCTGGGGCTCACCGTTCACGACGATCTGCGTCTCGTTGGTCAGTTCACCCTCGATGACGCCGTTGTTGCGTTCGATCGTCACCCGAGCCACGCGGCCCTCTTCGACGAGTCCCGTGAACTGGGTGAAGGTGATCTCGCGCGGCGTGCCGCCGGCGTTGAACTGGTTGAACACGAAGATGCCCAAGATGATGAGCATCACGATCAGCCAGGGGTTGAAGGAACGTCTCACGCGGCCTCCCGGGGTGCGGTCGTCATGGCCGACGGCGCGTGAGCGCGGTGCGGCGCGGTCCTGCACCGTGTGCAGTCCCTATGGAGGCAGCGTAGCACCGGCCTCGATGAACGCGCTGTAACCGGCGGGACCGTCCGGCGGGCCGCGTCGTCAGCGGAAGACGTAACTCTTGGGAACCGCGACGACCCCGTTCGGTGTGACGGTCAGGCCCCGGGCCCGATCGCCCTCGAGATCGACGCCGATCTCGACGCCCTCCGGCACCTCGACGTTCTTGTCGAGGATGGCGTTGCGGATGGTGCAGTTGCGGCCGATCTCGACGTTGTCCAGCAACACCGAGCTCTCCACCGTCGCGTACGAGTGCACCCGCACCCGCCGCGCCAGAACCGACCGCCGGACGGTGCTACCCGAAACGATGACGCCGCCGGCCAGGATGCTGTTGAAGGCTTCGCCGCGCCGGCTCGACTCTTCGTGGACGAACTTCGCCGGCGGCGAGAACTCGGCCGACGTACGCAGCGGCCACGCCTCGTTGTAGAGGTCGAACTCGGGCTCGACGTCCACCAGGTCCATGCTGGCTTCCCAGTACGAGTCGAGCGTGCCGACGTCGCGCCAATAGGTGTTCGGACCCTCTTGCCCCGGGATGGGGTTGCGGGCGAAATCGTAGGCGAGGAGCTTGGCGCCCTCGTCGAGCGCCATCGGCAACACGTTCTTGCCGAAGTCGTGTTCGCTGTCCTTGCGCTGCGCGTCACGCGTGAGCATCTCGACCAGCTTCGACTTCGTGAAGATGTAGTTGCCCATCGACGCCAGGCAGTGCGTCGGCCGGCCCGGGATGGGGTTCGGGTTCGCCGGCTTCTCCTGGAACTCGGTGATCGCCCAGTCGCGGTCGATCTGCAGTACGCCGAAGCGGGTGCCGTCCTCGACCGGCGTCGGGTACGCGGCGACCGTGACGTCGGCCTCGTGCTCGAGGTGGTAGGCGATCATGTGCGAGATGTCCTGCTTGTAGATGTGGTCGCCCGAGAAGATCGCCACCAGGTCGGCGCCGGAGTTGTCGATGAGGTGCAGGTTCTGGTAGATCGCGTCGGCGGTACCGCGGTACCACTCGGCGCCGAGCTCCTCGTAGAGGTACATCTGCGCGGGGGCGAGGGTGATGAAGTAGTCGGACAAGAAGGTGCCGAAGCGCCAGTTGCGTTGGATGTGTTCGGTGAGCGACTGCGCCTTGAACTGCGTCAAGACGTACATGCCGTAGATGCCGCTGTTGATCATGTTGTTGAGCGCGAAATCGATGATGCGGTACTTGCTACCGAACGGCACGGCCGGCTTCGTGCGCTTCCAGGTGAGCGGGTGCAGGCGGGTGCCTTTCCCGCCCGCGAGGACCATGCCGATGGTCTTGACGGAACGTTGGTTCATGCGGCGCGCCTCCCAGGACGTGGCACCGAGCGGCCTCGACGGCCGGGCGGTGGATCGCGTGCCGCCGCGAACGGCGGCGTCTCCTACGGTGTTCGGATGCTACCACCCGTCCCAACCCACGGTCGGGCGCAGATGCCTGTCGGGGCCGCGACGTAGGGTACGCGGCCTCGACGCGCGGTCGGGCGCGGTAGCCTCCCGGACGTGTCCGAACCCGCGCGCGTCAACCTCTTCGACCTGCCGATCGACGACCTGCCGACCCCGTCGTCGTCGGCCGGCAAGCCCTCGGCTGCTGCCGGCGGCTCCTCGGCCGCCGCCTCGTACCGGGGGCGTCAGCTCGCCGAGTGGCTCTACGTGCACGGCGTGCAGGACGTCGCGGCCATGACCAACCTGCCCAAGTCCTGGCGGGCGGCGCTCGAGGCGTCGTTCGAGGTCAGCCCCTTCGCCGACGTGCGCCGCTTCCCGTCGTGGGACGGTTCGGTCCGTTACCTGCTCACCCTGCGCGACGGGCAGCGCACCGAAGCGGTCTACATGCCCTACGAGGGCCGCAAGACCGTGTGCGTCTCGTCGATGGTGGGCTGCCCGGCGGGCTGCGCCTTCTGCGCGACCGGTGCGCTCGGCTTCGGCCGCAACCTGAGCCGGGGCGAGATCGTCGCCCAGCTGCTGGTGGTGGCCTGGTTCGAGGGCTTCGCCCCGCGTGAGGTGCGCAACGTGGTGCTCATGGGGATGGGCGAGGCGCTGCTGAACTACGACGCCGCCATCGGCGCGATCCGTACCTGGGTCGACCCGCGCGGTCTGGCGCTGTCGCCGCGCCGCATCACGCTCTCCACGGTGGGGCTGCCGGCGCGCATCCGGCGGCTGGCGGGCGAGGGCCTGCCGCTGGTGTTGGCCGTCAGCCTCCACGCGCCCGACGAGGAGACCCGACGCCGCATCATCCCCACCGCCCACGCCCACGCCCTCGACGACATCGTCGCGTCGCTCCGGGACTGGCAGGAGGCCGGCGGTCGGCGCGTGAGCGTGGAGTACACGATGCTCGCCGGGGTCAACGACGCCCCCGAACAGGCGGCGGCGCTCGCGCGGCTCCTCGACGGTCTGACCGTGCACGTGAACCTCATCCCGTTCAACCCGTGGCCGGCGTCGGGCTTCGAGGCGACGTCACGCGATGGCGTGCGGGCGTTCCAAGAGCGCCTGGTGCGGGCGGGCGTCTCCACCTCGGTCCGGTTCTCGCGCGGGCGTGACACGGGCGGCGCTTGTGGGCAGCTCGCCCTGCGCGACGGTGCCCGGGTCGACGTGGGGCATCCTCCACCTCGTACGCCCACGACGCTCGCGTAGACTCGCCGCACGCGAACCCCTGGGGTCGCGCGGGTACGCTCCCGTGCGGCTTTTCACACGGGCAAGGCGCGCGCGGCGGCTAGCATGAACCGCTAGGAATGCCGTCGGAGACGTTGACGGACGCGCGCGCAGCGATGTGGAGGCTGGCATGAACACGACCGAACGGAAGCGGGGCACCCCGAGGTGGCTCGCGTGTCTCCTGGCCGCAGCGTTCGCCGCGGCGTTCCTCGGCACCGCGCAAGCGCAGACGGTCACGGAGCTGCGCGCCGCGGTCGCGGAGCGACCCGACGACGCCAGCGCCTGGACCAGCCTGGGCAACGCGCTCCTGGACCAGGACGATCTCGACGGCGCCAAGGAAGCCTACCTCGAGGCCATCGCCGTCGATTACCTCGACGGGGACGCGCATTACGGGCTCGGTCTGGCAGAATTCGGCCGTGGCGACTTCGCGGCGGCGCTGTTCGCCTTCAACGAGGTGGCCCGTCTGTACCCCGATCGGTTCGACGGCCACTTCAACCGTGCGGTGACGTTGGCGCGTTTGCGCCGCCCCTCGCAGGCGGCCGAAGCGTTCCAGCGCGCGCTCGACGAAGCGTCCCCGGAAGCGACGGGCGCGGACCGGCTCAACGCCTTCACGGGCATGGCGGGCCAGCTCATGCTGTCCGGCGAACCGGGCCGGGCGGCCGACGCCTACGGTCAGGCGCTCGCGCTCGCGCCCGACGACAGCGACCTCGCCTACCGACGCGGTGTGGCGCTCGTCGAGGCGGGCCGCGGGCTCGAGGCCCTGGCGGAACTCACCGACATCGAGGCGCGCACGAGCGATTACCGCTTCAGCTCGCTCATCGCCAGCGTCTACGTCGAACAGGGGCAGGTCGACTACGCCCTGCGCGCGCTCGAGCGTGCGGAACGCAAGGCCGAGGCCGCGGGCGATGCGCCCGGGCAGGCGTCCTCGCTGGTCGCGCTCGGCGAGTTGCAGCGTGGTTTGGGTCGTGACGCGGACGGGGCCGCCTCGTTCGAGCGTGCGGCTCAGGTCGACCCCACCTCGTGGCAAGCGCGCTACGCCTTGGCGCTCACCTACCTCGAATCGGGCCAACCGCGCGCAGCGGTCGAGCCGCTCCAACAAGCCGTCCAGATCGTGCCGGAAGAGGGCGACGTCCGCTTGGCCCTCGCCAGCGCCTACGACCAACTCGGCCAAGCCGAGGGGGCGCTCGAGAGCGCGCGGGCCGCGTTGCCGCGGCTGAGCGACGCCGACGCGCAGGCGCAGGCGCGGCTCGTGATCGGTCGCGCCCTGTACTTGCAAGGCGACTACGCCGGTGCGGGCCAGGAGTTCGCCATGGTGGTCCAGCAACGCCCCGGCAGCGCCGCGGCGCAGCTGTGGGCGGGCCTCGCCCGGTACCAGCAAGGCGATCACGCGGGCGCGGCGCTCTTCTACGAACGCGCCGTCCAGCTCGATCCCAACCTCGCGGCCGCGCGCGTCAACCTCGGCGCCGCTTACCTGGCGCTCGAGCGCTACCGCGACGCCGAAGGCGTGTACCGTCTGCTCGTCGAACAGAACCCGCGTGACGCCGAGAGCCATCACAACCTCGGTTGGTCGCTCTACGCCCAACAGAGCGACGAGGGTGCCCGGGAGGCCTGGAACGCAGGCTGTCAGCTCGGCTACCAGCCGTCGTGCAGTGCCCCCCGTTGAGCCACGCGGGGTAGGCTGACACCATGGATTGGCTGCGACGCAACTGGCCCGACCTCGCCATCGGACTCGCCCTCGTCGGCGTGATCGCCGGGATCGTGGCGACCCTGATCACCGGTGGTTCGTTCTTCCCGACGACGACGGCGAGCACCGGGATGCCGCCCGCAGCCTCCGCCCCCGCAGACCTCGAACCCGGCACCGATCCGACGTCCTCGCCCGCGGCCGACGTTGCCGACGACCCGGCCCCAGCGCCGCTGGGGTCGGTCTCGGTGCTCACGCCCGACGGCCAGGCGACGGAGCCCGACCCCGTGGCGTCCCCGGCGACCGTGCCCGCCGACGCACCGGCCGCCGCACCCGCCGTCGCCCCCGTCGCGAACGACGTCCCCGCCGCGTCCCAA
Organism: uncultured Trueperaceae bacterium; assembly: GCA_963728245.1. Classification (GTDB taxonomy): domain Bacteria; phylum Deinococcota; class Deinococci; order Deinococcales; family Trueperaceae; genus JAABTL01. The sequence goes on from CAVSJH010000005.1 coordinate 265,317, forward strand.
CCGAACGCCGCCGAACCGGCCGCGTCGACCCCCGTGGCGACACCGCCGCCGGCTGCGGTCACGACCCCAGCGGCGGCTCCGGCTGCTGCTCCGGCGGCGACCCCGGTCGCGGCGAGCACGCCGCTGCCCGCGGCCGCCGGCGACCTCGAAGCGCCCTACCGTGTGTCCGTGGGCGCCTTCGGCAACCCGGACAACGCCGCTCGCCTCGCCGCGACGTTCCGCGCCGCCGACTACCCGGTGTTCCTGGGGACGCAAGGCGCGCTGACGATCGTGCTGGTGGGCCCCTACGACGGCGAGACGGAAGCCCGCCAGGTGGCCGATCGGATCGCCGCCGGTGACTTCGGCGTCCAGCCCGTCGTCTACCGCTTCCGGCCCGACGCGGCCACGCCCGGTGCCTCCACCCCCACGCCCGCCCCGCCACCCCCGCGACCCCGGTCGAGACCCCTGTCGCGACCCCCGCGGCCACCCCGGCTGCGACCCCCGCCGCGAGCCCTGCGGCCACCGGCCCCATCCTGACGTCCTCGACGGGCCGCTCCCTCCAGGTGGGCGCCTTCGCCGACAGCGCGTCGGCCGCTCCCTTGCGCGAACGGCTGGCGTCCGTGGGTCTCGTGGCGTTCGAGGTCCGCGAGAACGGTCTCACCAAGCTGATCGTCGGCCCCTTCGACGAGGGCGGTCTCGCGACCGCGCGTGCACGCCTCGCCGACCTAGGGATCGAGAGCTTCGCGCGCTGATGCCGGCGGTCCCAGCGGCCACGGTGGGTCGGCTGGTCACGTACCTCCGGTTGCTGTCCGAGTTCGAAGAGGCCGGGGTCCGCACGACCTCGTCCGACGAGCTCGCGGCCGGGTCCCAGGTCTCGGCCTTCCAGGTGCGCAAGGACCTGGCGTACTTCGGCCGCTTCGGCACGCGGGGCGCTGGCTACACCGTCGCCACCCTGCGCCGTGAGCTGCGACGCATCCTGGGGCTGACGCGACCCTGGCGCGTCGCCATCATGGGGATGGGGCGGCTGGGTCAAGCCCTGGCCGACTACCCGAACTTCGACCAGTACGACTTCCAGCTGTTGGCGGCTTTCGACGCGGACCCGGAGAAGGTCGGCCTGGAGGCCGGTCCGCTGCGGGTCGAGGGGGTCGACCGCCTGGCCGAGGTGTGTGCCGAGAAGAGCATCGACCTGGCGTTCCTCACCGTGCCGGCGCCGGCAGCCCAGGCGGCCGCCGACGGGCTCGTGGCCGCCGGCGTGCGGGGCATCTTGAACTTCGCGCCGGCGGTCATCACCGTGCCCGAGGAGGTCGCCGTCGAGCCGGTCGATTTCTTGGCGGGCCTCAAGCGTCTGTCGTTCCACGTCGCCAACCGCCTCAAGGCCGACGAGGACAAGGCCTAGAACCGCCGCGCGAGCGCTCGCGCGGTAGCATGCGCCCCCGTGGAACCCAGCGTCGCCGACCGCCTCGATCGATTCGAGTCTCGCCTCCAGGCCGAGCTCCGGTCCGACGTCGCCTTCATCGAGGCGATCGGCGAGGACCTCGCGGGTGCCGGCGGCAAACGCCTGCGTCCCACCCTGGCGTTCCTCGCGTCCGACCTGGTGGGTGCCGACGACGAGGCCGCGATGGTCGTGGCGCTGGCGGTCGAGCTGCTCCACTCGGCCTCACTCCTGCACGACGACCTGATCGACGACGCCGACACGCGCCGGGGTGGCGTCGCCGCCTTCCGGCGCTACGGCAACGTCGTGTCGGTCATGTCGGGCGACTTCATGCTCGCCCGGGTGCTGGGTCTGCTCGCCCAGTCGGGCAGCTCCGAGTTCACGCTGCTCATGTCGCAGACCGCCGCTCGCATCTGCGAGGGCGAGGTGCTGCAGTTCCAGGCCGCCACGCTCGAGACGCACGACCTGGGCGTGTACCGACAGGTGATCGAGGGGAAGACGGCCGTGCTGCTGGCCGCCGCGCTCGAAGGACCGGCGTTGCTGGCCGGTGCGCCAGAAAGCCAGCGGCTGGCTTTGCGCCGGTTCGGGATGTCGTACGGCCGGGCGTTCCAGATGCAGGACGATCGGCTCGACCTGCTCGGCGACCCGGGTGTCCTGGGCAAGCCGGTGGGGGGCGACGTGCGCGAGGGGAAGGCGACCTTCCCGGTGCTGGCGCTCTTGGACGCCGGGATCGACGACCCGCGACCGATCTTGCAGCGACACGCCCGAGAACCCGGCGACGTCGAGCGGGTGATCGAGCTGGTGCGCGCCCATGGGGCCGACGTGCGCACGGCCGCGGCGATCACCGCCGAGGCGAAGGACGCGATCGCGGCGCTCGACGTCTTCCCGGCGTCGCCCGCCCGCGCCGCGCTGACGACGCTGGCGCAGCGCGAGATCGACCGCAGCGCCTGAGGGCGCGCCCGCGTCACGCCCCGAGGTCGCGCAAGCGCCAGGCGTGCCACGTGTCGAACGCGAGCAGGAAGCCGCCTTGGACCAGGACGCCCCAGCCGTGCCCTGCGCCGGCCTCGGTGCGCCAGAAGACCAGGAGGGCGACCCCCACCAGCACGTAACCGACGTCGAGCCCCGCGTTCACCAGCAGGAGGCGCCGTAGGCGACGGCGCTCGCCGTCGGCACGATCGGGATCGCCGACCTCGCCTCGACGCCGCTGAGCCCGGAGCGCCCGCGCCCCCGCCAGGGCGATCGCGCCGTCGATCGCCCCCCACAGCAGCGCTTGCCACCCGAACGCGATCGGGCCGTCCCCGTCGGCGCCGAGCAGCAGCCCGGCGCCCATCGCGACGCTGAGGACGGCCCACAGCCCCAGCTGACGGCCGATGCTGGCCGCGGCGACCCAGGGATCTGGTGCGGTGGTCGTCGTCACGGTCCTCCTCGCTCGATCGTAGGCCATCGGTCTCGCGTCGATCGCGCGACGCCCTGCCGACGCGAGACCGATGGACGCCCGCGCCGGCCGTGAAGGGCTATGCTCGCGGGTAATGAGTCAGATCGAAACCCACGACGTCCTGCAGTTCTTCCATCAGCACCCCGAACGACCGTGGCACGTCCAAGACGTCCAGCAGCAGCTGGAGATCGAGGACCGGGCCGCGCTCAAGACGGTGCTGGACGACCTGGTGGCCAAGGGGGAGTTGATCCGTACGCGGCGTCGCTCCTACGGACTGCCGAAAGACATGAACCTCATCGCCGGGCGCCTGCAGGTGACCTCGGGCGGGTACGGCTTCGTGATCGCCGACGAACGCGAGACCAAGGACCTGTTCGTGCCCTCCGACAAGCTCCTGGGCGCCTGGGACGGCGACCGCGTCCTGGCGCGGCCCGATCCCGGCACGACCGAGAACGGCAAGCCGGCGGGCGAGGTCGTGCGGATCGTGGCGCGCGGTCACGATCGCGTCGTGGGCACGCTGGAGTACGCGCGCGGGTACGCCATCCTGCGCCCGGACTCCGTCCGGTTGCGCGAACGCGTCCTGCTCGCACCCGACTCGGTGGGCATGATCGAAGCGGGTACCCGCATCGTCGGCAAGATGGTGTGGCCCGAGACGTCGGGGGAGAACGAACCGTTCGCCGAGGTGGACGAGGTGCTCGGACCGGCCGACGACCCCGAGGTGGAGACGCGCGCGGTGATCGTGAAGTACGGCCTCGAGGACGAGTTCGACGAGGCCGTGATCGCCGAGGCCGAAGCGTTCCCGTCCACCGTGCCGGACACGGCGCTCAAGGGACGTACGGATCACCGCGACGTGCCCACCTTCACGATCGACGGCGCCGACGCCAAGGACTTCGACGACGCGCTGTCCGTGGAGCGCAGTGGCGGTCGCGGCAAGTCGCAGCGCTACCGCGTCGGCGTGCACATCGCCGACGTCAGCCACTACGTGACCGAGGGCTCGGCGCTCGACGCCGCGGCCCAGGCGCGCGCCACGTCGGTCTACCTGCCCGGCCGCGTGCTGCCCATGCTGCCCGAAGCGCTCAGCAACGGCCTCTGTTCGCTGGTCGAGGGTCAGGATCGCCTGACGCTGTCGTGTTTCGTCGAGATCGATCGCGACGGCGCCGTCCACGGCGTGGAGTTCGCCGAGAGCGTGATCCGCAGCGACGCCCGGCTCACCTACGACATGGTCCAGGGTTTCGCCGAGGGCGAGCGGCTGCCCGACGGCAAGCGCAAGCTCGAGCGCGACATCAAGGTCCTGCTCGACCTGTCGGTCGCCCTACGCGGCCAGCGGATGGACGCCGGCGCGCTCGACTTCGACTTCACGGAGGCCAAGGTCGACGTGGACGAACGTGGCGACCTGCACCTCACGCCCGTGCGCAGCAACGCCGCCCGCCGGCTGGTGGAGGAGATGATGCTCCTCGCCAACCGCCTCGTCGCCAAGGACATGAGCGAGGCGGACGTGCCGACGCTCTACCGCGTCCACGAGGACCCCTCGACCGAGAAGGTGCAACTGCTGCAGAAGGCGCTCCAACGGCTCGGGTACGAGGTCGACCTCGACGACCCGACGCCCGCCGACCTGCAACGCGTGCTCAAACAAGCGGCCGGCAAGCCCGAGCAGCAGATGGTCAGCGTCCTGCTGCTCCGCTCGCTCAAGCAGGCGCGCTACGCGGCCGACAACCTGGGGCACTTCGGGTTGGCGTTCGAGAACTACCTGCACTTCACCAGCCCCATCCGGCGCTACCCCGACCTGATCGTCCACCGGGTGCTGCGGGCGCGCCTCCGGAAGAAGCTCTCCAAGACGCTCCAGAGCAAGTGGACGGACGCCTTCCCGGCGCTCGCCGAGCACGTCAGCGAGCGCGAGCGCAAGGCCGAGGAAGCCGAGCGCGACCTCACGAAGTACTTCCACGCCGTGTGGGCACGCGACCACGTGGGCGAGCGCTTCTCGGCGACGGTCACCGGCGTGACCAACTTCGGCGTCTTCCTCGCCCTGCCCAACGGCATCGAGGGTCTCATGCACGTCTCGCAACTCGACGACGACTACTACGTCTTCCTCGAGGACAGCCTCATGCTCATGGGTAAGCACACGCGCAAGCGGTACCGGATGGGCGACCGCCTCGACGTCAAGATCCTCTACGCCAACCCCGTGAACCGACAGATCGACCTGCTGCCGGGCGACGCCGACATGCCCGAGCCGAGCGCGGTGACCGAAGAGGTCGCGGCCGGGCTGTCGGCCCCGAAGCCTGCGCGGCTCAAGGCGCCCAGCGAGGCCGCCACGGACGCCAACGCGCCCAGCACGATGCGCGCGCTCCCGGGCCGGTCGCGTCGCGCGACGGGAGCCGGTCCGGCCGCCGCCAAAGGACAGCGCGGTGCGAAGGCCTCGACGGCGTCCGCGTCGACGTCTTCCGGCAGCCCACGTGGCGGCCGGCGTCGCAAGGGCCGGGCCGAGGCCCCGGCCAAGGCGCCCGAGGCCGCGCCCCCAGAGGCGGCGCCCGCGCCGGCCGCCGCGGCCGCGCGACCGTCGGGACGCACGCAGCCGACGCCGGCCGCATCCCAGCCACGCGTGGTCGAGGGCTTGCCCGCCGACCACCACGTGACGCCACGGCCGCGGCCAGCGGCGGGGGCTCCGCGCCGCCGCCTGCGGTTCGCACCGATCAGCGAGCGCGCCTAAGGCCTGCCGTCGCCTCGGAACGCGTCCCAAGGACGGGGTTCCAAGGCGACTGCGGGATGCACGAACGAGCCTCCTCGACCCGCAGCGAACGGTGACGACCCGACGGTGAGGATGTGGTAGTCTCCGACAAATGTTGACGCGTGATACCGCGAAGGTACAGCATGTGGTATCCGTCCATCGGAAGCGCCGGGGCGGTCGGCCGACCGACCCCCGCCCCTTCCGACCCGATCTCATCTCCGACGACGCACCGCCGCTGCCCATGGAGCGAGGGAACTGATGGCTGATACGTACCGCTACCCGCTCACCCGGATCTGCTTACGCAACGGGTCCATGACCCTTCCGCTCACCCTGCTCGGCGTCTTCCCGGAACATGGCGACATCGTCGTCTACGATCCGCAGAAGGACGCCGAGTTCGCCGTGCGCGTCGAGGGTCGCAGCGTGACCGGGTTGACACCGTTCTTCGAGACGCACGAGCTCGACGTCAACGACGAGCTCGTCATCCGCCCGCTCGAGGACGGACGCTTCTCGTTCACCGCGTTCTCGCGTCCGAAGCGACCGGATTTCACCCGACCCGACGTGCTGGGGTCGCTGCTCGACGAGATCGTCGACGCCGGCGTGCCGATGTCCGAAGCCGAGATCCGCGCCCTGCACCCCCAGATCCCGAGCGGGTTCCCGCTCAAGCAGGCGCTGGAGCGCGAACCGCGCTTGCACCTGCAGGGCGGCCGCTGGCAGGTGGGACCGGCGCCCGAGCCCGCGTCGCCTCCGGTGCCGCACCGTGGCCCGCGTGATGCGGCCGCGGAGCGCGAGCCCAACGGCGGCGACCGGCCGGCTCGTCCTGCGAAGGCCGACGCCGACGCTTCGCCGCCCACCGCGACCGGCCGACCGCGGTTGGAGAGGTCCGAGGCGCCGACCTCCGAGGAGCGCGGGCGCCCAGGCGAACGCGCTCGGACGGAAGAGAACAAGCGATCGGCCGGCCCGCCCACGCAGGATCCCAGTGGCGCGCCCAGCGTCGAGGCCGCCGCCGCCCGCCGCCAGCGCGCCCGCGCGGCGCAGGAAGAGGCCGAGGCACGCGCCGAGGTCGAGGCTGCGCTCGGGGCCCAGGCGGCGCGCGAGGCCGAGATCCTGGAGATGGTGCGCCGCGACGAACTCGAGGCCCGAGGGGGCGACGACCTCGACACGGACGTCGGGTCGGCGGACGACGCCGAGACCCTCGATCAGCGCCGTCGCACGCGCGAGCGGTTGGCGGCCCATGCCGAGGACGACACCCTGAACGAGGCGCGCCGCGAACGTGAGGCGCGTGCCGACGAGCGTCGGCGTGAGTCCGGTGGCGAGGGCGACGAGGGCTCGAACGCGTTCGGTTGGGACGTGCCCCTGACGCGCGGCTTGCGGTTGCCCTGGTTGCGGCGCCAGGAGCCGAAACCAGCGCCCCCCAAGCCCGAGAGCGTCAACCGCGATCCGTTCCGCCTCGACCGCTTGGGCGAGGCGCGCCCCGTCGATCGCAGCGCGCCCACGGCGCCGCGCGTGACGCCGTCGCCGCGGGCGGGCCTGTTCCCGACCGACGCCGGCTTGAACTCGGCCTCCCTCCCGCCGGGCGATCCGGCCAAGACCAAACGCGCGCGCGAGGCGTTCGCGTCGCTCGGGTACCGGGTCGAAGGACTGGCGCACGGTCAGCTGATGTTGCACGCCGACCTCGGTCGGCGGCAGGAGCGCGTGCTCGTGCACGTCCTCCCCGACGGTCAGCGGCTCGATTGGGCCGCCTTGCTGGCGCGGCGTCGCGAGGCGGGCGCGCAGCTCCTGGCGGTCGTCGGCGATCACCGCGACCTCCATCGCCTCGTGTCGCCCGCCGAGCTCGCGAAGGCCACGCTGTGGTCGTGGGCAGGGCTCGAGCGCGTGACGGCGCTGGCTGCCGACCTTCCCGTCGGTCCTTTCGACCTCGAACCGCACTTCGAGCGCGACGGCTTGTTCGAGTACGGGCTCGAGCGCTTCGAACGCGCCATCGCGCGCCGGGTCCAGGAGCGCGGTACCTTCTCGACGGTGCTCGAACGCTTGGCCGCGCTCAAGGCCCCGTCGGTGTTCTTGCTCGACGACGTGGTCGGCGACACCGACGTGCCGCGCGACCAGGCCCTACGCGTCTTGGAGCGTCTGGGCGAAGCGCCGCTGCACTTGGTGAGCCGAAGCGAGTCCGGCGAGTTCTGCCTGCGATACCGCGTGCACGACGCGCTCGACGCCCTGGCCGCCTACGCCACGTCGCTGCGCGCGCGGCTGCCCGAACGCCAACGCGAACGCCTGCGGGCCGTCGACGACGGTGCGTTCGATCCGATCGGCGCCGATGAGCTCGCCGAAGGCCTCGGAGCCGATGCTTCCGTGGGCGCGACCACCCCGGCCGACTCCCAGAAGCCCGACGACGTGAAGGCCGACGCGGTCGCCCCCGCGCTCACCAGCGCGCCGGCGGCCAGCGAGGCGCAGCGCCTGCCGTTCGCCGGACCCGGCCTAGGGGGCGACGACGCCCAAGAGGACACCGACGACGTCGACGTGGCGCTCGTGTCGTCGAAGAAACATCGCAAGCGGCGCTGACGAACGACCGACCGTACGGGCGCGGCGCGGGACCCGAGGGATCCCGCGCCGCGTGTTCGTGTCGTCGACCTTCAGCCGGCGGTGGTCAAGCGGGCACGGCGTGCAGGTCCTGCAGCGCGTGGACGCGTGGGGTCTGACCGGCCGCGCGACCGATCGCCTGCAGCGTCCAGGCGGCGGCTTCGCGTGAGGTGACGTAGGCCACGCCCTCCTCGAGCGCACGACGCAAGGTGCCGGTGTCGTGCGCGACGTCGATGACGAGGGCGTCGTCGGCCACCGCGTCGAGGTCGTCGGGGGCGCCGGTCACCACCTCGAAGCCCAGGGCGGCGGCTTGGTCCGCGAGCGCTTCGCACCCGTCCCCGACGACGCGGACGCGACCGCTGGCGGGCAGACGGACGTTGGCGCCCAACTGTGCCTTGTAGTACGCCAGGTACGGATCGGGTGAGATCCCCATCGACTCGCCGGTCGAACGCATCTCCGGCCCCAGCACCGGCGGTACGCCCGTGAACTTGAGGAACGGCAGCACCACCTCCTTGACGCTGTAGAACGTCGGCCGCGGCGTGGCCGTGAAGCCGATCTGGTCGAGGGTGCGTCCCGCGGCGATCAGGGCGGCGTACTTGGCCAACGGATGACCGATGGCCTTCGAGAGGTACGGGATCGTCCGCGACGCGCGCGGGTTGGCTTCGATGACCAGCACCTCGCCGTCCTTGATGACGTACTGGACGTTGATGAGCCCGCGGACCCCGATCGCCTCGGCGAGCTTGACCGTGTGCTCGACGATCGTCGCCACCGTGGCGTCCGACAGCGAGACGGGCGGCGTGATGCAGGCCGAGTCGCCCGAGTGGATCCCCGCTGGCTCGACGTGCTCCATGATGCCCGCCACCACCGTCCGCTGACCGTCGCAGAGGGCGTCGACGTCGACCTCCACGGCGCCCGCCACGAAGGCGTCGACGAGGACGCTGGGCGTGTCGGGCAGCTCGGCGTAGACCTCGCTCAGGTACGCGTCGAGCTCCGCGTCGCTGCGGACGACCCGCATGGCGCGGCCGCCCAAGACGTACGACGGACGCACCATCGCGGGGTAGCCGATCTCGCGCGCGAGCCGCCGAGCGCCCTCGGGATCGGCCGCCACGCCGCCGCGCGGTTGCGGGATGCCGAGCTGCGTGCAGAGCTCGTGGAACGCGTCGCGGTCCTCGGCGGCGTGGATCGCGTCCGCCGGGGTGCCCCAGATCGGCACGCCCGCGGCCTCGAGCGGCCGCGCCAGCTTGAGCGGCGTCTGACCGCCCAGCTGCACGATCACGCCAGCCGGTCGCTCGTGCTCGACCACGTTCAGCACGTCCTCGAAGGTCAGCGGTTCGAAGTAGAGGCGGTCGGCGGTGTCGTAGTCGGTCGACACGGTCTCGGGGTTCGAGTTGATCATGATGGCCTCGAAGCCGGCCTCGCGCAGCGCCCACACCGCGTGGACGGTGGCGTAATCGAACTCGACGCCCTGACCGATGCGGTTGGGTCCGGAGCCCAGGATGACGACCTTCTCGGCACCCGAGGCCACGACCTCGTCCTCCCACTCGTAGGTCGAGTAGTGGTACGGGGTGTAGGCCTCGAACTCCGCCGCGCAGGTGTCGACGGTCTTGTAGACCGGCGTCTGGGCCTTCGCCTTCCGTGCCGCGCGGAGATCGCTCGCGGGCAGACCCACGAGGCGGGCCACGTCGGCGTCGGCGAACCCGAGCCGCTTGACCTCGCGCCACATCTCCCAGTCCCAGGTGAGCGGGCTGGGCAGCGCCTGGATCTCGCGCTCGGCCTCGACGATCTCGCGCAGTTGCGCCAGGAACCACGGGTCGATGCCGGTCTGCTCGTGCAGGAACGCCACGCTGCGGCCGCGCCGCAGCAGCTCCAACACCGCCCCCAACCGCTTGGGGTTGGCGTACAGCTTGGCCTCGAGGCCGTCGTCGTCGACGTCGGTGAAGGCGTGCTTGACGTCGAGTTCGAGCGAGCGCAACGCCTTGTGGAGCGACTCCTTGAACGTCCGTCCGATCGCCATGACCTCGCCCACGGAACGCATCTGCGTGCCGAGCGCGTCGGACGTGGTCGGGAACTTCTCGAACGCGAAGCGCGGGATCTTCGTGACCACGTAGTCGATCGAGGGCTCGAACGCCGCCTTCGTCTCCTTGGTGATGTCGTTGGGCAGCTCGTCGAGGTGGTACCCGACGGCCAGCAGCGCGGCGATCTTGGCGATGGGGTAGCCGGTGGCCTTCGACGCGAGCGCCGAGGAGCGCGACACGCGCGGGTTCATCTCGATGACGATGACGTCGCCGTCGTCGGGGTTCACGGCGAACTGGATGTTCGAGCCGCCCGTGTCGACGCCGATCTCGCGGATGATGGCGATCGAGAGGTCGCGGAGGTGCTGGTACTCCTTGTCGGAGAGCGTCTGGGCCGGCGCCACGGTGATGCTGTCGCCCGTGTGGACGCCCATCGGGTCGAGGTTCTCGATCGAGCAGATGATGACGACCGTGTCGTTCACGTCGCGCATCACCTCGAGCTCGTACTCCTTCCAGCCGAGCACCGACTGTTCGACCAGCACGGTGTGGACGGGGGAGTCGTGCAGGCCCTGGCGGACGATGGCGCGGAAGCCCGCCTCGTCGTAGCCGATGCCGCCGCCGGTGCCGCCGAGCGTGAAGCTCGGGCGGATGATGGCGGGGTAGCCGATCGTCTCGACGAACGCCATGGCCTCGTCGAGCGACGCGACCATCTTGCCAGCCGGGGTCTTGATGCCGATCTTGGCCATCGCCTGCTGGAACAGCTGACGGTCTTCGCCCTTCTGGATGGCGTCGTAGTTGGCGCCGATGAGGCGAACGCCGTGGCGCTCCAGCACGCCGGTCTCGAACAGGGTCTTGGCGAGGTTGAGGGCCGTCTGGCCACCGAGCGTGGGCAGCAGCGAGTCGGGCCGCTCGGCGGTGATCACCGCTTCGACGTAGTCCGGCGTCAGCGGCTCGACGTACGTCCGGTCGGCGACCTCGGGGTCGGTCATGATCGTCGCCGGGTTGGCGTTGACGAGCACGACCTCGTAGCCGGCGTTGCGCAGCGCCCGGCAGGCCTGCGTGCCCGAGTAGTCGAACTCGGCGGCTTGGCCGATCACGATCGGGCCGGAGCCGAGGATCAAGATCTTGTGGATGTCGTCGCGTCGTGGCATCGCGCTCCAGCGACCGCCCCCGGGGGCGGAAGGTCCGTTCGGGTCTCGACGGGCGTCGTCGGTGATGGGCGGGCAGGCGGACGAACGGGCGGGGCCGGCGCCGCATCGGTATCCGGCGGAGTGTATCACCTGACGACCGACGGTCCGGACGTCGGACACCGATCGCCGCCGAGAGGGTCGAGGCAGGTGCCCAGGCCCGGAGTTCGCCGGGCGGACCGTCGCCTAGCCTGCTCGCATGACCCAGCCGCCCCTGACCCTCGACGACCTCGACCGGCTCACCGCCGCGGGCGAGCTCAGCGCCGGCAGCGGCTACGAGCTGGTCGCCGGCGTGCTGCTCGCCGCGTCGCCGCCGTCGGCCGAGGTCGTCGTCGCGGTCACCGACCTGGCGGCCGCGCTCGACGCCGTGGCGCGCGACCACCACGTGGTCGTGCGCGAGGCGCTGGTCCTCGGTCCCCTCGACCTGTTGCGGCCGGAGGTCGCCGTCCTCCGACCCGCATGGCCGCCGCGGGCACGTTCGGCGCGACCCTCGGGCGCCGCCGTGGCGCTCGCCGTGTTCGTCGGCGAGGACGAGGCGCCGCTCCGCTGGCGTGCCCACCGCTGCGCCCGCGGTGGCGTGCGCGAGACGTGGACGTTGGCGCTGGGCGAGCGGCGCGGCTCACGCTGGCGACTCAGCCTCGACGGGCGCTACCAGCGTCGCGACGCGATCGTCCCGGGCGAGGTCTTGGCGCCCGACGCCTTCCCCGACCTGGCCGTTCAGGCGTGGCGCCCGTGAAGCCTCAGGCCTGCAGCGGGGCGCTCGCGTCGTCCTCGGCTTCGGCGTCGAGCACGTCGTCCAGGGCGTCGAGCACCGCGTCCTCGACGTCCGCGGGCAGGCGCGCGAACAGCGCTTCGAGCGCGTCGGGATGGAGCGAACCGAGACGCATGATCACCGCCTCGAGGTCGTCGTCGGCGGCCCGTTCGACCACCCATGCGGACCACCGGTCGAGTTCGGTGTCGTCGAGTCGCAGCGCCACCTCGTCGTCGTCGTCCTCGAAGCCGACGATCGTGCCGAGTTGGACCTCCTCGTCCTCGCCGGCGTCCTCGTCCGCGTCCTCGCCGCCGTCCTCGCCCTCCTCGTCGTCGTCGGCCATCGCGATCTCGAAGCTCTCGCCGCCCACCTCGACCACGTCGCCCTCGACCAGCTTGCGTTTGCGACGTGTCTCCACCTCGCCGTTCACGGTCACCGCGCCCCCGTGGATCAGGAGCTTGGCCTGGCCGCCGGTGGCGACCACGCCGGCGAGCTTCAGCGCGTCGTCGAGTCGCAAGACGTCGACTTCGTCGGGTCGGGTGGTGGGGTCCTGGCTGCTCACGGCGGCCTCCTTCTCAATCGATCTCGACGAGCGACGGCGCGGCTGGGTAGGAGCCGAGGAACTTGACGAACGCCGCCTTGCGCATCAGGCCCGTCAGGGCCGCGGCCGCCTCCGGGTCCTCGACGTGACCTTCGAAGTCGACGTAGAACAGGTAGCTCCACGGCTTGTCGCGCCGGGGGCGCGACTCGAGCTTCGTCATGTTCAGGCCGTGCGTGGGGAACTCGACGAGGCAGTCGACGAGGTCGCCGGGGCGGTGACGCGTCGCCAGCACCAGGCTCGTCTTCTGCGGCCCCGGTCCGCGGGGGGCGACGTCCGCACCGAGCACGAAGAAGCGGGTGTAGTTGAACGCCAGGTCCTCGACGTTCTCGGCGAGGACCTCGAGGCCGTACGCCGCCGCGGCGCGTTTGCTGGCGAGCGCCGCCTTGCCTTCGCCGCCGTTCTCCGAGATCAGCTTCGCGGCGCCGGCGGTGTCGAAGTCCGTCACCGCCTCGAAGCGATGCTTGCGCAGGTACGCCTGGCACTGTGCCAGGGCCTGGGGGTGGCTGTAGACGCGCTTGACGTCCTCGAAGCGCGTACCGGGCCGCACCAACAGGTTGTGGTGCACGCGCACCACCTGTTCCGCCACCACGTGGAGCACCGAGTCGGTGAGCAGGTCGTAGGTCTGGTTGATCGAGCCGGCCAGCGAGTTCTCGACGGGCAAGCAGGCGTGCGTGCAGACGCCGTTCACCGCCGCTTCGAAGGCTTCCTCGAACGTCGGGAAGCCCATCGTTCGGGCATCGGGGGCGAACTGCAGCGCCGCCTCCTCGGAGAAGGCGCCCGACACGCCCTGGAAAGCGACGACGGGCGGTTCGGTCGCGCTCGAGACGGGGTCGGCGCTGGAGGTGGGGGTCGTCACGTGGGCAGCGTAGCAGAGGCGATGTGGCGCCGGCGCCGACATGCCGACGGACACGGGCCACCCTGGCTCGAGCTACAGCTCGAGCGCGGCGACCTCGGCACGGAGCGTCGTCACCCTGGCGCGGACGGCCTCCAGGTCGGCGGCCAGCGCTTCGAGCCGTTCGAGCTCGGTGCGGACGAAGCGCGTGTACGGGGAGACGGCGTTCGTGAGCCGGTCGCCGGCCGCCTGGACCTCGTCGGCGATCTGACGCCCGAGGCCCGCCTCGAGCCCGTCGCGCAGCTCCTGCATCTGGTCGTGCAGCCGCCGCTTCGCCTGCCGCCGCCGCCGCGGCAGGACCAGCAGGCCCAACCCCATCACGGTGAGGCCCGCGGCGATGCCGGTCACGTCCCACGCGGCCGCCGACGCGATGCCCACCGCCGCGGCGCCCAGACCCAACCCGCCCACCTCGAGCAAGCCGGTCTGCACCACGCTGGCCTGGAGCGATTCGGCCACGCGCCGCGACTCGGCCTCGGGATCGAACCCCTCCAGCACGCGGTGCGCTCGATCGCGCAGCGAGCCGATGAGGGCGCTGCGGTCGTACCGGAACCGCCCGCCGACCTCGCCGATCGTGCGCTCCTCGCCCGCCTGCCGACGCTCGGCCACGAAGCCGACGACGTCCTCCCACTGCTGCAGGGTGCGCTCGACGAACCAGTCGCTCATCGCCGCGACGGCGGTGTCGATCTCGGTGGCCGCGTCGCGCAGCACGCGCCGCTCGAAGTCCTCGCGGACCTTCTCCGGTCGCATGAGCGTGAGCAGCTTGCCCACCTGCACGGTGTCGTCGAAGAACACCTCGCCGCGCCGCTCGACCTCGAGCAACACGGTCTTCACGCGGTCGACGTACGACCGGCTCTCGCGCAGCAGGTCCTTGGTCCACTGGGTCTGCTGGCGGTCGACCTCGTCGAGCGTGCGCCGATCGTCGTGCAGCAGGGCCCGTTGCGCCTCGATCGTGGCGGCCGCTTCGTCGGCCACGTGCACGCCGACGCCCAACGCCGCGTCGAGCTTGAGGCGGACGCGGTCGACGTCGACCCGCTCGGCGAGATGCCGTTCGAGCGCCGGCAAACCGCTCGCCTCGAGCGCTTCGTCGTCCCCGGCCGCCCTGGCTCGCGACGCCGCCCGCGCGGACACCTCGAACACCTCGGGCGCGTGCGTCAACGTGTCGCGCGCATGCCCGCGCACGAACTCGTGCACCTCCGCACGCGCCACGTCGTTCTCCAGCAGGTCGGCCTTGTTGATGACCACGGCGACCTTCTTGCCCCAGGCGGCGATCCGCTCCAGGAACGACCGCTCGCTCTCCGTGAAGGGTCGGTCGGACGAGGTGACGAAGAGCACCAGGTCGGCGCGCGGTACGAAACGTTCGGTGAGCAGCTGGTGCTTGGCGATCACCGCGTTCGTGCCGGGTGTGTCGACCAACGCCAGGGCGCGCAGTCGGTCCGCCGGATGGGTGACGCGCGCCAGTTCGCCCGAGAGCTCCTCGGTCTTCGCCTCGGGACCGTGCACCACGAGCGTCACGCGGTCGGTGGTGGGGGTGACACCCTCCTTCATCACCGGCGCGCCCAGCAGTGCGTTGATCAGGGTCGACTTGCCGGCGTTGAACTCACCCACGACGACGAGGAGGAACAGACCCTCGAGGTCGTCGAGCGCGGTCGCCAGGGAACGCTCGGCCTCGTCGCCGAGATCGCCCCGGGCGACGAGGGCCCGGAGGTCACCGAGCGCGGCGCGTTCGCGCTGCAACAGATCGCTGACGTTCTCGTCGAGCACGCCGCCGAGGGGGCGACTGGAAGGGGACGCGTCCATCGGGGCAGGCTACCACGTCGTCCGAACCGCCTAGGACGCTCCTGGACGCGCTTCCAGCGTCCATCGGGGTATCGTGCGCCGCATGGTCCAACCCCGCGAACGACTCGCTGCCCTTCGTGAACGTCTCGGCCTCGTCGCCGACCTCGAACAGGCGCTCGCCCTGCTCGGTTGGGACCAGAACACGTACATGCCGCCG
Organism: uncultured Trueperaceae bacterium; assembly: GCA_963728245.1. GTDB lineage: Bacteria > Deinococcota > Deinococci > Deinococcales > Trueperaceae > JAABTL01. The sequence continues at coordinate 280,892 of CAVSJH010000005.1, forward strand.
GGTGGCAGCGAGGCCCGGGGTCAGCAGATGGCGACGTTGGCGAGCTTGCGCCACGCGTCGCTCGTCGCGCCGGAGACGCTCGACCTGGTCGCGGCGTTGGAGACCGACACCCTCGAGGGCGACGATGCGCTCCTGCTGCGGGAGGTTCGGCGCGAGGTGGACCAACAGGTCCGGTTGCCCGTCGATCTGGTGCAGGCGCTCGCCAAACAGCAGGCGCGCGGCCAGGCGGTCTGGGCTCGCGCACGCGCCGACGACGACTTCGCGGCCTTCGCGCCCGAGCTGCGCACCATGCTGGCGTTGCAGCGGGAGCGCGCCGCGGCGCTGAAGCCCGGTGAGGACGCGTACGACACGCTGCACGACCTCTACGAGCGCGGTTCGACCGGCGCGGCCGTCGAGGCGACCTTCGAGCCGCTGCGACGCGAGATCGGCACGTGGATGGGGCGGATCGCCGACAGCGACGTCCGCCCCGACGTCGCCATCCTCGCCCGCGGGTACGCGGAGGACGCCCAGGAGGCCTTCGCCGTCGAGGTGGTGACGGCGTTCGGCTACGACTTCGGGCGGGGCCGCCTCGATCGCGCCGTCCACCCCTTCGCGCAACGCATCGGTCCCGGCGACGTGCGCATCACCACGCGCTACCGTCGCGAGGCGCTCAACATCGCCATGTTCGGGACGATGCACGAAGCCGGGCACGGCATGTACGAACAGAACCTGCCCGCGTCCGAAGCCCGCACGCCGCTCGGCGAGTCCGTGAGCCTGGGCGTGCACGAGTCCCAGTCCCGGCTCTGGGAGAACCTGGTGGGTCGCGGACGCCCCTTCTGGACGTGGGCGTACCCGCGTCTGCGCGCGGCCTTCCCGGGTCAGCTCGACGACGTCGACCTCGACCGGTTCGTCCTGGCCATCAACGCCGTGGCGCCGACCTCGATCCGGGTCGAGGCCGACGAGGTGAGCTACCACCTGCACGTGATGCTGCGCTTCGACCTCGAGCGCGCCCTACTGGCCGGCGCGCTGGCCGTGGACGACCTCCCGGGCGCCTGGGCCGAAGGCTGCCGCGCGCTGGGCCTGCCCTCGCCCGTCGACGACCGCCAGGGCTGCCTGCAGGACGTGCACTGGTCGGCGGGGATGGTCGGGTACTTCCCGACGTACACGCTCGGGACGTTGCTCAGCGTGCAGCTCTGGGAAGCGGTGCGGCGCGACGTGCCCGACCTCGACGAGCGGATCGCGCGGGGCGACTTCGAGGCGCTCTTCACGTGGCTGGTGGCGAAGGTCCATGTTCACGGATCGCGCTTGTCGCCTACCGAGATCGCACGGCATGCGACCGGCGCGCCGCTGTCGGCCGACGCCTACCTGCGGTACGTCCGGTCCAAGTACGGTGCGCTCTATGGCATCGCCTGACCGTCGACGCGGGGGCGCCCCCGCGTGAACGCACCGCTCGGCCCCGAAGCGCTCGTCGACTGGTGTGCCGCGCACGGCGTGCCGGTGCGCCTGCTGCGCCCCGGTGTCCCCACGCCCACGGTCCCCGAAGCGGCCGCGGCCGTCGGGGTCGCCCCCGAACGCGTGATCAAGAGCCTCGTCCTGCTCGTCGAGGGGGCGCCGCACCTGGTCGTCGCCGCCGGCGAGGACCGCCTCGTGTACCCGCGTCTGGCCCGGGCGTTCGGCACGTCGCGCCGGAAGGTGCGCCTCGCGAGCGCCGACGAGGCGTTCGAGCTCACGGGGTACCCGGTGGGCGCCATGCCGCCCTTCGGCCACCGCGTGGCGTTGCCCACGCTGGTCGACGCCGGACGCGTGCGCCCAGGCCTGATCGTCGTCGCCGGCGGCGGCGCCCGAGACACCTTGCTCGAGGTCGCCACCGACGACCTCCTGCGTGTGACCGACGCCCGCTCGGTCCAGCTCACCGACGCACCCGCGCTGCAAGACCCTGCGATCGACCCCGATGACCCCACCCCCACCGACCCCGACCCCGCCGAGCCCGACGACGGCGGGTCGACCGAGAGGAGACCGACATGACCCCACCGCCGACCGGTACCCGATCCCCCGCCCCCGCCCGCCCCGTCCTCCTGCGAGGCGTCGCCGTCCGCCTGCTCGCCGTCGCGACCACCCTGGCGTTGGCCCTCGCCACCGTGGGCCATGCGCAGGTGGGCCAACCGGTGGCCGACCTCGTCGCCGCGCTCGACCTCCGTGTGGACGGCGCGGACGACGGGGACGTGCTCACGGCGACCACCCCCACGGGCCAGACGATCGAGCTCGAGACGCGCGGTCGGGCGCTGCACACCGTGCGCGGCGACGCCGTCTTCGACGAGGCGACGCTGGCGGAGGCGAGCGGCGTGATCGCGGCGGCGACGGGTTACGGCGCGGGCATCGAGGCGCCGCTCGTCGCGTACCTTCAGCAGAACCTGTCGCAGTTGGCGGGCCTCGGCGAGCGCACGATCCGGGTGGAGGCGTTCGACCTGCGCCTGGACGTCACGGGGATGGCGGCCCCCCATCAGGTGGCGTGGTCCGTGGCCTTGGCCGAGGTGCCGGAAGGCGCGTTCCCGACCACGCGCAACACCATGGGACCTGCGGACGCGACCTACGTCATCCGTGAGTTCAGCGACCTCCAGTGCCCGTTCTGCGCGCGCTACGGGCTCGAGATGCTGCCGCTCATCGAGTCGGAGCTGCTTTCGCGTGGCGACGTCCGCTTCGAGTACCACCACTTCCCGCTCGTCACGATCCACCCGAACGCCTCCAGCGCTGCCGAGGCGGCGGAGTGCGTCGTGGACGCGAACCCCGGCGACGGCGAGGCGTTCTGGACGTACACCGACGCCCTCTTCGAGCGGCTGCAGGCCTGGTCCGACCTGAGCGATCCGTTGCCGTACTTCGCGCGGCTCCCGACCGAGCTCGGCCTGGCGTCGGAGGGCGTCGCCGCCTGCCTCGAAGCGGGCACGTACGCGGACGACGTGGCCGCGTCGTACGCGGCGTCGGTCGGTCTCGGTCTCTCGGGTACGCCGACGATCTTCGTCGGTCCCTACCGTCTGCAGGACTTCAACACCGTCGAGGGGTACCTGGAGGCCTTCGCGTTGATCGACGCGTTCGCGGCGGACGAGTGAGCGCCTACGCTGCCTTGCGGGCGGCGCGGCGCGAGGACGTCTCGCTCGAGCGGCTCGTGGCGTTGCTGGGCACGCCGTCGCCGACCGGCTTCACCGGGGACGCCGTGGCCCTCCTCGAGGGCGCGCTCGAGGCGCTGGAGGTGCCGTTCGAGCGCACGCGCAAGGGCGCGCTGCGGTGGAAGCTGGCGGGGGAGGGGCGCGCACCCACCCGTGCGCTCATCGCCCACGTCGACACGCTGGGCGCGGTCGTGAAGGAGATCAAGACCCACGGCCGCCTGCGGGTGTCGCCGATCGGCGGCTACGACTGGGTGACGGTCGAGGGGGCCGACGTGCGCGTCCTACCCATCGACCGCGACGCGGTCACCGGCACCGTCGTGAACGTCAAGCAGTCCACCCACGTCCACGGCCCCCAGCTTCGCTCCCTCGAGCGAATCGAGGCCGTGATGGAGGTTCGGCTCGACGCGCTGGTCGCGTCCATCGCCGACGTCGCCGCGTTGGGGATCGCGGTCGGCGACGCGGTTGCGTTCGAAGCCCGTCCCGTGGTCACCGCGACCGGTTTCGTCAAGTCGCGCCACCTCGACGACAAGGCCTGCGTGGCGACGTTGCTCGACCTCACCGAGGCGTTCGTCCGGAGCGGCACCCGCCCGGCGGGCGACCTGTGGTTCGCCGTCTCGACGTACGAGGAGGTCGGTCATGGCGGCGCGGCGCTGATCCCCGAGGACGTCGAGGAGCTCGTCGTGTTGGACATGGCGGCGGTGGGGGAGGGCCAGACGAGCCGCGAGACGGGCGTGACCTTGTGCGTCAAGGACAGCACCGGCCCCTACGACGAACGCCTCGGCCGGCACCTGCGGCGTGTGGCGGCCGAGCACGAGATCGACCTGGCGGTCGACGTCTACCCGTTCTACGGGAGCGACGGCGGCGCGGCCTGGCGCAGCGGCGCGGACGTGCGCGTGGCCCTCGTGGGGCCCGGCGTCGACGCCTCGCACGCGTTCGAGCGGACGCACGTGCGGGCGCTGACGGCCACGTTCGACCTCGTCGCGGCGTACGCCACGAGCGCCGGGGGGTGAAGCGGGGGCTCGTGCCGCACCCGAGCCCTGCCCCTCGCGCACGGAGCGAGGTCGTGAGGTACACTCCGACGATGCCCGACTACCCGAGCCTGGTGTGGCACCTGAAGAACACCCAGCTCTTCGAGGACCTCTCCGAGGAGGAACTCGAACAGCTCTCGCGGATCACGCCGTACCGGCGGTTCGCCCAGGGTGAGGTCATCTACCACATGGAGGACCCGGCGGACGCGCTGTACTTCGTGCGCGACGGCATGGTCAAGATCTCGATGTACTTCCCCAACGGCAAGGAGATGATCCTTGGCCTGCTCGGGCAGTACGACATCTTCGGCGAGCTGCTCCTGCTCCCGAGCGAGCGTCGGCCCAACCAGGCCGAGGCCGTGATCGACACCACGCTCATCGTGATGCCCGAGACCGACTTCCAGAAGCTGCTCCAGCAGCAGCCGCGCATCGCCATGAAGTTCATCCAGGTCATGTCCACCCGGCTGTGGCAGGCCCAGGTCTCCCAGGCCGAGGTCGGTGCGTTCGACGCGCCGGGTCGGCTCGCCAACCTGTTGCTCCGGTTGGCCAAGGACTTCGGGACCGAGACCGAGCGCGGCACGGTCATCGACCTGAACCTCACCCAGCAGGACCTCGCCAAGATGATCGGCGCCACGCGCGAGACGGTCAGCCACTGCCTGGCACGCCTGCTCGAGTACGGCGGCGTACGTCGCCGGCGGGCCCCGATCACGGTGAGCACCGAAGCACTGCAGCGCTTCCTCGACGAAGCCAGCGAGTGACGCGAAGCGACGAGCGCTTCCTCGTCGTCACCGAGTTCGGCCGCGTGCTCGTCGTGGTGCGGGGCGACCGGGCCGCGCTCGACGCCGACCTGATCGACGTCCGTCTCGACCACGACGCCGACGACGTGACCCTGGAGACGCCGCTGCGCGCGTTCGCCGCCAAGATGGTCGACCTGCTCCAGGCGCGCGGCACCGACGACCTCGGGCTCAGCCCGAGCTTGCGCGACCTGATGGTGAAGGAGAAGGCGGCCGAGGACCTGCGGCGCATCGAGCGCGCGGCGCGGCGGCTCCACGAAGCCAGTTCCTGAGGCCTTGCCGCGGCGCGCCCCCGTGTTCGGCGCGCCGCGCCCCGCCGCGCTCCGGGTGCGGCGCGGCTGCGAAGCGTTCAGCCGTCCTCGTCGACCACCTCACCGAGTTCGTTCAGGACGTCCTGGTACAGCCTGAGGGCGAACGCCTCGATGCCGATGAGGGCGGCGTCTCCGCGGAGGTCCGCGTCGACGCGCTCGTGCGCGATCCGGAGCGACTCCGTGAGGACGCGCTCGAAGACCGGCCAGGGGCCGGCGAACACGTCGGCGGGCGCGGCTTCTTGGGTCGCTTCGGTCGGCGCCTCGGGGGTGGTCTCGGCCGGACGGCCGCGGCGTCCGCGGCCGGAGCGGCTGGGGGCTTCGGCCGCCTCGGCGGCTTCGGCGGCCTCGCGGTCGAGGCGGACGAGCGCGGCCTCCGACGCACGGCGTTCGGCTTCGCGTTTGTTGGCGCCCGTACCGTCGCCGAAGACCTTGCCCTGGACCTTGACCTGGGCATGGAAGGTGGGCTCGTGGTCGGGCCCCTCCCGCTGCGTGACGAACTGCGGCTTGCCGCGTCCGTCCTTCTGGAGCCGCTCGATGAGCGCGGCCTTGGGGTGGATCATAGGTGTCCTCCGGCGCCATGAAGAACGGGGTGCGGCGTCGATGACGCCTGCGCCCTCGCTCTCTGGAGCGGCGCCCGCGGTCCGCGCGCACGCGCCGTGCTGCCGGGTGGTGAACCACCGCAGCACGCCGTTCGTACGCGCCCCGCGGGCGCCGCTCCGCCACCGCCGCCGCGCGCCGTCCCACATCGGCGAGCACCCGCCGGAGCGGGCGCCCTGAGGCGTGGGGGGTGGACGCGAGGCCGGCGGCGAACGTGTGCGGGCGCCCTAGGGGCGCACGCACGCGGCACCCGAGCCGGCGCGGCCAGGTGCGTCGACTACGGTAGCACCCAACCCGTCGGGTAGCATGGGGTCCATGACCCGGCTGCTGCTTTGCGACGACCACGCGATGTTCCGTCAAGGCTTGCGGAGCATCCTCGAAACCGAGGAGGGCTTTCGCGTGATCGGCGAGGCCGCGAACGGCCGTGAGGCCGTCCGCCACGCTCTGGAGACCCGACCGGACGTCATCTTGATGGACATCCAGATGCCCGAACTCGATGGCGTCGCGGCGACCAAGGCGATCCTCACGGAGCGTCCGGAGATGAAGGTCATCATCCTGACGATGTACCGCCAAGACCGCTACGTCTTCGAGGCGATCAAGGCGGGCGCCCGTGGTTACCTGCTCAAGGACGCCGACGCCAACGACCTGATCGACGCCATCACGCGGGTGGCGGGCGGCGAGACGCTCCTGTCGGCCGAGATGGCGGCCTCGATCCTCGACGAGTTCCGACGGTACGGCGAGTTGCCACGTCACCCCGAGCACGCGCTCTCGGAGCTCACCGAGCGCGAAGAGGACATCCTGCGGTTGCTCGCGCAGGGCCGCTCGAACCTCGAGATCGCCGACGCCCTCGGCGTCTCGGAGAAGACCGTCCGCAACCGTCTCTCGGAGATCTTCTCCAAGCTGCGTCTCAACAACCGCACGCAAGCGGCGTTGTACGCGTTGCGCGAAGGCATCGCGACCCTCGAACCGGGTGGCGGCGACATCCGTTGACCGATGGGTCGGAGCGACACGTGTCGGAGCGACGCGTGTCGGAGCGGCCCGTGTCGGACCGGCCCGTGTCGGAGCGGCCCGTGTCGGAGCGGCCCGTGTCGACGCCACGCCCGGCGACGCTGCGTGCCGGTTGCGGCCGGGAGCGCGCGGCACCGGACGCGAGCGCTTCGACCTGGGCGTACACCGACCTGGCGTTCCCGGAGTGCCCGACGTGTCCGCACCGGGTGGCGCCCGACGACGGCCCACCGTTCTGCGTGTGGCGGCCCGTCGACACCCCGCATCCGTTCGCGGGTCTCGCGGACCTGGATGTTCCCGATTGAGATGACCGACCTCGACGCCCGCCTGCGGGCTCACCTCAAGGCCCTGACCGAGACGCCGGCGCCTCCCTACGCCGAGGGTGCTCGTGGCGAGCTCGTGGCGACCGTCTGGCGCCGCGCGGGCCTGGTGGTCGACGTCGACGACGTCGGCAACGTGATCACCGATCTGCCTGGCGGCAGCGGACCCCGGGTGATGCTGGCCGCGCATCTCGACAGCGTCTTCCCGGCGGGGACCGACCTGCGCGTGCGGGAGGTGGCCGAGGACCGCTGGGAGGCACCCGGCATCGGCGACGACGCGGCCGGGCTGGCCCTGCTCCTGGCCTTGGCCGAAGACGTGGCACGCCCCCCGGCGGCCGATCGGGCGCCGCCGCGGCCCCGGTTGACGCTCGTGGCGACGGTCGGCGAGGAGGGTCTGGGCGACCTCCGCGGCGCTCGGCGCGTCATGGCCGATCGCGCCGCGACCACCGACGTGTTCGTGGCCGTGGACGGTCACCTGGGGCAGGTGGTGGACGCCGCGGTGGGCTCACGCCGCATCGAGGCGCGCTTCCGGGCGCGTGGCGGTCACGCTTGGGGCGACCATGGTGCCCCGAGCGCCGTCCATGCCCTCGGCGACGCCATCCACGCGCTCACGCGTGTGGCGGTGCCGCGCGACCCGCGCTCGAGCCTGAACGTCGGCCTGGCGAGCGGCGGCTCGTCGGTCAACGCGATCGCCGAAGAAGCCAGCCTGACCGTCGACCTGCGCAGTCTCGCGCCCGGGACCCTCGACGCGCTCGTGAGCGAGGCGCAGCGCCGCCTGCGCACCGTCGCGAGGCGCCACGGCGTCGAAGTCGCCTTCACGCCCGTGGGCGATCGACCCGCGGGTCGCACCGCCGACGCACGGCTGGTCGCCGCGGCCCGAGGGGCGCTGGCCCGCGTCGAGCGCGAAGCCACGGTGGCGGCGAGCAGCACCGATGCGAACGCCGCGGTCGCGGCCGGCATCGCGGCGATCGGCTTCGGGGTCGCCGTGGGGGGCGACGCGCATCGCCTCAGCGAGTGGCTCGACCCGAGGTCGCTGACGATCGGCTACGCGGCCCTCGGACACCTGCTGGGCGAACTGGCCGAGTCCTGACGCACGCGTAGCGCAGGTCGTGGTCGATCAGCCGTGGGCGACGCCGCGCCGTTCTAGGCGGGCACGCAGCGCCAAGGCGTCGACCTGCTCGTTCTCGTCGTGGCCGGCGTGGCCCTTGATCCAGCGCCACGTCACCGTGTGCACGGCCTCGAGCTCGAGCAGACGCCGCCACAGGTCCTGGTTCTTGACGGGCTGCTTGTTCGACGTGCGCCAGCCGTTGCGCTGCCACTTGTCGAGCCAGCCGTCCGTGAACGCTTTGCGCAGGTACTGGCTGTCGGTGACGATGGCGACCCTGCACGGCTCGTTGAGGGCTTCGAGCGCCCGCACGGCGGCGGTGAGCTCCATGCGGTTGTTGGTGGTGCCGGGTTCGTACCCGCTGGCGGTTCGGACGTGGGCGCCGAACGCGAGGTGGTAGGCCCAACCCCCTTCGCCGGTCGCCGTCTCGCACGAACCGTCGGTGGTGGCCACCACGCTCTTGGTCGGGGATGCGTCGGTCATGGGGCGACATGGTAACGCGGAGGTACCGCGTGCAGGCGTGGCGTCGACGCGTACAACCTACGTACAAGGTTCCGCTGGACGGGTTTTGCGTCTGGGACGCCGTACAGGGGACAACGTGCCCCGGACGGCGCGGTGTGGGCGTTGACATCGTAGAAGGTCGTGGCTATACTCTCGACAGGGCTTATACGAAGCTTCTTCATCCACCCGAGAGGTAGGGCGCCGATGTCGCGCGGCAAGTACACGGTCAACGAGGTCGAAGAGCGGACGGGCGTACCGGCCACGACGTTGCGTCAGTGGGAGCGTCGGTACGGGCTGCCGATGCCCGAGCGCTCCGACTCCGGTTACCGCCTGTACGGCGACGAGGACCTGGAGGACATCCGGGCGCTCAAGGGGCACGTCGACGACGGTGTGCCCGCCTCACGGGCCGCCCAGATGGTCAAGGAGCGCGCGCGGCGCGTGGTGGGCCCCCGGCCCCTCTCGACCCTCACCGAGGAGCTCGTGGCGGCGCTGGTGGACCTCGACGACGGCCGCGCCGATCGTGTCCTCAGCGAAGCCCACGCCCTGCACCCGGTCGAGTCGGTGGTGCTGAACCTGCTCCACGACACGATGATCGAGCTCGGTCAGCGGTGGCACGACGGCAAGATCGCCACCACCACCGAACACTTCGCGTCGAGCTACGTCAACGGCCGCCTGCGGCAACTCCTCGCGCTGTCCGGCTCCAACGTCAACGGGCGCGCCGTGATCGTGGCCTGCGCGCCGCACGACCAACACGAGCTCGGCGCGCTGATGCTGGCCGTCATGCTGCGCCGCTCGGGGTACCGCGCGTACTTCGTCGGGGCCAACACGCCGGTCGAGGACCTCGCCGTCATGGCGCGCGACCTGCGGCCCTTCGCGGTGATGATCTCGGCCTCGTCGCTCGAGTCGATCCACGAGCTCGTCGCCAAGCGCGAGCACCTCGACGGCATCGCACCGGTGCTGGCGCTCGGTGGCAACGGCTTCAACGCCGACCCCTCCCGCGTCGAGATGGTGGGTGGCGAGTACCTGGGTTCGACGGTGCCCGACGCCTTGGCGCGTCTGGCCCTGCTCGAGCGAGAACGCATGACCTCGTCCGGTGGCCGAGACGTCAAGGCGCCGCCCGCCGCCCGAGGCACCCGCTGATGCCCGCTCCGTCCCCACGCTGCCCGCTGCCCGTCCACCCTTCGCTCCCGCGCGGCCCACGTCGGTCCGCATCGACCCAGGAGGTCACCGTATGACCCTCGCGAGCCGTTCCGACCGTTCCGCCGACCGTCGTCCCGCCGTTCCCACCGCGTCCATCGACGCCGATCGCGCCATGGAGGCCCCCGTGCAGACCCTCACGTTCCAGCGCCGCCAGACCCTGTACCACTCCGGTGACGCCGCGCAGTCGGTGTTCCGCGTTCGCGACGGGTTGGTCCGCATCACGCGCATGACGCCCGAGGGGCGCGTGCTGACCGTGCGTCACCTGGAGCCGGGCGATTTCTTCGGCGAGGAGGCCTTCATGGACGGGCGCCGCGAGGAAGTCGCGGAGGCCCTGACGTCGGCGCAGATCGAGGCGATCGACCCGGCCCTGATCAACCAGCAGGACCTGATGGCCATCACGTGGTCGCTGTCGCGCCAGATGCAGCGTCTGTTGGATTACGAGTACCACCTGCAGACCGGCGACCTTCGTCAGCGCGTCGCGCGCTACCTGCTCAAGCTCGCCGACACGCCGCTCGCCCACGTCGACGCGGCGGGCCGCCCGGTGATCTCGGCGACGCACGAGCTCGTGGCCGAGGGTACGGCCAGCACCCGCGAGTCCGTCTCGAAGATCGTCACCGAGCTGCGGGCCGAGGGCCTCATCGCGTCCGGCTACCGGAGCATCGCGCTGCTCGACCGCGAGGCGCTCAGCGAGGTCGCCGAGGGGTTCTGAGGACGGCGACCCCGACGAAGACCGTCCCGTTCGACGCCCGGCCGCACGGAGGCCGGGCGTCGCTTCGTGGACGCCTGGCTCAGCGGTCGAGGGCGACGGTCTCGAGCACCACGACGGCGGCCGCGTGGGCGCGGGCGTGCGTGAGCGACACGTGCACGCGCCAGCCTTCGGTCTCCATGCGCCCGGCGACGTCGGCGGCGAACACCAGCGACGGCGCGCCCGTGGCGCCTCGCCGGACGGCCACGTCGCGCCAGCCGATCGTGGTGGGCCAGGTCTTCTGGAACGCCTCCTTGGCCGCGAACCGCGCCGCCAACGCCGGCACCGGGTCGCGCTGGGCGCAGGCGAACGCCACCTCGTCGGGCGTGAAGCAGCGGGTCAGGAACCGCTGCGGGTGCGCCTGCCACACGCGCCGAACGCGGTCGAGCTCGACCAGGTCGAGGCCGACGGCGACGATCACGGCGACGGTGCGCCGCCCGCCGGCGAGAGGTCGGCGACGTCCGGCCGGACCAGCTCCTCGACGTCGCGCCCGTCCGCCAGGAAGGCGCGCTCGGCCAGGCCCAGGAACAGCCCGTGCCCGAGCACGCCCGGGATGGCGTCGACGTCCCGGGCGAAGCGTCGCGCGTCGAAACCCGCGGGCATCCGGCAGTCGATCACCAGGTGACCGTTGTCGGTCCGCACCACCTCGCCGTCGACCTTTCGCACGACCGGTTCACCACCCAGGTCGCGCAGCCGTTCGGCCGTGCGTCGCCAACCGAAGTCGAGCGCCTCGACCGGCACGGGGGCCGTCGTCCCCAAGGCGTCGACGCGCTTGCTCCGGTCGCCGATCAGCAGGAAACACCGAGCGCTCTCGGCGACGATCTTCTCGCGCGTCAGGGCCCCACCCAGGCCCTTGATCGCGTCCAAGGACGCCGTCACCTCGTCCATGCCGTCGATGGCGACGTCCACCCCGCCCGCCGGGAGGTCGACGACGGGGACATGGGACGCCAGCGCGAGCTTCTCGGTCGCCGTCGACGTGGCCACACCGCGTACGTCGTGCAGCTCGCCGCTCGACAGCCGTCGTCCCAGCTCGACGATCATGTGGAGGGCCGTGCTGCCCGACCCCAGACCGACGAGCATGCCGGACCGTACGTGGGCCAGCGCCGCGTGGGCGGCCCGCGCCTTCGACCGTTCGATCTCGTTCATCCGGTCCAATCTACCCGAAGCCCCAAGCGTCCGCTCCGTCGGTCGCCCAGGGCGACCGACGGAGCGGCAGCCGATGGGACCTGGGTAGACTGAACCCGTGGTTGCGCCCGCCGTCGTCCTCGCCTCCGGATCCCCCCGCCGACGCGACCTGTTGGCCGGGATGGGCGTCGCGTTCGAGGTCGTGGTACCCGACGTGGACGAGGCTCCGCGTCCCGACGAGACGCCGAGCGACATGGTGTTGCGCCTGGCCCGCACCAAGGCCGATGCGGTGGCGCGGCGATGGGGGTCCGGCAGCGACGCGCCCTTGGTGATCGCCGCGGACACCACCGTCGTGATCGACGGCGAGATGCTCGGCAAACCGCACGACGAAGACGAGGCGGCCGCGTACGTGCGGCGGCTGGCGGGGCGAACGCACACGGTGCACACCGGCCACACGGTGCGCCGTGGCGACCGCCAGGTCGTCGAGCTCCGTTCGACGCTGGTTCGGTTCCGCCCGCTCGACGCCGACGAGGTGCTGGCCTACGCGGCCACCGGCGAGGGGCTCGACAAGGCGGGCGGCTACGCGATCCAGGGGCGCGGCGCGGCGCTCGTCGACCGCATCGAGGGCTGCTACGGCGCCGTGGTGGGGTTGTCGTTGCCGCTCGTCGTCACCGCCGCACGGTCGCTGGGGGTGCGGCTTGCCTAGTTTCGTCCGCGCCTGGTACGTGTTCGTCGGCTTGGCGCTCCTGACCTTCGCCCTCACCGCCTTCGTCGGTCGGGTGCCGTCGTCGTTGTCGGCCGCCGTCGGGTTGCCGCACGTGGCGCTCTACCGAGCCGGGGTTCACCTGCGCGAGAGCGTCGCCGCGATGCTCGAGCGGTACGACTACCGTTCGCGGGTCGAGGCGCTCGAAGGGCGGGTGGTGACGCTGGAGGAAGCGAACCGGCGGCTCGAACTGCAGGCCGCTTCCCTCGAACGCCTCCTCGCGGCGCGCCGCGACCAGTCGCCGGCGGCGGTGGCGAGCGTCCCCGTGATCGGGCGCAGCTCGACCGGGGTCAGCGACACGTTGACGCTGGGGGCCGGCAGCGGGGCGGGCCTCATGCCCACCATGCCGGTCACCACCGCCGACGGCCTCGTGGGCCTGGTCACCGACGTGACCGCGCGCAGCGCCGCGGTTCGCACGCTGCTCGACCCCCGCTCGCGCGTCGGCGTCACCGTGCGGGGTCGGGGGGGTCAGGGCGTGGCGGTGGGCGACCTCGACGGGCGTGTGCGGGTCGACCGGTTCGTCGCCGAGGACCCGGTCGAGGTGGGCGACGTGGTCGAGACGAGCGCCGTGGGCGGCCTCTTCCCGCGCGGCTTGCGGGTCGGCGTGGTGGTCGAGGTGTTGCCGCAGGACCCGAACGAACTGCGTCGCAGCTTCCTCGTGGTGCCCGCCGTCGACCTGGCCACGACGCTCGACGTCGTGGTCATCGCGCCGCCGTGAACGTTCGCGTCGAGCGGGCGCCCGCCAAAGCGGGGGTCCCCGCCTAGGCGGGGGTCCCCGCCTAGGCGGGGCGCACGACCAGGTTGACCAGCTTGCCGGGCACGACGACCTCCCGCACGATCGTCATGCCTTCGAGGTAGCGCGCGACGTTGGGCACGTCCTTCGCTGCCGCAAGGACGGCCGCGTCGTCGGCGTCGGCCGGCACCGTGACCTCGCCCCGCAGCTTCCCGCCCACCTGCACCGCGATCGTCTTCTCGTCGACCTCGAGCGCGCTCGGGTCGGCTTCGGGCCACCGTTCGAGGTGCACCGACGTGGTCCCACCCAGCCGGTGCCACAGCTCCTCGGCCAGGTGCGGCGCGATCGGCGCCAGCAGCAGCACGAACGTGCGGCACGCCTCGGACCAGCCCTCGCCGCCTGCGGCTCCCGCCGCCTTCGCCTTGCTCATCGCGTTCTGGAGCGTCATCAGCTCGGCGACGGCGGTGTTGAAGCGGAAGTCCTCGAGGTCGTCGGTCACCTCGCGGATCGCGTGGTGCACGGCGCGGCGGAGCTCCTTGGTCACGCTCGCAGCGGCGCTCTCGGGGGTGGTCGCCGGCTCGAGGGTCACCGTCCAGGCGCGCTGCAAGAAGCGGTTGACGCCCTCGATGCCCTGGTAGTTCCACGGCCCGCCCTGGTCCCAGGGTCCGATGAACATGAGGTACGTGCGCACCGCGTCGGCACCGTACGCGTCCACCAGGTGATCGGGGTTGACCACGTTGCCGCGCGACTTCGACATCTTCTCGCCGTCCTCGCCGAGGATCATGCCCTGGTTGCGCAGACGCTGGAACGGTTCGCCGTGGTCCACGAGGCCGAGGTCGCGCAGCACCTTGGTGAAGAAGCGCGCGTACAGCAAGTGCAAGATGGCGTGCTCGACACCGCCGGTGTAGAGGTCGACGGGCGTCCACTTCGCGACCAGATCACGGTCGACGGGCGCCGCGGCGAGGTCCGGGCTCAGGTAGCGGAACCAGTACCACGACGAATCCATGAACGTGTCCATGGTGTCGGTCTCACGTCGTGCCGGACCGCCGCAGCGGGGGCACGTGGTGTTCTGGAAAGCTTCGTGCGTCTTGAGCGGCGACTGACCCGTGGGCAGGAAGTCGACGTCGGTGGGCAGCACCACCGGCAGGTTCGCTTCGTCCTCGGGCACGATGCCGCAGTCGTCGCAGTAGACGATGGGGAAGGGGGTGCCCCAGTAGCGCTGGCGGCTGATGAGCCAGTCGCGCAGGCGGTACGTGATCTGGCGCCGACCCAGGCCGCGCTCGTCGAGCCAGGCCACGATCTGGGCGATCCCCTCGAGGCCGCCCTCCTTGCCCACGTGCAGACCGTCGAAGGGTTCTGAACGGACCAACACGCCGTCGCCGGCGTACGCCTCGGTCATCGTCGCGCCGTCGAGCGGCGCTTCGCCCTCGGGCTGGACCACGGGTCGGACCTCGAGCCCGAAGGTGCGCGCGAACTCGAAGTCGCGCTGGTCGTGGGCGGGCACGGCCATGACCGCGCCCGTGCCGTAGGTGGTGAGCACGTAGTCGGCGATCCAGACGGGGACGCGCTCGTCGGTGACGGGGTTGAGGGCGTACGCGCCGGTGAACACACCCGTCTTGGGCTTACCCTCGGCCTGGCGGTCGATCTCGCTCATGCGCGACGCCAGCACCCCGTACGCCTCGACCTCGGCGCGTTGGGCCTCCGTCGTCAGCTTCTCCACCAACGGGTGCTCGGGCGCCAGCACCATGAAGGTCGCCCCCCACAGCGTGTCGGGACGGGTGGTGAACACGTCGATGGGACCGGCGTCGGTGGCGAACGACACCTCGGCGCCCTCGGAGCGGCCGATCCAGTTCGTCTGCATGCGCTTGACCTTGTCGGGCCAGTCGAGACCCGAGAAGTCGAGCAGTTCGTCGGCGTAATCGGTGATCTTGAAGTGCCACTGCGCCATCCGTCGACGCTCGACCAAGGCCCCGGAACGGTCGCCGCGGCCGTCGATCACCTGTTCGTTGGCGAGCACCGTCTGGTCGACGGGGTCCCAGTTGACGTAGCTCTCCTTGCGGTAGGCGAGCCCACGCTCGAGCATCTTCAGGAAGATCCACTGGTTCCAGCGGTAGTACGAGGGGTCGCAGGTGACGACCTTCTTGGACCAGTCGAACATCGCCCCCATCTGCTCGAACTGGCGCTCCATGCGCTCGATGCGTTCGTAGGTGAGGGTGGCGGGATGGACCTTCTGGCCCTCGCGGGCAGCGCGCACGGCGGCGTTCTCGGCAGGCAGGCCGAACGCGTCGAACCCCATCGGGAACAGCACGTTGTAGCCGCGCATGCGGCGGTAGCGGGCGGCGGCGTCGGCGGGCGCCTCGGCGTACCAGTGCCCGACGTGCAGGTCGCCCGACGGGTAGGGGTACATGGTGAGGAAGTAGAACTTCGGGCGCGTAGCGTCGTTCAGGTCGACGCGGTCGATCCCCTGATCGCGCCACGCCTGCCGCCAGCGGGGCTCGATCGCCTTCGGGTCGTATCGCTCGAAGCGCTCTTCGGGCTGGGGCGCGGCGGTGGTCGGTTCCATGACCCGCGCAGTCTACCGCCCGACCGCGTCCTCAAGCCAACGGGAGCGGCGTGGCGCCTTCGTGGGCCGCGTCCAGGCGCTCGGCCAGGCGGTCGAGCAGGGCGCCGACGTACAGCCGTGCGCGGGTGTCCGGCTCGCGCTCGAGGACGATCCAGCGGCGCGCCTCGAAGAACAGGCAACCCCGCAGCTCGTCGAGGTCGGCGGGCAGCGAGCGGTCGGCCAAGAAGCGCTTCAGCGTCCGGTTCGCCAGCTCGCCACACGCCTCGGCGCCGAAACGCTCGTAGCCGTCGAAGGTGTAGGCGAAGCCGACGATGTCGTCGAAGTCGGCGCGGGTCGACGGGACGTCGTCGCTCGTCAGCGAGCGATGGGGCACGGGAGCGATCGAGGGCGGCATCGACGCCATCGTACGGTGCGCGCCCTGGCGGTGGCCGTTCGTCGTGGTGCGCGCGAGCGGGGCGGTAGGATGGCGCCACACACGCCGGTGGCCGGCCCGGGTGTCGGCGCCGGCGCCTTGACGTGCCGGGCGACCGCGAGCGAGCGCCCTGCCCCCGGCGAGGAGGCACCATGGACTACGATTTGATCGTCATCGGCTCCGGTCCCGGCGGTTACCACGCTGCCATCCGCGCTGCCCAGGTCGGCCTCAAGGTGGCCTGCGTCGAGAAGGCCGACGTCGGCGGCGTCTGCCTCAACATCGGCTGCATCCCGACCAAAGCCCTGCTCCACGTCGCCCACACGCTCGAGGCGAGCCAGCACGCCAGCGAGTTCGGCGTCGACTACGGCGAGCCGAACGTCGACCTCAAGAAGCTCGAGGCGTGGAAGACGAGCGTGGTCGACAAACTGACGGGCGGCGTGCGCCAACTGCTGAAGGCGAACAAGGTCGACGTCGTCGAGGGCGAGGCCCGGTTCGTCGAGACCCACGCGATCTCGGTCGGCGACCGCAAGATCACGGCGGAGAAGTTCATCGTCGCCACCGGCTCGCGGCCCGTGAGCCTGCCCGGCTTCGAGGTCGACGGCGATCGCGTGGTCGATTCGACCGGCGCGCTCCTCGTCGCCGAGGTGCCCAAGCGCTTCATGGCGCTCGGCGGGTCGGCGATCGGTCTCGAGTTCGCGCAGATCTACGCTGCGCTCGGCAGCGAGGTGACGGTGGTCGAGCTGCTCGACCGCATCGCGCCCACGGCCGACGCCGAAGCGTCGAAGGTCCTGCACAAGGCGCTCGCCAAGCGCGGCCTGCAGCTCAAGACCGGCATGAAGGCGCTCTCGCAGAAGAAGACCAAGGCGGGCACCGAGGTCGAGATCGAGGGCAAGGACGGCGCGCGCGAGACGATCGTGGTCGACAAGCTGCTCATCGCCGTGGGGCGCGTGCCCAACGGCAAGGGGTTGGGTCTCGAGGAGATCGGCGTGACCGTCGACGAGCGCGGCTACGTGCCCACCGGCGACACGATGCAGACGAACGTCGATCACGTCTACGCGATCGGCGACGTCGCCCGCGGTCCGCTCCTGGCGCACAAGGCCATGAAGGAGGGTCTGGTGGCGGCCGAGCACGCGGCCGGCAAACCGGTCGCCTTCGACACGCTGGTCCCGGCCGTGATCTACACGAACCCGGAGCTCGCCAGCGTCGGCATGACCGAGGCCGAGGCGAAGGAGGCGGGGTTCGAGCTGCGCATCGGGACGTTCCCGCTGGGCGCCGCGGGCCGTGCGATCGCAACGCAGGCGTCCGACGGCCTCGTGAAGGTCATCGCCGACGCGGCCACGGACCTGGTGCTCGGCGTCCACGTCGTCGCCCCGTACGCCGGCGACCTCATCGCCGAGGCGACGCTGGCGATGGAGATGGGGGCGACGCTCGAGGACATCGCCGCCACCCAACACGCGCACCCGACGCTGTCCGAAGCCATGATGGAGGCGGCGGAACAGGCGCACGGCAAGGCGATCCATACGTCGAACCGAAAGCGCTGACGCGACTTCATCGTTGGGCGGTACCGGGGATCGCCCGCGATCCATACGTCCAACCGCAAACGCTGATTCAGGTCGTGTACAGCGCGTTGATCCTGACGTAGTCGGCCGTCAGGTCGCAGCCCCAGGCCTCGCCCTCGGCTTCGCCGGCGGCGAGGTCGACCTCGATGAGGACGTCGGGTGATCGCATGGCCCGCGACAACGCGGCGACGTCGAAGGCGAGCGGTAGGCCCTGGTAGACGGGGGTGCCCTGCAACGCCACCGTGACGGCGCCGAGGTCGGCGATCGCGCCCGATTGGCCCACGGCCGACAGGATCCGACCCCAGTTGGGGTCGCGGCCGTGGACGGCGGACTTGACCAGGCTCGAGGCGGCGACACCGCGGGCCGCCCACATCGCCTCGGCCTCGGAGCGACCGCCCCGCACCTTCACGGTGAGGAGCGTCGTGGCGCCCTCGCCGTCGCGGGCGATCGCCCGCGCCAGGTCGGCGGCCACCTGCGTGAGCGCCCGTTCGAGCTCGTCGAGATCGGCGCGCAGCCGGCCGCTCGCGAAGACCATCGCCATGTCGTTGGTCGACGTGTCGCCGTCGACGGTCAGCTGGTTGAAGGTGCGGCGCACCACGCGCGACCAGGTCTGCCGGAGCCAGCCCTGGTCGGCGATCGCATCGGTGAGGACGAACGCGAACATCGTCGCCATGTTCGGGTGGATCATGCCCGAGCCCTTGGCCACGCCGACGACCCGCGCCCCGCCGGCCAGCTGGACCTCGACCGTCTTGGGGACCAGGTCGGTCGTCAGGATGGCGTCCGCGAAGCCCTCCACGTCGGTGCCCAGCGCCTCGACCACCCGGGGGAGACCGGCCTTGACGACGTCGAGCGGCAGCCGGTGGCCGATGACGCCCGTGGAGCCCGTGAGCACGTCCTGCGGGCGCGTCTGACCGCCCAGCGCAGCGGCCGCGGCCGCCGCCATGTCCTCGTTGTCCCACACCCCGGCGTCGCCGGTGGCGCAGTTGGCGTTGCCCGAGTTGACCACGACCGCGCGCACCGGCCCCTCGGCGGCGGCGCGGGCGCGGTTGCGCACCACGCAGGGCGCGCGCACCAGGTTCTCGGTGGACGTCAGCGCCCAGACGAGCGGCGCGTCGCCGACCAGGAGCGCGAGATCGGGGCGACCGGAGCGCTTGAGGCCGGCGCTCAGGCCGGCCGCGCGGAAACCGAGCGGAAGCTTCATGGCCACTGACCTTCCAAGCGCAGACCGAGGGTCTCCTCGAAGCCGCGCGCGACGTTGAACCCTTGGACGGCCTGGCCGGCCGCCCCCTTGCCCAGGTTGTCGATGGCGGCGAAGGCCACCACCGCTCCCGAGCGCGCGTCGAGGCGCACGCTCACGAGGGCCCGGTCGGACCCCGACACGGCCTTCGTCTGCGGCAACGACGCCTGCACGTGCACCAGCGGGTCGTCCTCGAAGAACGCCCGGTAGAGGTCGAGCAGACCGGCGTCGGTCAGGTCGTCGCGTTCCGGGTGCGTGACGGTCGTCGCCAGGATGCCGCGCGCCATGGGCACGAGCACCGGGTTGAACGCCAGCGTGACCCGCTCGCGTGGGCCGTGGGTGCGGCCCCCCTTGCCCTGGGCCGCCACGCGCCCGAGGTTGGCCTCGATCTCGCCGGTGTGGCGATGCGTGCCCGCGACCTTGTACGCCCGCGCGTTCTCGTCGAGCTCGGGGTAGTGCAGGCCGAGATCGAGACCGCGCCCCGCGCCGGACGCGCCGGTCACGATGGTGGCGACGGGGTGGGCGCCCAACAGACCGCCGGCGGCCAGGGGCGCCAGCGCGAGCGTGGCGGCGGTGGCGTTGCAGCCGGGGCTGGCCACGATGGTGGCGCCCTCGAGCTCGTCGCGATGGAGTTCGGGCAGCCCGTAGACGGCCTCGGGGATCCGTTCCGGACACGGGTGCGGGCCGTACCAGGTCCGGTACGTCTCGGCGTCGAGGCGGAAGTCGGCCGAGAGGTCGACCACCCCCTTGCCGGCGCGACGCGCCGCGTCGACGAGCGGCGCCGTCGCCGCGTGCGGCGTGGCGCAGAACACGACGTCGCAGGCGTCGATCACCTCGTCGGCGTCGACGAAGCGGAGGTCGAGCAGGCCGGCGAGATGTGGCCAGGCGTCGTCGACGCTCTGGCCCAGGTACTGGCGCGAGGCGAGCGCGGTGACGCGCACCTCGGGATGGCGCCGCAGGCGCTCGATCAGGCCGGCACCGCCGTAGCCGGTGGCCCCCAACACGCCCACCGACAGCGTCATCTCAGGCGTCCCGCAAGAGCTGGAAGAGCACGCCCTTCTGGGCGTGCAGCCGGTTCTCCGCCTGGTCGAACACGATCGACCGTGGGTGGTAGACGGCCTCTTCGGTGCACTCCTCGCCGTAGTGGGCGGGCAGGTCGTGCATGAAGACGCCGCGCGGCGAGAGCGCGTCGAACCAGCTCGGATCGATCGTGTAGCCCGTGAACGCCTCGCGGCGCCGTGCGGTGTCCTCTTCCTGGCCCATCGAGATCCAGACGTCGGTGTAGAGCGCATCGGCGCCCTCGGCCGCCTCGCGCGGATCGCGCACGATGCGGATGTCGGCGCCGCGTTCGCGCGCGTGCGAGAGGATGTCGGGGTCGGGGTCGAAGCCCTCGGGGCAGGCGATCGTGAGCGAGGTGCCCGCGTGGATGGCGGCGTTCACGTGGGAGTGGCAGACGTTGTTGCCGTCCCCGACGAAGGCGATCTTGAGGCCCGCCAGCTCGCCGAAGGTCTCTTGCAGCGCCAGGTAGTCGGCCAGCAGTTGGCAGGGATGGAGCCGGTCGGAGAGGCCGTTGATGACCGGCACGTCGGCGTGCAGTGCCAGCTCGGTGAGCGTGCCGTGGCCGTAGGTGCGCGCCATGATCCCGTCCACCCAGCGCTCGAGGTTGAAGGCGACGTCCTTGATCGTCTCGCGCACGCCCCAACCGATGTAGTTCTGGCTCAGCAGCACGGAGTGACCGCCCAGCTGGACCATCGCGATGTCGAAGGTCGAGCGCGTCCGCAGCGACTGTTTCTCGAAGATCATGGCGATCGTCTTGTGTTCGAGCGGCCGCGGGCGAACCTTGGCCTTCCAAGCGCGCTTGAGCCACAGGGCACTGTCCAGCAGGCCGTGGAACTCGGGGGTCGTGAGGTCGGCGATCGACAGGAGATCGCGTCCGTGGAGGCTGTCGACGATAGGGAGTTCCATGGGCCGCGATGCTATCAGACGCCGAGCAGGCCGAGGTACCAACCGATCAGCGCGTCGCCGAAGAAGAACGCCGCGAACGCACCCACGACCAGGTAGGGGCCGAAGGGCACGAAGCGCGAGCCCCCCATCGCCCGCTGCGCCACGCCGAGGACGGCGCCGAGCACGACGGCGAACAGCAGACCGACCAGGAAGCCGTCCCAGCCGAGCAGCGCGCCCAGCGGGGCGGCCAGCTTGACGTCGCCGAAGCCCATCGCCACCGGCTCGCCTTCGTCGTCCTCGGGTGGTCCCGCCTCGGCGAGCGGGGGCTTCCGCTCGCCCTGCAGCGCCTCGACCACCCACCACCAGGCGGCGCCGGCGAGCGCGAAGACGCCCGCGCCGATCGTGCTGCCGGCGACCCCTTCGACGATGCCGACACCCCAGCCGAGCGCCCAGCCGGAGCCCACCAGAATCAGCGCCACCAGCCACAGCGCGTACACGACCGGTTCGGGCAGGCGCACGGGGCGCCGCGCGACGGCGCTCGCGAGGACCTGGGCGGCGCCCGCGCCGAGCGCCCACGTCCAGCCGCCGAGGACGCCGACGAGCGCCGCGACGTTCACGGCGTCGAGCGAGAAGGGCCAGAGGCGTTCCTCGGTGTCGGCGAAGCGCCGCAGGACGAGGCTGCCGATCCGGTTGATCAGCACCAGCACGCCCGCCCCGACCGCGGCGCCTAGGAGCGCCTCGAGCGGCGTCGGCAAGCCCGTGCCGCGCTCGTACCAGAACGCGCCCACCACGCCGACCACGGCCGCCGGCAGCGTCAGGGCGTCCGGCAACAAGTAGGTGTCCAGGTCGATCAGCGCGGCGGTCGCGAGCATGGCGAACAGCACCAGCAGTGGGACCACGGTCATGCCCGCGGTCGTGATCGGGAACGCCCACGCGAGCCCCCCGAAGCCGAGCGCGAAGGCGGCTTCGACGAGCGGATACCGTGCGGAGATCGGGGCGGCGCAGGTCCGACAGCGCCCCCGCAGCGCCAGCCACGACCCCACGGGCACCAGGTCGAGCGGGCCGAGCGTGCGGGCGCAGGCGGGGCAGCGCGAGCGGGGGGCGACCACGGACTCGCCGCGCGGCCAGCGGTAGACCACGACGTTGGCGAAACTACCGATCAGGCTCCCCAAGACGGCGCACAGGGCGACCCAGGCGGCGATCACGAGGTGGGGACGGCGGGGGTGTCGACGCGGGGAGGGTTCGTCATGGGGAACGGCTTCTCATCGTGCCCGTGCTACGCTTCCCGACGCTATGAAGAGACTCACCCTCCCCCTCATCGCGGCGCTCGCCGTGGCGCTCACGATCGGCGCCAACCTGGGCGCCCAAGACGCACCGAGTCGACTCGCGTTCGTCGACTCCCAATCGCTGATCGCCGCCCACCCGGCGGGTCAGTCGGCCAACGACCTGCGTGAGCTCGCGGCGGACGAGATCGGGGACATCCGGGCGCAGCTCGACGAGCTCCAAGCCAAGCGGCAGGGGGCGGGTCTGACGGACCAGGAGACCGAGCTGTTCGACGTCCTGCTCGCCACCCTCCAGACGGTGCAGACGCGCTACCAGGCCGACATCAACGACGCCGCGCGTCCCGCGATCGAGGCCGTGAACGCCGCGATCAAGACCGTCGCCGACGAGAACGGCATCGCCGTGGTGATGGACATCGGGGCGGCCGCGGAGAGTGGGCTGGTCGTCTACGCGGCGGAGGGTCTCGACCTCACCGAACAGGTCGCTGCGCTGCTCGAGTAGCCGCAGGGAGCCTCAGGTTTCGGACCGGCGGTCGGTCTCGGCGCGCAGGCGCGCCAGCCACCGCCGGTCCTCGTCGTCGAGGGCGGCGTCGTCGAGCAGGTCGCGTCGACGCGTCCAGGTGCGCCGGAGCGCTTCGCGGCGACGCCACGCCGCGACCTCGGCGTGGTGGCCCGACCGCAACACGTCGGGCACCCCCACCCCGCCGAACTCGAGCGGGCGCGTGTACTCCGGGTAGTCGAGCAGGCCGGTGGTGAACGAGTCCTGCCGGTGGCTGTCGGCGTCGCCCAGCACGCCCGGCAGCAGCCGTGCCGTGGCCTCGACGACGCACAGCGCGGCGAGTTCGCCCCCCATGAGGACGAAGTCGCCGATCGACAGCTCGCGGTCGACGAGCGCCTCGGCTCGTGCGTCGAAACCCTCGTAGCGGCCGCTGAGCAGCACCAGGTGCTCACGCCCGGCGAGCTCCTCCACCAGGCGCTGCGTGAGCGGGGCGCCGGCTGGCGAGAGCAGGACCACCTCGTCGGGGGCGGGCGTCTCGGCGCGGACCTCGGCGATCGCCGCCGCTGCCACGTCGACCCGGATGACCATCCCGGCGCCGCCGCCGTACGGCGCGTCGTCGACGCGTCCCGTGCGGTTGCCGGCGAAACGCCGGAGGTCGCGCGCCTCGAGTTCCAGCAGACCGCGCGACACGGCGCGGCCGACCAACGCCTCGTCGCGCCAGCTCTCGATCAGATGGGGGAAGAGCGTGTAGACGGTGATGCGCACGGTTCAGTCCGCGTCAGCGGTGTCGTCGTCGCCGCTCGGCGCGACGACCGTCGCCTCGTCGGGGTCGAGCAGCCCCGGCGGCGGGTCGACCAGGTCGACCGATTCCCCGTCCCAGGTGACGTACGGCGCGCCCCACGGGACCCAGCGTTCGCCATCGGGTCCGGCGACCACGAGCAGGTCCTGGGCACCCGTGACCACGTACGCCACCCGGCCGTAGGGCTCGCCTTCGACGGTGACGGGCGCACCCGCCAGGCGCTCGACGGCGACGGTCTCGTCGTCGGCGGGTTCGGGCAGCGACGAAGCGGAACACCAGACGCTTCCGTGCACCAGGTCGCGGGCGCGTTCGGGCGTGTAGACGCCCTGGAACGCGAGCGCCAGACCGCCGCTGACGGGGCGCGCTTCGCGCAGGCGGGTGAGACCGACCCCGCTCACCCAGACCTGACCGACGTCACGCGCCAACGACCGCAGCGCGGTCTGGGCGTCGGCGTCGCTCACCTGCGCCTTGAGGGCGCCGCGGACCTGGAAGGGTCGACCCAACGTCGCAACACGCACCCACCCGTCGGGCGGATGCGTGCTCGAAGCGGCAGGTCGGTCCACGGCCGGTTACTCGATCAGGTGGACGTCCACCCGTTTGCGGCCATCGGTGGCCGCTCGCGCCAAGGTCCGCAGACCGTTGATCACGCGGCCGCCCCGACCGATGATGCGACCCGCGTCGGCCGCGTCGCAACGGATCTCGATCCGTACGCCGCCCCGGGCATCGGACACCTCGCGCACGTCGAGCGCTTCGACGTCGGAGACCAGGTTCTGGACCACGTAGGTGACCAGTTCGCGGGGCACGGGCCGGCGCTCAGGCCTGGGTCTGCGCCGCGGCGTTGCGGGCGACGTAGCCGCGGCCGCGCTTGGCCCGCACGTCGGGCACGGCGACGCCGGCCTTCTCGAGCAGGCGCAGGACGGTCTCGGTGGGCTGGGCGCCCTGCGACAGCCAGTAGACGGCGCGTTCGCCGTCGACGGCGAGCGGCGTGCCTTCGGCAGCGCGGGGGTCGAAGTGGCCGAGCGACTCGATGTAATCGCCACCGCGCTTCACACGCGCGTCGACGACGACCATGCGGTAGTGGGGGTTCTTCTTGGCGCCCATGCGCATCATGCGGATCTTGACCATCGGTGGTGTCCCTCCTGGGGTGGTGCCCCGGGCGGTGCACCGGGGACCGGCAGCTGCCGGGCTTCGAGCCATGGCGTCGACCGGACGCCGCGCGGCGACCTCCGGGTCGAACGTCTCAACCTCTGATGCTACACGGTCCGGGGCCCGCTGTCCACGCGTGGGGCGTCGAGGCAGGCAGCCCCCGTCACAGACGCGGCCGCCCGCGGCCCCCCCGGCCGGGCGGCCGCTTGCCCATGCGCTTCATCAGCGTGCGCATCTCCTCGTAGTTCTTCATCAGCCGGTTGACGTCTTGCACGGTGGTGCCCGACCCGCGCGCGATGCGTTTGCGTCGACTGGCGTTGAGCAGCCGCGGTTCACGGCGTTCGCGCTCGGTCATGCTCGAGATGATCGCCTCGACCCGGCCGATCTCGCGCTCGTCGATCTCGGCGCCCGGCGGCATGAGCTTGTTGGCGCCCGGGATCATCTTGAGCACGTCGGTGAAGGACCCCATCTGCTTGATGCGGCGCATCTGGGTCAGCATGTCGGCCAGGCTGAAGTCCGCCAGCCCCTTGCCCTTCTCGAGCGGCTCGTCGTCGCCTTCGAGCGCCTTGGCCTTCTCGATGAGGGTGAGGACGTCGCCCATCCCCAGGATGCGGCCGGCCACCCGGTCCGGGTAGAACGGTTCGAGGCCGTCGATCTTCTCGCTCATGCCGGCGAACATGATCGGTTTGCCGGTCACGTGCTTGGCCGACAAGGCCGCGCCACCGCGGGCGTCACCGTCCATCTTGGTGAGGATGAGGCCGGAGAGGCCGATGCGCTCGTCGAAGGTCTTGGCCACCGGCAGCGACTGTTGGCCGGTCATGGCGTCGACGACGAGCACGCGTTCGGTCGGTTGGAGCGCCTCGCGCAGGTCGGCGAGGTCGTCCATCAGCCGCTCGTCGATCTGCAGACGACCGGCGGTGTCGACGATGACCAGGTCGCGGAAGTCGGCCCGCAGCGCGGCGTCGAGGCGACGTTTGGTGACGGCCACGGGCTCGTCGTCCTCGACCTCGAGGACGGGCACGCCGATCTGACGCCCGAGGACGCGCAACTGCTCGCGGGCGGCGGGCCGCTGGGTGTCGGCGGCCACGAGGAGCGGACGCCGCCCCTGCCCCTTGTATCGGTACGCGAGCTTCCCCGCGGTGGTGGTCTTGCCCGCACCCTGGAGGCCGACGAGCATCCACACGTTGCCCTCGTTGCGGAGTTGTGGCTGCACCGCCTTGCCGCCCAGGATGTCGATCATCTCCTGGTGCACGATGGCGATCACGCGCTGGTCGGGGTTGAGCGACAGGAGCGTCTCCGACCCGATCGCCTTCTCCTGGACCCGGGCCACGAAGTCGCGCGCCACCTCCAGGTTCACGTCGGCTTCGAGCAGCGCCACGCGCACCTCGCGCAACGCCGTCTTGACGTCGGCCTCGCTGAGCTTTCCACGGCCGCGCAAGCCGTCGAAGACGTTCTGGAGTCGATCGCCGAGGCTCTGGAACATGGGATCCTCTCGCGGCCGTTCGGGCCGAAGGGCCCGAACGCACCGGGCGCCCAGGCTACCCGCGCGCCCCGTGAGGGTCAACCGCTCAGGTACGTAGCGGGCGGGCGCCTTCGGTGCCGAACGGTTCGACCGTACGCCGAACGCACGCGGGCATCATCCTGGTTGGGTACAACGTAAGGGATGGACGTGCGACGTCTCGCCCTCGCCCTGATGGCCGCGCTGCTCCTGTCGGTGGCGCAGGCCCAGCCTGGGTTGGCGCCCGGCGACCCGGCGCTACCACCCGGTGCGCACACGGCGTGGACCGCGGCGCTGGAGACGGCCGAGTTCGCGAGCACGACCCCTCTGCCCTGGACACCGGACGCCGAGGCGTGGACGACGGCGCTTCGGGCCGCCCGCGCGGCCGTCGCCGCCGCGCCCGACCACCCGGCGCCGCAGCGGTTGTTGACACGCGTCTACGCCACGGTCGGCTGGTGGGTGCGGGTGTTGAGCGCCTCGGAGGCGCTCCGACGCCTCCGCCCCGACGATCCCTGGACCGACCCCGAGCCCGCGGTCCCGGCCGGCCCCCCGACACGTGCGCTCGTGGCCGGCGCGTACCGGCAGCTCGGTTTCGCTCGCTACCAGGCCGACGACCTGCAGGGCGCCGTCGACGTGTTCGGCCGCTGGGTGGCCACGTTCCCCGACGATCCGGACGGTCGCCGCTGGCTGGCGCGTGCGCTGCTCGACCTGCGCGATCCGACCTCGGCGCTGCCCCACCTCGAGCGGTGGCTCGAACTCCAGCCCGACGACCCGGACGCCACGTTCTTCCTAGCGGAGGCCCGCCTCGCGGCGAACGTCGGCTCCGAAGCCAGCTTCGCGTTCCGCGACGGCGCCAACCGCTACGCGGCCGGCGACCTCGAGGGCGCGGCCGCCGCGTTCGAGGTCGCGCGCCGCGCCGCGCCTTCGTTCGCCGACGCGCACGCCTGGGCGGGTCGGGTGGCGCTCGAGCGTGGCGACCCGGCGTCGGCCGTCGTGGCGTTCGCGTCCGCCGTCGAGCTGCGCCCCGACGACGACGGGCTGGGGTACTTCTTGCGGCTGGCCGAGACGCAGGTGGCGTACGGCGTGGAGGCGGGTCGCGCCTTCTTCGCGGGTCTGTCGGCCTATGAAGTCGGCGACGCGGCGACCGCGACGCAGCGGTTCGAGGAGGCCGTCGCCGCGAACGATGGTTTCGCCGAGGCCTGGGCGTGGTTGGGGCGCACGCGCCAAGAGCTCGGACGCTTGGCGGCCGCGGAGCGCGCATGGGCGCGGGTGGTCGAGCTCGATCCGGCGGACCGACGCGCCGGCGACTTCCTGAACCTGTTGCGGCAGCAGCTCGCCTATGGCGCCGGTGACGACGATCCGGCCGCCAACGCCTTCGCCGCCGGGGTCGCCGCTTTCGAACGCGCGGACTTCGCGTTCGCCCGCGAGCGCTTCGAAGCCGTGGTCGCCGCCGATCCCGATGCCGGGTTGGCCTGGGCGTGGTTGGGCCGCCTGGCCTACACGCAGCGCGACTTCGAGGAGGCCGCCTTGGCCTACGAGCGTGCCGCGCGGCTGCTGCCCGACGACGAGGACGTCGCCTGGTTCGCCGAGGACTCGGCCTGGCGCGCGGGTTGGACGGACGACGACCCGACCGTCGACGAGCCGGTCGACGAGCCCGCAGCCGACCCGACGGCCGCAGAGCCCGTCGCGGACGAGCCGGCCGATGACGCGGACGACGGGCCCCCGGTCGACGAGCCCGATGCCGATCCGGACGCTGGCGGCGGCCCGTGAGCAGCCGCACGGTGGCGCTGCGCGTGGTGGGCCTGGCGCTCTTGTTGCTGTTGGTCCTGGTCGGGACGCTGGTCGCGCGTAGCCTGCAACGCATGCCCGACACCGTGGTCTACCTGGTGCGTTCCGGTGAGCGGACGTTGACGCTCGAGGGCGTGGTGCGACGGCTGCGGCCCGCCGACGACGTCGCCGCCGCACGCGCGGCCGTCGCGGCGCTCGTCGAGGGACCGACGACGGCCGAGGCGGCGCGCGGTCTGTCGACCGAACTCCCTCCCACCACGCGCGTGCTCGACGCGTACTGGGACGACGACGTGCTGGTCGTCGACCTGAGCGCGGACGTGACGCGCGGCGGCGGTAGCGCCTCGATGATCGGGCGCCTCGAGCAGCTCACCTACACGCTGACCCAACCGTCGGGCGTCGACGCCGTCGAGCTGCGCCTGGAGGGGGTGCCCGTCGAGGTCTGGGGTGGCGAGGGCGTCATGGTGACGTGGCCGTGGCGTCGTCCGCCGGGAGGGCTGCCGACGTGGTGAGGTCATGGCTCCGCAGCGTCCTGCTCACGGTCGCGCTGGCCTCGGTGGGCGCCGTCGCGGGTCAGCCCGGGGTCGATGCGCTACCGCCGCGGCCGTCGGTCGCGGTCGCGTCGACGCTGTGGGACGGTCCCGACGGCCGGGCGCGGGTCTTCGACGCCTTGGTCGACGTGTTCGCACGCGAGTACTGGAACCCCGCCCACCGCGACTGGCCGGCGTGGGGGGCCGAGTACCGCGAGGAGGCGCTCGCGGCGGTCGAGCGCTCAGCCTTCGAGGCGGTGCTCACCCGGATGGTGCGCTCCTTGGCCGACGAGCACTCGACGTGGGTGGGACGCCCCTTCCTCGGAGCCGGTCGACCGGTGGAGCCCGACGCGTCCCCGCCGGGCGTGCCGCGGCTGGGGGTCCAACTCGCCTACGTGGAGGAACGGGGTCTGGTGGTGGAGCGGGTGTACGCCGACACGCCCGCCGACCGCGCCGGCCTGCGCCGCGCCGACGTGATCACCCGGGTGGGCGACACCGACGTGCGACGGGCCGGCAGCCTGTTCGAGGCGAACGGCGTCCTCGCCGAGGCCCTGGCGCTCGGGACGACGACCTTGCGCGTCGAGCGCGGCGCCGTGGCACGAACGATCGAGGTGGCGGGCGCCGTGATCGCGTTCGAGCGGGTGGCCGCCCGGCCCTACGCCACGATGATCGACGACACCGTGGGGTACCTGCACGTGCCGACCTTCAACGAGGACGGGATCGCCGCCGACGTCCACACCGCCTTGCGGGAACTGGCGGCGTCGGGCGCCCGGGCCCTGGTGCTGGATCTGCGCGGCAACCTGGGCGGGCGGCTGCTCGAAGCGGGTTTGACGCTCGGCGCGTTCATCGACGGCCCATGGGCGGTCGCGTCCGTGAAGGGCGAACTCGCGTGGCGCGGGGTCTACGCGATCGAGGCCGGACCGGGAGGCACCCTCCGGGGGGTCGCACGACTCGAACGCCCCGACGGTGGGATCCTGAGCGAGCTGCGCCTGGCCGATCCACTGCGTTTCGAGGGGCCGGTCGTGGTGGTGGTCGGGGCAGAGAACGCCAGTGCCGCCGAGGTCGTCGCCGGCGCATTGGCCGAGGCGGGTCGCGCCCGGGTCGTGGGGGAGCGGACGGCGGGCAACGTCGAGGCGGTGCGGGCCTTCGAGCTGCCCGACGGCAGCCGGGTGCTCGTCGCCATCGCCAACCTGTCGACCGCCGCGGAGGCTTCGCTCGACGGCGGCGTGGTGCCCGACGTGGAGGCTCGCTCGACGGTGCGCGAGCTCGCGCGCGGGGTCGATCCGCCGGTCGCCGAGGCGCGTCGCCTCTTGGGCGAGCTGCCGTTCGTGCCGGGACGGTTCTTCTGAAGGGATCGGGCGAGGTCGAACGTGTGTCCGTTGCGGTTCCGGACGATGGGCTGCAACTCCTCATCCGGGGTGCGTGATACACTTTTCGACGCTGCAGAACGGTCGAGAGCATCGTTCGAGATGCTGCGCCGTGGTTTGGTGCGCCCGACAGGATTCGAACCTGTGACCTTTCGCTCCGGAGGCGAACGCTCTATCCGACTGAGCTACGGGCGCGTGAGAACCGAACGAACGCAAACGTCAAGCTAGCACCACGCCTTGGAGGACGTCAACACCCATGAAGCTCAGCCGCCGCGCCAACACGATCATCCTGTGGGTCGTCTCGATCGGGCTCCTGCTCGGGATGGTCATCACGTTCACCCCCTCTCTCGGACTGGGCACCGGCGGTGCCGGCCAGCTCGGTGCGGTCGCGCTCCGCGTCAACGGCGAGCCGATCCACGAACTCGAGATCGCCCAGGCCAGGTCGAACCCCTTGTTCGCCTCCGTCTCCGAAGGCGAGGTGGGCGAGGACCTCGACCTGCTCCTCGTCGACACCGTCATCCGCCAGGAGCTCGTACGGCAGGACAGCGCGCGCTTGCGCGTCAGCGACGGCGACGTGCGGACCGCGGTGAACGAGTTCCGGGTCAGCCGCGGCGTCGAGGGGCGCGGGAACGACGACGCCTACCTGCGCTTGATCGGTGGTTCCGGCTTCAACGACGAGACCTTCCGCGACTACCTGCGCGAACAGCTTCGCCAGCAGCGTTGGGAGGCTTCGATCGTCGAGGGCGTCGAGGTGACCGACGAAGAGGTCACCGCCTACTTCGAGGGCAACCGCGACGCCTACGTCAGCGAAGAGCGCATCGAAGCCCGGCACCTGGTCACGGAGTCGCTCGAGGCCGCCACCGAGGCGCGCGACCGGATCCTCGCGGGCGAGGACGCGGCGACCGTCGCGACCGAGGTCTCGGTCGAACGGGCCGATCGAGGCGGTGCGCTCGGCGCGGCCGCCGGCGAGACCACGCCGCGTCCGGTGGGTCGTCCCGCGCTGCCCACGGCCGTCGCCACGGCGGCGTTCGGGCTGCAGGGCGAGGGCGTCACCGAGGTCGTCGAGACCGATGGCCGCTTCCACGTCGTCGTCGTCGAGGCGTACCTGCCCTCGGAGCCCCGTCCGTTCGAAGAGGTCGCCGACGTCGTGCGCGACGACGCGCTGGCCGCCAAGCAGGCGGGCGTGCTCGAGGCGGCCGTCAACGACCTGGTCGAGGCGGCGCGGATCGAGATCCCCGACGACAGCCTGTTGACCTACCAGGACGAGCCGGTCGCGCGCGTGGGCGACGCCGAGATCCTCCGGTCGCAGGTGGTCCGTGCGACGTACACGAACCCGCAGATCCAACAGGCGCTGTCGCCCGACAACGCGGTCCTGATCACGGCGTTCTTCAAGCCCGCGATCCAGGGTCAGCTCGTCGACCAGGAGCTCGCGATCCAGGGCGCCGAAGGGCTCGGCGTGCCGTTCATCGGGCCACGCTCGCTGGTCGCGCAGAGCGCGCTCGCCTACGTGGCGCGCGACGCCGAGGTCGAAGAAGCCGACGTCGTGGCGTACTACGAACAGAACCAGCAGCAGTTCACGGTGCCCGCGTCGGCGGTGACCGTGCGCGTGGACCTGGCGTCGCTCGAGGACGCCGCCGCCTACCGGGCACGTTTGCTCGAGGGGGCCGATTACGTCGAGGCGGGCGCCGAGTTCGAGGCCGGCGTCGAGGAGCTCGGCACGGTGCGACCTGGCCAGCTCGAAGACGTGCTCGACACCACCCTCTTCGGCACCGACGCGTTCGAGCCGGTCCCGGGGACGCCTTGGGAGGTCTCGGACGTGCTGGCCCTGACCGACGAGGTCACGACGCTGCCCGAATCGGTCGAGACCGACGCGGAGGGCGCCGACGCCGAGACGGCGGCGGAGCCGGAGACCACGCTCGTCGAACGCTACGTCGTGTTGGTCGCCGAGCGGACGCCCGAGCGCGTGCGGCCGCTCGAGGAGGTCCGCGGGCAGGTCACCGACACGGTGCTCGCGCAGCAGCGGGCCGAGTTGCGCAACGCCTGGTTGGACGAGCTGCGCGCGGAGATCCCGGTCCAAGCCTCGTTGGTCGAAGCGACACCCCCTGCGTTCGAGCTCGGCGACCCTGCCCTGGTCGACCCGGAGGCGGTGGACCCCGTGGTGCTCGAGGACGCCGGCGAACCGGAAGCGGAGCCCGATGCCGACCCCGCACCGGCGGCCGAGGAGACCCCACCGGCCGAGGAGACCCCAGCCCCCGCGACCGAGTGACGGCGAGCTGACGACATGGCCGGCCACACCGGCCGAGGCGAGGTGCGCGGCGCCGGGCGAACGAGCCCGGCGCCGCGGCTCGTCGACGACCGTTGCGCTGGTACCCTTCGAACATGCCTCGCGCCCTCCTCAGCGTTTCGGACAAGCACGGCCTCATCGACTTCGCGCGCGGTCTCTCGGAGCTCGGCTACGAGTTGATCGCCACCGGGGGCACCCATCGGGCGCTCCTCGAGGCCGGCCTCGACGCGCGCAGCGTCGCCTCGGTCACCGGTGCCCCCGAGATCCTGGGGGGCCGGGTGAAGACGCTGCACCCGGCGATCCACGGAGGTCTCCTGGCGAAGCCGACCCCGGAGCACGTGGCCGAGCTGGCCGCCCACGGGCTCGAGACGATCGACTTGGTCGCCGTCAACCTCTACCCCTTCGGCGCCACCGTTGCGAAGCCTGGCGTCACCGACGACGAGGCGATGGAGCAACTCGACATCGGTGGACCCACCATGATCCGGGCAGCGGCGAAGAACCACGCCCGGGTCGTGGTCGTCGTCGACCCCACCGCGTACGGCCCGACCCTCGAGGCGTTGCGGAGCGGCCCGCTGCCGCTCGAGCGGCGCCGCGCCCTGGCGCGCGACGCCTTCGCCCATACCGCGGCCTACGACGCCGCCATCGTGGCGTACCTCGACGGCGACGACCCGCTGCCGCCCACCCGCCACGTCACGCTCGAGCGCGCGGAGACCCTGCGCTACGGCGAGAACCCGCACCAGGTGGGCGCTCGCTACCGCGAAGCCGGTCAACGCGGCTGGTGGGACGACGCCACCCAGCACGGCGGCGTGGCGCTCTCGTACCTCAACCTGTTCGACGCCGACGCCGCCTGGCGTCTCGTCCACGCGTTCCCGGCGGGCCCGGCGGCGGTCGTCGTCAAGCATGCCAACCCCTGCGGCGTGGCGGTCGCCGGCGACTTGGCCACGGCCTACGAGCGGGCGTTCGAAGCCGACCCCAAGTCGGCGTTCGGCGGCGTGGTGGCGCTGCGCGGCGTGGTGGACCGGACCCTGGCGGAGGCCCTGATGGCCAACCCCAAGGCCGACGTGCTCATCGCGTCGGGCTACGACGACGAGGCGCGCGCGGTGCTCGCCTCCAAGCGCAAGGCGATGCGGGTGCTCGAAGCACCAGCGCCCGGGCCGCTGCGGTACGGCTTGCGGCGCATCGACGGCGGCTTCCTCGTCCAGAGCCCCGAGGACGTCGTCGTCGACCGCGACGCCTGGCAGGTGGTGACGAGACGCGCGCCCACGGAGGCGGAGTGGGCCGACCTGGCGATGGCCTGGATCGTGTGCGCGGCGGTGAGCTCGAACGCGATCGTCCTCGTCAAGGACGGCCGCGCCGTGGGCATCGGCGCGGGCCAACAGAGCCGAGTGGACGCCGCCGAGATCGCCGCGAGGAAGGCGGCGGGCCGCGCTGCCGGCGGCGCCTGCGCCTCGGACGCCTTCTACCCGTTCCGAGACGGCCTGGACGCGGCCGCCGCCGCTGGGGCCACGGCGGTCGTGCAACCGGGCGGGTCGGTCCGTGACCCCGAGGTGATCGCCGCAGCCGACGAGCAGGGGTTGGCCATGGTGTTCACGGGACGGCGCCACTTCAGGCACTGACGCGACGGGTCGAAACGCGGCCGGTCGTGGACGTCGTCTCTCGCGGCGATGATGCCTCGACGCCGTCCTGGACGCCTTGGATACCATCGCTGGTCGGCGTCGCCATCCGGGCCACCACATCTGGTACCCATGCTAGGATCGCCGTTACGTCGCGTTCGCGAAGCGCGCCCGACCCAAGGCCGCCCGAGGCGCTCGGGCTGTGGCGTTCCTCGCACCGAACGTGCCCAAAGACTTGTATGTAGGAGATCGACACGTACTAGATGTAGTACTCGACCCAGCGATCTTGAGCCCCGGAGGCACCACCCTCCCGGGCTCGTACGCACGAAAAGGGGGGCCCAGCGTGGCCGACGTCGTCCAGAACTCCAGTAACGAAGCCCTCGCCGCGTTCGATCAGCACGCGGTGTCGATCGCGAAACGGCAGTACTTCCTGGAGGGGGACGCCGACCTGCTGGGCATGTTTCGGCGGGTGGCCGACTGGGTGGCGAAGCCCGAGTCCACGGAGTTGCGCGCCGCGCAAGCCGACCGTTTCTTCGACCTCATGGTGGGCAAGCGCTTCTGCCCGGGCGGTCGCGTGTTGGCCGGCGCCGCCACCAACCACGGCAACGTCCTCAACTGCTTCGTCCAGGACGGCCGCCCCGAGACCGAGGGCACCGACGCGTGGGTCCTCCACCTGGCCACGAAGTTGGCCGTGGTCACGAAGGTGGGTGGGGGCAACGGTCTCAACCTCGACCCGCTCCCTCCCAAGCGCGCTTTCGCGGGTCGGGTCGGACGCCTGTTCCTGACGATCGCGCCCAGCCACGCCGACTACGTGAAGGTGCGCGACGGCACGTTCCTCGACCTCGTCCACGGCACGTACACGACCCGCGGGTACCACGCGGCGAGCTTCGTCGAGTACCACGAGACCCCGCCGGGCATCCCGGTCACGCAGGTGGGGGATTCGGTGGAGCGCATCTGGGCCGCCGCGGCGCAGGTCGTCACGACCCTGCTCGCCGGTGACGACCTGATCCTCGACCTCACCTCGCTGCGCGCCGAAGGCACGCCCGTGAACGGCTCGGGCGGCACCTCGAGCGGCCCGTCGTCCTTCGCGGTGGAGGTGTTCGACAACTTCGCACGGTGGGCGGCGCTGGGCGGCGCGGAGCATGCGGGACCGGTGGCGACGCTGCGGTACGTGTTCTCGCCCACGCTGCGCGTGATCAGGCAGGGAGGCTCAAGACGTGGAGCGGGGATGGCCACCATCTCCATCGACCACCCCGACGTCCACGACTTCATCACCTCCAAGGACCTCGAGCGCGAGCAGGCCGAGGGCGACATCAGCACGTTCAACATCTCGGTCCTCGTGACCGACGACTTCATGGAGCAGGCGCAGGTCGAGGGCCCGCGCGGCGTCCTGTGGGAGATCGCCCAGCACGCCTGGCAGACGGGCGAGCCCGGTCTGATCTACGTGGACCGGATCAACGAGTTCAACCCGATGCGGGCGTCACTGGGGGACATCAAGGCCACGAACCCGTGCGGCGAGATCCCATTGTTTCCCGGTGAACCTTGTGACCTCGGCGCCATCAACCTCGCCGCCTACGTCCAACGGGAAGCGGTGGGGCTCGAGGGCTTCGACGCCGACGCTTTCCGCGCCGACGTGCGGACCACGATCCGCTTCCTCGACAACGTGCTCGAGGTCAACAAGTTCGCGCTCGAGGACAACCGCGAGATGAGCCATTACCTGCGCCGGTTGGGCCTGGGGATCATGGGCCTCGCGGACGCCCTCATCCGGATGGGGTACCGCTACGACAGCGACGAGGGCCGGCGGGCGGTGCACGCGATGATCACCCACCTGCGCGAGGCCGCCACCGAAGCGAGCTCTGCGCTGGCCGAGGAGCGCGGCGCGTTCCCCGGGTTCCACGAGTCCGCGCTGGCGGAGGGGCGCCGCAACGTCGCGATGCTCACCGTCGCGCCGACGGGGACCACGAGCATGCTGATGGGCGTCTCGTCGGGGGTCGAGCCGATCTTCGCGCCGTTCATCTACCGCAAGATCGGCACGGACTACGCCGCGATCATCGCGCCGCTCTTCCAGGAGTTGCTCGATCGTCATCCGCCCCACCCCGACTACCGCTCCGGCGACGCGTGGGATTGGGCCAAGGTCGTCCAAGCGGTGCAGGACGCGCACGGCAGCGTGCAGGGTCTCGCCTTCATCCCCGACGACGTGCGCGCGGTCCTCGTCTGCGCGCACGACATCTCGCCCCGTGACCACGTCCTGATGCAGGGCACGGTCCAGAGCGCCTTCGACGAGGGCGGCGCCATGGTGGCGAACTCGATCTCCAAGACGATCAACCTGCCGAACGAGGCGAGCGTGGCCGACGTTTACGACGCCTACAGCCTCGCGTTCGCCACGGGTTGCAAGGGCATCACCGTCTACCGCGACGGATCGCGACAGTTCCAGGTGCTGTCGACGAGCACGGGGAAGAAGGCCGACGTGGAACCGACCTCGAACACGAATCCCGAGCCGAAGGTCGACACGATCTCGGCCCAACCGGAACGTTCGCGTCGCCAGATCGTCGAGCGCCTCCCCAGCGAGCCGCTGTTCGACCGTCCGCTGCGGCTCACCGGCTTCACCGACGCCGTGAAGCTGACGCTGCCCGACGGCGAGAAGCGCGGCTTCTACGTCACGGTCAACAAACAAGACGGTCTGCCGGTGGAGGTCTTCATCACCAGCGGCAAGGCCGGCGACGAGGCGAACGCCGATTCCGAGGCGCTGGGCCGCGTCGTGTCGATCGCGCTGCAGTACGGCGTGCCGGCAGAAGCGGTCGTGAAGACGCTCCGTGGCATCAACGGCGGCATGTACGGCACGTACGAGGGGCGCTTGGTGGCCTCCCGCGCCGACCTCATCGCCGTCGCGCTCGAGACCGCCGGCGTCGAGAACGTCCTCCAACGCGGCAAGGGGTGCCCCGACTGCGGTGCACCGCTGCGGTTCGAAGAGGGCTGCATGAAGTGCGAGTCGTGCGGCTTCAGCAAGTGCGGCTGAGTCTTCCTGGTTGAACGGTGGACCGGCGCGACCTCGTGTCGCGCCGGTCTTCGTTGTGGGGCGTGAGGGAGGAGGATCCGGACGGTGCGGGTCCGCGCCCTAGCGATCGTCGCCCGAGCCGCCGAGCACCCCGCGCGCCGCTCGATCCGCGAGCTTGGCGAGGTTGGCGGACGCCACCGCTTCGAGCGGCACGCCGAGGTCGTGGGCCAGGACGGCCACGTACCAGAGGACGTCCCCGAGCTCCTTGGCGAGCGCGTCGCGTTGCGCGTCGTCGAGCGGTAGGCCGGGCCGCCAGCCTTCGTCGCGCATGAGCTTGCCGAGCTTCTCGGCCACCTCACCCGCCTCGCCAGCGAGCTTGAGCGCGGGGTAGAGGAGGCGCGCGGCCTCCGGGTACTTGGCGGTGCGCAGCGCACCTCGTTGGTAGTCGTCGAGGGTCATGGCCCAGGGTATCCGGCTGGGCCGCTGTGTCCTTCGTGACCGAAACCCGGTCCGTGATGCGACATGGTAGCGGTGTGAAGGCATCTCCTCGCCTGGCCGTCCGGTTCGTGCTCCTGGTGCTCGCCGTGTCGGCGCCCGGAACCTGGACCGCCGTGTCGGCGCAGGGCCCGGTCGAGCCTGGGTACGAGGCCACGGTCGACGCGCTGCTCGGCGACCCAGGGGGGCGGGCGTTCCTCGAGGCCTACCGCGCCATCACGCGCGGTTATCGCGGCGGGGCCGAGTCGGACGCCTTGCTCGAAGGGGCGATCCGAGGCATGGTGGACGCCCTCGACGACCCGTACGTGACGTACCTCGACGTCGAGGAGGTGGACCTGGACGCGCCGCGGCGCCGCGATCCCAACGTGATCGTGACCGCCACGCTGGGCGACCTGGGGTACCTGCGCATCCTCTCCTTCGACAGCGAACGCGCCGGCGAACGGTTCTCCACCGAGCTCGACGCGCTCGTCGTCCGCGGCGTTCGCGGCCTGGTGCTCGACCTGCGGGGCAACGACGGGGGTTTCGTGCTGACGGGCCTGCAGGTGCTCGACCGGCTCCTGTCGGACGTGGTGCTCGGGTACCGCAGCACCGGCCAGGGTTCGCTCCCGCTCGGCTTCGCGAACCCGCGCGCGCTCGACCTGCCGGTCGTGGTGTTGGTGGACGCGGATACCGCGTCGACCGCCGAGATCGTGGCCGGCGCTCTGCAGGTCTACGGGCGCGCGCGGCTCTTCGGCGAGGTCACGGCGGGCAAGGGCGTCGGCCAATCCACCATCCACCTCTCGAACGGCGGGGAGCTCCGCTTGGTCACGTTCGCTTGGCTGTTGCCCGACGGACGGAGCATCGATGGCTGGGGCCTGACGCCCGACGAGCCCGTTCGGCGTGGCCCGGTCGCAGCGACGATCGCCGACCTGACCCGGGTCGTCGTGGAGCCGGACGTCGATCCGGCCCTGTCGGCCGCCGTACGAGGCCTGCGCCGTGTCGTCGGCGACGAGTTGGAGGTCGGAACCGCCGAGACCGGCGTGCACGACGGCGAGGCGGTGCCCGAGGCGCGCTGACGGGTCCCCACGCGTGTACGCGGGGCGACCTCTCGGTGGCGCTGGACATCGCCCGCGCACCTCTGGTAGCCTGAGGGTCGCTCGCGTCGCGATCCGCCGGTCGCGGTCGCGAGCGCTCGTTCGGCGGTAGCTCAGCGGTAGAGCGATCGGCTGTTAACCGATTGGTCGTAGGTTCGATTCCTACCCGCCGAGCCATGTGATCTCTCAGGAGATCGGAAACGGATCGAACCCACGGTTCGGTCCGTTTCGTTGTGGTGTCCGGTGACCCTGCGGCTCGCACCGTCTACAGCGCCACGAGCAGCACCGCGTACACGCCCGCCCCCACCATGAACGCCCAGAAGCGGCTCTGGCGATCGTCGGGCAGTTCTTCCTTGAGCACGTTGAGGACGACGCCGCCCGCGAGGAACGCGAAGATCACGACCAGCCAGGATTCGGGGACGGCCACCGCCGTGGAGACCGCCCAGCCCACCACGAGCGCTGCGGCAAGGACCCAGCGGGCATGGGTTCGATACCGGTCCCGGTGGTGCTGGCGCAGGGCATGGTCGGTGACCACGAAATGCAACCCGAGCGCCACGGCGTAGTACGCGAGCTGCAGGAGCCCGGTCTCCTCGCGGTGCAGGAGCAGGTAGGCGACCAAGCCGTTGTAGATCGCGAACGACCCGACGTGCATCCAGAAGGCGGGTCGTCGCTCGGCCTCAGGCGCGCGCCGCGTCCTGCGCGCGAGTTGGTCGACGCCGTAGAAAGTGCAGAGACCCACGAGCGCCACCAGGTAGGCGTGGTGGGACAACCACGGCAGAGCGTCCTGTTCACGGAGCACCTCCTGCGCGGCCGCGACCTCTGGCAAGAGGTGGATGAACACGTACGCGACGGAGACGCCGCCGGCCATCGACAACCAGATGCTCCGCGGGACGCTCTGGAGCTGCAGCCAGCGTGCGGAGAAGATGTGGATGGCCGCCCATCCGAGCGTGATGACCAGGGTCAAGAGGAGCATCGCCTCTGCACCCTATGCGGTGGTCGCCTCTCGTCACCTGGCAGACGACCGCTCCTGGGATCGCCGTCGGACGGACGCTACCGGTCCAGCAACGGCGGTCCCATCAACTGCATCCCGTGCGCCTGCCACAGCTCCGGGTCTTGACCGGGCATCGCGTCGCCTCGCGTGACCTCGCGGAAGAAGGCCTCCATGTGGCCTGCGGGGAAGAAGCCGATCACGATCCGACCCGATGCACCCGTGGAGGCCCAGACGTGCGGCACGCCCCTCGGCCCCCACAGGGAGTCGCCCGGAGCCAGGTCGAACGTCTCGTCGCCCACCTCGAAGCGGAAGGTGCCCTCAACCACCATGAACCACTCGTCCTGGTCGTGGTGCAGATGTCGTGGGGGCCCGCCCGGCGCGTGGAAGACGTTCTCCAGCAGGAGGACGTCGGCGCCGTCCGCCGGCGTGACCTTGAACGCGATCTTGCTGATCCCCAGGCCTCGATGCTCGCCGAAGCGATCGTCGCCGGCGGCGAGGAAGCGTGGCGCCGTGGACCGGGGCACCGAGATCGATGGCGACGTACGCGCGGACTCGTCCATGCGAAGCCTTCTTCCACCCGGTACGGGTCGTCCGGCCGTGGGTCGCCCACGCTGGGCCGACCCACGCGACACCGGCGGCGTGCGGGTGGACGGACGCTAGCACGCCCGACCTCGGTCGGGGCAGCTTCGGTCAGTTGCCGAGGGCCAACTGACGCACGTCCATCAGGAAGTTGCCGTCGGTGGGCAGCATGATCGTCTGGACGGTGGGCGCGAGGCGCTGGGCGAACTCGAGCTGGATCAGGTCGGGGTTGCCGCGCAGCGCGTCGGCGCGGAGCTGGAGCGCTTGGGCTTCGCCCTCCGCGCGCGCGATGGTGGCGTCGCGCTCGCCCTCGGCCTCGATCACGCGCCGTTGCGCGGAGATCTCGGACTGACGGCGCCGGTTCTCCTCGACCTCGACCTGCTGTTCGGCCGCCTGCTTCTCCTCGATCGCGTCGGTGATCAGGGTCGGGATCCGCACGTCGCGAAGCAGCACGCCCAGGATGCGCAAGTTGTCGGTCTCGAGGCTCGTCGACAGCGCTGCCTCGATGCCCCGCTGGAGCTGCATCCGCTGACTGCTGATCAGGTCCGCGGCGTTGTACTCGGCGATCCCATCACGCACCGCCGTGCGGACCTGCGGCCGCAGGCGGATGTTGACGTACGACGGACCGATGTCCTGGTGCAAGGCGGCCGCCTCCGTGGCGGCGACCTGGTAGAGGACGGTGACGTCGACACCGATGTCGAGGCCCTCGGACGAACGGGCGTTGATCTGGTCCCCGACGGTGTTGGCGAGCGTGAGCTCCTGTTGGCGAACGTCGTACAGGGTCACCTGTTGCAGTACGGGCACGACGATGTGGAACCCTTCGCCCAGCTCGTTCTCCTGCACGCCGCCGAAGACGTTGAACAGCACGCCCACGTTCCCGGCGGGGATCACGACGAAGGTGAAGGACAAGAACGCGACGGCCGCGCCGGCGATGATCGAGGCCAAGCCGGCGGCGCGGGCGCCGGGACGGGCGAGTTGCCGCGCTTGGGCGATCAGGCCGACGCCGAGGACGACGAGCGCGAGCCCGATGAGCAGGATGATGTTCACGTGAGGAACCTCCGCTACCGAGTGTAGTCGGTGACGCCCGTCACATGTGGGTTCAGGCTTCTTGACGCGCGCGCGCGGCGCCCAGCGGGTTCGACACGGCGTGGCGCGCGGCGGCCCAGGCCCGCTTGAGCTCCTGGTCTTCGAGCGACAGTTTCCCCTCGTCGGCGTCGGCGTACCGCGCGACCTCGTCGTCCTTCGCCGCCAGTAGGGCGTTGAGCACCGCGTGGAGCGTGGTGCGGACGCCGAGCCCCTCGCGTAGCAGGTCCTGGAGCTCCAGCACCCGGTGGACCAGGTCGTCGTGGCTCATCGCTTCGAGCTCGGCGCGGGTGCGTTGCATACGTCCTCCGGAGAGCGCCCACTCGGGCGCGACCCTGCATGCTACCGCGCCGGCCACGGCGTCCGCCCGGCCCCGTTCAGCGTGTCCAGGTACGCTGCGCCATGGCCACCGTCGATCCCACCACCCTCGGTCTGAACGCCCTGGCCCTCGCCTACCGTGACGGGGACCTCGATCCGGTCGACGTCGCCGAGGCGTACCTCGCGAAGATCTCGGCCGGCGACGTCTACCGCCTCGTGACGACCGAGCGCGCACGCCACCAGGCGGCCGCCGCCTCGCGCCGCTGGCGTCAGGGCCACCTCGGCGGTCCGCTCGACGGGGTGCCGATCGCGGTCAAGGACCTGCTCGACACGGCGGGCGACGTCACCGGCGCGGGATCGCCGGCGTTCTTCGGCGCGCCACCGGCCCGCGAGGACGCTCCGGTCGTGGCGCGGCTCGACGCCGCCGGCGCCATCTTCCTCGGCAAGACGACCATGACCGAGCTCGCCTTCTCCGGGCTCGGGCTGAACCCCCACACGGGGACGCCGGGCAACGTCTTCGACGCCACCCGGGTACCGGGCGGCTCGTCGAGCGGCACGGCCGTGGCGGTGGCGCGCGGCTGGGCCGCGGCCGGCGTCGGTAGTGACACGGGCGGGTCGGTGCGGATCCCCGCGTCGTTCAACGGTCTCGTGGGCTTGAAGACGACCGACGGGGCGCTGCCGGTGGACGGCGCGGTGGCGCTGTCGACCACCCTCGACACGCTCGGCCCGCTGGCGCGCGACGTGGAGGACGCCTGGGCGCTGTGGCGGGCCATGGCCGCCCTGCCCGTGGCCCCCGTGGCCACGCCGCCCACACGCGCCCGTTTCTGGGCACCCCCCGACGTCTGGCAGGAGGACGTCGAGCCCGACGTGCTGGCGCGGTTCGAGGCGGCGCTGGCCGCCCTGACGGCGGCCGGCCACGAGGTCGTGCGCGAACGACTCCCCGAGCTGGGCGAGCTCCACGCCCTGTACGGCCGGTACGGCAGCTTCGCCGCGCACGAGGCGTGGGCGCTCTACGAGGACCTCTTGCGCGAGCACGAGGCGGTGATGGACGCCCGGGTGGTGCAGCGCATCCGTTCGGCCGCGGGCCGGCCGGCGAGCGACTACGTCCGGCTCGGCTACGCCCGCGAGCGGCTGCGGTCGGCGGTCGCGGCGAAGATGACACCCTTCGACGCCCTCTTGGCGCCCACCGTGGCCGTGGCGCCGCCGGCGATCGCACCTTTGGAGGCGAGCGTGGAGGCGTACCTGGCGGCGAACGCGCAGGTGTTGCGCAACACGACGGTCGGCAACCTCCTCGGCTTCCCGGCCGCCACGGTGCCGATCGGGCTCGACCCGCAGGGTCTGCCGGTCGGTCTGATGATCACGACCGCCGCCGGCGAGGACGCGCTGGCGTTGTCGTTGGCGACCCTCGTCGCGCCCGCGCCGGACGGCGAGGTGCGCGCCGACGCACCCGCGGCGGCCGAGGCGGCTGGCGCCCGCTAGGTGCGGCGCACGCGGGGCGACGCCTCGATCGGCGTGGACGGGATCCACGCGGGACGGCCGAGCAGCGTCACCGCGGCCACCAGGCTGGCCCCGTACTTGACCAGGACGTCGGTGACGATCACCTGGGTCATCCAAGCGACCGTCGCGAACGGAGCTCCGGCGAAGGCCAGGACCGTGAACAGGATCGTGTCGAGCGGCGCCGAGACGGCGTTCGAGCCGGCGACACGGGTGAACCAACGCCGGTGGAGGAGCCGGTGGTAGACCTCCGTGTCGGCCGCCTCGGCGACGATGATGGCGAGGAAGCTCACGGCCACGTAGCGCCAGGGCGTGCCCACGGCCCAGGCGGCCACGACGTTCGCGAAGGCGGCGCCGACGATGACGCGGTAGACGACGCGGCGACCGAAGCCGTGCAGGCGGTCGCGTTGGGTGAAGGTGATCCCGAAGAAGAGCGTGCCGACGTTGAGCAGGAAGAAGTCGCCGATCGGGATGAACGAGTCGAGCGTGAAGTTGGCGAGCACCGTGCAGCCGACGTACACGAGCGCCGCCCCGTAGAGGATCGGGCGGCGGTCGGGCAGCGCACGCAACCCGAACGCGGTGGCCAGCGTGACCGGCAGCGCCACGAGGTAGGTGGCCGGCACGCCGAGCGTCAGTCCGACCGTC
Organism: uncultured Trueperaceae bacterium; assembly: GCA_963728245.1. Lineage (GTDB taxonomy): Bacteria > Deinococcota > Deinococci > Deinococcales > Trueperaceae > JAABTL01. Next base: position 324,445 of record CAVSJH010000005.1, read on the forward strand.
GCGGCGATCGTCGCGGCGGCCGTGCCGACGACGAGCGCGAGCGGACGCGGGAGCCGCGCCATGGCGGCCGCGGCGGGAGCGCCCAGCAGGGCACCCACGAGCAGCAAGACGATCGGGGGCAGCGTGTCGGGCGGCGTCGCGCCGAAGCCGGCGAGCGCGAACAGCGCAGCCGCGAACGGCGGTCCGGCCGCCACGGCGACGGCGAGCACGAGCGCGGGACGGGTGGGTCGGGCGACGTTCGACAACGGAGGTCCTCCGGGCGGTGGTGGTGGTGCCGCGCCGACGAGCCGGCGACAGCGGCAAGATCACCACGGCCCGCGGTATGTCACCTCCCGCGGGGCGCGATCTGGGCCGAGGCTAGCACGGGTCGAGCGCCGGGAGCGCGCCGTCGGTGACGGGCCCGTCGCACTCCGAAGCCGGTCGCCTTCCACGCGAAGCGGTCGCCGGCGGGCGGCGCACGGGGTTGGTACCATCGGCGAACGCGCCGACCAGCGGCGCCGGGGAGGTCCGCGTGCAAGTCGCCCTGTTCGCCACCTGCCTGGCCGACCAGGCGGCCCCCGACGTGGCGGTCGCTGCCTGGCGGTTGCTGCGTCACCTGGGCGTCGACGTCGTCTTCCCGGAGGCGCAGACCTGTTGCGGGCAGCCGGCCTACAACGCCGGGTACCAGGCCGAGGCGCGTCGCTTGGCGGAACACCACCTGCGCGTGTTCGACGGGTTCGACCACGTGGTGCTGCCGTCGGGTTCCTGCGCATCGATGCTCGTCGCTCACTACCCCGGCCTGTTCGAGCGTGACGCGGCGGCGCTCGCCGCGGCGCGCGACCTGGCGGCGCGGACCTTCGAGCTCACCACCTTCCTCGTCGACGTGCTCGGCTGCGAGGACACGGGCGCCGACCTGGCTGGGACGCGGGTCACGGTCCACGACGGCTGCCACGCGCTGCGCACGCTCGGCGTGGCGGACGCGCCCCGGCGCCTGTTGCGCGCCGCCGGCGCCGACCTCGTCGAGGCCGACGGCCACGACACGTGTTGCGGGTTCGGTGGCCTCTTCGCCGTCAAGCTGCCCGAGGTCTCGGCCGCCATGGCGCGCGCGAAGCACGCGGGCGTCCACGCGACCGCCGCGGACGTGCTCACGTCGACGGACGCCGGGTGCCTGTTGCAACTGGGAGGAAGCCTGCGACGGGCGGCCACGCGTGGCGCGCCGACGGGCCCACGCGTGCTGCACGTGGCCGAACTGTTGTGGGAGGGCGTGACCCGCGCCGGGGACCGCTGATGGAGGTCGCGACGGAGCACCTCAAGGCTTCGGCGAAGGCGGCGCTCGTCGACCCGCAGCTCAGGACGGCGCTCGACCGCGCGTTGGGCGCGTTCGTCGGCAACCGGCGCGCCGGGCTCGCCGATCTCGAGAGCTTCGAGGTCCTGCGCGAACGGGCGGCCGCGATCAAGGTGCACCTGCTCGATCATCTCGACGTCTACCTCGAGCGTCTGGTCGACGCCCTCGAGGCGCGCGGCGTGCAGGTGCACTTCGCCGCCGACGCGGCCGAGGCGCGGGCCGCCGTCGTCACGATCGCCCGCGGTGCCGGCGCTCGCACGGCGGTCAAGTCGAAGTCGATGCTCACCGAGGAGATCGGCCTCAACGAGGCGCTCGCCGCCGCGGGTGTCGTGCCCATCGAAACCGACCTGGGCGAGTACATCCTCCAGTTGGGCGACGACGTCCCCAGCCACGTCGTCGGGCCGGCGCTCCACTGGACCCGCGAGCGCGTGGCCAAGCTGTTCCACGAGCGCCTGGGCACGCCGCTCGACGCCGACCCGCAGGCGCTGACGCGCGCCGCGCGGCTCGAACTGCGACGCGCGTTCCTCGAGGCCGACCTGGGCATCAGCGGCGTCAACTTCGCCTGCGCCGACACCGGCACGCTCGTGGTGGTGGAGAACGAAGGCAACGCCCGTCTCGCCACCACCGTGCCCCGCGTGCACGTCGCGGTGATGGGCCTGGAGAAGGTGCTGCCGCGCCTGGCCGACCTGCCGACGTTCTTGGCGCTCCTCGCCCGCAGCGCCACGGGGCAGGCCGCCACCTCGTACGTCAACCTGATCACCGGCCCCCGGCGGCCGGGCGAGCCGGAGGGGCCCGAGGCCGTGCACGTGGTCCTGGTCGACGCCGGACGCAGCGAGGTCCTGGCCGATCCGGAGCTCCGGGCGGCGCTCCGCTGCATCCGCTGTGGTGCATGCCTCAACCACTGCCCCGTGTACGCGCGCGTGGGTGGACACGCGTACGGCTGGGTCTACGGCGGCCCCATCGGCGCCATCCTGGCCCCGGGGCTGCTCGGTCTCGAGCGCACGCGTGACCTACCGCACGCGTCGACGCTCTGCGGTGCGTGCGCGGACGTGTGCCCCGTCAAGATCCCGATCCCCGACCTGCTGCTCACCCACCGTCGGCGCGCGGTCGAGGGGCGTCTCACGGACGCGACGGAGCGAGCCGCCGTCGGCGCCTTCGCGTTCGTCGCGGAGCGGCCCGGCCTATGGGGTGCGGCGACCGCCGCCGGACGCTTCGCGACCGCGCTCCTGGCGCGCGACGGACAGGCGCGGGGCGCCTGGGTGCCGCTGCTGCGGCGGTGGCTCGAGGAGCGCGACCTGGCGGTGCCGCGCGGCCCATCGTTCCGCGAGCGCTGGCGCAAGGAGCTTCGCCACGAGCGGCCGCCCGCTGCCGACGGTCGCGGCGAGCGGGGACCCACGTGAACCGGGAGGCGTTCGTCGCGCGGGTGAGGGCCGCGCTCGGACGGTCGGCGGGCGACGCGGTCTCGCCGGCGCCCGCCCCGACGCCCGCCGCGCTCGTCGCCCCGAGCGTCGCCGGCCTGGACGCCGGAGCGCTCGCCGAGCGGTTCGTCCAGCGATCCCGCGCGGCCGGGGTCCACGTCCACCTCTGCGCCGACGCGGCGGACGGCGTGGCTCTGGCCGCCGACCTCGTGCGCGCGCGTGGGTCCACCGCCGTCGCGGACGCCAGCCCGCTGGCGCAGGCGGTCCTCAGGGCCGACGGTGTGGTGGGCGCGGAGGCGACCTCGGCACGGGTCGGCGTGACGGCGGCCTGGCGCGGCGTGGCCGAGACGGGCACCGCGGTCGTGCGCAGCGAGGGCGGACGTGTCGCCGGCCTCCTGCCGAGCGTCCACGTGGTCCTCCTGGCGGCCGGCGACGTCCGGCCCGGTCTCACCGAGGTGTACGCCGACGCGACGGCGGGGCCCGGTCTGCCCGCCGCCCTGGTGCAGATCACCGGTCCGAGCCGTACGGCCGACATCGAGATGACGCTCGTGACCGGCGTCCACGGACCGGGCGAGGTGCACGTGATCCTCTTCCACGCCGACGCGTGACCGCGGAGCCGGCCGGCCCTCCGCCGCCCTCCTAAGGTGGACGCTGGGCCGCTAGCGCGGCCGCGTCCGCTCGTGCGGCCGCGTCCGCTGGCGCGGACCCGAATGGAGGCGACGATGAGGTACGAAGACCAGGTGGCGCTCGTGACGGGCGCCAACTCCGGGATCGGGCGTGCGACCGCCGAACTGCTCGTCCGCGGAGGCGCCAAGGTGGGCGTGCTCGGACGGAGCGAAGACGAGATCGAGGCGACGGCGAAGGAGCTCTCGTCCGACGGCGCGGCGGCGATGCCGCTCGTCGCCGACGTCACCGACGCCGGCGCGATGAAGCGCGCGATCGACGCGCTGGCCGAGCGCTGGGGGCGGCTCGACCTGGTGGTCGCGAACGCGGGCATCAACGGCGTCTGGGCGCCGATCGACGACCTCCAGCCCGAGGAGTGGGACAAGACGATGGCCGTCAACCTACGCGGAACCTACCTGACGCTGCACCACGCCGTACCCCACCTGAAGCGAGCGGGTGGCGGCGCGGTGGTCATCGTCTCGTCGGTGCAGGGCACGCGCACGTTCTCGACGCCGGGCTCGACCGCCTACGCGTGCACGAAGGTGGCGCAAGTCACGCTGGCCAAGAAGATGGCGATCGAGCTCGCGTCGGACGGGATCCGGGTGAACGCGGTCTGCCCGGGGGCCACCGACACCGACATCGAAGAGAAGACCGAACGCCGCAACGTCGACTCGATCGACGTCGAACCCTCCGAGGAGACGAACCCGCTGTTGGGAGGTCGGTCGATGACGTCGCGCGAGGTGGCGGAGGCGATCGGGTTCCTGCTGTCGCGCGAAGCCGGCGCCGTCTCGGGTACCGAGATGTGGGTCGACGCGGCGACCACGTTGGTGCGCTGCTGAGGTGCGCCGCAGAGCGGCGTGCACGATGAAAGGGCGGCCCGGAGGAAAACCTCCGGGCCGCTCGCGTGGTCGGGGCGAGAGGATTCGAACCTCCGACCCCGTCGTCCCGAACGACGTGCGCTACCAGGCTGCGCTACGCCCCGACGCGACTGATGATCGTAGCCCGCCGTGCGGCAGGGGGTCAAGCTGGTGTGGCACTTGGGCCACCCGCGCTGCGCGCCACCCGCGGTGCTTCGCACCACCCGCCGGGGCCCTCTCGTGGGCGTCACTCGTCGACGGCGGGCAGCACCTCTTCGAGCGCCTCGCGCACGGCGTCGGGCGGGAAGCCTCGGCGCACGAGCAGCGCGTACGCCTTCGCCCGCGCACGCGCGGCGGCGTCGCGGTCGTCGCCCCCGGCCGCCTCGAACCGCCACGCCTGTTTGTGCAGCAGGGCCACCGCCGCGCGGCGCTGGTCGTCGTCGCCGCGCTCGCCGAGCGCCCGGTCGATCAGCCCTTGCGCCACGCCCTTGCGCGACAACTCCTGTTGCAGCGCCAAGCGTCCGCGTTGGGTCGCCCTCCGCTCCACGTACGACTGCGCGTAGGCGGCGTCGTCGAGCAGGCCCAACTCCAGCAGCCGCTCGACGACCCGCTGGGCGTCCGCTTCGGGGAGCGACCGGCGCAGCAGGCGCGCGCGCACCTCCGCGGCCGTGTACGCCTGACGACCGAGCAACCACAGCGCGTAGTCCCAGGCGCGCTCGGGTTCGAGCGGCTTCGGCGGCCGGACGGCGCGCGTCACCGCAGCACGTCGGCAGGGCGCAGGGCCGCGGCGCGCCGCGCGGGCACGACCGATGCCAGCACGCTCGTCGCGAACGAGACGGCGCACACCCAGAGGACGTCGAACGGCTGCACCGTGACGGGCAGCTGCGTGATGAAGTAGAGGTCGCCCGGCAGCGGGTAGGGCTGCCAGCGGAAGTAGGCGGCGATCGCGAGGCCCAGCCCGGCGCCGAGGACGGTGCCGAGCCCGCCGAGGACGGCGCCCTCGAGGGTGAACACGGCCATCACCTGGCGGGCGCTGGCGCCGAGCGTCCGCAGCACCGCGATCTCGCCCGTCTTCTCGGCCACCGCCAGCACGAGCACGTTGGCGATGCCCATCGCGGCCACCAGCACGATCAGGAAGACCACCACCGAGATGACCGCCTTCTGCAGCCGGAGCTGCTGGAGGAGGCCCGAGAACAGACGTTCCCAGCTCGTGGGGCGCAGCCCGTAGCGGTCGCCCAGCCGCTCCCCGACGGCGGTCGCGCCGGTGGGGTCGTCGAGACGGACGTGGACGCCGCTCCAGCGGTCGTCGAGATCGAGGTAGGCCTGGAGGCGGGCCAAGGGCACGTACGCGGTCACGGCGTCGATGAGCTCGTTACCGACGCGGAACGTACCCGCCACCGTGAGGCTGAGCGTGCGACCGCCCAGCTCGCGGAGCACGACCGTATCGCCCGCGACGACGCCCAACTGGGCCGCCAGCGTGGCGCCGAGCACCACCCCTTCGGCGCGCTCGAACGCGGGCGCGGCGTCGTTCAGCGCGTCGAGATCGAGGACACGGGCGTGCGCCTCGGGGTCGATGCCGAGCAGTTGGGCGAAGCCCTGTCGGCCACCGATGCCGCGTGTGGCGTCGGCGCGCCGGGCGATGAGCGCTTGGCCGGCGACGAAGGGCGCCACCGCCACCACGCCCGGTTCAGCCGCGAGCGCCTCGAGCGTGGCGTCGTCGGCGGCGAGCGAGCCGTCGGCCGACCAGGGTTGCAGCGACACGTGGGGCGTGGCGCGCAGGGTCGAACCGACGAGCTCGTCCACGAAGCCGTTGGTGAGCGAGAGCGCCACCAGCAACACGGCCACGCCGACGGCCACCCCGCCGATCGTGAGCGCGCTCTGCAGCCCGCGCGAGCGCACGTGGCGCGCGGCCAGGAAGGGCACCAGCGCGCTCACGCGGCGATCAGCGGGAGGCGAGCCAGGACGGCTCGGCTTCGAAGTCGGTCTTGGCGAGCAGGGGGTCGAGCGTCGGACCGGTCCGCCCGTAGCGGACGACCTCGACCTCGAGGCGGCGGACGCCCCAGTTCACCGCGCTGGCGTAGTCGGCGAACCAGAGGTCGACCTGGTTGGTCTTGCGGACGTGCATCGTGTCCTCGACGACGAAGAGGGTGTCGTCGAGCAAGGCGTGGTACGCGCCTGCCCCGCGGCCCGTGTGAAAGCTGCCCAGGTCGCGCAAGCGCACGAGCGACCCATAGGGAAGATTTTCACGGAGGAGATCGCGGCTCACGGCTAGGATGCCCCATTCGGTTCGGGCGCCCGTCGCCGTGATGTGGGGTTGCGCGTCGGTTTGGCTCGCCAGGGAGTTGTAGGCGGTGGCCCGGACCGTGATCGCCAGATTGGCGATGGGTCCGTGCAACGGCTCGACGTGGTCGACGACGACCCGTGGGGTGTCGAGCATGGCCAGCGTCGGCGTCACGTCCAAGTCGACCACCCGATCGACGATCTCGACGGTCGGTTGGACGGCGACGTTCACGAGCGGTTCCCCGGGAGCGCTGAAGGCGGTGATCAGGGCGATCGCGACGAGACCGAACATGGCCGCGAAGCCGCTGAGAGGGTGCGCCATCGGCACCTCCTGACCGCGTGATGGTAGCAGACGGTTCCCGTCCGTGGACGGGACAGGACACAGATTGCCTACACCGAACCATCATTCATCGGCGTGACGTTCGAGCAACGCCGTCCAGCACGCACTCGAAGTGATAGCATCCGGCGTGGACCGAGCCGCCGACCCCCCGTTCCGCTTCGACGTCCTCGCCCGATCGGGGGCGGCCCGGCGCGGTCGTTGGCGGACGCCGCACGGTGTGGTCGAGACCCCGGCGTTCGTGGGCGTGGGGACGCAGGCGAGCGTCAAGGCCGTCGACCCCGAGCGCGTGGCCGACACCGGCACCCAACTGCTCTTCGCGAACACCTACCACCTCTACCTGCGGCCAGGGGCCGCGCGCGTCGACGCCCACGGTGGACTGCACGCCTTCATGGGTTGGCGGCGCCCCTTGATGACGGACTCCGGCGGCTTCCAGGTCTTCTCCCTGGGTGCCTCGATCGACCACGGCGTCGGCAAGGTCGCCAACATCTTCCCAGGCGAAGACGCCCGAGCGACGGTGGGCGCGCCCCGGCTTTCGGCCGCCGGCGGTTCGATGGTGGTCGTGGGGGAGGATGAGGTCCGCTTCCGGAGCCATATCGACGGCAGCGTCCACGTGTTCACGCCCGAGGTGAGCGTGCAGGTGCAGCGCCAGCTCGGCGCGGACGTGATGCTGGCCTTCGACGAGTGCACCAGCCCGTTGCATGACGAGGCCTACACGCGGGCGTCCGCCGACCGCACCCATCGGTGGGCCGAACGCTGTCTGACGGCGTTCGACGACCACCCCGCCCGCCACGGGTACGACCAGGCCCTCTTCGGCGTCGTGCAGGGCGGCGCCTTCGAGGCGGTCCGACGCGACAGCGCCCGGTTCATCGGCGCGCTCCCGTTCGGTGGGATGGCGGTGGGCGGCAACCTCGGCCGCACCCACGCCGACATGCACCGCGTGCTCGAGTGGACCGTGCCCGAGCTGCCCGACCGTCTCCCGCGGCACCTGCTCGGCATCGGCGACGTCCCTTCGGTCTTGGCGGCCGTCGCGCGCGGGATCGACACCTTCGACAGCGTCGCGCCCACGCGCAACGCGCGCAACGGCGGCGCGCTCGTACGGCTGGACGACGAAGGCGGGCCGGTGGCGAACTTCCGCCTCAACTTGCAGAACGCGCGGTTCGCCGACGACCTCAGGCCCATCGAGGCCGCCTGCGACTGCTCCACCTGCCGACGCTTCTCGCGCGCCTACCTGCGCCACCTGCTGAAGGCCGACGAGCCGCTCGGACCCCAGCTCGTCACCGTCCACAACCTGCGCTTCATGGCGCGGCTCATGGACGAGGTTCGCGAGGGGCTGTCGGCGGGACGGTTCGACGGCGTGGCCGAGCGCTGGCTGGGCCACCTTCCCGGCGCCTTGGCCGCCGTTCGGGGGAGCGGCTAGAAGACGCGTTCGATGAGGTCGATCGTGGTGCCGTCGGACGTCACGAAGCGCACGACGCCCACGCTGGGCACGACGTACAGGTCGAGGTGCGTCTGACCGCCGGTGGACGTGACGGTGCGCTGACGGATCTGCATGGCGTTGAAGCGCCCTGCCGGCGTCTGCACGCCGCGCAGGCCGACGACCTCCGAGGTGATCGTGACCGACACACCGCCCACGTCGGTGGTGGAGGTCCACGAGCTGCCGGGCTCCAACGGCGCGGGCCCGTACACGAGGAGGGGCGGGTCGTACCGCACGATCGCGCCGCCCGCAGCGGTCCCCACGCTCCACACCCCGTCGGGCGCGTACACCAGGTAGTCCTCGGAGACGGGCACGCCGCCCAGGTAGTGGGTGAGCACCATCACCGGCGTGCCGGCCAGGTCGCGCGGGCCGGTCATGACCTGGGTCTCGCCGCTCGAGTAGGTCCAGGAGAGACCGTCGGCGGCGGGGAAGTACTCGTTCGCCCAGGCGACGCCGAGCAGGCCGATCAGCGCCAGGGCGGCGGCGAACCGGCTCCAGCGGCGGTGCGAGCGTGGCGGAACGGTCATCCGTCCTCCCGGTCGTAGGCCAGCGCCCGCGCGCGGTTGGCGGCCTCTTCGATCGCGTCCATGACCGCGTAGCGCACGCGGTGGCGTTCGAGCGCGCGGACGCCGGCGATGGCCGTCCCACCGGGCGACGCCACCTCGTCCTTGAGGTCGGCGGGGCCCTTGGTCTCGAGCAGGCGTGCGGTGGCCAGCAGCACCTGGCGGGCCAACTCGCGCGAGACCGAACGCGACAGGCCGACGCGCACCCCGCCGTCGGCCAGCGCCTCGGCGACCACGGCGGCGAACGCCGGTCCCGAGCCGGCGAGGCCGGTGTAGGCGTCGAACAGGCTCTCGGCGACCTCGTGGACGCTGCCGACCGCTCCGAAGAGCCGGCGGGCGAAGGTCCGATCGGCTTCCGGCGTCTCCGGGTGCCAGGCGAGGGCGGTGGCCGAAGCGCCGACCGCCGCGCCGAGGTTGGGCATGGCGCGCACGACCTTGCGCGAGCCGAGACGCTTGGCCAGCGTGCCCGTCGTGACGCCCGCCATGAGCGACACGAACGAGCCGTGACGTTGGGCGATCAACGGCGCGACGGCCTCGAACGACTGCGGCTTGACCGCCACGAGCACCCGTTCGGCTTGATGGACCCCGTCGTCGTCGAGCTCGGCGACCCCGAACCGCGCCGCGAGCGCGGCGCGCCGGTCGCCGTCGGGATGGTACACGCCGACCTCGTCCGCGGAGATGATGCCCGCCCGCACGGCGCCCGACAAGACCGCACCACCCATCTTGCCGGCACCCACGATCGCGAGCTTCATCCGATCACTCTACCGTGCCCCTCTCATCGCGCCGCGCGAAGGACGCCACGAGAAGCGCCCCCAACGCGGCCCCGGCCGTGTCCGCGAGCCAGTCGAGCGGGTCGGCGTGCCGGCCCGGGACGAAGGCCTGATGGACCTCGTCGGTGATCCCGTAGGCCGAAGCGAGCGCGATCGCGAGGCCGGTGCGCCCCGTCGAGGCGCGCAGGAGGGCACCGAGGACCGCGTACAGACCTGCATGGACCAGCTTGTCGTCGCCAGCGAAACGCCACGCGAAGTCGAGCCCGCCGTCGCCGCCCGTCGTCGCCGACAGCGCGAACAGCAGGCTCGCCCAGGCCAAGACGACCCACCAGGCCCAGGGCGCGCGCCGGCGGCGGTCAGCCATGGGGTGAGGGGTGCGCGACGAGTTCGACGAGCACCCCGCCCGTCCAGGTCGGATGCAAGAACACGACCCGACTGCCGCCGCGACCCGGCCGCGGCGTGGCGTCGACGAAGCGGGCGCCGGCGCCCTCCAGGCGTGCGATCTCGGTGTCCAGGTCGGCGACGGCGAAGGCCAGGTGATGGAGGCCGGGCCCGTGTCGAGCCAGGAAACGGGCGACCGGTCCGACCGTGTCGACCGGTTCGAGCAGCTCCAGCGCTGGTCCGCCGCCCCCCTGCAACAGCCGCACGCGGACGCCCTGCCCCGCGACCAGCTCGTCGGGACCGGCGGCCGTCCAGCCCAGCGCCCCGTAGGCGTCGCCGTCGTCGAGCGACCTCACGGCGACGGCGACGTGGTCGAGCGCGTGACCGGCCAGGCCCGGCGGGATCACGGCGCCTCGGCGACGGTGCGTTCGCCGACGTCGGCGCGCACCATCGCGGCGCTCGCCTCGTCGGGCGTGAGACCGCGCGACAGGAGCACGAGCAGTTTGGTCAGCGCCGCCTCGGCCGTGAGATCGCCCCCCGACACGACGCCGACCGCCGCCAGCGCTCGCCCGGCGGCGTAGGCGTCCATCCGCACGCCACCGCGCAGGCATTGGGTGACGTTGACCACCACCACCCCGCGGTCGATGGCGTCGCCCAGCACGGCCAGCAGGTCGGGATCGCGCGAGGGTGCGTTGCCGCTGCCGTAGGTCTCGAGCACCAAGCCACGGACCGGGTCGCGCAGGACGTTGCGCAGCGTCTCGGCGGTGATGCCGGGGAACAGCCGCAAGGCCACCACGTCGACGTCGGCCAGCTGGTGGACACGCAGCGGGCGCGCCCCCGGCGCGCGCACGAGATCGCGGCGCCAGGCGACGTCCACCCCCACGTCGGCGAGCGGCGGCAGGTTGGGGCTCGCGAAGGCGTCGAAGCCGTCGGTGGAGACCTTGGTGGTGCGGCAGCCGCGCAGCAGGCCGCCGCCCAGGTACACCGCCACCTCGGCCCAACCGGGGGTCGCGGCGAGGAGCAGGGACGTGATCAGGTTGTCGCGGGCGTCGGAGCGCAGCTCGACGAGGGGCACCTGCGAGCCGGTCAGGACGACCGGTCCGGGCAACCCGTCGAGCAAGAACGCGAGCGCCGAAGCCGTGTAGGCCATCGTGTCGGTGCCGTGGACGAGGACGACACCGTCCGCGCCCGCTTCGAAGGCGTGCGCGACTCGGTCGGCGAAGCGCTGCCAGTCGCCGGGCCGAACGTCCGAGGAGTCGAGCAGGACGTCGAGCTCGTCGAGCGCGACGTCGGGAAGCCGTGGGTCGTCGAACTCGGGCAGGCGCGTGAGCGCCGCCGCCAGCGCGCCGCGGCGCGGAGCGTACGCACCGTCGGCGCCGCGCACCATGCCGAGCGTCCCGCCGGTGTGGACGAGGGCCACGCGGCGGCGGGCGATGCGGTGGGCGTCGGCGTCGGTCACGGCGCGAGTCTACCGTCGGAGCGGCGGACCGACCCCGGCGATGCTAGCCTCGTCGCGATGGCGTCGTTCGAGACCGTGACCGTGCCAGCCCGGGTCGACGCCTGGGTCGTCGCGGTCGTGGTGGTGGCGCTGGCCGGGCTGGGGCTGATCGTCGGCCCGCTGCTCGTGGACCCCGGCGTGGCGCCACTCGTCAAGGTCGTCGTGGGCGCGATGGGCCTCGGCGCGTTGGTGTTGACGTTGGGGGTGTCGGTGCCGGTGTCCTACGTCCTCGAACCGCAGGGCTTCACGGTCCGGGCCGGGTTCCTGACGCTACGGCTCGCCTACCGCGACATCGTGCGGGCGCAGCCGGTGCTGAGCCCCTTGTCGGGACCCGCCTGGTCGCTCGTCCGCGTTCGCGTGGCGCTCGACGGCGGCGGCTGGGTCGAGGTGGCGCCACGTGATCGTGCCGGGTTCCTGCGCGACCTGGCGGCACGGGCCCCGCACCTCGAGACCTACGGGCGCGGTCTGGTCGATCCGGCGCGTGCGCGGCGCCGACCCGACCGCCCCTGAAGCTCCTTCAGCGGATCCCGGGCGGGACCTGCGTGGGCGGTGGCTCGGGGAGGTTCAGCGGCATCGGCACCCCTTCGAGGCGCTTGACCAGACCGTTCTCGTTGCAGCCCACGAAGAACGGGCAGCGCAAGCACTCGCTCCACACGCGCGGGTGCAGGTCCTTGGTCTTGTCGATGAGCGTGAAGCCGCACTTCTCGAAGAACGCGACCGAGTAGGTCCAGGCGAACAGGGTGGGGACGCCGATGCGGCGGGCCTCGGCTTCGCAGGCGGCGACCAGCGCGCGGCCGACGCCCCGGGTCTGCACGTCGGGGGCGACCGCCAGGCCGCGCACCTCGGCGATGTCGCCCCAGAGGATGTGGAGGGCCCCGTTGCCCGCGAACCGGGCGTGGCCTTCGGCGTCGATCGTCTCGGCGACGAAGAAGTCGCGCAGGTTCTCGAAGATGTTCTGCATCGGTCGCACGAGCATCTTCCCTTGGCCCGCCCAGTAGCCGATGTTCTCGAAGATCGAGACGACGTCCTCGGCGCGCGCGGGACGCACCCGCAGGTCGCGGGCGACGGCGTGGGGCTCGGTCGCGGCGCTCGTCCCGGACGGGTTCACGGCGTCTCCGAGGCGAGCGCCGCCCGCGCGCGTGCGATCTGCTCCACCACGCGCGGGCGCGCCGTGCCGCCGTACGACGTGCGCGCGTCCACCACGTGCTCGACGTCGAGCACCCGGTACACGTCCTCGTCGAGGCTGGGGGCGACCTCGCGCAGGCGCTCGAGCGGCAGGTCCTGCAGGTCGACGCCGGCGTCCAGGGCGATCGCGACGAGCTTGCCCACCGCCTCGTGCGCCTCGCGGAACGGGAGACCGCTCCGGGCGAGATGGTCGGCCAGGTCGGTGGCGTTGCTGTACGCCCGCCCGGCAGCGTGACGGGTGCGCGCCGCGTCGACGCGCATCTTGGGGAGCATGTCGGCGGTGAGGCGCAAGCAGACGGCGAGGGTGGCGGCCGCGTCGAACACGCCCTCCTTGTCCTCCTGCATGTCCTTGTTGTACGCGAGCGGCAGGCCCTTCATGACCGTGAGCAGGCCGACGAGCGCGCCGTAGACGCGTCCCGTCTTGCCGCGCACCAGCTCGGCCACGTCGGGGTTCTTCTTCTGCGGCATGATCGAGGAGCCGGTGGTGTGCGAGTCGGGCAACACCACGAAGGCGAACTCCTGCGACGACCACAGGATCAGCTCCTCCGAGAGCCGCGACAGGTGCATCATCGCGATGCTGGCGGCGGCCAGGAACTCGAGGGCGAAGTCGCGGTCGGAGACGGCGTCGAGCGAGTTCGCCATCGGTGCGGCGAAACCGAGCAGGTCGGCGGTGCGGTGACGGTCGATGGGGAACCCCGTGCCCGCCAGCGCGCCGGCGCCGAGGGGCGACACGTCGAGACGCGCCAGCGAGTCCTGCAGGCGCCCCTGATCGCGACTGAACATCTCGTAGTAGGCGAGCAGGTGATGGCCGAGACGCACCGGTTGGGCCACCTGCAAGTGCGTGTAGCCCGGCAGGATGACGTCGACGTGGCGTTCGGCCAGGTCGACGAACACGCCGCGCAGTTCGTGCAGGAGCGCGATGAGCCGCTGCGTGCGCGCGCGGACGGCCAACCGGAAGTCGGTGGCGACCTGGTCGTTGCGGCTCCTAGCGGTGTGCAGCTTGCCGCCCACGGGCCCGAGCCGATCGGTCAGGCGCCGCTCGAGGTTCATGTGAACGTCTTCGAGCGCTTCGGACCAAACCATCTCACCGGCCTCGACCTCGACACGCAGCGCACGCAGACCGTCCACCAGGGTGGCCGACTCCTCGGGCGTCAGGATGCCGGTCTCGCCCAACATCGTGGCGTGGGCGATCGAACCGTCGACGTCCTCGAGCGCCATCGCCCGGTCGACGTCGATCGAAGCGTTGAACGTCTGCACCAGGGCGTCGGTCGCTTCGCTGAAGCGGCCCCCCCACATGCGGCGGTTCTCGTCGCGCGGTGTCGTGCTCACGCGTCCGCCGGCGCCTTGACCTGCCACTCGCCACCCACGACCTTGCGCAACGTTCGGCCGTCGGCGTCGTCGGGCGCGAGCGCGTAGCCCATCCGCTGGTAGTAGGCGAGTTGCTCGTCGTCCCCCTCGTCGGGCAGCGTCAGGCTCAGGTGCGAGATCGAATGCTTGATCGCCAGCGCCTCGACCTTGGTGGTCAGCCAACGTCCGTAGCCCTGACCGCGCTCTTCCGGACGCGTGGCCACGCGGTCGACCTGCCAGCCACTCTCCTCGTGGCGCCACCGCAAGGCGGCGAACACGGTGCGGTCACGGGCCTCCATGAGGAGGGCGCCGCCGTGCTCGAGCCAGCCCGCCATCTCGGCCGGGCCGGTGGCCGACTCGGGGTACGCGAGCCGCCAGAGCGTCACCAGGCCGCCGATGTCCTTCGACGTGGCCATCCGGATGCGGGCGGCCTCGTACGCCTGACCCGGCCGGCCCGTCACCGCGGGCGGCTCGAGGGTGTCCGTCACGACGCCCTCAGCTCCCGCCGGGCTCGCCGGTCTCGGCCCGCAACTGCGTGGCGATGCGGAGCCGCAGCGCGTTGAGCTTGATGAAGCCGTCGGCGTCCGCCTGGTCGTAGACGTGGTCCTCCTCGAAGGTGACGACGTCCTGCCGGTAGAGGCTGTGGGGGCTCTTGCGGCCGAGGATCGTGACGGCGCCCTTGTAGAGCTTGAGCCGCGCGACGCCGGTGACCGGCCGTTGGATGTCGTCGAAGAGACGCTGCAGCGCCTCACGCTCCGGCGCGTACCAGAAGCCGTTGTAGACGGCGGTGGCGTACCGCGGAACCAGGTCGTCGCGCAGGGCGCGCACTTGGCGATCGAGCGTGAGCTGCTCGATCGCCTTGTGGGCCTCGAAGAGCAGCGTGCCACCCGGCGTCTCGTAGCAGCCGCGCGACTTCATCCCCACGAAGCGGTTCTCGACCAGGTCGATCCGGCCGACGCCGTGGCGCCCGGCAATGGCGTTCGCGTGCGTGAGGAGCGCGACGGGATCGAGCCGTTCCCGTCGATGGCGACCGGCGTGCCGCCCTCGAAGGCGACCTCGACCACCTGCGGCTGGTCGGGCGCCGCCTCGGGGTCGACCGTGAGGCGCCACATGCCGGCGGGCGGCTCGGCCCACGGGTCCTCGAGGACGCCGCCTTCGTAGGAGATGTGGAACAGGTTGGCGTCCATCGAGTACGGCTTCTCTTTGGTGATGCCGGTCGGGATGTCGTGCCGCGCCGCGTAGGCGATGCAGTCCTCGCGCCCCTTGAGGTCCCACTCGCGCCAGGGGGCGATCACCTTGACGTCGGGCTTGAGCGCGTAGGCGGTCAGCTCGAAGCGGACCTGGTCGTTGCCCTTGCCGGTGGCGCCATGCGCGACCGCGTCCGCGCCCTCGCGCTCGGCGACCTCGATCATGTGCTTGGCGATGAGCGGCCGAGCGAACGAGGTGCCGAGCAGGTAGTCGGACTCGTACTTGGCGCCCGCGCGCAGCACCGGGAAGACGAAGTCCTCGACGAACTCGCGCTGCAGGTCGACGGCGTAGGCGGCGGAGGCGCCGGTTCGCAGCGCCTTCTCCTTGGCGACTGCGACCTCGTCGCCCTGGCCGATGTCGGCGGTGAAGGCGACGACCTCGGCCCCGTAGGTGGCCTTGATCCAGTGCAGGATCACGGAGGTGTCGAGGCCTCCCGAGTAGGCGAGCACGACCTTCTTGACGTCACGGTGCTGGGGCATGGTTCCTCCGGATCGGCAGCGACGAGCCACGCCGGACCGGCGCACGAGCTTCCGACCACCCGAAGTGCGGGTGGTTCAGCGGCGTCGTGCGCGGGGGCGTGGCTGGATCGTCTGGGGCATGGGTGGGTGGCGCACGATCTGCAAGACCTTGCAGACCGCGTGCATACGGAACGAAGGGTAGCACCGGCGAGGGGGGCGGTCAACCGGCAGGCGTACCCGTCCGGCGCCCGTGGGCGCGCGGCGCGATCGCCGCCGCCGCGGCCGCTGCCAGGATGAGCCCGGCGCCCAGCCAGCCGACCCCACCGAGACGTTCGCCGAAGACGGCCGCCGCCAAGGCGGCCGCCACGACCGGTTCGACCGTCGCGACCAGGACGGCGCGCGACGCTTCGGTCGCGCGCAGGCCCGTGTAGTAGACGAGGTAGGCCAGGTAGGTCGACACGAGCCCCAGCGCGGCCAGCCACGCCCACACCGCCGGGTCCTTGGCGACGAAGTCGACGAAGGGCCACAGCCCCAGCGCCCCGAGCGGCAGCACGACCGCGAAGATCGTGACCGGCGCGTAGCGATGCAGGACCCACTTGCCGAACAGGTAGTAGGTGGCGTACGAGGCGCCGGCCGTGAGCCCCCAGGCGAGGGCGGCGGGGGTGGCGTGGACGCCCCCGCCACCGGCCCGCGCGACCAACACCACGCCGAGGGCGGCGAGCAGCACCAGGGAGGCCTTGCGGCGCGTCAGGCGTTCCCCCAACAGCGGCCACGCCAGCACCGCCACGAAGGCGGGCGCCGTGTAGAGCAACACGAAGGCCAAGCTGACCCCACCCGCGTCGATCGCCAAGTTCAGCGACGCGTAGAAGACCGTGACGCCCACCACGGCGAACGCCGCCAGGGCGGCGGCGTCCCCCGCGGTCCGGACGTGCAAGCGACGGACGGCGGCCGCGTGCAGGACGAACGCGCCGCCGGCGAGCACCGCGCGCCAGAAGGCGATCTCGAGGGCACCGACGCCGGCGTCGAGGATCGCGCGCGAGAAGAGGCCGATGAGGCCCCACAGGACCGCGGCGACGAACACGAGCCCGTAGCCGGTCGGCGCCTGCGGCCGGCGCACCGAGCGTTAGCCGTCCAGTTCGGGGACGACGATCGTGTCGGCGCTCGTCGAGCGCCGCGCCGGCGCCAGCCCGTACGCGTACGCCAGCTCCGGTTCCGTCTCGCGGAGCTCGCGGTGCCGCTTGCGCACGGAGCTCAGTTCGACGGCCCAGGCGATGACGTTGAAGGCGTAGAGGACCGCGAGGACGACCACGCCCGTGCCGAAGCGGATGCCCAGGAGGGTGGAGCCCCCCGTGAGCTGGACGACCACGTCGATCCCGAACACGGCCCACGGGATGAGCAACAAGATGCCGTACAGCTCGTCGGCCTGGCCGCTACCGGGTAGGAGCAGCGCCAACACGTGGTACCCGAGCGGGCGCGGCGCGTGGCGCGCCAGGCGCGGGCGCGGCACGAACAGAGCCAGGACGTGGATCAGCATCACCAGCGCCAGCAGCACGACGAGCGCCGGCCAGGCCCAGCGTGCGATGCCGTCCAGACGCGACTCGTCCTCGAGCAGCGACAGTGGGTCGCGGAACGGGCGGGCGATGGCGCCGTACCAGGTCCCGCCGGCGGCCGCACGGATCGTGTGCGGCGCGGGCGCCGGTAGCGGTTCGCCGGCGGCGGCCGCTGCGAGCGCACGCTCGCTCGGCACGCCGGCGGCCTCGAGGACGGCGCGGGCGCGGTCGGGGTCGCCCTCGCGGTCGGCCCGGTACGCCTCGACCCACGCGGCGCTGACGGGCGCCGCCTCGGGGTCCTGTCCGTAGACGGCCAGGCCGGGTGCCGCCAGGTGACCGGCGGCGACGAGGTGCGCGACCGGGTCCGTGCGTTGCGTCCATCCGGCGAGGGCCACGACGACCACGACGCTGGCGAGGAGCATGATCAGGACGAGCTTCTCGGTGAGTCCGTAGTAGCGGATCGAGCGCGTCCACGGCCAGGCGGGGACGGAGCGTCCTGCCTCGCGCGCTTGGCGGACGGCGAGCGCGCGGGCGCGCGCGTACTTCGCCATCAGGGTCAGGTGCAGCGCGGCGAGCGCGATCAGGAGCGCCGCGACGGCGTACCGGCCGGCGTTGCCGAGGGCCAGGGCCGCGCGCGCGATCACGTCCGCGACGACGGGGTTGGTGCGCTCGCCCGCGCGCTCACGCCAGAGCGCGGCGCCGGCCCGGTCGTCGACGTTGGCGAGAGCTGCGGCGTATGCGCGCAGCGCGGTGCCGACGCCGGGCAGATGGGGCCCGGAGAGTTCGTACGTCCAGCGCGCCCAGAGGTCGGCTGCGACGAGGTCGTTGCGACCGAGGGCGCTCTCGAGCGGCTGCAGGGGGAAGCCGTAGCGTTCGTGGATCTCGACCGAGGTCAACAGGGCCGGGTCGTAGCCGCGTTCGCGGAAGTCGGCGGCGGCCAGGGCCATCGCCTCGTCGGCGGCCTCCCACCATCCCTGCGCGGCGAACGCGCGCGCGAGACGGGCGAAGTCGTAGAACGTCGTCGCGGACGCCAGCGCGGCCTCGATCGACGCCTGGCGGTCGGTCTCGGTCGCTGCGGCGCGTGCGGCCGCGAGGTGGAGGAACGGGTTGGTGGGGTCGAGCGCCAGCCGGGCGGCCGGGTCCGCGACGTTGGCCTCGTTCACCAGCGTGTCGAACAGGGTGCTCGTCGGGTCGAACACGGCCACCGGCGTGAGCGTGCCGTCGGCGAGGCGGGCCTCGATGGCCAGACGTCGATCGGGGGTCACGACCTCGCTGAGCACCGAGAGCCCGGTGCCCACGGGACGGAGGTCGACCACCGTGCCGCTCGTGGCGACCCGTTCCTCGATGGCGCCGCTGGCGAGGTCGACGGTGAGGACCTGATGACCCACCGCGACCCAACCGCGGCCGAGGTGGGTGAGTGCCAACTGCGGTCCGCCCGTGAACGGTGCGAACGAGAGGCGCCAGCGCACACTGCCGTCGGGCTCGCGCGCCACGACGGCGTCGTCTTCGACCAGGAGCGTGACGCCGTCGGGAGCAGCGGCGGAGGGTCCTTCGTCTGGGACGGGGGCCTCGGCCTCGCCGGGCGCGGGCTCGATGGACGCCGGATCCTGCGGGGCGGGCGCGGCGCCGTCCTCGGCCGCCGCCGGTTCGTCCGGCTCGAGCGCGGGTCCCGCAGGGTCCGCGGACGGTTCCTCGGACGGCTCGTCGGCGACCTCCGCGCCTGGCTCAGCGGGTGCGTCTTGGGGTGGCGCGTCGGCTTCCGGTGTCGCCTCGGGTTGGGTGTCGGGCTGGGCCTCGGGCTGGGCGTCGGGTTGGGTCGGTGGGGCGCGGCCGGGCTCGCCCTGAGCGGCGCCGTCGGCCGGCGCGGGGTCGGCAGGCGGTGGCGTCGCAGCGGCTGCCGGTTGGACCTCGACGGCGAAGCGAGCTTGCAGGTCCGGCCCTTCGATCCAGATCAGGTGACGGCCCTCGTTCTCGAACGCGACCTCGGCCGCCACCTGGCCGAGCATGGGTGTGACGGTACGGACGACCTCTCCGCCGTCGGGCCCCTCGACGCGCAGGGTGTAGTCGACGTCGGCGGAGAGACCGTCGACCTCGATCCGCACCGAGTCGCCGGGCCGAACCGTGTCGGGGCCGAGCAGCGCGACGTTCGGACCGATCTGGGCCCAGGCCGAGCCGAGGGTCGTCGCGACGAGCACCGCCAGCAGGGCGAGCAAGGGAGGCGCGGGGCGGGAGACGCTGGTCATGGGCGTCAGCTTACCGCTCCGCACGGTCGCCTCTCGCGCGCCCGTCCGGGCCGTCGAGATGCGGCTGCGGCGCACGTCGCGCCCTCCGGGGCGCTGCGGGGGGCGTGATAGCATGCGCGCGTGTCCGCGCACGTGTGGTCGCGTCTGGCTGCCCCGTTCCCGCTCGACGTCGTCGCTTGGTCGCCCATCGAGGTGGCCGAGGGTGGCGATCTGGTGCACGTCGTGGCCCACCTGGCGCCCGCGGCCCTGCGCGAACGTCTCGACGGCGTGCTCGGGGTCGCGGGTTGGAGCGTTCGTTACGAGGGCCTGGTGGGCGGCGCGATCGCCTGTCACGTGAGCGTGGAGGGTGTCACCAAAGGTGCGGTGGCGCCGGCCGCGATCGTCGGTGGCGTCACCGCGACCGCCGAGGCCGCGTTCGCCGCGGCCGCCGACCTCCTGGGTCTGCGCGCGCCGGTTCCGGTGGGCGCCTCGTTCTGGTTGCCCTGCGATCCCGAGACGCTCGAACCGCTGCATCCGCCCGACCTGGGCGACGTCGCGGCGATGGGTGTCACGACCGTGGGCCACGGCGAGCCCGACGCCCCGGCGGGACCCACCGAGGACCGGACGGCCGCTCGGTTCGACGCACCCGTGGCGGGTGAGCCGCCGGTAGCGAGTGGCGTCGCGGCCGAGCCCGGTGCCGCCGCGCCCGGCGTTGCCCCGCCCGGTGTCGCCGCGACCGGTGTCGCCGCGCCCGGTGTCGCCGCGACCGACGTGGCCCCCGTGGCCAAGCCGACCGGTCAACAGATGATCGACCGACTCGTCGAGCGCCTCAAGGGCGAGGGTCAGGGCCTGGCGGCCGCGCGTCTGCTCGTCAAGTACGGCGGCTACGGCAAGGACCCCGAGGCCGCACGCGAGCTCTACGCCCAGCTGCGCGAGCTGCTGTTGGCCGCGCCGGCAGGCGAGGGCTCGGCGGGGCGCGGGTGATCAAGGTCGTCGCGATCGGCGACGTGCACGGCATGTGGGCCGAGTTGTGGCGGGTGCTGCGGGCGGCGGCGGTGGCGACGCCGACGTACGAGCCGACCGACGCCGTGCTGTCGGGACGCTACGAGGTCGTCTGCGTCGGGGACCTGGTCCACTACAAGGACGAGCGCGCCTACGCGGTCGCGGTCGGCGCCGAGTCCTACGACCCGGTCGATCCCGACCACCTGCGACGCGCCGCCAAGGCGCAGATCCGTGAGCTCTACCGGTTCAAGGACTTCGTCGAGAAGTCCAACGGTCACTTGCGTGTGATCCTCGGGAACCACGACGAGGCGGCGGTGTTGCACAACTACGACCTCGGGACGCGGGGCGGACTGAAGCACGACGAGTTCCGCAGCGATCGCGGCGGCGTCGAGTTGCCCGACGACCTGAAAGCGTGGCTGGTGTCGTTCCCCCGCGAGGTGGTCCACCACGGTGTGCACTTCGCGCACGCGGGGCCGACGCCCGGCATGCAGTACTTCGACGATTTCTTCTATCACGACCCCGACACCAAGACCTGGTGGTACGAGAAGCCCAAGCTGGTCCGCGACGCCGGCCACCGGTTCGGCGTCTACGGCCACACGGTCATGAAGGAAGGCATCTACGTCGACAAGGACCACGGCTTCGCGATGATCGACGCGCTCGCGCACCGTCAGTTCGTCGAGATGATCCTCTCGGAAGACAGGCTGGACTACTCGATCTCGCAGGTCTAGGTGTGTCGGCTGCGCCGACACCCGCCGTGCCGGTGGGCATCGTGACACGCGGAACCGTGTGGGGGACCTGGCGCCGCGGGGGGCCAGGCGGTTACAGCGAGTAGCCGCCGCGGTCGTCGTCGCGGACGAGTTCGCCGTTGCGGAGGACCAGGGTGCGACGTTTCATGGCGTCGACCAGGTCGCGCGAGTGGGTGGCGACGATGACCGTGGTGCCCTTGATGTTGACGTCCGCGAGCAGCTCCAGGATCTCCCAACTCGTGTCGGGGTCGAGGTTGCCGGTCGGTTCGTCGCAGAGCAGCAGGGGCGGGTTGGTGACCAGCGCGCGCGCGATGGCGACGCGCTGCTGTTCGCCCAACGAGAGCTCGATGGGGAAGGCCTTGCGCTTGTGCGCCAAGCCGACCAGCCGCAGGGCGCCCAGCGCCTTCTGCTCGAGCTGACCGCTGGCGCCCGTGGCGCGCAGGGCGAAGGTCAGGTTGTCGGTTGCCGACAGCTTGGGCAGCAGCCGGTGGTCCTGGAACACCATGCCGATGCGGCGCCGCAGCAGCGGCAGCTGGCCCTCGCGCAGCTTGGCGAGGTCCTGGCCGGCGATGGCGACCGCGCCCTCGGAGGGCACCGTCCGGCGCAGCACGAGCGACAACAAGGTGCTCTTGCCGGCGCCCGAGTGGCCCGTGATGTACACGAACTCGCCCTTGCGGATCCGGAAATCGACGTTCCGCAACGCGTGGGTGTGCGTGCGGGCGTAGGTCTTCGTGACGTGCTGGAACTCGACCACCGCTGGCATCCTACCGAAGCGGCGATGAGCGCGGGTGGGGGCGGCGGGCGCTAGCCGTACGAGGTGAGGGCGTCGACAAGCACCTCGGTCGCCGCCGCCGCGTCGATGCGGGTGAGGACGTCGACGTTGGCCGGCGCGCCCCGCCGCACGCCGCGCAGGTCGGCCACCGTCATGCCGCGTGTGTGGGTGCCCGTGAGCTCGACGACGACGTGGCGACGCTCCGTCTCGAGCAGCTGCGGGTGCGTGAGGGCCAGGACGGCCACCGGATCGTGCAAGGGCCCCTCGGCCACGCCCGAGAACGCGCGCGCGTAGGCCTCGCCGTAGAAGGTGAGCAGGTCGGCGCAGAAGCCCGCCACGCGACCGCCGTGCCGGCGCAGGCGTTCCACCACCGGGGCACCGATCATCCACTGGTGGGTGACGTTGAGGCCGGCCATGACGATCCGCGCGCCGCTGCGGAACACGATGTCGGCGGCCTCCGGATCGACGAGCACGTTGAACTCGGCCGAAGGGGTGACGTTGCCGAACGGCACGCCGCCCCCCATCAGCGCGATCCCGGCGACCTTCTCGGCCACGTCGGGCGCCGTGCGGAGCGCCAGGGCGACGTTCGTGAGCGGGCCGGTGGCGACGATCCAGACCTCGCCGGGCCGGGCGCGCACCGTGTCGACCAGGAACCCGACGGCGTCCTCCGAGGCGAGGTCGCGCGTCAGGGTCGGCAGCGTCGGCCCATCGAGCCCCGAGGCGCCGTGGATGAACTCGGCCGTGCGCGGCTCGGCCACCAGGGGCCGCCGGCTTCCCCGATGGACGGGCACGTCGAGGCCCAACACCTCCACCATCGCCTGGGCGTTGCGCGTGGTGAGGTCGAGCGGGACGTTCCCGGCCACCGTCGTGATGCCGAGGAGATCCGTGTGCACGCCCGCCACCGCGATCGCGAGCGCGTCGTCGTGACCGGGATCGCAGTCGAGGACGATCGCGGGACGCGCCTCCGTCATCGGCGGCTCAACCCTCGGTGCCGGGTTGGGCGCCCTGCAACGTCTGGCCCCCCTCGATGGCGGCTTCGACCTGCTCCTCGGCCGGCAGCACGATCGCCTGGACCACGCGGTCGCGATCGCCGAGCTTCATGATCGTCACGCCCTGCGAGGCGCGGCCGTAGGTGCTCACCCCTTCGACCTTGGTGCGGATGAGGATCCCGCCCTCGGAGAGCACGAACAGCTCCTCGTTGCCGCCCACGGGCCAGAGGTTGACGAGCTCGCCGGTCTTGGCCGTGACCCGGAGCGTGAGGACGCCCTGGCCACCGCGCCCCTGGCGCGGGTACTCGTCCACGGGCGTTCGCTTGCCGAAACCGCGCTCGGAGATCGCCAGCAGCTGCACCGCTTCTTGGTCGGCGGCGCCGACCACGGCGAGGCTCACCACCCGGTCGTCGCGGCGCAAGCGGATGCCGATGACGCCTTGGGTCGCCCGGCCGGTCTCGCGCACGTCGGACTCGGCGAAGCGGATCGCCTGACCCAGCGCCGTCGCCAGCACCACGTCGGCGTTCCCGTCGGTGATGCGGACGGCGACCAGCTCGTCGTCTTCGACGAGGTTGAGGGCGATCAGCCCGGCCGCGTTCATGTTGGCGTACTCGACGATCTCGGTCCGCTTGATCACGCCCTTGCGGGTGCCGAAGACGAACGACCCCGGCTGGTCGAGCCGCTGGATCGACAGCACCGTCTGGACGGACTCGTCGCCCACCAGCGGCAGCAGGTTGCGCACGTGGCTGCCGCGGGCCGCGCGATCGGCCTCGGGCAGGTCGTAGATCTTCTCGCGGTAGACGCGGCCGCGGTCGGTGAAGAACAACAAGTAGTCGTGCGTGCTGCCGACCAGGAGGAGCGAGTTGACGTCCTCGTCCTTGGTCTTCTGCGCGGTGGCGCCGCGACCCCCGCGAGCCTGCGCCCGGTAGGCGATCGCCGGCGTGCGCTTGATGTAGCCGCCGCGCGTGAGCGTCACGACCATCGACTCTTCGGCGATCAGGTCTTCCTTGGAGATGTCGTCGCTGAGGTCGGCGATCTGGGTCCGACGCTCGTCGCCGAAGCGCTTCTTGACGTCGCGCAGCTCGGCTTCGATGACGCGCCAGAGCTCGGCCTGCTCGCCGAGGATGAGCTCCAGGCGGGCGATCTCTTCCATGACCTCTTGGTACTCGGCCTGCAACTTCTCGCGTTCGAGCCCGGTGAGGCGCTGCAGGCGCATGTCGAGCACGGCCTGCGCCTGCGCGTCGCTCATGCCGAACTCGCGCATCAAGCCGGTGCGCGCCTCGGGGCCGTCCTGACTGGCGCGGATGAGGGCGATGACCTCGTCGAGGCGATCGAGCGCGATGAGGTAGCCCTCGAGGATGTGGGCTCGCTCGCGCGCCTTGCGCAGCTCGAACTCGGTGCGTTTGGTGACGACGTCGGCTCGGTGCGCCAAGAAGAGCTGCATCATCTCGCGCAGGTTCACCTGACGCGGCGCCCGGCCGACGATCACGACGTTGTTCACCGAGAACGTCGACTGCAGCTGGGTGTACTTGTAGAGCTGGTTGAGGACCAGGTCGGGCAGCGTCCCCTTCTTCAGCTCGAAGACGATGCGCATGCCCTGGCGGTCGGACTCGTCGCGCAGCGCCGAGATGTCCTCGATCTTCTTGGCCCGCACCAACGAGGCCACCGTCTGGATGAACGAGGTCTTGTTCACCTGGTAGGGGATCTCGTTGACGATGATCGAGTGGCGCCCGTTGCGCTCCTCGATCCGCACCCGCCCGCGCACCCTCAGGCTGCCGCGACCCGTCTCGAGCGCCGCGCGGACGCCCTCGCGCGACATGATGCCGCCCGTGGGGAAGTCGGGGCCCTTGACGTGCTTCATGAGCCCTTCGACCGTGATGTCGGGGTCGTGGATCATGGCGACGAGACCGTCGACGATCTCGGACAGGTTGTGCGGCGCCAGGTTGGTGGCCATGCCCACCGCGATGCCGGCCGCGCCGTTCACGAGGAGGTTGGGGATGGCCGACGGCAGGACCTCGGGCTCGACGGTGGTGTCGTCGAAGTTGGCCCGGGTGGGCACCGTCTCCTTGTCGAGGTCGGCCAGCAGCGCTTCGGCCGAGGGCATGAGGCGCGCTTCCGTGTACCGGTAGGCGGCGGCCGGGTCGCCGTCGATGCTGCCGAAGTTGCCCTGGCCGTGGATGAGCGGGTAGCGCAGGTTCCAGCTCTGCGCCAAGCGCACCATGGCGTCGTACACGGCCGAGTCCCCGTGCGGGTGGTACTTGCCGAGCACGTCGCCCACCACGCCCGCGGACTTGCTGTGCTTGCGGTTGCTCGCCAAACCTGCCTGGTTCATGGCGTAGAGGATGCGGCGCTGCACGGGCTTGAGCCCGTCGCGGACGTCGGGGAGCGCACGGTCGACGATGACCGACATCGCGTAGTTGATGAAGCTCGTCTTGATCTCGTCCGTGATCTGAACCGGGACGACGTGGCCTTCGTTCAACGGGGGCCCTCCTACGTGGCATGCGGCCCTCGATCCGAGGCCCTGGTGGTGGCCGCAGGGCGACGGCGCCGCGGTAACGGCCGAGTCTACCACCCGCTTCCGTTCGGAACCCGTCGGCCCCGTC
>CAVSJH010000006.1:0-26728 GCA_963728245.1 uncultured Trueperaceae bacterium
GGATCGATGCGGGCGCCCGCCGCGGAAAGCCCCCGGGTCGGCCCGGTATCCGTCAGCAGCAGCACGCGCTGGGCGGGCACGAGGAGGCGCTCCTCGGGGCCGTGAGGAGGAGAGCGCACGACGTGGACGCGGCCCGGCTCGATGCGCTCGACGCGCGCGTGCAGCAGCGCCCGGATCGAGCCCTCCTTCACCCGGTTCTCCAGGTTCGGACGGATCCAGTACTTGAGGCTGCGCTTGAAGTCCGGACCCCGGTGGACCATCGTGACGCGCGCACCGTGCCGGAAGAGGTCGAGTGCCGCGTCCGCCGCGCCGCTGCCGCCGCCGACGATCACGACGTCGCGGCCGTAGTCGAGGTGACCCTCGCGGTAGCGGTAGGAGACGTGGGGGAGGTCGGCGCCGGGGACGTCGAGCGGCTTGGGGTCGTCGAAGTAGCCGGTCGCCACCACCACGGCAGGGACCCGCAGCACGTGGCATCGTCGCCCTCGGGACGACGGTCAGCTCGAACCCGTCGGCGACGCGTCGGACCTCGGCACGCGGGTGTAGGTGCGCACCTCGAGGCCCTCGTTGGCCACCACCTTGCGGTAGTAGTCGAGCGCCTCCTTGCGGGTCGGCTTGTCGGTGGCGGTGACGAAGGGGTGGCCGCCCACCTCCAGGCGTTCGCTCGTGGTGAAGAACGTCATGTAGGTGGGGTAGCCGACGATCGCCTGGACGATCGCGCCCTGGTCGAGCAGCAGCGCACGCAGCCCCGCGCGCTGGGCCTGGATCGCCGCTTCGATGCCGATGGGTCCGGCGCCGACGATGGCGAGGTCGAAGGGCTGCTGGTGGTCGGTGGGCACGGTGGCCATCGGCCGAGGGTAACGCGGTGGGTGGTGGCCGTCGTTCGGCCTGGGCACATGCCGAGGACGTCTCGTCCTCCGGCCGGGGCGTCGGCGCCGGCGCCTGGCGCGGGGTGCACCATGCGGGCCATGACCTCGCGTCACGAGCTCGCGCCCGCGGCCTTGACACCGGTAAGGAACTTCCTTACCCTCGTGGCGAGGGGGTCGAGCGTGATCACCAGTCGCCTGTCGAGCAAAGCCCAGACCACGGTCCCGAAACCCGTACGCGTCGCCCTCGGGTTGGCCGAGGGCGACACCCTGGTGTACGAGATCGTCGAGGACGGTGTCCTCTTGAAGCGCGCCGCGCCACCCGCGACCGACGACCCCTTCGCCGTGTTCGACGAATGGGGCGGCGAGGAGGACCGCGAAGCGTATGCCGAACTCTGAGCCCAGCGTGCTGGAGCCGGGCATCGTCGTGCGGGTGCCGTTCCCCTACGGCGACCGACCGGTGCGACAGCATCGGCCGGCCCTGGTCGTGGCGGCGCCGGAGGCCACCGGCGGCGTGCGTCTGCTCTGGGTCGTGATGATCACCAGCGCCCGCAACCGGCCGTGGCCCGACGACGTGGCGATCGATGCCGAAGACCCGCGCGCCGGTCTTCCGTCACCGTCCGTCGTGCGCTGTCGCAAGATCGCCACGATCGACGTGGCGCATGCGGGCCCTGTCGGTCGCGTCGACGCCGAGACCCTCGAGCGCGTGCGGTCGGCGGTCCGGGGGATGCTCGAAACGTGAAGGCCAGTGATGGGTCGGCTGCCGGCGACCCCACGCATGCCCGTCGTCCCGACGACATCCGACCCTTCAGTCCGAGCGACTCGGGCAGTGGGACCGGACGCCGCATTCGGCACACCGCGGCTTGCGCGCGACGCACACGCGCCGTCCGTGCAGGATGAGCCCGTGGTGCACGAAGGTCCAGTCCGCGGGGTCGAACAGCTTGGTCAGGTCCGCCTCGACCTTGTCGGGGTCCGCGTGCTTGCTGAACGCCAGCCGGCGCGCCAGGCGGCCCACGTGGGTGTCCACGGCGATGGCCGGGATGCCGAAGGCGTTGGCCATCACCACGTTGGCCGTCTTGCGACCCACGCCCGGTAGCGTGACGAGTTCTTCGAGCGTACGCGGGACCTCGCCGTCGAACGCCTCGACCAGGCGACGCGCCGCCGCCACCGCGTTCTTGGCCTTGGTGCGGTACAGCCCGATCCTCTGGATGAAGGGTTCGACCTCTTCGGGCGTGGCGGCCGCCAGCGCCTCTGGCGTCGGGTAGCGCTCGAACAGCGCCGGCGTGGCGGCGTTGACGCTCACGTCGGTCGCCTGGGCGGAGAGCAGCGTGGCGATCACCAGCTGGAACGGCGTGACGAAGTCGAGCTCGGTCTTGGCGTCGGGGTAGAGGGCGCGCAACCCCTCGAGGACGGCAGCGGCGCGGACACGCTTGGCACGGAGGGACTCGCGGGGCATGGTGGAGCGTACCCGGCGAGCCTGGCTCGTGGGCGAAGAGGCGGCCCCTAGAAGAGCGTCGAAGCGTCCTGACCGCGCAGCGTCGCTTCGGCTTCGGCGCGCAGCATCGGTCCGCCGATGAGGGCGCCTTGCAGTCGTTCGCAGCCCAGCTCGAGCATCAGCTCGCGTTGTGCGGCCGTATCGATACCGGTGGCGGTCACCTCGAGGCCGAGGCCGTGAGCCAGGTGGATCATCGACGCCAGGCCGCGTCGGAGGCGCGCGTCCTCGTCGGCGCGCGGCGCCAGCGTGGGGTGGAGCTTCACGCCGTCCAGCGGCAGGTCGAGCACGGGGCCCAAGGCGTCGACGCCGAACCCGTCGAGCGTCACGCGCACGCCCATCGCTCGGAGACTTTCGAGGATCGGCCGCAGCGCGTCGGGCGCGTCGAGCGGCGCGCGCAGCTGCAGCTCGAGCTGCCGCGGCACCAGCCGGTGCTGGGCGACGGTCACTTCGAGCAGCGCCGAGAAGCTGGTCTGGGCCAGCCGCGCGGGGCTCACGTCGAAGGCGATCCGCACCGGCAGGCCGTTGCGCTGCGACGCGTGGCGCGCGAACGTGGCCCCGGCCTCGAGGCCCCAGGCGAGGATGGGGCCCAGCGAGCCACGCTCCTCGGCGATCGGCAAGAACTGGCGCGCGGACACCTCGCCCAGCTCGGGATGCGACCACACCAGCTGCGCTTCGAAGGTGGAGGTGGCGCCGATGCGCTGGTCCCATTGCGGGAGGTACCGCAAGGCGATCTCGCCGCGGACCAGCGCACCCTCGAGGTGCTCGGCGAGGTTGCCCCGGGCGTGGACGCGCTCACCCATCGCGTGCGTGAAGCGGCGCACGTCGTTCTTGCCACCGGTCTTGGCGCCGTACATGGCGGCGTCGGCGGCGCGCAACAAGGTCGCCGCGTCGTCGCCGTCCTGGGGGAACAGACTCACCCCGATCGAAGCGCTGATCGTCACCGTCCGTCCCGCCACCTCGACCGGTTGCGCCAGGATCTCGAGCAACACACGTGCCACCCGCTCCGCGTCTTCCGGTCCGCTGATCTCGGGGAGCAAGGCGGCGAACTCGTCGCCATGCAGGCGTGCGAGCGTGTCGGTCTCGCGCAACGCCGCCCGCGCGCGCCGCGCGGCCTGCTCGAGCACCAGGTCGCCGACCTGATGTCCCAGGGTGTCGTTGACCAGTTTGAAGCCGTCGAGGTCGACGAACAGGATCGCCAGCAGCCGGTCGTGGCGTGCGGCGGCCGCGATCGCTTGCTGCAGCCGGTCCTCGAACAGTCGCCGGTTGGGGAGCCCGGTGAGGTTGTCGTGATGCGCGTGGTGGTGGAGCCGCGCCTCGCTCTCGAGCAATGCCAGCTCGGCGTGCTTGCGCTCACTGATGTCGTTGAACAGCACCGCCACCCGGCGCTCGTCGGGGTCCCCCACACGGAAGGCGTAGACGTCGAACCAGCGGTGCATCGACTCGGCATGGTCCGCGTACCGAACGGGCCGACCCGTGAGCGCGACCCCGCCGTAGAGGTCGAACCAGAACGGCTCGATGTCGGGCACCAGTTCGGTGACGGTCTTGCCCAGAGCGTCCTCGAGACCCGTGTGCTTCTCGAACGCAGGGTTGATCTCGACGTAGCGGTAGTCGATGGGCCGGTCGTCCTCGTCGAACATCACCTCGAGGATGCAGAAGCCCTCGTCGATCGACTCGAACAGCGTGCGGTAGCGCCCTTCGGACTCGGTGCTCAACTGCCGCGCGCGCACCTGCTCGGAGATGTCGGAGAAGTAGCAGACGACCCCGGCACGTCCGTCGGGGAGTGGGATGCGATCGATGCGCCAGTCGTAGTACTCGATCGCTTCCCGGTCGGCACGGACCTCGGCCCATTCGGGTTCGTGGAACGGTTCGCCCGTGGCCAAGGTGTGCCGGAACATCCGCACGACCTCCTGGGCTTGGGCGGGCGGCCACAAGATCTCCATCACGTCGGCGAAATCGCGACCCACGATCTCGGGGATGTTGCCGAACACACCTGCGGCCACGCGGTTGACCTGGGCGAGGCGGAAGTCGGCGTCCACCAGGAACATCCCTCCCGGGGAGCGTTCGAGGAGCGTGTGGAACTGCTCGCCCAACCGGTGGACCTCTTCCTCGACGCGCACGCGCGTGGTGATGTCGGTGAAGTGGATGGCCACGAGACGCAGTTCCGGGTCGCCGTACCGGAACGCGTGCACGTCGAACCACTTGCCCATGGCGGGCGACTCGTCGACGAAGCGGGCCGGCTCGCCGGTGACCGCGACGTGTCCGTAGGTCTCGAACCATCCAGCCTCGAGGTCGGGGACCAAGTCCCACGCGGTCTTGCCGCGGGTGGGAACGAAGCCGGCGTGGCGCTCGAACGCGGCGTTGACCTCCAAGAAGCGGTAGTTCACGGGCCGCCCGCGGTCGTCGAACATCATCTCGATGAGGCAGAGCGCGTCTTCGACCGTGTCGAAGACGGCTCGGTAGAAGGCCTCGTCGACGGCCGACGCCCGGCTCGAGCGCTGTGGGGCAGAGGGATCGCCCGCTGGCGGTGAACTCGGCGCTCGGTCGTCCATGACGTGACCGTCCTCCCTGGGTTGGTCGTCAAGGTACCCCGTGGTAGGGCGGGTCGAGTGTAGGGATGGCACCGCGGGCCGCGGGTCGTTCCGGTCACGCGATGTGTACCGCGCGTGAGGACCGTTTTCTCCGTGGCCGCCCACGGTGTGGATACTGCGAACCAGGGCCCCCGCACGGCCAGCGCCGATCGGTTCGGTGCGCTCGATGCCGGTGGCCTCCTGGAGGTCGGCATGCATCACGCCCATCGCAAGGGTCTCCTCGGCCTGGCCGCGTTGGCCCTGGTCCTCGCGGCATGCGCGCCGCCGCCGCTCGAGGCGCTGGAACTGAGCCCCACGGGGCCCGTCACGCTCGGCGTTGGCGAGACGGTCGACTTCTCCGCCAGCCCCATCCCGAACGGTGTCGACTGGTCGGTCGACGGTACCGCCGGCGGGTCGGCGGCCACGGGCACGGTCTCGGACGACGGCCTCTTCACCGCGCCCGATCGTGTGCCCACCGACCCGACTGTGACGGTGACGGCCACCGACACAGCGGTCGCCGGCCGGAGCGCCAGCGCCGACGTCACGGTGACCGCCAACGGCACCATGTACGTCTTCGATGAAGTGGTCCACGTCTACGGCGACATGCACGAGGTCGATGGCGACGTCGCCGCCGACCGCAGTTTCACGCTCTCGGGGGTCGCGGGCGAGTTCTTCGACATGACCGTCGCACCGGCGCACGATCTCGGCTTCCTGACGACGCAGACCGGGACGCCCATGATCTTCCGCGTGCCCTCGATCTCGACGGCGAGCGGCGTCGTCACCGATTACGACACGTTCGGTGACAACGGCTTCTCCGATCCGTCCGGGGTCGCCTACGACGCGCTGCGCGACATCCTGTACGTGCGGCTGGTCGGTGGGGTGCTCGCGTTCGGCGACGCCAGCACGACAGCCGACGGATCGGCGCCCGACCGTGTCCTGGCCGGCGCGAACGTCGGCATCTACGCGACCCAGTCCGACGTGCGGGTGGCGCTCGACGTGGACGCGGACCGGCTCTTCCTGAGCCAACCCGGCGGTTCGGTCGCCGTGTACGACGACGCGTCCAGCGCCACGGGGAACGTGGCGCCCGATCGCGAGTTCACGGTGGAAACCACCGACCTCGAGTACCTGTGGGGCATGGCGTACGACGCCGGCCGCGACGAGCTCTACCTCGGCGACCAGCGGTTCGGAGCCGCCGTGTACGTCATCTCGAACGCCTCGACCGAGACCGGCACGGCGGTGCCCTCGCGCGTCATCGGTGGCCCGGCCAACCCTCTCGAGGACCCGTCGCAGATCAGCTATGACGCCGCGAACGATCGCTTGGCGGTCGTGCTGACCGGTGCCGTCGACGGCTTCGCCGTGTTCGACGATGCGTCGACCGTCGACGGCGACGTGGCCCCCGACCGGCTCGTGGCCGGGACGGAGCTGCCGATCGACGTACCCGTACGGGGGGTACCTCGACCCGACGCAGTAAGCGTTCACGCCCGTGTCTGGGTCCGGCCGTCGGTGCACGCGCACCGACGGCCGGACGTCGTCGGGATCAGGCAGGCTCGAACTGCGCCCCGTGCAGGCGCGCGTACGCTCCGCCTTTCGCCAGCAGCTCCGCGTGCCGCCCCTGCTCGGCGATCCCGCTCTCGTCGACCACCACGATGCGGTCGGCGTGGATCACGGTGGCCAGGCGGTGTGCGATCACCAGCGTGGTGCGGCCGACGGCCAGCTCGGCGAGCGAGCGCTGGATGGCGCGCTCGGTCTCGGAGTCGAGCGCCGACGTCGCCTCGTCGAGGATCAGGATGGGCGGGTTCTTGAGGAACATGCGGGCGATGGCGAGGCGCTGCTTCTGGCCGCCCGAGAGCTTGACGCCGCGCTCGCCGATCACCGTGTCGAGGCCCTGCGGTAGGGCGGCGACCACGTCGTCGAGCCGCGCGCGCCGGACGGCCTCGAGCACGTCGGCCTCGTTCGCGTCGAGCCGGCCGTACAGCACGTTGTCGCGCAACGTGCCGGCGAAGAGGAAGACGTCTTGCTGCACGATGCCGATCTGGCGCCGCAGCGAGACGAGGGTCAGGTCGCGCACGTCGACGCCGTCGACGGTGATGCGGCCGCCCGTCGGTTCGTAGAAGCGGGGGAGGAGCGAGCAGAGGGTCGTCTTGCCGGCGCCCGAGGGCCCGACGAAGGCGACGGTCTCGCCCGCGCGGATCGTCAGGTCGACGTCGGTGAGCACCGGTCGGCCGTCGCCGTAGCCGAAGCTCACGGCCTCGTACCGCACCTCGCCGCGCAGGGGCGGCGTCTCGATGGCGCCGGGCCGGTCGACCACCTCGGGCTCGACCGCCAAGAAGTCGAGGTAGCGCCGGAAGCCGGCGATGCCCTTGGGGTAGACCTCGAGCACCGACTGGATCTTCTCGATCGGCCGGAAGAAGACGTTCACCAGCAGCAGGAAGCCCACGAACGAGCCGGCCGTGAGCTCGCCGTTCAGCACGAAGTAGGCGCCCGCCACGAGCACGACGACGTGGGTGAGGCGCATGCCGAGGTAGCCGAGCGAGATGCTGGCCGACATGTAGGCGTAGGCCTGGAGCTTGGTGGCGCGGTAGGCGCGGTTGTCGACCGCGAAGAGGCTGCGCTCGAAGTCCTCGTTGCCGAACGCCTGCACCACCCGGATGCCGCCGACGTTCTCCTCGATGCGGTGGTTGAAGTCGGCCACGCGCTGGAACAGCGCGCGCCAGTTGGTGGTGAGGCGCCCGCCGTAGCGGCCGGTGAGGTAGACGCTGAAGGGCAGCACCAGCGCGGTGATCACGGCCAGCGGCACGTGCAGCGTGAACATGAGCGCCAGCGCGCCGAGGAGCGTCATCACCGCGATGAAGGCGTCCTCGGGCCCGTGGTGGGCCACCTCGCCGATCTCCTCGAGGTCCTTGGTGAGGCGCGCGACCAGGTGGCCGGTCTTCTGCTCGTCGAAGTAGGCGAACGACAGCTTCTGCAGGTGGTCGAACGCCTTGGCGCGCATGTCGGTCTCGATGTTCACGCCCAGCACGTGGCCCCAGTAGACGACCGTGGCGATCAGGCCGGCGTTCACCAGGTAGACGACGAGCAGCGCCCCCGACGCCCACGCGATGACGGGCCAGTTCTCGCTGGGGAGCAGCCGGTCGATGAACAGCGTCACCGCCAGCGGGAACGCCAGCTCCAGCAGACCCGACGTGACCGCGCTGCCGAAGTCGAGCGCGAACAGCCGGCGGTAGGGGCGGTAGTAGGCGAAGAAGCGGCGCAGCATCCGAAGGGGAAGCGTGGCATGGGGAGGGGGTTCTAGGCAAGTTGCGGGGTACCGGCGCGGCCATGACGGATGCTTCACGGGGGCCGCGGAGCCGTCCGATATCATGATGCTCATCTTGGCCGCAATCCCTCGCGGCGCCCCTGGAGGCACCGATGCCCGTCTACACCTACACGGCACGTGATCGCGGCGGGAAAGTCTTGACCGCGACGATGGAGGCGGCGACGCAGCGGGATGTGGCGTTGGCGCTGCGGGACAAGGGGTTGTTCGTCAGTGAGATCAAGGCGCCGGGGGCGGGGCTGCGGGCGGACATCAAGATGCCGGCGTTCCTGGACCGGGTGGGGCTGCGGGACGTCACGATCTTCAGTCGGCAGTTCGCGACGGTGATCAACGCGGGGTTGCCGGTGGTGCAGTCGCTGAGCATCTTGTCGAGGCAGGCGGACAAGCAGCAGATGAAGACGGCGCTGAACACGGTGCGGGAGGACGTGGAGACGGGGTCGCCGCTGTCCGATGCGCTGGCGAAGCACAAGAGCATCTTCAATCGGCTGTACATCTATCTCGTGCGTGCCGGTGAGGTGTCGGGGAACCTCGACGGCATCCTCGAGCGGGTGGCGGCGTACTTCGAGAAGCAGGCGGCGCTGCGGGGGAAGATTCGGTCGGCGATGACGTATCCGGTCGTCGTGCTGGTGATCGCGCTGGCCGTGACGTACTTCCTGCTGACGGGCATCGTGCCGCAGTTCGCCGGCATCCTCGACCAGCTCGGTGGCGAGCTGCCGCTGCTCACGCGGATCCTGGTCGGCATCAGCGAGTACCTTCAGAACTTCTGG
Organism: uncultured Trueperaceae bacterium; assembly: GCA_963728245.1. GTDB lineage: Bacteria > Deinococcota > Deinococci > Deinococcales > Trueperaceae > JAABTL01. Next base: position 9,006 of record CAVSJH010000006.1, read on the forward strand.
TGGCTGAACCTCATCATCATCGTCGGGCTCGTCGTGGGCATCGGCGCTCTACTATCGGACGAACAACGGCAGGCATGTCATCGACCGCTTCTTGCTGCGCTTGCCGGTTCTCGGTCCGCTGATCCAGAAGTCGGCGATCGCCAGCTTCTCGAACACCTTCGGCCTGCTGCTGAAGAGCGGCGTGAACATCGTCGAGTCGATCGAGATCACGAAGGGGACGGCGGGCAACGTCATCATCGAGGATGTTCTCGTCGAGACGAAGAACGCGGTGCAGCGTGGCGAGCAGGTCTCGGTGACGCTTGGCCAAGTACCCGACCATCTACCCGCCGCTCGTGACGTCGATGATCGCGATCGGCGAAGAGACGGGCGCCGTCGACTCGATGCTGGAGAAGATCGCGCAGTTCTATGAGCGTGAAGTCGACGAAGCGGTCGACGGGCTGACGGCGGCACTCGAGCCGATGCTGATCGTCTTCCTCGGGTACGATCGTCGGCTTCATCGTGGCCGGCATGTTCCTGCCGATGTTCGCGATCATCGGGCAGTTGAGCGGCTGAGCCGACCGCGAGGCCGGGACTGTGAAGGTTCCGTAAGAGCTTCGTAAGAGCGAGCGCAGTACGATTGTCCTTGCCGGCAGACCTGCTCGAGTCGGCTGCACTACCTGAACCACCGGCGTCATTCATCCTCATCCGGTCGGTTCATCGAAAGGGGCGCGCCATGCGCAACCGTAGCAAGAAGGGCTTTACCCTCATCGAGCTGCTGATCGTGATCGCGATCATCGGCATCCTCGCGGCCGTGCTCATCCCGAACCTGCTGCGTGCGCGGCAGGTCGCCAGGACCGTGCTGGCGAGGCCTACCTGCGCAACGTCTACACGGCGGCCAGGCGTACCTCGCTGAGAACGTCGAAGCCGTGGCCGCCGACGTGACCGGCGTTGGTTGCGACGCCGGCTACGGCTGCGGTACGTGGACCGTTGACGAGTGGGGACCTGTCACCGGCTGCACATGACCGCAGATGCCGACGCTGAGAACATCGAGTACGACGGTGGCACGCTCGATAACGTGGACATCAACGAGTAGCCCCGTAACGACCTTCAGCGGTTAGCTCTTCGGCCGGCAATTGCGCGAGCAATTGCCGGCCCCTTCGTGGCGGAAGTGTCTTGATGAACACAATGATTAGGCAAGAGAGTCCCGCCAAACAAACTCATCTTCTGCACATTTCCATGCTAGGCGTCCATGACGAGCTTATTCGCTTGGGATTGGTTTACGCGACGGTGTGCGACTCAGGTTGGTATGGACAGCCCGGCTGAAGTGATCGCCGCGTTCGTCGACGCTCACAAGCAAGAGGTCGAGGTCGAGCCGTGCTGCCGCATCCTACGGGACCATAGCTTGACCTTCGCTCTGTGCACCAAATACTCCCATCAAGACCACCGAGGCCATGGCCGTCACAGACGTGGCGTGGCCAGAACGTGAACCCGTGCACGAGGACGACTCCAGCGTGAAAGGCGTCTGCAAGCTTGGCACGCGCGCTGGCGCACCGGCGAGCGGATGCGCCGTGGCTAGGTCGGGAGCCTCGCTCGCATGGCTGCAGTGGACGGCTTCTCGGCGCTGCAAACGGGTTAAGCCGGCGCTGGCGGTGATCGACGGCTTTCGGACCGTGCCAAGGCAACTGAAACGCAGCCTCTCCTGGTATTGCGTTTCCGAGATGGCTGAGCGAGTACGCTTGACGTTCGCCACCGAAGTACGGGTCTACTTCTGCGCCGGGCAGGCGCCCTGGCGCGCGCCACGACCAGAACACCAACGGACTACCGGGGCCGTACTTCTTAAGAGGCAGCGAATGAGCGTTTTCACGCAAGCCGATCTGGACGAGATCGCGCGAAGTTCAACACCCGGCCTCGAAAGAGGTTCATGTACAGAGCGCAGCGGCTTTTCTCTTTGCGACGAGCCTTGAATCCGACGCCGCCTTCGCCGCCAGCGAGGCACGGTAGGAGCGTTCCGCTTCATCGAGCGAGAGCAGGCGATGCGCCCCGTGGCGACGATGGCCAGACTCTTGAAGGTCTCCGAGTTCGGCTTCTGCGCCTTGGCGCATGTCGTGCCGCGTCCGAACGCGACGTCGCCAATACTGCCCTCACTGTGGTCATCAAATCCGTCCATCACGACGGCCGCGGCACCGACGGCGCAAGCCGCATCAATGCCGAAGTGCGTCTAGGAGTTCGAACTGCGCGTCGCCCGGCACCGGGTGTCACGCCTGATGCGATTGCAGGGCCTGCAGGGTGTCCACCGCCACACGGGGCGCCGCCGGCGCGGGCATCTGCACCAGCTCCACGACAATCACGTCGTGGTCGGGGAGGCGATGGACGACTGCCTGGACACCGGCCAGGTCCTGAGCGCGTTCGCGATGGCGCAGCAGGTGCGGCGCACCGGGACCCGGGACTGATTCATCGCTCCGATCACGGGACACTTCGAGACGGGCGGCACCTGCGCGCTTCTGGGATCGTGGGCGTCATGGGTGGCTTCCGGGAGAACTCGCTAACAACGCGGTGGCCGAGAGCTTGTCCGCGAGCCTGCAGGCCGATCTCCTCGACCGCTACCCGTGGCCAACGCGCGACGGGCTGCGGATGGCGATCTTCGAGTTCATCGAGATCTTCTACAGGCGCCGGCGCCGGCAAAAGCGCCCCTCGGGCATGTCAGCCCCCCGTGCACCTTCGAAAGGAGGTGCCGCGAGGAACAAGCGTAGGCTGTGCTCCAAGCCCCTCACCGTCCCATCATCACTGTCACTCCTCCGGCCGTTGTTCGAAGGGTATCGTCTACCCCGTGCAGAAGGCCATCTTCGTCTTACCAAGCCCAAAGTGTATGACTGACAGGTGGAGCCTCGGTCGGTTGCGGACGGTGCGGGTGAGTTTGCCGCCTTCGCCTTTGGAGCGAGCTTTCGTCGCGCTGATGTCGCGCGTTGCTGCGGGGAGACGCGGCCGCACGCCCATGAACTGGGTGGTCATGGCCAGCATTGCCATCCTAGCGATCGCTGTGCGGTTCCGCACGCCTTTGTTCCTCGGAGTGTACATGGTCATTGCCCTAGTATCAATCTCCTGGTCTGCAGCAGTTGGTTCTTCTTGGGCGGCGGCTACTTGGCTCCCCATCTTGGTGGCAATGGTCCTCGTGAGTAGCCTCTCACAGTGGTTCATCTTGGGACTGTTGTCGGCAGTCGTCGTGCTCGATGCATCGACCCTGGTCGTTTTGACGGGCATGCCAGGCGCCCTCTCGATGAGCGGTAGCGTCAGTATTTCCTTGGTTTCGCAGGCGCTATCGGGGCGGCGCTATGGTTCGCTCAAGCGGTACGGCGGGTTCGTTCTCCGTTGGGCCGATATCGTGCTGTCGTAGCCACCTTGTTCACGGCGTTGTCCGTATGGGCCGTCCTCGCATCGGGATCCCGCGCGGCGCTCGTCGGCCTGCTGGCTGCCGTCGCGATTGGTCTGCTGTTGTTCAAGCTCGTTCCTGCCGGAGACCGGAACTGGGGAGGGATCCTAAGAGTATTCGTCGCCTTGGTCATTCTCATTCCAATAATCGACGTCGGACTTGGGACCGTGTACGGCGATGGTAGTTCACGGTCTTGCCGGCACTCCAACGGCGCGCGTCGAGCACGATGCAGGAGGATTCAGTCGGATAGGGGCAACGAGCTCGAACACGCGCCTAGCCTTCTGGAGACAGGCGGGTGTCGCGATGCTTGCGCGCCCCTTCGGGCCATGGACCAGGTAGCTACGGTCACGTAAGTCATGCGTACCAGACCGTGCCGATGCTGTGGAGCGGGAGCCCGCATAGCGTGTGGGCGCTGGCGGCTGTCGAGACCGGGGTGCCTGGCCTGCTGGCGCTCATCGCCCTGGCCGGCGTTGCATTCATCTCTGCCATGCGTCGCCGCAGCGCGCTCGCAGCTGCGCTCGTGGCAGGGAGCGTCGTGATGTCCCTCGATGTCTTCAGCTCGATGCCAATCCAGAGTCTGCTCTGGTGGGGTGTCATCGGCGCCGCATATGGCCCGCCAAGCCGTGTTCGGCCCGAGGTCGGTGTGCCGCTGTTCTTGGTATTCGTCGCGGTCGTCGTGGCAGCGATCGTCGCCTCAGCTCGCCTATCCCTGCCGTGCGACGAGAACTGCGAACCGATCGAGCGGTATGGGGGGCATCCCGAGTACTTGTCGCCGCCCGTCCTTGCGGTTGACGCAAGCCTGGCTGACGCACGATGGTCGCTCTGGAAGGAGAAGTATCCATTGGCGTTCTGGCTAGCAAGCGCGCACGCATCGTCGCGCGCACCAACGAACCCGGGCGCTATGCTCGAAGTGCTGCGCGACTACCCATTCCAGTCAGCGCAACGGTTCATCGATGTCTCGGACTCGGTCTCGGATGCGTCGCTCGCAAGGGATATCGCCTCGTGCGGACTTGCACGCTTCTTCGATGGTCGGCGCATCTATCGGGATTGGCGTTCTTCGGGAGCCGAGTTGACGAACCAAGAACGGGCATTGGCTCTGCGAGGAGGAACGGACGAGGGTGAGGAAGCAGCATGCGCAAGGGCGGGAATACCTAGTGTTCCAGTAGGCGTCCGGTGACAACGCAGTACTCTCCGAAACCAGCCTTTCTGTCGAGCTCTCCGATGTGGACAATTCGGCGACTTATACTCCTCTCAGCGTTCTATCATCTATCGATGACCGTCAAGGAGGCATGCTCATGAACCGTATCCTCGCGAGGTTAGCCGCGGTAGCGCTCGCCGTGTTGGCGGCCTGTTCCGCCACCGTCGGACCAACGTCGCTCCAGTTCGGCTTGACCGAGAGCGGCACGCTCGGCTACGAGATCGACGACGAAGGCACGATCACGATCACCAGTCGGCAGATGAACTTCCAGGCGCGCGCCGGCGATGCTGGCCGTACGATCACGAGCTACCGCATCGAGTTCTTGGACTCGGCTGGCAACCCCGTCAACGCGGCCGACAACGTGCAGATCGGTTCGATGAACCTTTACGTGCCGGGCGGCATTCAGTGCGATGCTCCCCATCCGGTGACCGGCTGTCAACTGGGCGATCCGACCGCGCGCTTCGCAACGGGCCCGTGGCCACGTCGCAGTCCGTACAACCTGATGCCCGGCTCCATCGCCGTCGCCCACGCCGCCGCCGGCGCCCCCGTCGAGTGGTACGCCCTCATCCGCTTCACCGGCTTCGACGCCCGCGGCACGACCTTCGAGACGGTCGACTACCGCCTCGCGATCTCGCCGCCCGACTGAGCACTCGCCAAACCTAGGGTTCCTCCTCACGGGCGCCGAGCACGATCTCGGCGCCCGCGATTCGTGTCGCCTGGGCAGGCGTTGCGGCATCTGGACGGCTCCGACGACGCTCGCTCCCTTACCGTGAGGCATGGACACCCGACCGACGGACACCCCCCACCCCTTCACCCACGTCCTCGTCGGCACCGGCCAAGCCACCGCCACCCTCATCTCCGGCCTGCCCGAGGACGAGTCGATCGCCGTCATCGAGGGCGGCGACGTGGGCGGCAGTTGCGTCAACACCGGCTGCACGCCCACCAAGACGCTGGTCGCCAGCGCCAAGGTCGCGCACCAGGCCCGCCGGGGTGACGAGTACGGCGTGCGCACCGGCCGCGTCGACGTCGACTTCGAGCGCGCCATGGCGCGCATGAACGAGGTTCGGCACGAGAGCCGCGACGGCCTGGTCGAGTTCCTCGAGAGCAAGCCGAACGTCACCCTGTTCCGCGGCTGGGGCACGTTCGTCGGCCCCCGCACGCTCGAGGTCGGCGACGAGCGCCTGACCGGCGAACGCGTCTACATCAACGTCGGCGCGCGGCCAAGGGTGCCCGACATCGCCGGTCTCGACGGCGTCCCCTGGCTCGACAACACGCGCCTGCTCGAGCTCACCGAGCTCCCCGAGCACCTGGTGATCCTGGGCGCCTCGTACGTGGCGCTCGAGCTGGGTCAGGTGTTCCGGCGCTTCGGGTCGCAGGTGACCGCCATCGAGGCGGCGCCGCGGATCCTGGGGCGCGAGGACGAGGACGTCGCCGCCGAGGTGCGCGCGCATCCTCGAGGGCGAGGGGATCGAGTTCGTCGTCGACGCGAAGGCGGAGCGGGTCGAGCGCGACGGCGACGGCGTGGCGGTGGTGCTCCAGGGCGGCCGGCGCGTCACGGGCTCGCACCTGCTCGTGGCCACCGGCCGCCAGCCCAACAGCGACCGGCTCGACCTGCCGGCCGCCGGCGTCGAGGTCGACGACCACGGCTACATCCAGGTCGACGAACACCTGCGCACGAGCGCCGAGGGCGTGTACGCCCTGGGCGACGTCAACGGCCAGGGCGCCTTCACCCACACCTCGGTGCACGACGCGCAGATCGTGCTCGACCACCTGCAGGGTGGCCCGCGCACGCTGAACGACCGCGACACCATCTACACGATGTTCGTCGACCCGCCGCTCGGCCGCGTGGGGCTCAACGAGGCGCAGGCGCGCGAGCGGGGGCACCGGGTCTTGCGCGCGGTCAAGCCGATGAGCGCCTTCTCGCGCGCGAAGGAGATGGGGGAGACGCAGGGGTTCGTGAAGGTGCTGGTCGACGCCGACACCGACCGGTTCCTGGGCGCGACGGTGCTGGGCGTGCACGGCGACGAGGTCATCGCGCTGTTCGCGCTGGCGATGAGCGCCGGGCTCACGACCGAGCAGTTCCGGCGGGCGGTGTTCGTGCACCCGACGATCAGCGAACAGATGCCGTTCGTCCTGGCGGGGCTCGAGCCGGTCGACGGCGCGTAGCCCGATCCGTCGTCGATCCGCAAGACGGTCTTGCCGGTGTTCTGATACGCCCTCATCCGCGCGTGCGCGGCTTCGACCTGCGTCACGGGGACGATGCGATCGATCACGGGTGTGATGGCGCCGCTCTCGAGGTCAGTCCCGAACCGCTCGATGAAGGCGTCGCGCAGGACGATCATCTCGACGGGTCACGCTCGCGGCGTCGCGCCGATGAGCTCGCGGCGCTTGGATGTCAGCGCGCGGAACGGCAGTGGCAATTCGGCGCCGCTCAGGGCGGACAAGAACTCGATACGGCCCCGCACGGTGATCATGCGGACGTTCCGCTCGAAGTAGGCCTTACCCACCACGTCGACGACGAGGTCGACGCCACCTGGGCCGAAGCGATCGCTGCGTCCGGTGGTCGATGCCACGTTCTCGTCGCCTAGGATCTCCTGCATAGCCGCCGCCTCCGCGTGTCGACATGTGGCCGGGGACACCCGTGCGGAGCCCCGAAGGTACGGCCCCGAGCTCCGCGCAACCGCCACCGGGGCACGGCGCAGAGCCAGCGACCGGCGCGCCGACATCTAGCCTTGTGGACCTCGACAGCGGTGCTCTGACCCTCGTGAGTACGAACGCGGCCGGGGTGTCGGGCGACGCCGACTCGGTCTTGCCGACGATCAGTTCCGACGGCCGGTACGTGGCCTTCGGTTCCTACGCGACGAACCTCGCCCCCGAGATGGACGGATCGTGCGCGCTCGACATGTGCAGCCTCGGTTTCTCCTATGTCACGGACCTGGACACGTGCCGCATGGTCCTCGTGACCGTCGCTCTGAACGACACGCCGCCCACCGATTGGGATCAGGTCGAACCGATTCTCAGTGCCGACGGACGGTACATCGGCTTCTACTCGTTGGCCACCAACCTGGTGCGCAGCACGCCGTCCGAGGACGATGACTACCGGTCCGCGAACACGCTGTGGGTTCCCTGAGCTCGAAGAAGCACCCCGCGGAGTGCACGGATCGTCGCGCTTGGCGGGCTCGCGACGCCGCCAGGCGCGAACGCTGGACTGTCTCAGAAAGTCTGTCTAGCGCGAGAGGTTCTATAGCGTAGGACGGCGGTATAGAAAGTCGGACGCATGCCCGGCAAGCGTCCGTGGACGCGGAACTCACCCCACCGCCACCGGCCTCTCCTCCCGCGCCGACCGGTACACCGCCTCGACCAGCTCCAGCGCCCGCCGCCCCTCCGCCAGCGTGCACTTCGGCGCCACCCCCTGCCCGACGACGTCCAAGAAGTGTCGAACGACATAGGCATGTCCGTGCTGGCGCCAACCATCGGCGGTGGGGAAGTGCCAGCCGCGGGTGCCGGCGACGTGCGGACGCGAGGCCGCCTCGACCTCGACCGACGGACCGTACCCCTCGTGGCTGTAGGCCAACAGCCCGCTCTCGCCGCGGGCCTTGTCGATGTGCACCGTGCCGCCGGTGCCGTAGATCTCGGCGCGGACGTCGCGGCCCCCCGCGATGGCCCAGGAGTTGAGCAGCTCGGCGAGCGCGCCGTCCTCGAAGCGCAGGGTGATGAAGGCGCTGTCCTCGGCGCCGTTGCTTGACGTGGTCCTTCCACTTGAGCGTGGCGACCTCGGCGTACACGCGCGTGACGCGCTGCCCCATCAGCCACTCGGCCACGTAGAGCCCGTGGATGCCCATGTCGATGACGGCGCCGCCGCCCGACGCCTCGGCGTCCCAGAACCAGTCGGCGTGGAAGGGGCCGTTGTGGATCTCGGTCGCCCGGAAGAGGATCGGCTTGCCGATGCCCCCCTGGTCGATGATCGCCTTGGTGCGCTCGAGCGCCGGGGAGAAGCGCATGTTCTCGCCGTACATGCCGACGACGCCGGCGGCGTCGGCGGCCGCGATGATCTCGTCGGCCTCCGCCACGGTGCGCGCCAGCGGCTTCTCGACCAGGAACGGTTTGCCGGCGGCGATCGCGGCCAGGGCGACCTCGTGGTGCAGACCGTTGGGCACGGTGATGTCGACGCCGTCGACGTCGGGGCTCTCGACGAGTTCCCGGTAGTCGGTGGTCCAGGCGGGCGCGCCCACGGCCTCGGCGAGCGCGCGCGCGTGTTCGGCCGTGCGCGAGGCGACCATGGTGACCTGCGCGTCACCTTCGGCCGCGTAGCACGAGGCGTGCGCCTTGCCCATGAAGCCGGTGCCGACGAGGCCGATGCGGACGGTGTTGGGTGAGGTCATGGCGATTCCATCCTTCCGAGAGCGGTGGCGGGATCGGCCTGCGCCGCGATGGGGGCGTAGAGCAGCCATGCCGCGACGCCGAGGGCCGTGGTGAACCAGAACGCCGGTTGGTACGCGCCGGCACCGTACGCGCCGCCGGCTTCGCGGCCCGCTTCGATCACGGCCCCCATGGCCCACTGCACGGCCATGGCGCCGGAGATGCCCACCAGGTTGACCGACGTGATGGCGCGGCCGGTGAGCGAGCGGGGGAACGTCGCGCGGGCGTGCGCGAGCAGCACCACCCCGAACGAGGCGAGCGCGCCGAACGCGAGGTACAGGGCGGCCAGCGCCGCCACGGGCACGCCGGACGGAAGCGTAGCGAGCAGCACCTGACAGACGACGAAACCGGCGGCCGCCGTGAGGGTCACGCGCCGGCGGCCGAGGCGGTCGGCCAGCCAGCCCGACCCGAGGTTGCCCAGCACCACGCCGATCCCCATCGCGACGAGCAGGTTGCCGACCGTCACCGGCGAGAGGCCGTGCACGTCGGCCAGGTACGGGCCGCCCCACAGGCCTTGCACCGCCAGCAGCGTGCCCAGCGTGAACAGGTTCATGAAGCCGATGCGCCACAGTCGCCCGTCGGCCAGCACGGTCCAGATCGAGCCGCCGGCGGGAGTGCCCAGCGGCGACCGTGCGCCCCGTGGGGGCGTCCCGGGTGGCCAGGGCGATGGCGACCGCGGACGCGAGCACCACCGCGGCGCCCCCGAGGAACACCGCCCGCCAGCCGACGGCGCCCGCCAGCCACGCCAGCGGCGTGCCCGCGAGGAGCGCCCCGCTGGTGCCGATCCCGACGAGCAGGCTCGAGACCGTCGCGAAACGCCGCTCGGGGAACCAGTGACCGAAGGCCTGCAGCGCGCCCATGAGCACGCCGGCGAAGCCGAGGCCGAGGAGCGCGCGGCCGACGGTGAGGGCGACCGTCGTCGTGGCGGTCGCGAACACCACCGCGCCCAGCACGGCGGAGAGCATGAGCGCCGGCACCACCCGCCGCGGCCCCCAGCGGTCGAGCGCGCTGCCGAGCGGCAGCTGCGCCACGGCGATGGCGCCGAAGAAGACGCTCGTCATGAGCCCCAGTTCCGCGGCGTCGAGGGCGAACTCGGCGCGCAGGTCGGGGGCGATCACCGCGTTGGCGGAGCGGAAGAAGTACGACAGCAAGAAGGCCGACAGCCACAGCGAGAAGACGCGCCAGCGGCCCCTCATGCCGGCGGGAGCTTGATGCCCAGCCGGCCGGAGAGACCGGGGTAGCGCATGGCGTCCGGGTCGACGCCGCGCTCGTGCGCCAAGCGCTCGGCGAAGGCCTGGAACGGCACGATCGCGCTGACGGTCGCCAGTGCCATGGGGGCGTCGGCCGCCGGTCCCGCCGCGATGCGGACCGTGTCGCGCGCCGCGGCGGGGAGGTCGAACTCGCCCGCGTCCTCGTCCCCCGTGCCGGCGGGGCCGAGGACGATCGCGCCCACCCCGAGGTCGGTGAGCACGTCCGCGGCGCCGAGGGCTTCGAGCTCCGAGATCGGCTCGGCGCACACGAAGATCGCCAGGTCGGCGGGTCCGAGGCCGTGGAAGCGCCCGTGGAGCGCCTCCTCGAGGTCGTGCGCCGAGGCGCTCGCGCCCGCCATCTCCTGCAGCTTGAGCGAGGCCTCCAGCGCGGTCCCCACGTGGGTCTCGTCGCCGATGACCATCACGTGGTCGACGTCGACGAAACGCGTGGCCCAACCGCGTCCGAGCGTCAGCCAGTCGGGCAGCGAGCGGGCGAACCAGCGCACGTAGGCGGCGGGGTCGGCGGGCAGGCGCGACGTGGGCGGCGCGATCGGCGCGCTGCCCTCGGCGAGCGCCAGCAGCGCCAGCAGGCTGGCCGTGTAGCCCTTGGTCTTGGGGCCGATGGCCTCGGGGCCGATGGGAAGCACCAGCAGACGCTCGGCCGCCCGAGCGAACGCGCTCTCGGCCTCGGCGGTCACCGCGATCGTCGGATGGCCGTCGTTTGGGCGTCTTCCAGCGCCGCAACCGTGGTCGTCGACGTCCCCGTCTGGGAGAGCGCGACGACGAGCACCTCCGACAGGGGCGGGCGACGCCGGCGCATGGAGGAACGACGTCGGCCCCATCACGGTCACCGGGCAGCCGTGCGCCCGGCGGAACGCCCCGGCGGTGGCGAGGAGCGCGTGCTTCGAGGTCCCCGAGCCCGACCAGGACGACCTCGCGGTAGGGCGCCGGCGCACGCCCGAGGCGCGCGACCGCCGCGGGCACCTCCCGCAGCGTCGCCTCGAGCGCGTGGGGTTGCGCCTCGATGAAGCCGGTGATGCGCGAACGGCGGGTCATGCCCTCACCCCTTCACCCCGCCGGCGGTGGCGTCGGGGCGGTAGTAGCGCTGCGCGAACGCGAAGGGCACGATCACGGGCAGGCTCAGGAGCACCGCCGCCGCCATGAGCCGGCCGTAATCGATCTGGTGCTGGCCCAGGAAGAAGAAGAGCATCACGGGCGCCGTCTGGGCGGCGGTGGTGGTCGTGTAGAGCAGCGCGAAGATGTACTCCTGCCAGGCCAGCACGAACGAGAACAGGCCGGCGGTGGCGACGCCCGGCAGCGTCAGCGGCAAGACGATGCGGCCGAGCACCTGCAGCTCGTTGCAGCCGTCGATGCGCGCGGCGTCCTCGAGCTCGGCGGGCACCTGCCGGAAGGCGCTGGCGATGAGCCACACCGCGACCGGCATGGTGATGGCCAGGTAGGTGATCGTGAGGCCCTGGAGCGTGTTGAGCAGCTCGAAGCGGCCCAGGTAGATGTAGAACGGCACGAAGAAGATCATCGGCGGCAGGAACTGGGAGCTCAGCACCGTGAGCAGGAGCGGCCGCGAGCCCGGCGGGCGCAGGCGCGTGAGCCCGTAGGCGGCGGGGATGCCCACCGCCAGGTTGATCGCCGTCACCGACACCGACACCACCGTGCTGTTCCAGCACCGAGCGCAAGAAGCGCGGGTCCTCGAGGATCAGGCGGTAGTGCGAGAGCGTCCAGTTCTCGGAGAGCCAGCGCAGGGGGAAGGTGAAGAACTCCTCGAGCGGCTTGATGGAGGTCAGCAGCATCCAGGCGTACGGGAACACCACCACGATGCCGAAGACGATCAGGACGCCGTAGGCCCAGGCCTGGCCGACCGTCTTCGCGCGCCGACGTGCGCCGCGCCTCCGTGCGCCGCGCGTGCTCACGAGGCGTCGTCCCGCACGAGCCGCAGGTAGGCGACCACGAACAGCAAGATGAGCAAGAACAAGAAGATGGCGGCCGCCGCGGCGGCGCCGAAGTCGAACGAGGTGAACGCCTGCTTGTAGATGTAGAGCCCCAGCACCTCGGTGGCGCGCAGCGGTCCGCCGCCGGTCATGATGAACGGCAGCGTGAAGGCGTTGAAGGCCCAGATGCCGGCCACGACCACCGCCGACGAGATGCTCGGCAGCATCGACGGCACCGTCACCTGCGTGAACGACTGCCAGCGGTTGGCGCCCTCGATCTCGGCCACCTCGTAGAAGTCGCTGGGGATCGACTGGAGCCCCGCCAGCAGCGTGATCATGACCAGCGGGAAGAACTTCCAGGAGTTCGCGACCACCAGCGCCACGAAGGCGAGCTCGGGGCGCGACAGCCACGGGATGGGCCGCTCGACGAGGCCGACGCGCAGCAGGATGTCGTTCAGCACGCCCAGTTGCGGGTGGTAGACCCACATCCACAGGATCGCCACGATCACGAACGACGAGATCCAGGGGACCAGGAAGAGCCCGCCCAGGAAGCCGCGACCGAATGCGGATGCGGTGCAGCGCCACGGCCACCGCCATGCCGACGACGAACTGCAGGCCGACGTTGGCGCCCACCCAGGCGAGCGTGACGCGCAGCGACTGCCAGAAGACCGACGAGCGCAGCACGTTGAGATAGTTGTCGAACCCCACGAACGTCCACGTGGTGCGGGCCGCGTCGTAGTCGAACACCGAGACGCGCGCGTTGTAGGCGACCGGGTACACGACCACCGCCAGCATCACCACCAGCAGCGGCAGCACGAAAGGTAGCGCCTGCCAGGTGCGGCGGGCGCGCCGCGTCCGGCGGCCGGCGGCGGGGGCGATCACTCAGAGGCCCTTCCAGGCGCGATCGCGCGACGAGGCGTACATGGCGTCGATGGCGCGGTTGACGTCCACGCCGTCGCGGAAGGTGGCCGACGGCTGCGCGGCCATGGCGCACGGCGTCCAGGAAGTGCTCGATCTCCCCCTGGTAGCCGTACTTGCGGTACTCCTCGACCATGGGGAAGAGCCAGCCGCGGTCGCTCTCGGCCTTCTCCATGACGTAGGCGTCGGTGGCGCGCCGGGCGAAGATCTTGATCGGTTGGCCGAGCGCGGTGCGGTCGTAGGTGAGCATGCCCTCGTCGCCCCAGATCTCGAGCGTCACCGCCATGCCGCCGCGCACCGTCCAGCTCGCCTCGACCTGGCCCACCGCGCCGCTGCCGAAACGCATCAGCGCGAGGGCGTTGTCCTCGCAGTCGGTGTCGTGGTGGAGCGTCTCGGCGGTGCAGAAGACCTCGGTGGCGGTCTCGCCGAGCAGCCGGTGGAAGGCGCCGATCACGTGGCAGCCCATGTCGAGCATCGCGCCGCCGCCGGAGGTCGCCTTGTCGTAGAACCAGGGCGAGTGCGGGCCGAAGTGACCCTCGCGGCCGCGCAGCCAGAGCGGTCGCCCGATGAGGCCGGCTTTCAGCCGGGTCTCGACCTCGAGCAGCTCGGGGCTGAAGAGCCAGTTCTCGCCGTAGAGGTGGAGCACGCCGGCGGTCTCGGCGGCCTCGAGCATCGCCTCGGCCTCCGCGGCGGTGCGGCCGAGCGGCTTCTCGCACATGAGGTGCTTGCCTTCGGCGGCGCAGCGCTGCACGGCCTCGAGGTGCAGGTGGTTGGGCAGGCAGATGTCGACGACGTCGAACTCGGGGCCGGCGAAGAGCTCGTCATAGGACGTGGCGGCGTGGGGGACGCCGTGGCGGTCGGCCACGGCGCGGGTCTTGTCGCGGTCGCGCCCGAGCACCGCGACGACCTCGGCGCCGGGCGTCTGGGCGTAGACCTGCGCGCGGAACTCGGCGATGAAGCCGGTGCCGAGCATGGCGACGCGAAGGGGCGTCATCGGGCCTCCAAGGGGCGGGGGCGGCCCGGGCGGGCCGCCCCCGAACGAGCGGGTTACTGGGCGAGCGCCTCGTCGATGCGGTCGGAGGCGTCCTGGGCCGCCTGCTCGGCGGTCTTGACGCCCAACAGCACCTCTTGGATGGCGTCGCCGGCGATGTCGGCGATCTGGCTGTAGACGCGGCTGCCGAGCTCGGGCGAGCCGTACTGCGCGGCCTCGATGAAGGGCGCCCAACGGTCGGTCTGGAAGCGCTCCATCTCCTGCGCGCTGAAGCGCGCCGGCAGCGTCACGACGCCGCGCGCCATCTGCTCGGGCTGCAGCATGAACGTCGACGAAGCGGTCGGCCTCTTCGGGATGGTCGGTGCCGGCGAAGATCGTGTAGTACCAGGCCGAGAGCACCGAGTTGCGTTCCTGGCCGGGGACCTGCGGGATCGGGCAGACGCCCCACTCGATGTTCGGCGCGGTCTCGTCGATCGTGCCCTGGGCCCAGGGGCCGTCGACGAACATGGCCACCTGCTCGGTGAAGAAGAGCTGCCGGACCTCGTTGCGCGAGTCGGACACGGCCGACACCTGGGTGATCTCGTGCTCCTTGAACAGGTTGGCGTAGAAGTCGAGCGCCGCGATCGCTTCGGGGCTGTCGAACGCCGACGCGGTGCCGTCCTCGGTCACGAAGTGGCCGCCGTGGGCCCACAGGAAGTTGGCGAACTGCTGGAGCTGGGTGGCGTGCTTGGCGCCGACGAGCCCGAAGCCGGCGACGCCGTCATGCGTCAGCGCCTTGCCGGCGGCGATGAAGTCCTCGGTGGTGGCGGGGCACTCGGTGATGCCGGCCTCTTCGAGCAGCCGTTCGTTCGTGTAGATGACCCACGGGTCGACGCGGTCGGCGATGGCGACGAGCGCGTCGGCGGTCTCCACGCCCTGGAACGTGCCGGGGATCCAGTCCTCGCGCGGCAGGTCGGCCATGACGTCGCTCATGTCCATCAGGAAGTCGTTCTCGTTCAGTTCCTGCAGCCAGCGCGCGCCGATGTAGCCGACGTCGAGCGCCTCACCGGAGCGCAGGGCCACGAACAGGCGCTCCTGGAAGACGCCGAAGGGGGTGCTGACGATCTCGATCGTGATGTCGGGGTTGGCGGCCTCGAACTCGGCGATCATGCCGGTGACGGCGGCTTCTTGGTCGCTGGAGTCCCAGCCCGGGTAGAAGAGGCGGAGCGTGACCGGTTGCGCCAGGACGGCGCCGGCGATCGCCAGCGTGAGCAGCGCGAGGGCGAGGCGTGCGAAGAGCGGGCGAACCTTCGGGGTGCGGGGCATGCGACGTTCCTTCCTGGGTCCTGGGACCCGCGCGTGGAGCGGCGGCGTGCGGGCGAGCGAGCGGCCGGTGGGTGTCACATAGGCCCACCCCCCTCGGACGGGAGGGCGCGGCCGGGGGCGGGGGCGCGGCGGTGGGCGTGGACCGTGGCCCTCGATCGCGACCGCGACCGCCCCCGCCACGCCGGCGTCGTCGCCGAGTTCCGAGCGGACCACCCAATCGGCGCCGCGGTCGAGGTAGGGGCGCCAGGTGGCGAGCGCGCGATGGATGGCGGGCAGCAGCACGTCGTTCTGGACCTGGCCGCCGCCCACCACCACGCGCGCGACGTCGAGCAGGTTGACGACGTCGACGATGGCGGCGGCCAGCAGGCGCGCCATGCGGTCCACCTCGGCGCGGGCGAAGGCGTCGCCGCGGGCGGCGTGGTCGAACAGGTCGCGGGTGGTGAGCGTGTCGCGCGCGGTGAGGGTCTCGTGCAGGCTGGTGGCCGTGGCGGCTTCGGGGCCGCGCAGGCGCGCGGTCAGCAGGTCGGCGGCGGGCTTGCCACCGCACGAGGCCTCGATGCATCCGCGGTTGCCGCAGGCGCAGAGGTCGCCGTGCACGTCGACGCTCAGGTGGCCGATCTCGCCCGCCAGACGCCGCACGCCGCGGTAGAGCTCGCCGCGCAGCACCAGGCCCGCACCGATCCCCGTGCCGAGCGCCAGGTAGACGAAGTCGTCCACGTCGCGGCCGGCGCCCCAGCGATGCTCCGCCATGGCGCCGGCGTTCACGTCGTTGTCGAGGTGGACGTCCGCGCCCGTGCGCCGGGCCAGTTCGCCGGCGACGTCGACCGGCTCGGACCAACCGAGGGCCAGCGGGCCGGAGACGCGGCCGTCGAGCCCGACGCCGCCGCAGATGCCGACGCCGATGGGCGTCCGGTCGATCCCGTCCGCGCGCCAGAGCGCCTCCACCTCGCGCACGATCACGTCGATCAGGCCCGCGGGGTCGCCGAGGACCGTGGGCACCACCCGCTGCCGTCTCAGACGCCCGTCTTCGTCGCCCAGCGCGAGCGCCGTCTTGGTGGCGCCGACGTCGACGCCGACGTATGTGCGGGGTTCGTGGGCGACCGGGGCGGGCGGGTTCATCGCTGCGGGGTCCCTGCCATCGAGGCGCGGCGCCTCTACCGCGAGAGGGTTCCTAAAGGTTCTTAGCTTTTACGCAGGATAGACCTCGATGGATGCGGACGTCAAGCCGATGGCGGCACGGCGAGCGTCGCGCGGGGGCGCAGCGTGACGGCCGTCAACCGCTGCCACAGCGCGTCGAGCGCGACGAGCGTGGCGCCGGTCAGGACGGCGTCGTCGTGCAGTTCGCTGGGCTTCATCTGGATGGGGAAGGGGACCAGCGCCGCGAGCTGCTGCGCGAGGTCGTCGAACCAGTCGACGCCGCCGTCCACCTCCGAGTACACGATCACGCCGTCGAGGTCGAGCACGGCGAACGTCACCGCCAGCACCTTGGCGAGCTCGCCGAGCGCCTGGGGCGAGATGCGCGAGAAGCGGGCGTCGAGCGGGGTGCCGTCGCCGCTGAGCCGCAGGTTGCCGATCTCGCCGGCGCGGCCGTTGGCCCCGCGGTAGAGCCGACCGTCGAGCACGAGCCCCATGCCGACCCCCGTCGTCCGCACCCCCATGAACACGAAGCGCGACCAGGCCCGGGCCGCGCCGCTGCGGCCCTCGCCGGTGGCGGCGAGGTTCACGTCGTTGACGGTGGTCACGTGGGCGTGGTCGAGCCGTTCGCCGCAGGCGCGCGGCGAGGTTCACGCCGTGCAGCATGGCCGCGCGGCTCCAGTAGCGGATCACGCCGTCGGCTTGGACCGTGGCCGGCACGGCCACGACGACCTCGAGCGGGCCGCGCAGCGCGGGGTCGCCCTCCGCGTGCGCGGCGAGGTCCCGCACCAAGCCGTCGACGTCGGACGCCAGGTCGAACGATCCCTCGTCCAGGACCTCGCCGTGGAGGCCGACCCGGCGCCAACGCACGTCGTCTTGCCGCACGTCGGCCACCCACGCCGCGCCGGCGTCGGGGGCCACGTCGATCACCACCGCCTTGCGACCCACGCCTTGGCCCCGTAGGCCCGCCTCGATGAGCACGCCGGCGCGCACCAGCTCCTGGCTGATCGACGCGACCGTCACCGCGCTCAGGCCGAGGTGGCGGGCCAGCTCCGGCCGCGACACGGGACCCAGGTGGCGCAGGCCCGCCACCAGCCGGCGCGCGTTGACCACGCGCAGGTCGGCGGGCTGGCCGGGTTCCGAGCGCGCACGGTCA
>CAVSJH010000007.1:0-14181 GCA_963728245.1 uncultured Trueperaceae bacterium
GCGGGCGAGCGTGCGGCCCGTGGCCGGGCACAGGACGTCGCGCCGTGCGCCCTCGACGGCGGGCACGAAGGCCCCGTCGACGAAGAGGTCGGGGGTGGGCAGCGTCGGTTCGGGCGGTGGCCGCAGCATGAGGCTCCTTCAGGGGTGCGACGGGGGCTCCGCCGTCTCGTTCAACGCCAGCCACCGTCGCGCGTCGTCGAGCGACGCCACGACGTGCGGCGTGATCCGGCCGAGTTCGGCGCGCTGTTCTTCGTCGGCGGCGACGCCGAGGAAGGTCAGGCCCGCCGCCATCGCGGCCCGCACGCCGGTGGGGCTGTCCTCCAGCGCCACGCAGTCCTCGGCGGCCAGACCCAGCCGGGTCAATCCCAACAGGTAGAGATCGGGGGCCGGCTTGGGATGGACGACGTCGTCCGCCGTGACCCGCAGCGTCAGCGCGGACGCCCAGGCGTGGGGCAGAAGGCTCTCGTGGACGTAAGCGGACGGCGAGTTCGACACCACCGCGCAGCGTACGCCGCGCCGCAGCGCGGCCTCGACGAGGGGGCCGGCGCCGGCGCAGGCGGGGGCCGTCGCGAGACGCGCACCCACCTCACGCTCGATGGCGACGCGGAGGTCAGCAGGGCTCGCCGTCACCCCGTAGCCGTGGCCGAGACGCGCGACGAGGGTATCGGTGTCGAGACCCAGGAGCGACGCCTCGGCCGACGCCGGCAACGTCCCGCCCCACGCCGCCACGGCGGCCTGTTCGGCGGTGAACCAGAGGCGTTCGGTGTCGACGAGGGTGCCGTCCATGTCGAGCAGCAAGCCGACCGGAGGCCGGTCTCGCGGCTCACTCGCGCTCGGTGGCGCGCGGGTCGATGGCGTCGCGAAGCCAATCGCCGAAGAGGTTGATGCCGAGGGCGGTGATGGCGATGGCCACACCCGGGAAGATGGCCAACCACGGGTAGATCGTCAGGAACTGCCGTCCCAACGCCAGCATGTTGCCCCAGCTGGGCACGTCGGGGGGCACCGACAGCCCCAGGAAGCCGAGACCCGACTCGTAGAAGATCATCGCCGACACCTCGAACGTCGCCAGCGTGACGAGCGGCCCGAGCAGGTTGGGCAGCAGGTGGACGGGGATGATCCGCCGCGCGGAGGCGCCGAGCCCCACGGCCGCCTCGACGAACGCCCGGCGCTTGAGCCGCAACACCTCGCCGCGCGCCACCCGCACGAAGAGCGGACTGCCGGTGACGCCGAAGAGCAAGATCACGTTGGTCAGGCTGCGCCCGAGTACGGTGGCGATCACGATGACGAGCACCAGGTACGGGATCGAGAGCAGCAGGTTGGTGACGCCGGTGATGAGGCTGTCGAACCAGCCACCGAAGTAGCCGGCCAGGAGGCCGAAGGTGACCCCGAGGCTGACCGCCATGAGCGCCCCGAGCACGCCCACGAGCAGCGACACCCGCGCGCCGTACACGATGCGGCTGAAGACGTCCTGGCCGAGTTGGTCGGTGCCCAGCAGGTGCGCGCTCGTACCGCCGTCGAACGACGCCGGCGGCAGTGGCGCGCTCATGAAGTCCCCTTCGGTCGGCCCGTACGGCGCGATCCAGGGGGCGAAGGTGGCAGCTGAGATGATCGCGAGCACGACGATGAGGCCCGTCATCCCGCCAGCGTCGCGTCGCAGCAGGCGCCACAATCGTCGGGGCGCGAAGAGCGACTCGCCGCTCGGTCCGCCGTACGTGACGCTGTCGTCTTCCACGGCGGGGACGGCCGCCCGCACGGGCGCGGGCTTCCGCGCAGGTGGCGTTTCGCGCGGTTCATCCGCCAGCTCCACGGCTTGCACGCGCGCTCCTTCGCCGAGGCGTGGGTCGAGCAAGCCGTACGCCAGGTCGGTCAAGAGGTGGATGCTGATCGCGAACAGCGAGATGAAGATGGTGATGGCTAGAACGAGCCGGGGAAGTCGGCGTCACGGATCGCCGCCTCCAGCAGGGACCCGAGTCCGGGCCAGGCGAAGACGACCTCGATGTAGACCGAGCCGCCCAGAAGATAGGTGAACTGGATGCCGAGCACGCTGATGATGGGGATGGCGACGTTGGGTAACACGTGCCGCAGCGACACGCGGGCGGCGCGCAAGCCTTTGGCGTGGGCGGTGCGTACGTAGTCGGCGCGGCGGACGTCGAGCACGGCCGAGCGCGTGAGCCGCACCAGCTGCCCCATGCCGGCGAAGCCGAGGGCGATGGCGGGGAGCACCAGCGACGAGAACCCGTCGCGGCCGAACGACGGCAGCCACACCGCAACGTGACGGCGAACAGGACGATCAGCAGCATGCCGAGCCAGAAGCTGGGGATCGTCTGTCCCAGCAGGCCGACCGAGCCGGCGAGGCCGATCCACGGCGCTGCCTGGCCGCATGCCGCCCGCGAGGCCGAGCGGCACCGCGATCAGCACGGCGAACGCCAGCGCAGCGAGGGCCAGCTGGACGGTGGCCGGCAGACGTTGGAGGATGATGTCGAGGTTGGCCTCGCCTCGGCGGCGCAGTGACTCACCCAGGTCACCCTGGAGCGCGCCGCTCATGAAGCCCCAGAACTGCACCGCGAGCGGATCGTTCAAACCCATCAGCTCACGGAACGCCTCGCGCTGTTCCGTGGGCGCGTCCATGGGGATGATCAGGCTGACAGGATCGCCGGTCAGGCGCACCAGGAAGAACACGAGCACGAGCACGCCCAGCATGAGCAGGACGGACTCGGCCAGCTTCCGTAGGGTGTACCGGAACATGAAGGTCGGGCGGGCGCGACTCCAGGTCGGCGCCCACCCTCAACTCCTCAGTCGAGCGAGACCTTGAAGAGGTAGTACTCCTCGGCGGCGCGCGGCTCGTAGCCCTGCACGCGCTCGTTGACCGCCTCGAAGATGGTGGGCTGGTAGAGGTAGATGAACGGCGGATCCTCGCGCATCATCGCGTGCATCTGGCGGTAGAGCTCGGCGCGCTCCTCGCGGTCGACCGTGAGGGTGATCCGTTCGACCATGTCGGCGAACTTCTCGTCTTCCCAGGCCGTGTAGTAGTTGCCGGGGACCAGGGCGCCTTCGAGACGCGGCAGGGCCTCGCCGATGGCCGAGGACCAGCTGTCGACGAACATGGCGCCGACCGCGCCGTACTGCTCTTCGCTCCAGAAGCTGTTGGTCGTGCGGAACTCGACGTTCACCTCGACACCGATCTCGGCCAGCGTGCGTTGCAGAGCCAAGCAGACCTCGTTGATGTTGACGTAACCGTCCGCGGGGCAGCCCATCGAGATCTCGAAGCCGTCGGGGTAGCCCGCTTCGGCGAGCAGCTCGCGAGCACGCTCCGGGTCGTAAGGGAAGGGCTCCATCGTCTCAG
Organism: uncultured Trueperaceae bacterium; assembly: GCA_963728245.1. Lineage (GTDB taxonomy): Bacteria > Deinococcota > Deinococci > Deinococcales > Trueperaceae > JAABTL01. The sequence goes on from CAVSJH010000007.1 coordinate 3,344, forward strand.
GGTCGTAGCCGAGGTTGCCTTCGATGATGAAGCCGGGGATCGGCTCGGCCTGGCCGGCGAAGATCGCCGCGATGATGCCGAAGCGGTCGCTACCGTAGTTGAGCGCCTGGCGCACGCGTGCGTCCTCGAGCGGGGTCCCGGCGCCGGCACCGACGTTCTTGAAGCCGACGTAGTACGCGCGGTCGTTGAGGTACGAGACGACGTCGACGCCGTCGACGCGCTCGAGCGTCATCGCCTGGTCGGGCGAGAGACGGTTGGCGATGTGGATCTCGCCGGTCTGCACCGCAGCCAAGCGCGTCGATGCGTCCGGGACCACGCGGAACTCGAGCTCGCTCACCAGCGGGTAGCCGTCGCGCCAGTAGTCGGGGTTCGCTTCCATGAGGATGCGTTCGCCGGCCGAACGTGAGACGAAGCGGAAGGGACCCGTCCCGACCGGTTCACGGGCGAAGCCGTCGAGGCCGACCTCGGCGATGTACGCCGGCGGCACCATGCCCCACGAGAACGCCAGCGTCGTCAGGAAGGTGGCGTTCGGCTCGGGCGTCACGAAACGCACCGTGTAGTCGTCGATCGCCTCGACGAGCGATGCGGCGGAGAAGAAGTTGGAGTACTCGTTGCTCTCCACGGAGCCGGTCTCCCACGTGGCGACCACCGACGCGGCGTCGAACGGCTCTCCGTTGTGGAACGTGACGTCGCGACGGAGGTGGAACACGTACTCGGTGCCGTCGTCGGAGATCTCCCAGCGTTCGGCGAGGGCGGGTTCGAGCTCGAGGTCCTCGTTGATCCAGATCAGGCTGTCGTACAGCGGCAGCGAGGCGTTGTGCGCGGTGCGGTCGGAGGCGCGCGGCAGGAACAACGAGGTCGGATCGCTCGAGAGCGCGACCACCAGCCGGTCGTCCTCTTGGGCTTGGGCCATCAGGGGCAGTGCGATCGTCAGCGTCAGGAGCAGGGCAATCACGGTTCGTCTCGTCATCATGGTCCTTTCTGGAAGCATCGCGTCATCGATCGACGCGACCCAGGGCGACCTGCGCCGCGATCCGGGTCGTGGGCTAGAACGTTCGAACACGCAGCGGGCGTGCCACACAGGGGCTTGTCGACCTTACCACGGGGTCCGGCGACGGCGACCCGCGGGGGTCGGGTTCGCTGGGTACCACGATGCCGCGGTGACGTCTGCAGCGTGTCAGGCGAGCGAACGACCGTCGCCGAGGGTGCTGAGCCCGAGGAGCGCGCTCAAGGTCGCGGCAACGTCGGCCGCGTCGGCGCGCGGAACCTGCCGCCGTGCGATCCCACCACCCGCGGCGACCAGGAAGCGCTCGTCGGACGCCGTTCCAGGGGCGAAACCGTGCCCCGACACGTAGCGCGACGGCCCGGAGACGGCGCCCGAACGCTCCGCGGGCGCGGACGCCTCGAAGCCGATGGCGTGGCCAGGGACGGTGAAAGCCGCCACCTCGTCGCGTCGCTCGGACGGCAGATGGTCGCCTGGGAGTCGCTCCACACCGTACTCGCGCAGACGCTCCGCCAGCCGGCGCGCCTCCCCTTCACCGTCGACGGCCACGTACGCCACGCCACCCTCGCTGGCGGCAGTCGCCCCTGGCAGCAGCGCGTCGAGGTAGAGCGCGCCCGCCACCGGCCCGTGCCCGTGATCGCTCATCACCACCACCTGCGTCGACGTCAGCCGATCCGCTGCCTCGAGCGCTCGCAGCACCTCCCCCACCAGCGCGTCCGCGTAACTGAGCGACCAGAGCCCGAAGGGGTGGTCGGTGCCGGCCACGTGCTGCACGCTGTCGGGCGTGAGCACTTCGGTGACGATGAGGTCCGGCGGATCGTCGCTGGCCGCCAGCGCCGCCGTCCATTGCAGCATCGTCTGGTCGCCGGTCACCTCGCTCATCAGGTAGTGCATCCGGTCGCCCGCATACGCGTCCGGTACCCCGTCGGGCAGCCCGTCGGCGGCCAGGGCGGTGAGCCGACCCGAGCCATCGCGGTGGCGCGACGTGCGCAGCCAGCCCTCGTCCGCGGCGATGGGTTCGAGGTCGCGCGCCCGTTGCAGCATCTCGTTCGCCCACCAGGCGTGGTGGAACGTGGTGGCGTCCTCGGGACGCACCATGCCGTACCCGAGCACGGCCACGTCGAGGCCCGCCGCCAGCGCCCGTTGCGGCAGTGTCGGCGCGCGAACGTCGTCGGGGTTGGCGTATCGGAAGCGCTCGCCGTCCCAGATGACGTTGCCGTAGATGCCGTGGGTCTCGGCACCGACACCGGTGAGGATCGACGTGCGACCTGGAAGCGACGTGGCGGGCAGGTCGGCGGCGACGCGGTCGACGATCAGGCCGCGCGCCGCGAGCGCGTGCAGGTGGGGCATCCGCGACGGGTGCCGGGCGAAGGCGTCCGCGGAGATCCCGTCGAGCATGATCACGATCAGGGGGGGCATGGGGGGAGGGTAACAGGGCGAACGGGAACGGCCACGGGCGCTCCGGGCCGTCGCGAACTCCCGCAGCTGGACGCGTCGTCCTACGTGAAGCTGGGAGTCGCGATCACCTCGTCAAACACGGACCTCCTCCACGATCGCCCGCGCCGCCTCGAGCACGTTGGCGACGACGACGTCGGGGGTACAGGTCGCCACCGTGGCCTCCGGATGGAAGCGACGGAAGGGCACGGTCTCGAACACGCCCTCGAGATAGGTGCGAAACGCCGGTTGCGGCACCCGTTCTCGGATCGGCTGGGCGCGGATCTCGTCCGGTAGGTGAGCGTCGAGCCAGATGGCCGTGACACCGGCGAGCCGCGGCCCCAGCACGTCATGCAGCAAGGTGTCGCCGACGTGGATGGAGCTCCCCGCCAGCGTGAAGATGCGCGGGTCCGGCTTGGCGAAGCCCGCATGATCGGGCGTGAAGAGCTTCCGCCGGCCGCTACGACGCCTCCAGCTTCCCCAGCGCGCTGCCGACCGCCCGCTGGAGCTTGTCGGCCGCACCGTCCGCGGCCTCCTCGACCGAACCGGCGCGATGGCTGGCCACGAGCGGCTGCAGGCCCGACACGCGCGCCTCCATGAGGCAACGGATGTCGTCGGCGCCGCCCTTCTTGTCGCTGTTCTCGTCCGTGAAGTGGACCTCGACACGGGTGATCCGGTCGGCGTAGTGCTCGAGGCTGCTGTCGACGATCGACTTCACCAACACGGTCAGGTCGGTGTCGGCGGTGAAGTTGCTGTCGGTGTTCACCAGGGTCTGCATGGTGCCCTCCTCGCTCGGGACGTTACCGGCCGAGAGGCGGGGAATCGGACGGCAGGGCGCACGGCGGACCCCGAGGTCGCAGGCTCACGGGCGGTCGTTCGCCGCACCGGAGATCACGTCCTCTCAGCCGGGCCGTCCATCCGGCAGTGCACCGCGCAACCAGCGCAGCCAGTTCCCGCGTTCGAAGGTCCGTGCCCTACCCCGCCCCCAACCCCCTGCGCAAGAACGTCACGATCTCCTCGACCCCACGCTCGGGATCGTCGGCGTCGATGAGGTCGCCGGCCGCGCCGATCACGGTTCCGAACGCGCGCGCGACGAACCCTGGCGAGTAGGCGGTCGCGAACGCACCGCGAGCGAGACCGTCCGCAAGGGCGTCCCGGAGCGGCGCGTCGAGCGCGAGCGGGAAGGCGCGCAGCACGACGTCGAAGATCGGTCGCCCGCGCTCCCGCAGGAACGCTCGACCGAAGGCGTCGAGGTCCGGGTGGGCGCGGGCGAAGTCCAGCCCCGCACGGAGCGCGTGGGCGACCGCGTCGAACGGGTCGTCGGCGGTTGGCCAGGGGTGCGCCTCGAAGTACTCGCGCTTGCGATCGATCAGGGCCTCGCAGACCGCGAGGTACAGGCCCCCCTTGCCGTCGAAGTGGTGATAGAACTGCCCCTTGCTCATCCCGGCCGCGTCGAGGATCGCGTTGAGCGAGGCACCCTCGTGGCCGTGGTCTTTGAACGCGGCGAGCGCGGCGGCGAGCAACGCGTCGCGATGCTCGAACGAGCCCCGGAAGCTCACGCGGCGCCGGGCAGTTCGCGAGCGTCGCCGTCCGGCCGCTGCGCAGCGTGGTCCTCGAGCCAGCGGACGAGTTCCGCGGTCGCCAGCGGCAGGTTGCCCAACTGGCAGTGCCCGGCGGCCCCTTCGGCCGAGGTGAACGTGCGCACGGTCACCGAGGGCGCCGCGCGAAGGGCCTGGGCCTGCTTCGCCGCCAACGCGGGCGGCTGGAATCGATCGCGCTCGCCGACGAACAACAGCACCGGGACGCGCACCTCCTCCGAACCGACGTGTTTCGCGTTCATACCCAGCAGCCACGCGACCGCGTCTACCGGTTCGTGGGTCCGGCTCAACCAGTTCGCCTGCCCGACCACGTGCCTCAAGACCGGGATCAGCCGCATCCGAAGCGCCACGGTCACGTTCATGAAGCGCCGCCACGTGCCCATGCGCCGGACGAAGCCCGCCACTGGCCGGGGGAGCGCCGCGAGCCAGTCGAAGACCGGCGGCCACGCCACCACCGCGGCCACGCGCGGTTCGTGCGCCGCGGCGCGGATCGCCCAGTACCCGCCCATCGATATCCCGACGATGGTCACGCGGTCGAGCCCGAAGTGGTCGCAGGCCGCGGCCACCGGACGCTCCCAGTCGTGGGTGTGCGCCAGACCGTGCCGGGTCCGCGCGCCGCCTTGCCCCGGGCCGTCGAACGCGACGACGTCGTAGCCGGCTTCCGCGAGCGCGCGCCAGATCGCGTCGAACTCCTCGATCACCGAGTCGAACCCCCCGAACCCCACGACGTTGCCGCGCCGCCGACCCTGAGCCGGGTACCGCAAGGCAGGCAGGAAGCCCCCTTCGTACGGCACGTCGTGACGGGTGACGCCTTCGCGCCCGAACGACCGGTCCCACAGCGACACGTACCGTTCGTACGCGGTGACCTGGGCCTGCGACGGCCGCCGACTGAAGAACTCCGCCAGCCGCGCACAGCCGACCGCGTCGCGCCACCTTCGGTCCCGCTCCGCCTCCGAGGCGAGGGCGCCGAACACGGCGGGCACGTCTTCGGCTCGCCGGACGCGAGCGGCGCCGGCCTCCGCGACGTCGGCCGAGAGGGTGCCGAGGCCGTGTGCGCGCTCGAGCTGGTACGCGAGGAAGGCGTTGCGGTGACGGGAACCGAGCCGGCGGGGACCGCTGGACGGGGTGAGGGGATCGGTCATGGCGCTAGACTACACGGTCTAGACCCGTCGGTCTAGTGCGCCACGCAAGCCCCTCAGGTGTGAGCTTGCCGCGTGCCCCCTGAGCGGCCCCCGGACCGGTCGCCGGCGCCTGACCCCGGGCCGGGCGGAGGCGACGCGCGCGACCCGGCGAGCGCTTCGCAACCGTCACACCCGACCGGCCACGGCGCCCTTAGCTTCGAGGTCCGGAGGGCGTCGCTGGGGGTATGCCGTCCGAACGCCTCGAACGGTGTCCATCGCACGCCCTCTCGAGACCCGAGAGAGGAGCTTCCATGAACGGTCGTGAGTTCGTCCCGAGACCTGGTGGCCGCGCACGGCGGGTGGCGCCAGCCGACACGACGTCACCGGGCGAACGCGCGCACATCGGACGCCATCCCGGCGTCCCCGACCGAGGGCGACCCACGCGTCGCCGCCCTTCACGAGGAGATCACCCATGACCAAGTTCCGTGCCACCTTCATCGCCACCGCCCTGCTCATGCTGAGCGGGCTCTTCCTGATCGCCCAGGCGCAGGACGCCTCGACCGACGCCCACGTCCAGGTCGCCATGAGCGACATGTACGGCGAGCATCTCGTCGATGCCGAAGGCAACGCCCTGTACCTGTTCACGAACGACACCGAGGGCACCAGCAACTGCACCGACAACTGCGCTCAGAACTGGCCGCCGCTGACGGTCGAGGACGGCGAGCCGATGGTGGGCGAAGGCCTCGACGCGTCGCTCGTCGGCACGACGGAGCGCGCGGACGGCACGATGCAGGTGACCTACAACGGCTGGCCGCTCTACACGTTCATCCAGGACGAGGAGCCCGGCATGGCGAACGGCCAAGGCGCCAACGACGTCTGGTACCTCGTCAACCCGGCCGGCGAAGCGATCGAGACGCAGTAACGGCCGTACACGGTCGCGGCGGGGGCCCGCTCCCATCCCGGCCCGAGATGCACACCGCCGCTCCCCGACCGTGAACGAGTCCACCAGCGAGGCCGCCCGGACCAGACCCGGGCGGCCTCTTCTCGTGGCGGCGGCTAGCGCTGTCGCGACCCGACGAGCAGGTCGCGCGCCTCGACGAGCCGCTTGAACTCCAGCTCGGCGAACTCCCGCTGGGCGCGGGGATACTTGGCGTTCGGGAAGTTGTCCGGGTGCATCTCCCGGCGGAAGCTGCGGAAACGCGCGTCGACCTCTGCGGCCGAGGCGGTCGGTCCCAGGTCGAGGATGCGCAGCGCGTCTTCGCGCGTGGTGGGCTTGCCGTGCATGGGATCGCGGGCGCTCGTCCGCGCCGACGCGGGCGCCGGCGCCTCGCTGCGACCCCGGTCGAACCCCGCCTTGTAACCCTCCCGGCGGCCCGCCTCGCGGGCGGCCCCGACCGTCGCTGCCGACGCTTCCTGCACCGCCACCTCGCCGTCCGCCTTGCCGCGCAGGTACGCCTGGTTGAGCTCGGCCGAACGGCGCACCTGGCCTTCCGCGTCCGTCTGGCGGACCTCGGCCCGGCCCGCGGCGCGCCCGAGCCGCTGGCCTTCGGCCACGCCTGCCGCGAAGGAGCTCTCGCGCGCCTCCAACCGCCCGCGCCGCAAGCCCGACTCGAACTGCAGCCGGTTGGCCACCAGCGCCGCATGTCGCGCGACCTCGAGGCGCGACACCGCGACGTCGGAGGACAGCTTCACGACGTCGTCGCGCAAGCGCCGCAGGTCGTCTTCGACCGGCGCCGCTTCGCGGTGGACGGCGCGGTACGACGGCAGACCGAGGAGCAACGCGAGCGCCATGTAGAGGGCGGCGACCGCGGCCGCGGCGACGAACCAAGCGGGTTCGCCCGCCGCCGGGATCCACGCCGGGAGACCGCCACCGGGCGCGGGCCACACGCGCGCGCCGACGAGGAGGAACGGTGCGGCGATCACGGGCGCGATCGTGGCGTGGATCAGGATGCGGCGTCGGCGCAGCCGCAGGTAGCGCGCCACCCGCAGCGTCTCGGCCTCCACCTGTTGCTTCCAGGCGATCTCGTAGCCGATGCCTGCGCCGGCCCGGAACACGTCGTCGACGGCGGTCGCGACCTGTTCGAGGACCGTCGCGTCGGGGCCGGCGGGCGACGGGTCGTCGGGCGGGCGCCGGAAACCACGCGCGAACCACCAGACGAGGACCGCGACCAGGAGGACGAAGACGATCAGCGTCATCGTCGACCCCCTCCCGTGAGCCTCGAGCGAACGTGGGGCACGCGCCGCGCGCACATGCGACCACGATACCCGGCGCCCGTCGTGACCCGCGCCAGCGAGCGCGACGGGCGCCTCGGCGCGTTCCGCGTTAGCCTGCACCGTGCCGACCGCCGCCTGCGAACGCGACGCCGAGCGCCGGCCCGAGCGCCGCGAGGTCGTTCCATGACGCGTCCAGCCCGAGCCTCGAGCCAACGGCTCCTGCCGCTGCGGCGCCCGGACCGAGGCGCCACGTACGACCTCTACCCTGCCTTCCCCCTCGCCTCGGGCCGGCTCGAGGTCGGTTGGGCCGCGATCGCCGCCGAGGGCGACGACGTCGCCCTCCTGCTCGTGGACGGCGGCGCGGGCGTGGCGTGGGACGACGTGGTCCGGGACATCGCGGCGGCGTCGAGCGCCCGGGGCCGAAGCGTCACCGTCCGCCGCACCCAGGGCGCGTTCCTCGACGAGCGCGAGGTGGCCGAGCGCATCGCCGCCAGCCTGGGTGGCGAGGATCCCCTCTTCGGCAAGCGCTACGAGGGCACCCTCGAGGACCTGCTCGATCCCGCTGCGATCCGTGCGCTCGGCGAGCGTGCCGACGGCGACCTGGTGGTGGTGGTCGGCCCCGGCGCGGCGCTGGTCGACGACGCCGCGCCGCTCGTCTACCTCGAGGTGCCCCGCAACGAGCAGCAGTACCGGGCGCGAGCGGGCGCCCTCGTGCACGTGGGTTCCACCGAACCGGCGGTCGACGCGCGCGCCGCCTACAAGCGCTCGTACTTCGTCGACTGGCCGCTGCTCGAACGCCACAAGGCAGCGCTGTGGCCGCGCGTCGCCCGCTTCGCCGACGTGCAACGCGAGGTCTGCGTGAGCGTGGGCGGGAGCGTTCTGCGCGCGGGGCTCGAAGCGCTGGCGCGCGCACCGTTCCGGGTTCGCCCCTGGTTCGAGCCGGGGGTCTGGGGTGGCCAGTGGCTGCGCCGCCACGTGCCCGACCTGCCCCAGGACGTCCCCAACTACGCCTGGTCGTTCGAGCTGATCAGCCCCGAGAACGGCCTGCTGTTCGAGGGCGACGACCTGCTGCTCGAGACCGGCTTCGACTCGCTCATGATCCAGGCGGCGCCGCAGGTGCTGGGGTTCGGCGCCGCGCGCTTCGGGCGCTCGTTCCCGATCCGGTTCGATCACCTCGACACCGTCGACGGCGGCGACCTGTCCGTCCAGGTCCATCCCGGCGCCGCCACGATGCGAGAGCGGTTCGGCGAACCGTACCCGCAAGACGAGACGTACTACATCCTGGACGCCACGCCGGAGGCACGCGTCTACCTGGGCTTCCAAGCCGGCGTGACCCTCGAGGCTTGGGGCCGAACCATCCGGGCGAGCGCCCGGGACGGCACGCCGATCGACGCCGAACGCTGGCTCCGCACCTTCCGGGCGCGGCGGGGCGACCTGTTCCTGATCCCGAACGGCACCGTCCACGCCGCCGGCGCCGGTTCGCTGGTCTTGGAGATCAGCGCGACGCCCTACATCTTCACGTTCAAGCTCTACGACTGGCTCCGGCTCGACCTGAACGGCCGACCCCGACCGCTCAACGTCGAACGCGGTCTGGCCGACCTCGTCGTCGAGCGTCAGGGGGCGAGCGTCGAGAACGACCTCGTGAGCCGCCCGACGCCGCTGGCGTCGGGTCGCGGCTGGCACCGCGAACACCTACCCACGCACCCGGCGCACTTCTACGACGTCCACCGGCTGACGGTCGACACGGAACTCGACGTCGACACCGCCGGCTCGCCGCACGTGCTCAACCTGGTGTCCGGGGAACGGGTCCGCGTCGAGGGAGCCCACGGCCCGCCGCTCGACGTGCGCTTCGCGGAGACCTTCGTGGTGCCGGCGGCCGCCGACCGCTACCGGATCGTGAACCGGGGCGCTCAACCGGCCGTGCTGGTGTGCGCGTTCCTCAAGCCGGGCGCGCCGTGAGCGCCCCGGCGCCCGGGTTCGTGGTCGGGATCGACGGAGGGGGCTCGCGGACCCGCGCCGTCCTCGTGCGGACCGACGGCCGCGTCGTGGGCGCCGGTACCGCGGCCGGCTCGAACGCACAGGACGTGGGCGCGCGGGTCGCCGGCCGCCACCTGCGCGAGGCGGTGGCCGCCGCCCGGCGGTCCGCCGGGATCGAAGCGGACGTGCTGGCGGCGGTCGGTTGCGGCCTGGCGGGCCTGGTGACCGCCGCCGACCGCGCGCTCGCCCACGGGGCGCTCGAGCACGCGGGGCTGAAGGCGCCGGGAACGCCGCTCGTCCTCGAGTCCGACGGGGCGGTCGCCATCGCCGGCGCCCACCTCGGCGCACCCGGCCTCGCGCTCATCGCAGGCACCGGATCCGCCTGTTACGGCCTCGCGCCCGACGGTCGCCGCTGGCGCGCCGGCGGCTGGGGCTGGTGGTTGGGCGACGAGGGCAGCGGCACGTGGCTCGGCCGGTCGGCGCTGGTGGCGGTGGCCCGGGCGCGCGATGGCCGGGGGCCGGCGACGGCCCTCACGAGACCCCTCCTCGAGACGCTGGGGTGTGACGAGCCCGACGACCTGCTGCACCGGACGTACGTCGTCGGGTTGGACCGGGTCACGACGGCGTCGCTGGCACCGGTCGTGATCGCCGTCGCTCGAGGCGGCGACGACGTGGCGCGTGCGATCGTCGACCGCGCGGCCGAGCATCTTGTGGACGCCGTCGAGGCGTGCCGCGCCGCGCTCGGGCTCGTGCGGCCGCCGCTCTCCCTGGCGGGCGGCGTCGCGACCGCACCCGCGGTGCGCGACCGCGTCCGGGACGTCCTCGTGCGCCGACGCGTCGACGTCGAGCTCGTGCCGCCGGCTATGGCGCCGGTCTTCGGCGCCGCACTGCTCGCGCTGGCCGAGCTCGGACCCGTTCCGCCCGCGACGCTGCGGGCCTTGCAGACGACGAGCGCGACGCTTGACAGCTCGGGCAACGACTTCGGGCCGGTCTCGGTCGAGGAGGCCGAGGAGACGGGCGACCGCTGACCACGCACCCCTCGCGCGAGCTCACGGTCTCGGCCGCGAGCTCACCCAACCGACCCCCTCGCCGATCGCCGCCCGCAGGCGATCGGCGAGTTGCGCCGTGTGGTGCTGGAGGTGGCGGACGTTGACCAGTTGGTGTTCGAGCTTCGACATGTTTCCGTACCACCAGAAGCCGCAGCGCGGCGAGAGGAGGTCGACGTCGGCGAGCCATGTGGCCAGGTTCGCTCCGCAGTGGTCGGCGTACGCGAGCACGGCGGAGCGCGAGTAGGGTTCGGGCACGAGGGGAAGGCGGCTGGCGGGGTCGGGCTCGCCCCCGATGCCGTCGACGTGCTGGACGTCGGCCTGGTGACCCGACCACGGCTGGGACGAGGCCTCGTCCGGCTGGAGGTACAAGTGCGTGAAGTAGAGGGTGTGGTACGCCACCTGCCAGAACGCGTTCGACGGCGCGTTGTCGAGCCTTGACCTC
>CAVSJH010000008.1:0-375997 GCA_963728245.1 uncultured Trueperaceae bacterium
CGCCGCGAACTGCGCTTGCGTCTTGGGCGTGCGGTAGCGATCCTGCAAACCCTTGACGTTGCCGGCCACGAGCGGCGTCAGCCCGAGCGTTCGGACGAACCGCACCAGGTTGAGCTGCACCGCGGGTTGGTCCCCGTCGCAGCCGGTGAGGTGCGTGCCCGCCGCCGCCGCCTTCGCCTGCAGGATCGGACCCACCGTGGCGGCGAGCTCGGCGTTCATGGTGACGACGTCCTTGCCGTGCTCGATCGCGGTCGTGATCACCCAAGCACCGAAGTCGACGGCGCCCGTCGACTCGAGCAGGATGTCCACGCTCGGCGCCGCGCACAACAGGCTCGCGTCGTCGGTCACGGCGGGGACCCCGGCACGGATCGCGTCTTCGAGAGCCTCGACGGTCGCCACGTCGCGCACCTCGTCGGTAGCGTGACCGGCGTGTCGGAAGACGCCATGGGCTCGCTCGGGCGTCCGGTTCGAGATCGCCACCAAGCGCAGGCCGGGGACCGCGTGCAGCAGTTGGCGCGCGATGGCGCGGCCCATGAAGCCGGCACCCACCATCCCCACCCGCACCGGACGGCCTTCGGCCTCGCGGCGCCGAAGCGCTTCGTCGACGATGATCATGGTCTTACCTCCGCGCGCGTCGAGCCGTGACCCGACGTCGGTCGCGCAGCCTACCTCACCGCGACCCGAACCCTGTGACGATCGTCCGCAACGTCTCGAGAACGATCCGGAAGTCGAGGGCCAGGGAGCAGCGTCGCACGTAGTAGAAATCGTGGCGCAGCTTGATCTTGGTGGCCAAGGTGTCGTCGGCGTAGCCCTGCATGACCTGGGCCCAACCAGTGATGCCCGGGCGCAGGTTGTGGCGCAGGTCGTAGAGCGGGATCTCGTCGGCGAACTGGCTGGCGAAGCCGCGCTGTTCGGGCCGCGGGCCGATGATGCTCATCTCGCCGCGCAGCACGTTCCACAACTGCGGGATCTCGTCGAGCCGGAACTTGCGCAGGAAGTGGCCGATCTTGGTGATGCGCGGGTCGGCGTGCGTCGCGAAGGCGGAACCGTTGAGCTCCGAGTCGGCCTTCATCGAGCGGAACTTGACCATCATGAACGGCTTGCCCCGCAGGCCCACCCGTTCTTGCCAGAAGAGGATCGGACGCCCGCTGTCGATGAGCACCACCAGCGCCACGATCGCGGCGATGAGCAGGATGAGCGGTGAGAGCAGCACGATGGCGGCCACGTCGAAGAAGCGCTTCCAGGCCAGGTAGCGCGACTGCCCCTCGAGCACCTGGAAGGCCCAACGACCGTTGAGCATCTCGAACGGCACCCGGCGCGTGAGCGCCTCGAGCACGAGCGGCGCGGCCAACACCTTGACCCCGTAGAGGTCGGCGTGGTCCATCCACTGGCTCCACTCGGCGTCGTACGACACGACCGGGTCGGTGACCACGACGTCCCAGCCATGGAAGCGCTGCGGCGGCTCGGTGTGGCAGAACACCTCGACGCCCGACAGCCCCTGGAGCTCCTTGGCGAATCCCGGCGTGCCGATGAGCAGCATCCGCAGTGGGTGGAGCCGACGTCCCAACATCCCGCGTCCCACGATCATCAAGCCGACCCAGACCAGCGTGAACTGGGCGAAGACGAAGACGGGCGCGAAGACGTCGATGAGCGACAACAAGCCGAAGGTGATCAGGCTGGCCAACACCGGCACGACGAACGACTCCGGACGCGTACGCCGCAGGATCGTGTCGAGGGTCCGACGCTGGGAGATCGCGAACCAGAGGTAGAGCGAGTTCACGGTCAGGAACGTCGCCATCACCCGGTGCTCCACCAGCGCGACGTCGACCTGCACGAGCACGAGGCCCAGCGCGACCATCAGGCTCAGGGCGTCGACGATCCCCAGCCAGGTGCGCCAACCGATCCGCGGCGTCAGGATGTCGGTCGAGGCCGCGTGGCCGTCGGCGCTGACCACGGAGAAGGAGGGTGAACGTGCATCGGCGGAGTATCCCACGGTCGACGAGAAATCCGCGTGAATTTCGTTCGGCGTGGCTCGTGCGGTCGCACCCTCAGGGGACGCCGCCACGTCGTCGAGCTCCACCGGCTGGACGTGATGCGACGGATGCTCCACGATCCGACGATAGCCATCGCGGTGAAGACGCGCCGGTTCGTCCGTACGTGGTCGCAGGCGTTGTCGAGCGTCCCTGGTCGTCACGGCGCCACCCCCATCCGGTCGCGTGCGCGACCCTCGCCCACGGCGTCCAGCAGCCGTCGCAACCCTGCGTCCAGCGGACGAGGCGCCCAGCCACCCAGGGCGGTCCTCAAGCGGGACACGTCCGCGCGAGAATCGCGCACCTCGCCGGGGCGCGCGGACGCGAACGACCGCGGCGCGCGTCGACCCGCGACGCGCTCCAGCGCGTCGATCAGGTCCAGCACGCTCGTCGCGACGCCGGTCCCGACGTTGAGCACCCACGGATCGGGCGCTCTCTCGAGCGTCAGGCAACCGACGATGGCGTCGACCACGTCGTCGACGGCGACGAAATCGCGCGTCTGGCGCCCGTCGCCGTAGACCGTGAGGGGAGCACCCTGCACGACGCGATCGGCGAACAGGCTGATGACGCCCGAGTACGGCGAATCGGCCGCCTGGCGCGGGCCGTAGACGTTGAAGAAGCGCAGGGCCACCGCCGGCAGGCCGAACGTGCGCCGGTAGAAGCTGAGCAGGTGTTCGCCGGCGAGCTTGTCGGCGGCGTACGGCGTCTGCGGGTCGAGCGCGCCCCCCTCGGCGACCGGCGGGGTCCGTTCGTCGCCGTACACCGCCGCGCTGCTCGCGTACACGAGCCTCAGGACGTCGGCGTCGCGCGCCGCCTCGAGGACCTGCAGCGTGGCGACCAGGTTGGCCCGGTGCGTGCCGAGCGGGTCCTCCACCGAGCGCTGGACCGAGGCGACGGCGGCCAGGTGGACCACGCGGCTGCAGTCCTCGATCGCGCGGCGCACGGTGGCGCCGTCGGCCGCGTCGCCCTCGATCAAACGCACGCGCGCGTCCTGCGGCAGATGCTCGCGGCGTCCCGTCGACAGGTCGTCGAGGACGGTCACGTGCGCGCCGAGCGTCAGCAGCCGGTCGACCACGTGCGAGCCGATGAAGCCGGCGCCACCGGTGACCAGCACGCGCTCGCCGCTCAGGTCGATGTCGCTCATGAGCGCATCTCGGTGGACGTCGACTCGGTGGGCTTCGCGCCATCCCAAGCGGGAACGTGGGCGGGTCGAGCTCGGTAGGGGAACGAACCTCGTGACAACACGCTGGCCAGGAAACCCGCACCCCAGGTGAGGTGGATGACGACGAAGGCGAGTGCAACGGATCCCACACCGGCTCGGCCCGAGGCCGTCCGCGCAGCCACCACCGTGACCACGGCCAGGTACAGCGCCAGTACCGTCAGCAACGCGACGCGCGCGAACGGCCACCAAGGGGCCAGGACCGTTGCGCCGAGCAGACCCGCGACGAAGGCGGCGGGGATCAGTTGACGCCACCGCAGAGAGCGGGGGTGCCGTCGGAGCGTCTCGACGCGCCACCAGCCGTACTCGAAGTACTGCTTGGCGAGCCCGCGCACCGTGCCGCGCGGGGTGTAGGTGAAGCGGATCGCGGGGTCGAGGTAGATGCGCTCGCCGGCGGCGCGGATGCGCACGTTCATCTCGTAGTCCTGGTTGCGCACCATGCTCTCGTCGAACAGGCCGGTCCGGACGAAGACGTCGCGGCGGAAGGCGCCGAACGGCACGGTGTCGACGAAACTCGCCTCACCGCCGGTGCGGAACTTGGCGTCGCCCACCCCGAGCGGATGGCGCGTCGCCAGCGCGACCGCCTCGCCGAAGGGCGTGGCGCCCACCGGTTCGACCACGCCGCCGGCGTTCGCGGCCCCGGAGCGGTCGAGCGCCTCCACGGAGCGCGTCACGAAGTCGGGCGCTGGGACCGTGTGACCGTCGATGCGGACGATGACGTCGCCCCGAGCCGCCCGGATGCCGAGGTTGAGCGCTTGCGGCACGGTGCGGTCGGGGTTGTCGAGAAGGCGCAGGCGCGCGTCTTCGCGCTCGGCACGGATCCGCTCGACGATGGCGCCGGTCCCGTCGTCCGAGGCGCCGTCGATCACCAGGATCTCGAGCCGATCGGCCGGGTAGTCCTGGTCCAGCAGCCGATCGAGGCAAGGTCCGATGTGATCGGCCTCGTTGCGCACGGGCAACAGCAGCGTCACGAACGGCCGCTCATCGTCGGCCACGCGCCCTCGCGGCGGGTGAACACGGGGGACGGCGGCCGGCACGGTCATAGCGCCCAGTAGGCGACGGAAGCGGGGACCGACGCGCGCGGCAACGCCGACTTGACGTCCACGAACACGCCGTCGGGGAGGAGCATGCGGCCGAGGTCGCCGGGGAGGCGTTGAACGAAGTCGCGGTGAGCGACCGCGTAAACGATCGCGTCGAGACCTTCGAGGTCTTCCCACGTTCGAAGGCCGATGCCGTACTCGTGCCGGGCATCCTCGTCCGCCACCATCGGGTCGTGCACCAACACCTCGGCGCCGAACGACTCGAGCTCACGCACGATGTCGGGGACGCGGCTGTTGCGCAGGTCGGCCACGTTCTCCTTGAACGTGAGCCCCAGCACCCCGACGCGCGCGCGCCCCAGACCGCCTTCGCGTTGCGAGAGCAGCTTGACGGCCTTCTGGGCCACGAACGCCCCCATGCCGTCGTTGATCCGGCGTCCGGCCAGGATGACCTCGGGGTGGTAGCCCACCTCTTCCGCCTTCGTGGTCAGGTAGTAGGGGTCGACGCCGATGCAGTGGCCGCCCACCAGGCCGGGGCGGAACGGCAGGAAGTTCCACTTGGTGCCAGCGGCCTCGAGGACGGCGGCGGTGCTGAGCTCGAGCCGATCGAAGATGAGCGCGAGCTCGTTCATGAGCGCGATGTTGAGGTCGCGCTGCGTGTTCTCGATGACCTTCGCCGCTTCCGCCACCTGGATCGAGGGAGCCCGGTGGACGCCGGCCTCGATGATCGTGCCGTAGGTGTTCGCGACACGCTCGAGGGTGGCGGCGTCTTCGCCGGCGACGACCTTGACGATGCGCTCGAGCGTGTGCTCGTGGTCGCCGGGGTTGATGCGCTCGGGCGAGTAGCCGAGGTGGAAGTCGACCCCGCGCGTCAGACCCGACACCTCCTCGAGGATCGGACCGCACACGTCCTCGGTGACGCCGGGATAGACGGTCGACTCGAACACGACCACCGCGCCGGGCGTGAGCGCTCGCCCCACCGTCCGCGAGGCGGCGCGCAACGGCCCGAGGTCGGGCCGCCGGTTGGCGTCGATGGGGGTGGGCACGGCCACCACGAAGAACGTGGCGCCCCGCAGGTCGTCGAGATCGGAGGTGTAGGTGAGGTTCGACGCCGCCAGGTCGGCGGTCGCCACGTCGCCGCTGCGGTCGACGCCAGCCTTCAGCGAAGCGACCTTGCGAGCGTCGACGTCGAACCCGATCGTGTCCGGAAAACGGCGGGCGAAGGCGAGGGCGACGGGCAAGCCGACGTACCCCAACCCGACCACCGCGATGCGTTCTCTCGTCATACGGACTCCTGAATCCACGCCGTCACCCACGCAATCGTGGGGGCGTCCCCGAGGGTCCCGGCCGGGAGCGGCGCGGGACGATCCGGGAAGTTCATGGTACGGGAGGGTCCTGACGGGAATCTGACCTAGGTCACGCCAGACGCGTTCGATCCGCGTGCCCAACGATCTCGCGTCGCAGGCGACGGCCGGTGCAGCACGGCCGCCCGAGGCCGGGCCGGTGGAAGGGCAAGTCCATCCCGCGTAGACCGGATCCTTCGTCGGGCCTCAGCGGCCACGCCCGAAGGGAGTCCCGGTGCGCGCGTTGGATTCCGACAGCACGATCGGCCGTTGCACCGCCAAGAGGCCCAGGATGAACCACGTGTCCTTGCGTGACTCCGAATTGGCCGGGATCATCGCGGTGAGCAAGGCGAGGGCCAGGATCAGCAGGAAAGGCCGATGCGCCGGGACGGCGAACAAGGCGCCGAGAGCCGCCAGCACGAGGGCGGCCGCGAACATCAGGAGACCGACGATGCCGGTGCTCGCGGCGACCGACAAGTAGGCGTTGTGGACCGCCTTCACCCGACCGATCTCGGTCTCCGCGAGGGCGAACCGCGTGGCGCCGGAGCCGATCCCGACGATCGGGGAGTCCTGGAACACGACGAGCGTCTCGCGCCAGATGGTCGTGCGGGCCGTGAGGGTGCCGGTCGTCAGCTCGACGCCCGTCCCCTCGAGACGCTCGATGTTCGCGTACAACTCGGGGAACAGCTGTGGCGCGAACCCGAAGCTGAACCACACCGCGAGCAGAGCCGCCACGGTCAGCACCACCCGCCGTACCGTGCTCAGGCGTGCGATCGAGAACGGAACGACCGCGAGCGCGATCAAGCACACGATCAAGCCACTCCGGGACGCACCCAACACGACCCCGAAGGTCGCGATGAGCGGGTAGAGGAGGTTCAACGCGTGCAGGAGGCGGGAGCTCCGCTCCGTGATGAGGAGGGCGGCCATCGGGATGCCGAGCGCCAGGATGACCGAGAACTGGTTGGCGTTGAACGGGCCGACGTCCCGGAAACCGCTCGACGCGACCAGAACGGTGAAAGCCGTGATCCCGAACGACACGTAGTTGCCGAGCACGAAGCCCTGCATGAGGCGCAGACGCTCGACCCGTCCTCGGCAGAACTCCGACATGAGCCACACCAGCACCAGGAGTTGTGCGTAGGTGATGCCTTCACGGAGCGTCGCGGACGGTTGATAGCTCCAGTAGAAGGTGACCACGTTCCAGAGGACGAACAGCCCGGTCACGACCACGAACAGCGGTGGTCGGTGGAACCGCACGCGACCTCCGCCCACCAGGGCGGTCATGCCGATCGCCAGCGCCACCAGGCCGATCAGACGCGTGGGGCTGCCGATCCCGGGGATGCTCAGGATCTCGTCGAAGGGGATGCTGAACGCGAACAGCACGATGGTCCACGTGGCGACGTGGCGCAGGTCGACGCGCCGGTCGACGTGTCCAGGTGCTCGGATGGTCGTCACGTCACTCCTCGTCCGCTCCGGCGTGGTCGTCGGCCAGACGTCGCTTGGCCCGGCGTTCACGCACGCGTCGACGATACGCGCGGTACACGTCCAACATGGGTCGGTTGAGGAACACCGCGAGCGCCAAGGTCGACACGACCTGCGGCTGGAAACGCCAAGCGCGCCACAGCAGCCGTCGCGCGAGCGCGATCTCGTCGGCGTGCATGGCCTGGAAGGCGAACCAGCGAAGCCGGAAGTGGTGGATGTCGGGATCGCCCTCGTAGAGGTGGTGGTGCTTCTCGTAGAAGCGCTCGTTCGCCCGGAGGATGCCCTGGAAGTTCTTGCCGATCGACGCCTCCGGATGGCGATGTTTGTCCAGCAGGGGCTCTTCTACCCACGCGAAGCGATACCGCTGGGACAACCGGACGTAGAGGTCGTAGTCCTGCATGGACGACAGCTCCTCGTCGAAGCCGCCGACCTCGAGGAGCGCCGAGCGACGACACAGGATCAGCGACGTGGTGCCGATCTTGTTGCGCCTCAGCAGGTTGCGTCGTTCGTGCGCGGTACCGTCCGCCCGCACCGTCCTGGTCCCGCCGAACTCGTCGACGCGCCGGAACCCGCCGTACACGAGCGCGACGTCCGGGCCGGATGCGGCGAACGTCTCGACCTGACGCTCGAGCTTGGTCGGGTACCAGGCGTCGTCGTCGTCCAGGAACGCCACGAACGGACCGCGCGCCTCACGGATGCCCACGTTGCGAGCCGCGCACGCGCCCATGTTGCGCTCCTGAACGCGATAGGTCACGCGAGGGTCCACCGCGAGTCGGTCGACCACGGCCTCGGTCGCTCGTTGCATCTCGGTACCGCGCCCGTTGTCATCCACCACGATCAACTCCCAGTCCTGGAAGGTCTGGGCGGTGACCGTGGCCAGCGCTCGCTCGAGCATCTCCGGACGCCGGTACGTCGGCAGGACGACGCTGACAAGCGGGGTCTCACGCACCGACGCCCCGCCTTCGTTCATGAGGTCCTCCCGGCACGCCCGGCATCCGCCAACGCGCGCTCGAAGGCGTCGAGATGGGCCGAGATCACGCGATCGCCGGAGAACCGACCGGCGCGCTCGACCAGCGCCCCCTTGTCGACAGGATCGACGATCGTCCGCTCGATCGCTTCCGCCATGGCGGCCGCGTCGCCGACGGGGACCAAGGCCCCATGGCGCCCTCCTTCGAGGATCTCTCGGGGTCCGCTGGGACAGTCGGTGGCGACGACCGGGCAACCGCACGCCATCGCCTGGATCAGCACGCCGGGAAGACCCTCGCGTTCGGACGACAACACGAACACGCTGGCGCGGGCCATGTACGCGAAGGGGTTGACGAGGAACCCGGGGAACTCGACGTGATCGGAGATGTCCAGCGCGCGTGCACGCGCCTCGAGTTCCGCTCGTTGCGGACCCTCGCCCAGCACGATGAGGCGGGCGTCCATGCGGGAGCGGAGCCGAGCGAACGCGTCGAGCAGCGTGAAGAACCCCTTGCGCGGCTGCAGGCTCCCGACCCCGAGGACGACCGGCGGCGCGTCGGGCTGCAGCCACGGGTGGCGGGGATCGATCGCCGCTTGAGCCGCCACGTCCGCGGTAACCACGGGGTTGTACAGGGTCTTGATCTTGGACGCGGGCACCCCGCGGTGCTCGCGCAGGTCGTCGGCCACCCCTTCGGAGACGGCGATCACCGCGTCCGCCGAACCGTACGCCCAGCGAATGCCAAGCATGACGGCACGACGCTTGAGATCGCCGGCCGCCACCCGCTTGCCGGACGGGGTGTTCGCTTCACGCACGATCAGACGAGCCGTGCCTCCCGACAGCCGGTGCGCGAGCGCCGCCGCGAACGACGCGTGATGCAGCGTCGCGAGTAGGACGTCGGGCCGGTCTCGTCGTAGGTACCGAGCCAGCGGAAGGACCGCGGCCGTGGTGCTCGCGCGTGCGAGGTCGACGACACGGACGGCCGGTGGCACCTCCTCGAGGTACGGTCCCACCGCGTTCGCCAGCACCAGGTCGACCTCCACGCCTCGCTCGGCGAAGCCCGCCGCGAGACGCACCATCATCCGTTCCGCACCGCCACCGCCGAGGTCGGCGAGGAAGAGCGCGACCTTCCGCAGGCGTCCCGGCGCTTCGTCCGATCGGACCTTGGCGACGACCCGTCGCTGGGCCGTCACCGTGCCCTCATCGGGGCCCGACATGGCTCACCAGCGCTCTGAACTTGCCGTTCGGGCTACGGGGGATCGACGACACCTGGCGCACGGTGACGTCGACGTCGCCCATCAGTCGGTGGAACCGATCCACGATCTGCCGCTCGCTCGTAGCGTCGAACCCGACGTCGGGAACGATGGCGACGTCGAGGCGGTTGACCGTTTCCTGGACGACCTGGCTTTCTCGGATCGGCAACCCATGGAACACCAGCGCGTTGATGGTCCGGATGCGCCGACCGTCGGGCGCGATCAAGTTGTCGACCGAGCGACCCTCGATCCGTTCGAGTTCCGGGAGTGTCCGCCCACACGCGCACCGCGCGCCGACCCGGGCGCCCAGGGCGCCACGGTCACCGATCCGGTACCGGATCAGAGGCATGTCGAGGTTGAGGAGCCCGGTGCACACCAACTCGCCCACCTCACCACGGTCGACGGGTCGATCGTCGTCACCGAGGACCTCGACCAGGCCGGCGTCGGGCCACAGGTGCATCACGCCGTGTTCGCACTCGTTCGCGGCTGCGACGATCTCCGCCATCCCGTAGGTGTTCTGGACCGGACCTTGGAATACGGCGCTGATCGCTTCACGGTGCCGAGGAAGCAAGAGCTCCGCGTTGCTGATCACGATGCGCAGCGGCGGGCCGGTCAGGCCGAGGTCTTGCGCCATCCAGGCGATGGTGTAGAGCGACGTCGGGTACGCGACGATGTGGTTCACGCGGTACTTCGCGAGCGCCTCCAGGTACGCCGGCACCGTCGCGCGACCGATGTGGGCGCTCGAGAGGTACAGCTGGTTCAGCCCGGCGTTCCAGACCCAATAGGGGGGCCGGTGACGGTCGACGGGGATCACGGGTTTGCTCCCGATGATCGCCCATCGGTCGCCACGATCGATGCCGTACCAACGGCGTTGGCGCGCTTCGGTCAACGCGTACCACGCGCGGTCGGTGGCGCGGGTACGCCACAGCCGCAATGGCGTGCCCGTCGTGCCGCTCGTGCCGACCTCCATCAGATCGCGGACCACGACGTCGTCGGCGACGAAGGCTTCGGGCGATCGCCGCAGCGAGTCCTTCTCCAAGATGGGCCAGTGTGCCAGGTCCGTCCAGGAGGACGTATCGCCGTCGGCCCTGCGGCGCGCCCAGTGCTCACGGTAGAACGGAACGCGGGTCGCGGCTCGGTCCAGGAGCGCTTCGAGCCGAGGCGCGCGCCACCGGTCCCACGCATCGGCATCCCACGTGTCACGGAGCAACGCCTCGCCGACGAGCCGCTCGCTGTCGGGTCCGTACCTTCGCCACCGCAGGAAGAACCCGTACGCACTCGCCGCCGCGTTCCTCGCGGGCGGTGGCAAGTGCGTGGACCACTCCTTGACTCGGCTCAACATGCGCTCAGACCGTCCCGCCGGCCGCGACCTCGGACAAGAGCTCTTCCCACCGCGGCAGGACCGACGTCCAGTCGTGTCGAAGCGCCGTCTCCCGCGCGTTCCTCGAGAGCCGTTCCGCCAGGTCCGGTCGTTCGCAGATGCGGATGACGGCCTCCGACATGGCCCGTGCGTCGTCGGTCGGTACGAGCAGGGCGTCCTTCTCGTGCTGTAGGAGGTACGGCAGGCCACCGACGTCGGTACTGACCACGCACAGCCCGGTCGCCAACGCTTCGAGCACGGAGATGGGGGTGTTGTCGATCCTCGGTGTGTTCAGCAGGACGTCGCCGCGCTGCATCTGCTCCGGCACCGCCGACTTCGGAACGGCGCCCACGAACTCCACCGCGTCCTCGACGCCCAGTTCCTTGGCGAGCGCCCGCGCTCGTGCCGCCGTTCCGTCACGCTTGTCTCGGCCCACCATGATGAGCGAGGCATCGGGGAACCGCTCCCGGACGCGGGCCAACACGTCGACGGCAAGCGGCGGGTTGTACGTCTCGCTGAAGGTTCGTAGCCATACCAGCCTCGGCGTCGCCGAGGTCCGAAGTCGGAACGTGTACGCAGAGGTGTCGAGCGGATTGGGGATCGACCGGATGCGATCGCTGTGGTCCGCCATGCGTTCGGCCAAGTAACCCGACAGCGCGACCACGGCGCTCGCTTTGGAGAAGAGTCGCCGCACGCGTGCCGGCGATCGCTCCGCCATCTTCGGAAGGCTGCCGCCGCGGAGGACGAGCACGGTGGGAACACGTCGCTGCCACAAGACGCCGACCACGAGCTCGGCCCAACGGAACGCGGGCCCGCTGTAGACGTCGACGACGGCGACGTCGATGGACCCGACGCGACGCCATGTCTGCCATCCCATGTCGAGCACGCGGGCGACCCGGTGGTCTCGGTTCGAGGTGGTGCCGACGACGAGGCCCCGCTGGGCGAGGCGTCGCGCGAGGTCCTCGGCCACCGAATGGTTGCCGGCGCGGGCGGCCGCGAAGTCGCCCACCAGCCACACGCGGAGGGCCTTCGAGCGGCCCGTCGCGACGGCAATGTGGGGGGCGGCGGGCACGGTCACGCGACACGCTACACCGGCAACCCGCGGGCGCGCCGTTAGTTTCCACAACCCGTCACGTGCTCGCCGAAGCCGCGTCACACGAAGCCGAGCGCCCTTCCCATATGGTTGCCCGTGACATGGCACGGCCGCGACGGGAAGGAGCGAGATGCATCGATCGATACCGAAGAGGGGCCCGGGGTTCGTCCACCGGCTCACGATCTCGATCGTCGTGCTGACGATCCTCGTGGCCTGCGTACCCGTCGCGGCCGCCGACGTGGCCATGAACGTCGCCTTGAGGCCGGATCCTACGCCCCGCCCGTTCCGTTCGACGACATCCGCGGATCGTTGTTCGAGCGCCGACGCCTACGCCGCGTCGTTGGCCCCGGTTCCCACGGGCACCATCCCCCTGCGCGGGAACCCCGGGTTCGATCCGGACGATCTGACCCAGCTCCAGCGCGTCTGGTACGACCAGCTCTGGGACTCCATCACGGATCCCGAACGGAGCGCAACGATCTCGGCGCGTGCTGCCAGCGACGACCTCTACCGGTACGGTCGGGCTCTCCACACGCACGTGGTCGCCCTCCTCACCGCGTTTCGGGTGACCGGCGACTTGGCGCTGCTCGACGAAGTGGACCGCATCGCCGAACACATGCGCAGTCGCCTGAGCGATGCCTGGCGCGACACGCAAGACGGTACGAGCGGTACGCGCGACGGCTTCGTCAACTGGGTCTTCCGTGCAGGTGACTCCTCGGAGCATCAAGGCAAGGACATCCACGAGTTCGACGAGATGCGAACCCACGCCTTGATCGCCGAGGTGGCGTGGGCCCTGCACCACAACCGTGATCTCGCGAGCCCAAACGGCGTTCCCTACGGCGACCATGCCGACGTGTGGGTCCGCTACCTGGTGGAACATTTCGAGGCCAAGTGGCGCGAGCGCAACGACGTCCCGGGCGACCGCTTCCCGTTCTTGTCCCACACGTCCTTTCACTCCACCGTGGCCTTCGTCAAGTACCACTGGTACCTGGGCCAGATCCTCGGTTCGGAACCGCGCCTCGCCGAGGCTCGACGTCTCACAGGCGTCGTATCCGAACACTTCGTTCGTGTACCCACCGACGAGGGGGACGCGCTCGTGTGGCCACGGACGCTCGTGCTCGAAGGCGGTACGTCCAACTACCTGCAGCCGACGACGTACGCGAGGTACGTGATCGGCGACGCGATCGACCTCCACCTCGATGGCGCGCCGGGCTGGTCGGACCCGTCGCTTCCGACCGAGATCGCAACGACGGTCCGGGTGTTCCTCCTCGAGGACGCCAGTGAGGAGAACGGCATCGCACGCGACATCGGCGGTGGTGTGCAGCGGGGTCCGCTGCCGGCTAGTGACGCGAACGATTGGGACCGCATCCGCTACCACACGTATGCCGTGAGTCCCTATGGGGTCGTGGCCCGGTGGGATCGCTCCGGCACGGTCGCCGCCCTGAACTGCGTGGTCGACGCATGGTCCTGGGGAGAGCTACGGAGCGTCCACCTCCCCGCGGCACAACTGCTCGCCCTGCGCGGGGCGGATTAGGTTCGCCCCCACGCCGATCGAAGAAGCTGCGCCCCTTCGCGGGCGCAGCTTCCGTTTCCCTCCGCCACGGGAGGAAGTCGAGCGCGGTCAGGCCCGAACGCCGCGGCATCGGGCGAACGCGCTCAGCGTGCGGCCGCCGACGTGGTGGTGCCCGCAGCGGTCGCGTGCCAGGTGCTGAAGAACTCGGCGGCCGCCAAGAGGAGCCCGCTCTCTCTGCCACGTGCGTCGAAGATCGCTTCGGTTGCATCGTCGATGCGGTGCGACGAATCCCAGGCGCCGATGAACGCGTACGAGCTGATGCGGTACTTGCTGGCGGTCAGGCGACCCCATGCGGGATCGCTGTCGATACCGCCTCGATCGGAACCTCCACCCACGTCCTCGGCGAAGCCGTTCCGGAGCGGATCCTCCTCGTCCATCACCAACTCGGTGAAGGTCCGGGCGAAGCGCACCATGTGTTCCGTGGACCCGTACCAAGCGAACCCCTCGAGGTGGAACTCCACGATGTCCCCGTACATGTACCTCGCGTAGGTGGTGGGATGCAGGTAGTCGGCGCCCCCACCCTCCGCCAGGACGCTCCGCGCCCAGACGTACGCGGTGCCGGACCTCGTGTCCACCTCGCGGAGCTCGTTGCGCAAGACGCTCGCCATGCGCTCCGCTTCGTTCCGGTACCCGGACTCGCCGGTCAACAGACCCATGTAGTAGTGCCACTTCATCCAGGAGTAGTACGTGTGCGTGTGGGGGCGAAGGAAGATCGGGAACGCGGTCGGGACGTCCTCGCGCTCGCGCCACTTCGCCTCGAAGTGATCGACGAGGTAGTCCTTCCAGAAGTCGGCGTGGTCGCCGTACGCGCGACCGCCCGGGCTCGCAAGGTCGCGGTTGAGCTCGAGTGCGTACGCCACGGTCGCGATCATCGCGTGGGTCTTCATCTCGTTCGACCGGTGCACGTCCTTACCGATCAGGTCGTCGCCGTCGTCGTACCGGTAGACCCAGTTCAGGTACCCGTCCTTCGTACCGTCGGACCCATCCCTCGTCCCACGCCACTCGTCGCGCAGCTCGTCCCGCATGCGCTCGGTGATCTCGTCGACGTGATCCAAGAGCGTCAGATCGCCGGTCAGGCGGAACACCGTGAGCACCGACTGAACGTGGGCATGGAGCGTCCGGCCGTAGTAGTACAGGTCGTCGCGTCCGGCGTCCCGCAGGGCCGACCCGTCGGCGATCTCTTCCAACACTTCGGCGTACCACTTCGCGGCCTCGCCCGAGAGCGACGACGGACGGAAGCCCGGATCGCCACGCAGACTCCCGACCACCCGGGTCCCGGGCGTGGGCGCCGGACCAGGCTCTGGAGCCGGAGACGGCTTGGGATCGGGGCCGGCGTGGTCACCTTGGCGCGGTGGGCGTACGAGTGATTCCAGCTCATTCGGCCCGACGTCGGAACGCTTGACGACGGCGAACAGATCGAGCCGGAGGCTCGGTTCGCCGAACGCCAAGCTGATCTCGTTCGGCCCGGCGGGCAGGTCTTCGCTCGCCACCGGTAACCAGAGGTAGGCGCCCGTCTCGGGAGCGTAGACCCGGCGCGTCACGCCGTTGAACCCGAGATACGTAGCGTCCGACTCGATCGCCGGCGCGAACACGCGGACCCAGAGCGTGTAGGTGCCCTCGACCGCGACGTCGAACGCGATCTCGGCCACGGTCGAGCCACTCCGGACGGCGCCGATGCTCGAAGGTTGTTCGATGAAGGCTCCACCGGAGGCACGTAGATCGGCGCCGGTCTCGAAGCCGGGGACGGTGCTGTCGAGGGGCTGAAGGTGGCCGGGTGACTCGACGTCGGCCTCACCCTCGGTCACGAACACCGCGATGGCGGCGGGTTGTTCGCCCACGAGGTCCTCGTACGGGTCCTCTTGGGGCAGGCCGTCGCTGGGCGACGTGCCGCTGCTGGTCCCGCAGGCCGTGAGGAACAGGACGATGATGATGGCCAGCGCGGACGCCGAGCGGCCGGCGATCGTGCGCCAGGACAGAGTCGAGCAGACGTTCGAACCCACGATGAGTCCCCTTCGAGTCCACGAGCGGTCTGTGCGTCGCGGATGCTGCTGCTGGAGCGAAGGAGCTCACGTTCGGGTCGTTCGAGCTTCTTCCCTCAGCCGGTTGCGCTACTGGCTCCACCCGTTCCAAGCGCCCAAATAAGGGACGGGTTTCATGGCCTCCGAGAGTTGACGATCTTCAGATCGGGTTGTGACGCGATCCGACCGCGCCGAGCACCTCCTCCCAGGGGCTCCCATGCCTCGATTCCGAACTCCGGCGACTCGGACCCTTCGGGCTCGAGCGCGGTACGACGTGAACGCGCCCCATCGGACCTCGGGTCCGATCGGGGCGCGTGAACGGTGGGTACGTGGAGGACCGGATGGCACGTTCCGTGCGATGCGACGGACGAGACGCCCGCCGTGGCGCTACGCCGCTGCGGCAGGCGACCATGAAGATGCGACGTTCGTTGTCGAAGGGATCAGGACGAATCACCACGTACCTCCAGCCGGTTGCGCTACTGGCTCCGCCCGTCCCAAGCGCCCACGTAAGGGATCGGGCCTCATCGCCTCTGGGGGACGACTTCGTCCTCCGAAGAGCATCCTACCGACCGACCATGGCAGCCCGGTGTGCTCGACTTCATCCGATCGCACGAGGGTCGAATCCTCGCGGGCGATCGAGTCGCGCTTCGGATACCATCGCCCATGACTCGATACCGCTGGAGACACCTCGTCCTCGCCGGCGCCGTCGCCGCGTCGGGCATCCCGGCCCTCGCCGCCTCCTGGCTCGACCTGCTCGTTTCGGACGAAGGCGGTGCCATGTGGTCCGTGTCGGAGACGACCGAACGCATCGAACTCGATGGCGACGGTGGTCACCTCCTGACGCTGGAGGCGCGGCCCGACGTCGAGGGTGTGGCCAGCCTGGTGTTCACGGTCGACGGCGTCCGTCGCTCGAC
Source organism: uncultured Trueperaceae bacterium (assembly GCA_963728245.1). Lineage (GTDB taxonomy): Bacteria > Deinococcota > Deinococci > Deinococcales > Trueperaceae > JAABTL01. Next base: position 16,278 of record CAVSJH010000008.1, read on the forward strand.
GGTAAACCTGGGTGAACCCGAGGCGCGCGAGCTCGTCGCCACGGTGCAGCGCTCGGAGGACGACGTCGAAGAGTTCGTCGCCGCGTCGACCGCTGATGCCGCCCGGTGGCCGGCGGGCTTCACGTATCTGACGAGTTCCGACCTGGAACTCGGCACGGACCCTTCCCACGGTCGCCAGCTCGTCGCCGTCCGGTTCCCTGGTCTCGACCTGGCCTCGACCGCCACGGTCACTGCGGCGGAGGTCCGCTTCACGGCGCTGGACACCAGTTCTGGCCCCTTGACCCTCCGCGTACACGGTGTCGTGGCGCCGGCGCCGCTGGACCTCAGGGAGGACGCCGAGGGTTCGGGGTCCGGGCTGCTCTCGGACCTGGCGCGGACGGCGTCGTCGGTCCCGTGGGACGTCGAGACCACGTGGCGCGACGACGACGTGGTGGCGACACCCGATCTGTCGGCCCTGGTCGCGGAGGTGCTCGCCGGTGCGGCCGGCGGTGCGATCGACGTGACGCTCGTGTTCGAGCACGTCGAAGGCGATGGCTTCCGACGCGCTCACGCGTTCGACGGACCGGGCGACCCGCCCAGTCTCCACCTCTCGGTCGTCGAGCCCGCGGCGTCGGGGCCGGTGGCGTTGCAGGTGCCCAGCGGGGCGTCCACCATCTCGGTGATCGGCTACACGGAGCCCGGTGGGCGCGGCGACATCGTGGGCACGGTCGAACTCGAGATCGTGGCGGCGGCGCAGGGCGAGCCTGACCCGGTTGGCGAAGGAGGCGACGCCGGTGCGGACCCGGACGCCGCGCCAGCACCAGCAGCGGAGGAACAGGACCCCGCCATCGACCCCGCTCCCGAACCTGAGGCGGAGCCGGAGCCGGACACGGCGGCCGAGCCAGTGACCGAACCTCAGGCGGAGACCGAGGCACCCGACCCCGAAACCGAGGCGGAGCCTCGGCCGGCACCGGAGCCCGACCCCAACCCGGGCGGACAGGCGCCCGAACCCGACGTCGCGGCCGAGCCCGAGGCGACACCGCCTCGAGGCGCGGACACCGCGCCGGTGCCTGACCCGGCGCCCGAGCCCGAACCGGCGACACCGCCGACGCCGCTTCCCACGCCCGAGGCGACGCCGGCACCGCAGCCAGAGCCGGCACCCGAGCCGGCGATGCCCGTGGCGCCACCCGTGCTCAGGCTCGTCGAGCTGGTGCCTCGCGGCGACGTCGCGAGCCTCGTGACCGTCGTGTTGACCGAGCCGGCCCAGGCACTCGTTCGTCCCCTCCTCGTCGCCGGTACGTGCGACGCCAGAGGCGACACGATCCTCGGTCTGAAGTCCGTGACCGTGGGGGAAGCCGGGAGCAGTACGACGATCCGCGTCTCGGCGACGGCACTGCGGCTCGGCGGGTTCGTCGTGGTCCTCGACGGCGTCACCGACGCCTGCCTGCCTCTCACCCGGTAGGGCCTGGGCGAGCGCCACGAGATGAGGTCGGCCACCGCGTCGCGGTGGCCGACCTCATCGACCGGCGGGAAAAGCGGCGTCGGGTTCAGGCGTCCGGCAACGGTGCGGGCCGGGCGATCTCCTTGTCCGCCGGGCGCTCCGACGACTTCTTCGCGTCCGGCACCGTACCCGGCCCCGTAGGCGAAACGCTTGCGCGACGTGGCCACCTGGTTCGGCACCACGCCCAACAGTTGCGCCCCCACCCCACGCAGCATCTGCGCGGCTGCCACGGCGCTCGGCCGGTCCGTTCGGTTCGGGTCGACCACCAGCACGGTGCCCGTGCACAGGGGCGCGATGATGAGCGGATCGGCGACCGCCAAGACGGGCGCGGTGTCGATCACGACCACGTCGTAATGCGCCCAACGCTCGAGCAGGCGCCAGAAACCGCGACCCAACGCTTCGGGCGCGTCCTCGGTGCGCTCGAACTGCGGCACCAGGTCGAGCACGCCTTCGCCCACCATCTTGATGCGGAGCACACGGTGTCGGCCCTCGGGGTCCTGGAGCCAACCGCGAAGGGGTGTCACGTCCCCCACCGAACCCATCACCTGGTAGTGCTCGAGCAGCGACGGTGACCGCAGGTCGGCGTCCACGAGGAGCGTCCGGTAGCCGTACCGGACGAACCCTTCCGCCAGGTGCAGGGCGACCGTGGTCTTCCCCTCGGCGTCTTGCGCGCTCGTCACCATGAACACGCGTGGATGCGCTTCGGCGGTCGCGAACAGGAGCTTCGCACGGAGATAGCTCGAGGCCTCGCGAAGGCGGCCTTCGTTCTTGCCACGCGCCACCGGGAACTCGGCGATCACCGGAGCGCCCGTCGCGGTGGCGATGTCGTCGGCGCTCCGCATGCGGGTGTCGAAGGCGGCCCGGAGCAGGAGCACGACGTAGGTGAGCGCGATCGCCAAGAGGGCGGCGATGGCGGCGTTGATGGCGGGACGAGGGGCCACCTGGCGGACGGTCGTGTCCGCGGTCTGCATCATGCTCACGAGCCCCTCGGCCGACGCGATGAGCGCCCGCGCGTAGGCCAGCTGTTGCTGCTGCTCGGCGCGCAGCCGCACGAGACCGTCGACCTGCGTCTGCGACGCGGCGTCGCCGATCACCTGGAGAGAGCGGACCTGCTCGCTGAGCGCCTCGATCTGCTGCTCGAGCGTGGCGATCACGCGGCTCATCGTCTCGCTGGCGCGGGCTCGGTCCCACGTCACCAACGCCATCGCGACGGCGTTGGCCCGTCGAATCGCGACGTCGGTCGTCGGCGCCCGCGCGTCGATGCGCAGCAGGCTCGAGTCCCGGACGCCTGCGTCGATCGTACTCCCGACGCTGCGACGAAGGGCACGGATCTCGCCCGCGTTCGGCGATCCGACGCCCATCAGCTGGAGCGCGTCGATCAGGACACGATCGCTCGTGGCGGCCACCTGGTACGCGCCCAGGTCGATCGGCGGCGCCGTCACCGGCGTCAGCCCGAGCTGCGTGAAGCCCGCGGTGCTGCGCACCACGAGCAACGTCGCCTCGGCGCGGTACACCGGGTCCTCGCGCTGACCGAGGAAGAAGGTCACGCCCCCCGCCAACACCGCCAGGACGCCGGCCAGCACGGCGCCGCGCACGACGAAGCCGACCAGGTCGCGGAGGCTCACCGAGATCTCGTTGCGCTCTTCGTTCACGGATGTACCTGGTTCACGTGTCGATTCTCCTCCATGGCCCGTGGGCCGCGGTGGTGATCATCCCACATGGCGCGCCCCGGCCCACGTGCACGAACCGTGAAGGTTGTTCCTGGACCGTTGCGATCCCTTCCGTGAGCGGCTCCGCCTGGCACCGCCCACGTGGTGGTCCGTGCGCGCCCACAACCTACGGCTGGCGCCCGAACGGGGATGGTCGGACCTCGAGCGCAGCTTCATGGGATCGCTCGAACTCGCGCACGACGGGCTCGAGTTGGCTCGCGCCCTCCCCGTCGTGCGGCGACTTCGCCGCAACGGCGTCGATCTCGAGTCGATGGTGGGCCGGCAGATCCGGGGCGCGGCCGCGCGCCCGCGCCCCCTCGGTTCGGCCGCTTGGCGCGGCCTGCGTCGAGGGGTGCACCGCAGCTTGCGCTTGTGGGGGGTCGAGGGGGAGCGTGGCCGTGAGCTCGCCACGTGGGCCGCGTACGCCATGCTGAGGCGACGCGGCTACGACGTGAGCGTCGAGTCGCAACGTGAGGGTCTTCGTCTGACGCTCGACGGACAACCCCTGGACGTCCTCGCACCGTCCGTGGATCCTCCCTGAGCCGCCCATCCTCCGGGGTACGGGCGGCCCACCGTCGTCCACCCGCACCCTGCGGCGACTCGCGCTGATTTGGGTTCGCGTCCTCCAAGGCACCAGCGTGCCCCGGCGTCAGCTGCCCGCGACCCCGTCAGAGAGCACGGCGACGTGATCGTGGTCGTCCCAGATGCACCAGGGCGCTTTGCCAGAGTTCCACTGTTCCTCGAGCATCGTCTTCTCTTTGAAGGTGTCCATGCAGGACCAGAAGCCCGGATGGCGGTACCCCATCAACTGCCCGTCCTTGGCCAGACCCTCCATGGGTCCGCGTTCCCAGGCGTCTTCATCACCATGCACGTACTCGGTGACGCTCGGATCGAGCACGAAGAAGCCACCGTTGATCCAGCTCTCGCCGATGTCGTGCTTCTCGTAGAAGCTCGTGACCGCGTTGCCCTTGAAGGCGACGTTGCCGAACCGGGACGGCGGACGGACCGTCGTGACGGTGGCGAGCTTGCCGTGGTCACGATGGAAGGCCATCAGTGCCTTGAGATCGACGTCGGCCACGCCGTCGCCGTACGTGAAGAGGAAGGGCTCGTTACCCAACCACGAACGCAGGCGACGCAGCCGGCCGCCCGTCTGCGTGTAGAGACCCGTGTCCACGAGATGCACGGTCCAATCGGGCTGGTTCTCGGCATGGACGGTCGTGGACCCCGTGGAAAGGTCGACCGTGATGTCGTTGTTGAGGGCGTAGAAGTCGAGGAAATACTGCTTGATCACGTCGCCCCGGTATCCGAGAGCGATGATGAACTCCTTGATGCCGTTGGCGTCGAGGATCTTCATGATGTGCCACAACATCGGCTTGCCGCCGATGGTGACCATGGGCTTGGGTTTGTCGATCGTCTCCTCCGAGAGACGAGTTCCGAACCCTCCTGCCAAGATGACGGCTTTCAACGGACGTACCTCCCTGGGTGAGGCGCCAACGGCGGCCTCGCACGCTCCATGTACCATAGAGGGCCGACCTCGTCAGGAAGCGGGAAGAACGCACGTGTGCTCTACGCGGACCCGCTCTCCGGTGGGAACAGGGGCCGAATGCGGCCGGAACGGACCCCGTCTTGCAGGTCCTGGGCGACTTCGTGCCAGCGGCGGCTCAAGCGGTCGTCCCACGCCGCCGAGAACTTGTAGCGTCTTCCCGGGCCCGGCGTGAGTTCGCCGACGACCACGCCCCTCGACGTGTCGTAGAGGTCGACACGGATGAAGGGATAGCACAGCCGAGCGGAGACCTCTTCGGCGATGGCCAGCATCCTCGGGCCAACGATCGGGGCGCTCGCCGCCGCGTGGTTGGACTTGTCCTGGAAGACCTCGACCGGGTCCCAGTCGCGGGAGTAGCAGTTCCAACGCTTCCACGGCTTGCGCGCGAGCTTCCAGATGTGGGCGATGAACTCGGTGCGGCCGCCGAAACAGTAGAACTTGAAGTCGTCGAGCGGAGCCAACGCTCCGTTGGCTGGCAGGAGCAGCTCCTCGAGCACCCACGCGTCGGACCGGTTCATGCGCGCCACCGATCGAACCAGCTCCCGCTTCAGCCGCTTCAGGTCGACCGTACGATCGAAGCGGACGTCACGAAAGCGTCGTCCTTCGCGCACGAGGGACCGGCACCCGATGGAACTGCGAGAGGAGTTGGGCTTGATGACGAACCCTTCGAGCTGGTGTTGCTCCACGTACGCCAAGGCAGCGTCCAACGGTACGTTGGCCACGTAGCGCTCGACGACCGGAAGACCGAGTCGCGTGATCATGTCGTGCTGGCTCTGCTTGTCGAAGAGATCGTAATGGTACTGGGCCGATCGGGCGGGAAGGGTTTCGAACAGCCAATCCTTGCGATGGGTGATGAGGTCGCCGAAACGTGGTCCCGTGGAGGCTTCGTCACCCCCAGCGCCGGCGCCAGCCCGCCGACCCGCGGTCCCGAGTCTTCGAATCGTTCGTTTCACCTTGCCGAGATCGAGCCAGGGGATCCTCGTCACGTCGTCCACGCCCGCCGAAGCTCGCCGGCGCGGCGCCGGCGCAGCGAGAAGGGCGCCTCGGCCACCCCGGCTGGATGTCGCGGTGAACGCCGGAGAACCTAGCGATGGCCGCCCGCCGCCATCTCAGGAGGGGCATCGTCCCGCGTCAGCGGTTGAATGCGCCCGGAACGGATCCCATCCTCCAGCTCACGGGCCGTCTCCAGCCACCGCCGCGTGAGACGGTCGTCCCACTCGGGCACGAAGTTGTGTCGACCGCCGGGCCCGGGCGTGAACTCGCCGAGCACGACGCCGCGAGACGTGCTGTAGAGATCGACGCGGATGAACGGATACGCCAGGCGGGCGGACACCAACTCTGCCACCTCGAGAAGTTGCCGGCCGTGGATCGGCGCGCGCGCCACCCCTTGGTTGGGTCCCTTCACCGAAGGTTGCACCGGCTCCCACGCTCGGCTGTACCAGCTCCGCCACTTCTTGGGGGGTCGAACGCGTCGCCAGCCATGGTAGATCAGCTCCGTGCGTCCCCCGATGCAGTAGAACTTGAAATCGTCGAGCGGCGCGGTCGATCCGTCGGCAGGCGCCAGCAACTCCTCCAGGATCCATTCATCGTCGGCCTCGAGCGACTTCGTCTCTTTGCGAAGGGCGAGCTCGATCGTTTCGAGCGGCCGGACGGTGCCGCTGCGGACGTCCCTGTACACGTTCCCCTCGCGAACGAGCGACCGAAACCCGATGGAGCTGCGCGACAAGTTGGGCTTGAGGACGAAGCGCTCGAGTCGCTCTCGGCGGATGAACTCGATGGCGTCGCTCAGCGGCACCTTGCTCAAGTACACCTCGGCGGTGCTCAACCCCAAACGCTTCGCGAGCCGCCTCTGGCTCTCCTTCGTGAAGATGTCGTACTGGTACTCGGCAGCTTCAGGTGGCAGGTTGTCGAAGAGCCAGCGCTTTCGGTGCGTCACGAGATCTCCGAAGGTCGGCGCCCCTGGCACGGACGGCGCTCGTTTCGGTCCGTACCGTCCACGCGCCTTCCGGCGCGACGATCGCCACCAAGACCGCAAGCCAGGGGGAACGATCCAACGAAGTCGATGCATGGACGCGATGTTAGCTGGGGCGATCTCATTCGGCCATGAAGGATCCAACGCGACGCAGCGGGCGCTTCAGGTCACCGTTCGATGGGGTCGCTTTCGAAGAACGTTTCGAGCCGCTCCAGTGTCACGGCGTCTGCCGACGCGCCGAACGCCGGCAACGGCAAGCACAGCCCCGTCCCCGGTATCGGGTCCGAGCACGTCGCCGACCGGACCACGTCCGGTTCGAAGCCCACCACCTCGGTGGGCACGGGCGGCGGCATGTAGCGCACGTCGACGGACCCCGGTACGCTCTCGCCGAGCGTGATCAGGATCACCCGGTCGTCGACCTCGTGGCGGTCGATCGAGTCGATCGGCACCCGCTCGCCGTCCGCGAACACGGAGAAGTAACCGGCGTACGCGTCCGCGGTCGTCACCGCCGGCTCGTTCACGGCTCGATTCGTGTGGACGCGCACCGTGGTGCTCGACGGCTTGTCCACGGCCACCAGCCGCGGACCCGACCCGTCGACGGCCTCGCCCCAGAGGTGCTCACGGATCGCCAGCGCGATCCGGCGACCCAACTCGACCTGGCCCGCCGCCGAGACGTGGCGACCGTCGGCCATCGGCAGGTCGTGCGTCACGACCAGGTAAGTGCCCGAGCGGGCGATCGGCGACGCCGTCCCGTCCGTGTCCGGCAGCCGGGCGCTCTCGGCCAACCGTCGCTGCTTCTCGCGGACGACCTGGTAGAGCAGGTTGCGCGCCATCGTGTCCGAGTCGTCGGTGAGGCCCCGTCGCGCCAGCTGCACCAAGATGATCGGCGCGTCGAGCGCGTCGACGAACCCCTCGAGCACGTCGTCGGTCTTCTCGGCATAGGCGTTCGCCAACGAGCTCGCGGCGGTGTCCGTCTCGCCCTGGAACCAAACCACGGCACCGTACGCGTCGCCCCCGAAGACGCGGTCCAACGGAGCCCCTTGCTCGGCTCCGGCCAACATCGCACGGTGCACGGCGCTGCCGAAGAGCGTCGACCGATCCTCCGTGCCCAACCCCTCCGACCACTCGTTCAGCGAGCTGCCGCCCTTCGCGGCCGGGATCAGGATCACGACGTCACCGGTGACGCTCGACAGCCGGTTGCCGAGGCTCACGCCGAACGACACGCCGGAGTTGTTCGACGCGAAGCTCGTACAGCCGCTGCTCGGGTCCAGGCTCACGCGGTCCGCTTGGTTCGTGCAATCGTCGAGCGGTTCGTAGGCGGGTTTCCAGAGGTAGTCGTTACCGAGCATCCAGACATCGTCGGCCGCGTCGATGTACGCGAGCGCGTCGAGTGGATCGTCCAGGTTCACGCCCTGGGCGTTGCTCTGACCCGCGATCAACACGCTGAAGACCCGGCCGCCCGGCGGGGGCGGCTCGGGCGGCAGAACGGTCACCGTCACGACGCGGCTTACCGAACCCGCCTCGTTCGTGGCCGTCAGCCGGTACGTGGTCGTGGCCGTCGGGGTCACGACCCGCGACGACGACGCCGCCACCGTCACGCCGGGCGGCTCGAGGCGAACCGTCGTCCGCCCCCGTCGCCGACCACGACAGCGTCGACGAGGAACCGGGTGGCACCGCGCCGGGGGAGGCGGTGAAGGTCGCGATCGTCGGCGGCGGTACGACCGCCTCCACGGTCACGGTCACCGTCCGGCTGACCGACCCCGCCTCGTTCGTGGCCGTCAGCCGGTAGGTGGTCGTGGCCGTCGGGGTCACGACGCGCGACGACGAGGCCGCCACGTCGACACCCGGTGGCTCCAGACCCACGGTGTCCGCCCCCGTCACCGACCACGAAAGCGTCGACGAGCCGCCGGCCGTCACCGTGGCCGGGTCCGCGTCGAAGGTCACGATCTCGGGCGCGCCGGGCGGCGGTGGCTCGACGACGACCCGGACGGACCGGGCGGTCGAACCGAACGCGTTCTCCGCGATGAGCGTGTAGGTGGTGGTGGCCGTGGGGGTGACCGTGGTCGACGACGCGCCGGTCACGTCGACGTCGCCCGGCCGAAGCGCAAGCTTCTCCTCGCCCCTCACGTTCCAGGACACCGTGACGTCGGACCCGACGGTGGCGACCTGGGGGTTGGCGAAGAGCGCGGAGATCACGGGCGCCTCGTCGCCAGGGTCGACGTCCGTCTGGAAACAACCCCCGAGGAGCGCGAGCAAGGCGGCGAACCACACCATCCGGAGCGGTGGGGGCGCACGCCGAGGCACGGACGTCACGGCGTTCGTTCCCTCGCGGGCGTGGTCTCGCTGGTGCATCCTGGCTCCCACCAACGCGCGAAACGACATCGCCGCCTCCAGCATGGGACGCAGCGGCGTCAGCGCGTTCGTGGTCAACATATGACACGCGGAGCCGCGACCCCCGTCGCTTCCGTCACGGTGGCCGACGTGGCGTCGTCACCCAGCGGCGGGCCGTGATGCCTACGGCTGACGTTCGGGTCCCGGGCTCACTCCAAGGGGTCGACGTCGAAGAAGAACTGGAGCCGCTGCAGCGAACTTGCGTCGGCGCTCGCGCCGAACGCCGGCAGGGGCAGGCACTGCGTCGTGCCGGGCCGGGGTTCCGCGCACGTTGCGGCGCGAACCACGTCTCCCACGAAATCAGTGATCGAACCGGGGGGAGGCATGTAGCGCACGACGGCGTCGGGCCCGGGGGCGCCCAGCTGGATCACGATCACGCTGGCGTCAAGGGGTTTGAGCGTCACCGACGTCACCGGTATCGACGAGCCGCCCGAGAACACGGCGAAGTAGCCATCGTACGCACCTGGACCGGTCGACGCGGGCGGCGTGAGCGTCCGATCCGTGTGCACCTCGATCCGCGTGCTCGTCACCTGCTCGACGCCTTCGAGCCGCGGACCCGAACCATCCACGTCTTCGCCCCAAAGGTGTTCGCGCACGGCCAGCGCGACGCGTCGGCCGAGTTCCTCTTGAGCTTCGGCCGACAGGTGACGCCCGTCGCCGGCCGCCATCGGCAGGTCGTGGGTCACCACGAGGAACGTGTCGGGCCGGCTCGTAGTCGAAGCCAGGCCCTCCGACGTCTGTGCCCCCGTCGCCAGCGTCCGCTGGGCCTCGCGCACGCGCTGGTAGAGGACGTTGCGGAGCACCACGTCATCCGTGTCGGTCTCACCGCGCCGGCCGAGCTGCGCCAGGATGACGGGCGCGTCGAGTTCGGCTTGGAAGCCGTCCAGCACCGCGTCGGTCTTGCTCGTGAAGACGTTCGTCTCGCTTGCGCTGTTCGTGTCGGACTCGCCCTGGTACCAGAAGATCGCGCCGTACGCGCCGCCGTCGAACCTGTGACCGATCGGGGCGGCCCGCTCGGTCTCCGCCAAGTGCGCCCGGGTCACGGCGCTGCCGAAGAGGGTGCCGACGTTGGTGGGGTCCCCTGACGGACCACGCCGACAAGGTGCTGCCACCCTTGGCGGCCGGGATCAAGAACACGTCGCCGCCGTTCGCCGCCGTCAAGCGATTGCCCAGGCTCACGCCCATCGAGACGCCCGAGTTGTTGTCGCCGAAGTCGTCACAACCACCGTCGGGGTCCACGCTCACCGAGTCCAACTGGAAGGTGCAATCGTCGAGCGGCTCGTACGCCGGCTTCCAGACGTAATCGTTGCCCAACATCCGGACGCCGTCGCTGGCGGAGATGAAGTCCATGGCGGCGGAGGCGGCGAGGTTGATGCCCTGCGCGTTGCTCTGGCCGGCGACGAGGACGGTGAACGCCGGCACGTCGCGCGCCGGGAACGCCTGCGCCTCGACCTCGCCCACCTCGGTCCCGGCGACCAGCGTGTAGGCACCCGGCAGGGCCGCGTCGATCCCGAAGGACGTCAGACCGAACACGTCGATCCGCTCGTCCGACCCGGGCTCGACCAGCCACAGCGATTCGGCGCCCGTCACGTCCCACGAGAGCGAAGCCGGCAAGCCCGGGTTGACCGCAGCGCCATCAGCGTCGAAGCTCTCGATCACGGCCACGTCGCCGATCGTGACCGTCACGGAAGCATTGACGACGCCCTGATCGTTCGTGGCCTCGAGCGTGTACGTGGAGGTCGCCGCGGGCGTCACCACGAACGAGTCGACCCCGGTGACGTCGCCGAACCCTGGCTTGAGCTGCAGCGCGCTCGCTCCGTCGACCGACCACGCGAGCGTGACCGCCGTCCCGGCCGGGGCCAGCGCGGGGTCGGCGGTGAAGGAGGAGATCGTGGGCGACCCCGGCGTCGGCGTGGGCACCAACTGCGTGCAGGACGCGAGGGTGAGCGACACAAGCGCCAGCAACGTGACGATCCGCCTCGAGCGGTGGGGTCGGCCGACACGTGCTTCGTGCACGTCGTCCGCCGCCCCGGCACGGCGAGCAGAAGCGTGGACGCGGTGGCCGAAGCTCTGCTCACTCATCAGAACGTGAATGTTACACGAGTCCTCCGTCCGGCGTGCGCGATGCTGGACGTGCGGTCACGATCGGCGTACCGCCGCTCCGTGAGGCGCGCCACGGAGGTGTGCAAACATCACAGGTGGGCGGAGCCGTACGCGGTACACAGCGGGTGTACTAGGCGCGCGAGTCGCTCGATCCGGCAAGGGTGCCGGGAGCCGTCCGCCAACGAGTCGTCTTGAGAAAGCGAGGCACCACCATGACCCAACGACCCACCATCCTTCGTCTGGCCATCGCGGCCACGTTCCTGGTCGTCCTGGCGGCCTGCGGTGAGCAGACGCCGCCAACCACCCAGAACACCGTGACGGTCGCCGTCGAAGGAGACGGGCACCGGCACCGTCACCAGCACCCCGGCGGGCATCAACGTCACGTCCGGCGACGCGGTCGACACCTTCGACTTCGACGACGGCACGGAAGTCACCCTGACCGCCGAAGCCGCTGCGGGCTCCACGTTCGCTGGCTGGGGCGGCGACTGCGCCGGTGCGGGCATGGGCGCCGACTGCGTGTTCACGCTCGACGACGACGCCAACGTCACCGCTACCTTCACCGCGGACGTCGTGGTCGAGGGCCCCTTCGACCTCACGGTCCAGAAGACGGGCGCAGGTGAGGGGACGGTCACCAGCGACGTCGGCGGCATCGACCTCGCCGTGGGCGAGACCGAGGAGACCGCGGTCGACCTGGCCGAGGGCACGGTGGTCACGCTGACCGCTGCGGCCGACGGCACGTCGGTCTTCAACGGCTGGTCCGGCGGCGGCTGCAGCGGCACCGACGCGACCTGCGTGGTCACGATGGACGCGGACACCACCGTCACGGCTTCCTTCGTGGTGCCGGGCGGCGAAGTCACCGAAACCTTCACGATCCTCCAGGAGTCGGACGACGCCGAGGAGTACGTGAACTTCATCAACGACGCCTACCCCGCCGGCAGCGTCGACCTGGTCAGCGGCGACCTCGACCTGGCGTTCGACGAGGCCGGCGATCCGGACCGCGGCGAGGTCATCGTGGGCCTTCGTTTCGGCAACGTGACGGTGCCCCAGGGTTCGACCATCACCTCGGCCACGATCACGTTCGCCCGGATCAACTCGGAAGGTACGACGACGTTCCAGATCCAGGGCCAAGCGGCCGATGACGCCGGGACGTTCGTGTACGTCGACAGCGTCGGCAACAACGACATCAGCGGCCGACCCACCACGACGGCTTCGGTCGAGTGGGTTCAGGCGACGACGCCCGATCCGACGATCGAGACGACCGACCTCGCGACGATCGTGCAAGAGATCGTCGACCGCGGCGGCTGGGCTTCGGGCAACGCGCTCGCGTTCGTGATCGACAGCGACGACAGCGACGTGAGCAACAACATCGCCGTCGATACGTTCGGTGGCGTCCCGGCGGTCCTGGAGATCACCTACACGACCCCGGCCGAGTGATCGACCGACTACTGACGCCGCGACGTTCGTCGCGACGTTCGGTCAGCGAGCCGCGCCCCGATCGGGGCGCGGCTCTTCTCGTGCAGGCCCGATGCCGCGACGACCCGGTGCCGTCCAGACGGCATGCCATGCCTTGCAGGACAGTGCGATCAGCCCCGGGAGCGGAGCGGCGACCCTCCCGGTCACGAGCCCCATGACCCGACCCAGGCGCGGGTCACCCACAGCCGGAAGGGCAGGGCGTCAGCACGTCCGCCGGCCTCGACGAACCACGACGACGACGCGCGCGCCGGCCCGCGCTTCGGCACGGCGACCACGCTTCGCGGGCGGCAACCGACCCTCGTCCGCTCGCGGGGCGGAACGCAGGCGGCCTGCTGGCACGCGCTTCTGGACGGAAGCTTCGCTCAGCCGGCGACGGCGCCCACCCGGGCGTCGTCGACCCGCGCCAGGGTCCTGAACTCGGGGCTGGAAGCGAGCAACTCTTCGTACGAGCCGCTGGCGACGATCTTCCCCTCCTTGAGCAGGTGGATCATGTCGCACGCTTGCACGGTCGAGATCCGGTGGGCGATCATGACGATCGTCTTGCTCTTGCCGATCTCGTTCACCGCGTGGAACACGCTGTCCTCGGTGACGTTGTCGAGCGCGCTGGTCGCTTCGTCCAGGATGAGCACCTCGGGGTCGTTGTACAGCGCTCGTGCGATCCCGAGTCGTTGCCGCTGACCGCCGGAGAGGCGCAGACCCACGCTCGCCGATCTCGGTCTCGTACCCGTGGGGTAGTTCCCCGACGATGAAATCGTGGATGTTGGCCTTACGCGCGGCTGCCTCGACCGCCGCCCGGTCGACCTTGCCGGAAGGCACGCCGAACGCGATGTTCGCCTCGACCGTGTCGTCGGCCAGGAAGATCTGCTGCGGCACGTAGCCAAGGTTCTTCTGCCACGAGGACACGTTGTCACGATCCACGGGGACGCCGTCCACGGTGAGCTGTCCGTCTTGCGGCGTGAGCAGGCCCAGCATCAAGTCGACGGCGGTGGTCTTGCCCGACCCGGTCGCACCCACGAGAGCCACCGAGGTGCGGGCCTGCACCTTCAGGTCGAAGTCGTCGAACACCGAGCGGGGGGCGTTCGGATACGCGAAGGTCAGCCCTCGCAGCTCGAGCCGATCGCGGAACGGCAGCGGCTCGATGGTGTCCCTGTCGATCGTCGGCACCGGCTGCGCGAGCTCGAGGTCGGCGTGGAGCAGGTCCACCGCCGTGGCACTGAAGCGCATGGACGAGAACGAGCCGAAGATGCTCTGCAGGGCGGGCAACAACCGGTACGTCGCGAACGCGTACACGCCCAGCGTCGGCAGCACGGCGCTGAGGTTCTGTTCGCGGACCAACAAGTACAACACGATCACCAGGAGACCGCCGAAAGCCAACGTCTCGAACGCGTAGCGCGGCAACAAGGCGTACACCTGTTGCTGTGCCATGGCCCGCGAGTACTTACGAGACGGGTCGCACGTACCGCTTGAGGAACGGCTGCTCCTTCCCGAGCAGCTTGATCTCCTTGGCGCCCGACAAGGCCTCGTTCGCCGCCTTGTAGCGGGCCTTGTCGGCACCGGAGCGACGCTTGCCCGCCGCGGACAATCGACGGCGCAAGAGGCCGAAGACGAACCAATAGGTCCCGCCGAGGAAGGCGAACGTCAGCCCGGCAAGCGCTGGGTTGACGATCAAGAGCAGCCCCAGGATGAAGAGGGCGCTGATCGACTGCGCAACGAGCGAGGTGGTCGACACCAGGAACCCGCTCACCGCCTGCTTGACCTCGCCGAGGATGTTCTTCGCCAACCCCGAGGTGTTCTGGTCCAGGTAGAACACGTACGGCTTGTAGAGGTACTCGCGCAGCATCCGCACCGAGAGCTGGTGGTTCATGTCCCAAGAGAAGCGCATGAGCCGGAGGTGCGTGAAGGCAGCGAAGGCGTTGCTGAAGACGAGGACGACGAGCACGCCCACGCCCACGAAGACCAGGAAGGGACCCTCGTCCGTGAAACCGAGGGTCTCGAACGTCCAGCGCAAGAAGGCGTTCGTCCGGACGCTTTCCGGGTTGGAGACGAGCGCGAGGAACGGCATGATCGACGCGATTCCCACGACCTGGATCAAGGCGTTGACCGCGACGAAGGGCAGGAGCATGTACAGTCGCCGCCGCTGCGCAGGCGACATGAGGTCGAGCATGCGCGAGAGGGACGTCCGAGTGCTCGTTTCGTCCGAGGGCGTTCGCTGATTACGATGGAACTCTCGCATGAGCACTCTCTTCGTATGAGGCGGGACGCAGCGCGACCCGGAAGCGAATCACAGGAGTTGATCGGAAACGGGCCGCCCCGCGGGTGGACCCGTGTCACCCATCCCAGGCGCGAGCCACTATACGGGCGGACGGCGGCAACTCCTGTGAGAATCCGACAGGTCCGGTACCCGGCTCTGGCGTTGCGACGCGACGTACCGTTCGGATGAACCCCGCACCCGCGTACCGAGGTGGCATGATCGGCCCATGAGCGACTTCATCCGACGTGGAACCCGCTACGCGTTGGGAGGCTTCCACCTCGGGTGGGAGCGCGCCCTGGAACGCCGCACCCTGCCGACCTTCGCGAACGAGCCGAAGGGCTTCGAGATGCGGTGGCCACGTTCCATCCTTCATCCCGAGTGCATGACGATCGGCACGGACGTGAAGCTGGGCGCGAACAGCCAACTCAAGTGCAACGTTCGATATCCGGGCGGCTGGATGCGGCACCCGGACGGAGACCACGTGGAGCAGCGCTTCGAACCGAAGCTGACCATCGGCGACCGGGTCACGGCGACGGGATCGCTTCAAGTCGTGGTCTTCGAGTCCGTCGTCATCGACGACGACGTCATGTTCGCCTCGAACGTCTACGTGGCCGACGGAACCCACGCCACGGGCACCGGCGAGACTCCGTACAAGTACCAGGGCATCGACCCCGTCCAACCGGTGAAGATCGGTCGCGGCGCTTGGATCGGTCAGAACGCCGTCATTAGCCCTGGTGTCACCATTGGGGAGTTGGCGATCGTCGGCGCCAACAGCGTGGTCACGCGCGACGTGGCACCGAGAACCATCGTGGGCGGGGTTCCTGCTCGTGTTCTGAAGCGCTGGGACGAAGACCGCGGCATCTGGGAGCGTGCCGACAACGAGGGGACCTGAATGCAATCACCTCTGCTGACCATCGCCATCTCGACCTACAACCGGGCCGAGGGTTACTTCCGCGAGGCGTGTCGAAAGCGCGTTGGCGCAGACCTACGAGCCCCTCGAGATCCTCGTCGTCGACAACGCGTCCACCGACAACACGTCGGAGCGTCGTCGCCTCGATGGCCGACGAGCGGGTGCGCTACGTTAGGCACGAGGAGAACATCGGGCCGAACAACAACTTCAACGCCTGCCTGAAGCTCGCGCGAGGCACGTACTTCCTCCTGTTGCACGACGACGATCGACTCGACCCGGACTTCGCGGCGTATTGCATGGACGCTCTCGAGCGACCTGCACGACGCCCACGGCGCCGGGCCTGATCCGCACCGGCGTTCGGGTGATGGACGCGGAGGGCCGAACGCAGTCGCAGAAGCCCAACGCGTCCAAGGGCGGCGGCGCCGGTGATCTGGCCACTGGCATGGTTCGCCGGCGAGACGTCCATGTACTTCTGCAACACCATCTTCCAGACCGAAGCGCTGCGGAACGTGGACGGCTTCCACACCCTCCGCGACCTCTACGTCGACGTCGCCGCCGTCGTCCGGATCGCGGCGCGAGCACCCGGTCGTCGACCTGCCCGACGTCAAGGTGAGTTTCCGTCGCCACGGCGGGAACAACGGTGGCGCCCAGTCGATCCAAGCTTGGTGCGACGACGCCCAAGTACCTCCTCGACCTGATGTGTGAACTCGCGCCCGGCCGAGCGCGACGAGATCCGGGAACGCGGTATGCCCTACTTCGTCGGCAACACGTACACCCGGGCCGGGCGACTGAAGAGCTTCCGGCCAACGCGTCTTGGCCTACTGGACGGTGTACCGGTCGTTCGGCTTCCGACTCTCACCGTTTCGGATCGTGGCGTATCGACAACTGCGACGGTTGCAGAGACGGGCGCGCAACGGCGCGACCATGTGGTGATCGGCCCAGACCGCGCCCCGTCCATCTCCAGGATCGCCTTCCTCACCCCCGAGTTCGTGACCGAGAAAGGCGCGACGGGCGGTGTCGGCGCGTACGTCTTGAAGATGGCCAAGGCGCTCACCGACCAGGGCCTCGAAGCCGAGGTCTTCGTCGCCAGCCGCGAGCCGGGCGTGGTCGAGTACCAAGGGCTGCGGGTCGAACGTGTCGCCAACGAACGGTCGCTGCTCGTTCGCGGTGCGGCGCGTTCGTTGCGCCCGCTCGTCGGACCGCAGGCGGACGTCCTCGTCGAACTGGCCAACGCCCGGCGGCTCGCCCGCGCGCTCGAGCGACGGCACGAAGCGCAGCCGTTCGACGTCGTGCAGAGCTCGAACTACAACCTCACCGGCGCGTTCGTGGCGCGCGCGGCGGGACGGCGTCACCTCATCCGCATCAGCACCTCGCGCACCCTCTACGACCAGGCCCGAGGTTCGCGTCAGGCCCGGACGTCGCGGTGGGTCGAACGGCTGGACGCCCGCATCATGCGACGCGCCGACGCCGTCTACGCGCCCAGTCGACTGCTGGCCGACTTCTTCGGGCGCACGTACGGCCTCGACGTGGGCGTCGTGCGGCCGCCGGCGGAGCTGGGCACGATCCCCGCCACCACCTTCCCGTTCCCCCTCCCCGAGCGCTACCTGATCCACTTCGGGTCGCTGGGTGAGCGCAAGGGCACCGACCTCGTGGCGCAGGCGCTGACGGCGGCGTGGCGCGTCGAGCCGGCGCTGCGGATGGTGTGGATCGGCCCCATCGACGAGCGCACGCTGGCGTCGTACCGGGCGAGCTGGGGGACGCAGGGGGACCACGTCGCCGTGCTGGGCAAGGTCGAGAAGTCGTTGACGTACGGGGCGGTGTCCGGCGCCGTCGCGTCGGTGCTGCCATCGAAGGTCGACAACCTGCCCAACACGGTGATCGAGAGCTTGATCCTGGGCGTCCCCGTCATCGGCAGCGACGGCGCCAGCATCGACGAGCTGGTCGAGGACGGCGTGAGCGGAGCGCTCGTGGCGATCGGCGACGTCGAGGGCCTCACCCGCGCGATGCTCGAGGCATGGCGCGGGGAAGCGCCCTGGGTGGGCACCGGTTTCCGGGCACCTGCTATGCTCCACGAGATGCGTCCAGAACGTGCGGTCGAGCGCTTCCTCGAGTTGGCCGGTCCGCCGGCACCGAGCCCGTGATCAAGCGCTTCGCCCGCGCCGGCGTCCACGCCGGTCGGCGCCTGCACGCGCGGTACCTCTACCGGCACCAGCTCCGCGCCGTGACGTGGTTCCGCACGGGCCGTCACCACGTCGCCCCGATCGATCCGCTCCGCAACCTGTGGGTCGACCCCGCCGTCATCACCACGTACATCCCCATGGAGCGGGCCGACTACCTGCGGATCCGGGCGGCCGTCGCGTTGGTCGTCGACGGCGACTGGGACCTCGCCGTGACGCCGCTCGCGGAGCACTTCGTGTACGCGTCGGTGCGCGCACACTTCGAGCGCGGCGTGCCGTGGAGCGAGACCGAGCTCTACGACTACGCCATGAAGGGACTCGGCGACGGCCAGCTCCCCTACCACGGGTGCACGACCCTGGAGGCCGTCGAGCGTCGTCTCGAGGAGCTCGAGCGGCTGTTCGAACGCGTTCGCAGCGACGGGTACCGATCGCAGGTCGAGCTGGCCCGCGAGCCCGACGACCATCCCCTGCAGAGGCGCCAGGCGCGGCCCCCCGAGCTCGACGAGATCGTCGTGTGCATCGGCCGGGACGGCGACGTCATCTTCGTCGACGGCGTCCATCGCCTCGCGATCGCTCGGGCCGCGGGGGTGCCGTCCGTCCCGGTGACCGTGCTGAAGCGGCACCGGGCGTGGCAGGCGCACCGCGACCACGCCGCCCGCGACCCGGCGTCCGTCGACGTCGAGCACCCGGACCTCGTGGACCTTCGCCGCGACGAGCGCGCGAGGGGTGCCGCTCAGGGTTCCAGGTAAGGCCAGGCCGCGTCCTTGTCGGAGATGACGCGCACGGGCCCGGGCCAATCGATCCCGAGCGCCGGGTCGTTCCAGCGCAGACCACCCTCGACCCCCGGCGTGTAGAACTCGCTCACCTGGTACGCCACCTCGCACGCGTCCTCGAGTGTCAGGTACCCGTGCGCGCAGCCTTCGGGCACGTAGAGGGCGTTGCGCAGGTCGGCGTCGAGGGTGACCCCCACGTGCCGCAAGAAGGTGGGGGAGTCGGGTCGGAAGTCGACGGCGACGTCGTACACCCGGCCCCGCGTGCACCGCACGAGCTTCGCCTCGGCCGCCGGTGGCCGCTGGAAGTGCAGGCCCCGCAACGTCCCGGCGAGGTGGTTGAAGGAGACGTTCGCCTGCGCGACGATCGGGTTCAGGCCGGCGTCGGTGAACTCGTGGGCGCAGTAGGTGCGCGCGAACATGCCGCGGTCGTCGGCGAGTGCCTGGACCTCGACGATCACGGCGCCTTGCACGGCGGTGGGGACGAAGATCAAGGTCGCACCAAGAGGCGAACGAGGATGCGATCGATACGGTCGTTCATCGCGATCCAGCGTACATCGGGTCGTCTCACGACAGCTGCGCCACGACGGCTCGTCCGAGCACCCGCGAGGGCACGGACGTACGTCCAGCGCCCCGTATGATGATGGGAATGCCAACGCAGACGGACCCGCGGCCGACCTCGTCGCTCGACCGATTCCTCCTGGGCGACGCCACGTCCGAACCGTCCCTCGAGGCCCTGAGGGCAACTGGCCTCGTCGGTCACGCCTTCACCCGCCTGCCGCAGCACCCCCAGCGCGCGCAGCTACGAGCCGGGTTCCTCTACCTCTCGGCTCGCCACGTGACCGCTCGACGTGTCATCGCCGACCTGCTGAGGGCGTGGAACGAAGCCGGTTTGACCCCGTTCGTGTTCAAAGGCTTCCACGTGGCGGAGTTCGTGTACCCGACGCCTGGCCTTCGCGGGTACGCCGACGTCGACATGGTCGTCGCCGAGGAAGACGTTCCGATCGCGTGCCGGGTCGCGACCACCGTCGGCTGGACGGTGGCCTGGCAGAGTGGGCTCGGCGACGACATGCTCGCGCTCCACGGACCTGAGTACCTTGGGCATGAGGTCGCCCATCTCCACCATGCCGGCGTCGACCTGAAGATCGACCTGCACCGTCGGATCGTCCACAACATCCACAACCAGCGACCTGCGGAGCGCGTGGCGCGTCGCCTCACCGCCGCGGCGCTCGCGGACGCGCAGACCGTGTCGTGGGAGGGTGCGCGCCTCCGGGTTCCCGATCCCACCGACGCCGTCGTCTTCGGGCTCGCTCTCAACCGTTGTTGGGGCAGCGACGGCTGGCGCGTGAAACCACGTGATTACGCCGACTTCGAGGCGCTCGTCGCACGGGCGGGCGTGAACCATCGGTCCGTGATGGCGCGGGCGTCGTCGCTCGGCGTCGGGTACACGGTCGGGGTGTTCGTCGATCGTTGCGACCCCCAGCGGCAGCGGCTGGATCTGCGCACCCCCTCGTGGTGGACGCTGCGCCGTTGGCACCTGGGCGCGTGGCGCGAACGAGGTCCCGTCGACGCCCTGCGGTCGTGGATGTGGCTGCACGAGACGCTGCGCGAGACCGTGACCTTGGCGCGCGTCCTGCCGGTGGTGGCGGATACACGTCGGCGCATCCGCCGCGGCGACGATCCGTCCGCTTGGCCGCGCGGCGCTCATCCCCTGCCCGCGCCAGGGCGGGTCGGGTCCTGGGCGTGGCGCGGGCTCCGTCGCGCCCTTCACCGCAGCATGCGTCTGCTGCGGGTCGCGGCCGACGAGCGTTCGACGCTCACGGTGCTGAGCGCCTACCGACTCCTACGGTCCAGGGGCGTCCCCGTGGAGATCGACGCCGGTTCGACCGCTCCTGCGCCGGCGCTCTCGCTCGATGGCCGGCCACTCAGGATCCCCATGGTCGACGCGGACGCCGCTTAGGCGGTCGGCGACCGGCGCGCCGGCGGTCGGGTCGCGACCAGGCGCGCCCTGACCGCGCGAGCCACGGCCGGCGCTTCGCGTCTCAACTGCTGCAGGAAGGTCTCGAGCGCCGGGTAGTTCGCACCGACGAGGTGCAGATCCGGATGCGTGGACCGCCAGCGGCCGTCGCGCCAGGTCACCCACGCACCGACCGGGTCGAGGGCCGGCCGGAACCCGGTCGCGTACACGAGGACGTCGCAGTCCTCCACGCTGCCGTCGAGGAACCGAACGCCGGTCGGCGTCGTGCCCACGACCTCCGGCCGCACGCTCACCCGCCCCGACCGCACCGCGTCGACCCATTCGAACCCGACGACCGGTACGGCCTGGTGCATCGGCACGGCGGGCCACGGCAGCCCCAGCTCCGGGAAGGAGCGGCGGACCGCTCGCAGCGCACGATCCACCCAGCCGGCCGGCAAGCGCCGCAGCCACGTGCCGACCGGTTGCGTCCAGCGGGTCGGGTACGGGACGAACACGACGCCGTCCCGAACGGACACGACCACCCGCTCGGCCACGTGGGCCGCGGCCACGACCACGTCCTTGGCGCTGTTCCCGCCACCGACGACCACCACGCGCCGACCCACGAACTCGTCCACGGTCCATGGGTCGGCGACGTGGAACGCTCGCCCGCGAAAGGCGGAGGCGGCCGCGTACGGCGGGAGGACGGGCGCCGACCACACGCCTGTGGCCCAGACGAGTTGGCGCGCCGACCACGCGCCGGTCGGGCCCTCGAGCCGCCAGAGGTCGCGCTCGCGGTGCACGCGTTCGACCGGCGCGCCTTCGCGTCACCCGCACCTGCGCCCATCGCGCGTAGGCCTCGAGGTAGGCGAGGAACGCCGCCCGGTCCGGGAACGTCGGCGCCGTCGACGGAAGCGGGAGCCCGACCAGCGCCGCGGCCTCGCGCCGTGTGTGCAACCGCACGGAGGGGTACACGTCGCGCCACGTCTGACCCACGCGTCCCTTCTCCAGGACCCGCGAGGTGATCCGACGGCGCTCCAGGCTCCGAGCCACGCTGAGCCCCGCCGGACCTGCCCCGACGATGAGGACGTCGCCGGGCGAGCGGTCAGGCACGCTCGGGCGCGACCGGGGCCGCGTCCGCCGCCACGGGCGTCACGATGCCCTGCGCCTCGCACAGCGCGCGGAACCGCCCGTGGCGGTCGGCGAGGAGCGCCGCCCACGTGCCGGACTGGACCACGCGGCCGGCCTCGACGACATGGATGACGTCGGCGTTGCGCACCGTCGACAGCCGGTGGGCGATCACGACGATCGTCCGCTGACCGCTCATGCGCTCGAGGGCCTGCTGGATCGCCGCTTCGCTCTCGGCGTCCAGGCTGCTCGTCGCCTCGTCGAGCACCAGCAGCGCCGGTCGCCGGAGCAGCGCACGCGCGAGGGCCACCCGCTGTCGTTCCCCACCCGACAAGCGGACGCCGCGGTCGCCCAGGACCGTGTCGAGACCCTCGGGGAGTCGGTACACGAACTCGGCCGCGGCCGCTCGGAGCGCCTCGTCGATCTCGTCGTCCGTCGCCTCACGGCGCACCAGGCGCAGGTTCTCGCGGATCGTGTCGTGGAACAAGAACGTGTCCTGGTGGACGTAGCCGATGCTGCGCCGCCAAGCGGCGACCGCGCTCCCCTCGAGCGTCGCGCCGTCGACGGTGACCCGGCCGCTGGTGGGCATGACGAGACCCACCAACAGGTCGGCCAACGTGCTCTTGCCGGCGCCCGACGGCCCGACGATCGCCGTGGTGGTGCCGGCCGGGAAGACCAGGTCGACGTCCGACAGCGGCGGCACCGCCGCTCCCTCGTCGTAGCGGAAGCCGACCCGCTCGAGTCGGATGGCGGACTGAAGCGCCATGGGCTTGGCCTCACCGATCGCCTCCGCCGCCCCTCGGAAACGCTTCACGAGGTCCTCGATCCGCTCGAACGCCGGCAGCCGCTGGACGATGCCGACGACCTGTCGTTGTAGACCCGTCACCAACGGCACCAGGCGCGCGAACACGTACAGGAGCAGCAGGATGCCCGCCAGCGGCAGGCTGAGGACCTCGAGGGCGAACCAGAACACGGCCGCCAGGATGGCGGCCGACCCGATCTGCAAGGACACCGAGAGGGCGGCCTGGTGCCGCGCCACCGCCGCCATGGATCCGGCGGTCGCGTCGGTCCGCTCCGCGAAGCGCGCCTGGTGCTCGGCCTCGGTCGCGTGGCTCTTCGAGACCCGCATGCCGGCGAGGTGTTCGGCGATGGTGGCGAACAGCGACTCGTACGCCTTGGAGACCTCCTCACCCTTCGCCCGACCCGCTTCCGTCGCGCGGGCGAGCAGCGCCGACAGCGCGACACCGCTCGCCACCGCGACCAGCGTCGCCCACGGCGAGACGAAGAGCGCCAACGCCAGGTAGATGGCGGTCTGGATGAGCCGCGAGACGAGGCCGACGAGCGACTGGCTCACACCGCCCACCCGCTCGACCTCCTGCGTCAACGCATGCGTGAAGTCGGCACTGCGGTGGCGCGCGAAGAAGAGCCACGAGGAGCGCACGATGGCGGCGTACACCCGTCGCCGGAGCGCGCGAACGTATCCCTGGTACAGGAGCACCGAACGGATCGCGGTCGCCCGCTGGAGGAGCGCCTGCACGGTCACGACCCCGAGGTAGAGCAGGAGGACGACGGGGACCGTCGGTACGACGCCGATGCTGGCGAAGGCGCCGGCCATGACGTCGGCCAGTCGACCGACGCTGCCCTGACCCACGTCGAGGCCCGTCAAGCCGAGCAACGGGACGAGCATGAGCAACCCCACGCCCGACGCCGCCCCCGACGCCAGCGTCAACGCGATGACGACGGCGACCTCACGGCGGGAGTAGCGCGTGATCGATCTCAGCAGCTGCCAGGAGAGCGCGAACGAGGTGGCGACGGGTGCCGGGGCCGGCACCGGTTCGTCCTGCCCGGCCGAACTGGCGTCACGGTCGCTCACGAGCATCGGTGCTCCGTCGCGCCGACCCGGGACGTTCCGGACGGACCCCTGCGGGTCCCGCCGGTAGGGGCGGCGTTCGAGTCTAGCCGCTCATGAACACGAGCCGCTGCGCGGCCGCTTACACCCGTGCGCGAGTGACGGACCCCGCCGACGTCGCGCGCCACACCCACCTATGATCGTCTGGCCCTGATCCGGTCCGCCCGTCCGGCCGCGACCGACCCGGAGGACGCTGATGCACGCATCCCACGACATCCCCGTCGACGCCACCCTGTCCGTGGTCGGCGAACCATCGTTCACCGACATCCCCGGTGAGACCGTCATCCTCGACGCCCGAACGGGCCGGTACTTCGGCCTCGACGAGGTCGGCAGCGTCGTCTGGCGCCGTCTCCAGGCGCCCACCACGCTCCGCGAGCTCATCACGCTGGTGACCGACACGTACGACGTCACCAGCGAGGACTGCGAGCGCGACCTGCGTGCGCTGCTCCACGACCTGCGCGCAACCGGGCTGATCGCCGTCGGCGAACGAACGCGTGGCTGATCGCGAGACCGGTTGGACGCGGGCGCGTCGGCGCGCCTCGGTGCTCGCGTTGGTGACGTTCGTCCGACTGGCCCTGTGGGTCCTCCCCTTCCGCCTCGCCCGACGCCTGTTCGATCGTGAGCCCGCACCGGACGCCCGGACCGACGTTCGTCGCGCGGTCCGGGTCGCCCAGGAGATCAGGTGGGCGAGCCGTCGCGTCCCGCGCGCCACGTGCTTCACGCAGGCCCTCGCCGCCAGGATCTGGCTGGCGCGCCTCGGCGTCGCCAACGACCTCAGGATCGGTGTGGCCCGTAGTGAGACGGGCGTACCCCAGGCGCATGCGTGGATCGAGGTGGCCGACGCCGTGGTGTTGGGCAACCTGGCCGACCTCCATCGGTTCGCACGGTTGCCCGACGGCCCAGGCGCCACACCATCCCCGCCCCCACGCACGCCGTGAGTGGGCTCTGCGGAATCGTCGACTTCAGCGGACGCCCCGTGGCGGTCGAGGACCTCGACGCCATGAGCGCCGCAGCCGCGTACCGCGGGCGGGACGGCGTCACGACGTGGGCGGACCCGGGCGTCGCCTTCGCGTACCAGAGCACGTTCGTCACCCCCGAATCCCGCCATGAACGGCAACCGCGCGTCGACCCCGACGGCGCTCGCGTCCTGATGGCCGACCTCCGGCTCGACGACCGCGAAGCGCTCGTCACCGCCGTCCACGGCTCATCAGGCGTCTCGCAACGGGCGAGCGACGTCGACCTGCTCGCCGCGGCGCTCGACACGTGGGGCGAGACGGGGGTCCACCGGCTCGTCGGCGATTTCGCGTTCGTGTGCTGGGATTCGCGCCGGCGTCGGCTGTTCGCGTCGCGCGACGCCATGGGCATGCGGCCGCTCGTCTACCGGTGGGATGGCGGTCGCCTCTGGTTCGCCTCCGAGGTCCAGCAGGTCCTGGCCGCCCCTGGGGTCACGCCACGCTTGTTCGCGCCCGCCATCGCCGCTCACCTCGTGGGTAGGTTCGAGGACCACGCCTGGACGCCGTTCGATGGGGTCTTCCGCCTGCCGCCGGGTCACGCCCTCGTCGTCGATGATCGCGGACCGCGGGTGGAGCGGGCTTGGGACGTCGATCCCGAGCACCGCGTGCGCTTCCGGAGCGAAGGCGCGTACGCCGAAGCGTTCCGAGACCTCTTCCGACGAGCCGTCGACGACCGTCTTCGCAGCGAGCGACCCGTGGGCGTCTTGCTCAGCGGCGGCGTGGATTCCGGCGCCGTCGCGTCGATGGCGGGGCTGATCGCGCGGGAACGGGGAGACGACCCGAGCCGGATCCACACGTACTCCTGGGCGCTCACCGAGCTCCACGAGGTCGACGAACGTGCGGTGAGCGACCAGATCGTGGCGTACTACGGGCTCACGGCGGCGGCCGTGGCCGCCGACGAGCTCTGGCCCCTCTCCCGCTACCCAGCCGTGGGTCCTCCCCGCAACGGTCCGTTCGTAGGCGTCTACCAGGAACTGATCGAACAGGCGTTGTGTCAGGCGGCCGGCGACGGGGTGGGCGTCGTGCTCTCCGGCAACCGCGGCGACCTGCTCACCGGCGAACCGGTGCCCGACGTCGTCGGCCTGCTGCTGAACCGGCGCTGGCGTGCGGCCTTCGACGACCTCCGACACTACCGACGGTGGCGCCGCGTGTCCATGGCCCAAGCGATCGAGCGCACGTTGCTGCGGCCCGCCGTGAGCGACCTGCTGGCCGGGCCGCCGATCTCGAGGCGCCCCGCGGTGGACGCCCGCGCCGGGAGCCCCGTCCGCGCCGAAGCTTGGGTGGCGCCGGCCCTGCTTGCGGCAGCCGACCTGGGGGCGCGGCCACGCCGTGGCTTCGACGCGCCCGTCGATCTGCTCGGCTCGGCCCGGCGCGAACGGTACCGCGCCGTCTTCTCCGGAATGCAGATTGCCACGATGGATTGGGCGAACACGATGTACGCCGAACGCGGTCTCGCCTTCGCCGACCCTTGGAGCGACCGCCGCCTTGCCGAGTTCGTCATCGCCGCGCCAGCCTGGGTCGTCCAGCGCCTGACCCAACCGAAACGGCTGGCGCGGGAGGCGATGCGGGGCGTCGTGCCCGAGAGCGTGCGTCGGTCGGCGACGAAGGTCGATCCGAGCCCGCTGTTCCGTCGGACCCTCGAACAACGGGGCGTCACGCTGATCGACGACCTGCTCGTGGCACCGCGGATGGCCGACCTCGGCTTCGTCGATCCCGCGCCGCTCAGGGCCCATTACGCCCGTGTCCGCGCCGGGGAGCCCACAGCAGCGACCTTCTGGTGGGCGTTGAGCTTGGAGATGTGGCTGCGCCGTTCAGGATTGTGAGAGATTCGTAAGGACCGGCGGACCAGAGTGGTGGGGTATGAAATTCGCCACAGAGCAGGAGGTGCATCCATGAACGACACCAAGAAGGCCTACCAGGCGCCCACGCTCACGACGTGGGGCAACGTCGTCGCGCTGACCCAGGTCGGCAACACGCACGCGGGCGGCGACTGCTTCAACGGCAGCGTCAACCCACCGGGCCACGCGGACGGCTGTCCACCGGCCGTTGGTCGCAACTGACCGTGGCATGTCCATGGGACCGGTCCTCCCCTGGGATGACCGGTCCCTTCTCGTCGCCCCCGCCCACGGTGCCAGCGAGCGTCGTGAGAATCCCGTGAGCGCCGGCCGCTATGGTCGACCTGGAGAGGAGGTGACACGATGAACGACGCCAAGCGCGCGTACACGGCCCCGAAGCTCCAGGACTGGGGCAAGGTCGTCGACCTGACCCAGGTCGACGGCTGCATCAGCACCGACAGCTTCCTGTCGGGTAGCGTCCTCGAGTGCAAGCCCTACCAGACGCCGAGCTGAGCCCCCTCGCCGCGGCGGTCCAGACGCACCTCGTCGGGCCGCCGCACCCCGATGGTCGACCTCGCGTCGATCCACGTGGGGTCGTACTCGTGACCCCGAACCCATGACCATGGAACCCCGCCCACCCGACCTGCTGCTCCTGCCGATCCCGGCCGCCTCGCCCGACGGCCCTGATCCCCGCGCGACCGCCGTCGATCTCGCCCGGGGTGTCACGGTCTCCACGCTGTGGGACGAGGTCCAGCCCGCGTCCATCGCGGCGCGCCACGATCCCGCCGGGCTCATCGGCATCGTCGGGCGTTTCGACGATCTCGCCATGGAACGCTTCGGCGCCCTGCGCTGGCAGGTCGAGCACGTCTGGCCCCACCTCCACCACGTGGGGTATCCGGAAGCGGAGGCGGCCGCCGGACGTTTGGCCGAGGCTCTCCTCGCGCGGTTCGGTCGAGCGACGCTGGATGGCTTCCGGTTCACTGCCGTCCCGCGCGGCGGGTTCATCGTGCTCGGGATGCTCGCCTACGCGCTCGGCTTGACGTCCGAGCAACTGGACGTGGACGGCGACCCGGACGCGATCCGCGTGGTCGTCGACGACTGTGCCCTGTCTGGAGACCGGTTCCGCCGCTACCTCGCGACCTCGAGCGCAGCGAATCGCGTGGTCTTCGCGCCCCTGTACGCTCCGGCCGCCCTGTGCGACGCCTTGGTCGCCCAGGAACCCGACCGCGTGCTGGCGTGCGTGAGCGCCTACGACCTCGTCGACCGAGCACCCGAACGTCAGGGCGCCGCGTACGACGCGTGGCTCGCTCGCTGGCAGCGCCGGCGGCCCAGCGGTGCGTACTGGATCGGGCAGCCCGACCCCATCAGCTTCGCCTGGAACGAGCCCGACCTCGGGTACTGGAACCCGGTCACGCAGCGCCGCGAGAAGGGGTGGTCGCTGCTCGCACCCGAGCACTGCATGAAACACCGTCGTGCGGCTGCTGCGACCCACGCGGTCCAGGTCATGGACGGTTGGAACGGCCCCCTACGCCCGGCCGAGGGCGTCGTCGCCGTCGGTTTCGAAGACCGCGTGTACGTCGGATCGGCCGGTTGGTCGGCGCCGCTCGTGCTCGACGACGTGGCCGCCCAGCTGTGGCGCGCCATGCAGGAAGAGGGTGACCTCGCGACGGTCGCCGCGGCGGTCGCGACGACCTACGAGGTCGACTCGGCGGCCGTGCACGCGGACCTCCACCGCTTCGTCGCGCAGCTCCTCGAACGCGGTGTGCTGGAACGCCGTCCGTGAACCGAGCGGGCGAGCGGACCTGGTCGGCCTACGGCGTCACCTTCCGGACCTGCCACCCGTTCCGGTTCCATCTCACCCCGGCGTCAGGCCCCGTTGACCTCTCCTTCGAGCTCGTCGACGCGGCGCCGCTCGCTGCAGGGTGGGACGCGGCAGCGGCGACGTTCGAGAGCCGAGACGCCACCACCGGCGTCGCCACGAGCGAGGTCCGGGAGGTCGATGGGTGGCACGTGCTGCGGTTCATGGGCGCCGCCGACTTCTTCGTGAAGGACGACCGTGTCGCCTGCATCTTGCATCGACCCGAGTATCGGTTCGCGATCGACATCTGGTTCTTGGGGAGCGTCCTCACCTACTGGCTCGAGTTGCGCGGCGTCCCCGTCTTGCACGCCGCGAGCGTCGAGACACCGGGCGGCGCCGCAGCCTTCTTGGCCGACCACGGCGCGGGGAAGAGCACGCTCGTCGCGTCGTTCGTCGCCGCCGGGCTGCGGCTGATGAGCGACGACGTCGCGCCGCTCGAACCACGAAACGACCACGTCTGGCTCCGGCCCGGCTACCCGCAGATGCGCTTCTGGCCCGAAGGGGCGCGCAGGGTGTTGGGTGGCGACCACGGTCTGGAGCGGGTCCAGCCCGCCTCGGAGAAGCTGTTCGCGCGCGTCGGGGCTGGCGGGTTCGGGCGCTTCTGCGACGTCGAGCGCCCGCTCGCCGCCCTGTACCTACCCGAGCGCACGGACGGCGGCGAGGTGGTGATCGAGCGGTTGGGCCTCGGCGAGGGCGTGACCTCACTCGTGCGGTACTCGTTCTTGTCCGGCCTGGTCGAGGCGAGCGGCCTCCGCTCGGCCCGGTTCGCACGGTTGGCCGACGTGGTGCGCCGGGTACCGGTGCGCCGGCTGCGTTACCCAAGTGGCTTCGAGAGGCTCGCCGAAGTGCGCGCCGCGGTGCTGGCCGACGTCGCGCGAAACGGCAGGACGTAGCCCGACGGCGTCACGAACGCGTCGCCTGCGTGCGTTCCGGCCGGCTCCCTTCGTCCGCCTCCGGCACCAAGTCGAAAACGTCCAGCTCCGCCGGGCACGAGAACCGGATCGGCACCAGCCCGACCCCCAGCCCGTGCGACACGTAGCCGCGCGCCGGACCCGCCACCCAGCCCTCGGCGAAGCGCCGACCGTAGCGCGACGAGGTGATCACCGGCCCGACGAAGGGCAGTTGGACCTGGCCGCCGTGCGTGTGGCCCGCCAAGGTCAAGCCCACGTCGACCGGCACGCGCGGCAGCAGGTCGGGGTTGTGCGTGGCGAGGAGGGAGGCGGCGCCCGACGGCCGCTCCCGGAGCGCTCGGTCGACGCTCGGCCGTCCGTTGCGGGCGTCGTCCACGCCGGCCAGGAACACGTCGTCGCGGGGCTTCACCCCCCGGTTGACGAGAAGCTCGATGCCCAGCGCCTCGAGCCGCGACTCGAAGGTCTCGATCCGTCGGAAGCGGCCGTGGTCGTGGTTGCCCCACACCGCGAACACGCCCAGGGGCGCGCGCAGACGTGCCAGCTCGCCCATGAGCGGTTCGACGTCGCCGGCCCGCACGTCGACAAGGTCGCCCCCCAGCACCACCACGTCGGGAGCCTCGCGCAACGTCGCGTCCACCCACGCCCGCACCGAACCGGTGCCGATGTAGGGCCCGTAGTGGAGGTCGCAGAGCCAGGCCAGCCGCAGCGGCGCCTCGAGACCCGCGAGCGCCACGCGCTGCCGGACCACGTCGAAACGGTACGTCTCCCACACGCCGCGGCCGGCCAGAGCCAGCGCAACGCTCGTACCGGCCAGCGCGAGGAACCGGCGGCGGGTCATGGGCTCCATCCCGTCAGGCTACGACGGCCTCGCCGGGCTCGCCGGGGTCACCGCACCCCGTCGACCACCCAGCCCGCCACCCGGGTCACGCTGGCGTCCACCTGTCGCAGCAGCGTCAGCACCTCGAGGTGGTGCGAGCTCGACGCCCGCGCCTCGGGCAGACGCGCCTCGAGCCGTGCCAGGTGCGCGACGCGCATGCGCGCCACGTCGGCTTCGAGCTCGGGCCGGCCGTCGATCACGCGCTGCGCCATCGCCACGTCGCCGGTCGCCAGGGCCGTGAAGGCGCTGCGCATGCGCTCGTGCACGTGATCGGCCGTCGCACCCAGTTCGGCACGCCCATCCTTGCTGTACTCGACACCCTCGGCGCGCAGCTTCTCCTCGCGCCGGTTGAGGCGTCGGATCTGGTCGCCCACGTGCTCGAGCTCGGTCGCCATGAGCAGCAGACGCTCGGAGACCGGGTCGTCGCCATGGGCGGCGCGGAGACGCGCCAGGTAGTCGACCACGTGATGGGTCAGCCGGTCGACCTTGGCCTCGCGCGCCGCGATGTGCTCCGGGTCCCAGTCGCCGCTTCGCACGAAGCCGACGGCGAGCTCGGTCATCACCGCCACGTGGTCGCTGATGCGCACCGTCTCGCGCAGGGTCAGCGCCTTGGCGAGTTCGGGGTCGTCGAGCGCCGAGTCACGCAGGTACTTGGGGCCGAGCTCCTCGTCGCGATCGGCCATCCAGCGTCCGGCCAAGGCGGCGATCGGTCCGGCCAGCACGGTGCCGACGAGGCCCACGACGACGTTGAACAGCGTGTGCGCGTTGGCGATCTGCCGAGCACCGTCGCCGCCGAGGGCCGCCACGGCCTGCGCCGCCGGTCCGATCGCCAGCACGAGGGCGCCGGCCCCGACGGCCTTGATCGCGAGGTGCATCGTCGCCACCCGTTGCGCCGCGGCGTCGAGCCGACGTGCGCTCAGCAGCGGCAGCAGCGTGCTGCCCACGTTGCCGCCGGCCACGAGCGCCAGGGCGGTCGGCAGGTTCACCGCGCCGGCCACGAACAGCCCCAGCGCGACCGCCGCGGCGGCGTTGGCACTGGCGAGCGCACCGCCGAGCACGACGCCCAGCAGGGCGACCGCGAACGGCTGCCGTTCGGCTTCGTTCACGACCAGGTCGAAGAGCGGCGTGCCCGCCAGGCCGCCCACGGAGCCCACGGTCAGGTCGAGACCCAGGAACAGCATGCCGCCGCCGAGCAGCAGGCCACCCAGGCCGCGGGTGCGCGCCCAGAGGGTGAGGACGAAGCCGACGCCGATGAGCGGCAGCGCGTAGGCGGCGACGTCGAAGGCCGCGAGTTGGATCGCCAGCGTGGCACCGATCTTGGCGCCCAGCGACAGCGCGATGCCCTCGCGCACCGCCACCAAGCCGCCGGCGACCAGGCCGAGCGCGGTGACCGCCGTGGCGGTACCGCTCTGCGTGGCCGCGGACACCGCCGCGCCGGTGAAGAGCGCGCGGAAGGGCGAACGGGTGGCCGACGCCATCCAGCGCCGTGCCGCGGGACCCGCGACGGACTGGAGCGCATGGGCGATGCGTTCGATCCCGAGCAGGAAGAGCGCGAGGCCGCCCAGGGTCGTGAAGATCACGACCGGATGCCCGCCGGCAGTGCGAACGGTACCGGCCGGCGCGCCCTGAACGTGACGATCTCGGACACGCCCAGGGCGGCGAGTGAGGCCACCGCCTCGTCCCACGCCATGCCCAGATGCTCGCGCGCGTGCGCGTCCGAGCCGTAGGTGATGGGCACCCCGCGACGGACCAAGCCAGCCAGCAGCCCGGCGTCCGGGAACGGTCGGCCATCGCGGCGCAGGCCCGAGCCGTTGATCTCGACGGCCACCCCGGCTTCGGCGATCGCATCGAGCGCCGCTTCGATGGCGTCCCGCGGCTGCGTGCTCGGCGCCGGCACGCGCGCACGGACCAGGTCGAGGTGGCCGAGGACGTCGAACAGCCCACTCGAGGCCGCCGCGGCGACCTCGGTCCAGTAGCGCGAATGGAACGCGTCGGGCGTGGCCCCGTCCCACGTGTCGGGGTGGAACAGGTTCCACGTGCCGACCTCGTGCACGCTACCGATGACGTAGTCGAGCTCCGGCCGATCGAGGCCGGCCCGCACCGCCGCCTCGGTGCCCGGGATCCAGTCGACCTCGGCGCCGACGCGCACGTCCAAGCGACCCCGGTAGGCCTCACGCACGGCGGCCGCCTCGCGCAGGTAGCCGTCCCACTGGGAGCGCGCCATCTGGGTGAACGGCAGCGGGTGATCGAGCGGGTCGGCGAAGCGCGGCGCGTGGTCCGAGACCCCCAGCACCTCGACGCCGGCGGCAAGCGCCCACTCGGCGACGTCGGTCAGGGTGCCGAGCGCATGGCCGCAGCGGTCGTGGTGGGTGTGGAGGTCGATCACGGCGCACCAGTGTGCCACATCGACGCCGCGGTCGCCGGGTCGGCCGTCGGATCCGACGCGTGGGCGGAGCGCGCGAGCTCCGGTGCGACGGACCCGACCTCATGGACGTTCGCGCCACCGCCAGCGAGGCGCCGGCGCCACGCGTCGTCCAACGGGCCGTCGATCCACACGTCGTCGACCTCGTCGAACCCCGCCACGCGCGCCGGGTTCGTCCGACCCAACTTGCCGCGGTCGAGCAAGATGACGTTGCGTGCCGACACGGAGCGGAAGGTGCGCACCACGGCCGCTTCCGCACGGTCGCGACGGTAGAAGCCGTCGACGCCCACGCCCGAACAAGAGAACAGGAACAGGTCGACGTGGTACGTGCGGATGATCGCGTCGGCGGCGGCCCCCACGAGCTCGTACGAGTTCGCCTTCAGGGCCCCGCCGCTGACGATCACCTTCGTCCCCCGCGCGCCGTAGAGCTCGGCGGCGACGTTCACGGCGTTGGTCACCACGTTCACGGGCCGGCCGCGGAGCATTCGCGCCACCAGCGTCAGCGTCGTGCCACCCGAGAGCGCCACCACCATGTTCGGTTCCACCAGAGCGGCCGCCGCCCACGCCACGGCCCGCCGCGCGTCGGCTCGTTCGGCCGCGCGGCGCGCGAAATCCTCCCGGTACCGCACCGCCACGTGGGCGCGCGCGCCCCCCCAGCGACGATCGACGAGGCCCTGGCGCTCGAGCGCCGAGAGGTCGCGTCGCACGGTCGCCTGCGACACGCCGAGCACGGCGGCGAGCGACGCCACGTCGCCGCCTCCGGCCGTGTGCAGCACGGCCAGCAGCGCCTCGCGCCGCGTCCGGATGCCCTTCGGGCCGCGCCCGTCGCCGGTACGCTCAGCCATGACCGAGGACGGCCACCTCGTTCGCCCGCCGTGCCTTCGGCATGTCGCGGTGGAACGCGGCGACGTCCTCGAAGCTCTCGCCCAGGCGCTGTGCCAGGCGCTCGGCGATGGCCACCGAACGGTGCTGGCCGCCCGTGCAGCCGATCGCGACGGTCAGGCGCGCCTTCCCGGCGGCCGCGTGGAGGGGGATCCAGCGCGCGAGGAGCGCCGTGACCTCGTCCACGAAGCGGTTCGTCTCCGGTTGTGCGAACACGTAGTCGGCCACGACCGGGTCGAGACCCGTCAGCGGCCGCATGGCGGGGTCGTAGTACGGGTTGGGCAAGAAGCGAACGTCGAACACCAGGTCGGCGTCGAGCGGCACGCCGTGCTTGAAGCCGAAGCTCATGATGTCGACGTCGAGGTGCATCTCCACGTCACGTCCCAGCACGATGCGTCCTAGGCGGGCCTTGAGCGCGTGCGCGTTCATGGTGGTGGTGTCGAGCACCAGGTCGGCCCGGTCGCGGACCTCGGCCAGCAGACGCCGTTCGGTGGCGATCTGCTCGTAGAGGCTGTGGCCGTCTTGGATCGGGTGGCGTCGGCGCGTCTCGGAGTACCGGCGCACCAACACGTCGTCGGCGCAGTCGAGGAACAGGATCTGGTGGCGCACGCCCTCGGCCTGGAGTTGGTCGAGCGCTGCGAACAGCTCGCTGAACATCGAGCGACCGCGCACGTCCATCGCCACCGCCACGCGTTGGCCGTGATCGACCGCGAGCGCCTGTAGACTCGAGAGCTGCGGCAAGAAGGCGGGCGGCAGGTTGTCGATGCAGAAGAAGCCGAGGTCCTCGAGCGCCTTCATCGCCTCGGTCTTGCCGGCGCCCGACAGACCGGTCACGAGCAGCAGGTGACCCTCCGACATCACGCCACCGCCCCTTCACCCGGACCCGTGAGCGCGCGACCGTCGCCGGCGAAGAGCTTGAGCGGATCGGGCACGGCCTCGAGGTGCACGACGTCACCGAGGCGCAGGTGGGACGCATCGTTCTGCCTGACCGTCAACGGCTTCCCCTCCATCTCCACACGGTAGTACCAATCCGAACCCGTCGGCAGCACGGCGGCGACCGTCGCGGGTGCACGACCCGCTCCCGGCGTCGCGTGCAGCCGCACCTCCTCGGCGCGCAGCCCGAGCGTGACCTCGCCCCGTTCGGCGGCGACGGTCCCGGGCGGCACGGAGACGACGAGCGGTCCGCAGACCACCCGGTCGCGCTCGAGCCGCCCCTCGAGCAGGTTGATGCGCGGGTTGCCCAGGAAGTCGGCCGCGAAGCGGTTGGCGGGGTGGGCGTAGAGCTCGAGCGGCGGCGCGAACTGCTGGAGCTGCCCCCCGTTCATCAGCGCGATGTGCGTCGACATCGTCAGGGCCTCGAGCTGGTCGTGGGTGACGTACACCACGGTGGCCCCGGTCTCGAGGTGGAGACGCTTGAGCTCCGCGCGCATGTCCATCCGCAGGGTGGCGTCGAGGTTCGACAGCGGTTCGTCGAGCAGCAGCACCGAGGGCCGCATCACGAGCACCCTCGCGATCGCCACCCGCTGCTGCTGCCCACCCGAGAGCTCGCTCGTGTAGCGCGCCAGCAGGCCGTCGATCTGCAGTGCGGTGGCGACCTCGTCCAGCCGCTTCGCCGTCTCCGCCTTCCCCACCCGCTGCACCTCGAGACCGAAGGTGATGTTCTGCGCCACGGTCAGGTGCGGCCACAGGGCGTAACTCTGGAACACGAGTCCGAGCCCGCGCTTCGACGGCGGCACCGAGCGTCCCTTGGCGAGCGAGAACACCACCTCGTCGCCGATGTGGATCTCGCCGGCGGTGGGCATCTCCAGACCGGCGATCATCCGCAAGGTGGTCGTCTTGCCGCAGCCCGACGGCCCCAGGAGCGTCGTGAAGGAGCCGTCGGGCACCTCCATGTCCAGGTCCCAGACGGCCCGCACCTTGCCGCCGTACACGCGCGCGACACCGTCCAGCACGATCGATGGCATCTCAGCCTCCCAGCCCTTTCGCGAGATCGGTCTTGAGCAGCCGGCGACTGACCACGGTGCTCGTGATGACGATGGCCACCAGCATCAGGACCATGGCGTTGGTGTACGGGTACCAGCCACGATCGGTGTAGCGCAGTGTGATCGTGGTGGCGAGCTGGGTCGCCGGCGTCACGAGCAGGATGAGCAGCGACAGCTCGCGCGTCACGGAGATGAACGGCAGCAGCATCCCGGAGAAGTACGTCGCCTTCTGCACCGGGAACAGCACCCGCCGCATGCGCGTCCACCACGAGGCGCCGGCCATGATGGCGGCCTCCTCGAGCTCGGGGCCCACCTGCATCATCGCGTTCACGCCGGCCTTGACCGCGTACGGCAAGTAGCTCACCACGCAGGCGATCACGAGCAGCCAGAAGGTCCCGTAGAGCGACGGGATCGGCCCGCGCGGCACCGCGAACAGCGCCAGGAAGATCGATCCGAGCGCGATGGAGGGCATGAGGTACGGCAGGAACGACATCTGGTCGAGCAGGCGCGACACGACGGTGCCGCGCAGGCGCACGATCGTGTAGCCGACCAGCATGCCCAGCACGCCGCAGATCAGGGCGACCACGAACGCCAACTGCATCGTGTTGCCCAGGGCGCGCATGAGCTGAGGGTTGCGCAGGACGCCGGGTTCGCCGGTGCCCAACCCGATCGCCAGGCTCGCCTCGCCGATCCAGTAATGCCACGAGAAGTTGGACCAGGCGTAGATGCCGGGGCGCAGCATGACGGTGTCGATCGCCAGCGCCACGATCGGCACCGCGATCACGGCGACGATGAACCCCATCACCGCGGTCGCCAACGGCCAGCGCCAGCGTCCCAGGGCCACGAGGCCCGCGCGCGCCCCCTTGCCCGAGATCGTCACGAAGCTTCGGCGCGTGCCCAGGATCTTGTGGTCCATGTAGAGCACCAGCACCCCGAGGGCGATCATCACGAACGCGGCCAGGTAGCCGATCCCGGGGCGCTGTCCGATCAGGTTGGCGTAGAGCGTGGTCGACAGGACGAACTCGCGCACCGGACCGCCCAGGAAGGCGGGCGTGCCGAACGTCCCGAGACCGCGCGAGAAGGTGAGCAGGAACGCCGAGAAGATCGCCGGCAGCACGAGCGGGATCACCACCCGGCGCAAGATGGTGGCGCGTGAGGCGCCGAGCAGCTCCGCGGACTCCTCGAGTTGGGCGTCGATGTTGCGGAGGGCGCCGCCGATGAGCATGAAGCCGAACGGAAAATAGTGGAGCGCGAGCGTGATCGTGATCGGGAAGAGCCCGTAGGCGAACCAGTCGGGCGTGGCGATGCCCGTGAGGGCGGTGAAGATGCCTTGGTCCCCGCCGATGCGCTGGTTCTTGAAGAGGGTGATCCAGGCCAGCGCCAGCGTCCAGGACGGCATGACGTACGGGATGATGGCGGCGTTCGAGATGACGCCCTTCCACGGCAGGTCGGTGCGCACCACCAGCCACGCCAGCGTCCCGCCGATCACGAGCGCCAGGATCGACAGGCCGAACGAGATCGTGAGCGTGTTGAGCAGCGGTCGGTAGAAGAAGGCGTAGCTCGACTCGCCGACGAAGGTGCGCTCCCAGTGCGCCAGCGTCGTGTCGCCGACGCTGGCACCGGGGATCTGGAAACGTTCGAGTGGGTGCACCACGAAGGTCTCGGCCAGCATCAAGCCGAGCGGCACGATGACCAGGTAGCCGAGCACGACGAGGAACACGACCGCGAGCACCCGCTGAGGGGTGATGGCGAGCCGGAATCGGTTCAGGGCGGTCCGCACCCGGGGTCGTCCTCCTCACGGTCGTTCGGGGCGTGGGCGCGGGGCCCGCTCGGATGCGACGGGCCCCGGATCGACGCGCGTGTCCGCTGACGCAGCCTGCTGGGCCGGTCAGCGCAGGCTGGTCAGCGCTGCGCGTACCTCAGCCACGTGTCGAGCACGATGCCGCGGTTCTCGGCCGCGAAGTCGAGGTCGTAACCCCACATGCGCTCTTCCCACCACGTCCAGGGCATGTCGCCCTCGAACGGGACCTGGTTCGGGTTGGGCGTGTAGACGCCGGGCGAGTCGGCCCATGGCGCGAAGCCTTCGAGGGTGCCCAGGTACTCCATGAACAGCTTCGCCGCGTTCGGGTGCTGGGCGTTGGCGCTCAGCTGGAGGATGATCGGGTAGTAGTACCCGAGGGTCGGCTGGATCTCGCGGCTCTCGGCCAGCACCATGTCCTGGAGCGGGATGTCACGGTGCTTCGAGTACACGTAGAACATGCCGTAGGGCGGATCCTCTTGCCCCCGCGCACCGATCGCCTCGGCGATCCGGGTGTCGCTGGTCATGACGATCGGGTCGTTCTCCAGGAAGCGCTTGATGAACTCGAGGCCGGCGTTCGCCTCGGTCATCTCGAGCGGCTCGCCGAACCGGCGCTCGTACTCGGCCTCGAGCTCGTCGCTGCGTCGCACCCACTCGGTGAGGGCGTTCTGGTGCTCACCGGTGATCGAGGGATCCCGGATCATGACGCGGCCCGAGAACGCCTCCGTGGTCAGGTCCCACACGCTCTCGAAGGGGTCCTCGTCGGGGTGCTTCTCGGTGTTGTAGCCGAACACCCGGTTGATGAAGCCCAAGACCAGCGGGTCCTGGTACTTCTCGGCGAAGAGAGCGCGCGCCGTCGGGGGCACGTAATTGACGAAGTAGCCGGTGTTGGCGAGCAGTTCGCGCGCCGCCACCCAGTCCTCGACCACGATCATGTCGACCGCGTTCACGCCGGCGATGGCCTCTTGGTAGGCCCGCTGGATCAGATCCTGCTCGCCCAGGCGGACCACCTCGACCGCGATGCCCGTCATCGCGGAGAAGGCCTCGGCGGCCACCGCCGTGCGGCTGGTGGTGGAGTAGACCAGCAGGCTGCCCTCGGCCCGGGCGGCCTCCTCGACGGCGGCCCAGTCCTCGTCCTGGGCCAGACCGACGCTCGCCAGACCGATGAGCAGCGCGACCAGCGCCACCCACGTCGTCAAGGAACGGGCATGGGTTCGAGTTCGCATGCGGATCCTCCTCCGGCCGGACGCTCGCCGTCGCCAGCGGCCGCCGCGGCCCACAGGGGCCGCCGACGACGCCTCGGCGCCCGTGGGTCGGCCTCGTGTCGATATGCACGACGGTACGGGTTGCGTCTGCGCCTGACAATCCCATGATGCGCGATTCGGGGTGATTCGTGCATGGAGCCAACGTCCCGCGCCACGGCGAGTGGCGCCGTAGTTCGGACCGGGACGAGTCGTGCCCGGCCGACCCGCTGATGGCTCGGTCCTGGTCCCGTGGGGTTCGTTCGGGACGAGCACACCCTCACGGACCTGCGTTCGCGTCGGTTAGGCTCGCGCCCATGCGGCTGCGCCCCCTGTCCCGCCTGCCCGACGTGGCGCTCGTCGAGCTGGACACCCATCGCGACGAGCGGGGCTTCTTCGTCGAGCGCTGGCGCGACGACGCCGCTGCGAGCCTCGGCCTGCCAGCGTTCGTGCAGGAGAACCACTCGCGGTCGACGCGCGGGACCTTGCGCGGGCTGCACTTCCAAGCGCCGCCGCACGCACAGGCGAAGCTCGTCAGCGTCCTCCGCGGCGAGGTGTTCGACGTCGTCGTCGACCTACGCGCGCGCTCGGCCACGTACGGCCGGTGGGACGCCGCGACCCTGAGCGGCGATCGCCCGGCGCATCTGTGGGTTCCCGCCGGGTTCGCGCACGGGTTCTTGGTGAGGAGCGACGTGGCCGACGTGGTCTACAAGGTCAGCGCACCGTACGAGCCCTCGGCCGAGGGTGGTGTCCGTTGGGACGACCCCGACCTGGCGATCGACTGGCCGGTCGACGACGCGCCGCTCCTCTCGGCGAAGGACACGCGTTGGCCCGACTTCGCGACCCTAGCGCTCCCGTTCCCCTGAGGCCCGAGCCGAAACGGTAGGCTCGGCTGCGATGTCGTCGTCCCGATCCCGCCCCGACCACCGCGTCACCGCCTGGCGCTGGTGGAACCGTGGCTTGTACTGGCTCTACGAACGCCGGCTGCTGGCGCAGGTCCGCGGCGGCGCCGTCCCCAACCACCTGGGCATCATCATGGACGGCAACCGGCGGTTCGCCAAGGCGCTCGGCCTCGACGTGAAGGCGGGCCACGACTACGGCGCCGGCAAGGCGCGGGACGTGCTCGCCTGGTGCCTCGACCTGGGCATCCGACACGTGACGCTGTGGGGCTTCTCGACCGACAACCGGGGTCGCGACCCCGAAGAGGTCGCCCACCTGCACCGCCTGTTCGCGGCCCAAGCGCGCGAGTTCCTCTCGGACACGCAGCTGCACCGCAACGAGGTCCGGGTGCGGGTGATCGGCGACATCGAGGACTTCCCCGAGGAGTCGAAGGAGGCGCTGCGCGCCATGGAGGCGGCCACGGAACGCTACGACCGGCTGCACCTGCACGTCGCCCTCGGGTACGGCGGCCGGGAGGAGATCGTGGCCGCGGTCCGCGCCGCCTTGCAGGAGCACGCCGACGCCGGTCACGCACTGGCCGACGTCGCCGCCAGCCTCGACGCGACCGACATCGACGACCACCTCTACACCGCCGGCCTCCCCGATCCGGACTTCATCGTGCGCACGTCGGGTGAGGTGCGCTCATCGGGCTTCTTGTTGTGGCAATCGGCGTACGCGGAGTTCTACTTCTGCGACGCGTACTGGCCGGAGTTCCGGCGCATCGACTTCCTGCGCGCCATCCGTTCGTTCCAGCAGCGGCAGCGGCGCTTCGGCAAGTAGTCCGCTTGCCGTCGCCTCACGGCAGCGCCAGGACGTCCCTCAGGTCGGTCAAGCCCACGTTCGTCCGCACCCGGGTCAGGATCGAGAGCACCGTGCCGATGCCCGGTGACGGTCCCAGGATCGCCACGCTCGCGACCCGGGCACCGTCCATCGCCGGGGTTCGGAAGGTGAGGACGTCGACGACGTCGTCGGCCGCGAAGGTGGCGGGGGTGGCGGGACCGGCCGGCTCGACCGCCAGCAGCTGCAGCGTCGAGGTCCCCTGCGACACGAAGAGGCGCAAGGCGTCCGCTTCGTCGGCGTAAGCGTAGAGGTCGAACTCGACCGCACAGGTGCTCATCGCGTCGAGCACCGCGGTCGCCGCGGTCCGCGAGGCACCCTCCCCCAGCCGCAGACCCTCCGCGGGCCGGTACACGAGCAAGCGCGGGTGCGACGTCCAGTTCCAGATCACGGTGAAGAGGGTGACGGCGCCGTCGGCGTCGACGGCGAAGATCGGCAGCGGCCGCACGGCCTGCCCGACCGTCTCGACGAGGCGTCCGGCTTCTTGCAGCATCGCGCGCGTGTCGGCGCCGGTGGCCTCGGGTGGCGGTAGTCGGAAGCCGGCGGCGAACCGGGCCAGCATGGTGGCCCACGCGTCGGGCGTGTGACCCTCGGGCGTCCAGCCGTCGGGTAGCAAGCGCCGCTGGTGCAGGTAGGTGATCGCGGCGGCCGCGGCGTCGGCCCCCGCGATCGGCCCGTCGCCCGTCCGACGCGAGGGCAGGGCCGGTTCGACCAGCCGGACGGCCTCGGCCAGGAGGGCGGCCGCCACGTGGCCGGGCAGCGCACCCGGACCCGGCAGCGCCCGTTGCAGCTCCGTGGTGCACACCTGCGCCGCCGCGCTCGCGAGGAACGCGGCGACGATCACGACCGTGAGCGCACGCATGCGTGAGCCTAGCAGGGCGCGCCCTGCGCGATCGACCCTAGGGGGGCGCGCCCCGATGGGACGATCAGACCAGCCCGGCGACGTCCACGGCACCCTTGGGTTCGACGTAGGCCGTGTCCATCTGGGCCAGCTGGAGCTTGCCCGAGACGTCGTCGTTCACCGCGTGCCAGTACGTGTACGCCTCGAGCACCCAGATGCCGGACTCACGCGTGCCATTGCCCGACCCCTTGACCCCGCCGAAGGGCAGGTGCGCCTCGGCCCCGTTGGTCGTGTTGTTGATCGACGTCATGCCGGCCTCGATGCGGCTCTTGAACTGGTAGGCCCAGTCGCGGTTCATCGTGTAGACGGCGCTCGAGAGACCGTAGTCGACGGCGTTCGCCACGTCGATCGCCTCGTCGATGCCGTCGACCTTCACCAGGTTGATCGTCGGTCCGAAGGTCTCCTGCTGGAAGAGCTTCATGTCGGGGGTGACGTCCGCCCACACGGTCGGCCACCCGTAGTAGGCGGCTTCGGGATCGGTGCCCGCCCAGCCCGACGGGAGGTTGTCGGGCGTGATGCGCCCTTCCCCGTGGAGCTTCGTCGCACCGTCGGCGGCGCCGACGTCGTAGTGCGCCACCCACCCTTCGAAGAAGCGGCGGTTGATGAACGGGCCGTACAGCACGTCGGGCACCTTGTTCGGGTCGCCGATCCGGACCTTCTCGACCGCCTCGAGGTAGCGCTTCAGGAACGTGTCGTAGATCGGGGCGTCGACGATGACGTTGCCGGCCGACGTGCACCGCTGCCCACCGGTGGCGAAGGCGCTGAACAGCGCGCCCTGCACGGCGTTGTCGAGGTCGGCGTCACGCATCACGACGAGCGGGTTCTTGCCACCCAGCTCGAGGGTCGGGTGCAGCAGGTTGCGGCCCGCGACGCCCCCGACGTGACGACCCACGGCGGTGGACCCGGTGAAGGCGAACTTGTCGAGCAGCCCCTCGTCCATCGCGTCGACCAGGAAGGCGCCGGCCGCCTCCTTGCCACCCCCGAAGACGACGTTGAGCACGCCGGCGGGCAGCCCGGCCTCTTCGATCAGCTTGGCGAAGGCGTACGCCACCATCGGGGCGTCCTCGGAGGGCTTCCACACGATCGTGTTGCCGGTCACGAGCGCGGGCACGATCTTCCAGGACGGCACCGCGATCGGGAAGTTGCCCGCCGTCACGATGCCCACGACGCCGAGCGGCCGCCGGTAGGTGAAGAGCTCCTTGTCGGGCATCTCGGAGGGCACCGTCTGACCGTAGAGGCGCCGACCCTCGCTCTGGAAGAAGCGGCAGGTGTCGATCGCCTCCTGCACGCTGCCGCGCGCCTCCTTGAGCGTCTTGCCCATCTCGCGGGTCACGAGCTTCGACAGCGACTCCTTCTCGCGGGCGAGCGCCTCGCCGAGTCGTCCGAGCAGTTCGCCCCGGATCGGGGCCGGCGTCGCCGACCAGGCCGGGAACGCAGCCTTGGCGGCGGCGCAAGCCTCGCGCACCTGCTCGCGCGTGGCTTCTGGGAAGACGCCGAGGACGTCGGCATGGTCGCTCGAGTTGTGGCTCTCGAACGTGGTGGGGCTGGCGACCTCGCGGCCGGCGATCAGGTGTCCGAAGGTTCGGGGCATGAAGGTCCTTCCCAACGTGCGGTGACGGCGCGTCTGCGCGCGGCGTAGCGGTCGGGCACGGGCTCGCCGACCAGCGCCGACGCGTCCCTGACCGCGATGAAGTCGGCCGGAGGGTACCACGACGGGTCGGTCGGACGGGTCGTCGAAGGGCGCGGCGACGCGCCGAGGCCGCCGCCGCGGCCCGGGTCCCGCGGCGTCAGACCGTCTCGAAGGCCCCCTGCAAACCCGGTAACGAGACCTCGAACCGCGTCGGCCCCCCCGGCGGCGACCACGCCTCGAGATGGCCTTCGAACGCCTCGACGATCCGCTTCGCGACGGTGAGCCCGACCCCCACGCCGCCGGGCCGGCCGCTCACGAAGCGGTCGAACACGCGGGCCAACACGTCGGGTTCGATGCCGGGGCCGTCGTCCTCCACCACCAGGCGAACGTCTTCCCCGTCCGCACCGACCGACACGCGAACCCCGTCCGCACCGGCGGCCTGCACCGCGTTGCGCACCAAGTTGCGGACCACCTGGCGCAGCCGGTCGGCCTGCGCGAAGACGCGCGCGTCCCCCGTCCCGATCGCCAACGACACGCCGGGGTAGGCGTCCACGACGCTGCGCGCCACCTCCGCGACGTCCACGACGCTCAGGTCGGGGCTGCGGTCGAGCTCGCCCCGGGCCAGGGTCAACAGGTCCTGCGAGGTGTGGAGCAGTTCGTCGGCAGCGTCGCGTGCGGCCCGCAAGCGCGGGTCGCCGGCATGGGCGTCGGCGAGCGCGCGAAGCTCGCCAGCGACGACCGTGAGCGGCGCCGCGAGCTCGTGCGCCACCTCTGCGAGCGCGTGCCGTTCGGCGTCCTGCCGGGCTCGGATGCCCTCCACGGCCGCGTTGAGCGCGCGCGCCAGCTCCGCGACCTCGTCGTCGGGACCGTCGTAGCGCGCCAGGGCCGGCGCGGCAGGATCGATCGCGGCCGCCTGCGCCGCGAGCTCCGACAGCGGTCGTAGCGCACGCTGAAGCAGCCAGAGCGCCGCCACCCCGGCGGCGACCGCGATCAGCGCCCCGGCCGCCAGCAAGCTGGTGCGCAGCGTCGCGCGCGCTGCGTCGGCCTCGGCGAGGTCCATGGCGATCCGGATCGTGCCGACCTCGAGCCCGGACGGCAGGACCCATGCAGCGCTGCCTACGAGCGCTCGACCGCCATCGGATCGCACGTACGTGGGTTC
This sequence comes from uncultured Trueperaceae bacterium, assembly GCA_963728245.1. Taxonomy (GTDB): domain Bacteria; phylum Deinococcota; class Deinococci; order Deinococcales; family Trueperaceae; genus JAABTL01. Next base: position 60,333 of record CAVSJH010000008.1, read on the forward strand.
GTCGAACGCGGCGAGCGGCGTCTCGAACGTGCTCGGGAGGACCACCAGGTCGGCGCGCGACACGAACTGGAGCCGCACGTCACCGGCGCCGTCTCCGTCGGTCATGAAGTCCTGCCCCGGCGTGCCGCTGCGGACGACCGCCTGGACCCGGCCCAAGTCGCGTGCCAGCAAGCCCTCCAGCTGGGAGCGCTGCAGGCGGCCGAAGACCGCATCGGTCAGTGCGAGCGTGCCCAGGAGGGAGACGACCACGGCGCCGGCCACGAGCGAGCCGAGCCGGGTGCGCAAGCGACGGGGGAAGGGCCGCGACGTACCGGCGTGTTCCGCGTTCACAGCACCGTGTACCCCTTGCCGCGAACGGTGCGGATCAGGTCCGCGGCTCCCAGCTCCTGGAGTTGCTTGCGTAGGTGGTAGACGAACACCTCGACGGTGTTCGACTCGGGAACGTCGTCGCCGTAGAGGCGCCGCTCGAGGTCCTCGCGGGCGAACACGCGCCCCGGGTTCGCCAGCAGGACGTGCAGCAGGCGCGCCTCGCGGTCGCGTAACACGATGCTGCGGTCGCCCACCGACACGATCGCCGTCGACGCGTCCACCCGTACGCCCGCATGTTCGACCGCACCGCTCGCGGCCTCACGCTCCCGCAGACGCACGTGCACGCGCGCCAGCAGCTCGCGGACGTCGAACGGCTTGGTGACGTAATCGGCGGCGCCGGCGTAAAGCCCTTCGACGCGACTCGCCACGTCGCCGCGCGCGGTGAGCATCAGGATCGGGACGTCCCCTTCGGCGCGCAAACGACGCGCCACCTCGACGCCGTCGACGTCGGGCAACTGCAGGTCGAGCACCACCAGGTCGACGTCGCCAGCCAGCGCCGCGGCCAGACCGTCGCCCCCCGTACCGACGACCGTGACGCGATGACCTGCGGTGGTGAACGCCTCGCGCAACAGACCCTGGAGCCGCGGATCGTCCTCGACGACGAGCAGGTGGGCGGGTGGCATGGGCGGGCTCCTCCGGGCGGGCGGGGACGGTGGGTGGGCGATCGCTCAGTCGTCGGCGGCGTCGTGGTCTTCGTCATCGTCGGCGTCGACGTCGTCGCCTGCGTCGTCTTCGTCGTCGGAGTCGTCGTCGGAGTCGGCGTCGGAGTCGGCGTCGTCATCGGCGTCGTCATCGGCGTCGTCATCGGGGTCGTCATCGGCGTCGTCGGCATCGTCGTCGGCGTCGTCATCGGTGTCGCCACCGTCGTCGTCACGATCGTCGCCGTCATCGTCCTCGTCGCCCCGGTCGCGCCGACGGTCACGCGAAGCGTTCGGCGGCGACGAGCCGGGTGCCGGCCCCACCAGGAAGGCGTCGTCGTCGTCGACGACAAGGCGCAGGCTCAACCCCGCACGGTCGAGGAGGGTGGCCAGGTCGACCCACGTGTCGCCGTCGCGGAACCACACGCGTCCGTCGGCCAGTTCGCCGTCCAGGCTCAAGACCTCGCCGTCGGGCTGCGCGACGAGCATCAGCAGGCTGGCACGATCGGTCGACAGCTCCAGGACGAGACCGCGCCCGTCGACGATGCCGTAACCGACCAACACGCGCGCATCGACGTCGGTGAGCAGCACCTCGACGCCGGGGGCAGGCTCGAAGGCCTGCGCGCACGCCACGCCGGTCAGGGCCAGCAGCGCGAGGGTCGTACGGATCAGGTGGCGGACCATGGGCTCCTTCGAGGCTACTACGAGCGTGGCACGGCGCAGACATGCCATCGATCCGGGACGCGGCGCCGCGAGACCGAACGGGTCACCCCGCCCAGCGCGCCGCCCCGGAGCCCGGGGCGACGCGCAAGGGGTCAGCGGCTGCGGGCGAGATCAGTCGTCGTCCGCGTCGTCGTCGTCCGAGTCGTCATTCGTGTCGTCGTCATCCGATGCATCGTCGTCCGCGTCGTCGTCGTCCGAGTCATCGTCGGAGCCGTCGTCACCGGCGTCGTCGTCATCGGAGCGGCCGTCGTCCGAGTCGTCGTCACCGGCGTCGTCGTCATCGGAGCGGCCGTCGTCGGAACCGTCGTCGGCGGCGTCGTCGCCATCGTCGTCCTCGTCGCGGGAACGGTCGTCGTCGTCCCGGTCGTCGCCGTCGTCCCGGTCGTCGTCATCGGCATCATCGTCTTCCCGAGAGCGGTCGTCGTCCCGGTCGCCGTCGTCGCCGATCCCGTCTTCGTCGCCGAACCGGTCCTCGTACTCGAGGTCGATCCGAGGGTCGTCGCCGAACCTCGCGAGGAACGTCGCCAGATCGAGGAAGGCCCCGTCGACCGTCACGGTCAAGGACCCGTCGGCCGCGATGAAACCGTCGTAGGCGACGTTCACACCGTCCGCACCTGGGACGAGGACGCTCACGAAGCCCTCGAAGCCGCGCAACAGGTCGACCTCGACGTCGGTCACGTCGGACTCGACCTCGATCTTGCCGATGCCCACCACGCGACCGGTGTCGTCGTAGAGGTCGAAGCGGGTCTCGGACTGGGCGAACGCGGCGAAGGCGAGGACGGCGGCGAGGGTGGCGAACAGGGTGCGTGCGGATCGGATCATGGGTAGGACCTCCTGATCCCATGGAACAGGGTCGCGCTGAACCGGCCCTGAAACGGTCGCACCACCTGGAGCGTTCCCGTCCCTTGGTCGCGACGACGCGGCGCGATAGGCTCCTGCGAGTTCGAGTTGGCGAGGAGCACCCGTGACCCCAACGTCCGCCGACGCCTTCACCCCCCGCACCGTCCTGCTCGGGACCCAGATGCTCTTCGTGGCGTTCGGCGCCCTCGTCCTCGTGCCGCTCCTCACCGGACTCGACCCGAACGTCGCCCTCTTCACCGCTGGGGCCGGCACGCTGCTCTTCCAGGTGATCACCGGGTTCCGCGTGCCCGTCTTCCTGGCCTCGTCGTTCGCCTTCATCGCGCCCATCACGTACGGTGTGGCCGAGTTCGGCGTCTCGGCCACGCTTTCGGGTCTCATGGCGGCCGGACTGGTGTACGTGGCGCTCGCGGCCCTGGTGCGCTGGCGCGGGATCGACATCGTGCGCCGCGTCCTCCCGCCGGTCGTGACCGGCCCCGTGATCATGGTGATCGGTTTGGCGCTCGCGCCGGTGGCCGTCGACATGGCGACCCTGTCGAGCGACGGCGACTACAGCGGACGCGCCGTCGCCGTCGCGCTCGTGTCGCTCACCGCCACCGTGCTCACCGCCGTCATCGGCCGTGGCCTGTGGAAGTTGGTCCCCATCCTCGTGGGCATCGGCGTGGGCTACGCGCTCTCGGCCGCGCTCGGCATGGTCGACCTGACCCCGGTGCGCGACGCCGCTTGGCTGGCCGCCCCGGCCTTCGTGCTGCCCACCTTCTCGCTGCCCGCGATCCTGTTCATCCTGCCGGTGGCGATCGCACCGGCGATCGAGCACGTCGGCGACCTGGTGGCCATCCGAGCCGTGACCGGGCGCGACTACCTCGTCCAACCGGGCCTCCACAGGACGCTGCTCGGCGACGGTCTCGCGACGGCGTTGGCGGCCTTCCTAGGCGGGCCCCCCAACACGACGTACTCCGAGGTCACCGGCGCGGTGGCGCTCACGAAGGCGTTCAACCCACTCGTCATGACCGTCGCAGGGGTGGTCGCCATCGGGCTGGCGTTCCTCGGCAAGCTGGGCGCCGTCCTGCAGACCATCCCGGCCCCCGTGATGGGTGGCATCCTCGTCATCCTGTTCGGCTCGATCGTCGTGGTCGGCGTCTCGACCCTGGTCCGCGCCCAGGTCGACCTGAGCGTGACGCGCAACATGATCATCGCCGCGGTCGTGCTCGTGTTCGGGGTGGGCGGGATGGCGTTCCACCTGGGCGAGTTCACGGTCGAAGGGATCGGCTTGGCGGGGATCGCCGGGGTGGTGCTCAACCTGGTGCTGCCCGTCGAAGCGGATGGCCCGTGAACGGATCGGCTTCTCCGTCTTCACCACCGCGCCGGCCACAAGTGTTTGAGGGGCTGACGTAATGCCTCCGAAACCGCGCTGAACGGTGTGAGATGTCGCACAGAGCGTGCCGGAAGCGAAGCGGAAGGATGACGTATGTCCCTATCGCGAAGACCCCACATCCGCCGCTCGACGATCGCCGCCCTCACGCTCCTCACGCTGCTGATCGCGGCGTGCACCCAGACGACCCCACCGACCCCGACGTATGACGTCACGGTCGCCTTGGCCGGTGACGGTTCCGGCACCGTGACGTCGACACCCGCTGGCATCGACACGGCTGCCAGCGACTTCGTGGGCACCTTCGAAGAAGGCACCGAGGTCACCCTGACCGCCACGGCCGACGACGGCTCGGCCTTCGTCGACTTCGACTTCGCGGACGCGACCACCTGCGAGGCCGGCAGCACCGACACCACCTGCGTGGTCACGGTGAACGCCGCCGAGACGGTCACGGCCACGTTCGAGGCGGAAGAGTTCGTCGTCGCCTCGTCCGGCATCGAACTCGAATCGTTCCGCTTCGCTTCCGGTGCGTACGCGTCGGTCGACACCGCCACACTTCCCGGCGCGGGCCTCGACCCCGACCACTCCATCTTCGGCCTGACCATGCACCCGACCCTGCCGTGGCTCTTCGTGTCCTCGATGGTCCACAGCAACTGGGGCGACGCCCGCATCGACGTCTTCGAGTTCAGCGACGGCATGTTCAGTCATGTCGCCACCAACGTGATGGACGACTTCGACACCCTGTCCTGCGCGAACGACGTCGATCCGGACTCGTGTGCACTCACCGAGATGACCTTCAACGCCGCAGGCACCAACCTCTGGGTCAACGAAGACGACAACGACGTCGTCGTCACCTTCACCGTCGACACGACGACGGGTGTCTTGACCTTCGTCGACGACACGCCCACGGTCAGCTACCAAGGCCTCATCAAGCACCCGACCGCGCCGTACCTCTACAACGGCCTCAACACGCTTGGCATCTCCGGCGGCGTGGCGCAGGACGACCCGACCTACGCGTACAGCGATGGTGGCAACGGTCCCATGGTGTTCGAGACCGCGGCCGGCTGGCGCCTGTTGAGCACGGTCGACAACCAGGACGTCGTCCTGGCGGACCTCACCGATCCGGGCACCCCGGCCGTCTTGGACACGGTCGAGTTGACCGACTACTACGACGCTCGCTTCGCGTCCGCCGATCTGGAGAGCGAACGCGTCATCGCCGTCGGCGACGACCTCGCCACCGTGCTCAGCTTCGCGGGCGACACGCTGACCGACCTCGGCGGCACCGACCTCGCGCAGCTCGTCCCGGGTACGATGCGCGTCTTCCGCGGCGTCGCGTGGGTGCCGGGCACGAACACCGCCGTGGCAGCGTGGTTCACCCCCGACGGCGAGGGCGGCTACAGCGTGCTCGAGGTGGCCGGTGACGGCAGCGTCACGATCGCCGAAGAGCTCGACGGCGCGGGCCGTGCCCGCGCGGTGATCGTCGCCCGCTGACGATCCGCGCTCGACCCGATCGAGGCGGTGCCGGCCCTGCTGGGTCCGGCACCGCTTCACGTGGTGGCTCGGGTGACCCTCGGCGACACCCCCTACCTTTGGTAGCATCGTTCGGCGCGCCCCGCGCCGACCGAGTCCTTTAACCCGGTCCCGCGAGACCGAGAAGGAGCCCGCATGACCTTCACTCCGAAAGCCACCCTCATGGACGCGCAGGATGTCGCTCGCGCGCTGACCCGCATCGCGCACGAGATCGTCGAGCGCAACAAGGGGGCCGAGAACCTGGCGCTGGTGGGGGTGCACACCCGCGGCGTCCCGATCGCCGAGCGCCTGGCGGACCTCATCGAAGGTTTCGAAGCGGCCCGGCCGCTCAGCGGCAAGCTCGACATCACGCTCTACCGCGACGACCTCACCGAGATCGCCCTGCAGCCGATCGTGCGCCGGACCGAAGTGCCGTTCGACGTCTCAGGCATGCGCATCGTGCTGTGCGACGACGTGCTCTACACCGGCCGCACCGCTCGGGCCGCGCTCGACGCGCTGGTGGACATGGGACGCCCGAAGACGATCCAGTACGCGGTCCTGGTCGACCGCGGACATCGCGAGCTCCCCATCCGCGCCGACTACGTGGGCAAGAACGTCCCCACCAGCCGTAGCGAGGTGATCAAGGTCCGGCTCGACGAGGTCGACGGCGTCGACGCCGTGGAGCTGCTCGAGCGGGACGAAGCGTGACGTCGTCCGATACGGGCAGTCGCGCAGCGACTGCAGGTCCCGGCGCAGCCGGGACACGGCGGCCAAAACACCTCCTCGACCTCGCCGCCTGGCCCGTCGAGACGATCACGGCCCTGTTCGACACCACCGACGTCATGGCGCAGGTCATGACCCGCACGATCAAGCGGGTGCCGGCGCTGCAGGGTTTCACGGTGGGCACGCTCTTCTTCGAGAACTCGACGCGCACGCGGCTCAGCTTCGAACGTGCCGCGCGCGCCCAGACCGCCGACGTGATCTCCTTCGCGGCCGGCGGCAGCAGCGTGACGAAGGGCGAGTCGCTCAAGGACACCTTGCGCACGATCGACGCGATGCAGGCCGACCTGTACGTGGTGCGTCACCCGGCCTCCGGTGCGCCGCACCAACTCACCGCCTGGACCGACGCCGCGGTCGTCAACGCCGGCGACGGCCGCCGAGCGCACCCGACCCAGGCGCTCCTCGACGCCTACACGTTCAAGACGCGCTTCCCCGGCTTCGTCGGCTTCGAGGGCGTCAAACTGGCGATCGTGGGCGACGTCGCACATTCGCGCGTGGCGCGCAGCAACGTCGAGGCGTGGACCAAGCTGGGCGCGCAGGTGACGCTCTGCGGACCGCGCACGCTGCTCCCGGACGAGTTGGGCGAGGCGCCCGGGGTGACCCTCACGCATCGCCTCGCCGACGCGGTCGAGGGCGCGCACGCCGTGATGGCGCTGCGCCTGCAACGTGAACGTATGGCGGGCCCGCTGCTGCCCTCGCTGGCCGAGTACCGCGCCCGGTACCAGGTCACACGGGACGCCATGGCCTTGGCCCATCCCGACGCGCTCGTCATGCACCCCGGCCCCATGAACCGCGACGTCGAGATCGAGGGCGCGCTGGCCGACGAGCCGCGCAGCGTCATCGAAGCCCAGGTGGCCAACGGCGTACCCGTCCGCATGGCGGTCCTGTACACCCTGCTGGTGGGCGCCAAGTGACGCCGTCCCCCGATCGGAGCGACCCGATGACCACGCCCGCCCCCCGTACCGTCGTCCGTGGCGCACGGCTGATCGACGCCCGCGGCGACCATGGTGTCCACGACCTCTGGTTCGCGGACGGCGTCATCGAGGGACTCGACCGCGAGGGCGCGCCGGACGTCGAGATCGATGGCCGCGGCCTCATCGCCACGCCGGCGTTCCTCGACCCCCACGTCCACCTCCGCGTCCCCGGTCAAGAGGAGAAGGAAGACCTCGCGTCGGGGCTCGGCGCGGCGGTCGCCGGCGGCTTCGGCACCGTGGTGTCGATGGCGAACACGACCCCGCCGGTCGACGATCCTGGCATCGTCGCCGACCTGATCGCCCAGGCCGAGCGTCTGGGACTCGCCCGGCTGCGCCCGGCGGCCGCGCTCTCGGTCGGGTTGCGCGGCGAACGGCTCGCCGACTACGCGGCGCTGCAGGCGGCCGGCGCGGTGATGATCACCGACGACGGGATCCCCGTGTCGGACGCGCATCTACAACGACGCGCCAGCGAGTACGCCCGCGAACTCGGCCTGGTCCTCCAGACGCACTCCGAGGACCCGGGTCTACGGCAAGACGGCGTGATGCACGAGGGTCGCGTCTCGCACGAGCTGGGCCTGCCCGGGAACCCGGCCGAGGCCGAGGCGATCATGATCTTCCGGGACGGCGAGATCGCGCGCATGACGGGCGCACGGGTGCACATCGCGCACGTGTCGAGCGAGCGCGGGATGCGGGTCGTCGAGTGGCTCAAGGCCGAAGGCGCCCCCATCACGTGCGAGGTCACGCCGCACCACCTCACGCTCACCGACGAGGCGCTTCGCCGGTTCGACCCTGTCTTCAAGGTCGCCCCGCCGCTGAGGACCGAACGGGACGTGGCCGCGCTGGTCGATGCGGTGAACCGGGGCGTGGTCGACTGCCTCGGTACCGATCACGCACCCCACACCCGCGCCGAGAAGGACCGTGACCTCCTCGAAGCGCCCTTCGGGCTGCCCAACATCGAGGTCGCCTTCGCCGTGCTCTACACCCGCCTGGTCCGGACCGAGAGGGTCACGCTGGCGCGCTTGCTCGACCTGATGCAGGGCGGCCCGGCGCGCGTCATGGGGTGGCGCGAGCCGACCCTGGAGGCCGGCCAACCGGCCGACGTCACGCTGCTCGACCTCGAGACGGAACGAGCGGTCGATCCGACGCGCTTCCGCAGCAAGGCGAAGTTCTCCCCTTGGACGGGGGCGTCGCTCCAGGGGTGGCCGGCGCTCACGCTGGTGCGCGGGAACGTGGTGTACCGGCGGCCCTGAAGCGCGCTCATCCACGCTTGACCGACGCGCTCATATGAGCGAACCTGAGGCATGGCCAACGACGCCTCCCGTCGCTCGGGCCAGGAGCGTGCGCCTCGGTTCGACGTCGTCACCGACGGTGGCCTCGACGCCTTCGCCACGCTGCGCAACGACGTGCCCGCCGTGCCCTTCGGGCTCCACTTCGGCACGGAGAGCTTCGTCGGGAACGAGCTACCGCGCGAGGGGTTGTTCGCCCGCTTGCGCGGCAGCGGTCCGCACCCGAGCACCAGCCAGCCGACGCCCGAGCAGTACGCGGAGCTCTATCGCGCGGCGGATCGCCCGCTCTTGGTCGTCACGATCTCGGCCGCGCTGTCGGGCAGCCTGAACGCCGCCGACCAAGCCCGCGCGCTGGCACCCGACGCACAGGTGACGCTCCACGACACGCGCACGTTGTCGGCGGCGCAGGCCTTCCAGGTGCATGCCGCCATGACCGCCCGGGAGCGCGGCCACGACCTCGACACCGCCGTCGACTGGATGCGTCAGGTGCACGAGGAGACCGAGCTGTACTTCACGATCGACACGCTGTCGTACCTGCAGCGAGGCGGACGGATCGGCCGGGTGCAGGCGACGCTGGGCAACATGCTCAACCTCAAGCCGGTGGTGACGGTCGACAAGGCGACGGCCGCCTACACCACGGCAGGACGCGCCCGCACCTGGCCGAAGGCGCTCGACGCGATCGCCCAACAGGTCTCGCGCCGCTTCGGTGCCGACACGCCCGTGCGCGCCGCCATCGTCTTCGGTGAAGACCGAGCCGAGGCGGAGGACCTGCTCGAGAAGCTGGTCGAACGGCACGAGGTGGTCTGGACCGACACGGCGCCGGTGGGCACCGCGCTCGTGATCCACACCGGCCCGAAGGCGGTCGGCCTCGCCGTGGCACCGGCGGCATGGCCCTGGGAGCGGGACGAGGCGTGAGCACCGCGCCTGGACGCGAGCGCCACGTGTTCGCCCATCCCGAGGACACCACCATCGAGCGCTCGGTACGTCGCGTCGTTTCGGCGGCCTGAAGCCCACAACCGTCACCGCGGCATCGTCGGGACGTCGCTAGCATGAACCGTCCGAGGAGACCGTCGATCGCGTGTGGGACGCGTGTGTTCCCGTTCGTCCGCCCCTCGGCACCGCAAGCCACGGCGGACCGAGCCGTGGCGTTCCCTTCCTCCTCCCTGTCCTTCGCGCCGTGGCGCGACCCGGAACGGAGCGACGATGGCACACACACGACGCACCTCGCGGCGTTGGCTCATCCTTCTCGGCGCGATCCTGCTCCTCTTCGTCGTCGCCGTGGTCTGGGTCATGGTCGTACGAGACCGAGGGACCACGGGAACGGTCCAGATGATCACGACTCAGGAGAACGCGCCGCAGGAGAACGCGCCGGGGAGCGCAGACGGCGATGCGACCGCGTCGAAGGACGAGGGTTGGTTCACCGAGGAGCAAGCGAGCGGCGGCCAAGAGGCGTACGCACAGGCGTGCGCCCAATGCCACGGAGAGGAGCTCCAGGGCGGCGTCGGTCCCGCACTCACCGGTCAGACGTTCTGGGATCACTGGGGCGGCGACACGGTCTACACCTTCTTCGAGTACATCCAGCGGATGATGCCGCAGAACGCTCCGGGAAGCCTCGAGACCGAGACCTACACGGACGTCACCGCCTACCTCCTCCAGGCGAACGGGTTCCCGCAAGGCGACGAGGAGCTGCCGGCGGCCGAAGACCGGTTGTCGGAGCTCACCATTCGCCATGCGCTGACGACGGACGGCGGAGCGTCCGACGAGGCGCCGGCCGCCGATCAGACCGAGGGCGACGCTTCGCAAGCGGCGAGCGAAGGTGACGCCACGCAGGCCGAGGGCGAGAGCGACGCGCAAGCGGCGAGCGAAGGTGACGCCACGCAGGCCGAGGGCGAGAGCGACGCGGCGCAGGCCGATAGCCCAGACGACGCGACGCAGCCGGCGTCGAACGGATCGGCCGACGCCGCGCCGAGCGAGACGACCGCTGCGGAGGGCGAGACCGACCCGGACGCGACCTCCCCATCGGCGTCCACCGCCGAGGACGGGGCCGGTGCGCCCGAGGGCTCGGCGCAACCGGACGAGGCCTCGGCAGACGCGTCGATGGAGGACGCCGGGTCCGATGAGGCCACGCAGACCACCGAGGACGGTTCCTCGGCCACGTTCGAGGAAGGCTGGTTCGCCCGATCGCAGGTCCAGGCAGGCGAGATCGCGTTCAGCGAGAACTGCGCGCGGTGCCACGGGGACGACCTGCAGGGCAACCCGCCGCTCGTGGGCGGCAACTTCCCGGAGCGGTACCACACCGTGTGGCAGCTGTACCAGTACGTCCAACAGGCCATGCCGCTCGACCGCCCCGGTTCGCTCCGCGACCAGACGTACCTGGACGCGATCGCGTACGTGCTCGACCAGAACGGCTACCCGGTCGGCGAGGACCGCCGCGAGCCGCTCCGCCCGGTCCTCGTCGAGATGGACCTCACGGCGCAAGCTGGTTCGCCGGCCACGAGCGCGGAAGAGGGCGCCATGGAGGGTCAGACCGACGGCGGCGCCGAGAGCGAGCCCACCGACAGCGCCCAGGGTGACGGCGGCGAGGCCCCGAGCGACGAAGACGCGAGCGACGGCAGTTCCGCGGCGAACGAGGGGGCCGACGCCGCGGCCGCCGACGACGGCGCCTCGAGCAGCGGCGCCCAAGCGGGGGGCGAGGAGCAGACCAGCGACGAAGGATCGTCGAACGATGGCTACTACCCCCAAGAGCAGGCCGACCGCGGAGGCGACCCGTACGCGCAGAACTGCGCCGAGTGTCATGGCGAGGACCTGCAGGGCGTCCAGGGCCAGCCGGCGTTGACCGGCGACGGCTTCCTGGCCAACCACGGGACGGTGTGGGACCTCTTCGACTACGCGCGCCAGAACATGCCGCTGACCGACCCTAGTTCGCTCGATGACGAGACGTACGCCGACATCGTGGCCCACATCCTCGCGGTGAACGAGTTCCCCACGGGCGGCGAGCCGCTCGGACCCGACCGGCAGGAGAGGATGCAGAGCCTGCCGCTCGATCCCGAAGCGACGCAAGGGGACGCCCCGTCGCAGACCGAGGGCGAGGACGGACAGGCAGAAGGCGACGCCCAGACGCAAGCCGAAGGTGACTCCGCGGCGACCGACGACGGAGCGGAGGCCGACGGCCAGACGGACGACGCGGCGTCCGCGCTGCCCGAGCTCGCCACCCTCGAGATCGAGGTGCGACCGGCCAACGTGACGCTCAACATCCTCGGCCCGGACCGTCTCGCGCGTCGCGCCATCGGCGCCCAGACGCTCGAGGACCTGCAGCCCGGCACCTACGTCATCGCCGCCGCACGTGGCCACGAGAGCGTGACCACCAACGTCGAAGTCGCGGCCGGCGAGACGGTGCGCGTCGACCTCGTGCTCGACGAGCTGTCGCGGTCGTCGGACGTGCCCGAGGAGCCCGCGATCCCGCTCACCGAGATCCCCGCCATCCCCAAGGACCCCGACGAGGCGTCCCTGATCGGGCGCGTGCCACCCGCCGCCATCGTCCTCGCCCAGGGCTTCGAGATCACCGGTGCCGGTGCGACGCCCAACACCGAGTTCGCGGCCGGGCGCGGGCAGCAGGCCTTCGCGCTGCACTGTTCGCGCTGTCACGGCGCCGACCTGCAGGGCAACGTCGCGCCGGCGCTCACCGGCGACGTCTTCCTCGAGCGTTGGGGAGGACACCCCGTCGACTGGCTCTACTTCCAGGCGCGCGCCGCGATGCCCCCCCACGCCGCCGGCTTCCTCGACGAGCAGACGTACGCCGACATCATCACGTACGTCCTCACCGAAGCCGACGTCCTCGAGGGCTTCGAGTCCTTCTCACCCGGCGACGAGGCGTTCCGAACGCTGATCGTCGAACCGGCCCACACCGGCGACCCGGGGCAGGCGCTCGAGCAGCAGGTCGATCGCCTCCGCGAGACCCTGCACGGCCCGCAGGACGAGGGCGTCGAGCTCGCGCGACCGATCACGCCGGTCGAGCACCCCGAGCACCCCGGGATCGCCCCGATCGGCTACCGGGGGCGCATCGATTCGGCTGCCGTCGTCGAGGCGGGCGACCTGAGCGAACCCGGCCCCGATGTGGCCCAAGACACCGAGGCGGCCGACGGTGCGAGCGAGGACGGCGAGGGCCCCGCACCTGGTGGCCAAGAAGCGAACGACGGCGGCCAGGACCCGGCAACCCGTGGCGAAACGAACGACGGCGGCCAGGACGCGCCGCCACGTGACGACACGAACGATGGCGGCCAAAGCGTGGCACCGGGCTATCCGCCGGTCGGGGTCGGCGCCGGCGACTCGACCGACACCCCCGCCGACGAGACGGACGAACTCGATGGGGTCGGCGGCGCGGGTTCGCACCGCCGCGTGACCACCGTCGACTTGGTCGCATGAGGAGGGAGCGCACCATGCCTTTGAAGCCGGAGCGGAGCGCGGAACGCACGGGGATCGATCGCCGCACGTTCCTGAGGTGGAGCGCCGGCACGATGGCGCTCCTGGCCGTCCAGACGGCCTTCCAGCTCGACGCGCTGGCCCAGGACGAAGGCTTCGGCGGATACCAGTTCTTCTCACGCGAAGAGGGCGACCTGATGGAAGCGCTCGCGGGCCGGATCTGGCCGGGCGACGTCGACGACCCGGGCGCCGTCCAAGCCGGGGCCGCCACCTACGTCGACCGCGCGCTCGCCGGTGCCTACGCCGCGTACCAGCAGCCGTACCGCGTCGTCCTGCGCGACCTTCTCGACACGATCGAGCGGCGCCACGGCGTGGGGGTCGAGGAGCTCGACGACGCGCAGCTCGACGTGTTGCTGGGTGAGTTGGAGAGCCGCGCGGGCGACGAGGACATCCTTTCGCGGATGCCGAGCCGCAAGCTGCAGTTGGGCCTGGGCCCGTCGTCGAGCTTCGAGATGATCCGAACCCACGTGCTGGAGGGCGTCTTCTGCGACCCGATCTACGGCGGCAACCGCGACTTCGCCGGTTGGCGCGCCGTGAACTACCCGGGTGCCCACTACGTCTACAGCGCCGCCGAACAGCAGGTCTTCGAGCCGCTGATCAAACCCTTCCAGAGCGTGGCGGACCTGTGATGCGGCACCGGACCCGAGGGAGGGCGCCCCATGGCTGAACAACCGAAGAAAGACGTCGTGATCGTCGGCTACGGGGGCTCGGCGGGTCCCGCCTCCGTGGAGTTGGCGCGGGCCGGTCGCTCGGTCGTCGCCCTCGAGCGCGGCCCCCACCTCACCGCCCAGCGCGACTTCGCACCGTCGCAACTCGACACGCTGCGTTGGAAGAACCGCAACGGCCTCGTGCCCGACTTCGACCGGATGCCGTTGACCTTCCGCAAGAGCCGGGACGCGGTGGCCGAACCGTGGTCGTACATCATGGCCTCGATGGTCGGCGGCGCCTCCGTCCACTGGTCGGGCCAGTCCTGGCGCTTCTTCGAGGACGACTTCCGGGTGCGCTCGACCGTCGAGGAGCTGTACGGCGCCGACCGCCTGCGGTACCTCGAGGAGGACGGCGCGGCGATCGTCGACTGGCCGCTCTCGTACGAGGAAGTCGAGCCGTACTACGAGCGGGTCGAGACCCACGTCGGGATCGGCGGATGGCCGGGCAACCTGCAGGGTCGGATCCGACCGGTCAAGGCCGACGAGGGTAACCCCTTCGAGGCACCACGCCAGAGCGATTACCCCTTCCGACCGCTGCGCGACAACGCCACCGACCTGACCTTCCGCTACGGCGCGCTCGAGCGCGGGTTGCACCCCTTCCACGTACCGACGGCGATCGTCACGCGCCCGTTCCTGTCGCCGTACGGGGTCTCGCGCCCGCCATGCACGTACTGCACGTTCTGCACCGGCCATGGCTGCTGGAACGCCTCGAAGTCGACCAGCCGTTCGGCGCTGCTACCGGCCGCGATGGCGACCGGCAACTTCGAGCTCCGCCCCGGCTGTCACGTGACCCGTCTGAACCACGAGAACGGGCGGATGGTGAGCGTCTCGTACGTCGACACCCTCACCGGCGAGGAGCACACGCAACCCGGCGACATCTTCTTGCTCGCCGCCTACAGCTTCCAGGTCGTGCGCCTGCTGCTCCATTCCGGCATCGACGCCGACGGCAAGGTCGGCCAGTACTTCATGACCCGCTCGATGCCCTCGGCCTATGGCGTGTTCGACGACCGGCACCTCAACGGCTTCAACGGCCCCGCCGTCCAGCGCCAGGGGATCGACGACTACAACGGCGAGGTCGCCTTCCAGCAGAAGCTCGACCTGCCCGCCGACGCGTTCTTCATCCGCGGTTCGTTCATCGGCTCGCCCAGTCAACGCAACCCGCTCGAGACGTACGACATCATCCCGCCCGACGTCCCGCGCTGGGGGCAGGGGTACAAGGACTACCTGACCCAGAACCTCAACCGGTTCATCGGCCTGCAGCTCCTCACCGAGCCGCTGCCGTACGAACACTCGCGCATCGACCTCGACCCCAACTACCGTGACGTCTATGGCATCCCAGGCGCCCGCGTCACCCGCGACCTCGGCCGCAACGAACGCAACATGGGCAGGTTCATCCACGCCCGCGCGACCGAGATCCTGCAGGCCGCCGGCGCGTCGCGCATCTGGGGTTCGGGCGAGGTGGAGGCGATCCCGACCATGACGCACGACACCGGTGGGTGTCGGATGGGCGACGACCCCGCGACGTCGGTCACCAACCGCTACTGCCAGATGTGGACGCTGCCCAACGTGTTCGTCGGCGGTGGCGCGGTCTTCCCCACGATGGCGGGCAAGAACCCGACGGAGACGATCTGGATGCTCTCCTACTGGCTCTCCGACGCCATCACCGAAGGCCGCGTCGACCTGGAGGACGCGGCGAACTTCGCCTGACGCGATGACGACGCCCACCGCTCGCAAGCCGCCAGCCGCACCACCCGACGTCACACGGGCGCTGGCGTGGCGTGGCTGGGACGAGGGGCGCGCCGAGGCCCGGGCGCGCGGCGTCCCCGCCTTCTGCCTGGCCGAACCCGCGTGGAGCACCGGGTCCCAGCGTCTGGCGCTCGTGCTCGGTCAGGAGGACGACACCCGTGCGTCCCTCGCCGACGCCTTCGTGCCCATCCGCGTCGACCCGCTCGCCCGTCCCGACGTCGCCGCTCGCCTCCGCTGGGCAGCGGCCGCAACGAGCGGGACGGTGGGTCCGCCGCTGATCGTGCTGCTGACCCCCGAGGGCGCCCCCTTCCTCGCATACTGCAACGTCTGGCCCGAAGGCCGAGGCCGCTACCCGTCGCTCGGCTCCCTGCTGCGATCGGTGTCCGACCTGGCCCGGGAGCGCCCGGATGCGCTCGAGGCCGAAGCGGAAGCGCTCGCCGCGCGCGGCCGGGCCGGGGCAGGCGCGGCGGACGGCCCCTCGCCGCCCGACCCGAGCGTCTGGGCCGAGGTGCGCGATGCGGTCGATGACGCGTTCGGTGGCCTGCGAGAACTCCCGAAGCGACCCCGACCGCACCTGATCTGGCGCCTGCTCGACGAAGCCGACGATCCGCCTGTGCGCGACCATCTGGTCCGCACCCTCGACGGCCTGCAGCGCGGCGGCGTCCTGGATCAGCTCGACGGCAGCTTCCACCGCTGCGGTCGCGATGAGCGCTGGGTCGTGCCACACTTCGAGAAGCTCGTACCCGCGAACGCCGCCCTGGCAGCGGTGTACGCGCGCGCCGCGGGAGGACTCCAACGACCCGACTTCGGCACGACCGCGCAGGGCGCTGCAGCGTTCGCGCTGGCCGGGCTGGAGGACGCGACGATGGTGGTGGCCGCCGACACCGCGTACCACACCTGGACGCCCCAACGGATCTACGAGCTGCTCGACGCCGCCGAGGTGCAAGCCGTCGCGCTGCACGTCAACCTCACGCGCGACGACTCGCCCCACGTGCTCTTCCGAGCGCTCGACCCGGAGGGGATGACGGACGTCGCCGACGAACCGGTCGACGTGCTGCGCGAGCGTCTCCGTCGCGGCATGCGGCGTCTGCGCCTGGCCCGCTCCCGGCGTCCGCCGCCGCCACGCCTGGCCGTCGACGCCCCCGCTTGGCCGGCGACGACGGTGCGGTGGTTGTTCGAGGCCGAACGCCACGGCGTGGAGGTCGACCGGGCGCAGCTCGACCTCCACCTCGCGCGCCTGCTCGCCGGCCCGTTCGACGAGTCCCGGGGGTTCGCGCGCCAGGGCGGCTTCTGGCTCGAGGACCAAGTGGCGATCGCCGCGGCCTGTCTCGCCGCCGCGCCACACGATCCCAGCCGGTTCGACGACGCGCAGCGCCTGGCCACGCTCGTGCTCGACGCCTACGTCGATCCGGCCTCGGGTGCCCTGATCGACGCACCCGTCGGCACCGTCCATCCGCCGGCGGCCAGCCTCGACGTCGTCGACCACGACCTGCCGGCGGCCGTCCCGGGCGCCATCGAGCTGTTGCGCCGCCTGGGGGCGCCCACGCCTTCGTCGCGGTTCGGCGCCGCTGCCGGCGAGCTCGAGCGACGCCACGCCGGGGCCATCCGGGCGGTCGCACCTTCCGAGGGTTGACGGACCCGCGGCCGTTCGGACGACAGAATCAATCCGCCACCGCGTAGAAGGCGGCCAGCGCCGCCGCCAGGTCGGCGTCCTCGTCTCGCGGCGCACCGGGGATCGACGACCGCTGCGCGCGCCAGCGGGCTTCGAACCGGAGGAACGGCACGAGCTGATGTGTCCCCGTCGCCACCTCGCGGCGGAACAGCCGCCCGATCGGACCGGCCGTCTCGAGGTAGCCGGTCTCGTCGAAACGATGCAAGGTGGCGGCCACGTCGTACGCCTCGCTCCGGTGCTCCACCCACCAGGCGCCCCGGCGACGTTCGAGGAGCGCCCATTGGGCCTCGGGCCGTCCCGCCAACGCCAACCCCACCGCCCCCACGCTCACCAACATCCGGCCGTCGGCCAGGGGCCGCTGGAACGGCACGTGGTTGTGGGCGCGCACGAGAAGTTCGGCCTCGAGCCCGCCGAACGCCGTCTCGATGCGATCGTCGGGTGTCCAAGGGTAGGCGTTGAGGCGATCGTCGGTCGGCCCGGCGTGCATCACCGCGACCCCATCGATCGGTCGCGCGGCGATGGGCGTGGCACGGATCTCGGGCAACAGGCCCTCGAGCTCGGCGACCGTCCACGCCAACGGGCGGAAGCGGGGGCCGGCCCAGGCCGGGTCGGCGGCCGGCGTCCCGCGGTCCAGGGCGTAGCGTTCGTGGTTGCCGCGCAGCAGCACGTCGGCCTCCGAGCGCGCGAGAACCCAGCAGGCGCGGGAGTCGGGTGCACCGTTCACGACGTCGCCGGCCACCACGAGGAGGTCGGGGCGCGCACGCCGGGCCGCGGCCAGCGCCGTCTCGAACGCCGCCAGGTTCCCGTGCACGTCGGCGAGGACGGCGATGCGCACCGTGCGCTCGATCAGCGGCGGCCGATGGCCGGATCGCGGGGCGCGACGGGATCGCGGGGCGCGACAGGGTCGCGGGGCGCGACGGGGTCGCGGGGCGCGACAGGGTCGCGCACGGCTTCGGCCAGCAGCGCCAACACGACACCGGCGAACGCGGCGACGAGCGCCGCGAGCAGCACCAGGAGCGCCCGGGGCCGTGGTTCCGGGGCACTCGGCACGCCGGCCTCGCCCAGCACCCGCGCGCCGGCGGGGGCGAGCTCGGCGACGTACGTCACCGTCGGCTCGATGGCGGCCAACGACGCCACCTCGCCGGCTGCCCGGAGCACCACCCGGTCGAGCGACGCCGTGGTGGTCTGGACCCGCGCGACGGCCGCCGAGAGCGCGTCGATCTCTTCGGACAGGGCCTGGCGCTGCGCCACGAGACGCACGGCTTCCGCCCCGTACCCCGCGATCCTGGCTTGGAGGGCCCAGATCGCGCCCTCGACCGTGAGGGTGACCTGCGGAGCGTCGAACAAAACCACCTGCGCGTCGACGTCGGGGCGCGCCTGGAGGCTGGCCAGCTCCGCCTCGTGGGCCGCGATCAGACGTTCGAGTTCGTCGTGTCGGTCGGCGAGCGTGGAAGCGCGCAAGCGGGCCGCTTCGAGGCCCCGCGGATCGGCGCCGGCGTCGTTGGCCTCGCGGAACGTCCGCAGGTCGCCCTCGGCGCTCTCCAGCGACGCCTGCGCCCGCTCGAGACCCGAACTGGTGATGCGCTCGACGTTCTCGAGGCTCTCGCTCAGCACCTCGCGGACGGTGGCGATCGTCGTCTCCGCCCACGCCGTCGCCATCGCTGCCGCCACCTCGGGTCGCCCGGATCGTGCCCGGTGCGCCACCGCGAGCAGCGACGACGGCTGGTTGCCCGCCCCGGCACCGGCCAAACGTTCGAGCGTGAGCGCATCCCGGACGCCCGCCAGGTCGAGCTCCGCCGCCGGCACGGCCTGGACCACCGCTTCGAGCACGGAGCGGCTGAAGGCCAACGTGGTGTACGTGTCGAACGAGATGTCGAGCTCCGGTCGGAACACCAAGCCGGAGTCGCCCTGCACGCTCACGGGCGTTCGCGAGACGGTGCCCGTGGCCTCCGCGACGTACACGTCCGGACGTGCGCTCAGCACCACGTACGCGGCGACCGCCGCGACGACGGCTGCGGCCACGATCCACACGGCGCGCCGGCGCAACACCAGGTACAGCTCGCGCAAGGAGATCTCGTCGCTCGGGGCGCTCGTGGACGGCACACGGAGCGAACGTTCGGGTTCGGTCATGGCCGCCATCGTACCGGGTCACCCCCTCCTGGCGACGACGCGCGTATGATTCGCGCATGGTGCATGAAGCGACCGGCGCAGCACTTCGGCTCGTTCGCCGCGACGCCCCCCTGGGCTGGGACCACGGTGCGCGCGCGCACGTGCTGGCGCGGGGCGACGTGCTCTACCGAGCCGGTGACCCGGCCGCCGTCGCCTTCGCCGTCGACACGGGCTTGCTCAAGCTGGCGATCGCGTCCCCGACCGGTCGCGAGCGCATCGTGGGGGTCGTCGGACCCGGCGACGTCCTGGGCGCTCTCAGCCCGGTGACGACCATCTACGCCGAGACCGCCGAGGCCCTCAGCGTGAGCGTCGCGGTCCGGGCGCTCGACGAGCGCCGGCCCGATCATGCCGACGTGGTGGCCGACGCCGCCGGCGTCCACCTTTCGCGGCTGCAGCACGCGCTCGAGGACGTCGACCTGCCGGTGGCAGCGCGTCTGGCCCGGGCCCTGGTGCGACTCGGCGAACGGTTCGGACAGCGCGCCGAGGACGGGACCGTCCGGCTCACCCTGCCGCTCACCCACGAGCATCTGGCCGCCCTGATCGGCGCGGCCCGCGAGACGACCACGCTCACCTTGTCCGAACTGCGCCAACGCGGTCTCGTCGAGGGGACGCGGGGCCGGTACCGCTTCGATCCCGCCCGCCTGCGCGAAGCCGCCCACGGCACCCTGCTGAACTGAGCCAGCCTGCGGATCGGGCGTCCACGGCCGACGTCGGCGGTAGGTTGGTCACCGACGTGGTGACGGGACCGCAACGCACGCTCGGCCTCCGCGCCGCGACGACCCTCGGCGTCGGGTCCATCGTCGGCGGCGGCGCGATCATCCTGGCCGGACCCGCCTTCGCCGTCGCCGGCGCGTCGGCGCTGCTCGCGGTCGTCCTCAACGTGGCGGTGGCGGCCCTCGCCGCCTTCGCGCTGTCCGAACTGGGCGTGCGTTTCCCGAGGTCGGGCGGACCCTACCTGTTCGCGCAACAGACCCTCGGGGTCGAGGCCGCGTTCGCGGTGGGGTGGCTCGTGGCGTTCGCGTCGATGGCGGCGGCCGCCGTCTTCGCGCTCGGCTTCGCACGCTTCGCGGTCGCCGTGATCGTCGCCCTCGTGAGCGCCGCCGCCGCCACGCCCCCGGCCTGGCTGCTCAGCCACGCCTTCGAGGTGACCGTGGCGCTCGCCGCCGTCGCCGTCTACGCCCAGCGGCTCGCCCGACGACCAGGCGCGCCGTCGCCGGTGCTGACCGTCGCCAAGGTCGTCCTCATGGCGATCTTCGGGGCGGTGGGACTCGTGGCGGTGGGCGCGAACCCGGCCGTGCTCGCCGACCTGACCCGCGGCTCACCTGCGCCCGGTGGCGCGTTGGGCGTGATCCAGGCGATGGGCATCCTGTTCATCGCCTTCCAGGGCTTCGCGCTGGTGCCGTCGCTCGCGGGCGACCTGCGTGATCCGGCGCGGACCCTGCCCCGCGCCAGCCTGCTGACGGTCGCGGTGGCGGCCGCCCTGTACCTGCCGCTCTTCTTGGCCACGGCCACCGTCGGCACGCCGCCGGGCGTCGACGTGGTGACCTTCGCCACCGCGAGCGGCGCGTTGGCGGTCGCAGACGCGGCCGTCGTCTTCCTGGGTGAGATCGGCTACTGGTGGGTGGTCGTGCTGGCGATCCTGACCACGCTCACGGCGCTGGAGGCGAACCTCATCGGCGCCTCGCGCCTGGCCCGCACGATGGCGCGCGACCGGACCCTGCCGCGCATGCTGGCGCGCATGGGTCCGCACGGCGTCCCGCGGCGCGCGGTCCTCGCGTCGGCGGGTTTCGTCGGCCTGATGATCGTCACCCTGCCCGAGGTCCGCACGGCGGGCGCAGCCGCGGGCCTGATCTACCTGTTCGTGTTCGCGCTCGCGCACGGCCTCGCCCTGCTCGTGCGCCACCGCTCCTCGGATCGCACCCGGCCCTTCTCCGCCCCCGGCGCGCCGGCCACCCTTTGGCTCGGGGGCACGGCGGCCGGTGCCGTCGCGGTGGTCAACGCCGTGACGGTGCCGGCGGCGGGCATCGCCGTCCTCGGCTGGCTCCTCCTCGGGGCGGTCGTCTACATCTCGGCCCTCCGAACGTACGCCAGCGCCCTCGACGCCGAGCTCGAGAGTGCGCACCCCGACGTGGTCGCACTGCGCGGCCGGCGACCCCTCGTGCTCGTGCCCATCGCCAACCCCGACAGCGCCGAAGCCCTCGTGAGCGTGGCGCACGCCCTGGCGCCGCCCCACGTGGGGCGTGTGACGCTCCTGAACGTGGTGCGCGCCGACGCCGAAACGGAGCTCGGCCTCTCCAACGCGCAACGCGTCCTGGGTGCGTCGCTGCACGCCTCGCTCGGACTCGGCCTGACACCCCAGGCGCTCACGACGCTCGCCCACGATCCGTGGCTGGAGATCGCGCGGGTCGCTCGCACCCTCGACTGCGAGAGCCTCCTGGTGGGCCTCTCTGACCTGGCCGACGGGGCCACCCTGGCGCAGGTGGACGGCCTGTTGACGTCCGTACGGAGCGACGTGGTGCTGCTGCGGGCGCCACCCGGCTGGCACCTCGAGCGCTGTCGTCGCGTGGTCGTGCCGTTCGGGGGACGCAGCGACCAGGAGCGCCTGCGAGCCCGGGTGCTGGCGAGCCTGGCGCGCCTCTCGAACCCGCAGGTCGACCTCGTGCGCTTCCTACCCGCGGACGCCGACGCGGCCGCCTGCCGCCGCGCGCATCGCACGCTCGAGCGGCGCGTCGAGGGGCGCGAGCTCGGCCGCGTGAAGTGCGTGGTCGAGGCCACGGCGGACCCGGTCCGGGCGCTGGCGGACCGTGCGAGCCTCGCCGACCTGCTCTTGCTCGGCCTGCCGCGGCGCGACGTCGATCATCGAGCGTTGGGCGCCTTCGCCACGGCGGTCGCCGCGACGACGCCGGCCTCGTGCGCGGTTCTGCTCATCCACGCCAAGGCCTGAGGGCACGCCGAAGCCCGAGGGCTAGAGTTGCCGCAGCAAGCGAGGTAGGTCGGTCTCGAGCATGAGCACCGCGTCGTTGCCGTAGACCCCGCGCAGCCGGCCCTCGTCGTCGACCACCGCCACCACGTCGGTGTGGGTCAACTGCCCGTCGCCGATCGACGCGTAGCCCACGTAGAAGGTGCGCGCGGCGACGGCGATCTGGCCGTTGTCGCCGCCCAGACCCACGAACGCGGGATGGAACCCGGCCGCGTAGCGCGCCACGACCTCGGGCGTGTCGACCTCGGGGTCCACGGTGATCATCACCACGCGGACGTCCTCGGGATCGGCGAGCGTCTCGTAGATCTTGGCCAAGCGCGCCATGGTGATCGGGCAGACGTCGGGGCAGTTCGTGAAGCCGAAGAAGACGAGCGTGAGGCGGGCGTCGCCGCCGACCTCGGCCAGCGTCACCGTACGGCCGTCGGCGCCCACCAGCTCGAGGTCGCCCACCGTCGGCGGCTGTTGGAGCAGGGTGCCCGCCAGGGGCGGTGCGGGCCGCAGCCAGATGCCCGCCGCGTACGCACCCAGACCGGCGAGCACGAGCAGGACGGCGAACGCGACGGCGCGGACTCGCGGGCTCATGGCCACGAGGCTAGCATCGCCGCTTCATGGCCTGCGTCGGCCGGGGCGACCGCGCCGGCTGTCGGTCGGCGCGAACGCTACCGGCCGGGACGACCGCTACCGGTCGGCGCGCAGCATCTCGAAGAACGCTTCGAGCAGCGCGGGGTCGAAATGCGAACCGGACTCGCCGGCCATGTGGGCGAGCGTGGTCTCGAGCGACCACGCCGCGCGGTACGGGCGGTCGTTGGTGAGGGCGTCGAACACGTCCACGATGGCGAAGATGCGGGCCGCCACCGGGATCTGTTCGCCCGAGAGGCCACGCGGGTAGCCGCTGCCGTCCCACTTCTCGTGGTGCGCGTAGGGGATCTCGAGCGCGGGCCGCAGGAAGTCGATGGGCGACAAAAGCTGGTAGGCGTACACGGTGTGCCGACGCATCTCCTCGGTCTCCTCGGACGTCAGCGGACCACGCTTGAGGAGGATGCTGTCGGGGACGCCCATCTTGCCGATGTCGTGGAGCAGCGCGCCGCGCTGGACGTGCACGATCTCCTTCGGGTCCATCCCCAGCCGCTGCGCCATGCGCACGGTGAGCTGCGTGACCCGCTTCGAGTGGCCCGCCGTCTCCTCGTCCTTGAGGTCGAGGGCGTAGGCCCAGCCCTCGATCGTGCGGTCGTAGGCGAGTTGCAGGTCGACGTTGGAGCGTTCCAGGGACCGGAACAGCTGCGCGCTCTCCACCGCGATCGCGCCCTGGTCGGCGAAGGTCTCGAGGAACTCGAACCACTCACCGTCGGGCACGAGCGCTCGCTTGGCGTAGAGCTCGATGACGCCCTGCAGCTGCCCCTTGGTGAGCATGGGGACCGCCCAGTACGCGACGAAACCGGCCTGAGCGGCGGCCGGCACCGTGGCGCCGTGGCGCGGGTCGACGCGTAGGTCGGGCACGTGCACGGTGCGCTGCTCCAACGCCGCGTGACCGACGATCCCCTCGCCGAGCCGCACCCGCGTTCGGTCCATGGCGACGTCGAAGCCGCGCGACGCCACGGCCTGCAGCGACTGGGTGTGGGGTTCGTAGAGCAGCACGCCGGCCGCCTCGACCTGCAGGTCGGTCTGGACCTGCTCGAGGAAGATGTCGAGCGCCAGACCGACGTCGATGGCGTTGGTGATCGCCATGTCGATGCGCCGCAGCGCCTGCAAGTGACTCAGCCGCCGCTCGAGTTGGGCGTTGAGGTGGGCGACCTCTTCCGAGGCGCGCACGCGCGCGGTGACGTCGTGGTAGTTGAGCACGTAGGCGCCGATGTCGGCGTCCTCGACCAGGTTCGTGAGCGTGCCCTCGAGCCAGTGCCAGCGCCCTTTCGCGTCGCGCGTGCGGTAGGTGACCCCCTCGCGCTCCCCGGGGCGACCCGCCAACCGCTCGACGGCGTCGGCGAACACGCGCCGGTCCTTGGGGTGGATCAGGTCGACGCGGTTGCGCGCCTCGAGACCCGTGCCGCGCGTCCCGGACGAGCGCGCCGCCATCTCACCCACCTGGCGCACCGCCAGGTCCGGACCGATGAGGCTCACGCCGTCGAACGCGTTCTCGATGATGGCCTTGTAGAACCGCTCGCTGCGGCGCGCTGCCTCCTCCGCCCGCACCCGCGGCGTCAGGTCCTGCACGCTGACGAGCGCGACGTCGCGCCCCGCCGCGTCGAGACGGCGCAGGGCGACGGCCACCCAGACGGGCTCACCCGAGAGGGTGGCGTGCCGCTCGACGCGGTCGGGATCGACCGGCGCGTCGAGGCGCGCGAACAGGTCGGCACCGTCGATGGGCGGGTCCCACAGGTCGGTCAGCGGCCGCTGGCGCAAGGCGTCGAGGTCGTACCCGTACAAGGAAGTCCCGGCTCCGTTGACGTCCGACACGCGCCACGTCCCCACCTCGACGAGCAGGAGGGGTTGCGGGTTCGCGTGGAACAGGGGGCCGACGCCGAGATCGGCGGCGACGGAGACGGGGCTGGGCAAGCGCGACTCCTACCCGAGGCGGCGACACGACGCCCGCCCGCGGGGTCCGCATCGTAAGGCGGCGGCGAGACGACCTCGATGAGATGGTTCTCACCGCTCCTGCCGGCCGCCGTCGCGCATGGGCGCGGTCAGGCGCGACCGGCGTCGAGGCGCTCCTGGACGCGTTCGATCCGGTCGGCCAGCACCACCGCCAGGTCGCGGACGGGCGTCGCACCGTCTTCCTGCGCCGCCGTCGCCGAACCGAGCATCGAGTGGCAGAAGGGGCAGCCGGTGACCACGAGCTCGGCGCCGGTGGCGGTCGCCTCGGCGTAGCGCACGTCCGCCACACGCGCGTCCCCGGGCTCCTCCTCCTTCCAGAACTGGGCGCCGCCCGCACCGCAGCAGAACGAGTCGGTGCCGTGGCGGGGCATCTCGGTGAGCTGCGCGCCGGCCGCGGCGACCACCGCCCGCGGCGCCTCGACCACGCCGTGGTGGCGACCGGTGTAGCACGGGTCGTGGAAGGTGACGTGCGGACCGGCGCCGGCGTCGTCGGCCAGCGGCGGCAGCTTGCCCTCCGCGACCAGCATCGCCAGGAAATCGCTGTGGTGGACCACGTCGTAGTGGCCGCCCAGCTGTGGGTACTCGGCGAACAGGGTGTGGAAGCAGTGTGGGCAGGCGGTCACCACCTTCTTCGGGGTGGCCGCGTCGAGGGTGTGGCCGGCGAGCGCTTCGTTGAGCGTCAGGACGTTGTCGCTGGCCAACTGGTAGTACAGGTACTCGTTGCCGGCGCGCCGGGCCGGGTCGCCCGTGCACGTCTCGCCCTTGCCCAGCACCGCGTAGTTGACGCCGGCGCGTTCCAGCAGACGCGCCATGGCCCGCGTGGTGGCCTGCGCGGCCGGGTCGTAGGAGCCCGCGCAACCGACCCAGAACAGCACCTCGAAGCCCGGGTTGGCCTCCACCGTCGGGACGACGGCATCGAGCCCCGCGGTCCAGTCGAGCCGCTTGTCGGCCGCGAGCCCCCACGGGTTGCCGTTGCGTTCCATGCCGCGGAAGGCGGTCTGCAGCTCGGCGGGGAACGTGCCCTCGGTCATGACCGCGTGGCGCCGCAGGTCGACGATGTCGAGCATCGGCTCGCAGCCCACCGGGCAGACGTCGATGCAGGCGCCGCAGGTCGTGCAGGCCCACATCGCCTCGTCGGTGAGGGCGAACTCGAGCAGCGGACGCGGCGACGCGGCGCCGCCGGCGAAGGCGGGTGCGATCGCGACGAGCTCGTAGCGCTTGTTGATCTCGAGCGCCGAGGGGCTCAGCGACTTGCCCGTCTGGTTCGCCGGACAGACGTTGCTGCACCGGTGGCATTGGATGCACGCGTACGCGTCCAGGATCTGCGGCACCCGCAGGTGCTCGAGCCGTTCGACGCCGAACCGCTCCGCCGCCTCGTCCTCGAGGTCGACGGGTTCGAGGACGCCGTAGGGCATCGGCGCCCCGCTCGGCGTGCGGCGGTCGAGCGCCAGGTTGACGGGCGCCGTGAACAGGTGCAGGTGCTTCGAGCGTGGGAAGTACGGCAAGAACGCCAGGATCAGGCCGATCGCCCCCCACCAACCGACGTGCGCGCCGATCAACCGCCCCGACCCGGGACCGATCGCGGCGGCGAGGGCGCTCGCCACCGGTTGCCACGGATCGAGGTGGCCCACGTGGGCGAGATGGAAGGCCTCGCCGGACAAGCGGAAGCCGACGTGCAACAAGATGAAGACGCCGACGATCAGGCTGTCGCGCTGGACCGAACCCGCCTTCACGGCTTCGTGCAGCCGGACCCGCGGCCCGCCGGGGCTGAGGCGCGGGTCGCGGGACCCGAAGCGGCGCACGAGCAGCATCACGACGCCGATGAGGACGAGCGCGCCGAACAGGTCGGCGCCCAAGCGGAACAGGTCGCCAACCAGACCGGTGTCGACGCCCGCCCACCACGCCGGGGGTAGCAGTCCCCGCAGGCCGTCGACGACGTTGACGAGCAGGTAGAACACGAAGCCGTAGAACACGAACGCGTGGAAGAACGACACCCACGGGCGCCCCTGGAAGACGGTCACCTGGCTGATGGTGCGCACGAGGCCGGAACCGACGCGCCGAGGCAAGTCGTTCCAACGCGGGAAGGTCAGGTCCCGGTCGCCGCGTCCGATCACGAGGACGACGCGTCGGAAGCCGGTGTACGCGAAGACGCCGCACACGGCGGCGAAGAGGAGGAAGAGGAGCTTCTCGGGGGTCGTCAGCACGGCGGTCCTCCCGGACGGGGCATGCGGCATCGTACCCGTGGCAGCGCACGGGCCCGTCCCACCGCGGGATCGTCAGGGAACCGCCCGCGCCTCGGGGCCGGATCGAAGGAGGATGCGGGCGTCCCGACCCCCGACACGTGATCCAGGTCACATGTCGGCCCGCCCGGGAAACCTACGATGCCGTCACCACGGAAGGGAGGTGGTCCGTATCAAACGATCTAACGAGACCGGTGGAGGTTCCCGTCGAGGGTAACGACCCGCACCTCTGAAGGATCCGGATCGGATCCCTCACTTCGAGACGGGTAACCGCAGCGCCCCGAGCCTAGGCTCGGGGCGCTCCTACGTGGTGTCGGTCCGTCAGCGGGGGCGAAGCGCGCGGGTGGCCGCCGGCAACAGCGCGGTCGCCACGGCGATCTTGGCGGCGTCGCCCAGCAGGAACGGCCACACGCCCCAGGCGAAGGCGGTGCCGAGGTCCGGCGCGAGTTGCGCCAGCCAGGTCACGCCGAAGGCGTAGATCACGACGTTGCCGAGGACCATGGTGACCGCGGCGCGCAACGGTCCGCTCACCCCGCCGCGCTCGGCGAGGAAGCCGACGAGCGCGGCCGCGACGACGAAGCCGATCAGGTAGCCGGCGGTCGTGCCGCCGAAGGTGGCGAGCCCGGCGCCGCCGCCCGTGAAGACCGGCAGTCCGGCGGCGCCGACCAGTAGGTAGGCGACGACGGTGGACGCACCCAAGCGCGCGCCGGCGGCCGCGCCGAGGAGCAGCACGCCGAGCGTCTGGCCGGTGACGGGCACGGGGCCGACCTCGAACCGGACCTGTGCGAGCAGGGCCAGGAACGCGACGCCCAACACCACCTGGACCACGGTGCGAAGCCCTCGGTGGGCCACGGGGACCAGGGCGTGGGCGAGCGGAACGGTCGGGACACGTCGAACGGTGGGGATCATGCGGGCCTCCGAGGATGAGGGTACCGACGGTCACGCCTTCGCGACCGGGACACCTGGGGTAGGCCAAGGTAGCACCCGGGGCTATGCTCAAGCATGCACGACGGTGATCCGCCGCGCGGCGACGACCCCTCGACTTCGCCCCCCGCCCCGACCGCGCCACGCGAGCGCGTGGGAGAGCTACGCGAGCGCGTGGGAGAGCTAGGTGAGCGCGTGGGAACGTCACGCGAGCGCGTCGGCCCGCACCCGCACGCCGCGCCATCGGGTACGCCGCCCACGGTCGACGTCACGAGGCCGCGCGTCGCCGACTGGGTGGTCACCGTGGACGCCGTGTTCCCACATCACGCCAACACCCTCGGCACCCTGTTCGGCGGTCGCGCGATGGAGCTCATGGACGTCAACGCCGCGATCGCCTGCTACCGCTACTCGCGCACCGCGGTGGTGACCGCCTCGGCGGAGCCGATCGACTTCCGCAACCCGGTCCACGTGGGTGAGATCCTCGAGGTGAAGAGCCGCGTGGTGTGGACGGGTCGGACGAGCATGATCGTGCGCTGCGAAGTCCACGGCGAGAACCCGCTCACGGGCGTCCGGCGCCTGTGCACGATCGGTCACCTGAACTTCGTGGCCCTGGGCCAGGACGGCGCGCCCACGCCGGTGCCGCCGCTGCGGGTCGAGACCGACGAAGAGCGTCGTTTCCACGCCATCGGCGCCCGGGTGCGCCAGGCGATCCTGGACCGGCGCGCGCAAGAACCCCTGGAGGAAGCATGAGCGCACCCACCGACCCCGCCCTCGTCCAACGCGCCGTGAACGCCATCCGGGCGCTCGCCATCGACGCCACCCAGGAGGCGGGCGACGGCCACCCGGGCATGCCCCTCGGCGCCGCGCCGATGGGGTACGCCCTGTTCCGCCACGCCATGCGCCACGACCCCAGCGACCCCACCTGGTGGAACCGCGACCGCTACGTGCAGTCGGCGGGCCACGGTTCGATGCTGCAGTACGCGCTGCTCCACCTCACCGGCTACGACCTGACGATGGACGACCTGCGCGGGTACCGGCAGCTGGGGAGTCGGACGCCGGGGCATCCCGAGTACGGCCACACGCCCGGTGTCGAGACGACGACGGGCCCCCTCGGCCAGGGCATCTCGACGGCCGTGGGCATGGCGCTGGGCGAGGCGCACCTGGCGGCGCGTTTCAACCGTGAGGGCCTGCCGGTGGTCGACCACCGAACCTACGTCATCGCTTCGGACGGCGACCTGATGGAGGGCGTGTCGAGCGAGGCGAGCAGCCTGGCGGGGCACCTGGGGCTCGGCAAGCTCATCGTCCTGTACGACGACAACGAGATCAGCATCGACGGTTCGACCTCGATCACGTTCAGCGAGGACACCGCCGCGCGGTACGTGGCGTACGGCTGGCACGTGCAGACCATCGCGGACGGGAACGACGTCGACGCCATCTTGCGCGCCCTCGAGGAGGCCCGCGCGGTCACCGATCGACCTTCGCTCATCGAGGTCCGTACGCTCATCGGCTTCGGCTCCCCCAAGCTCGCCGGCACCAGCAAGATCCACGGGTCGATCCTGGGCGACGAGGAGGCGGCCGCGGCCAAGGCGATGCTGCAGGTCGACTGGCCCGCGTTCACCGTTCCCGACGACGTGCGCGTCCACTACCGCGAGGCGGCGGTCGAGGGCGCGGAGGCGCACGCGGCGTGGCGAGCCACGTGGAGCGCCTACGAGGCCGCGCACCCCGACCTGGCCGCGGAGCTCGTGCGGCGCATGTACCGCGAGCTTCCGGCCGGCTTCGACGAGGACGTGCCGCATTGGGAGGTCGGGGCGAAACCGGTCGCCACGCGCAAGGCCTCGCAGGGGGCGCTGCACGCCCTCGCCGCGCGCCTGCCCGAGCTGGTGGGCGGATCGGCCGACCTGGCCGGCTCCAACTACACCGACCTGCCCGGCGAGAGCGCCATGCGAGCGGGCGACTACGCTGGCCGCACCATCCACTTCGGCGTGCGCGAGCACGCCATGGCGACCGTGGCGAACGGGCTGGCCCTCCACGGCGGCGTGCGCCCGTTCATCGGCACGTTCCTGATCTTCGCCGACTACCTGCGGCCGGCGCTGCGTCTCGCGGCGCTGATGGGCCAGCCGGTCATCTACGTCTTCACGCACGATTCGATCGGGCTGGGCGGCGACGGCCCGACGCACCAGCCGATCGCGACGCTGGCGTCGCTGCGGGCGATCCCGAACCTGGTCGTGTTCCGACCCGCCGACGCCAACGAGACCGTCCAGGCCTGGGTGGCCGCGCTGCGACGCACCGACGGACCCACGGTGCTCGCGCTGAGCCGCCAGGACCTGCGCAACCTCGACGTGCCCCCGGGCGCCGTCGACCGGGGCGGCTACGTCGTCGCCGACGCGCCCCACGGCAGGGCGCCCGACGTGCTGCTGATCGCCACCGGTTCGGAGGTCGCCCTGGCGCTGGACGCACGCGAGATCCTCGCCGGCCAGGGCGTCGGCGCTCGCGTCGTCAGCCTCCCCTCCTGGGAGCGCTTCGAGCTGCAGGACGCCGCCTACCGCGACTCGGTGATCCCCGACGCGGTCCGCGCGCGCGTCGCGGTGGAGGCCGCCGCCACCTTCGGCTGGCAGCGCTACGTCGGACTGGACGGCGAGGTGGTGGGCATCGACGTCTTCGGCGCCTCGGCGCCCGGCGCGCAGCTCTTCGAAGCCTTCGGTTTCACGCCCGAACGGGTGGCCGAGGCGGCGCGGCGAACGATCGCGAACGTCGGCCGCTGACCCCCACGCTCCCCGCCGCACGGTCCGCCGGCGGCGGGGAGGGCGCGGCCGTGACCTGCATCTCATGAGGACCGTGGCTCCGGGCTGCATCATGAGGGTCATGTCGAACTCCCCGCTCGTCCTCCGATCGCCGCGCGCGCTAGGCACTCTGCTCGCGCTCCTCGTCACGTTCGCGCCGCTGGCCCAGGCCCAGGACCTGACGGCCCTGCTGCCCGCCGACACGGCGGTGGCCCTCGGCATGCGAGACCTGGCCGGCGCCAGCGAACGGCTGCAGCCGTTCATCGAGCCCTGGGTGGAGCTGGGCGTCGGTGAGGCGCTGTCCGACGCGTTGGGCGGTGCGAACATGGGCGACCTGACCGGGGCGCTCCCGGAGACCGGCTTCGACGCCGACGCCCTCCCCCCCGAGCTCGAGGGACTGGACCCCTGGGCGCTGCTGGGCCGCGAGGCCTGGGTGAGCGTCTCGGTGAGCCCCTTCAACCCGCTGCCCGCGCTCACGCTGGTCGCGAGCGTCGACGCCGACGTCGCCGCCCGCTTCGACGCGATCCTCGCGCGCGCCGCCGCGGAGAGCGACGCCCAGACGCTCACCGAAGGCGACATCGACTTCGTGGTGGTGCCCGCCGAAGGCTTCCCGATCGCCGCGGTCCGCACCGGCGACCTCCTGGCGCTCTCCACCAACCCCGACGTCCTGCGCGGCGTGCTGCGCCTCGCGGCCGGCAGCGACGAGCCCTCGTTCCGCGATGCACCCGAGGTCGCGGCGACCCTGGGCGCGCTCGGCGAAGGTGAACTCGTCGGCTACTTCGACCTCGGCCCGCTGTCACGCGCGCTCACGCCGCTCGCCGCCGGACTCGGCTTCGACCGCAGCGTCGAGCGTCTGGCCGCCCTCCTCGAGACCCTTGGCGCCTACGCCGGCGTGACCCGGCTGACCGACGACGGTACGGCCACGATCAGCATCCGACGTCTCGATCCGGCGGGCGGCGACGCCGCCCTGCGCGACCTGCTGTCGAGCGCCGACGCGGCCCCCCGCGACCTGCTCGACTGGGTGCCCGCCGACGCGCTCTCGGTGCAGGTGTCGGCCGTCGACGCGAAGGCGTGGTGGGCCTACCTGGGCGACCTCGTCGAAGGCATGACCGAGCTCGGCGTGGCCGACCTCGATCGCACGATCGCCGACGTCCTGGGCGTCGACGTCGGCAACGACCTGTTCGCCTGGACCTTGCCGGGCGTGGCCGTGATCCAGACCGGTGCGACCGAGATCGCGCCGATCGGCGCGCCGGCGAGCGACCTCCTGGGCCAGAGCGTGATGGCCGTGCGGACGAGCGACCCTGCCGCGGCCGAAGCCGGCCTGGCGCGCGCCTTCGCGGCCTTGACCCAACGCGCCACCCTGTTCGCCGATCCCTTCGCCGAGCCCGGCGCCACCCCCCAGATCGCCGTGCGTGAACGCGACGTCGACGGCGAGACCCTCTTCGTCTACGACGTGGCGCCCGGCGTGACGCTGGCCACGGCCGTCGTCGACGACGTCGCCCTGATCGCCACCTCCGAAGTCGGCCTCGAGGCCGTCGTGCGCGCCGGTCGGAGCGGGCGCGACCTGCCGGCCACGTTCGACGCCCTGCTCGACCTCGTGCCCGCGGACGCCACGGCGTTCACGCTCAGCAACGACCGCACGATCGTCGAGTCGAGCGGCGCCCAACTGGCGCAGCAGGTCCAGACCCTCGCCGGCTTCGCGGGCGGCGACCTCGACTTCGAGGCCGTCGAACGCGCCACCTCGGCGCTGGACGCCTACCTCGACGCGATCGCGCCGCTGTTCGAGGGCAGCGTCAGCTGGTCGCAGTCGCTGCCCGACGGCGCCCTCGAGGGGCACGAGCGCACGTTGATCGACCTGCGCTGAGGTTCGACACGCTGGAGGTCACCTCCAGCGTCCGCACGCACGAGAGAGGGGGGCGGGCGACCCAGTCGCCCGCCCCCCTCTCACGTGCGCCCTTGCGGTGGGCGACCCGCGGTCGGCGCGCGTCAGCCGGCGACGTGGGTCGCCTGGCTGGCGACGACGTACCACGTGATCCACAGACCGTTGACCCAGGCCGCCGGCCACACGCTGCCCGTCCGCTGGAACAGGTAGGTCGACAGCATGGCGGCCACCGGCATCAGGAACAGGAGCTGGATGGCGACGATCGTGAGGAGCGGCTCGCCGAACGGCAGGGGATCGCCGCCGAACAGCGGCACGTACTGCACCAGGAGGAACACCAGGAAGCCGCCGACCGCGATCAGCGCGTTGGCCACCATCGCGTCCGCACCTTCGTGGCTGGTGCCCCGCGGCCGCAGCTGGCCGTGCAGCACCATCCCGAACACCAGGAAGAACGCCGTGATCGGCAGCACGTACACGAGCGCGGTCATGAACTGGTCGGTCGACAGCAGCTTGACGGCCACGACCCAGACGCGGAAGTCGGTGTGGAAGAGACCCTCGGAGATCGCCAGCAGCGCGTAGCCGGCGCCCACGACGCCCAGGGCGAAGCCGAGGGCGCGGAAGAAGCCGCCGACGCGCAAGCCGAGCGTGTCGAGCCGGGCGCCCTGGCGACGCCCCGCGACGGCGAACCACAGCAGCACCAGCACGAGCGAGATCGCGGCGTTGAGCAGGATCCAGCCCACCAGACCGTTGGTGATCTGCTGCGGTAACCAGCGGTTGGGCGTGAGGAGCGCGTTGGTCTGGTTCTGAGCCCAGATGAACGTGGCGGCCGGCACGGCGGCCGTGATCGCGGCCGCCAACCACCAGCCGAAGCCGGTCACGCCGGCGGCGGGCGCCGTGCGGTTCGTGAGCGGCGCGAACGTGCGCGACCGGAGCAGGAGCCCCGCCGTCGCGAAGAGCGCCAGGACGAAACCCAGGAGCGCGAGGCCGGTGCCCGTCTCCTTCCACATCCACACCTGGTCGGTGGGTTCGAGGGGGAACGGAGCGGTCGTGGTCCGTTGCACCCAGTCGATCACGGGGGCCACGCCGGCCGTGGTGATGTGGTCGCCCGGGTGCGTCACCGCCGGCATGTAGAGCATGCGCGCGGTGCCGGCGTCCGGATCGCCGTACAGCCGACCGGGTTCCACCGGCGCCTCGGTGCCGAACAGCGCCTGCATCTTCTCGGTGGCGGGCGCGGTCGCACCCGTCGGCGCCCCCCACATCAACTCGGAGAACTCGTCGTACTCGCTGAACACGAGGCCCAGGTTGCGTGGGTACAGGGTGGTGCCCTCGGGCGCACCGAAGGTGCCGGTCGACGAACCCGACACGACGATCGACGTGTAGCCGTCGGGGTTGACGGCGGCCGCGATCAGCACCCCCCAACCCCCCATCGAGTGACCGGACAGGACGACCTGCTCGGGATCGACGAACCCGAGCGAGCGCAGGTACGCGAGCGCGTCGGGGCCCCCGAAGCCGCCGGCGAAGGCGGGCGGATCGGAGTAGCCGTGGCCGGGTTGGTCGACGGCCAGCACGACGTAACCGCGCCGAGCCAGCTCGATGGCGTAGGGCGACTGGGTCTCGTGGCTGTTGATGTAGCCGTGGATGGCCACCACGCCCGGCGCGGGGTCCTCCGCCGTCGCGCCACGGGGACGGTAGAGCTGCGCGTGCATCACGCGCCCGTCGTCGACGGGGAAACGGACCTCCTGCACCCGGACGGTACCGAAATCGGTCTGGACGAGGGCGCCGATGGCACCACCACCGAAGACGAGCAACAACGCGACGACGAGAAGGAACGTGCTCCGACCGGTGGGACCGTCCATGAATCTCTCCCCTCGTGGGCGAGCCCGCCTGGGTTCGCCCTGACCCCCCGCCGTCGGTCGGTGCACGACCGCGGGCGCACGGGCCGATGCGTTCAGGTTCCGTTCTCAGCCACGCTAGCAGACGTCGCTTGCCCGCGTCTGCCGGCATCTGCACCCCTCGAAGCCAACAGTCGCGGCCACAGGTCGGCGACCGCGGCGTCGAGATCGGCCTCGCTACCGGCGTTGTCGATCACGAACGTGGCGCGGCGCGCCTTGTCGGCCTGCGGCCATTGGGCGGCGTCGCGGGCGCGCACCGCGTCGACGGTCAGCGCCGAGCGCGCCTGGAGCCGCGCGATGCGCGTCGGCAACGGCGCCACCACCACCACCGTCGCGTCCATCTCGCGATCCAGACCGGTCTCGAAGAGCAGCGGCACCTCGTGCACCACCAGCGGCGGCACCGGCGTCGTCGCCAGAGCGGCGGTCTCGGCCGCGGTCGCCGCGCTTCGCACCCACGGGTGGACGATCGCCTCGAGCGTGCGCCGGGCCGACGCGTCGCCGAACACCCGCGCCGCCGTCGCGGGCCGGTCGAGGGCACCGTCGACCACGAGGTGGGCACCCAGGTCGGCGGCGATGCGGGCCAGCACGTCCGGGTCGTCGGTCGCCGCGCGGGCGAACGCGTCCGCGTCGAGCACGAGCGCGCCGCGGGCGGCCAGGCGACGAGCGACGCTCGACTTGCCGGAGCCGATCGATCCCGTCAGACCGATCCGCGGCGGGTAGCCTACGTCCGTGGCTCCCTTCCGCCGCACCCCCTCGCCGTGGCTCCGCATGCGTCAGTCTACGGCCCTGCCCGACGGCGCCGATCCGACGGCGGCCGGGGCGCCGTTGGCGGGTGGGGTGCTGGTGGGCGGCGCGGTACGCGACGCGCTGCTGGGGCGCGACGCCGTCGACCTCGACTGGCTGGTGGCCGATCCCGAGACCGCCGCCCGTCGCCTGGCCGCGCGGATCGACGGCGCCCTCGTCGCCCTCGACCCCGAACGCGGGTACTGGCGGGTGGTCCGCGCTCAGGCCACGTGGGACCTCTCCGCGCCCGCGCACGGCGACCTCGACGCCGACCTACGTCGCCGCGACGTCACCGTGAACGCGCTGGCGTGGCGACCCGGCACGGAAGAGATCGTCGACCCGACGGGCGGGCTGGCCGACCTCCGGGCGCGACGCGTACGCCTCACGTCGCCGGGCGTGCTGCGCGAGGACCCGCTTCGCGCCTGGCGGGTGGTGCGGATCGCCGCCCAGCTCGGCTTCCGCGTCGCTCGGGACACCCGCGAGGCGGTGCGATCGGCGGCCCACGCGCTCGCCGCCGGCACCTGGCCGCGCCCGGCCCCCGAGCGTGTCGGCGCCGAACTCGACGCGCTCCTGGCGACCCCGGTCGCCGGGCGCGCGGTCCGCGCCCTGGACGACCTCGGTCTGCTGGTCCTCGACCTGCCGCACCTGGTCGCGGGACGAGGGCTGCGCCAGGGCCCGCTGCATCACCTCGACGTCCTCGATCACCAGCTGGAGGCGCTGCAACGGCTCGTCGACGCCTTCCCCGAGGCGGACGTGGCGCTGCGGTGGGCGACCCTCCTCCACGACGTCGGCAAACCGTCCACGCACGAGCCCGGCAGCCGCACCGCGGACGCGCTGGTCGTGCGCGACCGGTTCCACGGCCACGACGCCGTCGGTGCCGACCTCGCCGAGGCCGCCCTGGAGCGGTTGCGGCGTCCGCGTGCGGTCTCCGCGCGCGTCGCCGCGCTCGTCGCCGCCCACATGCGACCGCTCCCGGGCGACGAGCGCTCGGCGCGACGCTTCGTCCACCGCCTGCGGCCGTTGCTCCCCGACCTGTTGCGCCTGATGGTGGCCGACCGCGAAGCCGCCCGCGGCCGCGCCGCGAACGCGGGCGGCCGGCGCGGGTACCGCGAGCGCGTCGGGCGGGTCCTCGCGGTCCTCGCCGAACCGCCGCCGCCGGCGCCCCTCGTCACGGGCCACGAGCTCATGGCGGCCCTCGGGCTCACGCCCGGACCCGTGGTGGGGGAGCTGTTGGCCGCCATCGCGGAGGCCCGGGCGCTCGACGAGGTCCGGGATCGGGAAGCGGCGCTCGCCTACGCAGACCGGATGTGGCGGGCACGCCGCCGACGCGATGCGGGGTCCTGAACGCCCGTCCCGTCGCCGCCCCAGATGTGGCACCGATGAGCGCCGCGCGTCTCGGCGAGCGTTATGGTGAACGTCGTCCGTCCGCCGAAGCACCACCCGAGGTCTCCGATCGACGAACCGAGGTGACACCATGCCGAAACCACGACCGACGAGGTCGAACGTCCGCGTGCCCGCCATCCTGCTCCTCTTGCTGATGACCTTCCTGGTCGCGTGTGGTCCCTCGCAACGCGAGCAGGAGCTCGCCACCGAGAACGAAGCCCTGCTCGTTCGCGTCGACGAGCTCGAACTCCAGGCCGAAAATCTCGCCGCCGAGCTCGAAACGCAGACCGCCGAGACCGAGACCGCCCTCGAGCAGGAACGGACCGCGCTCGCCGAGGCGCAGACCCAGGTCGAGGAGGGCCAAGCGACCCGGGACGAACTCGAGCGCGCGCTCGCTGCCGCCGACACCGACCTGCGCGAAGCCGAGTCGGCCCTCGAGACCGCCACCGCCGACCTGACCGCGGCGACGAACGAGCTCGAAGAGGTCCGCACCGACGCCACCGCGAACGAGGAGGAGCTCACGACGCTGCGGTCTCGGGCGGAGGAACTCGACGCGCAGCTCGAGACGGCCCGAGCCGAAACGCAGACCGCATCGGAGCAGGCGCAGACCCTGACCGCAGAGCGCGACGAAGCGCGGGCCGAGCTCGAAGCGGCGCAGGGCCGCGTGGACGAGTTGACGACCGCCGTGACCGACCTCGAGGCGGCCCAGGACGAGCTCGAACGCGCGGAGGGGGCCCGGTCCGAGGAGCTCGAGACGGTGCGTACCGAACGCGACGAGGCCCTCGCCGAGCTCGAGCTCGTGCGCGAACGCAACGAGACGCTGACCTCCGAGGTGGCTTCGGTGGACGTGTCGCGAGGCGACCTGCAGCGTCAGGTCGACGTCCAGTCCAGCGTGCTGAGCTCGGTGATGTCGCAGCGCGACGCGGCCCTCGAGGAGCTCTCGACGGTCGCAGCGCAGGTGGCCGAGGCCTCGGACGCGCTCGCGGAGCGTGAGGCGCGCCTCTCGAGCCAGGCAGCCGACCTCGAGGCCGCCAACGCCGACCTCGAAGCGGCGAACGAGACCTTGGCCTCGCTTCGCACCGAACTGGAGACGACCGGCGCCGACCGCGACGCAGCGAACGCAGACGTCGAGGCGCTCCGCGCCGAACTCGAGACCGCCCGGACCTCGGTCGAAGCGTTGACCGCGGAACGCGACGCGCTCGCGACCGAGCTCGAAACCGCGACGACGGCGCGTGAGACCGCGAACGAACAGCTCGAAGCGCTCCGCGCCGAGCTCGAGGCCGCCCACGCCGAACGGCGCGCCGCGAACGAACAGCTCGAGACCGTCCAGGACGAACTCGAGTCGGCCCGAGCGGAGCTCGAGACGGTCCAAGGCGAACGCGACACGGCCCGAACGGAGCTCGAGAGCCTGCAGGCCGACCGCGACACCCTCGCCTCGGATCTCGAGGGCGCCCGGACCCAGCTCGAGGCCGTCGTCGCCGAACGCGACGCGCTCACGGCCGACGTCGAAGCTGCCCGCAGCGAACGGGACGCGGCCCGAGAGGACCTGGCGACGGCGCGCAGCGAACTCCAGGACGCGAACGCCGCGCGCGACGCCGCCGACGAGGAGCTCGCGAGCGTCCGTAGCCAACTCGAGTCCACCCGCACCGAACGCGACGTGGCCACCGAACGCCTGGACACGCTGACCTCCGAGCTCGAGACGGCGAACGCCGACCTGACGGGTGCCAACGAGGCGCTCACCTCCGCGCGGGCCGAGCTCGAGAGCGTGCAGTCCGGGGTCGAGGCCGTCACCGCCGAACGCGACGCGCTCAGCGCCGACGTCGAAGCCGCCCGCACGGAACGCGACGCCGCCCAGGACGAACTCGCCACCGTACGCAGCGAACTCGAGACGACGACCGCCGAGCTCGAGACCGCGGCTGCGGAACGCGACGCCGCGCAGGACGAACTCGCCGCCGTGCGCGGCGAACTGGAAGCGACGACGGCAGAGCTCGAGACCGTGGGCGCCGAACGCACGGCGGCGCTCGAGGAGCTCGCGGCCCTGCGCGGTGAGCTCGAAGACGCCAACCGCGAGCTCGGCGACGTCACCGAGGAGCTGACGGCGACGGCCGGCGAGCGCGACACGCTGGCCAGCGAACGCGACGAGACCCTCGCCGAACGCGATCGGCTCGCCGCCGACGTCGCGGCGCTCGAGGCCGACCGAGCGGAGCTGCAACAGCGCGAGAGCGAGCTGGCGCAGCAGGCGGCGGAGCTCCAGACCAACCTCGAAGAGGTCGGCGCCCGCGAAGCCGATCTCGACGCACGACTGGCGGCGACCTCCGACCAGCTCGAGTCGGCGCAGGCGCGCGCGTCCGAACTGACGGCCCGACTCGAAAACCTACTCGAAGAGCGCACCGACCTCGAGGACCTGACCACGGAGCAGCGCCAGGAACTGACCGAGACCCGCGCCCTGCTCGAGACCACGCAGTCCGAGATCGCCACGCTGACGGGCGCGCGCGGCACCTACACGGTGCAGCCGGGCGACTCGCTCTCGTCGATCGCGACGTTCTTCTACCGCAACGGCAACCGTTGGCCCGACCTGCTCGAAGCCAACCGGAACCTGATCGACCAGCCCGACCTGATCTTCAACGGGATGGTGCTGATCGTGCCCCAATGACCCCCCGTCGCTCCGCCTAGCTCGTCACGCTCCGTTCGAACAGCGCCTGCCCCTCGAGCACCTCGTCGCGGGGCAGGTCGCCACGCTCGAGGGTCGCGTCGCTGGCGGCGAGCAGACGGTCGTAGAACCCGCGCCCCGTATCGATCACCTCGGCGCAGGGTCCGGACTCCTCCAGCCACTCGAACAGCAGGTCCTCGGCCTCGGCCAGCCGGTCGTCGGCGGCGACGTACCGCAGCAGGCGCGCGTAGGTCGCGTTCGGCAACTGGTACTCGAGGAGCGCCGCGCGCAGCCGCCTCACCCGCTCCGGGAGGTCGACCTGGCCGACCCGGACGGCGCCCGCCTCGGCGTAGAGGTCGAGCGCGCGGACCCGCAGGCCGGCGCGCTCCGCGACGTCGGTGCCGGGCGTGGCGGCGTCGACCTCGAGCAGCGCGGCGAGGACGAAGGCGCGGTCGCCCTCGAGGTCACCGGTCGACGACAGCACCTCGACGAGCTGATCCGACGACAGCCGCCGGATCGTGTCGCCACCGACGCCCAGGTGTTCGCGGTAGATGCGCTCGAGCCCCTCCTGCACCTGCGTCGCCGCCATGTCGTCGTCGACGCGTCCAGCCAACCAGGCGAGCGTCCGAGCGAGCCCTTCGATGGTGCGGAGGAGGAGGTCGTCCTTGATCGGCATGGCGTCACGCTACCGCGCGACCCACACCGGCGCCGCTCCGTCTGGGCCGTAGCGGAGGGGGACTGGGCCGTCAGTCGCCGCGAACGAGCAGGCGGCCGACGCTGACGTCGTCGAACCGCCGCGCGTCGCAGGCCGCGGTGTCGAAACACGCGGTGACGTACCGGTAGCGCCGGCCGGCCGTGCCGGGCACCTCGGCGCGCAGGAAACCGAACTCGGTGCCCGGGCCGCTCTGGTGGCAGAGGTCGCAGCACAACGGCGGCATCCGACCCTGGCTGCGGGCGACCGGCGCCAGCCGGAGCAGCACGCTGCCTTCGCGGTCGTGCACCTCGAGGCCGCCCTCCTCGTCGCGCGCCAGCGCGTAGGCGCTCGGCCGGGGGATCAACCGGTCGGGGGTGGCTGGGAAGAACTCCAGCACGATCTCCCGACCGGTGTACACCTTGGTGGGCTCGTCGCTCACGTGGCCCCAGTATAGCCGCCGGTCCGGAGCCGGTCGGCGGCGGCGTAGAGCAGCGCGAGCACGCCGACGATCGCGGTGCCCACGACGACCGTGGTCCCCCACTGCGCCACGACGATCCCGACGAAGGCCCACACGAGCACGGCCACGTAGGCGAGGTCGGTGTACCCGACCAGCATCCGCACCCCCAGCAGCGTGGCCACCACGAGCGTGATGGCGCCCCACACCGCCGCCGGCAGGAACCCGCCGCCCCAACCGGCGTCGTAGAGCGCGATCGTCACGTTCGCGACGGTGGCGACGGTGATCCATCCGAGGTAGACCGAGAACGTGCCGTACGCCCAGATCCGTTCGGCCCGCGAGACCGCGGGGCGCCGCGCCGCCGGGCCGTGCAGACGCAGGTAGACGACGATCAGCGAGGCCAGGAGCACGAGCATGACGACGAGGCTGGTGCCGATCCACAGGTTGTGCCACAACAGGATCCACGCCAGGTTGGCGAGGTTGGCGATCGTGACCGGCACCGCGAGCGCCCGCGCGCGCGGGTTGTCGGACTGCGCCGGCAGGCTCTGCCAGATGGCGTACCCGGCCAAGCCGAGGTAGATCACGCCCCAGATCGCGAAGACGTAACCGGCGGGCGTCACGACCACGGGGAACGAGTCGGAGATGTCGCCCGTGGTCCGCCCCGCGATCGGCAACGCGTTGGCGAGGCCGTTGACCACGAGCGTCGCAAGGGTGGTGACGGGGACGAAGGCTTGCCAAGCTCGCATGACGGCTCCCTTCAGGTCTGCGCGCGGATCGCGCGCAGCACGTGAGCGGTCTCGATGGCGACGGCCGCGGCCTCGGCGCCCTTGTTGCCGAGCTTGCCGCCGGCCCGGTCGAAGGCCTGCTCGAGGCTCTCGGTCGTCAGGACGCCGAACACCACGGGCTTCGACGCGTCCAGCGCCACCTTCGCCAAGCCGCTGGCCGCCATGCTGCAGACGTGGTCGTAATGGCTCGTGGAACCGCGGATCACGCAGCCGAGCGCGATCACCGCGTCGACGTCCTCACGGTCGGCGAACGCCTGGGCCGCCAGGGGCAGCTCGACCGCGCCCGGCACCCGCGCCACGCCGACGTCGTCGTCGCGCACGCCGTGGGCCCGAAGGGCGTGCAGGGCGCCCTCGAGCAGACGATCGACGATCAGGTCGTTGAAGCGTGCGGCGACGACGCCGATGCGGAGCCCGGCGCCGTCCAGTCGGCCTTCGATGCGTTCCATGCGTGCATGATGGCACGCGGGCGAGCGGGACTCAGTCGGCGTCGGCGCCTTCGGGCGTCTCGGGCTCGTCGAGGTTCTGGAACGTGCTGTTCGTGCCGTACGAGTACATCACCACGTCGTCGACGTCGGTCGCGACCTCGTAGGCCAGCGCCCCGTCGCGCACCCGCGCGACGACGAGGTTCCAACCCTCTTGGAGCGCGAAGGAGGCCGGCGTGCTGCGCAGGACGACGTCCTGGTCGACGTAGACCATGTTGAAGTAGCCGAACGGGTCGGTGAGCTCGGGCGGCGCGCGGAAGAACCACTCGTCGAACAGCTCCTCGTACGCAGCCGAGGCGTTCTTGTCGTGGTACGGCTGCAGCCAGGCGGTGACGAAGCGGACGCCCTCGCGATCGACGGTGAACTCGTTGCCGATCATGAACGCGAGCGGGAAGGAGCCGCTGGCCAGGACGCGCAGGTCGCGCTCCTCGGGCACGACGCCGTCGGTCGTGAGGTCGAACGTGCCGGCCACCATGCGGACCGACGCGAGCTCGCGCGTCTCGTCGCCCAGGTCGAGGAACATGGCGAGACGCATCTCGGCGGGCAGTTCCACGAGCTCGTCGATCTGGACGCCGGTCACGCGGACCTGTTGCTGTGCGAAGACCGCGCCGGAGAGCAAGACCGTGGTCAGCACGATGGCGAGGGTACGAAGACGGTGCATAGGGATCTCCAAGGTAGGGCAACGTTAGCACGGGGTCCGAGAGCCCCCGGTGGCGTTTGGACGCGATCTGGACGGACGCGCGAGGTCGACCGCGTTCCGATCCGCCATGATCGGGTGCGCGACCCCGGCCGTCCGAGCCTCGCTACGGTATCGCACCCGCACATGAGAGCCGGGTCGGTCTCAGGCGGCGTAGCCCTCCGGATGCGACTGGTGCCAAGCCCACGCATCGGCCACCATGCGCTCGAGCGCGGCCCGCTCCGGCTCCCAGCCCAGGTCGCGCCGCGCCGCGGTCGCGTCCGCCACCAACACCGGCGGGTCGCCGGCGCGACGCGGCGCGACGGTCGTGGCGATGTCGCGTCCCGTGACGCGGCGCGCGGTCTCCACGACCTCGCGCACGGAGTAGCCGCGGGCGTTGCCCAGGTTGAACGCTCGGACCTCGCCCGGCGTCACCGTCTCGAGCGCCGCCACGTGGGCGAGCGCCAGGTCCTCGACGTGAACGTAGTCGCGCACCGCGGTGCCGTCGTCGGTGGGGTAGTCGTCGCCGTAGATCGCGACGTGCGGCCGGGCGCCGGCGGCGGCCTGGAGCACGATCGGGATGAGGTGGCTCTCGGGCCGGTGGTCCTCGCCGAAGCGGGCGGAGGCGCCGGCGGCGTTGAAGTAGCGCAACGCCACCGAACCGAGCCCGGCGGTTCGCGCGAGCCACCCGAGCGTGCGCTCGAGCTGCAGCT
Source organism: uncultured Trueperaceae bacterium (assembly GCA_963728245.1). Classification (GTDB taxonomy): domain Bacteria; phylum Deinococcota; class Deinococci; order Deinococcales; family Trueperaceae; genus JAABTL01. Next base: position 103,516 of record CAVSJH010000008.1, read on the forward strand.
TGGTCTCACCGTAGACGCTCTCGGGCTCGAGCCGCGCCGTCTCGGGGATGGGGACGCGCTCGGGCGTGCCGTAGAGCGCCGCCGTGGACGACACCACGACGCGCTTCACGCCATGCCTCAGCGCGGTACGCCACAACCGCAGCGCCCCGACCACGTTGTTGTCGAAGTAGTCCAGCGGCGCCTCCATCGATGCCCCCACCAGCGACGACGCCGCGAAGTGGACGATCGCCTCGACATCGTGCTCCTCGAGCGCGAAGCCGACCAGGTCGGGGTCGGCGACGTCGGCGAGGACGAACGCCGCGCCCTCGGGCACGGCTTCGCGGTGACCGGTCCGCAGGTCGTCGACGACGACCACGCGGTGGCCACGGGCCAGGAGCGCTTCGGTGGCGACCGAACCGACGTAGCCTGCGCCGCCCGTCACGAGTACGTTCATGCCTCTGCCTCCCCTGTGCGGGCGCGTCCGCGCCGTTCCGGATGGTACCGCGACGTCGATGATGGCCCGTGCGTGGTGCGATCGCCGATCGCGGTGCGGCCGAAGGCCGTAGCGACCTGCCATACTGACGGCCACGGGAGGAACTCGCATGGCCACGACCTCGCCCTCGACCACCCCCACCACCACGTCCGGCCTGGACGCCGGTCTCGTCTGGTTCGACGGCACGATCGTGCCGCAGGAGCAGGCCGTCGTCTCGGTTCTGACGCACGCGATGCACTACGGCACCAGCGTCTTCGAAGGCATCCGCGCCTACGAGACCGACCGTGGCGCCGCCGTGTTCCGGCTGCGCGAGCACAGCGTCCGCCTGCTCGAGTCCGCCAAGATCCTCGGCATGAAGCCGACCTGGACCGTCGAGCAGATCGACCACGCGATCGTCGAGACCGTCAAGGCCAACGCGCGCAAGAGCTGCTACATCCGTCCGCTCATCTGGTACGGCCCCGAGTCGCTCGGCATCAACCCGTCGCGCAACGAGCTCCACTTCATGGTCGCCACCCTGCCCTGGGGCGTGTACCTGGGCGAAGAGGCGATCCGCAAGGGCGCGCGCCTGATGACCTCGTCGTGGCGCCGGTCGTCGGGCGACATCCTGCCCACCAAGGCCAAGGCGGGCGGCAACTACGTGAACTCGGTCCTGGCCAACACCGAAGCCCGCGACAACGGCTTCGACGAGGCCCTCCTGCTCGACAAGGAAGGCTTCGTGGCCGAGGGCTCGGGCGAGAACATCTTCTTCCTCAAGGGGGGGACGCTCTACGCCATCGCCCACTCCGTCAACTTGCGGGGCATCACGCGCGACACCGTCATGCACCTCGCACGCGACATGGGCACCCCCGTCGAGACCACGATGGCGGTGCGCGACGAGCTCTACACGGCCGACGAGGTGTTCATGGTGGGCACCGCCGCCGAGGTCACGCCCATCGCCTCGATCGACCGACGCCCCATCGGCACCGGCGCCGCCGGCGCCTACGCCTTGGCCATGCGCGAGCGTTACCTGGAGGTCGTGTCGGGTCAGGTGCCCGAGTACCAGCGGTGGCTACGGTACGTGAACGATTGAGCCGGCCGCCGCGCGCGGGTCAGGAAGCGCGTTCTCGCAGCGCCTGACGCCAATCGTCCGTGAGACCCGGTGCGGCAGCCGCGGCCTCCGCCGCGGCGGGGTCGGGCGCCTCGCCGTAGCGCAGGGCGTTCAACGCCGTCACGCTGAGCGAGCCCTCGAGACGTTCGTGTGGCCGCGCGACGTCGCCCTCGCGCACGACGCCAGGCTCGACGACCCTCAGGTACCAGCCGGTCCAACCCGTCCTGCGCAGGTCGACCGTGAGCCGACGCTCGCCCGTGTGGGCGGCGGGCTTGTAACAGGGCACCCGCGGTTGGCTCACCGTCAGCACGGCCGTGCCGAGCGCGAAGACGTCGCCGACGTGCACGTCGTCCTCGTCGACGCCCTCGACGAGCAGGTTCTCGCCGAAGGCAGGACGCGTCAGCGTCGTGCTGAGGCGCGAGGACCACAGGTCGTAGCGCGACGCGGCGTACACGCAGACGGCCTTGTCGACGCCGCCGTGGTGCTTGGTGTCGGCGACCGCGTCGCCGTCGAACCCGAGCGGGCCGAGCGTCACCGGCGCCGACGTACGCGTCTTGGCGATCGCCGACCGCACGGTGCGAGCGCCATGCGCGATGCGACCGACGGTGCCCACGCGGAGTTCGGCGACGGTGAACGGGTGCACGGGGCCAATCTAGCCCGCCGTAGCATGGGGCATGTGCTTCCACCCTGACGGCCGCGTCCCTTCGTGAGCCCGCTCGCGCTGGCGTTGGTGCTGACCTCGGCGCTGCTGCACGCCAGTTGGAACCTCGCGGCGAAGCGCGCGGGTGGCGCCACGCGCGGCACGGCCTTCGTGTTCGCGTTCTCGCTCGCCACCGTGCTCATGTACGCCCCCTTCGTGTGGAGCGGGGGCGGTGGCTGGCCGGGCGCCGCCGGCGGCGTGGGGTGGGCGATGATCCTCGGCAGCGCCGCCCTGCACGTCGGCTACTTCGTGTCGCTGCAGCACGGCTACCGGGTGGGCGACCTCTCCATCGTGTACCCGCTCGCCCGCGGCACCGGCCCGGCGCTGGCCACCGTGGGCGCCGTGACGCTGCTCGGCGAGCGGCCGAGCCTCCTGGCCCTCGTCGGCACCGCGCTGGTGGTCGGCGGCGCGGTCGCGCTGGCGTCCGGCCGGGTGCCGCTCGGTGGCAGGCGGGTCGGACCGGGCGTGCGCTGGGGTGTGACCACAGGCCTCTTCATCGCTGGCTACACCCTCTGGGACGCGGTCGCCGTCGGCCGGGTGGGCGTGCCGCCGCTGGTGTTCCTGTGGTGGTCGGAGCTCGTGCGCACCACGCTGTTGGCGCCGTTCGCGCTCCGACGCCCCGCGCAGGTGGCGCGGGTCGTCCGCCACCACTGGGGGGCGGTCCTGACCGTGGCGACCTTGAGCCCGGCGGCGTACCTGTTGGTCCTCACCGCCTTCACGCTGGCGCCGGTGAGCCTGGTCGCCCCGGCGCGCGAGGTGAGCGTCCTGGTGGGAACGTTGCTGGGAACGACGCTCCTGGGCGAAGGTGCGCGCGCCCGGCGCCTGAGCGCGGCCGCCGCCATGGCGCTCGGCGTGGCCCTCCTGGCCCGCGGCTGACGAGCGCGCCGCCGCCGGGCGCGCGGCCGCCGAGGCGGTGGCCGATGAGCACGCTGGCAGTGGGTGAGGATTCCGAGAGCGACGGGGGGCTACCTTCGTCCCATGCAAGCTCTCCTCGCCGTCCTTCGCTTCCCCTTCGACGCCCGCCGGTTCCACGGCGGCGCCGCGGTGGGCCGGACCCGCGCCGCTGCGCGACCGACCCGACACGACGTTCGCGCGTCGGCTTCCGACCCTCGCCCCTTCGTCGCCGCACCGGACGCCGTGGCCGCCCCCGCCGAGCCCGCACCCGCCGTCCTCGACGCGACCTCCGGCCCGAGCCTGGCCGCGCCCCTGTCGGTCGCGCCCGCCCTCGAGACCCCCGCGGCGCGGGCCGAGACCGTCACGCCGGGCGTGCTGCGCCTGAGCGATCCCCGCGGCGTCCGGGTGGTGCCGTTCCGCCCCACGACGCGCTGGCCGCTGCACCGGGCCTGCGCGCGCATCCACGATCCGTTCCGCGCCTTCCCCGACCGCGGCGCCCAGCTCGCGGTCTGGCTGGAGGACGCCCGAGCCCGGCGCTGAGACGAACGCGGTACCGTCGCGCGTGACCACGCCCCCGACCGACACGTTGGCCCACGAGCTCCGCCGCGGCCGTCGCACGGCCGCCTGGTCCGCCTTACGCGATCCGCTGGCGGCCGAGATCCTCGCCCGCAGCGGCGTCGATCTGCTCGTGCTCGACCTCCAACACGGCGCGGCCGACGAGAGCGACCTGCTCGCGCTCCTCCAGGCCGCGCAACCGTTCGTACCCGTCCTGGTGCGGCTCCGCAGCGTCGAGCCGGCGCAAGTGACCCGCGCCCTCGACCTCGGTGCCGACGGGGTGGTGGTGCCGCTCGTCAACGGACCCGACGACGCACGTGCCATGGTCGGCGCCGCCCTCTACCCACCACACGGGACCCGCTCGTACGGGCCGCTGCGCGCCAACCTCCGTCACGGTCCCGGGTACCGCGAACGCGTCGCCGACCACGCGCTGGTGATCGCGATGGTCGAGACGGCCGCCGGTCTGGCCGCCGTCGAGGCGACGGCGGCCGTGCCCGGCTTGGGCGGGCTCTTCGTCGGTCCGGCCGACCTCGGCCTCGACCTGGGTCTCGGACCCCAAACGGACGGCGACCATCCCGAGTACCTGGCGGCGCGGCGCCGGATCATCGACGCCGCCCACGCTCACGGCCTCAGCGTCGGTCTCCACGGCGACGATCCCGCCGCCGCGCGCGCCGCCCTGGCCGAGGGCGTCGACTGGGTGGTGGTGGCCAGCGACACGCGCCTGCTCGCGGAAGGGGTCGGGGCGCGCCTCCAGCAGCTTCGTTCGGCCTGATGCCAGGGGTCCCCACGACGTCGCCCTCCTGACGCGATCGCGTCAGGAGGGCGACGAGGCACCTGCCGGGGGACGTTCAGCCGCGCAGGGGACGGGAGGAGGTGGCAGCGGGGTCGAGGTCTTCGGCGACGGCGGCCAGGACGCGCGCGAACCGGCCGAGATCGACCGCCATGCGGGCGCGGAGCTGTCGGAGCATCGGGCGGCGGGGAGCTTGGGCGTGGCCTTCGGCCATCGACCGGCGTTCGCGCAGCACCTGATGTGCGTGGTGCAAGAGGAAGAACTCGTGCTGGTGGTTCATGGTCGGCACCTCGGAGGGTCGGAAGGAAGGTGGGTGGGCCGACGTCGTACACGACGTGCCGTGGTCAGCGGTTGGCCCAGTGGCGCGGTTGGCGCGGGGTGCGCTCCTGATCGGCGTAACCGGCGCGGCGGAGACGCGCTTCGGTGTTCGCGCGACGGAGTTCGTCCAGGCGCAGGGCGCCCAGGTGGATCTGCGACAGCGAGATCACGTTGACCTCCTCTCACGTCGTCGGTGGGGAAAAAGAAGAACCTCGGCTGGGGAGCCGAGGGACGCGGGCCTGGGGGGCCGACCTAACGGGGTCGGGGTCCGACCCGTGGTCGGATTTCGACGCTGGGTCGGTTCAGGCGGGGGTCCCTGCGGCGGGCGGACGGGCGACGGTCGGCAGCGAGATGGCCTGGGTCGCGTCGAACATGCACGCACAGCGGTCGGAATCGTTCGTCATCTCGTCACCTCCTCTGGAATGAGCACGTCCTGTCGGACGGGTGCCCGTCGGCACGAGGCGAACTCTAGCAGGTCCTTGCGGAGTATGCAAGAGGGTATCCGGCTGCCGGCGGGCCGGTCAGGTTTCGGGGTCGCCGAGCTCGCTCGCCCGTCGCTCACCGGGCACGGTGCGCCGCTCCGACCTCGGCCGCAGCAAGGCGATCACGATCTCGAAGCCGTCGGGCGTCTGCGACGAGCGCACGATCTCCTCGTCCAGGCCCAGCCCGTCGAAGAGGGCCGGGATCGCCCGCAGGACCTCGAGCCGCTCGCCTTGGATCACCACCAGCGTCACGTCCGTCGCACGTCGGCCTTCGCCGAAGCCGACCTTCAACCGCAGCGCCGCCGCCCGCTCGCGGATCGACCGCTGCACGATCGCCTGAGCTTGGGTGAGGCGGGGCGTGACGTGGCGGTCGCTCATGGTGGGCTCAGTACGCCCTCGCGAACACGACCTTGTTCGCGTACCCGGACGGGCGGCCGGTGTGGACGCAGACGCTGTCGCCGGCCGGCACGCCCTCGAGGGGGATGCACCGGACGGTCGCCTTGGTCGCCTCTTGGATCGCCTTCTCCGACGCGGGATCGCCGCAATGGGTGGCGATGACGAAGCCGCGCTCCACGCCCTCGACCAGCTCGTCGAAGGTGTGCGCTTCGACGGTGTTCGACGCCCGGAACGCACGCGCGCGCTCGAACAGACGGTCGTGGAAGGCCGGTAGCTCGTCGACCAGGTACGTGACGAGTCCGGCGAGCGGCACGGTCGCCTTGTCGGCCTTCAACCGATCCTTGACCAGCGCGGTGCCGGCTTCGACGTCCTTGGGTCCGATGTCGACGCGCAACGGCACGCCCTTCTGCTCCCACTCGTAGAACTTGGCACCCGGGCCGAGGTCGCGGTCGTCGACCTTGACCCGCACGCCCGCGCTCCGCAGACCGGCCACGAGCCGCTCGACCTCCGCCCGCACGACCGCCTGGCCGGCCTCGTCGTTGGACCGCCCCATCGGCACCACGACCACCTGGTGCGGCGCCAGTTTGGGCGGCAGCACCAGCCCCTGGTCGTCGCCGTGGCTCATGATGATCGCCCCGATGAAGCGTGTGCTGAAGCCCCACGAGGTCGTGTGGGCGTACGCCTGACGGTTGTCGACGTCGTTGAACTTGATGTCGAACGCCCGCGCGAAGTTCTGGCCCAGGTAGTGGCTGGTGCCCGACTGCAGCGCCTTGCCGTCGCGCATCATCGCCTCGATGGTCAGCGTCTCGAGGGCGCCGGCGAAACGCTCTCCCTCGGTCTTCTCGCCCCGGATCACGGGCACCGCGGCGAAGGTCTCGGCGAACGTGGCGTAGACGTCGAGCATCTGGCGGACCTCGGCGCGCGCCTCGGCCTCGGTGGCGTGGGCGGTATGGCCCTCTTGCCAAAGGAACTCGGTCGTGCGCAGGAACGGCCGCGTGCGCAGTTCCCACCGCACCACGTTGCACCACTGGTTGTAGAGCAACGGCAGGTCGCGGTAGCTCTGGATCCACTTGGCGTAGAGCTCGCCGACGATCGTCTCGGACGTGGGCCGGATCGCCAGCGGCTCCTCGAGCTCCTCGCCACCGGCGTGGGTCACCACCGCCAGCTCGGGCGAGAACCCTTCGACGTGTTTGGCCTCGCGCTGGAAGTAGCTCATGGGGATGAGCATCGGGAAGGAGAGGTTCTCGTGCCCGGTGGCCTTGAACATCGCGTCGAGCTCGCGTTGGATGTTCTCCCAGAGAGCGTACCCGTACGGTCGGATCACGAACGCCCCGCGCACCGGACCCAGGTCCACCAGCTCGGCTTTGTAGACGAGCTCGTTGTACCAAGCGCTGAAATCGTCGGACTGACTGGGGAGCGCGGGTTGTTTCGCCATGTGGCCGCAGCGTACCAGGCGCCGCGCCGAGTCGCCGACGTCACATGGCTTACGCACGCGAACGCCGCCGCACCCTACGCTGATCGTGACGATGTTCACGAGCTCGCCGACCCCCGAGCAACGCGCCGCCGCCGCGCCGCACCTACCGCTCGTGCTCTTCGATGGCGCCTGCGGGTTCTGCACGCTCCAGGCCGAGCGCATCCGGCGGTGGGCGGGCGACCGCGTCCACGTGCGCCCCCTCCAAGAGGCGCTCGGCGACGTGCCGTGGGTCGACCCCGACGAGGCGATCCGGGCGCTGCACCTCGTCGACCGCGACGGCCGCAGCTACGCCGGCGCCGCGGCGATCGTGCGCCTGTTGCGCATCACGCGTCCGGTGCTGGGCCTACTCGCGCTTCCCTACCACCTGCCCGGCGTGCGGCCCCTGGCCGAACGCGCCTACGCGTTCGTCGCCGCGCGTCGCACCAGGCTCGCCGGCCGGCGCGACACCGTCTGCGCCACCGGGGCGTGCAACGTGCCTTGGGCCGACCGCGACCACGGCACCACCGAGGACGCGGCCGGGTCCGACCGACCCCCTGCCTGACGCGCCCCAGAGGGACGCGCGCCACTGGCCCCGAGGCGGCCGATCTCCCTACGATGGGCTCCTGGGCGCCGGCGAGACCGCTGGCGCCGACGTCGGGAGGACGGCGGATGCGGTACGACGTTGCGATCATCGGCGGGGGCGTCATCGGCTGCGCCATCGCCCGCGAACTCTCCCGGTACCGCCTGCGTCTCGTGCTCGTCGAGCGCGAGTGCGAGGTCGGTCTCGGCACGAGCAAGGCCAACAGCGGCATCATCCACGGCGGCCACCGCGCCCACGAGGGCACCCTCAAGGGGGCCTACGAGTGGCGGGGCAACGAGGCGTGGGCCCGGCTCGCGCAGGAGCTGCCATTCGGCTTCGCGCGCGTCGGCGACCTCACGGTCGCGTTCGACGAGGCGGAGACGCTCGAGCTCGAGGCGCTGCTCGAGCAGGGCGTCCAGCGCGGCGTCGCGGGTCTGGAGCTGTGGGACGCGGAGCGTCTTCGACGCGAGGAACCGAACCTGACGCACGACGCCGTGGCGGCGCTCCACGCGCCCAGCACGGCGGTCGTCAACCCGTACGAGGCGTGCTTCTCGCTGGCCGAGAGCGCCGTGCGCAACGGGCTCGAGCTGCGGCTCGGCTGCACCGTCCGCGGCATCGAGGTCGACGACGGCTTCACCCTCGACACGACGAGCGGTGAGGTCACCGCTCGCTTCGTCGTGAACGCCGCCGGGGTCCACGGCGACGACGTGGCGCGCTTGGCGGGGGCGGGTGGCTTCAGCCTCCGGGCTCGCAAGGGCGAGGAGTACCTGCTCGACAAACGCCTCGACGGCTACGTCCGGCACGTCGTCTTCCCCGTGCCGACGCCCACGTCCAAGGGCATCTTGCTCATCCCCACCTACGACGGCACGCTCATGGTGGGTCCCACCGCGCATTGGACCGACAAGGACGACCTCACGACGACCGCCGAAGGCAGCCGCGAGGTGTTCGAGGGCGCCCGCCGGCTGGCCCCCGGCATCACCGAAGCCGACTGCATCGCCGAGTTCGCGGGGGTGCGCGCGGTGGCCGAGGACGAGGACTTCGTGATCGGACCCACGCAGGTGCCGGGCTTCTTCAACGTCGTCGGCATCCAGTCGCCGGGGCTCACGGCGGCGCCCGCGATCGCCGAGGACGTGGCCGTCCTGCTTGGGGACGCCGGTCTCACCCTGACGCCCGACGAGGGCTTCGTGGCCGAGCTCGAGGCACCCCTGCGCTTCGCGACCCTGACGCACGAAGAGATGGCGCTTGCCGCGCGCGGCGATCCCCGGTTCGGTCGCATCGCCTGCCGCTGCGAGCTCGTGACCGAGGGCGAGGTGCTCGCGGCGATCGACCGTGGGGCGCGCACGATGGACGGCGTCAAGTTCCGCACCCGGGCGGGCATGGGCCGCTGCCAGGGCGGGTTCTGCGCCTGGCGCGTGATGCGTCTGCTGTCCGAAGCGACCGACACGCCCGTGCCGGACGTCACCAAGCGCGGCGGCGGCTCGTGGATCGCGATCGCGCGCGAGGAGGCGCCCCATGGCTAGCGGCGTCGGGAGCGACCTGCGCCGCCGCTACGACGTGGTCGTGGTGGGCGGCGGCCCCGCCGGCCTGGCGGCCGCCGTCGGTGCCCGCGACGCCGGCGCCGAGCACGTCCTGGTGGTCGATCGCGAGTCCGAGGCGGGCGGCATCCTGCAGCAGTGCATCCACCACGGCTTCGGCCTGCACCACTTCAAGGAGGAACTGACCGGTCCCGAGTACGCGCAACGCTTCCTGGAGCAGGTCGAGGCGCGCGACGTCGACGTGCTCACCGACGCGTACGTGCTCGACGTCGACGCCTCGCGCCACGTGGCGCTGCTCTCCCAAGAGCACGCCCTGGCCCCGGTCGAGGCCGGCGCGGTCGTGTTGGCGATGGGCGCGCGCGAACGCACGCGCGAGGCCATCCGGATCCCCGGCACGCGTCCCGCCGGCGTCATGACCGCCGGCTTCGCACAGAAGCTCGTCAACGTGGCGGGCTACCTGCCCGGCCGCCGCGTCGCGATCCTCGGATCGGGCGACATCGGCTTGATCATGGCGCGACGGTTGGTCCTCGAGGGGGTGGAGGTGGTGGGCGTCTTCGAGCTCATGCCCCACGCCAACGGCCTGACGCGCAACGTCGTGCAGTGCCTCCACGACTTCGACATCCCGCTGCACTTGTCGACAACGGTCACGCGTATCCATGGCCGCGATCGGGTCGAGGGCGTCACCGTCGCGCCGGTCGACGAGGCCTTCCGGCCGCGACTCGATCGGTCGACGTACGTGCCTTGCGACACCCTCCTCGTGTCGATCGGCCTGATCCCCGACAACGAGCTCGCGCGACGCTTGGGCGTGCGCCTCGACCCCGTGACGACCGGTCCGATCGTCGACAGCACCATGCAGACGACGCGCGACGGTGTGTTCGCATGCGGCAACGCGGTGCACATCCACGACCTGGTGGACGTCGTGTCGCAAGAATCGCACCTGGCGGGTTCGGGTGCCGGATCGTTCGTCGCCGGGCGCACCGTACCCGCCGACAACGTCCGCCTGGTGCCAGGTGACAACGTGCGGTACTGCGTCCCTTCGACGATCTCGACCGAACGCGAGCACACGGTCTACCTGCGCGTGAGCCGCTCCATGGCGCCGTGCACGCTGCGGCTGGGCGACGTCTACGAACGGCCCCTGCGGTACGTGGTACCGGGCGAGATGGTGACGCTGAAGGTTCGACCGAAGGTGCTGCAGGCGTTCCATGGAGGGTCGCTGCGGGTCGACGTGATCCCACGCGAGGAGGCGCAGCCGTGACCGAGAAGGAGACCGTGCACTACCTCTGCATCGGCTGCCCGCTCGGGTGCCGCCTGGAGGTCGACGCGGAGGACGGGCAGGTCGTCGAGGTCCGCGGCTACGGCTGCAAGCGTGGCCAAGCCTTCGCGGTGCAAGAGCACACCGATCCCCAGCGGTCGGTGACGACCACCGTCTCGGTGGCGGGCGGCCTCTGGCCGCGGCTCCCCGTCAAGACGGCCGACACCGTCCCCAAGGACAGCGTGATCGACGTCTGCCGGGCGCTCCACGACCTCCGGATCGAGGCGCCGGTGGCGCTCGGCGACGTCGTCCTCGCCGACGTGCTCGGCACGGGCGTCGACGTCGTGGCCACCCGCGACATGCCGCGACGGACGTAGCGCCCGCGGCGGCCGCTGCCTTCCTTCAGGTGACGAGGACGGGCGTGTCGGTCGCGCGCAGCACCCGTTCGAGCACGCCACCGAGCATCGACTCGAGCCAGCGCGCGTAGCGGTAACTGCCCATGAGGATCAGGTCGCAGCCGCGTTCGTCCGCGGTCCGCACGATCGCCTCGGCCACGGCGCCGCGCGCGGTGACGTAGTCGGCCACGACGCCGTGTCGTTCCAGGTACGTGCGCGCGTGCGCCAACGTCGCGTTCGCCGTGCGGTCGAGGTCGGCGACCGTCAGGACCACGAGGGGCATGTCGCGCTTGGCCGCCAGGTAGGCGCCTGCGAAGAGCGCCGCCTCGCTCCGCGGCCCGCCGTCGAAGGCCACCAACCCCTTCGTCAGGGGCGACGCGGGGCCGGTGACCGCGAGCACCGAGCAGGGGCTGCGTCGCAACAGCGTCTGGACGCCCGGCATCAGGCGCACGACGGCGTCGTCGCCGTCGCGCACCACGACCGTAGCGACCAGCAGGTCGACCCATGCCGCGCGCGCGAGCAGCGACGGGATCGGGCTTCCCACCGCCAGCGAGAGTTGGCCGCGGACGCCGCCCGCCGTGCATGCCGCCTCGAAGCGGCGCCGGAGCTCGCTCAGCCGGTCCTCGTCGACGTCGCGCTCGGAGGCGGCGACGAACAGCCCGTACACCCGGGACCGCTCGCGCGCCGCCGCCGCCACGGCCTGCTCCACGGCCGCCCACGCCGCCGGATCGTCGGTGACGTACACGAGCACGTCGTCGACGAGCGTCACCGCTTCGCCACCCTCGCCCCGCTGGCGGACCACGGCTTCGAGCACGGCCTCGCGCGTCTCGGGCGACCGCGCGGCGTCGTCCCCGGCACGACTGATGGTCTCGGCGATCGACTCGGGCGGGAGCTCCAGGCCGAGCTCGCTGGCCAGTTTGCCGCGGTGCTCGGACAACCAGAGGTAGAGGTCGGTCTCGGTGCGGCCCTCGAAGCCGCGCAACAGGCCGAGCGCTCGGATGCGCTCGACCACCGTCAGGTACACCGTGTCGTACCAGTGGGCGACGGCCTCGGCGTACGTCACGTCGCGCGACTCGTCGAGGCCCATGAAGTACCGGTGCACGTCGATGTGCTCGCTCAGGCGCTCGAACGCGCCGGCGGTCGTGACGCGCACGTCGGCGTCGGGGCGCAGCTCGTCGAGCGCGGTGCGGTCGAGGAACGCCGCGTGCTCCTCGGCGATGATGAGGTCGTCGGGCGACGCGGCCGCCGACAGGGGTGCCCGGCTGTACACCGGCGTGACGTACGCCTGGATGAACCGCGCCCCCAGTTGGCGGGCCACCGACACCCGGTGGTTGCCGTCGCGCACGAAGTAGGCGTCGCCGATGCGGTACAGCTCGACCGGCGGCGTCCCCTCCAGCCCCGTCATGGCCAGGCGCACGCCCACCCAGCGCGCCTTGTCGGCGTCGGTGCGGGGCAGGAAGCCGCGGGTGAAGTCGGTCGTGCGCCCCACGCTGCCGACGATCGACTGCAGCGGGACGTCCTCGAGCCGGCGAGCTGGGCTCTCCACCGCGTGCAGGCGGCGCCGGACGTCGTCGTAGGAGAGCAGGCGCGCCTCGCGGCCGCCGAAGGCCGCCAGCACCTCGTGCAGGTTCGCGCGGCGCCGCGCTCGGAAGAAATCGTGTGCAGCGCTCTCGGCGCTGTGGTCCACGTCCACGTGACGCATCCTAGCGCCGCGCCCCCGAGCCCCGCGCTCGGCGCCGGATGGCGGCGTCGTCGTCGCGGGTGCTATCGTCGCGCCATGTCGTGCCGCCCGATGCCCCGTCACCCCGGACCCGCCTGACGCGTTTCGTCGGGCTGCCGGGGCGTCGCGTTTGCGGCGCCCTTCTTCTTGCGCGTCGACGCGATCCCGCAGCGCCGGCGCGACACCCCGGAGGACCCCGTCCATGACCGAACCGCACGGCGACGCGTACTACGCCACCACGCCCATCTTCTACGTCAACGCCGCGCCCCACATCGGGCACGCGTACACCACGATCCTCGTCGACGTGGTCACGCGCTTCGGTCGGCTCGCCGGCCGTGACGTGCACTTCCTGACGGGCACCGACGAGCACGGCGAGAAGGTGGCGAAGGCGGCCGCGGCGGCGGGGGTCACGCCGCAGGCCTACGTCGACGACGTCTCGGGGCAGTTCCGCGCCACCTGGGACCGTCTGGGCATCGCCTACGACGGCTTCATCCGGACCACCGACCCCGCCCACCGGCGGGTGGTCCAAGACGTCCTGCAACGGGTGTACGACGCGGGCGACATCTTCTACGGCGAGTACTCGGGCTTGTACTGCGTGGGCGCCGAGCGCTTCGTGACCGAGAAGGAACTGGTCGACGGCAAGTGTCCCGATTCGGACGACCCGCCCGAGCTGCGCGTCGAGGCCAACTACTTCTTCCGGATGGAGAAGTACCGGCCCTGGCTGCGCGAGACCTTGGAGACGAACCCGGACCTGATCCGGCCCGAACGCTACCGCAACGAGGTGCTGGCGATGCTGCGTGAGCCGATCGGCGACCTGTCGATCAGCCGGCCGCGCAGCCGCGTCCCCTGGGGCATCCCGCTCCCGTGGGACGAGGAGCACGTGACCTACGTCTGGTTCGACGCGCTCATCAACTACTGGTCGCACCTGGTGACGCACGGCACCGAACGGCGCTACTGGCCCGCCGCCCACCACTTCATCGCCAAGGACATCCTCAAACCGCATGGCGTGTTCTGGCCCACCATGCTGAAAGCGGCCGGCATCCCCCTCTACCGGCACCTCAACGTGCACGGCTACTGGCTCGCCGACGAGCGCAAGATGAGCAAGTCGCTCGGCAACGTGGTGCGTCCGCTCGAGCTGCACGAGAAGTACGGCAACGACGCCTTCCGCTACTTCCTGATGCGCGACATGAGCTTCGGCCTCGACGCCTCGTTCCACGAGGCCGGCATCGCCGAGCGCATCAACGCCGACCTCGCCAACGACCTGGGCAACCTGCTGCACCGCACGCTCGGCATGCTCGGCCGTTACACGGGCGGCGTCGTGCCCGCCTTCGGCGAGCTCACGGTCGCCGACGAGGCCCTGCGCGACACGTTCCTGGCGCTCCCCGACGCGGTGACGGCGCAGTTCGCCGACCTGCACTTCGACCGCGCGCTCGAGGAGATCATGGCCGCGGTGCGCAAGGCGAACAAGTACGTCGCCGACCAGGCCCCGTGGACGCTGGCCAAGGACCCGGCGCAGGCGGAGCGGCTCGGCACCGTCCTGCGCTCGTGCGTGGAGGCGCTGCGGGTGGCGTCGGTGCTGCTCGAGCCCGTGCTACCGGCCAAGTCGCCGGAACTGCGCCAGCAACTCGGTCTCGACGCCACACCCGCGCACCTCGACGACGCCCGTCGTTGGGACGGCGTGCCGGCCGGCACCGTCACCCGGCCCGGCGAGCCGCTCTTCCCCCGCATCGACCTCGAGGCGCTCGCAGCCGAGATCGCCGCGCCCGTCGAGGCGCCCCTGGTGCACAAGGACGAGATCGCCATCGACGACTTCGCCAAGGTCGAGTTGCGCCTTGCCCACGTCCAGCACGTCGAACCGCACCCCAAGGCCGACAAGTTGCTGGTGCTGACGGTGAAGATGGGCCCCGAGACCCGGACGATCGTCTCGGGCATCCGCGCGCACTACGCGCCCGAGGACCTGATCGGCAAGACGGTGGTGATCGTGGCCAACCTGAAACCCGTCAAGCTGCGCGGCGTCACCTCGCAGGGCATGATCCTGGCGGCCGAGGACGCCGAGGGACGCCTCGCCGTGGTGGGGATCGAGCGCGACCTCGCCGACGGTTCCGAGGTGCGCTGAGCGGTCGCACCCTCGTCGGGATGGACGCGTTGGGATGGACGCGTTGGGATGGATGCCACGTGCCTCGCCGTCGGCGAGAGCACATGATGGTGTCGAGATGACCGTCGGGCTCGTCGTCCTGAGCGTTCTCGTCGCCACGCTGGCGGCGGCGCTGGTCGTCGGGCCCATGCGCCTGCGCCGAGGCGACGCCGCCTACCGCGCGGTCTTCGACGCGATGCGCGAACCCGCGCTGGTCGTCCGGTCGGACGGCACGGTGGTCGAGGCGAACCCGGCAGCGCAGCGCCTCCTCGGCGACGGTGAGACGCTGCGGGGCACGAACCTGATGGCCGTGGCGCCGCAGCTCGAAGCCGCCCGCCGCGCCCACCGGACGGTCCTCGGCGGCGACCTGACCGGCTACACGCTGAGCCTGGCCCCGGTGGCGGGCCGACGTGGCGAGCGCGTGAACAGCGTCCTGATGCTCCACGATCAACGGCGCGAACGCGCCCGCGAGGCGCAGCTCGTGGCGCGGGTGCACCGCGATCCGCTCACGGGCGTCGCGAACCGCGCCGGCTTCGAGGCGGTGGTCACCGAAGCGCTGCGCTCCCGTGGGGGCCGACCGCTGGGGTTGGCGTTCGTCGACCTCGACGGATTCAAGGGGGTCAACGACGAGCTCGGCCACGCCGCCGGCGACGCGGTCCTGGTCGAGGTCGCGCGTCGTCTGAGCGAGACCTTGCGTGACGGCGACGTGGTCGCACGGTTGGGGGGCGACGAGTTCGCGCTCCTGCTACGCGACGTGACGCCCGATCGTCTCGCCAGCGTGGCCGAGCGTGTCCAGCGGCACGTGGCGCGACCGGTCGTCACGGAGGACGGCACCGCCACGGTGGGCGCCAGCGTCGGCCTCGCCTCGGCGCCGCGCGACGGCGAGCGCGTCGAGCTGCTGCTCGCGCGCGCCGACGAGCGCATGTACCGCCAGAAGCAGGCACGCTCGGGGCGCTCGACGCGCATCGATCACGTCATGTCCGAGCCGCCAGCACACACTTGAGGGTCGCGTACGGCACGTCGCCGCCCAAGGCTTCGAACACGGGCCGCAGCTTGCCCGGCGCGGTCTCGGCCACCGCCTCGGCGACCTCCTGGATGCGACGCACCTCGTCGGACGGTAGCCCGGTGGCCTCCTCGGCCGTGAGGTCGCCGCGTCGGACCAGGTCGGCGAGGTGGTCCTCGACCGTCCGCACCTTCAGCCCGCGCATCGACGCCACCGCCTCGGCGCGGTAGCCCTGCAGCATCAGCTCGCGTGTGATCTCCACGCTGTCGAGGCCCTCGGTATCGAGGTCGGCCAAGGGGTCGGCGGTCGCGGCGGCGCCCGCCGGGGCGCCGGCCTCGGACCCGGCCGACGGTCCGGCGTCCCCGGCGTGGGCGAAGAGGGGCGCGGCCTCGCGGCCCGCCCAGGGATCGGCCTCGCCGGATGCCGGGGTGCCGTCGTCGCGCAAGACCGCGAGGAAGGCGTCGCCGTAGCGCTCGAGCTTCGTCGCGCCCACGCCGGGCAGGCTGGCCAGGGCCGCCCGCGAGCGCGGGACGCCTTCGGCCATCGCCCGCAGGGTGGCGTCGTGGAAGATCACGTACGCGGGTACGCCCTGCTCCCGCGCCAGCCGCGCGCGCACCTCGCGCAACGCCTCGAAGCGCGCGGCCGCCACGCCCGAGAGGTCGGCGGCGGCGCGGCGCGTCTTCGCCGCTCGGACGGTCGGGGTCGCGTCGCGCCGCAGCCGCACCTCGCGCTCGCCGCGCAACACGGCGGCGGCACCGTTCGCGAGCTTGAGCACGCCGTACCCCTCCACGTCGGGCGCGAGCACGCCACTGGCCACCAGCTGCCGCAGCACCGAGCGCCACGTGCGCTCGGGCAGGTCGTCGCCGACGCCGAAGGTGGGTAGGTCGTCGTGGCCGAGGTCGCGGACCCGCGGGGTGGTCTTGCCCATGAGCACGTCGATCACGTGGCCGCCGCCGAAGCGCTGCCCGGTGCGCGCCACCGCCGACAACGCCTTCTGCGCCGCCACCGTGCCGTCCCAGGTGTCGACCGGGTTCAGGCACACGTCGCAATTGCCGCACGGCCCCTCGTACGCCTCGCCGAAGTAGCCGAGCAACGCCACCCGCCGACACGTGACCGTCTCGCAGTAGCCCAGCAGCGCGTCGAGCTTGCGTGATTCGACCCGCTTGACCTCGTCGCTGGCGCCGCCGGCGGCCAGCATGCGCCGCATCGCCACGACGTCGGCCAGACCGTAGGTCATGAAGGCGGTGGAGGGCAGGCCGTCGCGGCCGGCGCGCCCCGTCTCCTGGTAGTAGCCCTCCAGGCTGCGGGGCACGTCGAGGTGCGCCACGAAGCGCACGTCGGGCTTGTCGATCCCCATGCCGAAGGCGATCGTGGCGACCACCACCACGCCCTCCTCGCGCAGGAAGCGGCTCTGGTGCCGCCGGCGCGTGTCGGCGTCGAGGCCGGCGTGGTACGGCACCGCGCCGATACCCTGTTTGACCAACCAGGCGGCGGTCCCGTCGACGCTGCGGCGCGACAGACAGTAGACGATGCCGGCGTCGCCCGCGTGCTCGCGGCGGAGCAGGTCGAGGAGTTGCGACCGCGCGTCCGCCTTGTCGACCACCACGTACCGGAGGTTGGGACGGTCGAAGGAGGCGACGAAGCCCGCGGCGTCCTCGAGGTGCAGCTTCTCGCGCATCTCGCGCCGCGTCGCCTCGTCGGCGGTGGCGGTGAGCGCCAGCCGGGGCACGTCCGGGTAGCGCTCGGCCAGCACGCCCAGACCCAGGTACTCGGGTCGGAAGTCGTGGCCCCACTGGCTGACGCAGTGCGCCTCGTCGATCGCGATGAGCGCCAGCGGCATGCGGTCGAGCAGCGCCAGGAAGCGCGGCGTGAGCAAGCGTTCGGGCGCCACGTAGAGCAGGTCGAGGCGGCCTTCGAGGGCGTCGCGTTCGACGTCGGCGGCTTCGGCGGGGTCGAGCGTGCTGTTGAGGTAGGCGGCCCGTACGCCCAGCTGCCGCAGCGCGTCGACCTGGTCCTGCATGAGCGCGATCAGCGGGCTCACGACCAGCCCGACGCCGGGGCGCACGAGCGCGGGGACCTGGTAGCACAGCGACTTGCCGCCCCCGGTCGGCATGAGCACCAGCGCGTCCTCGCCGGCCAGCACCGTCTCGATGACGGCTTCCTGGTGACCGCGGAAGGCGTCGTAGCCGAAGACGCGCTTGAGCACGTGGCGCGCTTCCGCGAGGGGGTGGAGGCTCGTCGTCATCGGGTCGAGGGTACCAACCGCGCCGCCACGGCACCGTCGGCGTTGGGTCTACGCCTAGGGGCCGTACGGGTCGCCGAGCGGTGGCGACGCGACCGGTGGGATCAGAACGCCCAAGCACCCCCGCGCATGACGGGTTCGCGGGTGCCGTCGGGACGCTCGCCGTCGACGTCGAGCCGGTCGCTGCCGAACATGAAGTCGACGTGCGTGGCGCTCTGGTTGAAGCCGTCGCGCTGGAGGTCCTCGAGCGGACGGTCGGCGCCGTCGCGCAGCGTCGTCTCGTAGGCGCGCCCGAGCGCGACGTGGCAGGCGGCGTTCTCGTCGAACAGCGTGTTGTAGAACAGGACGCCGCTCCGGCTGATCGGGCTGTCGTGCGGCACGAGCGCGATCTCGCCGAGACGGCGGGCGCCTTCATCGAGGTCCAACAGCCGGTCGAGCACCGCTTGACCGCGTTCGGCTCGCGCCGCGACCACGACCCCGTCGACGAACGTCAACTGGAAGCGGTCGATGAGTTGCCCCTGGTACGAGAGCGGCTTGGTGCTGTGGAGCGTGCCGTCCACGCGGCGGGCGTGCGGCGCGGTGAACACCTCCTCGGTCGGAAGGTTGGGGACGAACCGGCGTCCGGTCGTTCGGGCCGTGGCGCCGCCGGCTCCCCACACGTGCGAGTCGGCCAGTCCGAGCCGCAGGTCCGTCCCGGGCGCGGTCAGGTGCAGCGCCCGGTAGCCACGGGCGTTCAGGTGGGCGCTCGCACGCTGGAGATCGCTCAGGTGCGCCTCCCAGGCGGCGAGCGGGTCGCCCTGATCGGTGCGCGTCGCCGCGAAGATCGCGTCCCACAGCTTCGCCTCTGCGTCGGCCTCGGACCCTTCCGGGAAGACCTTGCCTGCCCAGGCGCGGCCGGCGTGCGGCAGGATCGACCACGCCATGTGGGACCGTTGGACCAGGTCGCTCACGGGCCGCCCAGCGACGCTGGTCGCCTTCGCGAGACGACCGACCCGGGCCGGATCGGCGGCCGACATCAGGTCCGGGTCGCCGCCCGAGACGCGCAGGTAGGCGTCGCCGCGCTCGAACTTCGCCTCGAGCATCGCGATGCGTTCGCCATCGACCTCGTCGAGGGTGTCGTCGGCCGCGTGCAGCGCCCGGATCAGCCCCATCTGCTCGTCGAGGATCTCGACGTGGACGTGCGCCGCACCGAGGTCGTAGGCCTGGCGCGCGATACGCCGGAGCAGGTCGAGCGACTCGACGGGTCCGATGAGGGAGAGCCGTTGTCCGGCCTGGAGATCGACCCCCACACGGAGGCCGAGGGTGGCGAGCCGATCGAGCTTCTGGTCGAAGGTGAGCATCCCACGAGTCTAGCGGCTGGGCGTCGCGGTCGCCGGGCGCGGCGGGCGCGCCGGGCGTGGCGGGCGCGCCGGGCGTGGCGGCGCGCCGGTGGGCGGCGCGCCGAGTGTGGGCGGCGCGCCGAGTGTGGGCGGCGCGCACGTCGCGGTGTCCCTCGGCGATCGGAGCCGCCGGCGCTAGACTGCAGGTGCGGTGACGCCCGCAACGGCGCACCGCGACAGCTGGCCACCCCGTCCGCAGAGGAACGGGGCGACCCGCCGACCTTCAGGGCAGGGTGAGATTCCCGACCGGTGGCGGTGCGTCGAGCGGAGCTCAACGCCGGCAGTTTCCTTCGGAAACTGCGTGCGCGTGAGTGAGCGACAACGACGAGCCCACGAAGCCCCTTACGGGGCCCGAACCCGTGCGAACCGGGTGCCGACGGTGACAGTCCGGATGAGAGAAGGAGGCGTCATGACGCACCGCGCTGCGGCGCGTGCCGGAGGTTCCGACCTGGAACCCCCGGGCGCTGCGCCGTCCAACCCGATCGAACCGGACCCCGTCGCCGAGGCCCCGCACGCTCCCGTCGTCGCGCGCCCCCACGCGCCGCCCGCGGACGAACGTCATCTCCGTCGCGCGCTCGACCTCGCCGCGCGCGGTCGCGGCACCACGAGCCCGAACCCGATGGTGGGCTGCGTGTTGGTGCGGGGCGACGACGTGGTGGGCGAGGGATGGCACGGGCGCGCCGGCGGTCCGCATGCCGAGGCGGTGGCGTTGGCGGCGGCCGGCGACGGCGCGCGCGGGTCGACCGCGTACGTCACGCTCGAACCCTGCGCCCACCACGGCCGCACCCCGCCGTGCACCGAGGCGCTGATCGCCGCCGGGGTCGAGCGCGTGGTGGTCGCCTCGCCCGACCCCGATCCACGCGTGTCGGGCGCCGGCGTCGCGCGCCTGCGCGCAGCGGGCATCCGGGTCGACGAGGGCGTCTTGCAGGGCGACGCCGACGCCCTGAACGCCGCCTACCTCACCCACCGCCGCTACGGTCGCCCGTGGGTGCGCTACAAGACGGCGATGACGCTCGACGGCAAGATCGCCACCCGCACGGGTCGCTCGCGCTGGATCACGGGACCGCTCGCGCGGGCGCTCGTGCACACGTGGCGCCACCAGGCCGACGCGGTGGCGGTGGGCATCACCACGCTGCTCCAAGACGACCCGGCGCTCACCACCCGGCTCGAGGGAGCGGACGCACCCGGCCGCACCCCCCGCAAGGTCGTGTTCGACGGCGTGGCCCGCACCCCGCCCACCGCACGCGTCTTC
This sequence comes from uncultured Trueperaceae bacterium, assembly GCA_963728245.1. Classification (GTDB taxonomy): domain Bacteria; phylum Deinococcota; class Deinococci; order Deinococcales; family Trueperaceae; genus JAABTL01. Next base: position 124,155 of record CAVSJH010000008.1, read on the forward strand.
GAACCCGGCCCGGACGGCGCCGAGGCGCGCGTCTGCCTCGTCGTCGGCCCCGACGCGCCTGCTGTGCGCGTGAACGCGCTCGCCGAACGGGGCGCCCAGGTGGTGCGGGTCGGCGCGCTCGGGGGCCGGCCCGACGTGGCCGAGGCGCTGCGGGCGCTCGCGAGCGAGGGCGTGGTGGAGCTCCTGCTCGAAGGGGGCGGCACGCTCGCCTGGAGCTTCTTGGCGGCAGGCGCCATCGACCGCGTCGGCTGGTTCGTCGCGCCGAAGCTGGTGGGCGGTCGCGGCGCCACGCCGCTCTCGGGTCTGGGCGTGGCCGGCATGGACGAGGCGGTCGCCCTGGGCGACTGGCACGTCGGCCGACTGGGCGACGACCTGCTCATCGAGGGGGACGTCGTGTCGCCGTTGGGCGACCCGGCGCGCGCGGCCGTGGCGGACGACGACACGGAAACGAAGAACGAGGAGGCACGTTGATGTTCAGTGGCATCGTCGAAGAGATGGGGCGGGTGAGCGCCGCCGAGCTGCGCTCGGGCGATCTGCGGGTGCGCCTCGAGGCCGAGCGCGTGCTCGAAGGGGTCGCCGTCGGCGACTCGATCGCGATCTCCGGTTGCTGCCTCACGGTCGTGGCGTTCGACGCCAGCGGCTTCGAGGTCGAGCTGTCGCAGGAGACCGTCGCCAAGACCGCGCCGCGTTGGACACCGGGTGCGCGGGTCAACCTCGAGCGCGCGCTGCGCGTCGACGGTCGCTTCGGCGGCCACATCGTGACCGGCCACGTCGGCGGCACGGGCACGGTCGAGGCCATCGACGCGCAGCCCGGCGCCTTCGTCGTGCGCGTCCGCGCACCCGACGACTTCGCGCGCTACCTCATCCCCAAGGGCAGCATCACCGTCGACGGCGTCTCCTTGACGGTGGTCGACGTGGGCGGTCCCGGTGGCACCCGCGACGACCTGGGCGCGGCGACCTTCACCCTCTGGCTCATCCCGCACACGCTGCAGGTCACCACGCTCGGCGAGCTGGGGGTCGGCGACCGCGTCAACCTCGAGGCCGACGTCCTCGCCAAACACGTCGAGCGTCTCCTGGCGCTCGGGGCCTCACCGACGGTCGATCCGGAAGCGGTGCCCGGTGCCTGATCGCGCGCCCTTGGCCCCCATCCCCGAACTGCTCACCGAGCTGCGCGCGGGGCGACCCATCATCGTCGTCGACGACGAGGACCGCGAGAACGAGGGCGACCTGCTCTTCGCCGCCGAGCACGCCACCCCCGAGCTCCTCGGCTTCACGATCCGCCACACGGGCGGGATCGTGTGCCTGACGCTGCCCAACGAGATCGCCGACCGCCTCGACCTGCCCCCGATGGTGCTGCACAACACGGCGCATCGCGAGACGGCGTTCACCGTGACGATCGAGGCGGCCGAAGGCGTCACCACCGGCATCTCGGCCGCCGACCGGGCGCACACGATCCGGCTGGCCGCCCGCCCCGAGGTGACCGCGTCCGACTTCGCCCGTCCCGGCCACGTCTTCCCGCTTCGGGCCCGGGACGGTGGCGTGCTGCGGCGGGCGGGCCACACCGAGGCGGGCGTCGACCTCTGCCGGCTGGCGGGCCTGCGGCCCGTGGCCGCCATCAGCGAGCTCATGCACGACGACGGCACGATGATGCGCCTGCCCGAGCTGCGGCGCTTCGCGACCGAGCACGGCCTGAAGGTCGGCTCGATCGCCGACCTGATCGCCTACCGCTTGCATGGCGACGGCTTCGTCGAGCGCGTGACGTCGGCGCACCTGCCGACGCCGTGGGCGACCTTCGAGGTGGTCGGTTACCGCGACGTCCTGAACGACACCGAGCACGTAGCGATGGTGCTCGGCGACGTCGACGACGGCGAGAGCGTGCTCGTTCGGATGCACTCGGAGTGCCTGACGGGCGACGCGCTCCACAGCCTGCGGTGCGACTGCGGCTTCCAACGCGACGCCGCGCTCAAGGCGATCGCCGACGCCGGCCGAGGCGTGCTCGTCTACCTGCGCCAGGAGGGACGGGGCATCGGGCTCCTGAACAAGCTGCGTGCGTACGCGCTCCAGGACGACGGTGCGGACACCGTCGAGGCCAACGAGCAGCTCGGCTTCGCCGCCGACCTGCGCGACTACGGCGTCGGCGCGCAGGTGCTCGTCGACCTGGGCGTCAAGCGCTTGCGGCTGCTGACGAACAACCCGCGCAAGGTGGTGGGTCTGCAGGGGTTCGGGCTCGAGGTGGTCGAACGCGTCCCGCTCCACGCCGGCGAGAACCCGTACAACGAGGCGTACCTGGCGACGAAACGCGCCAAGCTGGGGCACTTCGAGGACTGAGCCGCGACCGGCCTCAGGTCGCGGTGAGCACCGTCTCGAGCGCGGCGTCGACCGCGGGCCTGGCGCCCACGTGCTCGATCACCCACTCCGAGACCCGGACGGCGAAGCGGGCGGCGTCGCCCGGTGGCTCCCCCTGCAACCAGCGGCTCAAGAAGGCGCCCGCGAAGGCGTCGCCTGCGCCCGTGGCGTCGATCAGGCGGTTCGAGGCCGGCGGGATCCGGGTGACCTTCCCTGCCGGTTCGCGCACCAGGGCGCCTTCCTCGTCGAGCTTCAGGGCGACGACGGCACCGGGGTAACACTCGGCGAGACGCTCGGCGATCGCGTCGGGCTCGTCGAGCCCGGTCAACGTGCGCCCCTCGTCGAAGTTGGGGAACACCAGGTCGACGTCCAGGTCGGCGGTCACCGCCAGGAAGGCGGCCACCCCCATCTCCTCGATCATCTGGAACGAGCCCGGGTCGAACGAGACCGTCGCGCCATGCGCTTTGGCCACCTGCGCCGCGCGCCGCACGGCGCTGCGCGGTGGGTCGTCGAAGAACGACCACGCCGAGAGGTGCAGATGGCGGGCGGTCCCCACGAGCTCCGTCGGCAGCTCCTGGGGCAAGAGCGCGTGGTCGGCGCCCTTGCCCGACACCATCGAACGCTGCCCCTCGTGGTCGATCCACACCGCCACCGTGCCGGTCAGGTGGGCGTCGGTGCGCACGAGGTACGCCTCCACCGCCTCGTCGGCCAGGTCGGCCTCGGCCAGCGCCCCGAAGCGGTCGTGCCCCACCTTGCCGACGAACGCGGTCGGGAGACCGCAGCGTCGGGCCCAGACCGCCGCGTTCGCCGCGCTGCCGCCGGGCGCGAGCTCGACCTCGCCGTAGGTGTCGCCACCGGAGAGCAGCGCCGTGTTCGTGCGGATGAGCACGTCCCACACCACGTCGCCCACGACCACCAAGGGTCGCCGGTTGCCCTCGAGGGCGGCGCCGACGTCGGCGTGCACGGCGGTCGCGGCGCCGGCGCCGGCGTCGGGCGAACCCTCGCGTCACACCCGCTCCAGCTCGACCTGCACCCCGGTCGTCACCCGCGGGCCGGCCTCCTCCAGCATCACGTTCAGTTCGCTGCGGACGCCGAAACGCGGCAAGTAGACGCCGGGCTCGACCGTGATCCCGAACCCCGGCGTGAGGCGGCGCACGTCTCGGGTCTCGAAGTCGTCGAGGTGGGCGGCGTCGCCGTGCGTGGTCACGGTGCCGAGGCTGTGGCCCGTGCGGTGGACGAAGACGTCGCCGTAACCCGCCCCGGTCAGGTGGTCGCGCACGGCGCGGTCGACCTCCCAACCGGCCGGCGGATCGCCGGCCTCCGTGCGCGACCGGATCAACCGCACGGCCAGGTCGCGCCCTTCCCGCACCGCCGCCCACGCCCGCTCCACCTCGGGCGTCGGCTCTCCCCGGACGCCCATCCACGTGACGTCGGCGTACGGCGCGTCGGTTCGGTCTTCCTTGGCCCACAGGTCGACCAGGACGACCTCGCCGTCGATCAGTTCGCGGTCGCTGCCGGCCTGGGGCGCGTAGTGCGGATCGCCGGCGTTCGGGCCGAAACCGACGATGGCGTCGTGGCCGGTGACCAGGCCGCGCTCGGCGAAGCGCTCGGCGATCCAGCGCTGGACCTCGTGCTCACGCACGGCGTCCCCTGCAGCGAGGCGGCGACGGATCTCGTCGAAGGCGCCGAAGGCGACCGCCATGACGGCCTCCGCGGCACGGTCGTGGGCGGCCACCTGCGCCGGTGACCACGCCGCGAACGCCTGGAGGACCTCGGCCGACGAGCGCACGTCCACGCCCACCGCCCGCAGCAACTCGACCGTGCCGGCATCGACGTGGGACACGTACGGCAGGTCGGCTTCGGGCGCGTACTCGATCGCCACCGGCCCGCCCGGGTCGAGCTCGGCCAGCGCCGCGCGCAAGCCCAACCGATCGGCGTAGGTGCGGACCTCGAACGGGCCGCGCTCCGCCGCGCCGCGCTCGATCGCGTGCGCGAGCAGCACCGGCCTGCCCTCGGCCGGCACCGCCAGGACGATCCGCCGGCTGAAGTGGGCGTCGGGCATGCCGACGAAGCGGGCGGCGACGGGGTTGTTGCCACGGAAGTCGTAGATCCACCAGGCGGCGAGGCCTTGCGCACGTAGGGCCTCTTGGGCGATCGGGAGCCAGTCCATGGCGGTCATGGTACGGGGTGCGCTGCTACGCTAGCGACATGCCGCAACCGACACACGTCCGCGACGAGAACGAATCGGCGCCGCGCGACGAGGTCCGCTCGGACGCGACCCCTCCAACAGCGGCCGCGCCGGCGTCGAGCCCCGTTCGCGAAGCCCCGCTCGAGGACGCCCCCGCCGGCGCCGCCGGACCCGCCGACCCGCGCTGGTGGGGCGAGGTCCGCCTCGCGCTGGGCCAGGTCGCGCGGGTGTGCGCGGGTCCGAGCACCGTCCACCTGCAACGGCTCGCCTCCGAGTGGCGCCTGTGGCAGGCACAGGACGAGGACCCGTACGCGCCGGTGGCCGAACGCGCCCGCGTGCAGCCCGAGCCGCCCGCGGACGCGCCGAAGGGGCGCTACTCGTTCGCCACCTCGCCGGAGGTGCTCTACGTGCGACCGGCGCTGGCCGACCGACCGGTGGTGGTGCGTCCCGAGGGGGCGCTCGCGATCGGAGGGGGCCAGACGGTCACGCTCTTCGTCAGCACCCCCGCCTGGATCTCGCTCACGCTCACGGACCCGTCGGACGGCAAGGCTCGGCGCAACGGGATCGGCGTCGTGTGGGAGGCGCCCACCCACCGTCCGTCGGACACCTGGTTCGGTCCGTCGACGCTCGAGGGCGAACTCTGTTACGCCGTCCGTACGGCGGGGCGTCTGTCGGTGGGCGAACTTCCGCTGCGTCCCCATCGGGCCGTCACGCCGCTGACGATCGTCAACGAGGCGCCCGCGCCGCTCGTGCTCGATCGCGTGCAGGTGCCATTGCCGCAGCTGGCGCTCCACGTCGACCGCGACGGCCGGCTCTGGACCGACGCCGTGCGCTTCACCCGCGAGGCCGATGGGGACGACGCCGCGCTCCGGGTCGTGCCTGCGAAGCTCCAGGGCGGCGAACGTCTGGCGGCCCCTCGCGCACCCGCGAACCCCAACGTCGTGCTCAAGGCCTTCAGCCGCTTCTTCAAGGGGGACGCCTCGTGATCGGTACGGAGAACGGCACCGGGTTCTTCGCCGCGCTGTTGCAGGTCGGCACGTGGATCACGGTCGCGCGCGCGGCCGTCTACCTGGTCCTCGGTTTCGTGTTGTCGCGCGCCGCACGGTTCGCCGTGATGCGCGCGCTGCCCACCCTCGAACTGGGGCAGCAACTCCTGCTGGCACGCTTCGCTTCGTACGCGGTGCTGCTTCTGTTCGTGATCTCGGCGCTGCGCCAGTTCGGGTTCGACTTCGCCGTGCTGCTCGGCGCGGCCGGCATCGTCACCGTGGCCGTGGGCTTCGCCTCGCAGACGTCGGCGTCGAACCTGATCTCGGGGCTGTTCCTGATCCTCGAGCGGGCGGTCCAGCCGAAGGACGTCATCACCGTCGCGGGTCACACGGGTGAGGTGATCAGCGTCGACCTGCTGTCGACCAAGCTCCGGACGTTCGACAACCTGCTCGTCCGGATCCCGAACGAGACGATGGTCAAGAGCGAGATCCTCAGCCTCAACCGCTTCCCGATCCGGCGTTTCAGCCTCCAAGTGGGTGTCTCGTACGGCGCCGACCTCGGTTTGGTCCAACGGACGCTCTTCGACGTGGCCCACCGCAACCCGCTCTGCCTCGACGAGCCCGCACCGCTCCTGATCTCGCAAGGCTTCGGCGCCTCGTCGATCGACTACCAGTTCTCGGTCTGGGCCAAGACCGAGAAGTGGCTGGAACTGCGCAACGGCATCACCCGCGAGGTCAAGGAGGCCTTCGACGCGGCCGGGATCGAGATCCCCTTCCCGCAGCGGACGCTGCAACCGGGCAGCACGCCCCTGAGCGTGCACGTGGTCACCTCGTCGACCGACGGCAGCGGCGGCCAAGGCCTAACCCTCGAGGCCGCTGCCGACGAACCCGCCTCGTCCGGGGCGCCCTCGTGAGCCGTCGCCGCGGCAAACGACGCGTGCGGGCGCCGCTGGCACCATCCGCCCGCAAGGCCGGTCTGCCACCGGGCGAACTCGTGTACACCGGCATCGAACGCGACCACGATGTCACCACCCACGTGATGGTCTACGACCCGAGCGGTCACGACGAGCGGCGCGAGGCCTCCTTCGCCGTCGCGCTGGCGGCCATCGCCGAGGCGGAAGCCCATCCCGTCGGACGGGTCACCTGGATCGACGTCACGGGGGTGCACGACCTGAACGCCTTGCGGGGGCTCGGCGAAGCCCTGGCCCTGCACCCCTTGACGCTCGAGGACATCGCCAACGTGGGCCAGCGACCGAAGGCGGAACCCTTCGACGGCTACCTGTTCCTGTCGTTGCGGACGTTGTCGGTCGCGCCCGCCGTCGACGGTGTCGCACCGGCGCTGCGCGACGAACAGGTGTCGGTGGTGGTGCGCGAGCACCTGGTGGTCACCTTCCACGAACGGCCCGTCGAGCACCTCGAACCGCTGCGCGAGCGCATCCGCCGCGGGATCGGGCGACTGCCGCGCGGCGACGCCGGCTACCTGGCGTACTCGCTCCTCGATGGCCTGGTCGACCAAGGCTTCGTCGCGCTCGAGGCGCTGTCGCAAGACCTCGAACGGCTCGAGGAGCAGGTGTTGACGGCGCCGACCGCGACGGGTGCCGCGCCGACGCCCGTGCTCGAGCGGCTCGTGCAGCTCAAGCGCGAGCTGGCCCACTTGCGCCGCGTCACGTCGCCGACGCGCGAGCTGCTGGCGTCGCTGCGCCGCGATGCGCCGCCCGAGCTGGGCAACGCGGTGCTCACCGACCTGCGCGACGTCTACGATCACGCAGCGCGCGTGTTGGACAGCATCGACGGTCTCCGTGAGGTCGCCGCGACCCTCCAGGAGGCCTACGTCGCCGGCATCGCCTTCCGCACCAACGAGGCGCTGCGCGTGCTGACCGTGTTCACCGCCCTGTTCATGCCCATCACGTTCCTGGTAGGCGTCTACGGGATGAACTTCCGATTCATGCCCGAGCTCGCCTGGCGGTGGGGGTACCCCGCGCTCTGGGGGGTCATGGTGGCCCTCACCGTGGCGATGCTGATCTGGTTCCGGCGACGTCGTTGGCTCTGACGCGCGCCACCATCCCGAGGAGGACGACGTGCCCCACAGCCTGACCTCGCCGATCGACGCCCTCCGGCACGTGCTCGTGACGGTCGCCTACCGACTCGATCACGCCGTGACCGGCGCGCCCGACGGCTTCGCGGCGTTCCAGCCGAGCGGCGGCGCCCGCACGCCCCACGAACTGGTGCGCCACCTGCGCCGGCTCGTCCGCCTCGCCACGAGCGCCTGGAACGGCACGGAGCTCGTCGACGCCGACCCGCTCGACTGGCAGGGCGAGCTCGACGCCCTGGACGACGAGCTCCGCGAGCTCGACGCCCTCTTCCGGCGGCTGCCGGTCCCTGCCGGCGACGTCGGCGCGCACCAGGTGCTGCAGGGTCCGCTCCTCGACGCCGCCACCCACGTCGGCCAGCTCGCACTGCTCCGGCGCATGGCGGGCGCGCCGGTGGACCGACGCTCCTTCTGGCAGGTGGAGATGCCGGAGCTGAACGAGGACGACCGCCCGCTCGAGGAGACCCTCTCGGTTCAGTAGGCGTCGGGCAGACGTCGCAGCGCCTCGATGAGGGATCGCAACACGTCGCTCTTGAGCTTCAGGGCGGCCCGGTTGACCACCAACCGTGCGCTCGAGTGGAGCAGCACGTCGACCTCCTCGAGGCCGTTGGCGTCGAGCGTGGCCCCGGTCTGCACGACGTCGACGACCGCGTCGGCCAGCCCGGTGAGGCAGGCGAGCTCGACGTTGCCGGTCAGCTTCACGACCTCCGCGCCGCTCCCCAGCCGACGCAGGTACTCGCCCGTCAGGCGGGGGTACTTCGACGCGACGCGTTCGATCGTGCCGGTCGCCCCTCGCGGCCGGATGAGCGACAGTCGGCAGGCCGCGAAGCCCAGGTCGACGGGCTCGGCCAGGCGGGCGCCGGCCTCGAGCAGCACGTCCTTGCCGACGACGCCCGCGTCCGCCACGCCCAGCTCGACGTAGGTGGGCACGTCGGCGTTGCGCATCTCGATCACGATCGCGTCGCCCGCGTCGTACCGGAGCGCCCGGTCGCGCGCGCCTTCGTCGAGCCGCAGCCCGGCCGCTCGCAGCGCCGTCAGGCTCTCCTGCATCACGCGCCCCTTGGGCAACGCCAGCACGAGCTTGCCGGCCGCGCTCACGCCTCGTCCCCCCGAGCGGCCAACAACGCCTCGAGCGCCGGTCGGTCGGGCGTCTCGGCCGCCAGCGCCTCGAGCCGCCCGTCGACGAGCAGGTAGGGGACGCGCCGTTCGCGCGCTTCGTCGCGGGCGGCGTCGGGTTCGGACTGGAGCGCGCGCACCACGCGCACGCCTCCCGCGCGCAGGCGGCGCGCGCCGGGATCGTCGAGCGACAGCACCGACGGCGGCGGTTCGATCGCCGGCCGCGGGCCGTGGACGGCGCGCATCAGGCGCTCGATGCCGATCGAGAAGCCGGCGGCCGCCGGCAGCAGCGCGCCATCGTAACGACCCCCACCCAAGAGCGGTTGACCGAAATCCGGGGTGTAGGCGCGGAAGGTCACGCCCGTGTAGTACGACAGGCGCCGCGCCATCGCCAGGTCGATCGAGAGCTCGCTGACATCCTCGAACTCGGCCAGCACGCCTTCGAGCCGGTCGATCTCGCGGCGCGGGCCCGGCCAGGGCGCCACGGCCCGCGCCTGCGCCAGCACCTCGGGACCGCCGAACAGGTCGGGCACGTGCAGGAGCGCGTGCGCCGGGCCATCGCCGTCCTGCAGGAGGCCGGCCCGGTCGAGCAGGTGGTGCAGGTCGCGGCGGTCCTTCCGATCGATCGCGTCCGCGACCGCGTCGCGTGAGGCGGCCGGCACCTCGGCGACGTCGACCAAGGCGCGCACGAAACCGGGGTTGCCGACCTCGAGCACCGGACGCAGGCCCACCGCCCGCACCGACGCCCGCGCCAGGTGCAAGATCTCGGCGTCGGCGCGGGCGTTGGAGACGCCGATCAGCTCCACGCCCACCTGGGTGAACTCGCGCGTCCGCGCCAGTTCGGGGTCGATGGCGTGCCATACGGTGCCGGCGTACTGGAACCGGAGCGGGCGCCGGGCGCCGCCCGCGACCGCCGGATGGTGGGCGCGGACCAGGTTCGCGAGCGCCGGCGTGAAGTCGCTGCGCAGGGCCAGCACGCCGCTGTCCCGATCGGCGAGCTTGAACGACTGGTGCGCGCGCGGGTGGCCGGGATCGTAGCGCTCGAGGGCGGGGACCTCGACGGCGTCGTAGCCCCAACCCCGGTAGAGCGACCGCAGCCGATCGACGATCTCGGTCCGCCGAGCGGCGCCGTCGGGCAGGACGAACCGGGTGCCGTCCGGGGCGCTCGTCGTCACGAGCGATCGGGCCGACGGTCGTCCGCGATCACTTCGGGGGTCGTCGGCTCGGGGGCATGCCGCGGCGCCGTCCGCCGCTCCACGGCGGGCGCCGACTGCGCGCGCTTGACACGCTCACGGGCGGCGGCGACCTCGCGCCGAGCGCGGAGCTCGGCCCGCGGCGGCGGCACCTCGAGGCTGGCCCAGACGAGCACCCCGGCCACGGCGAACTGCGCCAGCAGCACGACGAAGCCCGTCAAGCTCCAGTTGGCATCGATGAGCAGGCTGGCGAGGCGGCCGACGGCAGCCCCCGCCCAGAGCACGCCGAGGATGCGCACGACGATCCCCTGCCGCGGGCGCAGCGGGATCGCCCACAACAGCAGCGCCGCCATCGTCACGTGCAGGGCGCCATAGGTCGCGCGCACCTCCGACAACGCCCGCGGCGCGACGATCTCGAGACCGAGGAGACGGGCGGCGAGGATGGGGTTGAAGAGGCTCGCCAGGCCGAGCAGCAGCACGACCCCGGCGGCGGCGTACGCGGCTTGGGTGCGGGTGGTCATGATGCCGCCATCGTATCAGAGGCACTCAACCAGACCAGGTTGTCGCGATGGACGACCTCGTCGAAGTCCTTCGCGCCCAACAGCTCGGCGATGTCGCGGGTATGGCGCCCCTTGATCCGGAGCAACGCTTCGTGACCGTAGCTCGCCAGGCCGCGGGCCACCACCTGCCCCGCGTGCACGACGTCCACCGCGTCGCCGAAGACGAACGTGCCCGTCACCGCCGTGACGCCCGAGGGGAGCAGGCTCCGACCGGCGGCCAGGGCGGCGCTCGCACCCGCGTCCACCTCGAGGCGGCCGCGCACGGGCTGCTCGGCGATCCACGCCTTGCGCACCGACGTCGTCCGCTTGGCGGGGAAGCGCGTGCCGCGGACCTCGCCGCGCGCGAGCGCTTCGAGGCCGGCGCCACCCCCGCCGATCACGATGGTCTCGATCCCCGCCCGTGTGGCGATCCGCGCGGCCCGGAGCTTGGTCGCCATGCCGCCCGTGCCTCGGCTCGATCCCGGCTCCCCGACCTCGGCCGCGAGGGCGTCGAGGTCCGTGACGACCTCCACCGGTCGAGCGTCGGGGAAGCGGCGCGGGTCGCGCTCGAAGAGCCCCTCGACGTCGGTGAGCACCACGAGCAGGTCGGCGTCCACGAGGTACGCGACCCACGCCGACAGGGTGTCGTTGTCGCCCAGTTTGAGCTCCGCCGTGGCGACGCTGTCGTTCTCGTTCACCACCGGCACCACGCCCAGCCGCAAGAGCGCCTCGAGGGCGTGTTTGGCGTTGACGTAGCGTTCGCGGTCCTGCACGTCGCCGGCGCTGAGCAGCAGCTGTGCGACGGGACGCGGCGCCAGGGCGCGCTCCCAATCGAACATCAGCAGCGCTTGCCCGACCGCGGCGGCCGCCTGCTTCTCGGGCAGCGTGAGGGGCAGCGTGAGCCCCAAGCGGGAACGACCGGCGGCGCCGGCGCCCGAGGAGACCAACACGAGCTCGGCCCCGAAGCGCTCCGCCAGGACCTGCGCGCCGCGCGCGATCGCCCAGAACGCCGGCGGATGGACGCGACCGGCTTCGTCGGTGAGCGAACTCGTACCGACCTTGACCACCAGCCGGCGCACGCGCGTGGGGAAGGGGACCGGGTCGCTCACGGGCGCCAGTCTACGCGTGCTACCCTCGTCGGCCATGCGCATCGCCATCGTGGGCGCCACCGGCGCCGTCGGCCAGGAACTGCTCGATCTGCTCGCCGCCCGCGGGGTCGCCCCCGCCGACCTGCGCCTCTTCGCCTCGGCCCGATCGGCGGGTCGCAGCCAGACGTACCGCGGCCAGGAGCTGGCCGTGGAGGCGCTTCCCGCCGACGACGACCTCGGTGCCGACGTCGTGTACTCGTCCGCAGGCGGGTCCGTGTCCAAGGCGCACGCCTGGGCGTGGGCGGCGCACGGTGCGGTCGTGATCGACAACACCAGCGCCTGGCGTCTCGACCCACGCGTACCGCTGGTGGTGCCCGAGGTGAACCCGGAGGCCGCACGCGGACACGAGGGCGTGATCGCCAACCCCAACTGCTCGACCATCCTGGCGCTGCTCGCGCTGGCGCCCCTGCACCGCGCCTTCGGCCTGACACGCGCGACGGTCGCCACGTACCAGGCGGTGTCGGGCGCCGGTCGCGCCGCCATCGACGAGCTGCGGGAGCAGACGCGGACGGTCCTCGGGGGCGACCCCGCCGACCCGTCCGTGTTCCCCCATCCCATCGCGTTCAACCTCTTCAGCCACGACTCCGAGGTGGGCGACGACGGCTACAACCTGGAGGAACGCAAGCTGCTCCTCGAGTCGCGCAAGATCCTCGGGCTGCCGGCCTTGCGCGTGTCGGCCACGTGCGTCCGTGTGCCCGTCGTGCGCGCGCACGCCGAGGCGATCCATGCGGAGTTCGCTTCTCCGGTGACCGAGGCGGAAGCGCGTGCGGTGCTCGCTGAGGCACCGGGTGTCCGGCTCGTCGACGACCGCGCCGCCAACCGGTTCCCGACGCCGCTCGATGCGACCGGTCAGGACGACGTGCTGGTCGGACGCCTCCGGGCGGACGCGAGCCTCCCGGGGGGGATCGCGCTGTTCCTCGCGGGCGATCAAGTCCGCAAGGGAGCTGCGCTGAACGCCGTGCAGATCGCCGACCTGTTGTGAGACGTCGGCCTCACTCTTCCAGCCGGCCCGCGCGCCGGTAGACGGCCAGCGCCCCCCACTCGCGCACCAGCCGGTCGAGGTCGGCCAGCGTGGCGGCCACGTCCCACGACGGCGTCACCCGAACCTCGCCGCTGGTGCGGTAGTCGACGGAGAACGGTGTGAGCGTCCAGCCGAGCGCACCGAAGGTGCCCAGCGCCCGCGGCATGTGCCAGGCGCTGGTCACGAGCAGCCAGCGCTCGCCTTCGCGCGGCGCCGCCGCCTCGAGCGCCAACAGCGCGTCTTCGTAGGTGCTCCGCGCCTCGCCCAAGAACGTGACATCGCGGTCGGCGAAGTGCGGGCCGAAGAAGAGCGACGCGGACGTGGCGCGGGCCTGGAAGTCGTCGGCGAACGCGTCCGCGAAGCTGCCGGTGAACACGATCCGGGCGTCGGGGTAGCGCTGCGCCAGGGCGGCCGCGGCGGCGATCCGCTCGCCCGCCGCGTTGAGGGCGAGCTGGTGCCGGTCGCGCGTCACGCGCCAGTCGACGGCGCCGCCGAGCACCACCACGCCGTCGACCCGGTCGGGGAGCGGCGCCGGCGCCACGGCCGTCTCGAGCGGCCCGCCCAACCACTCGTCGAACGGCAGGAAGACGGCCGCCGCGATGACGACCAGGAACGTCGTGAGCAGCGTCGCCGCAAGGGCCGTCCAGCGGACCCAGGTGGCCAGCAGTGCGGCCGCGACGAGCAGCGTCAGGAGCGTGCTCGGTTGCAGCAAGGACCACAAGACCTCGGTCACGGGCGTCGACCTCCCTAGGAACGCGCTCGGAGCGCTCTGCTACGCTAACCGTCGAACCGACCGCCGTCGTCACGGTGCCGGCGAACGTCCGCCGGCAGAAGGAGAGCCCGATGCTGGCCATCATCACCGACTCGACCTGCGACCTCACGGCCGAGGAGCTGGCGGAGCTGGACGTTCTTCGCGTGCCGTTGTACGTGAGCTTCCAGGGCGCGACCCATCGCGATTGGGTCGACATCACGCCCAAGGACATCGTCGCAGGGGTCGAATCGGGCGCCGACTTGCCCACCACGAGCCAGCCGAGCCCCGAGGACTTCGCCCAGGCGTACGCGCAGGCGATCGGTGACGGCGCCACGGAGATCCTCGTCGTGACGATCTCGAGCGAGCTGTCGGGCACGTTCCAGTCGGCGAACCTCGCCGCCAAGGACGTCGACGTGAAGGTCTCGATCGTCGACAGCCGTCAGGCGAGCGCCGGTGTGGCCGCCTTGGTGCGGCAGGCGGCCCAGGGGCGCGACGCGAAGCGCCCGATCGCCGACATCGTCGCCACGCTCGAGGCGATGCGGCCCCACATGCTGGTGCTGTTCTCGGTCGGGACGCTCGACTACCTGCTCAAGGGTGGGCGCGTGAGCCGCGCGTCCGCGCTGGTGGGCGGCCTCCTCAACATCCGGCCCATCCTCACGCTCGAGGACGGCAAGATCGCGCCGGCCGCCCGGGCGCGCGGCCTGAAGAAGGCGACGGCCGAGATCGTGGGGCGGCTCGAGGCCCACACGAAGGCCCACCCGGGCCGACTCGTGCTCGACTTCCTGCACATCCAGGGCGTCGACGCGGCCCACGCCTTGCGCCAGGCGGTGCGCGACGCCGGCGTCGCCTTCGAGGAGGGTCACGTGTACGAGATCGGGGCGGTGATCGCCGCCCACGTTGGGCCCGGCACGTTCGGCGTGTACGCGCACGTGGCGCCGGACTAGGACGTCGCGCCCAGGTCGGACGGGCGCGACGGTAGGTCGTCGGTGCGAGCGGGGTGGGGGCCCACCCTTGGGGCGGGGCCCACCCTTGGGGTGGGGGCCCACCCTCGGGGTGGGGCCCACCCGGTGGGTCCACCCTTGGGGGCAGGCGCTCACCCCGAACGGGGATCAGAACTCGACGACGGCCCCTTCGCCGATCACCGTGATCGTGATGGTGGCGTCGTCGGGCAGTCCGGGACCCTCGAGGGTCAGCGTGACGGTCAGGTCTGCGGACACCTCGCCGCCGTTCCGCAGGAGGTCGGAGAACGCCTCGATCTGGTCTTCGCTGAACGACACCTCGACGTCGGGTAGGTTCGACGCGGTCTCGTAGGTGCAGACGTGGACGTCGACGTCGGTCAGGCACGACGGATCCGAGAACGCCACGTTCAGACCCGCGCGGCCGGCGCCGGCCGGGATGTCGTACGAGGTGCCGTCGACGCTCACGCTGCCGCTGAGGGCGACGGCGCTGACGACGAAGTCACCGGTGGGCGAACCGGGATGCCGCACGACGACGGTGTCGCCGAGCGTCACCGTCTCGGTGATCGCGGCCACGACGACGAAAGCAGGCGGGTCGGCCAGGGCGGCGACGTCGTAGGTTCCCTCCACCGAGCCCACGAACACGGTGGTCGGGTCGCCGGCCGCGGGCGCCACACCCGTCGTGGTGGTGCTGGCGGCCGTGAGCTCGATCTCGGTGCCGTCGCCGCCGAGGCCGAGGAACCCTGCGACGTCCTGGTCGGGGATGAGCGCGTTCAGCCACCCGCATCCGGCCAGGAACAGGGTCAAGGAGAGGACGGCGACGATCGGTCGAAGGGATCTGTGCATGTTGCCTCCAGAGGGCGACGTGGGCCACCGGCCGTGGAACCTCGTGCTCGCCCTGTGTCGACCAGTATGGACCTGCCAGCCATGAGGCGGCTGTGACACGCCGCGAGGCTCGGGTACACGAGCCGAGGGACGCTAGGCAGCGACCCGCCCACCGGCGCCACCGTCGCCGCCGGTGCCCGATGCTCGTCGTGTGCACGCCACCACCACCGCTTGCGCCCTCGTCGGCCTCGACCCGGTTCCGGTCACGGTGGAGGTGCTCGTGGCGGGCGGGCTCCCTGCCCTGCACGTCGTCGGCCTGGGCGACGCCTCGGTGATGGAGGCCAAGGAGCGCGTGCGTGCCGCGCTCAAGCACGCGGGCTGGGGATTGCCGCCCTCGCGCGTCACCGTCAACCTGGCGCCCGCCGACCTGCGCAAGGTGGGCCCCGGCTACGACCTGCCGATCGCACTGGCCGTCCTGGCCGCCCAACGGCTCACCCCGGCGGCTCGCCTCGCGGGGGCGGTGGTCGTCGGAGAGCTCGCCCTGGACGGTGCGGTGCGAGGGGCGCCCGGCGTCCTCGCCGCCGCCCTGCTGGCGCGCACGCATGGCGACGGTGTGGTGGTGGTGCCACCCAGCCACGCCGCCGAAGCGCGGCTGGTCGACGGCATCGAGGTCGTCGCACCGGCCACCCTCGCCGAAGCCGTGGCCTGGTGCCGAACGGGACGCCACCCGGCCGAGGCGGCCGATGGGCCGGGTCCGGGCCGTGCGCCGCACCTGCAGGAGGATCCCGCACCCGACCTGGCCGACGTCCGCGGCCAGGCGGTGGCCCGCCGCGCCCTCGAGGTCGCCGCGGCCGGCGAGCATCCGCTCCTGCTCGTCGGCCCACCCGGCTGCGGCAAGTCGATGCTGGCGCGACGCCTCCCGGGTCTGTGGCCGCCCCTCGACGACGCCACCGCCTGGACCGCGACGCTCGTGCAATCGGCCCAGGGAGCGCCGGTCACCCGGTTGTTGCGCCGCGCGCCGTTCCGGGCCCCCCACCACGGGGGCAGCGACGCGGGCCTGCTCGGGGGCGGGCCCGCGCTGCGGCCGGGCGAGGTCTCGCTCGCGCACGGCGGCGTGCTCTTCCTCGACGAGCTGCCGGAGTGGTCGCGCCGCGCCCTCGACGGCCTGCGCCAACCCCTCGAGGACGGCGTCGTGGCCCTCGTGCGCGCCGCCGGCACGCGCGTCTACCCCGCCCGCTTCACGCTCGTCGCCGCCATGAACCCGTGCGCGTGCGGTCACGAAGGGGACGACGGGGTGCCGTGCCGCTGTCACCCCAGCGACCGGCGGCGCTACCGCGGGCGACTCAGCGGGCCGCTGCTCGACCGCTTCGACCTCCGCGTCCGGGTTCCGCGACTCCCGCCCGAGCACGTGGCGAGCGCACCGCTCGGCGAAGCCAGCGCACCGGTGGCAGCCCGGGTGGCCATCGCCCGGGCACGCGCCCTCGCTCGCCAGGGCGTGCCGAACGGCCGACTCGTGGGGAGGGCGCTCGAACGCCATGCGCCCCTCGACGGGGCCGCCCACACCCTGCTCGCGCGCGCGGCCGCCCACGGGGCGGTCTCGGGGCGAGGGGCCGACCGCTTGCGCCGCGTCGCGCGAACGCTCGCCGACCTCGAGGGCCTGCCCGCGATCGGTGCGCAGCATCTGGCCGAGGCGCTGGCGTACCGCGCCGATCCCTTCCCGAACGACGACGTGGCGTGAGCGCTCATCGAGGCGAGCGCACGTGCCGGCCGAACGGCTCGCCGCGCCGTCGCCGATGCCCGGACGGCCGGATGGACGTGCAGGACGCCTAACACGGTGGCCTGGGCCACACTAGGGACGAACGTCCCTGGTTACTCCGAGCCGCCCGAAGGTACAACCCCCTCCGGGACGTGCCCGGTCACGCGTGCGCACGGTTTGCGCACGCGAACGTGCGTGCTAGCCTGACGCGACCAAAACGTGGGGGCCCCTCGAGCGGCCACCACCTGCCCAGCCCACGAGGAGGACGACCAAGGTGCAAGAGAGACGATGGCTCGCGGCGGGACTGCTCATCGGCGTGATCTCGCTGCTGGCCGGTTGTGATTTCACCGGCCCCCAGAGCGCGCTGGATCCGCGTGGTCCGGTCGCTCGGAACCAACTCGATATCTTCATGTGGACCTACTGGCTGAGTTGGCCGGTGATGATCGGCGTGTTCGGCGTCCTGATCTACAACGTCGTCCGGTTCCGCGCCAAGAACGCCGAGGAAGCCGCCGAGATCCCGCGGCAGACCCACGGCAACACCCGGCTCGAGGTCGCGTTGACGCTCGTGGCCGTCGTCATCGTGGTGCTCATCGCCGTGCCCACGGTCCGCACGATCTTCGCGACCGAGAACCGCATCGGTCCGGCCGAGCTGCGTCCCGACGACCTCGTCGTGCGCGCCACCGGGTACCAGTGGTGGTTCAAGTTCGAGTACCCGGAGCTGGGGATCACGACCGCGAACGAACTCGTCATACCCGCCGGCCGTCGCGTGGTGGTCGAACTCAACGCCGCCGACGTCGTGCACAGCTTCTGGGTGCCCTCCCTGGCTGGCAAGCGCGACATGATCCCCAACAACCGAAACCAGGTCTGGTTCGTCGCCGACGAGCCGGGCGTGTACCCCGGCCAGTGTGCCGAGCTGTGCCTGGGCGCCCACGCCTACATGCGGTTCCGCGTGATCGCCGAGGACGAGGCGGGTTTCGAGCAGTGGGTGGCCGCGTTCGACGAACCCGCGGCGCAGGCCGTCCAGGTCGATCCGCTCATCGCCCAGGGCGAACAGCTCGTGGCCCAGAAGGGCTGCATCGGGTGCCACACGATCGACGACTACCGCCCCGGCGTCGAGGTGGGCAACCCGGATTTCCCGAACCTGACGAACTTCGGCTTGCGCACCACGGTCGGCGCCGCCATCGCGCTCAACACACCCGAGAACCTGGGCGCCTGGATCCGCGATCCGCAAGCGCTCAAGCCCGGCAACCGCATGCCGACCCTCTGGGCCGCCAACGATCCGAACGCGGACGAGGAGGTCGCCGCCATCGTCGCGTACCTCCTGAGCCTCGGCACGTCGGACGGGACCACCGCCGACATCACGATGGGAGAACTCCATGGCGGTCAGTAAGGTCACCGTGCCCGCCCCGACCACGGGCGTCTTCACGCGCCCGAACTGGAACACCGGCTGGTTGAGCTGGCTCACCACCGTCGACCACAAGCGGCTCGGGTTGCTCTACATCTTCACCAGCTTCCTCTTCATGGGCGCGGCCAGCATCGAGGCGTTCCTCATCCGCCTGCAGCTGGCGGTCCCGGGCAACACCCTGCTGAGCCCCGACGTCTACAACCAGATGTTCACGATGCACGGCGTGACGATGGTGTTCCTGGCCATCATGCCGCTGGGCATCGGCTTCGCCAACTACTTCGTGCCGCTCCAGATCGGCGCGCGCGACCTGGCGTTCCCACGACTCAACGCCTTCGGCTACTGGGTCTACGCCGTCGGCGGGCTGTTCCTCTACACGAGCTTCCTGCTCGGGGGGGCACCGGACGCGGGTTGGTTCGCGTACTCGCCGCTCACGTCGCTCTCGAACAACCCAGGCAACGGCACCGACTTCTACATGATCGGTCTGTTCGTCGGCGGCATCGGCACGCTGGTGACCGCGATGAACCTGATCGTCACCATCATCAACATGCGCGCTCCGGGCATGACGATGATGCGCGTCCCGCTCTTCACGTGGATGATGCTGGTGACGTCGTTCCTCATCATCTTCGCGTTCCCGCCGCTCACGATCGCCCTGTTCCAGGTGATCATGGACCGCACCTTCGGCACCCTCTTCTACGTGCCGGCCGCGGGCGGGATGCCGATCCTGTGGCAGCACCTCTTCTGGATCTTCGGTCACCCGGAGGTCTACATCATCGCGCTGCCGGCCTTCGGCGTGATCTCGGAGGTCATCCCCGCCTTCTCGCGCAAGCCGCTGTTCGGCTACCCGGTGGTCATCCTCTCGGGCATCTTCATCGGCTTCATGGGCTTCGCCGTGTGGTCCCACCACATGTTCACCACGGGTCTCGGACCGGTCGTGAACACGGCCTTCGCGCTCACGTCGTTCGTGATCGGCGTCCCCACGGGTATCAAGATCTTCAACTGGCTCGGCACGATGTGGGGCGGTCGCATCCGCTTCACGACGTCGATGCTCTACGCCACCGCGTTCCTGATCACCTTCACGCTCGGTGGCATCACGGGCATCATGCTCGCCGTGCCACCGTTCGACGCGCAGGCCCAGGACTCGTACTTCGTCGTCGCCCACTTCCATTACGTGATGGGGGGCGGGGCCCTACTGGCGTTCTTCGCCGGCCTGTACTACTGGTTCCCGAAGATGAGCGGCAAGATGATGGACGAACGGCTTGGCAAGATCGCGTTCTGGTTCCTGGTGCCCGGCTTCCACCTGATCTTCTTCCCGCAGCACATCGCCGGCCTGATGGGGATGCCCCGGCGCATCCAGACCTACGTCGCCGACATCGGCCTCGAGCTACCCAACCTGCTCTCGACCTCGGGCACGTTCGTCATGGGGATCGGTCTGATCCTGCTGTTCATCAACATCTTCCACGGCCTCGCACGCGGCAAACCCGCCGGCAACGACCCGTGGGACGCCCGCACGCTCGAGTGGTCCACGTCCTCGCCGCCCCCGCACCACGACTTCGACCGCCAGCCGGTGGTCAACGACCGCGACGCCTGGTGGGTGCAGAAGTACCCCGAGAGCGTGCACGGTGAGCGCGTCCCCGAGAGCGCGTCGGAGCCGTACGACGTCAACGGCATCCACCTGCCGGGTCAGAGCTGGTACCCGTTCATCATGGGGATGGCCATCCTCGTGATGTCGTACGGGCTGCTGTACCACAACTTCTGGGTGGTCGGCCTCGCGGTGGCCATCCTGTTCGTCGGCACGTTCGCCTGGGCCTTCGAAGGCGTCGGCGGACACCACGTGCCGGCCGGTGGCGGCCACCATGGTCACGGAGCGGCCCCGTCCGGCGCCCGTCACGAGGAGGAGCCGTCGTGAGCAGCGCCACGAACGTCGACATGCACGGCGCCGTCGTGCCCGGGATGGAGACCGGCTACTACCGCAGCACGCGTCTGCCCGACGTCAAGTTGATGATGTGGATCTTCCTGGCGTCCGATTGCATGTTCTTCGGAACGCTGATCGGCACGTACCTGGTCTACAAGGGCCGCAGCCTCGTCGGCCCCTTCCCGCTCCAGGTGCTCGACATCCCACTCACGACCGTCAGCACCTTCGTCCTGCTCATGTCGTCGTTCCTGATGGTGCTCGCCCTGCACGCGCTGCGCCAGGACGACACGGCGAAGTTCAGGTTGTGGACCTTCGGGGTCGCCTTCTTCGGGTCGCTCTTCCTGGGCTTCCAGGTGTACGAGTTCGCGCACTTCGTCGACCTCGGGCTCACCCTCCAGACCAACCTCTTCGGGACGACGTTCTTCGTGCTGACCGGTACGCACGGCGTGCACGTCACGATCGGCGTGATCTGGCTGTTGTCGATCCTCATCCATTCCTACGTCAAGCCCTGGACGAGCAAGGACGACGTCTACCTCGAGGTCGCCGGCCTGTACTGGCACTTCGTCGATATCGTCTGGATCGTGATCTTCACGGTCGTCTACCTCGTCGAGTTCGTGTGATCCGGAGGACGTGACGCGCATGGCGGAACACAAGAAACACGGCGCGGGCATCTACGTGGTGGTGGCCCTCATCCTGGGGGTCATCACGTACGTGGAGTTCGCGATCGTCGAGTACGAGATCGCCTGGCTGTCGAACGGGCAGACGCTCTTCTGGCTGGTGGCCCTCTCGGTCGTCAAGTTCTGGATGGTCATCTGGTTCTTCATGCACCTCCGGGACGATCCGAAGATCTACACCGGGTTCTTCTCCTCGGGCATGCTCATCGCGCTCGGGACGTTCGTGGCCCTCTCCTTCCTGTTCATCCTGCCGGCGGCGGTGGCGCCCGTCGTCATCGCGGCGCCGTCGACCGCGGCCGAGGGCGCCGCACCGGGCCCGCACGCCAACCTCGGTCCGGCCGCCGCCGACGACCACGGCGAACCTGCCGACGACGGCCACGGGGCTGCGGAACTCGACGAGGTCACGGTCGCCAACATCGCGAGCGACGGCGACAGCCGCACGATGGCCGAGCGCGCCGACGCGCCGCGTCCGTCCGACCGCACCCTGCAGATCGTGCCTCCCGCGGCGCCGCTCCCGGACGTCGCGCTGAACCTCGTGGGCGGCGCCACGGCCGCGGCGGCCACCGACGAGGCGCCGGCCCCGGCGACCCCCGAAGCGCCCACCGACGCCGAAGCGGAAGCCCCGGCTGAAGCACCCGCCCAAGCGGAGACCGACGGCGAGGCCCCCCTCGCCCAAGCGGTCGCCGACCCCACCTTCGACCAGGAGCTCGGGGCCAGCGTGTACGCGAGCAACTGCGTCGGGTGCCACCAGGCCACCGGCGCCGGCATCCCGGGCGCCTTCCCACCGCTCGCGGCGCATGCCGCCGACCTGTACCGGGCCGCAGGCGGCGCCGGCGGCCGGCAGTACTTGATCGACGTGCTCCTGTACGGGCTGCAAGGCTCGATCATGGTGGACGGCACCACCTACAACGGTCTGATGCCGGCCTGGCAGCAGCTCAGCGACGAGCAGATCGCCGCCGTCGCCAACTACATCGTCGCGGGTTTCCCCGGGCAGACGGCGCCCGAGGGATTCGACGCCATCCGGCCCGACGAGGTCGCCGGGCAACGCGGCCTCGGCCTGAGCGCCGCCGACGTACACGCGCTACGGGAGGACCTCGTTCTCGAGTGAGGGCACCATGGATCCGAACCTCGTCTTCATCGGTTGGCAATTCGATCCCGTCCTGATCGGCGGGATCCTCGCCCTGGGCGTGACCTACGCCCTGCTGGTGGGGCCCCTCCGGGACCGACTGGCGCCCGGCGAACCCTTCCCACGGGCGGCGGCGGCGTGGTTCTACGGTGCCCTGACGCTGTTCTACCTGGTGGAGGGTTCGCCCTTGCACGACCTGGCCGAGCGCTACCTGCTCTCGGCCCACATGGTGCAGCACCTGCTCCTGTCGTACGTGGTCGCTCGGATGTTCATCGTCGGCGTGCCCGCGTGGCTGTGGCGTCGTCTGCTGCTGCACCCACGCGTGTTCCCGATCGCGCGCCAGGTCCTCCGCCCGCTGGTCACCTTCGTCGTGTTCGCGTTCTTCTTCGGGGTCTGGCACGTGCCGTCGATCTACCAGGCGGCCCTCGCGAACAGCACCCTGCACCACGTCGAGCACGTGTTCTTCCTGATCACCGCGCTGCTGCTCTGGTGGCCCATCCTCAGCCCGCTCGAGGAGATCCCCAAGCCACCACACCTGGTCCGCCTCACCTACCTGTTCCTGATCCCGATCGCGCAGCTCCCGGTGTTCGCCGGCATCACCTTCCACCCGGACGTCGTCTAC
The DNA here is from genome assembly GCA_963728245.1 of uncultured Trueperaceae bacterium. Taxonomy (GTDB): domain Bacteria; phylum Deinococcota; class Deinococci; order Deinococcales; family Trueperaceae; genus JAABTL01. Next base: position 146,808 of record CAVSJH010000008.1, read on the forward strand.
CCGATGTACGAGCTGGCGCCGCGGGTCTGGGGTCTCAGCGCGATGGACGATCAGGCCTTGGCCGGCGCGCTCATGAAGGTGTTCGGTCTGGGGTTCTTCAGCCTGCCGTTCGCCCGCGTCTTCTTCGACTGGTACCGGCGCGAGAACGCACCGAAAGCGCTGCAGCCCGGCGTCACCTCGCTGGGCGAGCCGGCTCGATGACCCGGCCGGCTTCGTGAGCCCCAACGTCAAGGCGATCGCCTTCGATTGGGGTGGTGTGTTCACCGTCGGCACGTTCGACGGACGCGCCATCGAACGGCTCGCGGCGCTGTTCGACGTCCCGGCCGCGCGACTGCGTCCCGACTACCTGCACCTCATGGAGGTGTTCGAGGTCGGCGGCTTCGACCTCCCCACCTTCCAGGCCCGGCTCTCGTCGGCCGTCGGCGTCGCGGTTGGCGAGGCCGAGTTCCGCAGCGCCTTCCTCGACGCGGCGGTCGAACGCACCGCGATGTACGGACTCCTGGCCGGTCTGCCCGACGAGCACGCGGTGGGCATGCTGTCGAACAACGTCCCCCTGCTGTGCGATCGGGTGCGCGACGATCCGCGCACCGCCCGTATCGAACGCTTCGTGTTCAGCAACGAGCTCGGTGTCCGCAAACCCGATGCGACGGCGTTCATGGCCCTGTCGGAGGCCCTCCAGACCGCTCCCTCGGAGACCGTGTTCGTCGACGACGCCGCCGCGAACGTCGAGGCCGCCCGGGCGCTGGGGTTCCACGCCCTGCTGCTCGACACGCCGGCCGGCTTCGCACGGCGGTGGTGCGACACGTTGCCCCACCTCGCACACCTGGTGGACGGTCCGGGCTGGAGCGATACCGCCCCGTGAGCGACGAACGCGACGACCACCGGCACGAGGCGGCCGCCCCCGCCGACGACGCCGACGAGCGCCCGGAAGAGGTCGGCGACGATCGCAGCGCGCAGCGGCCGGGCGCCCGCGCGCTCGACGGACGTCGGGCCGTGCGGCTGCTCCAAGGGTACGTCTGGCATCCGCGCGAGCTGACCCTCGACCTGGCCGATCACCTGCCCGCCACGCTCTCGGGCGACGTCCACGTGCTCTGGGACCCGATGCCGGCGGCGCCGTTCACCTTCTTCGACGACGGCACCCTCTCCGCCACCCAACGGGTCTACCAGCTCACCGTGCTCCGTTTCGTCGAGGACGCCGAGGATCCGGACACGCTCCTGCCGTGGGTGGTCGAGCGACTGCAGGCGGCGCTGGAAAGCACCCCCGAGGGCGTCGGGTGGCAGGTGATGGAAGACCTGCGGGACGTGTTCTGAACCCGTGGGCACCGTGAGCGCCGCGCGCCGGCGTGGGGCGCTGGTGGCCGCGTTCCTGGCCGCCTACTTGCTCAGCTACTTCTTCCGCTCCACCAACGCCGTCCTCGCCGACGACCTGCGACGCGACGCCCTGCTGAGCCCCGAGCAACTCGGCGCGATGACGAGCCTCTTCTTCGTCGGCTTCGCCGTGGCGCAGTTGCCGCTCGGGGCCGCCCTCGACCGTTGGGGTCCGCGCGTCGTCACGCCGGCACTCATGCTCGCCGCCGCGATCGGCAGCCTCGTGACGGCCGCTTCCGAGGGCTTCGTCGGCCTGGCGGTGGGGCGCGCGCTGATCGGTTTCGGCATGGCGGGCGTGCTCATGGGGGCGCTCAAGGCCTTCGCCGCCTGGTTCGCGCCCGCCCGCTTCCCGACCGTCTCCGCCGTGTTCGTGGGCCTCGGCAGCCTGGGTGCCCTGGGCGCCACCACCCCGCTGGCCGCCCTGGCGGCGTCGGTGGGCTGGCGTCAGGTGTTCGTGCTGGCGGCCGTCGCGACGGTCGCGACGGCGGCCGTGCTCGTCGCGGTGGTGCGCGCCGCACCGCCACGGCCCTCGGTGGCGCCCCGTCCAACGGCGGCGCCCCGCGACGTCGCGTCCCGGTCGTCGGCCATCGACCCCCGGCCGCCCGACGGTTTCGGGACGATCTTCGCCAGCGGTCCCTTCTGGCGCCTGGCGCTCCTCGTCCTGGCGCTCACGGGCGGCATGTTCGCGCACCAAGGACTGTGGGGCGGGCCCTTCATGAGCGAGGGGCTGGGACTCGCGGCGTCGACGACCGCGCGCCTCCTGTTCGTGCTCGGTGGGGCCGTGACGGCGAGTTACCTGCTCGCCGGTCCCGCCGCCAGCCGCTGGGGTGTGGACCGCACCATCGCGGGCGGCGCCCTCCTCGCCATCCTGGCCCTCGTGGGACTGACCACGCTGACGCCGACCACGCCGGTCGTCGTCATGGCGCTCGTCTGGGCCGCGTACGGGGCGGGAGCGGGCGCCAACGTCCTCGGTTTCGCGGCCGCCCGCTCCTTGTTCCCTAGCGCGGCCGGCCGCGCCGTCACCGCCGTCAACCTGTTCGCGATCGGCGGCAGCGCCCTGCTCCAGATGGGCCTGGGCTGGGTGGTGGTCGGGGTGAGCGCTCTCTTGGGCGCCGACCCGGACACCCCGCCGCTCGCCGCCTACCGCGCCGCGATCGGTGTGACCGCGCTGCTGCTGGCGATCGCCTGGGTCAGCTTCGCGCTGGGTGGGCGGCGCCGGACGCCAGACCGGGTGCGCTCGGGGGCGCGATCACGTGGACGTCGCGTTGAGGGAACGGGATCGTGAAGCCCTCCGCGTCCAGCCGCTGCTTGATCGCCAGGGTCAGGTCGTAGGACGTCACCAGGAAGTCGGCGGGCAACGTCCACACGCGCACGAGCAGGTCCACCGAGCTCTCGCCCAGCGACGTCACCTTCACCAGTGGTTCGGGCTCGATCAGCACACGCGGCTCGGCGTCGACGACACCGCGCAGGGTGGCCAGGGCGCGATCGAGGTCGTCGTCGTAGCCGACGCCGACGGTGAGGTCGATGCGGCGGCGCTCGGCCCGGCTGAAGTTCTTGATCTCGGTCCCCCAGACCTGGCTGTTGGGGACGAAGACGGGTACGCCATCGAACGAACGGAGCTTGGTGACGAACAGACCGAGTTCCTCGACCGATCCCGCCGTACCCCCGACGTCGACGGCCTCCCCGATCCGGAACGGCCGCAGGCTGAGCAGCATCACGCCGGCCGCCACGTTCGACAGCGCGCCCTGCAGCGCCAAGCCGATGGCCAGACCGGCAGCCCCGAGCAGGGCCACCAGGCTCGTGGTCTGCACGCCGAAGCGGTCGAGCACGGCGATGATCGTGAACACGAGCACGGCCCACCGGACGACGCGCCCGATGACGGCCACCAGGGCCGCGTCGAGGCGCTCGTCGCGCCGCACCGACGAGCGCACCAGCCGCTCCAACCAGCCCGCGGCGATCCAACCGACGACCAGGATGAGCGCGGCCGCCAAGACGTTCAGGCCGACCGCGACGACGGTGTCGAGTTCCATGGCACCTCCATGCCGCTTCGTGGGGCCACCGCACGGCGACCCCACGGCCCCGGCCGGCGGCCGGGACGTCGTTCGGTCAGGGTACCCGGCTCAGAGCGGCTCGTTCCCGTGCTTCCGGTAGGGACGCTCGACGCGCTTCGTCTCGAGCATCCGCAGGTGCCGGATGAGGTGCGTCCGGGTGTCGACGGGGTCGATCACGTCGTCGACGTACCCACGCGCGGCGGCCCGGAAGGGGTGGTCGTGCTCGCGCCGGTACGCCTCGACGAATCGTGCCCGTGTGGCCGCCGGATCCGGCGAGCCCTCGATCTCGCGCTTGTGCAGGACGTTGGCCGCGCCCTCGGCCCCCATCACGGCGACCGCCGCGGTGGGCCACGCCAGCACGACGTCGGCACCCAGGTCCTGCGAGCTCATCGCCAGGTACGCGCCGCCGTAGCTCTTGCGCACGATGACCGTCACCTTCGGCACGGTGGCCTCGGCGTAGGCGTAGAGCATCTTCGCGCCGTGCCGGATGATGCCGCCGTGCTCCTGCGCGACGCCGGGCAAGAACCCGGTGACGTCGACGAAGGTCACCACCGGCACGTTGAAGGCATCGCAGGTGCGCACGAAGCGCGCGGCCTTGTCGGACGCGTCGATCGTGAGCGTGCCGGCCAGGTGGCTCGGGTCGTTGGCGACGATGCCCACCGATCGGCCGCCGAGGTGGGCGAAACCGACGGCGATGTTGCGCGCGAAGTCGGGCTGGATCTCGAGGAAGCGCCGGTCGTCGACCAAGGCGGCGATGACCTCGCGCATCGGGTACGTGCGCCTGGGATCGGGATGGACCCGCGCCGCCACCTCGGGGACGCGGCGGTCGTCGGGGTCCCGGGTCGTGCGCCGGGGCGGGGCGCCGCGCGCGGACGAGGGCAAGTAGCCGAGCAGTTCGCGCACGCGCTCGAGCACCGCGCGATCGTCGTCCTCGACGAGGTGGGCGACGCCCGAACGACGCGCGTGGACGTCGGCGCCGCCGAGCTCGGCGAAGCTCACGACCTCCTTCGTGACGGACCGCACCACGTCGGGCCCGGTGATGAACATGTAGGCGCTGTCACGCGCCATCAGCACGAAATCGGTGAGCGCCGGGCTGTACACGGCGCCGCCCGCACAGGGTCCCAACACCGCCGAGACCTGGGGCACCACGCCGGAGTAGATGGCGTTGCGCGCGAACACCTCGCCGTATCCCGACAGGGCGTCGACGCCTTCTTGGATGCGGGCGCCGGCGGAGTCGTTGAGGCCCACGATGGGCGCCCCCGTCCGGACCGCCTGGTCCATGACCCGCGTGATCTTGGCGGCGTGCATCTTGCCGAGGCTGCCGCCGAGCACCGTGAAGTCCTGGGCGAAGACGAACACCGTGCGCCCCTCGACCTCGCCGTACCCCGTCACCACGCCCTCGCCCGGGGCGTCGAGGCCGGGATCGAGCGGCTCGACGAAGGCGCCCATCTCGACGAAGCTGCCCGGGTCGAGCAGCACGTCGAGCCGCTCGCGCGCGCTGAGCTTGCCGGCCGCGTGCTGGCGCGCCAGGCGGGCCTCGCCGCCCCCGCGGCGGGCGCGCTTGCGTCGCTCCTCCATGTCGGCGGTGAGCTCGTTCATCCACGTCAAGGTGTCGTCGGACACGAGCCCTCCTAGGGCGTGCTCGGCACGAGGGTCGGCGCCGGCGGCTCGCCGGCCGGGTCGAGCGGGTGGGGGACGATCACGAAGCGGACCTCGTCCGGGTGGACGTAACCCTGCCGCCGGGCCAGGTGCTCGCGGAACCGGACGTCGTCGCCGCGCTCGGCGATGGCGGCCAGGTCGGCGGCCTCGCGCTGGAGCGCCTCGACCTCGCGCTCGAGCCGCACCACCTCGCGATCGGCGAGCCAGGCGCGACGGACCTCGACGGCGATCAGGATGCTGGCCTGGAGGGCGCCGAGCACGCACAAGCCCACGAGCAGCGCCGAGACGCCGCGGCCGATGCGGACCGGGCGGCGCGGGTCGCGCGACGGGTGATCGGCAGGTACGACGCGGCTGGCACCGCGCCGGCGCTCCTCGACGGGGGCCGGGCCGTCGTCGTGCGGGCGGCCGGCGCCGTCGGTCGGGGCTCGGCCCCAGGGCGTCCGGTCGCCCCGCGACCCACGGGGTACGTGCGCTTCGCCGGGGGCATCCGCGTCGCGGGGACCGCCGGCGCCGCGGCGACCGCTCGGCTCGCGCGGGGCGTAGGGCCCCAGGCTCACGCCCGGGCCGTCCGTTCCCGCGGCCCGACGGGGTGGGCCACGCCGGCGGCGATGCCGGCCACCGCCTCGCGCAGGAAACGCGCGGCCGCCTCCGGCGGGGTCGGGTTGACGTACGCACCCACGGACCAATCGAAGCCGGCCTGCCGCGTCAACCGTGGCAACAGCTCGACGTGCCAGTGGTACCGACCGTCGCCAGCCGCGGGCACCGTGTGCAGCACCAGGTTGTAGGGCGGCCGGTCGAGGGCGGCGTTGAGCGCCTCGATCACGGTGCGAAGGGTCTCGGCGAGGGCCGACAGGCGGTTGCCGGCCAGCTCCTGGAAGGCGCTCTGGTGGTCGCGCGGCAGCACCCACGTCTCGAACGGCGTCTTGGCGGCGAAGGGTGCGTACGCGACGAACGCCTCGTTGGCCGTCACGATCCGCTCGCGCGCGCCGAGTTCTTGCTCGAGCACGTCGCAGAACAAGCACCGGCCGGTCTCGGTGTGGTGGCGGGCGGCCGCCTCGTACTCCTCCTCGACCCAACGGTTGGCCACGGGCAGCGCCAACAGCTGACCGTGCGGGTGGTCGTAGAGCGACCCGGCGGCCCGACCCACGTTCCGGCTCACCTGGACGTGGCGGACGCCCGGCTTCGTCGCGTGGTGACCCACCCGATCCCGGTACAGCCGGAGCACGTCCACGAAGTGGTCGTGACCGAAGGTCTCGAGCCGCTGCGACGGGTCGGGGTGTTCGACGACCAGCTCCTGAGCACCGACGGCGGGCGCGGAGACGAGGAGCCCGTCGTGCGCCAGGACGAAGGGGCGCTCGGCGAACGGCGACCCCGGCAGCGGCAGCACCCGGGCACGCCATTCGGGTCCCCCGGCCGCGGCGCCGCTGGGGCGCAGCGCTGCGATCTCGGCCGGCAAGGAGGACTCGCGACCCGGCGCCAGGAGCGCCCGCTCGTCGGCCGCCTCGGCCGACGCGGAGGGCCCGTCGTCGGCGCTGCCGAAATCGGACGGGCGCAGTCCTCGCTCGGGCGAGATGAGCACCCACGTGGGGCCGAACGGATCCTTGCGCAGCAGCGACATTCGACGTCGAGTGTAGCAACGCGGGCCGCGCTGAACGCGTGAAGGATGCCGCCGGCCACGCGCTCGACGCGTCCCATGTGAAGCTGTCCACCCGAAAGCGAGAGGTGCGGGGCTATGTTGACGCGCGATGGTGCCTGAGGGGACCCCGTTTCCAGGAGAGGTCGATGGACGCCGAACTGAACGAGGCCCGCATCCTGATCGTCGATGACGAGCTGGTCAACACGGTGCTGCTCGAACGCATCTTGAACGCGGCCGGCTACGCGGACGTCACGCGAACCAGCGAGCCCGAGGAAGCCATCGAGGCGTTCGGGCGTGCGCTCGACGCCGGTCGCCCCTTCGACCTGCTCTGCACCGACCTGCACATGCCTCGCCTGAGTGGTCTGGACGTCATCGATCAGGTCGTCGGGCGCGTGCCCGACGACGGGTTCTTCCCCATCCTGGTGCTGACCGCCGACGCCACGCCCGAGGCCGAACGAGAGGCCCTCACGCGCGGGGCCAAGGACTTCCTGACCAAACCGTTCCGCAAGGAGCAGATCCGCCTGCGCGTGGCCAACCTGCTTCGTACGCGTTTCCTGCAAGCGAAGCTCATGCACCACGTCGATCATCTCGAGGAGATGGTGCGCGACCGCACCCTCGAGCTGGACGCCGCTCGCCTCGACGTGCTCGATCGGCTGGCGGCCGCCGCCGAGTACCGCGACCACACCACCGGGCGCCACACGCACCGGGTCGGCCTGCTGTCGGCGCTGATCGCCGAGCAACTCGGCCTCTCCGCCGACGAGGTCGACCTGATCCGCCGGGCCGCCCCGCTCCACGACGTCGGCAAGATCGGCGTCCCCGACCACATCCTGCTCAAGCCGGGGCGACTCACCGACGAAGAGTTCGCCAAGATGCGCGAGCACGTCGGCGTGGGCGCGCGCCTGCTCGCCAACGGCCGCTCGAGGCTGATCAACCTGGCCCAGCAGATCGCCGAGACCCACCACGAGCGGTGGGACGGGACGGGCTACCCGAAGGGCGTCAAGGGCGACGAGATCGCGCTGGTGGGTCAGATCGTGGCCGTCGCCGACGTGTTCGACACCCTCGTCAACGAGCGTCCGTACAAGCGCGCCTGGCCGCTCGACGAGGCGGTCTCCGAGGTCAAGCGCCTGCGCGACCGCTGGTTCGCGCCCGCTGTCGTCGACGCCTTCCTGACCGTGGTGACCCGGCACCCGCACCTGCTGTCGGAACTCGAGGTCGTGGTCGGCACCGATCCCGCGCTCAACCTCGTCAGCGACCTCCGGCACGACTGACCCGACGACGTGGCCCGCCTCTTCGATCCGCTCCGCTTGCGCGACCTCACGTTGCGCAACCGCGTTGCCCTGTCGCCCATGTGCACCTACGCCGCGCGCTCGGAGGGTCTCGCGGGCATCGCCGACGAGGGCCACCTGGTCCACCTGGCGTCACGCGCCGCCGGCGGCGTCGGCCTGGTGATGACCGAGGCGACGGCGATCGAGGCGCGCGGCCGCATCTCGCCGCACGACCTCGGCTTGTGGGACGACGGCCACGTCGACGGCCTGCGACGGATCACGGCCGCCGTCCACGCGCACGGCGCGGCGGCGGCGGTGCAGCTCGCCCACGCCGGGCGCAAGGCGTCCACCCACCGGCCCTGGGCCGCGGGGTCGACCACGCCCTCGCGCGGTGGGGTGGCGGACGCCGACGGCGGGTGGGCGGTCGTGGGCGCCACGTCGACGCCGTTCTCGCCCGCGCTGCGGACACCGCAGGCCTTGGGTGAGGACGAGCTCGACGCGATCGTCACCGCGTTCGCGGCCGCCGCCGAACGGGCACGCGCCGCCGACTTCGACGCGATCGAGCTGCACGCGGCGCACGGTTACCTGCTGCATCAGTTCCTGTCGCCGCTCGTCAACGAGCGCACCGACCGGTACGGCGGCGACTTCGCCGGGCGCAGCCGTCTCCTGCGCGAGGTCGTGACGGCGGTCCGGCGCGTGTGGCCGGACGGCCGACCTCTCCTCGTGCGCGTCTCCGCCACCGATTGGGTCGACGGCGGCTGGTGCATCGACGACACGGTGCGGCTCGCTGGCGAGCTACACGGCCTCGGCGTCGACCTGATCGACTGCTCGAGCGGCGGCGCCGTCGCGGGCGCCTCGATCCCCGTCGCCCCCAACTACCAGGTGGGCTTCGCGGAGCGCGTCCGGCGCGAGGCCGGCGTGGCGAGCGGCGCCGTCGGCGCCATCGTGTCCGCGTTCCAGGCGGACGCGATCGTGGCCGAGGGTCGCGCCGACCTGGTGCTGCTCGGCAAGGCGCTGCTGCGCGACCCGTACTGGGCGATCCACGCCGCGCGCGAGCTCGGCGTCCCGGCGCCGTGGCCGGCCAAGTACGCGTGGGCGGTCGGCTGACGCGGTCGGCTGACGCGGTCGGCTGACGCGGTCGGCCGATGCGGTCGGCTGACGCGATCGCGAGCGCGTCGGTGGACCGGCCGGCGGCCACGTCGGCGAGCGCTACGTCGTCAGATCGACTCGAAGAGTGCGCCCTGCGCCGGCCCGGCGTCGACCTCGGGCAGCGCGGTCACCTCGACGAACTCGAGGCCGGCCACCGCCAGCTGCAGGAGGGCGGGCTTCGTCACCGAGGGCGCCGCCAACACCCCGCGCACCTCTTCGCCCGTGAACCGCCGCACGCTCTCGACGTACCGCGCGAGCTGGTGGACGGCCTCCTGGGTTCCCCTGGCCCGCTTGAGCTCCACGACCACCAGTCGCCCGTACCGGTCGCGCGCGAAGAGATCGATCCCGCCGACGTCGGTGGGGAGCTCGCGGTCGAGGGTGACCAGACCGTCCTCGATGACCGACGGGTCGTGGGCCAAGGCACGCTGCATCTCGGCCTCGGTCCCGCGCAGGACGAAGCCCGAGCCCTCCCGTAGGTGAAGCGCTTGCACCAGCGCGGGCTCCAGGAACACCACGCGCAGCAGTTCGTCCGGGCTGCGCCGCTCGGCCACCAGCACCGCTTGCGCGTCGTCGATGCCCACCCAGAGGTCATCGGTGCGCGGCTGCCAGTTCACCGGCCGCACGCCCTTGTAGCCGTGGACCTGGATCGACCCGTCGGCCTTGACCATGACCACGTAGTCGCCGGCGTCGGCGAAGGACGCCGCCCGACCGACGTAGGCCACCTCGCACGTGCCCGCCACCAGGACCATCGCGTCGCCGCCACGGAGGTGGCCGCGCAGGAACTCGACGAGGTCGTCGGGAGCGGGGTCGACGAGGAGGCCCAAGAGCACGCCCAGGAGCCTAACCCGGGGTTCGAAACCGAGGTGGGGTAGGCTCGCCCCATGCCTCGTCTCGGTGCCCACGTCTCCACCGCCGGCGGCGTGTCGCGGGCCTTCGGTCGCGCTCAGGACATCGGCTGCGACGCGCTCCAGGTGTTCGTCAAGAACGCCAGCACCTGGCGTGCCAAGCCGCTCGCCGACGCCGAGGTCGCCGCCTTCCGCGCCGCGCACGCCAGCGTCGCCGGCCCCGGCGCCGACGCGCCGCTCCCCGTGGTGGCGCACGCCAGCTACCTGATCAACCTCTGCAGCAACAAGCCCGACGTGCACGAGCGGTCACAGGCGGCGCTCCTCGACGAGCTGGCGCGCTGCACGCAGCTCGGCGTTCCCGGTCTGGTGCTCCACCCGGGCGCGCACTTGGGTGCCGGCGAGGACGCGGGGCTCGAGGGCATCGCACGTGCGCTCGACGCCGTGCACGCGGCCGGCGCCGACCTGAGCGCGCGCGTGCTGCTCGAGAACACGGCGGGTCAGGGGACCGTGCTGGGCTCGAAGCTCGAGCACCTGGCGCGCATCATCGACGCGCTCGACGCGCCGGGCCGGGTGGGCGTGTGCCTCGACACCTGCCACGCCTTCGCCGCCGGCTACGACCTGCGCGACCCCTCCGGGTACGACGCCTTCGTCGACGAGGTCGAAGCCACGGTGGGCCTCGCTCGGGTGGCGGCGCTCCATCTCAACGACAGCAAGTTCGGCCTGGGCGCCGGCAAGGACCGGCACGCCACGATCGGCGAGGGCGAACTGGGCGCCGCCACCTTCGCCCGCTTGCTGGCCGACGAACGCTGGGGCGACGTCCCGATGGTGCTCGAGACCCCGCTCGGGGACGACGATCTGGGCCATCAGCGTGACCTCGCGACGCTGCGCGGCCTGCTCTAGCGGCTAGGCTGCCGCCATGTCCCCCCACGCGCGGCCCGAGCTCTCCGTGACGCTATCGGTGTTCGATCGCAACCTGCGGGTGCTGTCCGGCCTGCTCGACGGCATCGACGAGGACGCCGCCCGCATCCGACTGTTCGAGGGCGGCTCGCACCTGCACTGGCTGCTCGGTCACCTGGTCGCCTCGCGCGACGGTCTGCTCGCCATGTTGGGCGTCGAACGCGTCTGGGACGCCGAGTCCGCCCGGCCCTTCGCCCGCGGGTCGTCGCCGGACACCGACGCCACGACCGACGACACCACGGTCGGCGGCCAGCTGTCGCGGCTCCGCGACCAGCAGGCGCGGCTGGCGCAAGCGGTCGCTTCCGGCGAGGACGACGTGTTCGAACGGGTATCGGGGCAGCGGACGGTGGGCGGCTGGTTCGAGTTCCTGGCGTGGCACGAGACCTACCACCTGGGGCAGGTCACGCTGTACCGGCGGGCGGCGGGGTTGACGAGCCCGATCGGCTGACCGGCAGGTCTCAGGACTCGCTCAGGCGACCGTAGCGGCCCCGTTGGTACGCCAGCGACGGGGCGTCGTGCACGCGGCTCGCCTCCACGCGGCCCACCATCAGCGTGTGGTCGCCGGTGTCGACCCGCTCGACCACGTCGCACACCAACTGGGCCGCCGCCCCCCGGATCACCGCATGGTCGTCGAGGCTCTCGAACGGGTCGGCCGCCACCTCGACGGGGCGCGCGGCGAAGTGATCGGACAGGTTCGCCTGATCGGCGGCGAGCACGCTCACGGCGAACCGCGGGCGCTGGGAGGCCAGCACGTGCGCTCGTGCTTTGTGCGCGATGGCGACGCCCACGAGCGGCGGGGTCAGCGAGAGCGACATGAAGGAGCTGACGGTGATGCCGTGGACCGCGCCCGCGGCGTCCTGCAGGGTCACGACGGTGACGCCCGAGGGGAAGCTGCCGAGGGCGGTGCGGAAGGCGGTGGGATCGATCGGCATGCGACCTCCAAGGTCCACGGACGCGGGGGGAAGCGACGAGGTCTTGGCCTCGCCACAGCCTGGCCCCACGCCCGCCGTACCCACCGTACGCCAGGCGCCGGGAAGCGGGCCGAGCCCACGGTACCGGGCGGCTCGCCACGTCTCCGCACGAGCGCACCCAGGGGCGGGCACGGCGGTAGGCTCGGCGGCATGCCGTCCCGCCGCCATCCCATCGCCTGGCGCGGGCTCGCGCTCCGGCTGCTCCACGTCAACGCCGGGCTGGCCATGTTCGGCTTCGGGATCGCGCTCCAGCTCCGGGCCGGCATCGGCCTCGGGCCCTGGGACGTGTTCCACCAGGGCGTGTCGTTCCATACCCCCCTGACGGTCGGCCAGGCGATGGTGGCGGCCGGTCTGGTCTTGCTCGTCGTCTCCATCGTGTTCGCCAAGGTTCGACCAGGGTTGGGCACGGTGCTCAACATGCTCGTGATCGGCCCGTGGGTCGACGTCTTCCTCGGCCTGCCCGGGTTCCCCGAAGCGCACGGACCGTGGGACGGCGCCGTGCTGTTCGGGATCGGACTGCTCCTCACCGGGCTCGCGACGGGTCTCTACCTCACGGCCGGACTGGGCGCCGGCCCGAGGGACGGCTTCGCGCTCGCGCTCGCCAAGCTCTTCGAGATCCCGGTGCGTCGCGCGCGCACGTTCGTCGAGGTCGTCGTCTTCACGACCGGCTGGGCCCTGGGAGGCACCGTCGGCCTGGGCACCATCGCGTTCGCGTTGGCGATCGGTCCCCTGATGCAGACGAGCCTGCGTCTGTTCGATCGCTTGGGCAGGTGGCACGAGCGCAGGGCGATCGCGGCGCGTTGAACGTCTCGAAGGCGCGTGCAGGTGTACGTCCGACCTTGGACGCCCGGTGACCCCTCTGTATAGTCGATCGAGCGACGCGGGAGAGGGGGATGCATGGCTGTCCTGCACGTCCTAGGATCGGGCGCCGCCTACAGCGACGGAGGCCGGACGACCACGATGCTGGCGCTCGAGGGTTCGAGCGGCGTGATCGTCGTCGACTGCGGCGGCGACGCGATCCAGCGCCTCCTGGCCCATGGTCTCGATCCGCTCCGCGTCACCACGCTCATCGTCACCCACGAGCACGCCGATCACGTGTCCGGGTTGCCGCTCATGATGGAGCGTCTGTGGTTGGCCGGGCGCAGGGCGCCGCTACCCGTTCTCGGCATCACGCCCGCGGTCGATCAAGCGATCCGCGTCCACGACGCCTTCGATACGTCACGCTGGACCGATTACCCGGGCATGGCGCCTCGGGCCGTCGCCCACGAGGTCGACGTGCTGTTGCACGAGGACGACGATTGGCGCATCACGGCGTCCCCCGGTACCCACGCCGTCCCGGTGGTCGGGCTGCGCTGCGAAGCGCGCTCCGGTGAGGTGGTGACGTACTCGTCGGACACCGCGTACGACCCGCGCATCGTCGACCTCGCCCGGAACGCCGACCTGCTGCTGCACGAGGCGTCGGGTTCGTCGTCGGTCCACGCCAGCGCCTGTGAGGCCGCGCGCGTCGCCCGGGAGGCGAACGCCGAGCGGCTGGTGCTGGTGCACCTGCCGCCCGACTTCGACGAGGGGGGCGAGGACATGCGCTGCGCCCGGTCGACCTTCGCGGCGACCGAAGCGGGCTTCGACGGGGCGACGTACCGCGTCACCGCTGGCGGACGCCGGCGCGCCGGCTGAGCCGACGCGCCCGCCGAGACGGCGGCGGCCAGGCTAGCCCGCGGCGGTTTCGGCGGTCCGCTCGCGCGCCGCTGCCGTGGGCGCCGCCCCGGACGCCCAGATCCGCGCGTAACGCCGCGGCGTGCGGCCTTCCCACCCGCGCTTGTGCCAGGCGTAGCCGGCGACGAGCGGAAGCGTCACGGTCGCCTCGCCGAAGACCATCTGCTCGAACGCCAGGTCGACCTTGCCCCAGGAGCTGGCCTCCTTGAGCGTCGACCCCGACAGCGCGCCGTCGCGCTCGTCGGCGACCGTGAGCTGCACGGCGTACTTGTGCATCTCGACGTCCTCGAACCCCAGGAACTCGGCCGAGACGACGATGTCCTGCACGAAGTTCTTGGGCACACCGCCGCCGATCATGAAGATGCCGGTGGTGCCTTGGTGCACCTTCACGTCGGTGAGCTCACGGAAGTCCTTCACCGAATCGATCGACACGTGGCCGTCGGGGTGCTGCACCTGATGGGCCACCAACCCGAAACCTGCCGAGCAGTCGCTGAACGCCGGCACGAAGATCGGCACGTCGAGCTCGAAGGCGGTCCGGACGATGCTGTCCTCGCCCAAGCCGTGCTCGACGAGGTACCGCCCCATCTCGCGCAGGAACTCACGGCTGGAGTACGCGCCCGGCTCATGCCCTCGGCGATGGTGCGCACGGTCTCGTCGCAGGCTCGCAGCTGCTCCTCGTCGATGTACGTGTCGTAGATGCGGTCGATCATCAGCTCACGCAGCGTGGCGTCGTTGGCGAACTTGTCGCCCTGGTAGTGGCAGAACCCGAGCGCCTCGAAGAAGTCCTGGTCGACGACGTTCGCGCCGGTGGACACGATGGCGTCGACCATGTTGGAGCGCAGCAGGTCGACGACGACCTGTCGTTGACCGGCGGACACGACCGAACCGGCCAGCGTGAGGATGACCCCCCCGTCGGCGTCGCGGATCATCCGGTCGAAGATGCGGCCGGCGCGGGCCAGGTCGCGGGCGGAGAAGGCGGTGTCGGCCATCATGTCGACGAGCGGCACCACGTCCACCTTCTTGATGTCGAGGTGGCGGACGACGTTCTGGAGCAGATCGCGCTTGAGGGGGAGTTCGGGCATGGAAGGGCCTCCGTCGTGGGCACGTCGGTCGTCGGGGGCGCAGGCTCGGAGAGCGGGGCCACGGCGACCGGGGGCTGCGGCCGCGCAGGTCGCGCGGACGATGGAGCCCTACGGCGGTTCGAAGCGACCGGTGGTGCCGCGACCGAAGAACCGACGCCATCGGAGCTCCCCGTGGCTCCACCAGGATGGGGCACGCCCGGGCGCTTGTCAACGTTCCGCACGACGTGCCGCGGATGAAGCGTCGGTGAAGCGCCGGGGCCCCGTTCGATGACGAAAGCCCCAGCGTGCGCTCGGGAATGACCGTTACGCTACACTCGTTCGCATCGAACCAGGCGGTGCCGGGACGATCGCGACGCGCTCCTCGGTCCACCGCCACCGTTCGAGTTCAAGGAGGTTTCCGTGACCCATCCGAAGAGAGACGAACACCAGCATGCGCGGCCGCGTCCGTTGCGTTCCGGTGCAGGGCGAGGTCGCGGATGATCCCAGCCTTCCGCTCGGCCACCACCCGCACGGCCCGCACGCTCGAGATCGTGCGGATGGTCTTGATGTTCCTCGTCTTCTTCGGATTGTTGATGTATCCCGTCGAGCTTTTCCTGATCGGCCACTGGCTGCCCAACTGGCAGGCCCAGATCCCGTTCTTCCTGACCGTGCCGGCGCTCGTCCTCACGGCCTGGATCTACTTCGACCGCAGCACGCCCTGGGTTCGGACCACCTACATCGTCGTGATGTGGATCGCTGTGGCGACTGGGGTGCTCGGATCGTACTTCCACTGGTACTACAACATGCAGGACGCGGGCAGCGTCGAGTGGACCTTCGGCTACGCGATCGAGAACTTCCACGGCTTCCGTCCGATCCTGGCCGCGCTGGCCTACACCAACATGGGCGTGACCGGCCTCGCCTGCATCTTCCGGGCCCGGTGAGGAGTCGAGCATGATCGAGCGTTGGATGCAAGCCAAGACCGCCGACGAGAAGACGCTGGCGTTCCTCCAGAACTTCTTCGTGCTGATCGCCGCTTTCGGATTCGTGTTCTACGGGATCGAGCACTGGGTGATCGATCACCAGACGCTGGGCTCGTGGCAGTCGCACATCCCCGCCATCGTGTCGATCGTGGGCGCACCGCTCGCGATCGCGATGTTCTTCACGACCCACAAGGCCCTCACCTTCCCCTTCCTGGTGTGGATGGCCGTCTCCGTGCTCACGGGCATGGCGGGCGCGCTCTTCCACCTCTTCTGGAACGCCGGCGACCTCGGCGTCTCCGTCTTCAGCATCTCGGGCTTCATCGAGTCCATGCAGGTGCCCTACCGTCCGGTGCTCGCCGGCTTGGCCCACACCCACGTGGGCGCGGTGGGTCTCATCGTCGGCCTCACCGTCTGGGTGAAGGACTGACCTCGCCCCACCCCCTTCAGGAGGGAATCCCATGATCCACAGAGTCTTCACCAGCCTCGCCGCGCTCGCCCTCGTCGGCGCCTTCGCGCTGGCCCAACCGGCCGTCGACGGCACGATCGGCGACGGCGAGTACGCCAACACGCTCGCGCACGAGGAGTCCGGCGCCGTCTTGCACTGGACCGTCGACGGCCTCACCCTGCACATGGCCTACACCTTGCCCTCCGACGGCTGGGCGGGTATCGGCTGGCTCGGCGTGCAGACGAACCGCAAGGCCGGCGCCGACGAGCAGATCGTGACGATGGAGAACGACGCCCCCGTCGTGCTCGACTACTTCCAGACCGGCGCCCGCGGCGAACCCGCGCGCGACACCGAAGAGGGTGGCACGAACTCCTTCACCGAATCCATCGCCAACCACGCCGACGGCGTCTGGACGGTCGAGTTCACCCGTCCCCTGGCGACCGGCGAAGAGACCGACGTCGACATCGTCCCGGGCGTCCCGATGAACTTGCTGATCGCCCACTCGGCCGTGATGGACGTGACCCGCCAGCACCCGCGCGACGCTCGCTGGTACATCGAGGGCTTCACGTTCTGAGCACGACGACCTGAAACGCCCGCTCGCACGACCGCAGCCGCCGGACCTCACGAGGTCCGGCGGCTTCTGCGCGTGCTGGAGCGACCCGGCTCGCTAGACCTGCTCGAGGTAGGTGTAGCCGACCAGCTCGGCGTCGTAGAGCTCGGTCACGTCGCGCTTCTCGTCGTCGCTGAGCTTGGTGCCCGAGCGTTCCGCTTCACGGATCTCGTCCTGCAGCCAACCGTGCAGCTCACTCGTCTCGTAGCCCATGTTCTCGATCACACGGCGGGCCTTCTGGCCGTTGACGAACCGCTCGAGACGCCAGCCGCCGTCCGGATCGAGACGCACGTGCGCCTCGTTCATCCGGCCGAACAGGTTGTGGTTGTTGGCGAGGACGTCCTGGTACGCACCCGTGAGGAACGCGCCGAGGTAGTACGGCTTGCCCGGCACCAGGTCGTGGACGGGCAGCGTCGACTTGACGTCGCGCAGGTCGATGAACTTCTGGATCTTGCCGTCGCTGTCGCAGCTGATGTCCACCAGCGTCGCTTCGCGCGTCGGCTCTTGGTTCAAACGGTGCAGCGGCACGATGGGGAACAACTGCTGGATCGCCCAATGGTCGGGCATGCCCTGGAAGAGGCTGAAGTTGACCACGTACTGGTCGGCCAAGCGCTTCGGCAGCGCCTCGAGCTCCTCGGGCACGTAGTCGAGCTGCTCGACCACCTTCGAGATCCGGAGGAGGGTGCGGTGGTAGAGCTGCTCGACGTACGCCCGCTCGAGCAGGGTGAGGTAGCCGAGGTCGAAGAGGTGGTGCATCGTGTCCTTGTTCGACACGGCCTCGTTGAAGACCTCGCGGTAGTTCTTGAGGTTCACGTCGCGGGCCAGGTCCTGCATGTCGCGGACCACCGCGTGCACGTCGCCTTCGAGGGGCGGGAGCTCGTACGTCGCCCGGGTCGGCCCGATCGCGTCGATCACGGGCAACACGATCATGGCGTGATGCGCGGTGATGGCGCGCCCCGACTCCGTGACGACGATCGGGTGCGGCGCATCGCCGTCGTCGCAGGTCTCCTTGATCGTGTACACGACCGTGTCGGCGTACTCGCTGAGACCGTAGTTGGCCGAGGCGTAGAAGTTGGTCTTGGAACCGTCGTAGTCGACGCCCAGGCCGCCACCGACGTTCAGGTACCGTACGTCGGCCCCCATCTTGACCACGTCGACGTACACCTGCGCCGCCTCGCGCACGGCGACCTTGATCTTGCGGATGTCGGTGAGCTGGCTGCCGACATGGCAGTGGATCATCTGGAGCGCGCGCAGTTTGCCCAGGCTGGCCAGACGGCGCACCGCGTGGATGAGCTCGGTGGCCGTGAGGCCGAACTTGGCCTCGTCGCCCCCCGAGGCCTCCCACTGACCCGCCCCCTTGGCGTGGAGCTTGAAGCGGATGCCGACCACGGGCTCGACGCCCATCTCGCCCGACACGCGCAGGACGCGCTCGAGCTCGCTGGGCTTCTCGAGCGTGATGACCACGTTCTTGCCGAGCTTGCGCCCCCACATCGCGAGGCGGATGAAGTCGTCGTCCTTGAAGCCGTTGCAGCAGATCAGCGCATCCGGATGCGTGTCCTGCACCAGGATCAGCGCCAACTCGGCCTTGCTGCCCGCCTCGAGCCCGGTCGCGTAGCGGGCGCCGTACTCGGCGATCGTCTCGACCACCACCCGCCGCTGGTTGACCTTGATCGGGTAGACGCCCTGGTAGCGCGCCTTGTAGCCGGACTCCCGGATCGAGGTCTGGAACGACTGGTTGATGCGATCGAGGCGGTCCTCGATCAACTGGGGGAAGCGCAGGATCATGGGCAGGGATCGGCCCTGACCCACGAGCCCTTCGATGATGGAAGGGATCGAGGTGCCAGGCCCCGTGCTGCCGCGGGTGCGCACGAGCATGTCGCCATCCGCACCCACCTCGAAGTACCCGCTCGACCACGACGGGACGTCGTAGATCTCCTCGGCATCGGTGACCTTGAACGGGACTTCGGGGGCAGTGTGGACCAACGGAGGACCTCCCGGGGTTCGGTCCTGACGGGGTCGGTCGTAGCCGACGCCCGGGCGGGACCGTCCGCGGGTGTTCCCGCGGCAGCGGTCCACCATACCAACCGAGGGCGGGCGTTCGGGTGCGAGGCGGACGGCGGCGAGCGCACCGTCAGAGGGCCATCGTCTCGTGCAGGCCGATGCCGTCGAGGGAGCGGCTGCGTGCCAGCTTCTCGGCCCAGGCGGCGGCCGCCGCGGGGTGCGGTACGAACGTGGCCGCGACGCGCGGCGGCGCGCTGGCGACGGCGGCCGCAGCGTCCGGGAACAGACCCGCGGCGACGCCGCCGAGCCACGCGGCCCCACGGGCGGAGGCCGACGGCGCTCGGAGCACCTCGAGGCGTCGACCCGTCGCGTCCGCCAGCGCTTGCGCGAACCGAGCGTCGCGGACCCCGCCACCGGCGGTCGGCAGCGACGAACCTGGGGCGCCGGCGTCGGGCAACGCGGCCACCCCTGCGGCGATGGCGCCGATCACGCCCTCGACCGCCGCGCGCGCCAGGTGGCGCCGGCCGTGATGGGGCGCCAGACCGAGCCAGGCGCCCCGCGCGTACCCCTTCATCAGGGGCGTCCGTTCGCCCGAGAGGTACGGCAGGAAGGTCGGAGCGTCGTCGAGCGACGGGTCGACCAACGTCGCGACGAGGGCACCCCAGCCGAGGCCCAGGACCGAGCGCGCCCAGGTGAGCGCCGCCCCTGCGCTCTGGACGCTCGCTTGCGACAACCAGCCGTCGACGTGACAGAAGGTGTGCAGCTCACCGCGGTCCGCGGTTCCCGGGCTCGACGTCACGACCAGCGCCTGGGCGCCCGTCCCCACCATGAGTTGACGCTGGCCGGGGGCGATCGTGCCCGTGCCCAGCGCCGCCGCCTGTTGGTCCCCGGCGCCGTACGCGACGGGCACGCCGGGCGGAAGGCCGAGGTGTTCCGCCGCTGCGTCGGTGAGGGCGCCAGCGACGGCGCCGGGCTCGCCGAGCGGCGGCATGAGGTCGACCGGCAACCCGAACGCGTCCCACGTCGCCGTCGACCAGGTCCGGCGCGGCACGTCGAAGAGGAGGGTGGCGGACGCATCGGTCGGCTCGCTGCCGAACGTGCCGGTCAACCGGTGGCGCAGGTGATCCTTGGCGAGCAGCAGGTACCGCGCCCCGCGCAACGCCTCGGGCTCGTGATCGCGGAGCCACGTCAGGGGCGGCAACGTGAGGCCCAGGACCGCCGGGTTCGCGAGCTCGGCCGCCAACCCGGCGGCGTCGATCGTGGCCGCCACGGCGCCCAGCCCCGGGCCCGCCCTCGTGTCGAGCCAGGTGATGGCCGGCCGGACCGGGCGCCCGTCTTCGCGCGCGAGGACGAAGGTGTGCATCTGCCCGCTCAGACCGACGCCCAGGACGTCGGCGTCGTCCCCACACCGCGCCATCAGCGCGCGGCAGGCCACGCCCGCCGCGCGCCACCAATCGTCGGGCGCCTGCTCCGCCCACCCGGCCTGGGGCGTGGCGGTCGGGTAGGCGGCCTCCGCCTCGGCGACGCGTACCCCCGTCGGGGTGAGCGCCAGCGCCTTGAGGCTGGACGTGCCCAGGTCGAGTCCGATCAGGACGCGGCGGCGGGGCCGGGTACGAGGGCCGGTCGGCGCGTTTCCCTTCGGTGCGGCGGTGTTCATCCCGTGGAGCATATCGGCGCGGGTGCACGCCTCCCGCTCGCTGCGCCCGAGACCCCAAGAGGCGCCGATCGGGTGCTACCGTCGCAGGAACGCGCGGTTTGCGCCGCGTGTGCCGGGAGACCCGCCATGCTGCATCTCGACCACCCCACCCCCGCCGACCTCGGCTTCCGCATGCCGGCCGAGTGGGGGCCGCACGCCGCGACCTGGATCAGTTGGCCCGCCGACGACGACCTGTGGGAAGGCCACCTGGACGCCGTTCGCGCCGAGTTCGCCGTCTTCGTCGCGACGCTGGCGCGCTACGAGGACGTCGTGGTGAACGTGTCCGACGAGGCGGTCGAGCGCGACGCGCGCGAGCGCCTGCGCAAGGCGCACGCCGACCTGGACCGCATCCGCTTCCACCACGTGCCGCTGAACGACGCCTGGTTCCGCGACAACGGCCCGACCTTCCTCGTGGACGGCTACGGTCAGGTCGCGCTCACCGATTGGCGCTTCAACGCCTGGGGCGGCAAGTACGCCTTCGACCTCGACGACCGCGCTCCCGAGGCCGTCGCTGGTCACCTGGGGATGCGCCGCTTCGCGTTCCCCTTCGTGCTCGAGGGCGGTGCGATCGAGGTGAACGACGAGGGGGTCTTGCTCACCACACGCTCGTGCCTGCTGACGCCCACCCGCAACCCGCAGCTCGACGAGGACGGCCACGACGCGCTCCTGCGCGCGGGGCTCGGGATCCGGCACGTGGCGTGGCTCGACGAGGGGCTCGAAGGCGATCACACGGACGGTCACGTCGACACGATCGCGCGCTTCGCCGGTGACCGCACGGTCGTGTGCGCCGTGAGCGAGGACCCGCACGACGTCAACTTCGCCCGTATGGAGCGCAACCTGGTCACGCTCCGCGGCCTGCGCACCCCCGACGGGGAGCCGTACCACGTGGTGCCGCTGCCGCTGCCCAAGGCTCGGCTCGAGCTGGGCGACCGCCGGCTGGCGCCCAGCTACGCCAACTGGTACGTGGCGAACGGGGTCGTGCTCGTGCCCACGTACGGCGACGACCACGACGACCGGGCGCTCGAGATCATCGGTCCGCTGTTCCCGGAGCGGACGGTGATGGGCGTCCCCGCCCGCGCCCTCATCACCGGCGGGGGCGCGTGGCACTGCGTGACCCAGCAGCAGCCGGCCGGTGAGGTGGCCGATGGCTGATCGACCGAACTGGGCCTCGCCGGCGCGGAGCCCCGAAGCCGACCGCGTGGTGCGGATCGCCCTGGTGCAGATGGCGTGCACGGACGACCTGGCCGTCAACGTCGACCGCGCGGAGGCGCACGTCCGTGCCGCCGCCGCGCAGGGGGCGCAGCTGGTGCTGCTGCCCGAGCTGTTCGAGTACCTCTACTGGCCCCAGGTCGAGGCCGAGGAGCTGTTCGCGCTGGCGCACGAGGTCGAGGGGCACCCGTTCCTCGGCCGTTTCCAAGCCCTGGCGGCGGAGCTCGCGGTGGTGCTGCCCGTGTCGTTCTTCGAGCGAGCCGGGCACGCGCACTACAACAGCCTGCAGATGATCGACGCCGACGGCACCCCGCTGGGTCTCTACCGCAAGAGCCACATCCCGGACGGGCCCGGTTACGAGGAGAAGTACTACTTCAACCCTGGCGACACCGGCTTCCGGGCGTGGCGCACGCGGGTGGGCACGGTCGGCGTCGGGATCTGCTGGGACCAGTGGTACCCGGAGTGTGCGCGGGCGATGGCGCTGCAGGGGGCGGAGCTGCTGCTCTACCCCACCGCGATCGGTAGCGAACCCGTGGCGTCGGGGGGGCTCGACACGCGCGACATGTGGCAGCGCGTGATGCAGGGGCACGCGGTCGCCAACGCGATGTACGTGGCGGCCGCCAACCGGGTGGGGACCGAGACGGAAGCGACCTTCTACGGCTCGTCGTTCGTCGCCGATCCGACCGGGGCCAAGGTGAGCGAAGCCGCGCGCGCGGACGAGACGCTCGTGTTCGCCGACCTCCACTTGGGCGCCGCGCGCCGCTTCCGGGCCGGCTTCGGCTTCTTCCGGGACCGGCGGCCGGAGCTGTACGGGGTGTTGATGACTTCGGACGGTGTGCCTCGTTCTGGCGGCTGAAGGGCGCCGCCAGAACGAGACCCGGACTTGCTACGCAAGTCCAGCCGGGACCGGAGCGCCGATGACGGGCGCCGCCAGAACGAGACCCGGACTTGCTACGCAAGTCCCACGACGGGAGCACCGCGGCTGACGGTCTGCGCCTGACCTAGACCCGATCGGCGGCGACGGCGGGTGGCAACCACCAGCCGCCGCCGGCACGCTCGAGGGCGGCGGCGAACGCCAGCGCGGTGGCGTCGTCGCCGACGCGCGCGGCGACCTGCACCCCGATCGGCAGCCCCGCGTCGTCGCGCCCGCACGGCACCACGACGGCGGGTTGACCCCCGAGGCTGAAGGTGAGCGTGGGCGCGATCGAGCCGGCGTCCTTCCCGTGCAGGACGGCGGGTCGTTCGGCAGCGGGGGTCAGGACCGCGTCGTAGCCGCCCATGAACCGGGTCAGGTCGCGCCGGAAGCGGTCCCACTCGAACCGGAACCGCTGGACCGCGTCGGCGCCCAGGTCGCTCGAACCCGTGGGCTCCCAGCGGTCGCCATCGTTCGATTCGGGCAAGGACCAGTAGGTGCGCGTGAGCGGGTAGACGGCGTCGAGGCACGCGGGCCGGTCGGCGATCACGTCGGCGCCGGCTTCGGCCAGCCAGTGCGCAGCGCGTTCGACGGTGCGGACGGTGGCCGGGGTCGGGTCGCAATCGGGTTGATCGGTCCAGAAGGCCACACGGCGTCCGCGAAGGTCGACGTCCTGCGGGTCGCGCCACGGCATGGGCACCACGCTCGGGTCCTCGCCGTCGGGGCCCTCGAGGACGCCCAGCGCCAGGACGAGGTCTTCGACGCGCCGCGCGAGCGGTCCGATGACCGTGCGCGGGTCGAGCAGCGGCGTGATCACGGGGAAATGGCCCGTGAGCGGCACGCGGCCCGTCGTGGGCCGCAACGCGACGATCCCGCAGGCGTGCGCCGGCTGTCGCAGGCTGCCCCCCGAGTCGGAACCCAGGCCGAGGGCGGAGCCGCCCGCCGCCACGAGCGCGGCCTCGCCCGAGCTGCTGCCCGTGGGGGTCCGCGTCGGGTCGTGCGGGTTGAACGTCGGGCCGAACGCCTCGCTCCGTTCCCCGACGTTCGTCTTGCCCAGGACCACCGCCCCGGCGGCACGCAGCCGCGCGACGGCGGTGGCGTCGCGCAGCGGTACGCGTCGGGCATGCGCCACCTCGCCCCCCGTGCACGGCAGGCCGGCGACGTCGATCCAGTCCTTGACGCTCACGGGCACGCCGTGGAGGGCGCCCAGCGAACGCCCCGACGCCCGAGCCGTGTCCGCCGTGCGCGCCGCTCGGCGAGCGCCGGACGCGTCGAGGTGCACCACCGCGTGCAGGAGGGCGTCGACGCGGGTCAGCCGCGCCAGTTGAGCCTCGAGCAGTTCCTCCGCGCCGATCGCGCCCGAACGCAGGAGGTGCGCCTGATGGCTGGCCGAAGCGAGCAGAACGTCGTCCACAGCGGCATCCTAGCCGCGAACGGGCGCTCGGTGGTGCGGCCCGGGTCTCAGCGCACGTTCCAGGCCGGCATGTCGCCCGGGGCCAACGGGCGGATCTCGCCGTCGAGCCCGAAGCGCACGATCGTCGGCACGCCGGCCTCGTCGAGCGCCGGGAACACCAGCGCGTCGGAGTCCGGCGACCAGAGCCGGTGGGAGCGCGCGTATTGATCGAAGAAGGGCAGGTACTGGCCGAAGAACGTTGGGGTCGGCGTGAAGAGACCGAGCGTGCGGCCTTGCGCCGTCTCGGCGTCCACCACCTTGAGCGCCAACGTGACGCCGCGCGATTGGACGCGGCGCGCGACGACGGCACGTTCGGTCGCGGCCGACGCTGCCTGCACGACCCGGTCGCCGCTGGCGGACACGATGGACAACGTGGCGAGCGTGGCCCCGTCCGGCGACCAGAACGACGCCAGCACCACGTCGTCGCTGAGGCGGCGCACCTCGCCGGTGGCGGCGTCGAGCAGGTCGACGGGTCCGTGGGGCAAGGCGCCGGGCGGCGACGAATGCTGCACCGCGAGTTGCTCGGCGCCGGGACGCCACGCCAGCGCGGCCGTGCCGCGGATCGACAGGAAGCGCGCCGGCTCCGAGACCTCCGGGCGCTCGGGGTTCGGGGCGGCGACCGCCGAGCGGCCGCCTTGGACGTCTCGTCGCGCGTACGCCACGAAGCGACCCGACGACGAGAGCGCCGGCGACTGGAAGGCGCCCGGTTCCGGCAACGGGCGGCGCACGTCGAAGGTGTCGAGATCGGTGAAGCCGACGACGGCCGTCGGCCGCATGACGTCGCGATGGACGAGCAGCGATGCACCGTCGTGCGACCAGGTCCAGTAGAACGGCGCGCCGGTGGCGAACGGCCGGACCTTGTCGTCGGCGCTCGGCGCGGTCGTCGACACGTCGACCAGGTCGAGCGCCAATCCGCCGTCACCGGTCCCCGCCAGGACCGCGAGGAGGGCGTCGCCGGGGGCCCAGGACAGGTAGATGGGGCCGCGGGCGGGTCGGGCGTAGACGGTCACCGGGTCACCACCGACGGCGACGTCGACGACGTCCACGCGGCCGCCCGCCTGATCGGCGACCACGGCCGCCACCCGCTCGCCGCCGGTCGACCAGGCGGGGAACTGTGCACGCTGGAGGCCGCCGCCGTAGGGGGTGACGACCGAGGTGACCGGATCGACCACCGCCAGGCGCCCGTCCGGGTTCACGAAGGCCACGAGCCCGGCCGGATCGAGCGGGCCGGGCGTCGACACCGCGTCGCCCTGCGCCGCGGCGCCCCCGAGGGCGAGGAGGACGCAAAGCGTCGCGGCCAGTCGGGGAACGAGCGGGGTGGACGGCATGCCGGAGGGTAGACGTTCGGACGCCCCTCCGCTGCACGCCACGACACCGACCGTGGCCGGCCACCTAGGGGGACGTCAGCCGGCGCCGCCTCCAGCCGCCCGCCGCCCCTTCGCGGACGCGCGCTCCGCGAAGCGGCGTGCGAAGGTCTTGATCTCGAGCATCAGGTCGTCGTCGTTGGTGGCGCGACGGTAGGTGTCGGCGAGCGACGAGAGCGTCTGGAACACGAAGTCGTTCATGTCGTCGACGGTCAGGGCGGGCGTCCAGAGGTCGATGCGCATGGCGTTGCGTCGTTCGCCATCCCACAGCGCCAGGATCATGGCCTCGGCGGCCTGGTCGCCCGGCTCCGGTGCGTCGTCGGCTTCCCAACGGATGCCGGTGACGCCGTCGCTGCCGTTCGTCACCTGGATGCGGATCTCGGAGGTGCTTGACATGCGCGCCATCGTACCCGCGGTCGCAGCGAGCGACTTCCGTGTAGGCTCACGGTCGGAGGTCCTCATGCGGCCACAGTCGGTGCTCGGGCTCGTGCTCGTCCTGGTCGGTGTCACCCTCGTCGTGCTCCAGCTCTCGGGCGTGTTCGTCGAGCGCGCGGGCGTCGAGATCGGCGGCGTCGAACTCGGCGTCGAGAGCGAACGGTCGCTGCCGTGGCTGCCCTGGGTGGCGGGCGTCAGCGTCCTGGCCGGCGCGCTGCTCATGGTGACGAGCCGGAAGTAGGCGCGAAGGCGCCCGCGGTACGCTCGCTCCAGGAGGTTCGCATTGAAAGGCCTCATCCTCGCGGCCGGCCTCGGCACGCGCTTGCGTCCCATCACCAGCCTGCGTCCGAAGCCGACGATCCGCGTCGGCGGTAAGCCCCTCATCCATTACGCCGTCGACGACCTGGTCGACGCTGGGATCCACGACATCGGGATCGTCGTCAGCCACGACACGATCGACCACCTCAAGGAGGCGCTCGAAGGGTACCGGGGCGCGTCGTACACCTACCTCCTGCAGAACCCGCCGCAGGGTCTGGCGCACGCGGTCGTCGTGGCGCGCGAGTTCTTGGCCGACGACCCGTTCGTCATGTACCTCGGCGACAACCTCTTCGAGCACGGCATCCAGGGCTTCGTCGACGCGTTCAGGCCCGACGACGGCGTGAACGCGGTGTTGGCCCTCGTGCGCGTCGAGGACCCGCGGGCGTTCGGGGTCGCCGTGATCGAGGACGGCCGCATCACCCGCTTGGTCGAGAAGCCCGCCGACCCGCCGTCCGACCTGGCCGTCGCGGGTGTGTACGTGTTCGACGCCAGCGTGCACGACGCCATCGAGGGCCTCGAGCCCGGCGCCAAGGGCGAGTACCAAATCACCGACGCAATCGCGCGGATGATCGAGGCGGGCCGCGTGGTCGCACCGGTCGAGGTGACGGGGTGGTGGAAGGACACCGGTCGCGCCGAGGACATCCTCGATGCCAACCGACTGGTGTTGCTGGAGCGGCGCCGCGAGATCTCGGGCGAGGTCGAGGACTCGCAGCTCGTCGGCGACGTGGTCGTCGAGCCCGGAGCGATCGTCCGCCGTTCGACGATCTTCGGGCCGGCCCTCATCTGCGCTGGCGCCCGCGTCGAGGACGCCTACATCGGGCCCTTCACGACCCTCGGTGCCGACGTGACCTTCACGAACGCGGAGATCGAGTACGCGGTGGTCGGCACCGGTACCGTCGTGCGCGACGTCGCCTCGCGCATCCAGGGCAGCCTGATCGGCGAGGACGTGGTGCTCGAAGGCGCGACGCGGCGTCCGAGCACGTACCAGATGATCGTGGGGGACAAGAGCAAGATCCTGTTGCCTCAGTGACCGCGCACGCTTGAGCCGAACGTTCGCCGTGAGGCGCCGTTCGGCACCCGAACCCGCCCGCCCGGAGCAACCACGCCCGGCGGGCGTTTCCATGACGTACCGTCAGTCCACATCCGGCCAAACGTCCATTTCGATGTGTACGCCTCGCACATTACGTCTCCTCCGATAGAGACACGTCACCGACAGATGAGCACATGGCCGAATTCGTCTTGACACCGTGCATCATTATGCGTACCGTGGCCCGCATCCCGAACCCCGTCCGGGCGTTCGGATTCCGAGGAGGTCACCCATGCGCGCCCGACCGGCCCCATGGTTCCGTATCGCGTTCCTGCTGCTCCCCCTGCTGTTCGGCGTCGCGCTCGCGCAGGGCGAGTCGGTCGCCGAGCTCGCCTACGCCCTCGACACCTTCGCGCTGATCATGTGCGCGGTGCTCGTGATGCACATGCACCCGGGGTTCGCGCTCCTCGAGGCCGGGCTGCACGGATCCAAGAACGCGATCAACATCTTCATGAAGAACTACGCCAGCTTCGCCGTGGCGGGCGTGGCGTACTGGGCAGTCGGGTTCACGCTCATGTACGGCGCGCCGCTGTTCCTGAACGGCTACGTGAAGGACATCTACCCGGGCGAGGCCGACTTCTTCTTCCAGATGGTGTTCGCCGCGACCGCCGCCACGATCGTCTCGGGCTCGATCGGCGGACGCATGAAGTTCGGCGCGTTCCTGGCCTTCGCGTTCCTGGCGACCGCCTTCATCTACCCGATCCTGGGTCAGTGGCACTGGGGCGGCGGTTGGCTCAGCCAGATGGGCTTCGTCGACTTCGCCGGCTCCTCGGTCGTGCACGCCGTCGGCGGTTTCGCGGCGTTGGCCGGGGTGCTCGCGGTCGGTCCACGGCTCGGGCGCTACGTAGGGCCGCGCGTGGTCGCCATGCCCGGTCACAACCTGCCCTACGCGGGGATCGGGGTCTTCCTGCTCTGGATCGGCTGGTTCGGCTTCAACGGCGGTTCGCAGCTCGCGTTCAGCAGCATCGCCGACGCGCAGGCGATCGCGCGCGTGGTCCTGAACACCAACCTCGCCGCGGTCGGCGGCGCTGCGGCCGCGCTCTTCGCCAGTTGGGTGATCTTCAAGAAGCCCGATTTCTCCATGACGCTCAACGGTGTCATCGCCGGCCTCGTCTCGATCACCGCCGGGCCCCACGTGATCGACGGCGTCTGGGCGCTCACGGTCGGCGCCATCGGCGGGGTTCTGGTCACCTACGCCATCCTGCTACTCGACCGGCTCAAGCTCGACGACCCGGTCGGCGCGATCCCCGCCCACGGCGTGGCCGGCATCTGGGGCACCGTCGCGGTCGGCATCTTCGGCGGCGCCAACCTGGGGGTGCAAGTGTTGGGCACGCTGTCGTACGCGGGAGCCGCCTTCGTCGCGTCCTACACCGTGTTCATGCTCCTCAGGTCGATCATGGGCCTGCGCGTCTCGTCGCACGAAGAGGTCGCCGGCCTCGACGTCGCCGAGCACGGCGCACTGGCCTACGTCAACGCCGACTCCCTCAACGACCCGGTGCTCGTGGGCGCGGGCGACTGAGGACCAGGAGACCACCGATGAAACTCATCACCGCCGTCATCCGTCCCGATCGGCTCCAGCAGGTGAAGGAAGCGTTGTTCACAGCCGGCGTCCGCGGCATCACGATCAGCCGCGTCAGCGGCCACGGCGGCCAGGCCGGCATCACCGAGCAGTACCGCGGGAGCCAGTTCGTCGTCGAGTTCCACGAGAAGATCGAGCTCAAGATCGCCGTGTCCGAGCCGTACGTCCAGGTCACCCTCGACGCCATCGTCACCGCGGCCCGCACCGGCAACGTCGGCGACGGCAAGATCTTCGTCCAACCGCTGGAGCGCGTCGTGCGGATCCGGACCGGCGAGGAGGACAACGAGGCGCTGACCCCGGTCGCGGCGGCCTGAGCGGTCGCGGAAGGGCTGCCTGAGGGTGGGGCCGTCGCGCGTCGCATCCCGGACGGACGCCTCGCGCTGGACCGAACCGTGGGGACGCGACCGGGCTACCGTGACCTGCGTCGCCGGCATCCGGACGGCGCTGCGTAACGTGGGACGTTGCGCGGAAGTCGCCCGTCGTACGGACGGGACTCGCCGAAGCGTCTTGGCCCTCAGGCTTCGCGACGCGCACGGATGGGATGGCACGCATGATCCGACACGTCCTCACGATCTCCGCCGTTTGCGCCCTCACGTTCTCCATGGCCCAGCTCGCGCCCGACCGCGAAGCGTTCGAGTTGCCCGGGGACAACACGTACCCGGAAGGCGTCGCCTACGCCGAGGACATCGGCGCCTTCTTCGTCAGCGGCGCCGGCTCGGGCGCCATCTACCGCGTCGACGTCGCCACCGGTGAAGTCACCACGGTCCTCGAACCCGGTCGCGCCCAGTTCACGACGATCGGCCTGGCGGTCGACGGTGACACGCTCTGGGTCGCGGGCGGGATGTCGGGCGAGCTCCTCCGCTTCGACGACATCGGCGCCGAGACGTTCGAGTCGGGCGCCGGCCCGAGCGCGTCCTTCATGGCCCCGTACGCGGAATCGACCTTCTTGAACGACGTCGTGGTCGGTCCGGACGGCACGGTGTACGTCACGGACTCGCGCCAGCCGTTCCTGTTCCACCTTCCCCCGGGCGAGACCGAGTTCGTGCCCTTCGTCGGGTTCGTGGACACGCCACTCGAGTACACCGAGGGCTTCAACGCCAACGGCATCGTCATGAGCGAAGACGGGAGCACGCTGTTGGTGATCCAAGCCAACGTCGGCCGCCTGTTCCGGATCGACGTCGAGACCGAAGAGGTCACCGAAGTCGACCTCGGCGGGACGACGCTGCCGGGCGGCGACGGCATGGTGCTGGATGGCCGGACGCTCTACGTCGTCCAGAACGGGGCCGACCAGATCAGCGTCGTCGAGCTCGGCGAGGACCTCTCGACCGGGACCGTGGAGCGGACGATCACCGACGACCGGCTGGCCAGCTCGGCCACCGCAGCGCTCGTGGGCGACCGGCTCCTCGTCACCAACGCCCAGTTCGCGGCGATGCAGACCGGGCCCGAACTCCCGTTCGAGGTCCTGGTCGTGCCGGTCGAGTGACCGATCCGGCTTCGGCCTGAAGACCTGAAGCGCGGGCGCCCTCCGACCCTGCCTCGGGGCACTCGAACCCCGAGGCAGGGTGGCACCGTCGTTCCGAGACGTCGTCAGAGCACCACGACGGCGCCGCCTCGGGCCGGTAGGCGCACGTCCACGTCGCCGCCCAGGACGCTCACCGTGGCGACGCCGACCCGCGGCTCCCGCGGCCCGTCCGCCACGCCCGGCACCTGCACGTGCACGCGGGCGGGTTGGTCGCCGCGGTTCACCACGACCAGCAGGTCGTCGCCCTCCGAACGCCGCCGGAACCCGACCACGCCGCGGTGCGCGTAGGCGACCTCGAAGGTGCCGACCCGCAGCGCCGGATGGGCGTGGCGCAGCGCGATGAGATCCCTGAACCAAGCCAGCCGTTCGTGGTCCCACGTGGCACGCCGGTCCCACGGCATGGGCTCGCGGCAGAATGGGTCGTTGGCGCCGTCGAGACCGATCTCGTCGCCGTAGTAGACGCAAGGCGCGCCCGGCAGCGTGAACTGCAGCAGCGCAGCCAGGGCGACGGCGGCATCGTCGTGCCGCACGACGCGTGCCAGGCGCGGCGTGTCGTGCGACCCCAACAGGTTCAGCTGCGCCTGGACGATCTCCCACGGGTACCGCGTCATCTCGTCGCGTAGCGAGCGCGCGAAGCGTTCGGCGCTGAGGCGCGGGATCTTCCGGTAGCCGCACGTCGCCACCTGCTCGTCGTCGACGTCCTGCGCGACGAACCCCAGGATCGCGCGCGTGACCGGGTAGTTCATCACCGCATCGAACTGGTCGCCCTGCAGCCAGCGGCCAGCGTCGTCCCAGATCTCTCCGACGATGTACGCCTCCGGGTTCACGGCGCGGCACCGCGACCGGAACGTCCGCCAGAACGCGTCGTCGTCGATCTCGTTGGGCACGTCGAGCCGCCAGCCGTCGATGCCGAAGCGCAACCAGTGCTCGGCGACGTCGAACAGGTACGCGCGCACGAGCGGGTTGTCGGTGTTGAGCTTCGGCAGCGCCGGGATCCCCCACCAGGCCTGGTACCGAACGACGCCGTCACCCTCGCCGTACGCGCCCAGGGGGAAGCCCTCGATGTGGAACCAGTCGCGGTAGGGGCTCGCCTCGCCGTTCTCGAGCAGGTCGTGGAACGGCAGGAAGCCGCGGCTGGCGTGGTTGAACACGCCGTCCAGCACGACCCTCATGCCGCGTGCGTGGGCGGCGTCGAGCAGCGCCCGCAGCGCCTCGTCGCCGCCCAACATCGGGTCGACCTTGAGGTAATCGTGGGTGTGGTACCGGTGGTTGCTGCCCGAGGCGAACACCGGGTTGAGGTAGAGCACGGTGGCCCCCAGGTCGATGATGTGGTCGAGGTGTTCGACGACACCGTACAGGTCGCCGCCCTTGTAGCCGTACGTCGTCGGCGGCGTGTCCCACGGTTCGATCCCCGACGGCTTGGGCACGCGTTCGCTCTTGGCGAAGCGGTCGGGGAAGACCTGGTAGAAGACCGCATGCTTCACCCAGTCGGGGGTGGTGGGCTCGAGGATCGCGGCGGACGGAGCGACGCTGGCGCGGGTCATGGGTGCATCGTAGGACGGCCCATGCGGAGCCCGGTCAACCGGCCTTGGCGGGCAGCGCCGCGGCATGCCGGATCCCGAGGTCGACCCAGGCCTCGAGGTCGGGCGTGCTCGCGAACCCCTCGCTCGCCACGAACACCATGCCGCGGCTCGGGCGGCCGGTGAAGTCCATCGCCCGTGCGTGCGGCCGAGCCAACGCCTCCTCGTACGCCGCGGGTCCGACCCGCACCATGAGCTCGCCCCGCATCACGCCGCAGACCATGTGCCCGTACAGGAGGAACGCCAAGCCACCGAACATCTTCTTCTCGGTGACGCCATCGATCGTGAGCGCAGCCCGCACGCGGTCGGCCACCGTCTCGTCGAACGCCATGGGAACCTCCGCCCCGATCAAAGCACGGCAGGCAGCCGCCCACCGCGGGTCGGCCACCGCGCGTCGCCGAGAGAGGCGGCCTCGCCGCGGACACCGTCTGTGTGGCCGTCGACCGCCAGGTGTCTGCGTATCCTGCCCCATGACCCCCCTCACCTGGGACGCCCTCGAACCCCGTCTCCAGACGCTGCTCGCCCGGCCGCTCACGGCCGCCGACGTCCCCACCTACCTCGCCGAGGTCGACGCGGTCGAACGCGAGGTCTGGGAGACGTACGCGGCGCTCCTCCGGGCCAAGGACGAGAACACCGCCGACGAAGGCGCCAAGGCCGCCTTCCTGGCGTTCGTCCAGGACCTCTTGCCACGCCTCGAGCCCATCAGCGACCGCCTGAACCGCAAGCTGCTCGAGGTGCCGGGCCACGAGCCGCCGCCCGCCCTGCGCGAGGCGTGGGCCGACCTACGCGACACCGTGGCGCTCTACCGCGAGGCGAACGTGCCTCTGAACGCCGAGGAAGCGGTGCTCCAGCACCGGTTCGGCGAGATCACCGGGCGCACCCGCGTGGAGCTCGACGGGGAGACGATCACGGTGGCCGCGGCGCGGGCCAGGCTCGAGGAGCGCGACCGAGACCTACGCGAGCGCGCCTACCGCGCCATCGACGCCGGCAAGGAGGCACACCGCGACGACCTCGACGGCTTGTTCCTCGAGCTCCTGCGACTGCGCGAGCGCATCGCCCATGGGGCCGATCAGCCCGACTACCGGGCGTACGCCTGGCGGGCGCGCCATCGGCGCGAGTACACGCCCGAGGACGCGCTGCGGCTCCATGATGCCGTCGCCAGCGAAGTGGTGCCGCGTCTGCGCGCGCAGCACGCACGTCGCCGCGAGCGTCTCGGCGTCGAGACGCTTCGCCCCTGGGACGTCACCGCCGATCCCGACGGTCGACCCCCGTTGCGACCCTTCGATGGCGTTGCCGAGCTCGAGACCGGGCTGGCGCGCATGTTCGAGGCGCTCGACCCCGAACTGGGCGAAGCGTTCTCGCTGCTGCGCGACGGTTGGATGGACCTCGAACCGCGCCCCGACAAGGTGCCCGGGCTCGGCTACC
Organism: uncultured Trueperaceae bacterium; assembly: GCA_963728245.1. Taxonomy (GTDB): domain Bacteria; phylum Deinococcota; class Deinococci; order Deinococcales; family Trueperaceae; genus JAABTL01. Next base: position 180,100 of record CAVSJH010000008.1, read on the forward strand.
AGGTCTACTTCCCGGTGTCCCGCCGACCCTACGTCTACTGGAGCGCGGTCGGCACCGACGACGACCTGCTCACCCTGCGCCACGAGGCAGGGCACGCGTTCCATTCCGTGCTCACCGAACGCGACTGGCCGCTGCTCAAGCACGTCAACGAACGTCCGGAGATGGCCGAGTTCGCGTCCGAGGCCATGGAACTCCTCACGTTGCCGTTCCTGGAGCGCACGAAGGGCGGGTTCTACGACGCCGAGGACGCCGCCCGCTCACGCGCCCGGCTGCTCGACCGCGTTTTCGGCCTCCTCATCGCCGCGTGTGAGCTCGACGCCCTGCAGCACTGGCTCTACACGCAACCCGCAGCCGACGTCACGATCGACGCCATCGACGCCCGCTGGCTCGAGATCACCGACCGGTTCGACGTCGGCCTCGACTGGACCGGGCTCGACCGCGCCCGGACGAAGGGCTGGCAGATCGTGCATCTCTACCAGTTCCCGTTCTATTACCTCGAGTACGCCATCGCCTACCTCGGTGCGCTGCAGCTGTGGGAGCGCATGGACGAGGACCCCGCTGCCGCCCTCGCCGGCTACAAGCGCGCCCTCGCGCTCGGTGCCAGCCGTCCGATCGACGAGCTGTACCGGGCTGCGGACGTCACGTTCCGTTTCGACCGTGAGCTCGTCGGCCGGCTCGCCGCGAAGGTCACCGCCGCCATGGACGCCGACGCGGCACGCGCGCGCGGTCTCGGCTAGCGCCGCGCCGCTCGGAGCGCCCGCATCCGCCGCGCTTCCGCGTCGAGCCGCGCCGCCTGCGCCTCGTCGATCGACCGGTACCGGTGCACGCCGGCGGGTTGCAGGGGCGGAAGGCCGTCGGTGGCGAACCGGAGGTGCGTCCACACGCGCTCGAGGGCGAGGTCGTCGCGCGGATCGACGTTGGTGGGCGGGGGCGCAGCCCCGGCCGACGTGAAGCGTTCGACCGGCATCAGGTGGTCCCATCGCTGCCGAACGCGGCGCGCAGGCGTTCGGCGTCGAGCAGGTCGACGGGCCGCGTCGTCGCGAGCTTCAGCGCCATCAGCGTCGCGGGCGTCGCCAGCTTGACGGGCACGCCGGCCAGGACGAAGATCTCGGCTTCGAGGTCCTCGTAGACGAAGCGGTCGCCCACGCGCGCCAGGACGTCCACGGCGGGCCCCGGCTCCCGCGGCACGTACCGCACGAGCGGGTAGGGGCCAGCGAGATCGGCCGCGTGGATGTCGTTCACGTCGGGGTCGTCGTAGGCCGACGCCAGCGCCCGGCGCAACCGCGCCACGTTGTCCTCGTCGGGCCGGACGAACAGGTCGACGTCCTCCGTGGCACGGACCATGCCATGCAGGTTCAGGGCGATGCCGCCTACCAGCACGTATGCCACGTCCTCTTCGGCCAGCGCCGCGAAGAGACGCACCAGGTCGATGCGGTCCATGCGCCAGCATGGCACGAAGCCATGGCGCGCGCGGCGCTCGTGCACCTTAGGTGGGCGCCGACCGGGGCGTCAGCTCCGGCGCAACAAGAGGAACACCGACGACACCGCAGCGAGCATCAGCGCACCCGAGCCGACGAAGCGCGCGAACTCGACGTCGTTCACCACGACCATCCCCGTGACGCCGCCCGCCACCACCACGAAGCCGAGCCCGGTGGCCACGAGCCCGAGCGGCCGACCCGGCGCCCGCCAGAAGCGCTCGCCGCGCCACGTCGCCACCGCCGCGACGACGTAGGCCGCGCCCGTCAGTTGCAGCGACGACAGGAACAGCCAGAAGGGGCCGAGCGCGCTCATCGCCTCGCCCTCAACCCTGGGGCCGCAGCAGCGGGAACAGGATGACGTCGCGGATCGACGGCACGTCGGCCAGCAGCATCGCCAACCGGTCGATGCCCAGTCCGAGACCGCCCGTGGGCGGCATGCCGTACTCGAGGGCCTCGAGGAACGCCTCGTCGATCGGCTGGGCTTCGTCGTCACCGGCCTCACGCCGCGCCGCTTGCTCCTCGAAACGCCGTCGCTGGTCGATCGGGTCGTTGAGCTCGCTGAAGGCGTTGCCCAGCTCCATCCCCACCGCCACGGGCTCGAACCGCTCGACCAGCCCCGGACGCGACCGGTGGCGCTTGGCCAACGGGCTGATGAGCTCGGGGTGGTCCATGACGAACGTCGGCTGCAAGAGGGTGGGCTCGACGTACACGTCGTAGAGCTTGGCGAGCAATTGGTGGAACGGCTGCTGCGCGAGCGGGGGCGTGGCGCCATCGCCCGGGCCGGGATGCCGCTCCGCGGCCCACGCCCGGAGCCGCGCCTCGTCGAGGACGTCGAACTCGATCCCCGCGCGCCGCGCCAACTCGCCGGTGTAGTCGATGCGGGGCCAGGGCGGCGTGAAATCGAGCTCGTGGCCCTGGTAGGTCAGCACCGTGGAGCCCGTCAGCTCGCGCACGAGGCGCGCGTAGAGGTCCTCCACCAACGCCAGGATGTCGAGGTAGTCCTTGCCGGCCCAGTAGAGCTCCAGCATCGTGTACTCGGGGTTGTGCTTGTAGCTCACGCCCTCGTTGCGGAAGTTCCGGCCGATCTCGTACACCGCGTCGAACCCGCCCACCACCAAGCGCTTGAGGTAGAGCTCGAGGCTGATGCGCAGGTGGAAGTCGTGGTCGAGGGCGTTGTGGTGGGTGACGAACGGCCGCGCCTCGGCGCCCCCCGGCACCGCTTGCAGCACCGGCGTCTCGACCTCCAGGAAGCCGGCCTCGTCGAGGTAGCGCCGGATGAAGGCGATCGCGCGGCTGCGGAGCACGAACGCCCGGCGGACGTCGGGGTTCACCATGAGGTCGAGGTGGCGGCTCCGGTACCGTGCCTCCTTGTCCGCCAGGCCGTGGAACTTGTCGGGCAGGGGCCGCAGCGACTTCACGAGGGGACGCCACGCCGCAGCGTCGACCGTCAGCTCGCCCGTCTTCGTGACGAAGGGATGACCGGTGACCTCGATCCAGTCGCCCAGGTCGAGCTTCTTCACCGCCCCGTAGGCGTCGCCGAGGCGGTCGCGCTGCAAGTAGACCTGGACGTCGCCGCTGGCGTCGCGCAGGGTGGCGAACGCGACCTTGCCCATGTTGCGGACCGTCATCGCCCGCCCCGCGACGGTGACCTCCTCGTCGGGCCAGGCGTCCCCAGGCGCGCCGTCCCCGTGCGCGGCACGCAGACCCGCCGCGTCGCTGGTCGTGGTGTACGCGTACGGGTAGGCCTCGAAGCCGCGTTCCACCTGGCTCTCGAGGTTGCGCAGGCGCTGCTCCCGTTGCTCGTTGAGGCTCTTCTCGGCCATGGAGGCCCAGTGTACTCGCCGGGGCCGCACCGCCCCGGCGCGGGGGGCCGTGGGGGGCGGACCAGGCGCGAACTGGTCGGCCGCCACCGTGCCCTTCGGAAGGGTGGTGTAGATTCGAGACGACCGATCAGGCCCGCGGCCGCGTTCGCGCCGCCGCACCGCCCGATCCGCGCGCGCCGCCGCGCGCGGGCACCCGGAAGGGGTATTCCATGAGTTCACCCACGTCGTTGCACCGCTTCGTCGCCGCCCTGCTCACGTTCGGCCTGCTCGCGGCCGCACCTGCCTTCGCCCAAGAGGCCGATTGTGCTGGCTTCGACCGGCCGATCGTCTTCGCCGAGCTCGACTACGACAGCGTCAACATCTTCACGGAGGCCGCCCGCCTCATCCTCGAAGAGGGTTTCGGGTGCGAGACCGACGCCATCCCGGGCACGACGCTCCCGCTGCTGCAGGGGTCCGTGCGCGGTGACATCGACGTCACCATGGAGGTCTGGACCGACAACACGCCGGAGTTCTGGCGCGAGGCCCTGTCGGCCGGCACGGTGCGCGAACTGAGCCCGGTGTTCGACGACGCGGCGCAAGGGTTCTACGTGCCGCGCTACCTGGTCGAGGGCGACGCCGAACGCGGCATCGAACCGCTGGCGCCCGATCTGCGCAGCGTCGAGGACCTGCCCCAGTACGCCGAGCTCTTCCGCGACCCCGAGCAACCCGACAAGGGCCGTCTGTACAACTGCGTCATCGGCTGGTACTGCGAAGGCGTCAACAACGTGAAGATGGTCGTGTACGGGCTCGACGAGCGTTTCACCAACTTCCGCCCCGGCACCGGTGTCGCCCTGGAGACGACCATGCAGACCGCCTACACGCTGGGTGAGCCGTGGTTGGGCTACTACTGGGAGCCGACCGGGATCCTGGGCCGCCTCGACATGCTCCGCCTCGAGGAACCACCCTTCACGGACGCCTGCTTCGAGCACATGAACGCGATGACCGACACGCCCGAACAGGCCACGATGGCGTGCGACTACCCGATCGTGGTCGCCGTGGTCGGGCTCGGCTCGCAGTTCGCCGACAGCGTGCCGCAGCCGGTCGAGAGCTTCCTGGACGCGATCTACCTGCCGACGGCGACGATCAACGAGCTCCTGGCCTTCATGGAGGACCAGGACGCCGACACCGCCGCCGCCGCGCGCGAGCTGCTCGCCAACCGCGAGGAGGCCTGGGTCTCCTGGCTCGACGGTCAGGACCCGGCCGTCCTCGAACGGGTCCGCGCTGCGTTGCGCTGACCCTGACGGGCGGCGTCGATGCTCGACTTCCTGACCCGTGATTTCCCGGCCACGTGGCGGTTCCCGCTGCGTGGCTGGACCAATGACGCCGTCGACTGGTTGTTGCTGAACTACGGCGATGCCTTCCGCGGCTTCACCGAGACGCTCCTGCAACTGCTGATCCGCGTGGAGCGCTTCTTGAACGCGCTGCCGTGGTGGCTGGTGATCCTGCTCGTGGCGTTGCTCGTCTGGCACGCCACGGGCCGCTCGGTGTGGACGGCCGTGGTCCTCGCCGGCCTGCTGGTGTTGGTCGGCAGCTTCGGCTTGTGGTCGGCGACGATGACCACCCTTGCCATCATGCTCGTGGCGACCGCGTTCACCCTGGTGTTGGGCATTCCGGCCGGCATCGCGATGGCGCGCAGCGACCGCCTCAAACGCGGGCTCCAACCGTTGCTCGACGGCATGCAGACGATGCCCAGCTTCGTCTACCTGGTGCCGGTGGTCATGTTCTTCGGACTCGGCAACGTCGCGGCGATCATCGCCACCTTCGTCTACGCCGTGCCCCCCATCGTGCGCCTCACCGACCTCGGCTTGCGCCTCGTCGACCGGGAGGTCATCGAAGCCGCGAACGCGTTCGGCGCCTCCGAGCGCCAGGCGCTGTTCTGGGTGCGGCTGCCGCTGGCGGTCCCCACGATCATGGCGGGCGTGAACCAGACGATCATGATGGCGCTGGCGATGGTGGTGGTGGCGTCGATGATCGGCGCCCGCGGGCTGGGCCAGGAGGTCCTGCGCGGTCTGCAGCGCGGCGATGTCGGCTTGGGCCTGGAGGCGGGGTTGGCGATCGTGATCGTGGCGGTCGTCATGGATCGCGTGACCGCCGGCTACGCGCGCCGGTGGGACCCGACCGTGAAAGCGCGCTGACGTGGCCCACCTCGAAGCGCACGGCCTGACCAAGGTGTTCGGACCCGACCCACGGTCGGTGCTGCCCCTCCTCGAGGAAGGGGTCGAGAAGGACGAGATCCTCGAGCGCACGGGGCACACGGTGGGGCTGCACGACGTCGACATCGCCGTCGAGGCGGGCGAGACGTTCGTGGTGATGGGGCTCTCGGGCAGCGGTAAGTCGACGCTCGTGCGCTGCTTGAATCGGCTCATCGACCCGACCGCCGGCACCCTGCGCCTGGACGGTGAGGACCTGCTGGCGCTGAACCTCCGCGCCCTGCGCGAGGTGCGCCGTCACAAGCTGTCGATGGTGTTCCAGCGCTTCGCGCTCTTGCCCCACCGCACGGTGCTCGACAACGTGGCCTTCGGGCTCCGGGTGCAGGGGTTGTCGCGATCCGCGCGGCACGAGCGGGCGCGTGCTTGGATCGACCGCGTCGGCCTCTCGGGTTACGAGAACGCGTTGCCGCGCACGCTCTCGGGCGGCATGCAACAACGCGTCGGCCTGGCGCGCGCGCTCTGCACCGATCCCGAGGTGCTCCTGATGGACGAAGCGTTCAGCGCACTCGACCCGCTCATCCGACGCGAGATGCAGGTCGAGCTCATGCGCCTGCAACGCGAGCTCACCAAGACCATCGTCTTCATCACCCATGACCTCGACGAGGCGTTGCGGCTCGGCGACCGGGTGGCGATCCTCAAGGGCGGCCGACTGATCCAGGTCGGCACCCCCGCCGAGATCGTCACGCGACCCGCCGACGAGTACGTTCGCTCGTTCGTGGAAGACGTCGATCGGTCGCGGGTGCTCAAGGTGCGCCACGCCCTGACGGGGGGCGGTTCGCCCGTGGCGGCCTCGGCTTCGTTGCCGCGGGTGCGCGGGGACGCGCCGCTGCACGTCGCTTTCGCGGCGATCGCCGATGCGGGCGGTCCGATCGCGGTGGTGGACGCCGACGACCGGCCCATCGGGCGCCTCGACGCGCAAGGGGCCCTGGCGGCGCTGACCTCGCTCGGCGCTCCGCCCGAAGCGTCCGTCGGTACGGCGCCGAAGGGGCGCTGACGCCCTCGGTCAGCCGACCTTCACGACGGTGTAGGCCTTGACGTTGGTGCCGATGGTCACCTTCACGGTGTCGCCCTCGCGCCGTCCGATCAGCGAACGCCCCAAGGGGGACTCGTCGGACACGCGTGGGATGTCGCCCTCGAGCACGCCGGCTTCCACCGGCGACACCACCTGGACCTTCATCTCCGGTTTGCCGCTCTCCTGGAGCGTCACGGTGACGCCCAGGTCGACGCGACCGTCGTCGTGGCCCTGGATGATCTCCGCGCGGGCGAGCTGGTCTTCGAGGTCGTCGATGCGGCTCTCGATGCGCCCCTTCTCCTGCTTGGCCTCTTCGAGACCCGAGTCGTCGTAGTCGTCGCTGGAGCCGGTCAGCTCCTGCAGGATCTTGGTGGCCTCGTCGAGGCGGACGTACTCCTGAGCGAGGGTCGCCTTGAGCCGGTCGAAGCCCTCGGGGGTGAGACGAACCGTGCGTAGCGCCATGGCATGCCTCCGTGGGGACCCGATCCGGGCCCGAGAACTCGTGCTTAGGAAGCGGCTTGCCCCCGGTTTGGGGGCAAGCCGCCCGGTCGAACCTTCAGTAGTTGGATTCTAGCGCGTTTCGATGAGAAGCGCCGGGACTCTCAGGAACCGGGGGCTGCCTCTCGGCACCCGCGCTGATCCTCAGCGGCTCAGTTCGCCGCCGCCTCGCGCGCTTGGGTCAGCCAGCCGTCGACCTGTTCCTGGTGCGCGTCGATCCACTCGGTCGCCATCGCGGCCACGTCGGCGTCCGAATCCTCGCCTTCGAGGACCAGGCGCAGCGTCATCTCGGAGATGTCCTCGAGCGGGATCTTGACATTCTCGAGGATGCTGGCGGCGGCCGGGTTGGCTTCGAGGAAGGCGTCGTTCGCGACCGCACGGATGTCGTTCGCCACGAAGCCCATCGTCAGCGGATCGGTGACGATCCCTTCGACGCCGGTGACGACCTCTTCCGGTGCCGGGTCTACGGTGGGCGCGTTGATCCACACCACGTCATCGCCCGGGACCAACTGGTAGACGGTGAAGTTGGGTGTCCAGGTGTAGTAGAAGACCGGTTCGCCGTTGCGGTAGGCGGCCAGCGCATCGGCGAAGGCGGCGGTGTAGTCGGCCTTGCTGGCGTTCACGTGGTCGCGCAGCTCGAACTCGTCGAGATGCCCCTCGATGACCACTTCACAGCCCCAGCCCGGAGGGCACGCGACCAGGTCGGCCAAGCCGTCGCCGTTGCGGTCGAAGGCCTCCTTGACTTCGGGGCGCTTGAAGTCGTCGAGGGAGGTGATGCCGAACTCCTCGGCGGCGTCCTTGCTCACCAGGTAGCCCTGGAGCGCGCCCTGTTCCACGATCGTACCGACGATGCTGGCCGTTTCGTCGAAGTTGGCGGGCAACTGCGCGTCGTGGAGCGGGAACCAGCCGGACGTCCAGAAGTCGATGTCACCCAACGCGACCGCCTGGTAGAAGATCGGGTTCGCGAGCGAGACCGGACGCTCGACCTCGTAGCCGAGTTCGGCCAGGAGCTGGTCGAAGATCGCCTGGACGGGGCGGGCGTCGTCCCAGGTCGCGATGGCCGGTTGCAGCGTGACGCCTTCGCCGGGTCGTTCCTCTTGGGCGAGGCCGAGACCGGTGAGGCCGAGCAGGGCTGCGAGTGCGATGGAGATGAAGCGTGTGCGCATCTTGGTTCCTTTCGCGAGAATCGATGTCATGGTCAGGGTCGGTGAACCACGAACTGAGCAACGGACGCGCAGGTTCTCTGCGTGCCGAACGATTGTATCAGACCGGCCGGGCCGGGAGCCGTCGGACGCCACGACCCGCCGCGCCGATCAGCTGCGCCGGCCGGTCCCGACCGATTGCGTCATACGGTCGAGCACGATCGCGAGCAGCACGATGGCCAGCCCGCCGATACCGGCGGTGCCGATCCGCAAGGCGTTCAGCCCCTCGACGACGGGGACGCCCAGGCCGGAGGCGCCGATCAGGGCCGCGATGACCACCATCGAGAGCGCCAGCATGATCGTCTGGTTCACGCCCGCCATGATCGTGGGCAACGCCAGCGGCAAGCGCACCTTGAACAGGATCTCGCGCTCGTTGGATCCGAATGCCTCGGCGGCCTCCACCACGTCCTCGGGCACCTGCCGGATGCCGAGGTCGGTGAGCCGGATCAGCGGCGGCAGCGCGAAGATGATGGTGGCGATCACGCCGGCCACGGTACCGATCGAGAACAGCATCACCACCGGGACCAGGTACACGAAGGCGGGCGTGGTCTGCATGACGTCGAGCACGGGGCGCAGACCCCCCTGGAAGCGGTCGCTGCGCGCCGCGAGGATGCCGAGCGGCAGGCCGATGATCAAGCACACGAGGACCGAGGCGACCACCATCGACAGCGTGACCATCGTGAGGCGCCACAGACCGATCATGCCGATGAGCGTGAACGCGGCGATCGCGAAGGCGCCGATGCGCCAGCCCGCCACACGCCAAGCGATGGCGCCTACGATCGCGATGAACGCGATCGGCGGCAACCACAGCAGCAACGCACTGGTCCCGTCCAGCACCCACTCGATGGGCACCTTCATCGCCTGGAACGCGGGTCGGTAGTTGACGGTCAGCCACGTGATGACGCTCGCGAACCAGTCGTCGAGCGGCACCTGAATCGGGTCGAAGAAGGCGTCGGTCAGCCAGGCGTTCATGCCACCACCGCCGCAGCCGCCGCGTCGCGCGCGCGTTCGTCGGGATCGTGGCCGCGCTTCTCGAGCATCGCGTGGATCAGCTCACGCTCCGTGACCAGGCCCACCAACCGCTCGTCGTCGTCGACGACCAGCGCCGGTAAGTTGCACAGGTTCCGGGCGCGCAGCAGGGTCTTGAGGTGGCGATCGGCGCCCACCACGGCGGCGCGGTCGCGATAGCGCGAGCGGGGTGTCTCCTCGGCCAGGAGCACGTCGATGGGCACGAGGTCGGCGTGCCCCCCGTCGGCGCGCACGGCGCGCACACGCCACTCGGCGTCCACGACGATCTCGACGTCCGGCTGCGTCCGGTGGGCCAACACCCGGTTCTCGCCCTCGCGGCGCAGTTCGTCGACCCGCGGGTGGGAGGGCTCGACCGCCACGGTACCGGCGGTGATCACGCCGGTCGGGTCGGCGTGGGCGACGAAGTCCGCGACGTACGGCGTCTTCGGCGCGGTGATGATGGTCTCGGGCGTCCCCACCTGCACGAAGCGCCCGTCGTCCATGATCGCGATCCGATCGCCGAGGCGCAGGGCCTCGTCGAGGTCGTGGGTGATGAACACGACCGTGCGGCCGAGCTGGCGCTGGAGCCGGATCATCTCGTCTTGCATCTGCATCTTGATCAGGGGGTCGAGTGCCGAGAAGGGCTCGTCCATGAGTAGGATCTTGGCGCCGGTGGTGATGGCGCGCGCCAGCCCCACCCGTTGTTGCATCCCGCCCGAGAGCGAGGTCGTCGGCGAGCTACCCCAGCCGCCCAGACCCACCATCTCGATGGTCTCATCGGCCCGGCGCATCCGTTCGGCGTGACCGATACCCTGGATCTCGAGGCCGTAGGCGACGTTGTCGCGCACGCTGCGGTGCGGCAGCAGACCGAACCGTTGGAACACCATCGCCATGTGGTCCTGGCGCAGCTTGCGCAGGACACGACCCTCGGCGGCGGCGACGTCCACGTCGCCGTCCTCCGTCTGGAGCCAGACATGGCCCGAGGTCGGCTGGATGAGGCGGTTGAGGCAACGAAGCAGCGTCGACTTGCCGGATCCCGACAGACCCATGATCACGAAGAACTCGCCGGGCTTCAGCTCGAAAGACACGTCCTGGACGCCGATCACGTTGCCGGTCTCGGTGCGGATCTCGTCCTTCGACTGCCCCTCGGCGAGGCGCGCGAGGGCGTCCGCCGGGGAGGGACCGAACACTTTGTTGAGGGCTTCGACTCGAATCACATGCGTACCCGTCTCTCGATCGCGACATCGGCGTGGGGACCCCTCGGACCGCACCTGCGCATCCGACGTACGGAGGCCACCCTCGGCGCGAGCGCCAGGGGACCTCGGGGAACGTGGTTGAACCGGGCCCGCGGGCCCGCCTGGATGGATTTTAGCATGAGGTGCATGGCACCCCAAATCCTCCTTCACACCAGAACCATCCGGCGCCGCGGCCCCCGGCGACGAGGTCGACCTCTCAGCCGCCGTTCAACGCCAGGGGGTAGCCTGACGCATGTCCTCGCGCGCCCTTCGGATCGTCGCCAGCATCGCCGTCATCGGGGCCGCGAGCGTCCTGTTGGCGCTCGGTTGGCCACCGGCGTCCCCGCTGCCGATCCCGCTGGTACACGTCGCCATCGTCGATCCGTACGCGTTGCCGCCCCTCGAGACGTACGGCGCGGTGCAGCGCGCGCTTCGCTCCGGCGACGACGCCGCGCTCGCCGCGCTGGCGACCGAGGCCGACGGTTACCTGGCGTACCGGCTGGCGCTGATGAACGCTCGCGACGCCACGCGGCCGGCGGACGAACGGCTCGCGGCCTTCGAACGGGTGCTCGCCCTGCGCATCGAGGATCCCCTGGAACGTGCGGCCCGGCGTGCCCTCCTCGTCGAGCTGGCAAGGGTGGCGGAGGCGGCGGGCGAGGTGGAGCGCGCGATCGGAGCGTACGCGGACGCGCTCCCGAACGGGGCCGCGATCGACGGTCTCGAACGTCTGCTGGTCGACCCCTACCGGCGCGCCAACGCCTTCCTGCAAGCGGGCATGGCGAGCCGCGCGCTCGACGCCCTCGGTCCGCTGGCGGCGCCCTCGCTCGAGGCGCCGGCGTTGCGCCGTGTGGGACGCCACGAAGACGCCCTCGACGCGTACCGGCGCTGGTTGGCCGAGGTGCCCGGCGCCCGCGCGGCGCGCGAGGGCGAAGCCTGGTCGCTGTTCTCGCTCGAGCGCTGGTCGGAGGCGGACGCCGCCTTCACCGCGCTCGGTGGACCCGAGAGCCTGTATGCGCGCGGCTTGATCGCCGCTCGACAGGGCGACGTCGACACCGGGGCGGCCCTGCTGCTCGCCACCGGCGAGGCCGCCCGGATGTGGGTCGCCACGGGTTGGTTCGAAGCCCGCGAGCGCACATCCGACGCCATCGACACGTACCTCGCCATCGCCCGCACCGGTCACACGACGTACGCCGACGACGCCGCCTACCGCGCGCTGACCCTCGCCGAACGCGTGGGCGACGCCGAGCGCGCCACGCTCGCACGTGACCTGGTCCCACCTGGCTCGTTCTTCGACCTGAGGCTCGGTGGGGCGCCCACCGTACCGACCGACGTGAGCGCGTGGGACCCGGCCGCGGGATCAGCGACCGCACGCCACGCCCTCGACCTGGCCCGCTCCCTCATGGTCGTCGGCGACGACGAAGCCGCACGCGGCGAGCTGCTGTTCGCGCTGCGCGCGGCGACCGAACGCGAGGACGTGGTGTTGCTGGCGGAGACGCTCCAGTTGCAGTACGGCGAGTACCGCCAGAGCCAGCGCGCCGGCCAAGCCCTGGTCGACGCCGGCGACCGCGACGCGCGCGTGTGGCGGCTGGCGTACCCGCGCGCCTACCCAGCGTCGGTGAAGGCGCACGGGGAGAGGTTCGATGTCGAACCGGCGTTGGTGTGGTCGATCATGCGCCAGGAGTCGGCTTTCTCGCCGGTGGCCGTGTCGTCGTCGAACGCCCAGGGCCTCATGCAGGTGATCCCGTCCACGTGGACGTGGCTCGCGGAGCTTCAGCGCGAGAACCCCGGCGACCCGTTCGATCCGGATGCCAACGTCCGCTACGGGACGTACTACCTCCGTTGGCTGCTCGACTACTTCGACGGGGACGTCGAGCTCGTGGTCCCCTCGTACAACCGCGGCCAGGGGTACATCCGGCGACTGTACGAAGGCGACGCGGTGCGCTACGACAAGGACGAACTCTTCCGCTCGATCGACGCGCTCGAGACCCGCGAGTACCTGCAGCGGGTCTCCGTGAACCTGGCCATCTATCGTGCGCTCTACGGCGACCCGGACGTCATCGAGGCCGACGCCCGACCCTGATCCCGGTCCTGGAGCGATCCGCCTGCCCGTTCCGAGTGGAATCCTTCATCACGGTCGCCCGCCAGCGCGTATCCTGGAGTCCATGTCATGCCTCAGGTACGTGTGCGTGTGAGCGGGCGCAAGGTCGTCCTCCTCGTCGAGGACGACGAGGGCACCCTCCGCGTCCTGTCGAACGGTCTCGGCAACGTCCTCGGGATGTTCGAGGTGATCACGGCGCAGCACGGCCGCGAAGCGATCGAGGTGCTGGAGCGTCGGTCCGTGGACGTGCTCGTGACCGACCTGGCCATGCCCGTGATGGACGGGTTCGCCCTCATCGCCTATGTGACCCACCGGCGGCCGACGCTCCCGGTGGTGGTGCTGTCGGCGCTCGCGCCTGCCGACATCGACCAGCGACTCGTGGCACGCGGCGCGCTGCACGTGTTGTGCAAGCCGGCCAGCTACCAAGACGTCGCCGCCGCCGTCCTCGCCGTGCTCGAACGGGCCGACATGGGCAGCGTCGAAGGCATCCCGCTGGCGAGCGTGCTCCAGCTGCTGGAGTCCGAACGTCGCACCTGCACCGTCCTCGTGTCCTCGGGCAAGCGTCGCGGCCGCCTCCACTTCCAGTCGGGCCGCTTGTTGAACGCGTTCTCGGACGACTTCGGTGCCGAAGGTGAGGCGGCCGCCTACGACATCATGAGCTGGGGCGAAGCCGCCCTCGAGTTCGAGCCCTTGCCCGAGAACGTGCGCAAGCTGATCTACACGCCGCTGCAACTGATGCTCATCGAGCTGGCGACCACCCATGACGAAGCGCAGCATGGACGCCGCGGCTTCGCGGTGCCCGCGGCGTGGGGCTTCGGCCCCGACGAGGACGGCGGCGACACGGCCGCGACCTCACCCGATTCGCCGACCGCGGGCGCCGTGGAGGACGCGGACGCGCCCGCCGTGGCGTCGACGCCGGACCCGTCGGGCAACGGGTTCGAGGGAGCCCAGGGCGAGGCCGCGCTCCTCGTCCCGCCCGAACCGACGGACGCCGAAGTCGTGACGCCCGATGACGTCGCGTCGATCGCCCGGTCCACCGTGACCGAGGAAGCCGCGGAGGCGCTTCGGACGCTGCGGCCGTGGGAGGCACCCGACATGGACGAGCCGAGCGATCCACGCGCAGCCGACGAGATGGCCCCGGACCACCCCACCGACGCGTTCGTCCTGCCGGGCGAGACCTGGGCGGCGTCGGAGGCATCGCTCGACGGCGACGGCGAAGGCGAGGACACGGAGCCGACGTCCGAGGTCGCGGAGGCCGCGGCGGCGGGCCCCACCACCGCGGCGCCCGCGAGCGACGACGACCCGCACCTCGCGCACCTGCTCCAAGCCATCGAACGCCTGGCGCGACGCGCCAAGGAGGCGGACGCCGCGCTCGCGGCCGTGGCCGAGGAAGTCGACGCCTTCCGCGGCGCCCGCCGCGAGCTCGACGAGCTGAACGCGCAACGCGAGCGACGCCGGCTCGAGCTCGAAGCCTTGCGGACGGACGTCGCCCACCTCGCACGCGAGATCCTCGGCCGCGTCGACGGCATGTTCGACGCGTTCGTCGAACCCGGGAGCCCTTCGTCGATGGACGGTGCCGCCGACGCACCCGCGTCGACTTGACGCTGTCGCGCAAGCACGTGCTCGTCGTCGACGACGAGCCCGCGGTGCGCGCCCTCCTGTGGAGCGGTCTCGGGATCCACCTTCCCGACCACGCCATCGCCACCGCCACCAACGGCCGTGAAGCCGCCGAGTACCTCGACAGCCATGCGGTCGACATGCTCGTCACCGACGTCAACATGCCGGTGATGGACGGCTTCGAGCTGCTGGCCCACGTCCGCAACCATCACCCCAACGTTCCCGTCCTGGTCCTGGCGGCGATGGCGCCCGAGAACGTGCGTGCCGGGACGTCGGGGCTCGGCAGCTTCCGTGTCCTGCGCAAGCCCACCTCGCCCGCCGTCGTCGCGCAGCACATCCGCGACGCGATCGCCGAGACCGTGCGGGGCCGGATGCCGGGCGTGTCGCTGGCTCCCCTTCTGCGCCTGGTGCAGCTGGAACGCAAGACGTGCTCTGTGCTGGTCCGATCGTCGTCGAGCAAGGGCCGACTCCACTTCCTGTCCGGGGAGCTCGTCGACGCCTACGCCTTCGACCTCGACGCCGTGGGCGAGGTCGCCGCCCGCCACCTGCTCGCCCTCGACCGCGTCTCGATCGAGTTCGAGCGTTCGCTGCACAACGACCTGCGCCGGATCCAGACACCGCTCGAAGCGCTGCTGCTCGAAGCCGCGGTCGCCCAGGACGAACGCACCCGCGCGCCGGCCGAAGTCGTCGCGCCGCTGGCCGCGGCGAAGCCCGACCTCGACCACGCGCTCGACCGTCTGCGGTCGTCGCTGGCAGCGCTGCACGATCGCTCGACGACCACGTCGCGGCTCCTCGGCGAACGCTCCGAGGACCTGGAACGGTCCGTCGCCGACGTCACCCGCGCCACCACCCTCGGTGCCCCGGCCGCCGGCGCGATCGACACCGCCTGGCACGAGGTCGCCGCGCTCGCCGCGCGTCTCGTCGCGGCCGCCGACGCCCTCGAGGACGCGGTCACGCCGTAGCCGCACGCGTCGAACGGCGCGATCCCACACGGAAGCGGCCGCCCCGAAGGGCGGCCGTCGTCGATCTGGAGCGGGAGACGGGATTCGAACCCGCGACATCTACCTTGGCAAGGTAGTGCTCTACCAGCTGAGCTACTCCCGCGTGTGGAAGAAGGCCCGGAGCAAAGCTCCAGACCTTCGACCTCCTCAAAATAACTCCTCGCACCGACCTACGTTCGCAGGGAGCTGCCCCCCAACTATCATCGGCGCTGCGGTGCTTAACTTCCGAGTTCGGAATGGGATCGGGTGGGTCCACCGCGCTAAGGGCACGAAGAGCAAAGATAAGACAACCGGAATAGGAAGCATGGCGTCCGGAACATCCCGTTGGGATGAGTCCATCTAAGGTTACGTCCTCGTCCGATTAGTACTGGTCAGCTAAACACGTTGCCGTGCTTACACTCCCAGCCTATCAACCCGGTGGTCTACCGGGGGACTTACCCTCACAAGGAGGTGGGAAGACTCATCTTGGAGTCGGCTTCGCGCTTAGATGCTTTCAGCGCTTATCCGTTCCGCACGTAGCTACTCGACATATGCCCCTGGTGGAACAGCCGAGAAACGAGCGGTGCGTCCATTCCGGTCCTCTCGTACTAGGAACAGCTCTCCTCAATCTTCCTACGCCCACAGCGGATAGAGACCGAACTGTCTCACGACGTTCTGAACCCAGCTCGCGTGCCATTTTAACCGGCGAACAGCCGGACCCTTGGGACCTTCTCCAGCCCCAGGATATGACGAGCCGACATCGAGGTGCCAAACTCCGCCGCCGATGTGAACTCTCGGGCGGAATCAGCCTGTTATCCCCGGGGTAACTTTTATCCGTTGATCGATGGCCCTTCCACAAGGTACCACCGGTTCACTAGGACCGACTTTCGTCCCTGCTCGACATGTACGTCTCGCAGTCAAGCTCCCTTATACCCTTACGCTCTATGTGCGATTTCCGACCGCACTGAGGGAACCTTTGTGCGCCTCCGTTACGATTTGGGAGGCGACCGCCCCAGTCAAACTACCCACCTAACGCTGTCCCCCACCCGGATCACGGGCGTAGGTTAGACGGCCGAACTGGTCAGGGTGGTATTTCACCGATGACTCCACCGAAGCTAGCGCTCCGGCTTCACAGTCTCCCACCTATGCTACACAGACAAGTCCAGACATCAGCATCAAGCTGTAGTAAAGCTCCACGGGGTCTTTTCGTCCTGCTGCGGGTAGGCCGCATCTATACGGCCAGTTCAATTTCACCGAGTCTCTGGTTGAGACAGCGCTCCAGTCGTTACACCATTCGTGCAGGTCAGAACTTACCTGACAAGGAATTTCGCTACCTTAGGACCGTTATAGTTACGGCCGCCGTTCACTGGGGCTTCATTTCGGCGCTTGCACGCCTCCACTTGACCTTCCAGCACCGGGCAGGTGTCACACCCTATACGTCCCCTAACGGGTTTGCAGAGTGCTGTGGTTGTGGTAACCAGTCGCTAGAGCCGATTCACTGTGCCTGCTTCGGGCTTTGACACCCTAATGCAGGACCCCTTCTCCCGAAGTTACGGGGCCATTTTGCAGAGTTCCTTAACCAGAGTTCTCTCGCGCGCCTTAGTGCTCTTACACTCGCCCACCTGTGTCGGTTTTGGTACGGGCACCGACGCTTCATCGCTTAGAGGTTTTTCTTGGCACCATGGATTCAACCAGTTATCAGCCCCGTAGGGCCTTCCCGACCAACGTCACTGTATTCGAGGGCGGATTTTCCTGTCCCTCGCAGCTTCGCAGGCCGCCGGGCATAGCCGTAGCTCCGGTTGGCCTATCCTAATGCGTCACCCCATCGCTCCACGTCGGTGGTGCAGGAATATTGACCTGCTGTCCATCGACTACGCCTTTCGGCCTCGCCTTAGGTCCCGACTAACCCTGAGGGGACGACCCTTGCTCAGGAAACCTTGGGCTTTCGGCGGAAGGGATTCTCACCCTTCTTATCGTTACTCATTCCTGCATTCGCACTTCCGATACCTCCACGGCTCCTTACGGTACCGCTTCAACGGCTTACGGAACGCTCCCCTACCCAACG
The DNA here is from genome assembly GCA_963728245.1 of uncultured Trueperaceae bacterium. GTDB lineage: Bacteria > Deinococcota > Deinococci > Deinococcales > Trueperaceae > JAABTL01. The sequence continues at coordinate 197,365 of CAVSJH010000008.1, forward strand.
CACCTAAGGTGCGCTGCCGCGGTTTCGGTGTGTGACTTAGCCCCGATCATCTTCGGCGCAGAGACGCTCGACTAGTGAGCTATTACGCACTCTTTAAAGGAATGGCTGCTTCTAAGCCAACCTCCTAGCTGTCTTAGCGTCTCCACATCCTTCTCCACTTAGTCACAACTTTGGGACCTTAACCGGCGGTCTGGGTTGTTTCCCTCTCGTCTGCGAAAGTTAGCTCACGCAGACTGACTCCCGGGGTCTGGAACGATAGCCTTCAGAGTTTGACAGGGTTTGGTAAGCTGGTAAGCCCCCTAGCCCAATCAGTGCTTTACAACCATCGTTAAACCCCCGAGGCTAGCCCTAAAGCTATTTCGGGGAGAACCAGCTATCTCCGCATTCGGTTAGCTTTTCACTCCTAACCACAGCTCATCCGAAGAGTTTTAAACCTCAACCGGTTCGGCCCTCCACCTCCTGTTACGGAGGCTTCAGCCTGGCCATGGCTAGCTCATGCGGTTTCGGGTCTACTGACAGCGCCTGAACGCCCTGTTCAGACTCGGTTTCCCTTCGCCTCCGCCTATCGGCTTAAACTCGGCACTGCCAGTAAGTCGCAGGATCATGCTTCAAGAGGCACGCCACCATCCTGTTGGCAAGCCAACATAGGACTGTGACTGCTTGTAAGCACACGGTTTCAGGTACTATTTCACTCCCCTCACGGGGTGCTTTTCACCTTTCCCTCACGGTACTTGTGCACTATCGGTCTGCAGGAATATTTAGCCTTACGGGGTGGTCCCCGTAGATTCACGCGAGATTCCACGTGGCTCGCGCTACTCAGGTGCCAACTACGCTTCCGAGCCTTTCGCCTACAGGGCTATCACCTGCTATGGCGCGCCTTTCCAGTGCGCTTCGGCTAGACTCTCGAGTCGACATTGTTGGTCCTACAACCCCGCGGTCCGTAGACCGCGGTTTGGGCTATTCCCTTTTCGTTCGCCACTACTGGGGGAATCGAGGTTTCTTTCTTTTCCTCTAGGTACTTAGATGTTTCAGTTCCCTAGGTTCCCTCCACATGCGCTATGTATTCACGCATGGGTACACGAGGTTCGCTCGTGTGGGTTTCCCCATTCGGACATCTCCGGATCAAAGCTTGCTTCCAGCTCCCCGAAGCTTATCGCAGGTAGCCACGTCCTTCATCGGTTCTGCAGCCAAGGCATCCACCGTGTGCCCTTAGTAACGTAACCTTCGATCAATTCGTTCGTACGTGTGTAAGAGGATGTTCTGGTTCAAACTCGCGACCTCGCTCCGGACGATCCGAGGACCGTTTCGTCGCGCGATCACGTTCGCACGCTCGCGCTTCTTGCCGTCTAGGACGGCGTTCGACGCGTGCGCGTCTTGATTGCTCATGCTTCCTATTCGGCTGTCATTGTGCGCGCCACTCTCGCGAGCGGCAAAAACAAGAGTACACCCCGCGAAGACGACGTGTCAAGCCCCGGCGTACGTGGACCCCAGATCCCGACCCCTCCGCCGACCTCGATCGCCGCCCGCGCGTGACCGGCGCACCTCCGCGTCGGCGCCCCCGCGAGCGACAACCCGTACGATGGTCCATGCCCTCGATCGACCTCAACGGCGACCTCGGTGAGTCCTACGGACGGTGGCGGCTGGCGGAGGACGAGGCGCTCCTCGCGGCGCTGACCTCGGTCAACCTGGCGTGCGGATTCCACGCCGGCGACCCCAGCGCCATCCGGGCCGCGATCCGTGCCGCAGGCGCGCACCGGCTGGCGATCGGCGCCCATCCCAGCTTCTTCGACCTGCGCGGGTTCGGGCGCACGCCCATGGCCTTGCCCCCGGAGGTCATCCGCGACGACGTCGTCTATCAGCTCGGCGCGTTGCAGGCGCTGTGTCGCGCCGAGGGCGCGACGTTGCGCCATGTCAAACCGCACGGCGCGCTGTACCACGCGGTCGCCGGCGACCCTGCCGTCGCGCTCGCGGTCGCGGAGGCCGTGGCGGCGGTCGATGCCGGCCTGCCGCTGGTGCTCCCGGCGGGCGCTGCCACCCGCGGCGTCATGGAGGACGCGGGCCTCACCGTCCTGGCCGAGGCGTTCCTCGACCGCGCCTACGCTCCGGACGGCAGTCTGCTCCAGCGCGGTCGCCCGGGCGCGCTGATCGAAGATCCCATGGAGGCCGCAGAACGCGCGGTCTCGCTCGCCCTGCACGGGGTCCTCCGCGCCGTCGACGGCACCGAGATCCCCGTCCGGGCCGACACCCTCTGCGTGCACGGCGACGGGGCGCATGCGGTCGGGGTCGCGCGGGCGGCGCGACACGCGCTCGAACGCGCCGGCGTGGCCGTTCGACCGGTGGTCGAAGGCCTGGGGTGAGGGGCGTGGGCGAGCCCGGCGCGTCTCGAACGTGAGGACGAGCGAGGGCATGGACCCCTATATAGGTCGATGGACGGACGCCGAGGGGATGACGTGGCATCTCGGCCGGCTCGGACCGGCCGCCCTACGCCTCGTGGCCGATGCGCCCGCGTCGGCCGCCCTGTCGCACCGCCTCGCCCACGTGAGGGCCGCCCTCGCGGCGGCGCCGACCCCCGGCCTGCGCGACGCCGTCGTCGGCTACCGGACGGTGACCCTCGAGCTGCGGCCCGGCGTTCGCTCGGCCACGGTCCTCGAGGCGATCGCCGGCGCCCTCCGGGCGGCGCCCGACGACGCCGAAGGTCCGCGACACGTCGTGTTCGACGTGGCATACGGAGCCGACGCCGACGTGGACGAGCTGGCGTCCCGGCTGGGGTTGCCCTGGCGGGAGATCGTGGCGCGCCACGCCGCCGCGCGCTTCACCGTCGCCTTCCTCGGCTTCACGCCCGGTTTCGCGTACCTGCACGGCCTGCCCGACGAGCTCGGACTCCCGCGGCGAGCGTCGCCACGGCCGATGCCCGCCGGGGCGGTCGCCATCGCCGACGGTCGCGCGGGCGTCTATCCGGCGGCGGGGCCTGGCGGCTGGTGGTCCTTGGGGACGACGTCCGGGTGGCTCTTCGACCCGTGGCGCTCGACGCCCACACGGCTGCTGCCCGGCGACGAGGTGCGCTTCCGCGCGGTCGAGACGGTGGCGACGGTGCCGACCGGCGACCCCCCCGAACGACGCGAGCGGCGGGAACCGGCGATCGAGGTGGTCCGTGCCTGGCCCGGCGGGCTCACGCTCCAGGCGCGATCGCGGGCGTGGGTGGGCCACCTCGGCATGGCGTCCGCCGGCGCCCTCGACCCCCGCGCCCTGGCGGTCGCGCGACGCCTCGCCGGTTCGCCGCCGGCCGCGGCGGCGATCGAGTTCCTCGTGCCCCATGCCGACCTGGTCGCGACGCGACCGCTGGTCGCCGCGTGGGCGGGCGGCGGCGCGGCCTTCCGTCTCGACGGGCGCGACGTCGCGATGGGCGAGACGTTCGCCTGGCCGACGCGGGGTCGCCTCGAGGTCCGGCCCGATGCAGCGGCGTCCGGCAGCGTGGCCGTGTTGGCGGTGGGCGGGGGCCTGGTGCCCAGCGACGGGGCGGTCGGTCACCCGGACCTCGACCCGGGGGGCAGTACCGACGTGCGTGCCGGCGTGGGCGGCTTCGGGCGCGCGCTCGCGAAGGGCGACATCCTGGCCACCGCCGGGCCGGCGCTCCCGCCCGACCCGGCGTGGCGCGGCCGTCTGCGCTTCGCCGGGGACGTCGAGCTGCGCCTGCACCCGGGACCTCACGCTCGAGGCCGAGGCGTACGCCGCGCTGTTGACCGCCACCTTCCGGCTGGCCGCCCGGGACCGCATGGGTGCGCGCCTCGACGGACCGGTCGTGACGCCCGGCCGCCCCGACGTGGCGTCCGAAGGGGTGCCCTTGGGGACCGTGCAACTCCCCGCCGACGGCCACCCCATCGTCTTGCTGCAAGATCGCGGCCGCACCGGCGGCTACGCGATCGCGGGCATCGTGGACCCCCGCGATCTGCCCTCGTTGAGCCAGGCGCGGCCAGGCGCTCAGGTCGGCTTCGTGCCACCCTCGAGCTGAACGACGACCTCGGAGGCGTGTTCGTCCGCGGCGTTCTCGCTGCCAGCGGCGTTCTCCTCACCAGGGGCGTCCGTTACCAGGGGCGTCCAATTCGTCCGCGCCTCCATCCGTGGCGATCTCGGCCGCCGGCGCCTCGTCGACCCGCCGTCCGGTGAAGTCGGCGGGGATCCCCACCCGGTCCGCGTCACCGCTGATCAAGTAGACGTGGTCGCCGGCCTCGAAGACCGTGCTGCCGCGGGGCGTGAGCCCCCCAAGCGGCAGGCCGACCTGGTAGCTCAGCGCGTCGTCCTCGAACTCGATCCCGAGTGGGCCGCTGCTCCCGGCGAACATGCCGACGCCCACGAACATCACGAGCGCCGGCACCCCGAACCGCTGGGAGAAGCGGGCGCTCACGATGGCGGCGAGCACGAGACCGGCGGCCACGACCACGGCGAGATCCATCCAGAGCATCGTAGCCGAGGGGCGCACGCCTCCCCGACCCCAGGCTCCGCCGCGTAGGATGCGGGCATGAAGTACGTCGCGCTGATCGCGCACGACAAGAAGAAGCTCGACCTGGCGGTGTTCGCCAAGGACCATGCCCACGTGCTTCGACGGTTCCCGCTCGTGGCCACCGGCACGACCGGTCAGGTGTTGGCCTCCAAGGCCGGGCTCGAAGTCGAGCGGGTCCGGTCGGGCCCGGAAGGCGGCGACCTGCAGGTCGGCGCGAGGATCGCCGAGGACAAGGTCCTGGCCGTCATCTTCTTCCGCGACCCCCTGACCGCCCAGCCGCACGAACCCGACGTGTCGGCGCTCATGCGCATCTGCGACGTCCATCAGGTACCGCTCGCCACGAACCTCGGGACCGCGCTCGCGATCGTCGCGTGGCTCGAAGAGCAGTTCGTGGCCGACGACGCCGGCTGACGTGGAGGCCTCCCCGCGATGACCGACGAACAGCGCTCCATCCAGAACTTCCTCGACGAGATGCGGCGGCGCTACGCCGACGAGGTCGACGCCGTCGGGCTGCCCGAGGGCACCCTCGACTACGTACGGGCGCGCGTGGCCGAAGGAGACGCCGAGACGCTGCTCTTCATGCTCAAGCTCGGTTGGCTGATGGGCCTGCAGACCGGCTTCGCCGCGGGTCGTGCCGGCGACGAGGTCCCGCCGAGCGGACCGGGTCCCATCCAGGCCTGAGTCGACGTCGGCGCTTCGGGCGCCTCAACCGAGCTGCAGCGACCGCGCCAGCAGTCGCGCCTGGCTGTCGACCCGGCGCTGACCGGGTCGTCGGCGTACCCGCGCGTACTCGCCGTTGGGCAGCAGTTCGCGCGCTTTGACGTTGTCGCGCAGCTCGAGCTCCAGCACGTTCAGCACGTCGCGCTTGAGGCGAGGGTCCTCGATCGGGAACACGGCCTCCACACGGCCGTTCAGGTTCCGCTGCATCCAGTCGGCCGAACCGACGACCAACCGCTCGGCCCCGTCGTCGAAGAAGTAGGCCGCTCGCGCGTGTTCGAGGAAACGCCCGACGACCGACCGGACGGTGATGCGATCCGACACGCCGGGGAGGCCCGGACGCAGACAGCACACCCCCCGCACCAGCAGCTCGATGCGGACGCCCGCCTGCGAGGCGCGGTAGAGCGCCCGGATGGTCTCGGGATCGACCAGCGCGTTCATCTTGGCGACGATGCGGGCGGGCCGGCCGGCGCGGGCATGGTCGGCCTCCCGGTCGATGGCGGCGAGCAGTTCGGGCCGGAGCGTCTGGGGCGCCACCCACAGCTTGCGCCAGGTCCGCTGCTTGCTGAAGCCGGTCAGGACGTTGAACAGCTCCGACACGTCGGCGCCGAGGTCCGGGTCGCAGGTGAGAAGGCCGAGGTCGGTGTAGACGACCGCCGTGCCGGGGTTGTAGTTGCCGGTGGCGAGGTGGACGTAGCGGCGCGTCACCGAGGCGCCGTTCGCGGCGCGCTCACGCCGCACCACGAGCAGGGCCTTGGCGTGCGTCTTCAGACCGGCGAAGCCGTAGACCACGTGCACGCCGGAGCGTTCGAGCTCGCGTGCCCACACGATGTTGTTCTCCTCGTCGAAGCGGGCCTTGAGCTCGACCAACGCCGTGACGAGCTTGCCGTTGCCGGCCGCACGCGCGAGCGCGGCCACGACCGGCGACCGCCGGCCGACGCGGTAGAGCGTCTGCTTGATCGCCAAGACGTCGGGGTCGTCGGCGGCCTCCTCGAGGAGATGCAGGACGGCGTCGAAGGCGTGGAAGGGGTGGTGGAGCAGGACGTCGCCCTCGCGGACGGCGTCGAAGGTCGAGTCGTGGCGCCTCAGCGCCCGCGGCAGACGCGGGACGAACGGAGCGTCGCGGAGCTCGGGCAGGGGCAGCGACGCCAGCTCCAAGAAGTCGGCGACGTTGAGGTGGTGGGGGATCTCGTAGACGTCGGCTTCGTCGACGCGGAGGAGGTGGCGGAGCTGATCGCGCCAGGCCGCGGGCATGTCGGCGGCCACCTCGAGGCGCACGACGTCGCCCCACCGACGGCGGCGGACCTCGTCCTCGACGGCTCGGAGCAGATCGTCGGCCTCGTCCTCGGCGATCGCGAAGTCGGCGTCGCGCGTCACCCGGAAGCCATGGGCGCGGCGTACGTCGTGGCCGGGGAAGAGCTCCGCCACGCGACACCGGATGAGGTCCTCGAGCATGACGAACGCATGGTGGGGACCCGGCAGACGCACGAAGCGCGGGAGCACCGACGGCACCTGCACGACGGCCATGCGGGTGGCGGCGTGCTCCTGGTCGACGACCTCGAGCAGGAGCGAGAACGACAAGTTGGGCAGGCGCGGAAAGGGATGGCCCGAGTCGACGGCCAGCGGCGTGAGCACCGGGAACAGCTCCTGCGTCCAGAACGCGTCGAGTTCCGCGCGCGCCGCCTCGGTGAGCTCGGCCATGGGGTGGATCGTGACCCCCCGTGCGGCGAGCCCGGGCAACACGTCCTCGCGCAGGGTCCGCCGGTGCTCGTCCACGAGGGGGTGCAGGACGTCGGAGACCGCGGCCAGTTGCTCCGCCGGTGTGAGCCCGTCGGCGCTGAGCCGCTCGACCCCGGCCGCTCGCTGCGCCTTGAGGCCGGCGTAGCGGATCATCATGAACTCGTCGAGGTTGGAGCCGAAGATCGCCAAGAACTTCAGGCGCTCGAGGAGGGGGTGCGAGGGGTCGCGCGCCTCCTCGAGGACCCGACGGTTGAAGGCCAGCCAGGAGAGCTCGCGGTTCAGGTAGAGCGTGGGATCGAACGGATCGACGGCGTCGAACATCGTGCGTGAGCGTAGCAGGCGGATGTCATGGTCGGAACCGCACCGCGTCGGGTTCGCCGATGTCGATCCCGAAGAGCTCTCGTGACCCCAGCACGCACCGACCCCGGGTCAGGGGGTCTTGTCGATGCGCACGCCGCCAGGATCCGGGATCGGGGTCTGGGCGAGATCGGCGGCGTCGGGCCGCGGGTCACCCCCGCCGGCGTCGTCCTCGGGCGTCTCGTGCAGCAGTTCGACCTCGAAGGACTGCTCCGCCTTGAGGCTCGCGCCGACCGAGCAGTACTTGGTCGTGGCCAGTTCGACGAAGCGCTCGAAGGTGCGACGGTCGAGGCCGGGCGCGTCGATCACGTGTCGTGCGCGTAGGTGCGTGTAGTAGGCGGGCACGCCGTCGGCCCGGTCGCCCTCGAGCTCGATGCGGTAGGACGCGACGGTCACCCGGCGCTTCTTGAGCATCTCGACCACGTCGTAGGCCACGCAGCCGCCCCAAGCGTTGAGCACGAGCTGCATGGGCCCCATCCCGAGCGGATGGACCTTGGTGCCGTCGACGAGCACCTGGCGTCCCTCCGGGGTGAGCCCGACGAAGCGTTTGTCGACGAGGAAGTGCAGGGCTGTGCGCGTGGTCTCGGCCATGGGTGCAGGGTACGGCGCGGTAGCCTGGACACGTGCCCCACATGGAGCATGCGTCCCCCGCGTTCGCCGCGCCGGTCGTGTCACCGACGCCCGACGCCGCCAAGGCGGACTGGCGCCGCTGGGCGCGGGTCGTCCGGAGCGCCTGGGCGGGCGGACCGCAGCGGGCGCGCGACGAGGCGGCGCTGCGCGACCACCTCGCCGCGTGGCCGTCGTGGCATGCGGCCGAGACGGTGCTCGTCTACCTGCCCTTCGGCGACGAGGTCGACCCGAAGCCGCCCCTGGGCGAGCGCCGGTCGTTCACCACCCGGACCGACGCTCGCGCCGCGCGGCTGACCATCCACACGGTGGCCAGCGCGGTCGAGCGGCACCCGCTCGGCTTCTTGCAGCCGCCGCTCGGCGCGCCCGAGGCCGACGTCGACGAGATCGACCTGGTCCTGGTCCCCGGCTTGGCCTTCGACGTGCGCGGGACGCGGCTCGGTTACGGTCGCGCGCTCTACGACGGCCTGCTGCCGCAGTTGCCGGCGCGGGCGCCGCGCGTGGGCGTGACCCTCGACGCGCTCGTCGTGCCGGCGCTTCCGCGCGAAGCGCACGACGTGGCGATGACGCACCTGCTCACACCGGCGGGGTTGCGGACCGTGGACGACTGACGACGACGCACGTGCGGCACCTCATCGCCAGGGGAAGCCCATCCCCTTCCAACCGGTGCGCATGCTCCGCAGCAGGTCGCGGGTGCGCCACGACTCGGCTTCCGTCACGGGTCGCAGCAGGATCCAGGCGGTGGCGCGGAGCACGCCGGAGAGCACGAACAGCCAGTGGTAGGCGGTCCAGGTGCTGCCGAAGGCGGGCATCTCGAAGCGCGCCAGGAACACGAGCAGTGGGCCCGACAGGACGCCACCCACGAAACCCGACACCCCGGTCCCCAGGCTGTACATCGCGATGAACGCCACCCGGTTGGCTTGCGGAGCGGACACGAGCGCCAGGTTGAAGATGGCGGGCCCGATGGCCCCCCAGGCGATGGCGTCGAAGACGGCCGACGCCCAGATCCAACCGATCGAGCCGGTCAACCCTGCCAAGATCCACGTGGACGGCAGGGCGAGCCCGGCCACGAACGTCCCGATGGCCAGCACGCCCTTGTTGCCCGATCGGTCGGCCACCCGCCCCCACAGGATCGTGGTGGCGAGGCCGGTCACGGCCGCGATCGAGACCCAGATCGCGATCTGCGTGAAGGTCAGGCCGAGCGGACCCAGGAAGTACGGGAACACGAACGGGGCCGCCAGCATCACGACGAACTGCCAGTAGAGCGCGAAACGGAGGAAGCGGCGGAAGCCGACGTCGCGAAGGGGGAGCGTGACCACCTCCCGGAAGCGGAGCGGCGAGCGCTCGGTGGGCGGATCGAGCTGCCGCAGGTAGACGGCGACGCCCAGGAGCGCCAACACGACCGAGGTCACCAGCACCACCTGGAACGACAGGGGCGCGCCGACCCGGTCGAGGAAGACGCCGGCCCCGAGGTTCGCCGCCATGGCGATCACGCCGACGACGCCGGCGCGCAGGCCGAAGTACCGTCCTCGGTCGCGCTGTGGGATCACGTCGCCCATCCAGGCCGCCCAGAGCGTGCCGTTGGCGGCCAGGAAGAAGCTGCTGAGCAGCACGACGCCGATCAGCAGGGTCGGCCGCCACGTGTCGGGGACCGGCAGGATCGGCAGCGCGGCGGCCAGCAGCCAGGTGAGACGTGACACGAGCGCGGCGAGCACGGTCAGGCGCTTGCGCCGACCCGACGCCGCCGCGAGGAAGGCGGCCGCCGGGCTCGCCATCTGGGCGAGCAGCGGCACCGAGCCCACCAGGGCGATCTCGGCCGGGCTGGCGCCCACGTGCAGCATGAACCCGATCAGCACCGAACCCGACGTCCAGTTCAAGAAGACCTGCGTGAGCGACCCTTCCAGGATCGACCAGCGCATGGTGGCCTGGACCGCCGCGCGCGTCACCGGGTCGAGATCCGCCAGGTGGTTCGCGGCGCCCGGAGGCGCAGGGGGGGCGGAGGGCGACGTCGACATGCAACCCGGAGTCTACGGCACGGTCAAGGGAGGGGTGTTGGACCGACGCCGACCGCGAGCGCCTGCGCCAGGACCCCCATGCCCTCGTCGATCTGCTCGTCGCTGACGTCGAGCGGCGGCAGCAGGCGGATGCAATTGCCGTACAGACCCGCCCGCAGGACGATCAGACCGCGCCGCAAGGCTTCGCCCGTGACCCGCGCCACCCCCTCGGGATCGGGCCGTCGCTCGACCGGGTCGATGACCAGCTCCATGGCCAGCATCGGCCCGAGGCCGCGCACGTCGCCCACCTGCGGGTACGTGGCGGCGAAACCGTCCAGATGCTCGCGCAAGCGTTCGCCCACGGCCCGTGCCCGCTCGAGGAAGCCGGGGGCCGTGATGAGGTCGAGCGCCGCGAGGGCGGCCGCGCAGGCGAGCGGGTTGCCCGAGTAGGTGCCCCCGAGCCCGCCCACGTGCGGGGCGTCGAGCAAGTCGGCGCGGCCGACCACGGCTGCGATGGGCATGCCCGCCCCCAGCGACTTGGCGGTGACGAGCAGGTCGGGGACGATGCCGGCGTGTTCGACCGCCCAGAGCTTGCCGGTCCGGCCGAGCCCGCACTGCACCTCGTCGGCCACGAAGACGATCCCGTGTCGGCTGCAGATGTCGCGCAGCGCCCGGAGGAAGACGGGTGGGGCGGGCACGAAGCCGGCCTCGCCCTGGACCGGTTCGATCACCACGGCCGCGAGCGCCGACGGGTCGACCTGCGCGACCAGCGCCCGTTCGACGCCGGCGATCGCCATCGCCACGACGTCCTCCTCGCTGAGACCGGCGGGCCGGCGGTAGAGGTCGGGGAACGGCAGGCGGTAGACCTCGGGCGCGAACGGACCGAAGCCGCGCTTGAACGCGGCGTACCGGCTCGTCATCGCCAACGTCAGGTTGGTGCGACCGTGGTACGCGCCTTCGAACACCAGGACCGCCGGCCGACCGGTGGCCGCGCGCGCGACCTTGACGGCGGTCTCGACCGCTTCGGCACCGGAGTTGAGCAGCACCGCCTTCTTGGGGCCGGTGCCGGGCGCGAGCGCCACGAGCCGCTCGAGAAGCGCGACGTACGGCTCGTACGTGCCGACGATGGCGCACATGTGGATCAGCTCGGCCGCTTGCGCTTGCACGGCCGCGACCACCGAGGCCGGCGTGTGACCGACCGCCAGCGCGCCGATGCCGCCGGCGAAGTCGAGCAGGGTGTTGCCGTCGACGTCGACCACGGCCGCGCCGTGCGCGTGGGCGACGGCGACGTCGGTGAGCTTCGCGGCGCCGCGGGCCGAGACGGCCTCGCGCCGGCCGACCAGCGCCCGGCTGGCCGGTCCGGGCACGTCGGTGACGAGCGTGATCGTGGGCATGGCGGGCCTCCAGACGTCGGTGAGGTCCACTCTACGCGGTGTCCAGCACCTCGCGGGCCGCCCGCTCCCCGCTCTCGAAGGCGCCGTGGACCGTGGCCGCCGACCCTTCGCCGGCCGTGGCCTCACCGGCCCAGAACAGCGGCGGCGTCGGTGCCGCCAGCGCTTCGCGGGCACCCACGAAGCCGGGGACGACGTGGCTGTAGCCGCCGCGAGCCCACGGGTCGTGGGGCCAGTCGATGCGTCGAGCGCGGTCGTAGTGGAGGCCGGCGCGCTCGTTCGGGTCCACCTCGGCGACCAGCGCCGCGAACGCCCGCGCCAGGGCGGCCTCCGGCGGGTGCCGCAGCAGCTCGAGCGCGCCCGACCCGGAGACGAAACCGGTCCAGATCGGTCGCGCGGTGTCAGCGGGCGACGACGTCCACCACATCGGCGGCGTGCCGCTGGCGTACACGGCCTCGATCGCGGGGCCCGCACGGTCCAGCGGTCGGAAGGGGATCCGGTCGAGGCGGTACACCACCTTCACCACCGGCCCCATCCGCAGGCCCGCCAGCGCCGAGCCCTTCAGGGCCGACAGTTCGGGCTCGAAGGTCACGTCGCCGCTCTGCAGCACCCCCAGCGGTAGGGCGACCACCACGTGCCGGGCGCGCCACGTGGCGCCCGATCCCACCGTGACCCGGACGCCCGACCGCTCGACCTCGACGCGGGTGACCGGCGTCTCGAGCCGGACGTCCAGACCCTCGGCCAAGGCGTTCGGCAGGGCGTCGTAGCCGTCCTCGATCCGGTGATCACCCAGCCCTGCGGTCCCGTCCGCCAACCCGAGACCGAGGGCGGCTGCCGACAGGTGGTGCGGGTCGTCGCCGGCGGCGTTCGCGAAGGAGCGGCGAACGTAGCCGCGTTGCGCGCCGGTCCAGTCGGCGCGCAGGAGGAACGCCTCGAGGTCCTCGTAGGGTCGCGCTTCGAGGTCGGGCCACGTCATCGTGCGCGTGCGGTCGAAGTCCGCGTCGCTCGCGCGAGCGTCTCGCATCGTGCGGAGCGAACCGTCGGCGAGCCGCACGAGGCTCTCGTCCGCCTTGGGCCAGACGCGGGTCGCGAGGCCGAGGGCGCGCAACGGCGCCCACGTCGAGGCGCGATCGCCGTGGACGAACTCGGCCCCGAGCTCGACGGGGTGATCGGCGAGGTCGCGGTCGGTCCACACCCGCCCACCGATCCGGTCGCGCGCCTCGAGCACGACCACGCGCACGCCCGCGGCGTCCAGGTCGTGGGCCGCCTTCAGCCCGGCGACACCGGCGCCGAGCACCACGACGTCGACGTCGACGGTGGCCGTGTCAGCGTCCGTTCTCGCGACCACCCACACGGCGCGGGGTCGTGGCCGGGGCGGCCGCCACGGAACGCGCGCCCGGCCCGGGGTTGGGCGAGGTCGCCGGTGCGGCGCGGGGGCCAGGCGCGGGGCGACGGGGCCAGGGAACGCGGGCCCGGGGGCCGGCGCGGGGCCGGCGGGCGCCTCGTTCGCGGCGGCCGGCAGGACCGTCGAGGAGGTCGCGCCCTGGGTCGACGGGATCGTGACCGCGCTCACGCCGGCGGGCGCCGGGCGCACGATGCCGTCGACCGTGCTCAGCGTGGGCGCGTGGCGGGGCGTCTTGCCCAAGCCCGTCCGCCCGGGGATCGACCTGCCGGGGACCGGTTTGCCCATGCCCTTCGCCGGGGCGACGCGAGCCGGCAGCCAGGCCAGCAGCACGGCGCAACCGCCGGCCTTCGGTTCGGGGTAGTACCCCTCGATGATGCCCAGGGGCCTCAGGCCGCGGTGGATCTGCATCGTCACCGTCGGGTCGACGAGCTCGCCCGCGATCACGCGCTCGGCGTAGGCGCAGGGGCTCAGGACGTCGGCGTACCGGTGGTAGCCCATGAGCATCCCGCCCGCGTACCAGCCCTGCAGCCCGAGCTCGGGCACGAGGCCGAGACGCGCGCGGTACAAGGCGCTGGCGATCCCGCGGCGCTGGAAGCTCGGGTGGACGGCGATCTCGACGCCGTACAGCCAGGCGCCGTCGGGGTCGTGGGTGGGCAGACCGTGGTCGCCGATGACCTCGTACCAGGTGAGCGGCGGGGCGTCGGGGGGACGCGCGGTGCGCAGCGTCGTGGCGGTGCCGACGACGACCTCGCGGCCGCCCGACCGCGTCACCGCGACGAACTGACCTTCGGGGAACCGCTCGAGCTGGCGTGCGACGTGCTCGGAATGGCGCGCCCGCTTGACGGGGTCCAGCGGGTACCCGTTGGCCAGGTGGATGACGTCGAAGACCTCGGGCGCATGGCCCAGCTCGGTCGGGACGACCTCGAAATCGATCGATCCAGATGTGGCTTCCATGGCGTCGCGTCGAGCAACGCCTACCGCTGCAAGCTCGGAAAGGGGGAAAACGCCAAACGAGTCAGGTTCGTGCGGACCCGGGTCCGGCCATTCTCCACAACCTTCACGCGAGAGCCTTTCCTCACGGGACCCCGTAGGGCTCGATCGGTCCGAACTCACACTGTAGGGTTGTCTCGAAAGCTTCTCACTCTCCCTCTAGCTCGTTTTCTTGCCCGACGCTAGCACGAACCCCCCGGGGGACGGCAAGCGGTTCGGTCACGCAGGGGCGCGACCCGCGAGCGTCCGGCGGCCCCCGGGCGGGCCCGGCGGACGGGGTCGACCGACGTCCGTGAGGTCGACCCAGACGCCGGTTAGGATGCCGCGTGGCCCTCCGTCCGCCCGGTGCCGATCCCGTCCGCGACGCGGCGAACCGCCGGGCGGCCTTCCTGGCGGCGCCGGCGATCGTCTACCTGATCGTGTTCTTCCTGCTCCCGCTCGTGTTCGTCGTGAGCGCCAGCCTGATGACGCGTGGTGCAGGCGGTCAGGCCGTCTTGCCGCTGACGTGGGATCAGTACGAGCGAACGTTCACCGTGTTCACCCCCGTGATCTGGCGCACGCTCGGCTTCGCGGTCGTCACCACGGTGCTGTGCCTGCTCGTCGGCTATCCCACGGCGCTCTTCATCGCGCGCCGGCGCCGCCCGAGCGTCCGTCTCCTGCTCCTCTTCCTGGTGCTGTTACCGTTCTGGACCAACTTCCTCGTGCGCACCTACGCGCTCATCACGATCGTCCAGCGCGAGGGTTTGCTCAACGAGCTGCTCCTCCGCCTCGGCCTGTTGGCGGAGCCGGCGACGCTGCTGTTCACGCCGGGAGCCGTGGTGCTGGGCCTGGTCTACGGCTACTTGCCCTTCATGGTGCTGCCGATCTACGCCGCGGTCGAGCGGCTCGACCCCCGTTTCGTCGAGGCCGCCCACGACCTGGGTGCCAACGACTGGCGCGCCTTCTGGCGCGTCGCCTGGCCGCTCACGCTCCCGGGCGTCGTGGCCGGCTCGATGCTCGTGTTCATCCCGGCGGTCGGAGCCTTCGTGACCCCCGACCTGATGGGCGGCACCCGGGGCCTGATGATCGGCAACCTGGTGCAGTCGCAGTTCGGCGGGCGCGGCAACGTCCCGCTCGGGTCGGCGATCTCGGTGGTGCTGCTCGTGTTCGTGTTCGTGGGCGTGCTCGTCTACACCCGCTTCGGCGAACGGGTCGACCGGTGAGTGCACCCAGCGGCGCGTTGCGCCGGGACGCACTGCGGCGGACCGCTCTGCGGCGCGACCTGGCGGCGCGCCGCATGGGGCGGTGGCTGCTGTGGCTCGTGCCGATCGCCGCGTTCGTGTTCCTGTGGGTGCCGATCGCCGTCCTGGTGGTGTTCTCGTTCAACGACGCCGAATCCGTGTCGGTGTGGCGCGGCGCCACCCTGCGCTGGTACCGCAACCTCGTCGAGAGCGTCGGCGGGGGCCCGGGTCGCTTCCAGACGGACCTCTTGCTGCGCTCGGTGCGGAACTCGCTCGTCGTCGCCGGCGTCTCGACCGTCGTCGCCACCGTCCTGGGCACGATGTTCGCGCTGGCGGTCGCGCGCGGCCGCTTCCGCGGGCGACGGCTGTTCGATGCGCTGTTCTACCTACCGGTCGTGATCCCCGACATCACGATGGGGGTGTCGCTGGCGGTCTTCTTCCGCATCGTCTTCGACCTCGTGCAGCAGTGGACGGGCGTGCGGCTGGTGGCCGGTTTCGGCACCATCATCCTGGCCCACGTCGCGTTCAACGTGGCGTACGTCGCGATCGTGGTCCAGGCGCGCTTGGCGACGATGGACCCCTCGCTGGAGGAAGCCGCCCACGACCTGGGCGCGAACGTCTGGCAGACGTTCTGGCGGGTGACGTTCCCGGTGCTCGCCCCCGGCGTGTTGGCCGCGGGCCTGTTGGCGTTCACCCTGTCGCTCGACGACTTCGTCATCACGTTCTTCACGGCCGGCGTCGGTACGACCACCCTGCCCGTGTTCGTCTACGGTCTGCTCAAGCAGCGCGTGCCGCCGGAGATCAACGCGGTGAGCACCCTGATGATCGTCGCCTCGCTGGTGTTGGTCGGTACGTCGCTCGTCCTGCAGCGGCGTCGGCCCGCCGCGTGACGGCCGGGCGCCCAAGGAGGACGCCCCCGGGCGACCCCGGGGGCGTCAAGACCGACGGGGCGGACGCGGTCGTCAGCCGCCGAAGCGCATGATCTTCAAGTACTTGTCGAGCGCCTTGTGGGTGCGGACGATGTCCTTCTCGGTGAGCTTGTAGCGGCCGCTCTCGAGGCTGCGCTCGATGATGGCGCGGCAGCGCTCGAGCGCGTCGCCGCCGGCCGGCGTGAGCGTGAGGCGGCGCTTGCGCCCGTCCTCGTCGGCGCGGGCGCGCTCGATGAGACCGCGGCCCACGAGACGGCTGATGACGTGCGACACCGTCGGCGACGCCTGGTTCAGCCGCGCGGCGATGTCGGTGGGGTACACGACGCCCTGGTCGATGGCGTGCAGCACCGAGAGGTCCTGCATGGTGAGGTTGGTCTCGCCCTCGAGCCACTCGTTGAGCAGTCGGTCGGTATCGCGCGCGGATTGGAGGATCACTCGGAAGAGCTCGAGGAGGTTCGTGGTGGCAGCCATAAGGGTGTCATCTTACACCAGCGATGCTTCGGATCGCCTGGGTACCTCACGTCGCCGCTCGCCGGAACGCAGAGGCCTCCGCGGGTGTACCATCAGGCGCTCCGGCCGTCCTGGCCGACCTCAGGCATCGTTCCACCCGGGCGCGAGCGGCAGGTCGCACACCCTCAGTCAGATGAGAGATCGGTTTCAGCGTCCACGTGCCCTTGGGCGCGGGCGGCTTCGGTGAAAGCCGGATCGCGCCACACGATCAACGCGGCCCAACCGTCGGCCGCCGTGTCCTCCAGGTAACCCGGCAACAGGCCCACCACCTCGAAGCCGTTGTGCAACTGCATGCTCAGCGTGGGGTCGAACAGGTCGCCCGCCACCACCGCGGCCACGTACGTCTCGGCGTCGAGCACGTGCTTGTGGTGCACGAAACCCGGCAACAGGCCGCCTGCCACGATGCCGCGCTTGCGGTAGCGCCGGACGAGCGCCTTGCGCGCGTCGTAGAGCTGCCGACCGATCCCCCGGCCGCGGTACTCGGGATCGACCGAGACGTCGGCGCCGTAGTACCAGGCGCCGGCCGGGTCGTGGCGACCGTACCAACCGTCGTCGATGAGCTCGCGGAAGGTGTGGCCGGGTCGATCGAGGTCGAGGTCGACGAAGAAGCCCGATCCGAGGCCCACGACGCGGGGTGCCGGCAGCGCCGTCGCGTCCGGCGCCTGGACGGTGGTGGCGACCAGGTCGGCCTCCGGGAACACGTCGAGGTGGTGCAAGAAGTGCTCCGCCCGCATGAGCTCGGCTGCCCCGAGGGTGGGGAAGCAGCGGCGCTGGAGGTCGGCGAGCGCGCTCGCCTGGTCCCGACGGGCGGGCGCGATCGACACCCGCACGCGCGGCGCCGTCGACGGGCCGTCGGCAGGGTTCACGCCGGCAGCGGGACCCGCACGTAGGCACCCTCGCTCGGCAGGCCGCGCACGGCCCAGAAGTCACCGGTCGCCGGCCGCATGACGGCGGCGCCGCAGGTCGCGACGTGGCGGGGCGGCGCGCCGCGGTAGCAGATGGCGTCGGGATCGCGCGTCACGTCCTCGAGGTCGGCGGGCGTGAGGTCGGCACGGTCGAGCAACGCGAGCCCGCGCGCCAGCCGCCGCTCGCTGCTCGCCACCGCGGCCGGGTCGCGCGGGCGTTCCACGGCACGGGTGTGATCGGCCAGGCAGTGGTTCGTGTGCACCAAGGCGTCCTCGCCGAGCGGGACGACGTGCGTGCGGGTGGTGGTCGCCTCCACGTTCGCGCCACGGCCGGCCGCGTCGAGCAACAGGTAGTTGTGGGCGCCGGCGAGCGGGGCCTCGGTGACGCATCGGAGCGCCGCGTCCAGATCGCGCTGCTGCAACGCCTTGCGCACCACGACGGGCCAGGTGACCCCCACCGCGCCGTCGCCGGCCGTGAGGTTGTTGATGCCGACGCAGACCCCGTGCTCGTTCATCCCGATCATGCCCAGGCAGCCGAGCGACGTGAAGACCACGAAGGCGGGGGCGTTCTCGGGTGCCCCGCGCAGGACGACGACGTGCTCGGTGGCCGACTCGTGCATGTCCCACGTCTGACCGAAGAGCGCCTGGCCTGCCGCCGTGCGCGCCGCGGGCACCAGGAAGGCGGTGCAGTCCATCGCCTCCTCGGGCACGGCCCGCTCGATCCGGGGTCCGGCGCCGATCGCGTAGGCCGCGTCGACGAGGTCGGTGAAGCCGTTCACGACGACCGTCTCGGCCGAGCTGAGACCGGCGGCCTCGGCCATGGCATCGAGCTCGTCGGCCAGGTCGGGGGCGTACGCGCGCTCCATGGCCAAGGTGGCGTGCGCGAGCGCGAGCACGTCCGCGCGTTCGAGCGAGCGGCCGGTCCACACCGGTTGCCCGGCGAGGTGCACCCGCTCGGCCGCGAACGCCCGTAGCGCCTGGCGGGCGGCCGAGCCGTGGGCGGCCCCCATCTGAGCTGGGGTGCCGGCGAGGTCGAGGACAGGGAGGTCCATGGCGCCGAGTGTAGCCGCCGAGGGGAGGTCGGGCGCCCTTCAGTCGAACAGGTCGAGGTCGAGCGCGGGCCCGCCGGCGACCTTCTCGGCCACCGCGCGGCCCAGGATCGCACCGATCACGTTGCCCGTGCCATCGAAACCGCCGAGCGCCCAGACGCCGTCCCGGACCTCCTCGACGACGGGCAGGCGGCGCTCGGTGAAGCCCACGGACGCGGCCCAGCGGTGCGTGATGGCCGCCGAGACGCCCAGGCGGTCGCGCAGGAAACGCTCGCACGTCGCTTGCACGGCGGCGCTCGGTCGCGCGTCGAAGGTCCACTCGGCCTCGCCGCCGCGGTCGCGGAAACCACCCAGCGCGATGCGTCCCTCGGCCGTGCGCTGCACGTACTCGTAACCGTAGCGCAGGTACAGCGGCCGAGGCAGCACGCGTTCGTCCGTCGGGGCGGTGGCGAGCATCTGCAGCCGGGCGGTCCGGACGCGACCCGCGAGCTCGGGCAGCACGCGCTCGAGGTGGCCGTCGACGGCGACGATCGCCCGACCGCAGCGGACGCGCCCGTGGGGCGTCACGACCTCGCTGCCGCCGATCCGACGGGCGGTCGAACGTTCGAAGAGGCGCGCACCGGCCGCCACGGCCACCACGGCGAGCCCGCGGCACCTCGCCAGCGGATCGAAGGTGGCGTCGTCGGGGAACAGCAGCCCGTCGCCCTCGGGTCCGTCGTACGTTTCCACGGGGAGGCCGTCGCGCACCATCGCGCTCCGTTGCGCCGCCACGTCGCCTCGTTCCTCGTCGTCGACGGCGATCCGGAGCGAACCGGTGCGGCGGCCGCACCCCGGCGCCTCCTCGAGGATGCGCCCGATCTCGGCGCTCGTGCGCCGATGGAGGGCGACCGCACGCTCGCGCCCGAAGCGGCGCGCCGCTTCGTGGTGGAAATCGGCGGCACCGGCGAGCAGCAGGCCGCCGTTGCGGCCGGCCGCGCCGCCCGCCACGGAACCGGCGTCGAGCCCGACCACGTCCGCGCCCAACTCCTGGAGCCGCCGCACCGCACTCAGGCCGGAGCCCCCGAGCCCGACCACGCACACGTCCGCGTCGATCGTCCCGCGCAGCGTCGGCAAGCGCTCCCAGCGGCCGTCCTCCCATACGGGTCGACCCCGGCGATCCACGCGCACGGCCGGCGGGGTCGGCTCGCCGCCCACGCTCACGTGAGGACGCCGGCGTGCTCGTCGCGCCACCGAACGGTGACCCGCCGTCCCCGATCGAGCATGGCGCCGAAACCGGTGTCCCGGTTCTGCTGGCGCGCGACGAGCTCCGCACCGTTCGGCAGGGCGATCCGGTAGCGGACGTCCGTGCCGAGGTAGTGCACGTCGGCGACGACGCCCTCGAGCGCGGTCCAGCCGGTCGGCGGGGGCGGCGCGTCACCGGCGGACACCTCGATCTTCTCGGGCCGCACGGCCACCACGACGTCGGCCCCGGCGGCGAGGGCCGGGTCGCGGACGGTGGCCTCGACGGAGGAACCGGTCGTGAGACGAACGGTCGCCCGTGCGCCCTGGCGCGCCTCGAGCCGACCCGCCAAGAAGTTCGTCTCGCCGATGAAGTCGGCCACGAAGCGGTTCGCCGGACGCTCGTAGACCTCGTCCGGGGTGCCGACCTGCAGCGCGCGCCCGTCGGACATGACCGCGATCCGGTCGGCCATCGTGAGCGCCTCTTCCTGGTCGTGGGTGACGTACACGAAGGTGATGCCCACCTGCTGCTGGAGCCTTTTGAGCTCGAACTGCATCGCCTTGCGCAGCTTCAGGTCGAGCGCGCCCAGTGGCTCGTCGAGCAGCAGGACGGCCGGGCGGTTCACGAGGGCGCGCGCCAGCGCCACCCGCTGCTTCTGTCCTCCCGACAGCTGACCGGGCCGCCGGGCACCCGCGCCGGGCAGATGGACCATCGCCAAGGCGTCCAGCGCCCGCCGACGCGCGTCCGCCGGCGGCACCTTGGCCATCTGCAGCCCGAAGGCCACGTTCTGCAGCACCGACATGTGTGGGAACAGCGCGTAGTCCTGGAAGACCGTGTTGACGGGCCGGTGGAAGGCGGGGACCCCGGCCACCGACCGCCCTCGGAGCAGCACGTCGCCCGAGGTCGGGTCCTCGAAGCCGGCGATGACCCGCAGGGTGGTGGTCTTGCCGCACCCGGACGGTCCGAGCATGGCGAAGAACTCGCCCTCACGGATGGCGAGCGAGACGTCGTCGACGGCGCGGACCACGTGGCCGGCGCCGTCGACGAAATCCTTGACCAGGTGGCGGACCTCGACCGCAGGAACGCTCATGCTGGCGTGGAGTCTACCGTCCGCACCCGACGCCGGGCGGGCTCATCGTCCGACGAAGATCTTCACCTCGTCCCAAGCGTCGTTGTAGAGCTCCTCGAGCTCGGCGTCCTGCACGATGCGGAAGAGCCGCTCCTCGGTGGCGGGGCCGGGGTAGATGCCGGGGTCGGCGAGCAGCTCGGCGTCGATGAGACCGGCCTCGATCGCCGCGCGGTTGGGGCTCCCGTAGGCGGTGTAGTTCGCGACGTCGGCGGCCACCTGCGGGTCCATCATGTAGTCGAGGAACACGTGGGCCAGCTCCGGGTTCGGCGCCCCGGCAGGGATCACCAGGTTGTCGACCCAGAAGTTGGCGCCCTCTTCGGGGATCACGTACGCGTACTGGTCGCATTCGCACTCGTCGATGATCTGGAAGATGTCGCCCGAGTACTCGACGACGATGTCGGCCTCGCCGCGCAGCAAGATCTCCTGGCCGTCGTCCTGGTTGATGTAGACGACGTTGCCGCCGTTGGCGATCAGGTAGTCCTTGGCCGCCTCGATCTCGTCGGGGTTCGAGGTGTTGGGGTCGAAACCGAGGATCGAGAGGGCCACGCCCATCATCGGCCGCACGTCCTCGAGCCAGCTCACCGGACCGTCGTACGCGAACATCTGCGCCCAGCTCGTGATCTCCTCACCCACGGCCTCGACGTCGTAGCCCAGGCCGATCGTGCCCCACTGGTAGGGCACGGTGAAGGTGTTCTCGGGGTCGAAGTCGAGCCCCAGGAACGTGGGCGACACGTTCGCGAGGTTGGGCAGGCGCTCGTGGTCGAGGGGGAGCAGCAGGTCCTCCTCCACCATCAGGTAGACGATCAGGTCCGAAGGCACCGCGATGTCGTACCCGGGGTTGCCCTGCCGCATGCGGGCGAGCATGTCGCCGTCGGTGGGGTAGGTGTCGTAGATCACGCGCACGCCGCAGGCCGCCTCGAAGTCCTCGATCGTGGTCTCGCCGATGTACGTGGTCCAGTTGTACACGGACAGGGTCTGGCCCTCGAAACCGGGCGGACAGGTCCAGGACGTTTGGGCAGACGCGACGCCCGTGAACAGGGCGACGAGTGTGAAGGCGGCGCCGAGCGTACGCACGGCGTCGAGGCGGATCGGTCGGACGAGCGGGCCACGGGGCACGGTGAGGCTCCTTCGCGAAACGGTACGGGGGGTGCGGGCGGCCGGCGGGGGCCGGGAGCGGGCGTCGAAGCGAATGCCCATCCTAAGGATGGTGGCCGTCCTCGGACGGCGCCCGTCGTGGACGGGGTCCTTCGCGTGGACGGTGCCTCCCAAGATAGCGCACCCCCCGGATCCGGGATCCGGGGGGTGCAGGATCTGAACCGATCCCGAGGCGTCAGCGGCGCGTCAGCGCTTGGCCGGGACGGGGCACGTCGACATCCCGAACACGCGGTACAGCGGGCAGAAGCCGGTCGCCGCCGTCAACAGCAGCACGACGGCCACGATGGCCAGCACGATCGCCACCGTTCCCCCGACCCAACCCAAACCCCAGGCGGCGAGGAGCACCACCCCGACCAGGGCACGGACGATGCGATCGACGTTGCTCTCGTTGCGAATCATGGTCGACCTCCTTCGATCATCAGCCTAGGGCTCCGTTCTCACCATGTCCATGGTAGGAATGGTGGGAATCCCATGGAGACCCGCGACCGCGTCCTACGTCACCTCAAGCGCCACGGCGGTTCGACCGTTCCCGAGTTGGCCGACGCCCTCGGCTTCAGCGCGAACGCCGCCCGCCATCAC
This sequence comes from uncultured Trueperaceae bacterium, assembly GCA_963728245.1. Classification (GTDB taxonomy): domain Bacteria; phylum Deinococcota; class Deinococci; order Deinococcales; family Trueperaceae; genus JAABTL01. Next base: position 219,779 of record CAVSJH010000008.1, read on the forward strand.
CTCATGCGACTCGAACGCGAGGGCGTCGTCGCCAGCGCCCCCGACCGCAAGCGCCACGGCGCAGGTCGACCGGCCCAGCGGTACACGCTCACGCTGGCCGCCGAGGACGCCTTCCCCAAGCGCTACCCCGAGCTCCTCGCCGCCCTCCTGGCCGAGGGCGCCCGCCAGCACGTCCTCGAACCGTTGTTGCGCGGCGTGGTCGAGTCGTTGGCCGCCCCGCTGCGACCGGCGCTCGCGTCCCTGCCCCCACGGGAGCGCCTGCGGGGCGTCCTCACCGCCCTCGAGTACGGCGACATGCTGCCCGTCCTGACGGTCGAGGACGAGGGTTGGCGCCTGGTCGCCCACAACTGCGTCTACCGCGACGCCGGCTGCCAGGTGGCCGAGGTGTGCGAGCTGCTGCCCCGCGTCGTGGAGGCGTCGACGGGCCTGCCCGCCGAGCGCATCGCATGTCAGCGCGACGGGGAGCGGGCCTGCACCTTCAGCGGCGGGTGGCGACCGGCGCCGTGAAGCGGCCGGCGCGTTCCGGCTAGGTCGCCAGGTTCGGCAGCACCTCGGTGACCACGCCCCAGGCGGCGATCGCCACCAGCAGCGCACCGGAAGCGAGCTCGAGTCGCCGGTGGTAGCGGACCAGGACGCCGAGCCACCGACGCTGGGCCGCCATCGCCAGCCACGGCAGCACGGCCAGGGGCCAACCGAACCCGAGGCCGAACGCGAGCACGTAGGCCAGCTCGGCGCCGAGCGCGGCCGGTTCGCCGGCCCCCAGCACGAAGGCGGCCACGACCACCGGCCCGGTGCAAGGCAACGTCATCGGGGCCAACAACACGCCGTAGACGAACGCGGTGGCGCGAGGATCGCGCATCCGGGGTGCGTCCGTTTGGACGAGGCGAGCGAACGGGCTGCGACCGAGGAGCAGCGCCAGGCCGAGCGCCGCCACGCTCGCGTAGACGACCGGCAGCAACCAGGGCAGCACCGAAGCGAACGACGCGCGTACGGCGGCGAGCACGGCCCCGAGCACGAGCATCAGCGACAGCACGCCCGCCAACACGAACAGGCCGAGGGTGCCGCGGGCGCGGCGCGCGGCGTCGTCGCCCGCGTGTTGGGCGGCCAGGAAGGCCACCAGGCCGGGATAGAGCGGCAACAGGCAGACGTTCGTCAGGATCGCCCCGTTGCCGAGCACGAACGCTTGCAGGAGGGCGCTCACCCCTCGCTACTCGGCGGCCGCTCGCACGCGCGCCACCAGGTCCGCCGGGCCGACGAACCCGGTGCTCAACGCCCCGACCGCGCCACCTGGAGCGATCACGACGTGGGGTGTCGCAGGCGGGTTGAGCACGACGCGTCCGAAACGGTCGGCGAGCGCGCGAAGCATGGCGTCGTCGGCGACGGCGAATCGGAACGAGAGGCCTTCGCGCGTCGCGTAGGCGCCCAGAAGGGCCGGGTCGAGTCCGCGCTCGACGCTCACGACGACGAACGTCACCGGGACGCCGGCCGCCGCCTCACCTTGGAGTTCGTCGGCGGCGGCCGCCAGATGGCCCAGTTGGCGCCGGCAGTTGCTGCACCACGTGGCCATCGTCTCCACGAGGACCACACCGGTCGTGTGCCCGCGCACGGTGAAGGGCTCGCCCGACGCGGCGTCGACGAGCGGGAGGTCGAGCCAAGCCTCGTCCGGCACGTCCTGCGCGAGACCCACCGAAGCGACGGCGAGCACGAGCGCCAGGGCGGCGAGGACGACGAGACGGGGACGGCAGACGGCGTGACGAGGGTTCATGTCGTCCAGCCTGCCGTGCGACGCGGGTCGCCGTCGGTCGCCCATCGGACCGACGGCCTCCCGTACGCTGGTGCGCGTGAGCCAGAGCCCCGTGCGGTCCCGGATCGTCGAACGCTCGCCCGTCTTCTACGGCTGGGTGGTGCTCGCGTCCGGCACGCTCGGCCTCATGATGACGACGCCGGGTCAGACCGTCGGCGTGTCGGTGTTCCTCGACCCGATCCTGGCCGACTTGGGCGCGTCGCGGGCCGACGTGTCGATCCTCTACACCCTCGGCACGCTCGCGGGCGCGCTGGCGCTCCCGTGGGTGGGACGGTCGATCGACCGGCGCGGACCGCGGCTCGCGGTGGGCCTGATCGCGGCCGCGCTCGCCCTCGCCTGCGTCTACATGGCGTCGGTCACGAGCCTGCCGGCGCTGGCGGTCGGTTTCGTGCTGCTCCGCGGTCTGGGCCAGGGGGCGCTCGGTCTGGTGAGCCTGCACGTGATCAACGTCTGGTTCGTGCGGCGCCGCGCGCTGGCGGTCGGGATCACGGGTCTGGGCATGGCCCTCGCCACCGCGGGCTTCCCACCGCTCATCGAATGGCTGATCGGCGCCTACGGTTGGCGCACCGCGTACGCGCTGCTCGGCGGGCTGGTGGCGGCCACGATCCTGCCCGTCGGCCTCGCCTTCTACCGAGGCCACCCCGAGCGGTTCGGGCAGGTGCCGGACGCGCGCGCGGGCGTGCGAGGACGGGCGGCCCCGGTCTGGGAGCCCTCGTTCACCGCCGCCGAGGCCCGCCGCAGCGGCGCCTTCTGGCTGCTCGCGGGGAGCGTGGCGACGCTCAGCGCGCTCGGCACAGGGTTGATCTTCCACCATTTCGACCTCATGGCCGCGCGGGGCATCGAGCGGCTCGCCGCCGCCACCGTGTTCACGCCCTTCGCGCTGGTCATCGCCGCGACCAACCTCGGCGTGGGCGCGCTCGTCGATCGCCTCGACCCGCGCGTGCCCGTCGTGGCGATGCTCGTGCTGCAAGCAGGCGGGCTCGCCGCCGCGACCGTGGTCACGGGCGCGACCCTACCCCTCTACGGTGTGCTGCTCGGGATGACGCAAGGCACCATGGGGATCGTGTCGGGCAGCCTGTTCGCGCGCGTCTTCGGACGGCGGGCGATCGGGAGCATCAAGGGGACGGCGCAGACGTTGTCGGTGGGGGGCGCCGCTGCGGGTCCCGTGCTGATCGCCGTCGGCGCGCCGCTCCTGGGCGGCTATGGCCCGGTCCTGCTGGCGTTGACGCCCTTGCCGCTGCTCCTCGCGGTCGCCGTCGCGTTCCGGCTGCGGACCCCGCAGCACGCCGAGGGCGGTTCGGGTGCGGACTGAGCCGCGGCTGACGCGAGCGCCTCGGGAACGTCGTCGGCCCCGCGGTCGTACGCACCGCGGGGCCGACGCATCGGGACGCGCGTTCTGCATGCGTCCCGCTCGAGGTACTCGCCGTCGGGGTCGCCCCGCATCGGGCCCATCCCGATGCTGTCTGCCGAAGTCCGCTTCGCTGATGGCCCCGAGCAACTGACGCTCCACGTTCGCTCGGGTCAGGGCGACGCACCTTCGACGGCGGCGCGTTCGGTGGGGTACCTTCTCGACCCTCCGGCTCGCCGGAGCGATCTAATCGGTACGCGAGCCACCTCGTGCGCACCCGTAGTGTACCGGCGGCGCACGCCCTACGCCGGGACGTTCGTCCCGTCCTGGACGGCAACGACCTCTCGAAAGAGCGGAAGGCGCCCGCTTCAGTCGGGGCCCGGCAGCGGACCGACGTACGGCGCCAACCGCGCGCGGAGCGCGTCCGGTACCGGCACGCCATGGTCGGCGGCGTAATCGTAGGTGACGATCACCGTGATGGCGTCGGCGATCCGGTCGCCGGTCGGAGCGTCCGCGAGCGGGACGGCGCGCGCAGGGCCCGGGGCGACGGGCACGTGCCCGGGCCGCACGAGCGCCTGGACCAGACGGACCGACGACCGACCCAGCGCGACCACGCGGGTCAACACCACCAGCCCATCGCCGACGCGCAATTGGCGCCGGAAGTCGATCGCCATGTGGGCCAGGATCATCCCGCCCAACGGATGGCCGAGCGAGGTGACGAGCTCGATGCGCGCGCTCTCGACGTAGGTGGCGTAGTTGGCGTTGTTGACGTGGCCGAAGGCGTCCGTGTCGCCGAAGCGGACCTGGATCGGGGTGACGTGCACCAGGGCGTCGGCCGGGGCGTCGGTGCTCACGAGCGACCCGCTTCGGCGGCCGGCTCGGCGGCGGGCCCGGCCGGGCGCGGCGCCTTCCGACGCGTGCGCCCACGCCCCGCGGCCGTGGCGCCCCGCGGCGCACGCTGGCACCGCGGGCAGACGTGGGTGCCGCGCCCTCCGACCACCAGCTTGACGATGGGCGTTCCGCAGCGCGGGCACGGGTCGCCGTCGTGGCCGTACGCGTCGAGCTGGTCGAGGTACGCGCCCACCTCGCCGTTCACCGTCCTGTAGTCGTAGAGCGTGGTGCCTTGGGCCGCGACCGCCGCGCCCAGGACGTCGCGGATGGCGCCGTGCAAGGCGTCCGCTCGGGCGCGCGTGAGCCGGGAAGCGGGCGTGAGCGGGTGCACGCCCACCCGCCACAGCGCCTCGTCGGCGTAGATGTTGCCCACGCCGGCCACCGGCCGTTGGGACAACAAGAAGGTCTTGATCGCGGTCGTCGAGCGGCTCAGGGCCGTCCGGAAACCCGTCGGCGTGAAGGCGTCGGAGAGCGGCTCCGGCCCCATCGCGGCGAGGGTGGGCAGCGAGCGGTGGTCGCCGCGGGCGACGACCAGCACGCGTCCGAAGCGCCGCGTGTCCTGGACGTACAGCGTCGACGGCGCCGGGCCGTCCAGGTCGAACCGCAGACGCACGTGGTGGTCGGGCTCGGTGGGGCTCAACACCCCGGTCATGCCGAGATGGATGACGAGCTCGTCCTCGCACACGGCCGCACCGGGACGACGCAGCGGCAGCAGCAGGAACTTGCCGCGCCGCTCCACGGCCTCGATGCGTTGGCCGGCCGCACGCTCGAGCGCGGCGGTCTTCGGGCCGCTCGGGGCGTCGACCCGGACCACCGCGCGGATCGTGCGGCCGGGCAACCAGGGGGCGAGCTCGCGCCGGACGGTCTCGACCTCAGGCAACTCGGGGATAGCGCACCGTCCCCTCGTAGAGGGCGCGACCGACGATCGCCCCGTCGAGCCCGAGCTCGGCGTACCGGTCGAGGTCCTCGTCCCTGGCGACCCCGCCGCCCGCCACCAGCACGTACGGGAAGGCGCGGCGCAATGCGATCAGCGGGGCCGGGTCGATCCCCTGCATCGTGCCGTCGCGGCTGACGTCCGTGTAGATGAGGTGTCGCACGCCGCGCTCGGCCATGTCGACGGCCAGATCGACGGCGTCGACGGCGCTCGTCTCACGCCAGCCACGCACCGCCACCTTGCCCGCTCGGGCGTCGACGCTCACGGCCACCCGATCCGCGCCGAACTCCGCCACCAACGCGGTGACCAGGTCGGGTTCGGTGACCGCCACGGTGCCCAACACCACCCGGTGGACGGCGACGAGCCAGTCGCGCGCCGCCTCGTGCGACCGGACCCCGCCACCGACCTCGACCCGGGCGCCGCCCTCGGCCGCGTCGGCGGCGAGCTGTCGGATCAGGACCTGGTTGTCGCCCGTACCGAGCGCCGCGTCGAGGTCGACGACGTGCAGGGCGCGCGCGCCGAGGCCCACCCAGTGGGCGGCCGCCGCGCGCGGGTCCTCGAAGTAGACGGTCTCGCGATCGGGGTCGCCTTCGGTGAGGCGGACGGCGTGACCACGCTGGACGTCGACGCACGGGTAGACGACGAACGGGCGGGCATCAGGCACGAGGGGCCTCCGGGTCGCGCAGGGCGTAGACGAGGTCGTCGGCGATCAGCTCGTCGCTGCCCGCGAAGGGTCGCCAGGCGTCACCACGGCGGACGGCCAGCGGCAGCAGATCGTGGGCGCCGACGTCGGGATCCGCCCGTTGCGCCAGCGCGGTGGCGGCCGCGACGTCGAGCTCGACGACATCCGCGTCGACGTGCGCTGCCACGCGTCGCCAGCGCTCCAGGTCGATCGGCGCCCCGAAGAGGGGCTTGCCGCCGAGCGAGGCGAGCGTGTCGACGACGCCACCGTCGACGTCGGGCTTGAGGAGCGCCAGCACGTTGGGCACCAGGAAGGCTGCGCGCGCGCGTTGCGCGACCAGCACGTTCACGGCCGGGTTGGGTGTCGCCGCGATCAGGATCGCGGCCTCGGCCGCGCCCGCACGCACGAGCGTGTCCACGTCGAGCGCGTCGCCCTGCACCGCGTCGACGTCCACCGCGCGGGCGGCGGCCACGTTGGCACCGTTCAGGTCGAGCATCCGGACCGGTCGGTGCGCACCGAGCAGGACGGCGAGCCGACGCGCGAGCGGTCCCGCGCCGACGAGGAGGACGAGCTTGGCGGAGTCGTCGCTCCGTACGAGCTCGCCGTGGCGGTCGAGCCAGGCGACCGCGCCCTTGAGCAGCGGGGGGACGACGGACGTCGTCAGGATCGCGGTGAACACCAGCACCGAGAACACCGTGGTGTCGATGATCCCGAGGCTGAGACCGATGCCGGCGATGATCACGTCGGTGCCGCCGCGGCCGTTCATGCCGACGCCGACCGTGATCCCCTCGCGCCAGCCGTGGCGGCTCGGCAGCGAGAACAGCGCGGCGCCCACCAGCTTGCCCACGAAGGCCACGGCCACGATCGCCAAGAGCAGCGGCAGCGCGTCACGGAACACGACGAACGAGACGTCGAAGCCCGCGGTCACGAAGAACACCGGTGCCAAGAAGCCCAAGGAGACGTCCTTGACGGTCTCGGTCGCCTCGACCGAGAGCCGCTTGGTCCGCATCGCGTCGCGGACGAACAGGCCGGCCAGGAACGCGCCCAGGATGCCGTGCAAACCGGCGAGCTCGGCCAGTTCGGCGAAGCCGAGACCGGTGATGAGCACGACCGTGAGCGTGACCGTTCGGCCCGTCAAGCCGCGGGCGGCGATCGTACGGAACAGCCACGGGATGGTGTAGCGCCCGAGGAGCACGGCCACGACGAAGAACCCGACGATCCGCGCGGTCAGCAGGACGATCCCGGTGACGTCGAGGCTGCCCGACGCGAACACGGACGCCAAGCCCGCGAACGCGATCAGCGCCAGCGTGTCGGCGATCAGCGCCCCCGCCATCATCACGTGCGCGATGCGGGCGTCGAGCAGGCCGAGCTCGACGAGGATCCGCGACTTCGTGGCCAGCGAGGTCACCCCGATCACGGCGCCGATGAACAGCGCCGCCAGCGGTGGGATCCCGAACGCCACCGCGACCGCGTACCCACCCGCGAACGGCACGACGAAGCTGCCGAAACCGGCCAGCAGCCCGGCGGTGGAGGCACGACCCAGCTCGCGCAGGTCGATCTCCATGCCGATGTAGATCATCATCGTGAGCACACCGAGCTGCGCGACGATCTCGATGCCCGATCCGCCCTGGAGCCAGCCGAGCAAGGGTGGCCCGAGCAGGATGCCCACCGCGATCTCGCCGAGCACGGCCGGGTAACCGAGCCGTCCGGCCACGCGACCGGCGACGAGCGCCGCGAGCAGCACGAGGAACAGGTTGAGAATGCTCAGGTCCACGGGGCGCCCTCCGGGGCGGCGCCGTCCATGGCGGCTCCGCTCACGGCGGCCCCGGCGTCGGGGGCGACCGGCGCTGCGGCCGACGTCGGAAGGGGCAGGGTCACGATGGGCTCCTCGGGATCCGCGGGTCGCGCTGAGGCGAGAGGCGCGGCTCGGTCGATCCGCTCACGACGAACGGTCGTGGGGTCGGACCCGAAGCGTACACGGTCACCGCACGGTGGCGGAGACCGGGGCCGACGGCAGTCGCGTCAGTCGGCGAAGACCTGGCTCATCCGGGCTTCGGCCCAGTGGCGACGCGCCTCGTCCGGCGCGGCGTCGACCGCGGCCTCGAGGAGTGCGAAGTAGAGGTCGTCGAGGCGGGCGCGGTGGGCGTCGACCCAAGCGCCGTCGAAGGCGCCGAGCGACGGGCCGCCGTAGAGGGCCAGCGCCGACTCGATCGCGTCGACGGCGCCCGACTGGAGCGCTCGGTCGCCGAGCCGCTCGAACGTGGCGGCGTCCCACGCGAGCGGCGTGTCGAGGGTCAGCTGCACCGATTCGTCGACCACGGCCACCGTCCCGGCTTCGCCGAGCGTCTTGCGAAGCCGGCTGGTGAGCACGTGGATCAGGTTCGGTGCGGCGCCAGCGTCGAGCAGGTCATGGCGCACACGGGCGACCGGCACGGCGACGCCGTGCTCCAGCAGGTAGGCGAGCAACAGCACCACCCGCTTGGCCTCCCAGGTGAGACGCTGCTCCCCGCTCATGAGCGAGAGGCCGCCGAGCGTCGTGAGCACCAGTCCGGCCGGGGCGTCCTCGGCGCCCTGCACGCTGGCGCGCCTGGCGAGACGCACTTCGACCGCACTGCGCAGCTCGTCGGGTCGGAACGGTTTGGTGAGGTAGTCGTCCGCACCCAAGCCCATCCCGCGCCGGATGTCGTCGCGGCGGTCGAGGGCGGTCAGGTAGACGAAGGGGACGGACCGGAGCTGCGGCAGGCGGCGGAGCTCGACGTGCAGCTCGAAACCGGACATGACCGGCATCTGGACGTCGCTGAGGACCAGGTCGGGCACCAGACCGCCCCGCAGGGCGGCCAGGGCGGCGTCGGGCCGGTCGAAGTCGACCACGTCGCAGGCGGCGAGGACGCGGCGCACCAACGTGAGCACCGCGCCGTCGTCATCGACGGCGAGCACGAGAGGTCGATCGCGTGCGTCGTCGACGACGCCGACCGCGACGCCCGAACCGTCGGTGCTCTCCTGGGGACGGGGCATGGTGGCCCATGGTACGCGCGCTCGGACACGCGGCGACGTGGGACAGCTCACGCGGACGATTCGGCGCCGTCGCGGACGACAAGGCGTCGTCGCGACGGTAAGGCGTCGTCGCGGACGTTACGTCGTCATCCGCAGCGTTGACACTCCCACGCCCGGCCTATACTCTGGCGGGATGCAAGCTCGCCCGGACGCCCTCGTCAACCTGGCTTCGATCCTCCGTACGGCCCCCGGGTCGGACGACGAGGTCGTGGAAGAGGGGTTGCTGGAGCCGTCCGAAGAGCTGCTCCTGGCCGACGACGTCCGGTTGGGCGGTCCGCTGTCCTGGTCGCTCACGGTACGACGAACGGGTGGCGACGACGAGGACTTCCTCGCGAGCGGCGAGGTCGAGGGCCCGGCCGTCCTCGCCTGCCGTCGCTGCCTCACCGACGTCGAGACCGACGTCCACGCCGACTTCTTCTACCTCATGCGGTACCGGCCGTCCGACGATCCCACGATCACCCTCGCGGAAGAGGAAGAGGAAGACGACGTGCTCGAGTTCGGTGCGAACGTCGTCGACTTCGCGCCCCTGCTGCTGCAGGTGTTCGCGATCGACGTGCCGCTCACCGTGCTCTGCCGCGAGGACTGCAAGGGCTTGTCGCTCGACGGCGTGAACCTCAACGAGCACCCCGAGGCCGCGGATCCGGTCCAGCGCGAGGCGAAGGCGCGCTCGCCGTTCGCCGCGCTCGAAGACATCGACCTGAAGGATTGACCCGCGGCGCAGACGCATCGGGCGAAAGGGAACCCACCATGGCCAAACATCCCGTACCCAAGAAGAAGACCTCCAAGAGCAGCCGCGACGCTCGCCGCAGCCACCACGCCCTGAGCGCGCCGACGCTCGTGGAGTGCCCCGAGTGCAAGGCGAAGAAGCCGCCGCACGTGGTCTGCCCGGAATGCGGCAGCTACGCCGGCCGGCAGGTCGTCGAAGCCTGAGAGCCGCCCTCTCGCCACGAACCCCGCGCCAACGGCGGGTACACTCGGACGTTCCGGCCCCCGGAGCGTCCGAGTCCTTCGTGTGGGGGCCTGATCGCGGCAAGAAGGGACCTTTGTGAGCACCACCCACGCGGGCGTGACCGCCCTGGGCGTCTACGCCCCCGAGAAGGTCGTCACGAACGACGACCTCGCCAAGATCATGGACACGTCCGACGAGTGGATCACCACCCGGACGGGGATCCGGCGGCGTCACGTGGCCGCCGACGACGAGTTCACGACCGACCTGGCCTTCCGAGCGGTCGAGAACCTGCTGCAACGTCACGGTCCCGACGCGCTCGAAGGCGTCGACCTGGTGCTGGTCGCCACGAACACCCCGGACGCCTTCTTCCCGTCGACGGCGGCGCTGATCCAAGCTCGCTTCGGCCTGCGCGCGGGCGGGTTCGACCTGCTCGCCGCCTGCCCCGGCTGGCTCTACGCGCTGTCGGTGGCCAAGGCGTACGTCGAGTCGGGCCAGAAGAAACGTGTGCTGGCCGTGGGCGCGGAAGCGCTCACGAAGGTGACCGATTGGTCCGATCGGTCCACCGCCGTGCTGTTCGGCGACGGCGCCGGCGCGGTGATCGTCGAGGCCGTCGAGGCGCCCTACGGGTTGCGTTCGATGGTGATCGGCGCGGACGGTACGGGGGCGTCGCACCTCCATCTCAAGGCGCTCGGCGCGTGCCTGCCCGGCGGCACGCCGCTCGGCGACAAGCTCGTCATGAACGGCCGTGAGGTCTTCAAGTTCGCCGTGCGCGTGATGAACACGGCCACGATCGAGGCGATCGAGAAGGCCGGCCTGAACCCCGCCGACATCTCGCTGTTCGTCCCCCATCAGGCCAACCTGCGGATCATCGAGGCCGCCCGCGAGCGGCTCGGCCTCGACGCCGACCGCGTGGTCGTGACCGTCGACGAGTACGGCAACAACTCCACGGCGTCGATCCCGCTGGCCTTGGCGGCCGCCCTCGACGCCGGCCGGATCGCGCCCGGCGACCACCTGCTGCTGGTCAGCTTCGGCGCGGGGCTCACCTGGGCGGCCACCGTGTTGACGTGGGGACCGGGCTCCATCCCGGCGATACCGCTCGCCGAACGCGCGACCGCGGGGACCCAGGGGGCTCCGTGAGCGCCCCGGGCCCCGAAGCCTGGGCGGCGCTGTTCCCAGGCCAGGGGTCGCAGGTCGTGGGCATGGCGCAGACGCTGTACGAGGCCAGCCCCGCCGCCCGTGCGACGCTCGACGTCGCCGAGGCGGCCCTGCCGGGGCTGCTCGACCTGATGTGGTCGGGGCCGGCCGAAGCGCTGCAGCGAACGGCCAACCAACAACCGGCCCTCGTCGCGGCGGGGGCCGCTGCCTACGCGGCCTGGCTCGAGGCGGGCGGCCCCACCGCCACGTACGTGGCCGGCCACTCGCTGGGCGAGTTCACCGCCCTGGTGGCGGCCGGCGCGCTCGACCTGGGCGACGCGGTGCGCCTGGTGCGCGCCCGCGGCGAAGCGATGCAGGTGGCCGTACCGGAGGGCGAGGGGGCCATGGCCGCCATCCTCAAGGCGTCGGCCGACGAGGTCGTGGCGGCGGTCGAGGCGGTCGGGGCCGAGGGGCTCGTCGTCGACGTCGCCAACTTCAACGGTCCCGGCCAGACGGTCGTGTCCGGACGACCGGACGGCGTGGCCGCCGTGGCCGCCCGGCTGAAGGCGGCGGGCGCCCGGGCCGTGCCCCTGAAGGTCTCGGCACCGTTCCACTGCCGTCTCATGCAGAGCGCCGCGGACACGCTCCGGTCGCACCTGGCCGACGTCGCGCTGCGGCCGCTGCAGGCGGGCTTGGTCGCGAACGTGAGCGCCGAACTGGTCCCCGACGTCGAGGTGGAGCGTCGCCTGCTGGTCGAGGGGGTGACCGCGCCCGTGCGTTGGACCGCATCGCTGCAGCGACTCGCCGACCTCGGCGTGACCCGCTTCGTGGAGTTCGGCAGCGGCAACGTGCTGACGGGCCTGGTCGGCCGCACCCTCACGGGGGTGTCGGCCGTCGCGGTCGTCGATCCCGCCAGCCTGAAGGAGGCGCTGACATGACCGAGGCTTCGGGAGGCACGGACGCGCGCGTCGCCCTCGTGACGGGATCGAGCCGGGGCCTCGGCCGCGCCACGGCGCTGGCCTTGGCCGCGCGCGGCCACGTCGTCGCCGTCCACTACGTCCAGGGGGCGGCGGCCGCCAACGAGGTGGTGGCCGCCATCGTCGACGGTGGCGGGCGGGCGGCGTCGTTCGGCGCCGACGTCGCCGACCCCGACGCCTGCACCGCGTTGATCCAGGAGGTGCAGAACGCCTTCGGGCGGCTCGACGTACTGGTCAACAACGCCGGCGTCACCCGCGACACGTTGGCGATCCGCATGAAGCGCGAGGACTGGGACCTGGTGCTCGACACCGACCTCTCGTCCGCCTTCCATCTGACGAAGACGGCCCTGCGCGGCATGCTGCGCTCGGGCTGGGGTCGCGTGGTGAACGTCAGCTCCGTGGTCGCGATCATGGGCAACGTCGGGCAGGCGAACTACATCGCGGCGAAGGCGGGCCTGCTCGGCCTCACGCGGGCGCTGGCCGCGGAGTACGCGGGCAAGGGGGTGACCGTGAACGCGGTCGCCCCCGGCTTCATCGAGTCGGACATGACCGCCGACCTCTCCGACGAGATGCGCGCGGGCTACCTGGCCCGCATCCCGGCGGGGCGGTTCGGTCGCGCGGAGGAGGTCGCCGGCGCCATCGCGTTCCTCGTGTCGGACGACGCCGCGTACGTCAACGGCCAGACCCTGACGGTCGACGGCGGCATGGTGATGCGCTGAACGCCACGGCGCCGCGGCGCCTGGCACCGGCGTCGCAGCCGACGGCGCCGCGACGCCTTGCCAGAGCCCGGCCGGTGTGCCATCATCCCGAAGGCCCGACGAACGCGTCGAACCCGCACCGAACCGCGTGTCGAGCCGTCAGATCGAAGTGCTAGAGTGCGCGGGACCCGAGCAGCACGCTCACAACCCGCCGAGGAGGATCCCGTGGACGAAGCCGCCATCCTGGACAAGATCAAGGACGTCGTCGCCGACAAGCTCGATGCCGACCCTGCCGACGTGGTCGAGACCGCGTCGTTCATGGACGACTTGGGCGCCGATTCGCTCGACGTGGTCGAACTGATCATGGGCCTCGAGGACGAGTTCGGGCTCGAGATCAGCGACGAAGAAGCCGAGGGCATCCGCACCGTCGGGGACGCCGTTCGCTTCATCAACGACAAGCAGTAGGCCCCGGCGGGGTGGGGTCCGGCGCGGCGGGTTCGTCCCCGCCTGGCGTCCGACCTCGCCCGCACCGGCCGCTCGTCCCGCGCTCGACCGTCCCGGTCGGCGCGAGCGGGCGTAGGACAGGGAGAACATGCAGCGAGTCGTCGTCACCGGCCTCGGTCCCGTGACCCCCATCGGGGTCGGCGCAGCCGCGTTCTTGGAGGGACAGCACGAGGCGCGGTCGGGCATCCGCCCCATCACGCGCTTCGATGCCAGCGACCTCAGCGTTCGCATCGCCGGGGAAGTCGACGTCGACATCGAGTCCTACGTCGATCGCAAGGAAGCTCGGCGCATCGATCGGTTCGTGCAGCTGGCCCTGGTGGGGAGCGCGCTCGCGCTCGAGGACGCCGGCCTCACGGAAGACGAGGTCCGTGGCGAGCACGTCGGCACGTCCATCGGCAGCGGCATCGGCGGGCTCTGGAGCTGGGAGCAGCAATCGCTCATCCGCGCCGAGCGCGGCGCGATGCGCCTCAGCCCGTTCTTCATCCCCAGCGTCATCGCCAACATGGCCAGCGGCCACGTCGCCATGCGCTACGGGCTGACCGGCCCGACCAACACGGTCGTGACCGCCTGCTCGTCGGGGACGGGCTCGATCATCGACGCGATGCGGGTGATCCAGCGCGGCGAAGCGCAGATCATGCTCACCGGCGGTGCCGAGGCCTGCGTGACCCCGATGGGGATCGGCGGCTTCGCGGTCATGAAGGCGCTGTCGACGCGCAACGACGACCCGGAGGGCGCGAGCCGGCCGTTCTCGGCCAGCCGCGACGGCTTCGTGGCGGGCGAAGGTGCTGGCATCCTCGTCCTCGAGTCGCTCGACCACGCGAGGGCGCGAGGCGCACGTATCTACGCCGAGGTGCTCGGTGGCGCCACGAGCGCGGACGCGCACCACGTGACCGCCCCCGCCCCCGGCGGCGCCGGCGCGGTGCGGTGCATCCGGTGGGCGCTCAGGGACGCCCGCCTCGACGCGGAGCGCGTCGGCTACGTCAACGCCCACGGCACCAGCACCCCGGCCAACGACCTCAACGAGACGCTCGCTTTCAAGCAGGTGTGGGGTTCGTCCGAGCGCGTGCCGCCCGTCTCGTCGACGAAGTCGATGACGGGTCACACGCTGGGGGCCGCCGGTGGCATCGAGGGCATCGCGTCCGTCCAGGCGCTGCACTCGGGCGTGTTGCCGCCGACGCGCAACCTGCACGACCCCGACCCCGAACTCGACCTGGACTACATCCCCCACACCGCGCGAGCGTCGAAGGTGGACGTGGTCCTCTCGACGAACTTCGCGTTCGGCGGTCAGAACGCCGCGGTGGTCTTCGGCCGGATGTAGGTTCGCCCGCGCGTCACGACGGGGAGGACGCCGGCGACGGCCCGTCGGCCCCGCGGGCGTAGCGCAGGGCGACGTCGAGCGGCATCCGGGTGCCCTCCAGCCACAGCGGCGCCAGGGTCGGGTCGTCGGCGGCCGTCCGCAACGCGTGCAGCTCACGCCCGATGATGAGCGACTCCGGCGCGAACCCCCCCGAACCGAAGGACCGCACGGCGGTCGCCGCCGCGCCCGCGAGGTGCAGCGCCCGTTCCCGCCGACCCGCCCGGCTCGCCAAGAAGGCCGCCGTCTCGAGCGCGAAGGTCGCCGCGGCGTGGTACGCGAGCTCGTCGTACGCGCGGAGGGCCACGTCGAGTTCACGAGCGGCGCGGTCGAATCGCCCCGCGAGCGTGTGCGCCACAGCGAGGCACAGGCGGGCCCAACCCTCCGACTGCCTGTCGCCCGTGCGGGTCTGCAAACCCGCGGCCGCCTCGCCCCACGACACGGCCGCGTCCAGGTCGCCCCGGCCGAGCGCCGCGCGCGCCAGCATGACCCCGGCGAACGTCTCGGCCCACGCCCACCGGAGTTCGGCCGCGCGTCCGCGCACGCTCTCGGCGATCGTCACGGTCCGGTCGAAGTCGCCTTCGCGGGCGGCCACCACCGCGCGCCCGATCGCCACCGAGATGGCACCCCGCACGTCGCCGGCCGCCTGGCAGGCGGCGTCCGCGACGTCGAGCAGGGCCCGCGCCTCGTCGCGCGCGCCGTCGCCCCGTTGGACCATGCGCCGCGGCGGCCGCCACGGCCAGGGCCGCGCGCTGGGAGGCGCTCAGGTCGTCCCGTGCCAGCAGGTCGCGGATCCAGGGCAGCTGGGCGTCCGTCCGCCCCTGGATCCACCAGACGAGCCAGAGGGCGCGGGCGACCTGCGCCACCGCGTCGACGTCGTCGACGGCCAGGCACCGTCGGATGGCGGCGTCGAGGTTGTCCGTCTCGAGGTGCAGCCGCGCCAGTTGGTGGTCGCCTCCGCGGAAGGCCTCGGGGCCGGCCTCGATCGCCAGCCGCACGAACCACGCCGCGTGCCGCTCCGCGACGCCCGCGCGCTCGCCCGACGCCTCGAGCAGTTCGAGGGCGGCCTCCCGGACGAGCTCGTAGGGCACGTACCGCGCGCCGCTCGGCGTCAGCACGCGCAGCACGAGGCTATGGTCGACGAGGTCGCCGAGCGCGTCGAGGACGGAGCGTCCGGACTCGAGCGGCCCCGCCACCGCCTGCAGCGCGTCGAGCCCGGCGCCGCCGACGAACACGCTCATGCGCCGCAACAGCGTCCGCGCGGCGGGGTCGAGCAGGTCCACGCTCCAGGCGATCGTCCGGCGCAGGGTCTGCTGGCGCTCGGGGAGGTCGCGGGCGCCGCCGACCAGGGTGTCGAGCGGGCGGACCAAGCGCTCCCGTAGCTCCTCGAGCGAGGTGTGGCCCGCGCGCGCACCGGCCAGGAGCACCGCGAGCGGCCAGCCCTCGAGGGCCCGCACCAGGTCGAGCAGGAGCGGGGCGTTGGCCGGCGTGAGATCGAAGTCGGGATCGGCCGCCCGTGCCCGCCACACGAACAGGCCCACCGCGGCGTTGGCGCGGGCCACCGCCAGCGGGTCGTCTCCCTCCGCGGGCGGAACGGTGAGCGGGCCGACCGGCACGCAGCGCTCCGCCGAGAGCCGCAGGGGCGCGCGGCTCGTGACGAGGATCCGCAGGTCGGGCGCGCGCTCGAGCAGGCGCGCGAGGAGCGCCGCCGCCTCCATCACCTGTTCGAAGTTGTCGATCACGAGCAGGGTGCGCCGTGGACCCAGGTACGCCTCCAGGGCTTCGAGCGCCGCACCTTCGTCCGGCGGGTGCAGCCCCAAGGCTTCGGCGATCGCGGCGGGGACCGCCTCGGCTCGCGTCACGGCCTGCAGGCCGACGAACGCCACCGCGTCGCCCGAGGTGGTCCGGGCGCGATGGGCGAGCTCGAGCGCCAGGCGCGATTTGCCGATCCCGCCCGGACCGAGGAGCGTCACCAGCCGCACGGTCCGGTCGGCCCAGAGGGCCCGAACGCGCTCGAGCTCACGCTCGCGCCCGAAGAGCGGCCCCCACAGGACCGGCACCGGCAGCGCCGCCGCGGCGGGCGCGGCCCCGGGCCCGTCGTCGAAGCGCTCCGAGAGCAGCGTGGCCAGATCGTCGGCCACCAGGTCGCGCAGTTCCACGGCGTCCTTGAAGGGCCGGTAGCTGACCCGATCGTCGGCGCGCACCCGCTCGAGCAGCGCTTCGAGCCGGGGCTCGCGCGCGTCGTCGACGCGCTTGACGTAGATCAGCTTGGGGCGATCGCCGGAGCGGAGGTACTCATCCTCGAGGCCCGAGACGGTCTCGTCGGGGGCCACCCAGCCGTACCGCGCGGCGTACACGCCGACGAAGACGTCGCTCTGGTCGAGGTAGGCACGGTAGAGCTCGCGCGGCGGGTGGGCGCGCGCGCCGGCTTCGAACATGACCGGCGTGAGGCGCAAGGCCGTCACGGCCGCCCGCACGGCGTCGCGCTCCTCGGCCAGCTCGACCAGCGTCGAGCTGACGAACACCCGCACGCGTTGGTCCGGCGTGCGGATCGCGGGCTTCGCGGACGCTGGCGCGGGTGCCGGCGCGACGGCTTCCTGCGGCCTTGGCGGGACCTCCACCGTCGCCTCGCGCCGCGCGGCGCGCCCCTCTCGACGTTCGCGGCGCTCGTCGAGGTACCGGGAGATGCTCGCCGTGTTCGCGGCGATCGCGACCAACAGACCGATGCCCCCCAACACGCCCAGCATCAGCTCCATGCGTCGACCACCCCTTCGTGTCGCCGCCCGTCTGCGCGACCGTCGAGACGCAATATCCCGGAACCGCGGCGCGCGGTGTCAACGTGGGCCGCGCGTCCGCGCCCAGCGTGCCTCCGGTGTGAGCCGTTCGGCGTCCCCAACCCCCGGTCGCATGCGTATGGTCGGCGGCATGCCGATCTACCTCGACCCCGCGGGCGCACCCGACCTCCTCGCAGGCCGACACGACCAGGCTGCTGACCCGCTTCTGCGTCCGACCGCCCTACTACGCGCTCCGGGACGTCGCCCTCGACGGCTTGTGGCTCACCGCGAAGGTCGAGGCCGAATCGCCCGCTTGTGGGCGAGGTCGGCCCCATGCCCGCCGCCGAGGTCGGCCGCCACGCCGCGATCGCCGGCCTCGGCGCACGCCGCGGCGTCGCAGCGCGACGAGGCGCGCCGCTACTACCTCGCGCGCCTGGCGACGTGTCGATACCGACCCCACGCCGCGCCGTACGGCACGCCCGTCGCGCTTGCGAAGCGAGGTGATCGACCTGGGGAAACGTGCGGCGAGCGTCCGGGTCGAGGCCAGCGTGGGCGAGGACCCGCTGGCGACGTTCGACCTGCAGTACGCCGTGTTGACCGAACCCGCGTTCGAGCGCCTCTTCCGGGTCCACGCGGCCCCGACCCCGAGCCTGGCGAACCCCTACGGACGGCTGCTCGACGACACGTTCGTCCGCACGGAGGACGCGATCGAGCAGACCATCGACCCCCTGCCCGCCAGCGCCTGCATCGGCCACTTCGACGGTTATCCGGCCCTCCCCGTGGCCGTCCTCATGGGGCAGCTGTCGTACCTCGCCGGTCGGTTGTTCGTGGGCACGCGCTCGACGGACGGCCGCCCGTTCCGCGTCACCCGTGGCGAGATCGCCGCCGACGACCTGGCCTGGGCGGGGGAACGGGCCCGCTTCCGCGTCGTCCGCGACGGTTCGGACGAGGACGGAGCGCGTTTCCGGTGCACCGTGGAGGCAGGTGACCGCACGGTGGGGTCGATGACCCTCTGGCTGACGGCCGTCGACTGAGCGCCCCGATCAGTTCACGAGGACCGCACGGTCGTCGGTGCGGATGACGTCCATGGGCCGCAGGTAGGCGTCGACCTCGTCGGCCAGCATCGGCTTGGCGAAGTAGTACCCCTGCCCCAGATGGCAACCCAACGACTTGAGCAGGTCGCACTGCGCCTGCGTCTCGATGCCCTCGGCGACCACCGCGAGGTCGAGGTACTTGGCGATGCCCGTGATGGCCTCCACCAGGGCCAGGGCGAACTGCGGTCCCTTGCGCGGGGAGCCGAGGTCCTTGACGAACGAACGGTCGATCTTGATCGTGTCGATGGGCAGGTCGCGCAGGTAGGCGAGCGACGAATAGCCGGTGCCGAAGTCGTCGACGGCGAGCCCGACACCCAACCGCCGCAGCCGATCGAGGGTCGACGTGACGTGGTCGACGCCGTGGAGCACGATGTTCTCGGTGAGCTCCAGCTCGATCGCCTCGGGCATGATCCCATGGAGCTCGAGCGCGTCGACGACCGAGTCGTAGAAGCTCGGTTGTGCGAACTGCAGCGGCGAGACGTTCACGCACACCTGGACGTCGCGATGCGTGAGCCGCTGCCAGGCCTTGGCCTGCCGGCACGTCTCGTTGAGCACCCACGTGCCCAACTGCACGATCAGCCCGCTCTGCTCAGCGAGCGGGATGAACTCGGTGGGCGAGACGTGGCCCCAGTCCGGATGCGACCAGCGCAGCAGCGCCTCGAACTTGCGCGCCTCGCCCGTCTGCAGGTCGTGCAGCGGCTGGTACACCAGGCTGAGCGTCTGGTCCTGCACGGCGGTCCGCAGGTCGCGCTCCAGCGCGCGCTGACGCTCGAGCTGCGCGTCGGTCTCGCCCCGGTACTGCTGGACACCGTTCTTGCCCGAGCGCTTGACCCGGTACATGGCGCTGTCGGCATGGCGCAGGAGCGCGTCCGGGTCCTGCGCGTCGTCGGGGAACACGGAGATGCCGATGCTGACCGTCACCCGGAACGACTGGTCGAGCAGGTGGAACGGTGCGACGAGGTCGGCCTGCAGCTTCTGGGCGACGAAGGCGGCCACCTGCGGCTCTTCGATGCCTTCGATGAGGAGCACGAACTCGTCGCCGCTGATCCGAGCGATGAAGTCGTCCTTGCGCACCACGCGCCGCAGCCGGTCGGCGAGCTGTTTGAGCAGGTGGTCGCCGGCTTCGTGGCCGAGCGTGTCGTTGAGGACCTTGAAGCCGTCGACGTCGATGAACAGCACCGCCACCCGTTCACCCTGCCGGGCGGCTTCCCCCAGGGACGCGATGAGGCGCTGCTGCAGGCTGAAGCGGTTGGGCAGTTCGGTGAGGGCGTCGATCGCCGCGTAGCGCTCGGCGGTCTCGATCCGGGCGTGGGCGCGCACGTACGACTCCTTGAAGCCGATGAAGGCCTGCGTGAGCGCGAGGAGCACGGTGTTGGCCAGGTTCAGTTGGAGGACCGCGGACACGACGCCCCAGCTTCGGGTCGGCAGCGCCGGCCAGACCACGTACGTCAGGCACACCAGCAGCACCGCCCCGGTGAACACCGTGGCGATCTGTCGGCCCAGCCGCACCTCGGGCAGCACGAAGGACAGGATGTAGATGACGGGCATCCAGAAGAAGCTCTCCGTGAGCTCCGCCTGGACCATGCCGGCCGGCATGCCGGTCCCCAGCAGGTACACGAGCTTGCTCAGCAGGAACAGGCTGGTGCCGCCCACGATCGTGAGGACGACGAGGCCGAGCGAACGCGCGTGCAAGCCCAGAAGCACGTGCAGGGCGATCAGCACGACGGCCATCACCGGGTACACGACGAGGTCGTAGGGGGTCGACTGACCGCTGGGCCCGTCGAGCAGCCCCCCGACGACGAACGCCAGAGCGCCGAACGGGATGGCGATCAAGAGGGTCCGGCGCCAGCGGGCCGCGTAGTGCTCGTCGATGGCGACGGGTACGGCGGCGGGCGAGGTCCGGGACGGCATCATGCGACCACCTTAGGGTGGCCCCGTCACGACATCCTTACTCCGCGTCCCCGGGCGCGCCGCCGACGGCCGGCAGGGTGACGAAGAACGCCGCGCCGCCCCCTTCGGCTTCGCGGACGCCGATCGTGCCGCCTTGGCGTTCGACGAGCGCCTTCGCGATCGTCAGGCCGACGCCGGTGCCCTCGCCCGCCGCGACCCCGCGGGCCGGATCGCCCCGGTAGAAGCGGCGGAACACCGCCTCGCGCTCGGAGGCGGGCACGCCGGGGCCCGTGTCGCGGACCTCGACCCGTGCCCGAGGACCGTCGGACGTCACGAGAACGCGCACCCGACCCCCGGGGGGTGTGTGACGCAGCGCGTTGACGAGGAGGTTCTCCAGCACCTGGCCGAACCGAACGGCATCGGCCACGACGGCGACGGGATCGGGCGGCGCGTCCAGCGACAGGTCGACCCCCTTCTCGTCGAAGCGGGCCTGGACGGCCGCCGCGCTGCCCGCCGCGAGCGCCCTGAGGTCGGCGTGCTCCACCACCACCGGCACCTGGCCAGCCTCGAGGTCGTGCAGCAGGGCGAGGTCGGCCACCAACCGCTCGAGGCGGTCGACCTGCCGCCGCACCGCGCCGCGTGTGGTGTCGTCGAGCTCGAAGACCCCGTCCTCCAGCGCCTCGAGGTAGCCGCGCAAGTTCGAGATCGGCGTTCGCAACTCGTGGGCCAGGTCGGTGACGAGCTGGCGCCGCACCCGGTCGCCCCCTTCGAGCGCGGCCGCCATGACGTTGAAGGCGGCGGCCAGGTCGCCGATCTCGCCGGGTCCGGTCGTGTCGAGGCGACGACCGTACCTTCCGGCCGCGATCGCCGTGCTGGCTTCCCGCATGGCGCGCAGCGGAGCGACCAAGCGCCCCGTGACGAACCACGCGACCACCGCGGCCGCGACGGTGGCGACCGCGACCGCCCACAAGAGCGACTGTGCGAGCGCCGTGCGGTAGGTGGACTCGAGGTCGGCCATCATGTCGCCCATCGCCACGTCGTCGCCGACGCCGGCGGCGTCGGCGACGTCACCCATCGTCCGCAGGTGGCCCTCGAGCACGATGGGCGCCAAGGCGGTGCCCGCCAGGAGCGCGCCCACCGCCGCCACCACCACCACGACCAGGTTGGCGGCGAACACCCGCACCACCAGGCCGCTCACCTGCTGGGACGACACGTCCCCGAACCGTGCCGTCCGGCGCTTCACCCGAGCGCGTACCCGACGCCACGGACCGTGCGCAAGAGCCCGTCGGCGCCGGCCGCGACGAGCTTCTGCCGCAGGTTGGAGACGTGGACGTCGACGACCCGGTCGCTGCCGTCGTGTTCGGTGCCCCAGACGCGTTCGATCAGCTCCTCGCGCCGGAAGACCCGGCTCGGCGCCCGAGCGAAGGCGAGCAACAGGTCGAACTCGAGCGTCGTCAGGTCGAGCGACCCGCCGTCCACGAAGGCACGCCGCGCGGCGACGTCGAGGCGGAGCGGGCCGATCGTCATCTCGCGGGCGTCGTCGCCGCGGGCCTCGGTACGGCGCAACACCGCGCGCACCCGCGCGACCAGTTCCCGCGGGCTGAAGGGCTTGACGAGGTAGTCGTCGGCGCCGAGCTCCAGCCCCAGCACGCGGTCGGCCTCGTCGGTCCGGGCGGTGAGCAGGATGACGGGCGTGTCGCCCTCCGCGCGGAGCCGCCGCAGCACGTCGAGCCCCGACGCCCGCGGCAGCATCCAGTCGAGGACCACCAGCGCCGGCGGTTGGCTGCGCGCGCGCAGCAGGCCGGCCTCGCCGTCCCCCTCGACCGCCACCGCGAACCCTTCGCGTTCGAGGTAGGCGCGTGCGACCCGTACGACGTCGGGGTCGTCTTCGACGATGAGGATGGTCTGCTTCATGGCGGTCCTCCCTGGCATGGCGCCCCACGCCCGTCACCGCATCCACCGGTCGTTCACCGCAGCTTGACATGCGCGCCACACGCGCAGAACGCGGCACCCGTAGGGTTGCTTCGAGGTGAGGCACGTGATGCACGGTTGGACCGCATGGATGCATTGGGGAGACCCGACGGGTGTGCTCTGGATGATCGCACTCCTGGTGCTGACCGTGCTCGTCGCCGTGGCGATCGCCCACACGCTGCTGCCGGGACCCCGCGACCTCGGCGAACCCGACGAGACGTCCGACGATGCGCAGGCCGTCCTACGGCTCCGCTTCGCGCGCGGCGAGATCGACGAGGCGGAGTTCCTCGCGCGGCGGGCGGCCCTGAACCGCGAGGGTCGTCCGCCGTCGACCCGAAACCCTTCACCCACGCTCGGAGGCCCCCGATGACCCGACCCGTTCGCATCACCCGTTCGCTCGCCCTCGCCGCCGCATCGACGTTGCTGGTCGTCGCGCTGGCACAGGGCATGAACCGTCCCGGCGCCGACACCGCTCGGCAAGGGCAAGGCATGATGCCGATGCAAGGCATGATGGCGACCCAAACCGTCGACGAGGTCAGCTTCCTCGTGCACATGCTCCCGCACCACCGCGAAGCGGTCGAGAGCGCCCAGCGCCTGCTCGAGGTGACCGAGCAGCCGGAACTCCTCGAGCTCGCGAACGCCATCGTCGCCACCCAGAGCGAAGAGATCGACAGGATGGAGGCCTGGCTCGACCGCTGGTATCCCGACGCCGAGCGCGACGTCGCCTACCGGCCGATGATGACCGACCTGGGCGAGGCGCCGGCCGAAGACGTCGAGCACGCCTTCCTCGAGGAGATGATCTTCCACCACATGATGGCGGTCCACGAGGCGCAGACCCTCCTCGCCTACGACCTGGCCGAACACGACGAGGTCGCGGCGTTCGCGCGCTCGATCATCGACACGCAGGTGACCGAGATCCAGCAGATGCGCACGCTGCTCGGTGACGGCTTCGTCGGACCGATGGGCATGGGCTCGATGGGCCCTGGCTCGATGGGACCCGGGCTCGATGGGCATGGGTGGCCAAGGCTTCTCGGGGCCCACGACGCGCGGTAGGCGTCCCACCTTTCGGTGACGGTGGGCTGTACGGGATGCATGGCGGCATGGGGATGCACGGCGGCGTGGGGACGCACGGCATGCACGGCGGCATGGGAATGCACGGCGGGTTCGGCGCCAACGGAGGTCCGGACTTGGGTACGCCCGGCATGGGGATGCGGGGCGGCATGATGATGCCGGGCGGCATGAGGATGGATGGCGTCGGCACGTGGGGCCGCGTGGACGGGCGGCGTGATGGGCGCTGCCGAAGCCGAGCGCTTGGCCCGCGCCTTCCTGGCCGGACGAGGCACCGACGTCGAAGAGCTCGAGGTCACGGGTCCGACGTTCACGTACGAGGTCGTCTACCAAGATGGTGACGAGGAGCGGACCCTGGTGATCGACGGACGGACCGGCGAGGTGAGCGTCGGAGTCCGAACGCTGACGCCACGGGACGTTCGCGCTCCGGGGAGCGGCCGATCCGTCGGTCGCTCCCCCGGTGCTCGTGACCGTTCTCGATCACCCGCCGCGCCTCGGGCACGTGACACCCACCCCCACCCGGGGTGGGGTACGATCGTGCGCCGAGATCGGCGGGGATCTCAGGGAGGCGCGATGACCGACGAAACGCATGACCACGGAGCATCGAGGGCGGAGCCGCCGTCACGGCGTGAACGGTGCCGCGGCCCACGAGCACGATGCCCAGGCGCCGGTCGAGTGGGCACGAGGACGCACGGACGCGAGAGCGAGTCTGCGTCCGCGACCGGACACGGGGACGCGCATGGCGGTCACGACGCCCACGCGGGTCATTCACCCGAAGCGTTCCGATCCAAGTTCTGGCTGTCGTTGCTCCTGACGATCCCGGTCGTCGTCTGGTCGCCCCACGTCGAGATGCTCCTCGACTACCGCGCCCCTGTCTTCCCGGGCTCGAACTGGATCCCCGCGGTGCTGGGCACGATCGTCTTCTTCTACGGTGGTCTCGTGTTCCTCCGCGGCGCCGCCGCCGAACTGCGTCGACGCCTGCCCGGGATGATGACGCTCATCTCGCTGGCGATCAGCGTCGCCTTCGTCTTCTCGTGGGTGGTCGAAGCTGGGCTGGCTCGACAGCGTCGCGCTGTGGTGGGAACTGGCCACGCTGGTGACCATCATGCTGCTCGGCCACTGGATCGAGATGCGATCCATCGCCCAGGCGAGCGGCGCCCTGCAAGAACTGGCCAAGCTGCTGCCCGACACCGCCACCCGCATCGTCGACGGCCGCGAGGAGCGTGTCGCGTCGAGGAGACTACGCGAGGGCGACCTGGTCCTCGTACGGCCCGGCGAGAACGTACCCGCCGACGGCGAGGTGCAGGAGCGGCACCAGCACGCTCGACGAGTCGGCCATCACGGGTGAGTCAGGCCGGTGAAGCGCGGCGAAGGCGAAACCGTGATCGCCGGAACGATCAACGGCGAGGGGTCGCTTCGGATCCGGCGTGACCGCCAGCGGCGAGTCCACGAAGCTCTCGGGGATCATGCGGCTCGTGGCGGACGCACAGACGTCGAAGTCGCGCGCGCAACACCTGGCCGACCGGGCGGCCCGGCTGCTCACGGCGGTCGCGATCGGCGCGGGCATCGTGACGTTCGTCGTCTGGTTCTTGGTCGGCGAAGGGGTGGACGTGGCCGTCGTGCGGACGGTCACGGTGTTGGTGATCGCCTGCCCCCACGCGCTGGGCTTGGCGGTGCCCCTGGTGGTCGCGATCTCGACGACGCTCGGTGCTCGGAACGGGTTGCTCATACGCGACCGTCGCGGCCTCGAGGAAGCGCGCAACGTCGACATGGTCGTGTTCGACAAGACGGGGACCCTCACACTCGGGTCCCATCGGGTCGTGGCGATGCACGTCGCCGACGGCGGCGACGAAGACGAGGCCCTGCGCCTCGCCGCCGCGGTCGAAGCCGATTCGGAACATCCCATCGCACGCGGCATCGTCCGGAGCGCCGAGGAGCGGGGGATCGACGTGCCGAGCGCCGAGGGGTTCCGCGCGCTCTCGCGGTACGAGGGGTGGCCGCCAACGTGGATGGCGCCGAGACCTTCGTCGGCGGTCCGGCGCTGCTCGCCGAGCGATCGCTCGAGGTGCCCGCGTCCCTGCAAGGGGCGGCCGACGCGGCCGCAGACCGGGGCCAGGCGGCGATCTACCTGGTACGCGGAGGTCGCGTGAACGCCGTCTTCGCCATCGCCGACGCAATCCGCGAGGAGAGCCGACAGGCGGTCGCCGACCTGCATGCGCGCGGCATCCAGGTGGCAATGCTCACCGGTGACGCGCGCGCGGTCGCCGAGGGCGTCGCGGCCGAACTCGACATCGACCTCGTGTTCGCGGAGGTCCAACCCGAGGACAAGGCGTCGAAGGTGCAGGAACTGCAGCGGGACGGCCACACCGTGGCCATGGTGGGCGACGGCGTGAACGATGCGCCCGCGCTCGCCACCGCCGACGTCGGCATCGCCATCGGTGCCGGCACCGACGTCGCCGTCGAGGCGGGGCACGTGGTGCTGGTGCGATCCGATCCTCGCGACGTGGTGCGGATCGTCGACCTCTCGCGGGCCACGTACCGCAAGATGGTCCAGAACCTGTGGTGGGCGGCCGGGTACAACATCATCGCGATCCCGCTCGCCGCCGGCGTGGCGGCACCGTGGGGCATGGTGCTGTCGCCGGCCGCGGGGGCGGTGCTCATGTCTGCGAGCACGGTCGTCGTCGCGCTGAACGCGCAGTTGTTGCGACGCTGGGAGCGTTGAGGAGAGGACCGAGCCATCGTCGTTCCCGAGATCTTCGACGCGATCCGTGGTCCAAACCACAGCTCGTCGCCGAGGTCCCTCGGGGCGCGCTGGCGTCCTGACGCTGGTCGAGGACGCCGGCTTCTCGCACGTGGAGACGGTGAGGCTCGACCGGCTCGGCATCGTCCGTCTCTTCGACGCGTGCGACGCTTGCGAGCCGGAGGTCGACGCTGTCGGCGCCGCCGCCGCGCCGCCCGTACCCTGACCCTCGTCCCCCATGACCCCGAGGCTCGCCGCGATCGGCCACGCCTGACGTTTCAGGCGCGTCGCCAGACCACCGGCGCCGCTGAAGAGGCGAGACCCGAGGTGCTCGTCGCGCCGGACCGGTCCTCTGGAGTCGCCATGATCCGGACACTGGTGACGGTCGCCCGGTAGTCGTGGTGACTGGCACGCCCTGCTTGGAACACGATCTTGGCGAGACGCTCGGAGTACGTGTAGATGGGATCGTAGAGCACGCTTCCCTGCCCCGCTTCGAGCCGAACGTCAGCGTCGAGGACGCCGGGGACGGCGAGAAGCGCGTTGCGGACGCGCCTCGCGCAGGCAGGGCAACCCATGCCGCGGACGTCCATCTCGACGAGCGCGCAGGGTCCCTTCGGCTGAGGCCGTGGACTGGTCGTGGCAGGTTCGAGGTGGCAACCCTCGGGCACTTCGGACCTTCCTCGGTCAAGGCCGCTCTCGGCGTTCGGGGTCGTGGCTTCGACGCGTCCGGTTTCGTTCATGGCGATGGCGGCATCGAGGTCGAGGGGCCTCAGGTCTCCGGCGTGGGTCTCGAGTTGCACGTCCCACACGAGGAGACCATCGACGAGCGTGACCGCGGGATCTTGCAGCGTGATCTCGAGCAGCGCGCCGTTCTGCGTATCGCGTTGGAGGTCGTTGGGTTAGGCGGCTGCGGACGCCCACGCGATGCCCGACGGAACGAGGACGAACGTGGCTCGACCGAGCTTCACGGTGCCTCCTCCAGCCACATGCGGGCGGGCGCCTCTCTCGAGGGAGGTACGTCATCGCAGGGGTACCGCGCGAGGGGTCGCACCCCTGCCCATACGAACGGCTGCTGCCCGGCGTGCTCACGACGGCCCCACGAGATCCCGCTTGCGACGCTCGAACTCGTCGGTGTCGATCTCACCCCGCGCGTAGCGCTCGCGCAAGACGGCCAAGGCCCGGTCCTCGGTCGGAGCCCGGGGCGCATGCTTCTCGTCTCGGGTCCGCCAGAGACGGCCCACGTCGAGGGCGCGCGCAAGCCACACGATCGCGAGGATCGCCAGGATCCAGAACAGGATCATGCCGAACCAACCACCGCCCATGCCCCAACCGGGCCAGCCCATCACGGTTCACCGCCGTCCTCGACCCGCACGCGCAGACGCTGCGCGCGGGGGTCGGTCTCCGATCGGGTCGTACGGGGTGTCTCTCATCGAATGTCCTTCCGGGCACCACTCCGGTGCTTGAGACGAGGCTGCGACAACACGGTCAAGGGGGCGTGAAGGCTTCGCTTCGCCGGCGTCAAGCACGGCGATGTCGACGCGGGGTCGCCCACGCGATCGAGCTCGGGCTGGACCCGAAGACCCGACGCATCCGGCAACCGGCCGATGGGCGGCTCCGACGCGCCGGCGCCGACATGCTCGTGGTGCCGGGCTTGCACGCGACGAGCGTGTCGCTGGAATCACAACCGGCGCCCTGACGCCGGTCGTGGCACGCCGCGACGTCAGCCGTCGCCGGTGATCGCACCTTCGTCCGACGCGTGGCTCGATCTGGACTGCGCCACCGCCGCCGCGCGGCGCGCTGCGGGCCCCAGCCCACGCTCGACGACGACGAGCAGGGCGAGCGACAACGCGCCGCCGACCAGGAACGAGCGCTCGGGCAGCCAACTGCCCAGCCACCCGGCCAGCGGGTAGGCACCCAACCACCACAGGTGACTCCACGCGAAGTGGGCGCCGTAGACACGCCCCTGGAGCGACGCCGGCGTCCGCTCGGCGAGCAGCGTCAACATGGGGAGGTTCACCCAGTTGGTGCCAACGCCCGCGATCCACCAAAAGGGGAGGAGCAAGCCGTAGGGCACCAGGTTCGCGGGCAGCACCGCCAGCGAGATGGCGGCTGCACCCACGACGAGGAACGTGGTCGCCTTCACCTTCGTGGCCAACGCGCCCACCGCCAACGCCGCCAGCGTGGCGCCCAGACCGAAGCTCGCCATCAGCACCCCGTAGGCGAAGTCGTCGAGCGCGAGCCCCCCCTTGACCAACACCACGGAGTTGACGAGGATCCACGCGCCCGCCACCGACGCCACGAGTTCGAGCGACAGGCCGTAGCGCACGACCGGATCGCGCCAGAGGCGACGGGACCCGGTGGTGAGCGATCGCCAGCCCCGCTCGACGTCAGCCTCGTCGACGGCGCCGGCCGGCTCGTCCGTGTTCGCCCCGTCCAGGCGGTGGCGCAGGCTCAAGATGAGGCCGGCGGCGATGACGGCCGTGACGCCCGCCACCCAGAACAACGACCGTCCCCCGAACGCGACCGCCAGGCCCCCGGCCACGCCGGGCCCGAGCACGCCGAGCAGTTCGAAGGTCGCCCCCGACAGCGCGATGGCCCTGGGGTACTCGGCACGGGTGGTGACGGCGGGTACCGAGGCCTGGTACGTGGGTGTGAAGAAGGCGGTCAGGGCGTTCATCGCCAGCATGCCCACGTAGAGTTGCCACGCCTCGGTCGCCGAGGACAGGAACAGAAGCACCGCCACGCGCGCCATCAGTGCCGTCACCAGGATCGCTTCGCGGCTGAGGCGGTCGGCCAGGACGCCGGCCAGAGGTGACAGCACCACGAACGCCGCCACCCGCAGCGTCAGCGCCACGCCGAGCACGACCGCCGCATCCTCGCCCGCCAACTCGAAGGCCAGCACCGCGATGGCCACCCACACCAACGCGTCCCCGAGCAAGTGGATCAGCTGGGCGAGGTAGAGCCGCGCGAACGCCGGGTTGCGCAGCGCCGTGAACGTGGTGCGCAGGCCGTGGAGCACGTCAACCCGCCCCTTCGACCACGCGCACGCACCGTTCGCGGTTCGGCCCGCACCTCGCGGGCAGGACCGTTCGAGCCGAAGGAGGCTGAACGGTCGCACTCGACCCGGATGTCCCGGTCACACCGATGTAGGCTGAAGCCACCAGACCCACCCCGCCTGGGTACGGGCCTACGGAGCGTCAACAGGCGAGCACAGGAGGCGACCATGATGGAACTCAAGATCGAAGGCATGACGTGCGGCCACTGTACGGCGGCGGTGAAGAAGGCGCTCGAGAGCGTCGACGGCGTCTCCCATGCCGACGTCGACCTGGCGAACGGACGCGCTCGGGTCGACGGTCGAGCCGACGTGTCGCACGACTCGTCGCCGCGGTGCAAGACGAGGGGTACCAGGCCGCGCCCACGGGCGCATGAGCGTCCTCGATCCAGGGCCGGGCGTCGCCCAGGCGGCCGAAACGCCGACCATGGACGCGGTGCATTGCCTTCATCTGGACGGCGAGGTCCGCGTCGACGCCGCGCGCCGCCTGAAGAGCGTGAAGGGCCACGTCGAGGGCGTGCTGCGCATGCTCGAGGACCCCGACGTCTACTGTGTCGACGTGCTCAAGCAGGTCAGCGCCGTGCAGGGAGCGTTGCG
This sequence comes from uncultured Trueperaceae bacterium, assembly GCA_963728245.1. Lineage (GTDB taxonomy): Bacteria > Deinococcota > Deinococci > Deinococcales > Trueperaceae > JAABTL01. Next base: position 249,294 of record CAVSJH010000008.1, read on the forward strand.
CAAGGTCACCGAGGGCGTGCTGCGTTCGCACGTGCGTGATCACGTGGCCACCGCTGCGTTGCGCGGCGACACCGAGCACCTCGTCGACGAGCTCATGGAGGCGCTGAAGTACAGGTCGTGATGCGACCGGCCCACCACTCGCCGGTTCATGATCGCTTGGTTACCCCACCCCGGGTGGGGTAGGATGGCGACGTGAACGTCCCTCGCACCCAGGAGTCCACCATGTCGAGCCCCGCCACGACCCCCGACCAGCCCACCGACACGTCGATGGCGAGCCTTCGCGTCGGCGTGGCAGGCATGACGTGCGCGTCGTGCAGCGCTCGTGTCGAGCGCACGCTCGGTCGCCTCGACGGCGTCACCGAAGCGAACGTCAACCTGGCCACCGAGCAGGCCACGATCCGCTTCGACCCGAGCGCCCTGACGCCCATCCAGGTGTTGGACGCCATCAAGGGTGCGGGCTACGAGCCCGTCGTGGCCGAGACCGAGCTGAGCGTGACGGGGATGACGTGCGCCGCCTGCAGCGCGCGCGTCGAGCGTGCCCTGGGACGTGTCGAGGGTGTGCTCGCGGCCAACGTCAACCTGGCCACCGAACGCGCGACCTTGCGGTACCTGCCGGACGTCGCACCCCGCGATCGACTGGTGGACGCCGTGCGGGACGCCGGCTACGACGTGATGGAGGAGAGCGCCCAACAAAGCCGCAGCGACGCCGAACGCGAGCGCCGCGAGGTCGAACATCGCTCGTTGCGCCAAGCGCTCGTCACGGCCGCGATCCTGACCGTGCCGATCTTCATGCTGGAGATGGGCGCCATGCTCATCGCACCCTTCGGCGCCTGGCTCCACGGTCTCGTCCCGCCGCAGACGCTCTTCTACACGATGTTCGTGCTCGCGACGGCCGTGCAGTTCGGTCCTGGCGCGCGCTTCTACGCCAAGGGCTGGCCGGCGCTGCGGCGCGGCTCGCCCGACATGAACTCGCTCGTCATGATCGGCACCAGTGCCGCCTACGGCTACTCGGTCGTCGCGACGTTCGTGCCATGGCTGCTCCCGGCGGGCACCGTCCACGTCTACTACGAGGCCTCGGCCGTCATCGTCACGCTCATCTTGCTCGGGCGCTACTTCGAGGCGACCGCCAAGGGGCGCACCGGCGAAGCGATCCGGTCGCTGATGCGCCTGCAGCCGCGGAGCGCGCGGGTCGAGCGCGACGGCGCGGAGCTCGAGGTCGACGTCGGGGCCGTGCGCCGCGGCGACGTCGTGTCGGTTCGCCCCGGTGAACGCCTCCCCGTGGACGGCGTCGTGGTGTCGGGCACGTCGTACGTGGACGAGTCGATGATCAGCGGTGAACCCATCGCCGTCGCCAAATCGCCAGGCGACTCGGTCGTCGGCGGCACGATCAACACCACGGGAGCGTTCCGCTTCGAGGCGCGCGCGGTCGGCGCAGACACGGTCCTGGCGCAGATCATCGGCATGGTCGAGGCCGCCCAGGGTTCCAAGCTGCCCATCCAGGCGCTGGTGGACAAGGTCGTGTTGTGGTTCGTGCCCGTCGTGCTGGCCGTCGCGGCCGTCACCTTCGGCGTCTGGTTGGCCTTCGGGCCGGAGCCGGCGCTCACCTTCGCGCTCGTGAACATGGTCGCCGTGCTGATCATCGCCTGCCCGTGCGCGATGGGTCTGGCGACGCCCACCTCGATCATGGTGGGTACCGGCAAAGCGGCCGAGATGGGCGTGCTGTTCCGCAACGGCGTCGCCTTGCAGAGCGTCGGCCAGGCCGACGTGATCGCCGTCGACAAGACCGGCACGCTCACCAAGGGGCGACCCGAGGTCACCGACGTCGTGGTGGCGCCGGGCGTCGACGCGGACCGGGCGCTCGCGCTCGCGGCCGCCGTCGAAGCGAGCTCCGAGCACCCCCTGGCGGGCGCGATCGTGGCGTCGGCGCGGGCCCAAGGTGCGGTGATCGGCGACGTTTCTGGCTTCGCCGCCGTCCCCGGCTTCGGCGTGACCGGCACGGTCGAGGGCGTCAGCGTCCACGTGGGTGCCGGGCGCTACCTGAAGGAGTTGGGCATCGACGCCGGGGACCTGGCCGAGGCCGTGAACCGCTTGTCGGACGAGGGCAAGACCGCGATGTACGTGGCCCTCGACGGCAGGGCGGCAGCCGTGATCGCGGTCGAGGACCCGATCAAGGCGTCGACGCCCGCCGCCGTTCGTGCCCTGCACGACCTGGGCCTCCGCGTCGCGATGGTGACCGGCGACGACACCCGCACCGCGCGCGCCATCGCGGCACGGCTCGGGATCGACGAGGTGCTGGCCGAGGTCCTGCCCGACGGCAAGGCCGACGCCGTGCGCGGACTGCAGGCCGACGGCCGCCGGGTGGCCTTCGTGGGCGACGGCATCAACGATGCGCCCGCGCTCGCGCAGGCCGACGTGGGCCTGGCGATCGGCACGGGCACCGACGTGGCGATCGAGTCGGCCGACGTGGTCCTGATGTCGGGCGACCTCCGCAACGTGCCCAACGCGATCGCGCTCTCGAAGGCGACGCTGCGCAACATCCGCCAGAACCTGTTCTGGGCCTTCGGGTACAACACGCTGCTCATCCCGGTGGCCGCCGGCGTGCTCTATCCCGCGTTCGGCATCCTGCTGTCGCCGATCGTCGCCGCCGCGGCGATGGGTCTGTCGAGCGTGTTCGTGCTGACCAACGCGTTGCGCTTGCGTCGCTTCCGCCCGCCGATGTCGGCCGAGGTGGGCGGGACGCGGCCCGAGTCGTCCAGCTCCGCTGCATCCTCGCGGCGCCACACGGCCGCCGCCTGAAGATCGCGCTCTACTTGCCCTCGCCAGGAGGCCCCGTGTTCCGTTCGCTCGTCCCCCGCACCCTCGCCCTGCTCGTCCTCGCCTCTGCGATCGTCGCGACCAGCGTCGCGCTCGGCTTGCCCGAACGTCGTACGGGCGCCGGCGCCGGCGTCGGTCATGACGCCATGAGCGTGCCGGCCGGCGGCGAAGCCGGCTTCGTGCTCGGCATGATCCCCCACCATCAGGAAGCCGTGGACGTCGCGCGGGTCGATCGGATCGAGGGCGCGCTCCGCTGAACGGCGACGGACGCCGCTCAGGTTCGCCGCAGCCGGCGCAAGAGCGCGCGCACGTCGCGAGCGCCGAGTAGCGCGCCGAGTGCGGCGTAGACACCGCCGAGGGTGACGCCGCCGACGACGAGCACCAGCGCATGGCGCGCCCACCCGGCCTCCACCCCGCCCGTGAACGGCGCCGTGACCGCCCAAGCCGCGGCACCAGCGGCCACGGCAGCGAGGACCACCCGGCCGAGGTCGAAGAGGAGCGGCGCCGGCGACCACGCCTCGGTGCGCGCATGCCAACCGACCAGCACCGCGGCGAGGGCGCCCTGGGCGACGGCCGTCGCCCAGGACAAGCCGGCGATCCCCAGACGGGGCGTCAGGACGACGAACAAGACTGCCGTGAGCGCCGAGGTGGCCACCGCCAGCGCCACCGGCGCGCGCACCCGACCGCGTACGAAGAAGGGTCGCAGCAGGAAGTTGACCCACCCGGACGCGGTCAGCCCGACACCCAAGGGGGCCAGCGCCGCGACCGCCAGCGCGATCGCGCGCTCCTGACCGGCGGCCGGTCGTAGGACCTCGAACAGCACCCGCACCGCCGGCTCCGCGAACAAGACGACGGCGACCCCCGCGGGAACGGTGAGCGTCGCGATGAAGCGCGCGCCCTCCTCGAGCGCCGCGCGGAAGCCCGGGCCATCGTCCTCGGCCGCGCGTCGACCCAGGCGCGCGTAGAAGGCAACCGCGGGGCTGATCGCGAAGAGCCCGAGCAGAAGGCTGAACAGCATCGAGGCGATGGCGTAGCCGGTGACGGCGCCGGCGGGGAAGAGGTCCTCGTTCGACACGAGCCGTTGGGCAACCACGTTCAGGACCTGGCGCGCACCGGTGGTGAAGGCGAACGGCGCCATGAGCGCGAGCGCCGCGGGCATCGCCGCGTGCCACCAGCGCCAGCGCGGCAGGAGACCCGCGCGGGCCAGCGCCGGCGCCTGCACCAGCGCCTGGAGGAGCCCGCCGGCGACGACGCCCCATGCCAACGCCTCCGGCACCCCCGGGAACGCCAGCATCGCGACGATGGCGGCGACGTTCAGGGCCACCGGCGCCCACGCGGGGGCCAGGAAACGCTCCTCGGCCTGCAACACCCCCATGGCGAGCGCCGACAGGCTGATCGCCATCAGCACCGGGAACGTGAGCCGCAACAGCCGCACCGCCAGGTCGCGGTCGACGTTGGCGTCGGCGGCGAGCAGCAGGTCGACGATCCACGGCGCCGCCAGGATCGCGGCGCCCAGCAGCAGCGCGTTCGCGACGGTGAGCGCGGTGAGCATGGCGCCGGCGAAGGCACGCCGATCGTCGCCGCGCAGTCGCTGCACCACCGGCACGAAGGCGTTCGTGAGGGCGCCCTCCGCGAGCAGTTCGCGGAAGAGGTTGGGGACCGCCCAGGCGATCCGGAAGGCGTCGGAGGCGCGCACCGGGAAGAGCGCCACCAACAGGACCTCGCGTAGCAGGCCGCTCACGCGCGAGGCCAGGGTGCCGCCCATGTAGACGAAGGCGCCGCGCGCGGCGGAGCGCGGCGGCGCGGCGGGCGGCACGGAAGCCGGCGGGGTGGACGGTGCGGGGCGGGGATCGGCCATGGACGCGGTCGCGGCGACGATCGCAGCGGCCGTCATCGTAGCGCGCGTCGCGGCGCGCGCGTCACGCCGCGGCTTCGGCCTCCAGCACGGCGCGGTCCACGCGCTCGGTCTCCGGCGTGAGGGCGGGGTCGACGGCGGGACCCGTGTCGGTCCATCCCTCGGTCTGCAGGGTCTTGAGCACGCGGACGGTCATGTCGTGCTCGACGAGCACCTGACACGACAGGCGCACCGACCCCCACAGGCCGGCGTCGACGAGCTTGCGGTACTCGGCACGGGTGACCACGTCGGGCTCGCCCGCCTCGAACTCCACCCGGCAGGTGGTGCAGCGGGCCTTGCCGCCGCAACGGTGGCCGATGTCGATCCCGAGCGCTTCGATGGCCTTGACGAGGCGGGTGCCGGTGTCGACCTCCGTGCTTCGTCCTTGGCTGGTGATGGTGGGCATGGCGGACCTCCAGGTCGTGGGCGAAAGGCTAACCGCCGCGTCGCCTCCTTTCTGCGACGGGGCCGACCCTCTAACGAGCGTTAGGGCAGCGGCCGGCGCCGGCGCGGCGGGGTGGCCAGGACGAAGCCGAGCGAACCGAGGGCCGCGAGCGCGGCGAGCACGGTGAACCCCCAGCGGTAGTCGCCGAGCGCATCGGCCAACACACCGGCGATCACGGGTCCCGCCAGCTGGCCGACCATGATCAGGAGCGCCGAGGCGCCCATGATCGAACCGAAGTGGGTCGAACCGAAGTAATCGGCGCGAATGGCGCCCATGAGCGGTCCGCGGCTGCCCCAAGCGAAGCCGTGGAGGACGACGAAGACGACCACGCCGACGGGAGCCGGGACCCAGGCCAGCGACAGGAGCGCGGCGGCGTGCGCGAACATCGCGGTGATCACGATCGAGCGTTTCGGCAGTCGGTCGCCGAGCGCTCCGCCCACCACCTGCGCCACCGCGGTGGTCGCCGTGAGGAAGGCCACGACCGCGCCGGCGGCGGTCAGGGTGAGCCCTTCGCCCGACTCGAGGTGGGGCACCAGGTGCACGACCACGGCCGAGACGACGAGCAGGGCCGCGCCGTGGCCCACGCCCAGCGCCCAGAACGCCCGGGTGCGGAGGGCCTCGCGGAGGGTGTAATCGTCGCCCACGTCGCGGTCGCGCAGGGCGACCCCGCCGCGCACCGCGTCCGGCAAGCCGCCCGGTCCGCCGTCGACCTGCTGGTGGTAGCGCGCCGGATCGCGCCGCAGCAGGGCGACGCACGGCGCACCGAGCACGATGATCGCCACGCCCGACGCGGCCAACGTGGGGCGCCAACCGTAGGCCACCACGGCCGAGGCCACCACGGGCACGAGCAACCCGCCCACGCTCATCCCCACGGACATGAGCGCCAGCGCCGTGGCGCGGCGTCGCCGGAACCAGGGGACGATCGCGGTGGTGACCGAGATGAAGCCCGAGAGCGCGACGCCGAACCCGGTGACGAGCATCGCGGCGCCGAAGGCGAGCAGCGTCGTGACGAACGAGGTGGCGAAGAGGCCGGCGCCGAACACCACGATGCCCACCGCCGCGACGCGTCGTGGGCCGAAGCGCTCGAGCAGCCAGCCTTGGCCCGGTCCGAGCAGACCGCCGATCAACTGGACGAGGGCGTACCCCGCGGCCACCGAGGCGCGGCTCCAACCGAGCTCGCTCGTGAGCGCCACCACGTACAGACCGAACGACTGGGCGAACAGCATCGCCTGCAGGCCCTGGAGACCCATGCCTCCCGCCACGACCCCCCAACCGTAGAAAGGGTGGGGGGCGGAGGCGGTGCGGGGCACCCGCCCATCACAGCACAGGGGCCCGCCGGTGCAGGCCGCGTGCGCCGGGCGCCGGTACCAAGGGCGGGCGCTGGAGGCGAGTAGGCTACGCCCATGATCTTCCGTGAGCAACACGAATCGATGGTGCCGGCGCTCGGTCTCGGCACGTGGCAGATGACCGGCGACGACTGCATGCGGGCGGTCGAGCACGCGCTCGCCTTGGGGTACCGCCATCTCGACACCGCCCAGGGGTACGACAACGAACGTCAGGTGGGCGAGGGTCTACGCCGTTCGGGCGTGCCCCGCTCGAAGGTCTTCATCACCACCAAGGTGCGTCCGCGCTTCTTCGCCCCCGAGGACCTCGGTCCCAGCGTCGAGGAGAGCCTGGAGAAGCTGGCCGTCGAACACGTCGACCTGCTGCTCCTGCACTGGCCGCGGACGGACGTGCCGCTCGAGGACACCCTCGGCGCGCTGCACGAGGTGCGTCTGCGCGGCCTCACCCGCCACGTCGGCGTGAGCAACTTCGCCCCCTCCTGGGTGGAACGCGCGGCCGCCAGCGGTCCGATCTTCACCAACCAGGTCGAGTACCACCCGTACCTGTCGCAAGACGCCCTGCTCGAGCAGGCGGAGAGCCTCGACCTGACGCTCACCGCTTACGCGCCGCTGGCGCGGGGTCGACTCGACGACGACGCCACGCTCCAGGCGATCGGCGCCGAGCACGGCAAGACGCCGGCCCAGGTGGCCCTGCGCTGGCTGCTGCAGCAACCACGCGTGCTCGCGATCCCCAAGGCGTCGTCGCCCGAACACCAGATCGAGAACCTCTCGGTCTTCGACTTCGAGCTCAGCGACGACGAGATGGCCCAGGTGGACGCGCTCGATCGTGGCCTCCGCCTGGTGGACGACTTCGACGTCGATTGGGAGCGCTGAGACCGGGCGCCGCCGGTCAACCGATCAGAGCCCGGACGCCCCAGAACGCGAGCATGCCCACCACCAACACGACCAGCATGTTGCGGGTGACGAGCGCCGCGACCACGCCCAGGACGCCGGCCGTCCAGCGCGGCGCTTGCGACAGGAGGTCGGCCCCGGCGCCCGGGTCGACGAACGCCGGCGCCACGATGGCGGCCAGCACCGCCGCCGGCACGTAGGCCAGGCTGCGTCGCAGCAGGTCGGGGACGTGGATCCGGTCTTGCAGCACGATGAAACTGGCGCGCAGGGCGACCGTGAGGGCCGCCATCGCGAGGAACAGCCACCACACGTCGGCGCCGGCGTGCGCGGTCACGTCGGGGCCACCCGTCGCTCGCGCCAGAGCTCGACGACCGTACCGGCCGCGATGCCGGCGAACGACGCGGCGAGCAGCCCGAGGTTGTACGGGAGGCCCTGCCCGATCACCGCCACGACCGCCGCCACGCCACCCGCCGTCCACACGGGCGACCGCCCGCGCGCGAGCGCGAACACCCACAAGGTGAGGAAGACGAGCGGCACCGCGAACTCGAGCGACAGGCCTTCGGGGACCGCGGCGCCCAGGAAGACGCCCGCCGTCGCGGCCGTGGTCCAGACCACCCAGACGGAGGCGGACACGCCCAGGTAGTAGGCGCCCTTGGCGCCACGCTCGGGATGGGTGGCGAACCGGTGCGTCGCGAGCGCCATCGACTGGTCGGTCATGATCGACGCCATCCACAGGCGCGTGGGCCAGCGCGGGCCGCGCAAGTGCGGTGCGAGCGTGGCGGCGTACAGCGCGAACCGCAGGTTCAGCAGGAGCGTCGTCAGCAGGATGACGGCGACGGGCGAGCCGACCGCGAGCAACTGGAGGGCGGCGAGCTGCGCGGTGCCGGCGTAGACGAGGTAGCTCATGCCCATCGCTTGGGCCCACGGCAGCCCGACCTCGATCGCGGCGACCCCGACCACCAGGCCGAAGGGGCTGACCGCGAGGAGGATGGGGACCGCGTCCCGCAGCCCTTCGAGGAAGCCCGCCCGGAACGTCACCGGCGGAGCGTACCAGCGCCGGCGCGCCGCCTCCGGGAACGGGCGGTCAGTAGCGGAGTCCGGTGCGCACCCATCGGCAACCGTTCCAGCGGAAGCTGATGGCCGCCTCGCCCGACGCCGTCAGCCGGCGGCCCCCGAGACGCTCGACGACGCTGCCGTCGTAGGCCACCTCCACGTTCGCCTCGTCGCCGTCCACGTCGGTGTCGACGATCGACACGCGGTACCGGAGCCCACGGTAGATGCTGCCGTAGGTGGCGGTCGCGTCAGCGACGAAACGCTCCACGGTCGCGTCGACGGCGGCGCCGAGGGCCGACGGGTCGGGCGCGAGGTCGCCGCAGACCGCGCCGGAGCCCCTCCCGCCGTCGGGCCCGGCGGCTTCTGCCGTCCCGGCCCGGATGCCGACCGCGAAGGCGTAGCTCGCGCCGAGCGTCACGAAAGGGGTCGGCCGGACGTCGTCGAGCAGGGGCGCCCAGGCCACGCCGGCCTCGACGTCGAGACGCCAACGTTCGGCGACGGGCACGTGCGCGCCGAGCACCAGGTGGGGGGCGAACCGGCCCCCGTACAGGTCGGCGCCGGCGCCGACGAAGGTGGGCACCGGCCACGGCACGGGGGGGTACGCGCGCGCCTGCACACCCACGGCCACCCCGCTCGAGCCGTAGCCGCCCCGGATGGCGGCGCCGACGAACTGCGCCTGCACCGACGCGCTCACGCTCGCGGTCCGGTAGGCGGGGAACCCGAAGGCCACACCGAACGCGGCGACGGCGGGGACGGTGTCGCTCGACGCCTCGGCGTCCGGCGCCTCGGTCGGGTCGATCGTGGGCTGCGCCGTGGCGAACGGCAGGGCGACCAGGGCGAGGCACAACCACCACGCGGTGGAAGGGTGGGTTCGGGTTCGACGGAGCATGGACCCAGGGTACGCCCGGGCCCCGCGGGCTCGGGTGCGGGGCGACCGCGTCGGGTCAGGGCGGCGGGCGGTCGACGGCGACCACGCTCGGCCGCGACCCCCAGCCAGCGCGAATCTCCGTCGAGGAGACGTCGGCGCGGAAGGTCGACTCGGGGAGCGCTTCGAACAGGTCGGCGTGGCGGGCGGGGACCGCGAGGTCGGCGAGGGTCACGAAACGATCGGCCGAGCGGCGTCCCGCCACCAAGAAGCGCGCGCCGGCGGCCCGCATCGCGTCCAGGGCGTGGTCGAGGTCGTCCGCCTCGGCGTAGAAACGCCCCTCCAGCACGCGCGCGGCGGTGTCGGTCCCGACCACGAACACGGTGCCCGGCAGCAGGGCGGCCTTCGCGTCGAAGCGCGCCGCACGCGACAGCAACAGAGGGGCCCGGCCCGAGAACTGCGTCGCCCGTCGGTGCGCCTCGTCGAGGTCGATCGAGGGTTTGTCGGCGTTCGCGACCGCCAGCTCGAACGCCACCGGTCTTCCGAGATGACGTTGCGCAGCCGCCGCCAGACCCAGATGCCCGTCGTGCAAGGGGTGGAAGGCGCCGCTCACGACGGCGCCGCCGCCGTCGGGCCACGGCAGCGCGTCGACGACCTCGCCCGTCGCGTCGATCGTCAGGAGCGGGCGGCCCTCGGTCTCGAACGCGGCGAGCGCCGCACCCGGTACGAACGTGCGTTCGAGGCGTTCGCCCCGCACGAGCGGTACCGGCACCTCCCGCAAGACCCCGCTCGCCTCGGCCATCGCGCGCAACACCACGCTGGCCACGAGCGCTTCCTCGCCGGCCCGATCGCGCGCACCCTTGCGGAGGACCACGTCGAACCGCCGCACGGCCAGCCCGTCGACCGTCGCCACGCAAGCACGGTGCGAGCCGCGCTTGGTGCGATCGGTGGCGATCGTGGCGGTGACCGCCACCCCGAGCACCGCATCGTCGGGCCCCGCGAGCCGCCGGGCACGAGCGCGGGCGCGCTCGGCCAGCGCGACGGCGACCTCGGCCGCCACCGACGTGACGACGGGCCGCCCGACGCCCTCCTCGAGCGATCGGGCGGCGTACCGATCGGTCGCCTCCAGGACGGTCCGCGACGAGCCGCCGACCGCATGCAGCGCCGCCAGCGCCGTGACGCCCGCCCCCGCGAACTCGTACACGAGCTTCGGGGGCGCGGCGTGGATCTCCTCGACGAGCCGGTCGGTTCCGTCGGACACGGGCGCATCATCGCACGGGTCCGGGACGACCCGGTGCATCGCCGGCGCGCCCACGCCCCCGTCCCGGTCGCGATGCGGTCGGACGCGAACGGGACGCGCGCTCCCCCCCGGGGGTCGTAGGCTGTCGTCGTGGACGCCGCTCGCCTCGAAGCCGAACTCGCCGCCGAACGGACCGAACTGCGATGGAGCATCGCTTGGACGAGCCTCACGTTCATCGGTCTGGCCGTCGGTCTCGCGGCCGCCTGGTCCGACATGCCCACCGTGTCCGCCTGGGCGTACGGCCTGGCGTTCGCGGCGGGGGGCGGTCCGGCCGGGCTCGAGGCGCTGCGCGCCCTGCGCCGCGGTCGGCTCGAGATCGACCTGCTCATGGTGCTGGCGGCGGTCGCCGCGGCGGCCGTGGGCGCGCCGCGCGACGGCGCCATCCTGCTCTTCCTGTTCAGCCTGGCGGGCACCCTCGAGGAACGCGCCATGGGCACCACGCGCCGCGCCGTGGCGTCGCTGATGCGACTCCGGCCCGACACCGCGCACGTGCTGGAGGGCGAGGACGCGAACGCCCACGAGGTCGACCGACCCGCCGAAGAGGTGGCCCTGGGCACGCTCGTGCGGGTGCGGCCCGGCGAACGCGTGCCGCTCGACGGCGTGGTGGTCTCCGGGAACTCCAGCCTCGACCAGTCCCCCATCACGGGCGAATCCGTCCCCGTCGACAAGGCGCCCGGCGACGACGTGTTCGCGGGCACGGTGAACGGGCACGCGGCGTTGGTGGTACGGACCAGCCGGGTGGCAGGGGAGTCGACGCTCGCCCGGATGGTGCAGCTCGTGACCGAGGCGCAGGCGGCGAAGGCGCCCAGCGAACGCTTCAGTACCTGGTTCGGGCAGCGCTACACGGTGTGGGTGCTGATCGGCACCGCGGTGTCGCTGCTGGCCTTCCTGGTCGTCGGCCTGCCCGCCTCCGAGGCCTTCTACCGTGCGGCGACGCTGCTCGTGGTGGCCAGCCCCTGCGCGGTGGTGATCAGCGTGCCGGCGGCGGTGCTGTCGGCGCTCGCCGCTGCCGCCCGGCGCGGCGTGCTGTTCAAGGGGGGCGGCGCGCTCGAGGCGCTCGCGGACGTCGACGTCGTCGCGTTCGACAAGACCGGCACCCTCACCCGCGGCGTCATGCGCGTGACCGACGTCGACGCGCTCGGGGGCGACGAGGCCGACCTGCTACGTGTGGCGGCGGCGATCGAGGCGGCCTCCGAGCATCCGATCGCACGCGCGGTCGTCCTGCACGCCCGCGGCCTCGGGATCACGCCGCCGGTGGCGGAGGGCGTGAGCGTGCGACCCGGCCACGGGGTCTCGGGGACCGTGAACGGCGAGCGCGCGTGGGCGGGCAACCGCCGCATGGCACAGGAGGAAGGCGTCGACCTCCGTTCGGAACGCCGTGCCCACGCGGCCCTCGAGGCGCTGGAGGCGCAGGGGCGCACCGTGATCGTCGTCGCCCACGCCACCGGAGGGCGGTCCTGGCGCCTGCTCGGTCTGTTGGGCGTGGCGGACACCGCCCGGCCGCACGCGGCCGAAGCCCTCGTCGACCTGCGTGCGGCGGGCATCCACCGGATGGCGGTGCTCTCCGGCGACCATGCGGCCGTGGCCCGCGCGGTGGCGCAGGACCTCGGCCTGGGCGACGACGAGGTCCTCGCCGACCTGCTACCGGAAGACAAGGTGGAGCACGTGCGCCGACTCGCCGAGAACGGCCTGGTGGCCTATGTGGGCGACGGGGTCAACGACGCCGCGGCGCTCGCCACCGCCCACGTCGGCATCGCGATGGGGGCCGCCGGCAGCGACGTGGCGCTCGAGACCGCCGACGTGGCGCTGCTCTCCGATGACCTGCGTCGGCTCGCCGAAGCCGTGCGCTTGGCGCGCGCGGCCAAACGGGTGATCCGGCAGAACCTCACGTTCGCGCTCGGCATCATGGCGCTCATGGTGATCGCCACGTTCGCAGGCCGCCTGCCCCTGCCCCTCGGCGTGGTCGGCCACGAAGGCGGCACGCTGCTGGTCGTCGCCAACGGCCTGCGCCTGTTGGCGGGCGTGCGCCGCCCCGCGTGACGACCGGCCCCGACCCCCACGGCCTGCTCGGCGCGATCGCCGACGGCGCCCGCGCCGCGGGCGCGGCGATCCTCGAGGTGTACGCGGGCGCGTTCGACGTGCAGCTCAAGGCCGACGCCACCCCCGTGACGGCCGCCGACCTCCGCGCGCACGCGCTGTTGGTCCGCGCGCTCGGGGAACTCACGCCCGACGTACCCGTGCTGAGCGAGGAGGGGGCCGAGATCCCGTTCGCGGACCGGCGGAACTGGAACCGGTTCTGGTTGGTGGACCCGCTCGACGGCACGCGCGAGTTCGTGAACCGGACCGACGAGTTCTCGGTCAACGTGGCGCTGGTGGAGGGCGAACGGCCCGTGCTGGGCGTGGTGCACGTACCCGTCTGGGACGTCACGTACGCCGGGATGCCGGGTCGCGGCGCGTGGCGACGCGAGGGCGCGGGCGCTTGGACGGGCATCGGCGTCACCGCACCGGTGGGCCGCGCGCTCACGGTGGTGACCAGCCGCTCGCACGCCAACGCCCGCACCGCCGCCTGGCTCGACGGGCTGACCGAAGCTTGGGACGTGCGCCGCGTGCGCCACGGCAGCGCGCTGAAACCCTGCCTGATCGCCGAAGGGCGCGCGCATGTGTATCCGCGTTTGGGCACGACGTCGGAGTGGGACACCGCCGCCTCGCAAGCCGTCCTCGAGGGCGCCGGTGGGGTGCTGTGCGCCGCCGGCACCGACCGCCCGCTCGTCTACAACAAGGCCGACCTGCACAACCCGCCGTTCTACGCCGCCTGGGGACCTTCCGCGCCACATCCCTGAGACCCTGGCCGGTGGGCGCCGGCAGCCCGCGGCGCGATCGTCGTGGCGACCAGCAGGGTCCACGCAGCCGCCAGGGCCAGGGCCACGCCGCGCCCGCCGAAGCGCACGTACGGCGGCGTCCAAGCGAGCGGGGCGGCGAGCGACACGGCCAGGCCGTCGTCGACGGCGGCCGTCTCGGCCAGCGGACGGCCGTCGTGGCTCCACGCCATCGACGGGCCGTCGTGCGACGCCACCACCACGGGCCGGCCGGTCGCCCAGGCGAGCAGGCGCCCGGAGCGGGCGTGCCACCGCGGCGTGACGCTCGCACCCGCCCAACCGTCGTGGGCGAGGACGAGCAGCACGTCCGCACCCCCGCGCACGCGCTCGTGCGCCAGGTCGAAGAACAGCGACTCCCAGCAGACGAGGACGCCCCACCGTCGGCCTGCCGCCCGCACGGGCCAGCGCTCACCCACCCCTGGCCGCAGCCAGGCCTCGTACCCCGGCACCAGACGCCTCTTGTCGACCACCCAGGCGGCGCGGGTGGGCTCGGCCAGCAGGACGGCGTTGCGCCAACCGTCCTCGGGGTCGCGACGGTAGGCGCCGGCCAAGATCGGTGCACCGAGCGCGGCGGCGGCGGCCGACGCTCGGGCCGGCGTGTCGGGGTGGGCGAACCCGAGCGCCACCTCGGGCCAGACGTGGAGGTCGGCGGGCCGCGCTCGCGCTCGCTCGACGAGCGCCGCCAGGAGCGTCGCGGCTTCGACCTGGTCGTCGCGTGAAGCCCGGAGCACGGCCTCGCTCGCGACCCCCTCGCTGACCGCGACCCTCACCTCGGGACCGACGGGCGTCCGCGCGGCGGCGACCTGCAAGCCGACGGTGCCGAGGACGACCAGGCCGGCGGCACCTCCCCAGGCGAGGCTGCCCGGGGGCCACCGCACGACGGGCGAGCGGCGTTCGCCCGGATCGGGCCGGAAGCCGCCGAAGGCGGCCGCGAACGCCGCGCCCAGGACGAGCCAGGCCATCCCCAGCGCCACGGGTCCCCCGACGGCCGCCCACGCCACGAACGGCGCGTCGAGCAGCACGTAGCCGGGCGTGATCGGTGGCAGCGCCCAGGGCGACGCGTGCACGACCACGGTGTCGAGGATCGCCCAGCCCAGGCCCCAGGCCAGAGGCCGCGCGGCCCGTGGTCGGTCGCGGACCAGGAGCGCGGCGGTGGCGCCGACCACCCCGTAGGCGACCGCGACGCCGAGGGTCACCGCCAGCCACACCGCCGGCGCGAACGAGGCCAACCCGGCGAAGGCGGTGGCGGGCACGGGCGCCAGCATGAAGGCGGCCGCGAAGACGCCGGGCGCCCAACGTTCGACGCGCGCGAGGCGACACCACAACGCCCCTCCGGCCGGGATCGCCCACCAGCCGGCGCCGTCCACGTGACCCACGACGACGATCAGGGACGCCGCGACGACCATGCAGGCGACGTCGAAGAGGGCGGCGCCACGTAGGCGCGTCCGGCCCGAGGCGTCGACGGCGATCCGCCGGACCCGGGGCCGGGCGGTCACGGATCGTCGCCCCAGACGTAGAGCGCCAGGATCGGACGAAGCGGCAGGTACGGGTCGGGTCGCGCGTCGTCGGGCAGCAGCAGGCAATGGAGCCGGTGCCAACCGGGGCCGGGCACGGGCACCTCACCCGTCAGCTCCAGCACGCGGCCGGCCTCGAGCCGCGCCGCCCGGGTGACCTCACCGTCGAAGGCTGCCACCTGCGCCCCGTCGAGAAGGCAGGTGGCGCGCACGTACGCGTCGTCGGGGGCGAGGTACGTCAGTCGGATGGGCAGGATCGAGCCGATCGGTGCGCGCACCAGGCGGTCGGCCGGGTCGGCGACGGGCTGCGGGTTCTGAGGCCCTGGGCGGGCCTCGACGCGGTCGTCGGGCACCTCGCCCGGACGCACCGGTCGCGAGGCGCTCACGATGGTCTCGTCGGGGACGACCACGGCGCCGACAGGCCGCCAGAACTCGACGTCGGCGGGGGCGAAGGTGCCGGGCGGCCACAGCAGCGTGTACGCCTCGACCGCCTCCTCGAAGGAGAGCCCCACGAGGTCGCTCGGCACGGGCGGCCAGTTGTGGAGCACGGCGTGGACGGACGCCTCGGGCGCCAGGTCGGCCACCGTCCGGACCACCTCCTCCTCGCACGGCAAGTCGACGGGCCCGAGATCGACGGCCAGACGTCCGTCCACGAAGACGAGCGGTCGCATCCGGGCGGTGGAGACGGGCGCGGTGAAGAGGGTCCAGGTCAGGGTGAGCGTGCCGTCGTCGGCGAGGTGACCGAGGGTCGCCACACCGAAGAACGCGGGGTCGCCGCAACCGAGGTCGGGGGCCGGCGCCTGGTGCCGGATGGGCGCCTGAGGCTGGGCGGCCGCCTGATCCTGGGCAGCCGCCGTGGCGAGGCCGTTCAGCGCGGCCAGGAGGGCCATCGCCGCGATCCGTCCGCGCCACACGGTAGGGCGGCGGCGAGGCCGGGTGGCTCCGGCGCCCCGGCGCCGAAGCGCCGGGGCGAACGCGAGGTCGTGGGTCATCCGATGTACGAGTGCGACGTGTAGAAGGAGGTGCTGTGGCCGTGGATCGAGATGCCCTTGTGCCAGCCGCGCGAACCGATGGTGGCCACGAAGGCCTGTGGACATGAGAGGCGATCGCTCACACGCACGGGGGCGATCGAGGTGATGTAGTTCGTCTCGCTCGCACCGCTGACGGTGACGGCGACGTCGGGCGAGCGGGCGACGAGCGTGCCGTTGACGTAGAGCCGCACGTTGTGGGCCAGGTACTTCGACTTGTACGGCGAGCTCGACGTGGTCGCCATGCCGTGGGCGGTGGTGTACGTACCGAGCGACAACTTGCTGCAGGCGTAGGTCTCGTAGTACGCGTTCGTCCTGGATCCGCTCATGAGCTCGGCGCGGTACTGGGAGGCCGTGGGCCCGGGGTCGCTGGGTGCCGGATCGTCGGGTGGGTCGTCCCCACCGCCGCCCCCGCTCCCGCCCGCGAGCGCGCTGGCCACGAGGAGCCAGGCGGTGAACAGCCACGCCGCGCGCCGCATCGTGCCGCGCCGGGTCATCGCGCCAACCCGAGGTCGGCGAGCAGGCGAGCGCCCGGACCCGTCCCCGCGGGGGCCAGACCACGTCGCCGGGCGTCGAGGTTCGCGGCCGCGGCGTGCAGCCCGGCCAGATCGAGGGTGCCGGCGTCGCCCCACGTGCCGCGCACGGACGCGACGTCGAGGCCGTAGCGCGCCAAGCGGTCGCGCAACTCGCCCGGGGAGGCCTGCACGAGGAACTCGGCCGCCTGCGGCGCCATCGCGGCCAAGGCGTCGTCGCCGAGGCGCAGCAGGTTCAGCGACCGGCCCATCGTCAGGTGGGGGAAGGCCGCCAGGACGGCGGCCGGGAGCACGCGGCCGTCGAGCAGGAGGTGGTCGCCGTCGGGCGCGGCGACGAGGTCGACGCCGAGCTCGCTGAGGTCGAACACGCCGGCGAGATCGGCCTCGGTCCAGGCGTCGGAGGGCGCCAGCTGGGCGCCCGACTGGCAGGCGGCGAGCGTCCACATCACCGCGAACGCGACGATCGCGAGCGCGCCGTGACGGCGGAGCGCATCGCGGCTCACGGAGCGGCCCCGGCGCCGGCCTCGGCGCGACGTCGGGGGGCGGCGGCGGGCGCTGGCGCTAGCGCTGGGGTTGGCGCTAGCGCGGGCGCTGGCGCTGGCGCGGGAGTTGGCGCCAGCGCCAGCGCACGACCTGAGATCCTGGGACATGGGTCTCCTCTCGAACCGCGGGGAGCTGCACCCCCCGCACGGGGTCGCCGCGGCCCGTCGCCTCGGCGTGGGGAGAGGCTAGGGCCGAGGGCCGCTCCGACGTTCGGCACCTCGGCACGCGCCCAAGGGGTCTCGGCACGCAGTGCACGACCGACGCCTCGCGATCGCACCCGGCGTGACACACTCGTGACACTCCAGCCTACGTTTCCGCCGTACCCTTTCGGTTCGGTGGACGATCTGACCCTCATCGGCGTCTCGCACCGCCGCGGCGGTGCGGCAGCGCTCGAAACCTACGCGCTCGACCATGCGATCCGGCCCTTGCCGGCCCGGCTGGAGGGCCTCGGCGTCCGGTCGTGGTTCGAGCTCCGGACGTGCAACCGCGTCGACGTCGTCCTCGTACGGCCTGAGGGGTTGGACGTCGATCGCCTGCGCGCCGCCATCGCGCCCTCGCGCGCGCCGCGCCGACCCTACGCGTTCGTGGGCGAAGCGGCGCTCGAGCAGCTGGCGCGCGTGGCGTCGTCGCTCGACGCCATGAACCCGGGCGAGGACCAGGTGATGCGGCAGGTGCGCGACGCGGCCCAGACGGCCCGCGAAGAGGGCCGCGTCGACGCCGTCCTCTCGTTCGCCGTCGACGCCGCCCTGCGGGTGGCGAAGCGCGTACGTCGCGAGGTGCCCTTGGCGCCCCGCGACGCGTCGCTGTTCAGCCTCGCCCGCACCGATGTCGAGGGCACCCTCGCCCGAGGTGGTCGGGCCGTGGTCGTGGGTGCAGGCGAGATGGGTCGCCTCGTCGCCCGGGCGCTCGCGTCCATCCCCGACGTCGACGTGGTCGTGGTCAACCGCGACGTCGCGCGCGCCGAGCGGCTCGCCGAGGAGGTCGGCGCACGCGCGGTGGCCCTGGCGGACGTGGTCGGTCGGGGCGTGGACGCCGACGTCCTGGTGGGCGCCACGACCGGTGGCCGACTGGTCGACGAGGCGTGGCTGGCAGGGGCGCCGTCGCTCCAGCTCGCCGTCGACCTGGGCCTGCCCCGGACCATCGACGCCGACGCGGCACGGGCGCGTGGGGTCACGGTGCTGGACGTCGACACGCTGCGCGCCGCGGGCGAGCGGCGGCGCCACGCCCTCGAAGGGCACCTCGCGGCCGCCGAGGCCGTGCTGCGAGCGGGCGTCGACGAGGCGATGGGCGCATGGACCGAGCGAAGCCTGGCACCCTCGATCCGCGCCCTGCAGGGTTGGATCGAGGCCACGCTGGGCGACGCGCTGCCAGCCGGCGAAGCGCACCGTTTGGCGCGGCGCGTGGCCCACGTGCCCGTGAAGGGACTCCGGGCGGTGGCGCGCGAGCACGGCCTGGCCGCGGCCCGCACCTTCCTCGCCGAGACCGGGCTCGATGCCGGGCGCGCCCTCGCCGATGTCCCCGACACGAGCGGCGTTCGCGACGAGCGCCCCAAGGACGAACGCCAGGAGGTCGCCGACCGATGACGAACCCGTCCACCATCCGTATCGCCACGAGGGCCAGCGACCTGGCGCTCTGGCAGGCCCGCTGGGTCGCCGCGCGCCTCGCGGAACACGGTCACGCCAGCGAGCTGGTGACCGTCTCCACGGAGGGCGACCGCAGCGCGGCGCCGATCCGGGAGTTGGGCGTGGGCGTCTTCGTCAAGGCCGTCCAGGACGCTGTCCGCGACGGTCGCGCCGACCTGGCCGTGCACTCCTACAAGGACCTGCCGGCGGCGCCCGCCGACGGCTTGGAGGTCGCCGCGGTACCTCCGCGAGCGGCCGTCCACGACGTGCTGCTGGTGCGCCGTGCGGCCTACGACGCGGGCGCCGGGCTCGTGCCGGTCCGCGAAGGCGCCCGGGTGGGCAGCGGCGCCGCACGTCGCCAGGCCCAGCTGCGCGCCCATCGTCCCGACCTCGTGCCCACCGGCTTGCGCGGCAACGTCCCCACCCGGGTGGGCAAGCTGCGCACCGACCCCGACCTCGACGCGATCGTCCTCGCGGCGGCGGGGCTCGATCGGCTGGCCCTCGACCTGCACGACCTGGTGCGCGTGGACCTCGATCCCGAACGCTTCCTACCCGCGCCGGCCCAAGGGGCGTTGGCGCTCGAGATCCGCCGCGGCGACCCGCTCGGGGATCCCCTCACCGATCTGCACGACGTGGCCGGGTTCCCACTCGTGGCCGCGGAGCGCGGCCTCATGGGGTTGCTCGACGCCGGCTGCCAACTGGCGCTCGGCGCCTACGCGACGCGCCCGACGCCCGGCGAGGTCCGTCTGCTCGCCTGGTTCGAAGGGACCCGCACCGAGGGGAGCCACCGCTCGGCGGAGGGCGCCGCGATGCTGGCCTTCGAAGGTCTCAGCAGCGCGCGTCCGACGAGGTCGGTGGCGTGAGGGTGGCGATCACGGCCTCGAGCGGCCGGCTCGCCGACCTCGAGGCGCGCCTGCGCTCCGCGGGCTTCGAAGCGGTGCGGGCGCCTCTGGTCGCCGTCCGCCCGCGCCTGGACGAGGAGACGCTCGCCGCGGCGCGTGCGCTGGTCGGCCTGCGCTGGCGCCTGTTCCCCAGCCAGAGCGCCGTGGAGGCGTGGACGGCGCTCGGCCTCGGTTTCGGCGCGGACGTCCGCCTGGGTGCGGTGGGTCCGGCGACGGCCGACGCGCTGCGTGCCGCCGGGGGCGGCGTCAGCGTGGTCGCGGAACCGGCGACCGCGCTCGGCCTGGCGAAGGGCGTGCTCGCCCACCCGTCGGCCCCCGGGACCGGCGAGGCGGTCGCGTTGGTGCAGGGCGACGGCGCACGACCCGCCCTGGCGCGGGCGTTGACCGCCGCGGGCGTGGAGCCCAGGGCGGCGGTCGTGTACGAGCGCCGCGGTCTGGGATGGCACGTCGACGGCACCGTGGACGCCGTGGTCGTCGCCAGCCCGTCGGCCGTGGCGTCCCTGCCCGACGAGGTGGGCGCCCGCTGTGTGATCGTGGCCATCGGTCCGACGACGGCGGCCGCCGCGCGACGTCGCGGTTGGCGCGTGCGTCAATCCGCCGCCCCGACCGCGGCCGCCGTGACCGACGTGCTGCGCACGCTCTCCGCCACCCCGCGGCCAGCGGGCGCCAGGAAGGGCGCCGCGTGAACGCCCGTCGCCCCCGGCGCCTGCGCGCGACCGCCACCTTGCGCGACCTGGTGGCGGAGACGAGCGTCGCGCCGCGTCACCTGATCTGGCCGACGTTCGTGGTGCCGGGTCGGGACCGGGTCGAACCGATCGCCTCGCTCCCCCGGGTGGCGCGCCGGTCGGTCGATCGGCTCCTGCCCGAACTCGAGCGGGCGCTCGCGGCTGGGGTGCGGTCGGTGATGCTGTTCGGCGTCGTCGGGCCCGAGGCCAAGGACCCGCTGGGGGGCGCCGCGGAGGACCCGACGGGGCCGGTCGCGTCGGCGTTGCGCGCCGCACGTGAAGCCTTCGGCGACGACCTGGTGCTCATGACCGACGTCTGTCTGTGCGCCTACACCGATCACGGCCACTGCGGCGTGCTCGCCCCGGCGCGCGCCGGTAGCGAGCACGCGGTCGTGGCCGACGAGCCCACCCTTCCGCGACTGGCCGCCATGGCGGTCGCGCACGCCGAAGCGGGCGCGGACGTGGTGGCGCCCTCGGACATGATGGACGGCAGGGTGGCCGCCATCCGAGCCGGCCTCGACGCCGCCGGTCACGTCCACACGTCGATCCTGAGCTACGCCGTGAAGTACGCGTCGGCCTTCTACGGCCCCTTCCGCGACGCGGCGGGCTCGGCGCCCGGAGCCGGCGACCGGCACGGCGCGTTGCGTGCCCCCCGCGACCGGACCACCTACCAGATGGATCCGCGCAACGTGCGCGAAGCCGACGTGGAAGCCGCCCTCGACGTCGGGGAGGGCGCCGACCTGCTGCTCGTGAAGCCGGCGTTGCCGTACCTCGACGTGCTGGCGCGCGTGCGCGCGGCGACGTCGCTGCCGCTCGTCGCCTACCAGGTCTCGGGGGAGTACGCCATGCTCGAAGCGGCGGCGGAGGTCGGCGCGCTCGAGCGACCCGCCGCCGTCCGCGAGACCCTGCTGGCCATGCGTCGCGCCGGGGCCGACCTGATCCTCACGTACCACGCGATCGAGGCCGCCGAGGGCGGCTGGTGCGGATGACGCGAGGGCTCGACGGACCGGCCGCGCGCCGTTCGCGCGGAGCCACGCGCGCGGCGTTCTGGGTGATCGTCGTGTTCGTGCTGGCCCAGGTGGCGTGGTGGATGGTGTTCCAGGCGCGCACGCTGGACGCCGCCGCGACCGAGCGCGCCGTGGCCTGGGCGCGCGACGTCGAGACCGCGAACGCCCTGCTCGCGTACGAACCGGAGGCGCGGGCCGCGCTGGCCGCCCGCTATCCCCATCTGCGCGTGGGCGAGGGCGACCGCTTCGAGGTCGACCCGACCGCCGTGGCGACGAGCGAGGCGGCGCTGCGCGGCGCGCACCGCATGTTCGCGTTCGAGGGACCGTTCTTCGCCTTGGTCATCCTGGCGATGCTGGCCTTGATCGCCCGGAGCCTGCGGACCGAACGGGAGCTCAAACGGCGGCAGCAGAACTTCCTGTCGGCAGTCACGCACGAGTTCAAGACGCCGATCGGCACGTTGCGGCTGCTGGTGCAGACCCTGCGCTTGCGCACGGCGTCGCCGGAACGGACCGTCGCCTACCTGCGGAGCATGGAGACCGAACTCGACCGGCTGGAGCGCACGAGCGACCAGGTGCTCGCGAGCGCTCGCCTCCAGGACGGCGGCGCCACGCCGGTGCTCGAAGCCGCCGACCTCAACGTCGTGGTGCAGGGCCTGGTGGGTCGCGTCCGCGAAGGACTCGAAGCGCGGGGCGCGCGCCTGTCGGTGACGTACGCCCCCGAGCCTCTGCCCGTCTCGCTCGACCCGGACGCGTTCGCGATCGTGATGCACAACCTGCTCGACAACGCCGTCAAGTACGATCCGACCCCCGCCAAGCGCGTCGTCGTCACCCTGATGCGCGACGCCGACCTCGTGCGGCTCCACGTCGACGACGAAGGACCGGGCCTGGCGCGCGAGGAGCGGGATCGGGTGTTCGATCGCTTCTACCGTGCCGGGGACGAGATGACGCGCACCAGCACGGGCGTCGGCCTCGGCCTGCACCTCGTGCGCAGCGTCGTCGAGTCGATGCACGGTTGGGTGGCCGTCGACGACAACCCGACCGGCCGCGGCGCCCGTTTCACCGTCGTGTTGCCACGGCGCGTCACCGCCGAAGCGCCCGTGCGCGGCGCGCCCGCCCGCGCAGAGCCGGCCACGTGAGCGCGCACGTCCTGGTCGTCGAGGACGAGGCGACGTTGGCCGAGGTGCTGCGCGACAACCTCGAGGCCGAGGGGCACCGGGTGACCTGGGCCCCCGACGGCCACGCGGGCGAGCGGGGCTGGTCGGAGGACGTCGACCTGGTGGTGCTCGACGTGATGCTGCCGGGCGTCGACGGGTTCACGCTGTGCGAGCGGCGCCGGTCCGCGGGCGACACCACCCCGGTGTTGTTCCTGTCGGCTCGCGGTGAGCCCGAAGACAAGGTGCGTGGCCTGCGTGCCGGCGGCGACGACTACCTGGCGAAACCGTTCCACCTGCCCGAGTTCCTGCTCCGCGTCGAGGCCCTGTTGCGGCGTCGCGCATGGGCGCGCGACTCGGCGCCGCTGGACACCGTCCACTTCGCCGGCCACGAGATCGACCTGCGCGCCTGGACGGCGACGCTCGCCGACGGGCGACGCGAAGCGCTCGGTCTGCGCGAGGTGGGCATCCTGCGGTTGCTGGCCGCCCGCGAGGGTGAGGTGGTCGGCCGCGACGACATCCTCGACGAGGTGTGGGGCGACGACGCCTTCCCGTCGTCGCGCACGATCGACAACGTGGTGCTGCGGCTGCGGCGCCTGTTCGAGCCCGACCCCTCCTCGCCCGTCCACATCCACACCGTCTGGGGGGTGGGCTACCGCTTCACCACCGACCCCGACGCCTTCCGAGAGGACCACCGATGAGCCTTCTCTTGCGCGCCTTACGGGGCGAGGACACGCCACGCGCGCCCGTCTGGGTGATGCGTCAGGCGGGCCGCCACCTTCCCGAGTACCGGGCGATGAAAGAACGCCACGACTTCTGGACGCTCGTGCGCACCCCCGAGCTCGCCGCCGAGGTCACCGAACAGCCGGTCCGACGCTACGGCATGGACGCCGCGATCCTGTTCAGCGACATCATGACGCCACTGCCACCGATGGGGCTCGAGATCGACTTCCGGCCGGGTCCGGTGCTGCGCGCGCCGGTGCGCGACCGGGCGGCCGTGGACGCGCTCCGGGTGCCCACCGAGGACGAGGTGGCGCCGTTCGTGGGGGACACGATCCGGCTGCTGCGCGAACGGCTCGGCGAGGTTCCGCTGGTCGGCTTCGGCGGGTCGCCGCTCACGCTCGCGACGTACGCGGTGGAGGGGTCGGGCAGCAAGGAGTACGCCGTCTTCCGCGCCTTCCTGCGCGCCGAACCCGACGCCGCGCACGCCCTGCTGACGAAGCTCGCCGACGCCTCGATCGCCTACCTCCGTATGCAGGTGGGGGCGGGCGCGCAGGCGATCCAGCTCTTCGACAGCTGGGCGGGGCTCCACGACGCCCGCACGTACGCGACGTTCGGCGCGCCGTACGCGCGGCGCGTCCTCGAGGGTCTGGCCGACCTGGACGTACCCCGCATCTACCTGGCGCTCGACGGCGCCCACCTCGAGCGCGAGGTCGCCGCCCTGCCGTGCGAGGCGCTCTCGGTGGACTGGCGCCGGCCGCTCTCCGCCTGGCGCACGGTGGCGCCGGACAAGGCGCTCCAGGGCAACCTCGACCCGGCCGCGCTCCTGGGGCCTCCGGACGTGCTCGAGGCCGAGGTGACGCGGGTGCTGACCGAGGGTCGCGGTGGCGCACACGTGTTCAACCTCGGCCACGGCATCTTCCCGAACACCGATCCCGACGCGGTCGCGCGCCTCGTCGCGCGGGTGCGCGGGTTCGACCGGCACGCGGAAGCGGCGTGAGCGGCCCAGACCCCGCCGGGGCGAGCCCGTTCGACCTGCCGCTGGGCGAGCGGGCGCGCCGGGTCGTGGACCTGATGACGGCGACCCAGGACCGCCTCGTGGCCGCCTTCGAGGCGATGCAGGCCGCAGCCGCTCCGGACGCCGGCCCGAAGGCGTTCGGCGATCACGTCTGGCACCGGGACGGCGGCGGTGGTGGCCGCGCCCGCGTCATCGAGGACGGGGTGGTCTTCGAGCGCGGCGGCGTGAACGTGTCGGCCGTCCGGGGCGACGAGGTCCCCGCCAGCCTCGCCAAGGTCCATGCCGGCACCGCGGGTCGGCCCTGGTTCGCCACGGGCGTGTCGATGGTGCTCCACCCGCGCAACCCGCACGTGCCGGCGTTCCACGCCAACTTCCGCTACTTCGAGGTCGGCGGCGAGGGCGAGCCGGTCTGGTGGTTCGGCGGCGGCGCCGACCTCACCCCCGCCTACCCCGTCGCCGACGACGTCCGGCACTTCCACGCCGCCCTGGCGGCCTGGTGCGCGCGCCACCCGCAGGCCGATTACGCCGGCTGGAAGGCCACGTGCGACACCTACTTCACGGTCCGCCACCGGCACGAGATGCGCGGCGTGGGCGGCGTCTTCTTCGACGAGCTGAGCGCGCCGGGCCGAGGCGATTTCGACGCCGACCTCGCCTGCATCGCCGATGGATGCGCGACCCTGCTGCCCGCCTACGGGCCGCTCGTGGAACGCCGTCGCGACGACCCCTACGGTGATCGCGAGCGACGCTGGCAAGCGCTACGACGCGGGCGCTACGTCGAGTTCAACCTGGTCTACGACCGTGGAACCCTGTTCGGGCTGCAGACCGGCGGCCACATCGAGGCCATCCTGATGTCGATGCCGCCCGTCGCGAACTGGGCGTTCGACCATCGACCCGAAGCCGGCAGCCGCGAGGCCGACGCGCTGACCTACTACCAACCTCGGGACTGGGAGGTCGACCCCGTCGCCCGTCCCGTGAGGAGGACCGCATGACCACCGCCACCGACCGCGCGCCCACCGGCATCGTGATGATGAACCTGGGCGGGCCGAAGACGCTCGACGACGTCAACCCGTTCCTGCGGGCCCTGTTCGAGGACCGCGAGATCATCCAGTTGCCCGCGCAGCGCTGGTTGGGCCCGTACATCGCCGACCGGCGTACGAAGAAGATCCAGGGGCACTACGAGGAGATCGGCGGAGGCTCCCCCATCCTGTCGTGGACCGAGGAGCAGGGGCGCGGCATGGTCGAGCGCCTCGACCGCTTGTCGCCGGAGACAGCGCCGCACAAGTTCTACGTGGCGTTCCGCTACATCGAGCCGACCAGCGAGACGGCGCTGAAGAGGATGGCGGCGGACGGCGTGAAGCGGGCGGTGGCGTTCACCCAGTACCCGCAGTTCAGCTGCTCCACCACCGGCTCGTCGCTGAACGAACTCTGGCGCGCCGCGCGGCGGGTGGGACTCCAGGACGCGTTCTCGTGGTCGGTCATCGACCGCTGGGCCACCCACCCCGGCTTCGTGGACGCGATGACCGAGACCGTGCGGCAGGGCCTGGCGAAGTTCGATGACGACGTCCAGGACGACGTGCTCATCGTCTTCAGCGCCCACTCGTTGCCGCTCGACGTGATCGACAGGGGCGACGCCTACCCGGCCGAGATCGGCGCCACCGTGCACGAGGTCATGGAGCGGCTCGGCTACGACCACGAGTACCTGGTCACCTACCAGTCGGACGTCGGTCCCGTTCGGTGGCTCGGACCCTCGACCGAGAAGGTGCTGGTGTCGCTCGGCGAGAAGCGGCGCAAGCACGTGCTGGTGGTGGGCGTCGCGTTCACGAGCGACCACATCGAGACGCTCCACGAGCTCGACATCGAGTACGGCGAGGTGGCCCACAAGGCGGGCATCACCCACTTCCATCGGGCGCCGGCGCTCAACGGCCTGCCGATGTTCCAAGACGCGCTGGCCGACCTGGTCGCCGGCCACCTGGCGTCCGGCGAAGCCTGCTCCCCCAACTACGGCTTCCGCTGCCCCGGCTGCGTCAACCCGCAGTGCCGCAACATCCTGAACCCGGTGGCGCCCTTCAAGCGGACGGCCGTGACGGTTTCGCCGAAGAACGCGGTCTACCCGACGCGTTGAGCCGACGCTTCGAGCCGACGGGCCCGGTCCACGCGGTAGGCTCACCCGCGTGAACCACGTTTGCGTCGTCGGCGCCGGTCTGGCCGGCCTCGCCGCCGCCCACGCCCTGCTGCGTGCGCGTCCCGATCTCGAGGTCACCGTCCTCGAAGCCGACGGCGCGCCCGGAGGCAAGGTGCGCACGTCGGTCGAGGACGGCTTCACCTTCGACTGGGGACCCAACGGCTTCCTGACGAACGTGCCGGAGACGCTCGACCTGGCGCGCGAGGTCGGCCTGACCGACCGCCTCCGACCCGCCGTCGACGCGGCCGCACGACGCTACGTCTACCGGGACGGCGGCCTGCGCGAGGTCCCCACGACGCCGGGCACGTTCCTTCGTTCGGAACTGCTGTCGCTGCCGGGCAAGCTGCGGGCGCTGAGCGAACCGCTCCTCGGGCGCCGCGTGCGCCGCGAGGAAACCGTGCACGACTTCGTCGTCCGGCACTTCGGGCACGAGGCGGCGCGCGTGTTCGCCGGCGTGTTCGTCTCGGGCATCACCGCCGGCGACCCGCGCGCGCTGTCACTCGACGCGCTGTTCCCCCGCCTCCGCAAGCTCGAGGCGGCGCACGGCTCGCTGCTCCAGGGGCTCGCGGCCGCGCGACGTCGCCCCACCGTGGCAGGTCCCGACGGTCGCCTCACCAGTTTCGAGGGGGGCGTCCAGACGCTCGTCGACGCGTTGACGACGTCGCTCGGGCCACGGCTGCAGACCCGGTCGCGGGTCGTCGCGATGCACGACGGTGCCTCGACGGGCGCCGGAGGCGAACCCACGAAGGTCCGGCTCGAGCTGTCCCACGACCGCCACGTCGACGCCGACGCCGTCGTCCTGGCCGTCCCGGCCTTCGCCGCCGCCGACCTGCTCAGCGCGTCGGCGCCCGACGCGGCCGCCGCGCTGGGCACCATCCGGTACGCCGACGTGGCCGTGGTGGCGCTCGGCTTCGACAGGGTCGACGTCGCCCGGCCGCTCGACGGCTTCGGCTTCCTGGTCCCGCGTGGCGAGGGCGTGCGGTCGTTGGGCGTGCTCTGGAGCTCGTCGGTCTTCCCCGACCAGGCTCCCGACGGCAAGGTGACGCTGCGCGTCATCGCCGGCGGCACGCTCGACCCGGGCTTCATCGCACTGGACGACGCCGAGACGCTGGCGGCGGTGCGCCGCGACTTGGAGCGCACCATGGGCATCGTGGCGGAGCCCGAGGCCGTCCGGATCGTGCGCTGGCATCGCGGCATCCCGCAGTTCACGCTCGGTCACGTCGAGCGCGTCGCGACGGCCCGCGCCGCTCTGGCGCGTCACTGGCCACGGGTGGCCTTGGCGGGCAACTACCTGTCGGGGGTGGGGCTCAACGACACCGTGCGCGAGGCCTCCGCCGCCGCCATGCAGCTGGTCGGCGTGCCGCGGGTGTGAGGTCGCGCCCGCGCGAGGCCCGGTCTGCGGCGATCCAGCTGTGAAGCGTGCCTCGGTGTAGCGTTCGCGGCTGCTAGCGGACCCAGAGCGGTCGCACCTGGAGCTGGCGCGCGAGCACCGCCGAGCCAAGGAGCACGAGGCTCCCGACCGCGTAGTACCAGGGGGCGCCCCAGGCGCTACCAGCCGCCGTGGCGCCGGTCACGTCGAAGGCGGGGATGCCGTTCATCGGACCTAGATACCAGATCACCATCCACACGATCTGGAACGTCCTTCCCGTGCCGCCCACCACACCGAGCAGCAGCGCCAGGGAGGGGATGAACAGCGCACCCGCCAAGAAGCCCGGCACGAGGGTGGGCTCGGCCGGGAGCCGCACCAGGGCGCCGAGACCGGTCAGGAGCGCCAGCAGGACCCCGGCGAGCCAGGCCGCTGGCAACTGCCGCAGCACCGGCGCCGGGGCGCTGAAGAGGAGTTCGCGCGTGCGGTGCATCGTCTCGCGCGCGCCCATCTCCGACCACGGCTGCAGCGGCCACAGCCACGCCAGCGGCAGGAGCCAGCGCTGGACCGCGTCGACGGGCGCCACCAGGCAGGCGACGATCCACCCGGCGGCCCCCAGGTACCACACGAGCGGCCGGCCCTTGACGAGCAGCGCAAGCTCCGCAACGAGCACGCGGGCAAGGAGGTCGAGGCTCGAGCGCGACATCGCCACGCCTGTTGGCGCCGCCTGCACGGTGGCGGGGACGGTCGACCGCGGAACGTCGATCGGCTCGGCTTCGAGCTCCGAGGCGGGCCCCGCGAGGGCCGCTCGGCCGGGCCCTCGCGGGCCTCGGGTTCGGCGCCGCGAGGGATCGAACCGGTCGAACGGGACCGTTGCGACGGCGACCAAGGCCAGCGCGGCGCCGACGTACCCCAGCCGCACGAGGACTTCGGGTCCCCACGCGAACCCGGACCACACGAACGTCTGCAGCTCCACGCCCCCGGTACCCAGGACGATGCCGCCGCCGTAGCTCCCCGTCGCTGCGTCGAGCGCTGCCGACATGGAGCGGACGATGCTGGCGAAGCCGAACAGTTCCAGCCCCACGAAGGGGACCGCGACCATCCACGCGAAGAAGTACACGACGTTCCCGGTCATCTCGCGCAGCGCCGGCACGCAATCGAAGAGAACCGCCACCGCGGCGACCAGCAGGGCGACCGGGGTCGCGAAGACCAAGAACGGCATGAACAGGTGGACCGCGTTGAACGTCGTGTCCTCGCCATGCACCAGCAGCATCACCAGCGCCGCCGCCGCGAGCACGGCCACGACCACCAGCAGCACCGCCGCGTTGCTCACGAACTTCCCCGCCGCGTAGGCGCCTGCTCGCAGCGGTGTGGCCGCCAAGATCTCGCCGACCCCAGTGGCCGCGTCGCGCTGCACGCCGCCGCGAACCAGGTAGAAGCCGGCCAGCGACAAGAAGAAGCCGAGCGTGGTCGCCATCAAGGTGCCGATCCAGGCCGCGTTGTAGAGCCCTCGATACTCGCCGAGGCGCAGCACGAACACTTCACTCAGGACCGCGTAGCCGAGCAGCACCGCCAGCGCCACGATCACCACGAAGGAGAAGCGGCGCACGCTCTCACGGAAATCGGCGGCGGCGACGCCGAAAACGGCTTTCACGCGGCGATCAGCGCGCCTGCACCCACCGCGTGGAGGTAAGCGTCCTCGAGCGTCGCCGCCACCGGCTCCGCCTCCGGCACCGGCGCGCCGCCGCTGACGACGCGCACGAGCACACCCTCGGCGCGGCGCACGGTCGCGCTCACGTCGAAACGAGCCTTGGTCTCCGCCAGCGCGGTGCTCGGCACGAGCCAGGTCCAGACCTTGCCCGCCACGTCGCGCAGGAGGACCTCGGGATCGGCGTGCTGCAGGAGGCGTCCGCCCCTGATGAGGGCGATGCTCGTCGCCGTCGCCTCGACGTCGGAGACGATGTGCGTCGAAAGCAAGACGATCCGTTCACCTGCCAGGTCCGAGAGCAGGTTGCGGAAGCGCATCCGCTCGGTGGGATCGAGACCGACCGTCGGTTCGTCGACGATGAGGAGCTGCGGGTCGTTGAGCAGCGCTTGAGCGATGCCCACGCGCTGGCGCATGCCCCCGGAGAAGCCGCCGATGGGTCGGTGCGCGGCATCGGTCAGGTTCACGAGCTCGACGAGCCGCTCGATGCGCGTCCGCGCCGAACGGCGCCCGATCCCCTTCGCCGCCGCCAGGAAGTGGAGGAACTCGATCGCCGTCAGGTTCGGGTAGACACCGAAATCCTGGGGCAGGTAGCCGAGGACACGGCGCAAGGCGTCGGGCTTCTGGGCGATGTCGACACCGTTCCAGAGCACCCGCCCGCTCGACGGTCGCGTGATCGTCGCGAGGATGCGCAAGAGGGTCGACTTGCCCGCGCCGTTCGGGCCCAACAGGCCGATGACACCGGGCTCCAACCGGAGGCTGACGTCGCGCAAGCCCCACACGCGTTCGCCGAAGCGCTTGCTCACGTCGTCGATGATCAATTCCACAATGATGTCCTCCAGGCCGCGCGAACGCGCGCGCCGCCACGACGGTTGGCGGCGCCCCACGATCCCGCGCGGTCCATCGGGCGTGCACCGCCGATCGGTACCGGCTACCTGTCGATCGCCTGCACCATAACTTCCCGCCGAAGCGCGTGGTGCGGCGACCCGCTCGCTGGGCGGCCCCGCGTGTGACGCCCTTCGGCTCCGGATAGGATTCGCGCAACCCGCGCCGCACCCGAACGCGGGGGGAGGTGCCGGCCACCATGCACGACCCGCCCACCGTGACGCTCTTCGGTGCCTTCGCCTGGGTCCCCGCCGGTGCCGAACCGCTGCACCTGGGCGGCGACCGTCCCATCGCGCTCCTCGCCTACCTGCTGCTGCACCGGGACGTGCCCGTGTCGCGCGCACATCTGGCGGCGAGCCTGTGGCCCGAGTCGACCGACGGCCAGGCACGCACCAACCTGCGCAACCTGCTTTTCACGCTGCGCCACGCCTTGCCCGACGCTGCGCGTTACCTGGCGGTCGACGCCACCACGATGCGTTGGCGTACCAGCGTCCCACTCGATCTGGACGTGGCCACGTTCGAGGCGCGTCTGCTCGCCGCCGAGGCGAGCGAAGAGCCCGGCGAGCGCGCCCGTCACCTCGAGGCCGCGGTCGCGTGCTACCGGGGCGACCTGCTCGAGGGGCGCTACGACGCGTGGTTGGGACCCCTGCGCGACGACTACCGTGGTCGCTGGCGCGACGCGCTGCGCGTGCTCGTCGCGTCCCACGCCGCCAGCGGCGACGCCGTCGCCGCTCGACACGCGGCGGAGCGGTGCGCGCGGGTCGACCCCCTCGACGAGGTCGCCGCGATCGACCTGATCCGCTGCTGCGCCGCCTTGGGAGACCGCTCGGGGGCACGCCACGCGTTCGACGCCCACGCCGCGGCGCTCGCCGCCGACTTGGACGTCGAACCGTCGCCCGCGGCACACGCCGCGCTCGAAGCGGCGCTCTCGACCACGCCATCCGCGCAGGCCATCCCGCTCGCCGGGGAACCGATCGCGCCCAGGACGCTGCCCACGCCCGGTACACCGTTCGTCGGTCGCGAAGCCGAGTGCGGGCTCGTGAACGACCGGCTCGACGATCCGGCGTGCCGAATGCTCACGCTCGTCGGCCCCGGCGGCTTCGGCAAGACGCGCCTGGCGCTGGCGGTGGCCCGCGCGCGAGCCGAGAAGGCGCCCGACGACGTCGCCTGGGTCGATCTGGCGGGCGCCCGCACCCCCGAACGGGCCGTCGCCGCCATCGCCGAGGCGCTGCACGTCCACCTCCGCGGCGCCGAGGATCCCGCTGCCGAGCTCGCCCGTGCCCTGGCGCTGCGTCGCCACCTCTTGCTCGTGCTCGACGGCGCCGAGGGTCTGGTCGACGGCGCCCGGCTGCTGTCGCGGCTGCTCGCCGACGCACCGGGGTTGACCGTGCTCGTCACCTCGCGCCGAGCGTTCACCTCCCCCGAGGCTTGGCGCTTCGAACTCGACGCGCTGCCGCTCCCCGCCGAAGGCGCCGACCCGAGAGCGCTCGCCGCCAACGATGCGGTGCGCCTCTTCCTGCACGTGGCGCGCCGCATCGCCGGCCGACGGTCCCCGAGCAAAGCCGACCTTCCGGACGTGGCCCGCGTTTGCCGGGCGGTGGGAGGCGTGCCCCTGGCCGTCGAGCTCGCAGCGTCCTGGGCGCGGCTCTTGACCCCCGCCGAGATCGCCGTCGAGATCGCCGGTGACCTCGACTTCCTGAGCACGGACGACGACGACACCGGCCGCCATCGCAGCCTCCGCGCCGTGTTCGACCAGTCGTGGGCCCTGCTCGGGACCACCGACCAGGTCTGCCTGGCCCGCCTGGCGACCTTCGAAGCGGGGTTCGGTCGTGAGGCGGCCGCACGCGTCGCGGACGCCGACGTCCGCCGGCTCGCCGCCTTGGTCGACCGGTCGCTGGTCCAGCGTGGGTCGGACGACCGCTACCGGCTGCACCCCTTGGTGCGGCAGTACGCGGCCGAACGGCTGCGCGCCGATCCCGACGTCGCCGAGGTCACCGCCGAGCGCCACGCCGCTTTCGCGCTCGGCGGGCTGGCCCAGCAGACAGGCGCGCTGCAAGGGGCGCGCCAGATCGAGACGCTCGCGGCGATCGCGGCGGAGCTGCCCGACGTGCACGCAGCCTGGCGCTGGGCGGCGAGCCGAGCCCGGACCGACCTGCTCCTGGACGCGGCCTTCCCCCTCTTCTACTTCTTCGAGCTGCGCGGCGCGCTGGTCGAGAGCGTGGCGGTCTTCGACATGATGGTGGACGTGCTGGCCGCCGTCGAGGCGACCGCTCACGACCGGCGTCGGTGCGTCGCCCTCGCCCGTGCCTTCGGTGGCTTCGCGGCCTTCCGGATGGGGCACTTGAGCGACGCCCAGGTCCGCCTGGACGCCGCCGTCGCGGCGCTCGCGGGCCTCGACGCGCCCGAAGCGGACGGCGTGACCGCCCACCTCGCCCGCCACGTCGGGCTCCTTCGCTGGGCGCAGGGATCGTTCGACACGGCGCAGGCGCAGATGGAGGCGTCCGGGGCGGCGGCCGCTCGTGTCGGCGACGCCTGGAGCGCTGCGATGGCCGAGGCCTACCTGGGGATGATCGGCTTCGACCGCAGCGACCTGGACGATGCGCTCGTGCGCCTCGAGGCGGTGCTGCCCGCGGCCCGCGAGCTGGGCGATCCGCGCCTCGTCGGCAACGTGCGGCTCATCCTCGGTCGCGTTCGCTTGCTGCTCGACCAGCCCCAGGCGGCCGAGGTCGAGCTCCGGGCCTGTCTGACCGAGGCGAGCGATCCGAACAGCGTGGGCTACGCGACCCTCTACCTGGGGAGCGCCCGCCGCGCCCAGGGTGCGCCAGCGGAGGGACGCGCCCTCCTCGACCGGGCGCTCGAGGGTTTCGACGCCGTTGGCGACGCGGTCGGTCGCGCCCGCGCACACTTGGCGCTCGCCTTCGTCGATCTCGAGGAGGGGGAGGCCGCGGCAGCACGGTCGCGCTTGCGCATGGTGCTCGGCACCGGCCCCCTCCAGTACGCCAGACGCGACCTGCTCAGCCTGGTCGTGGCCGCAGCCACGGCGTCCCTGCACGCCGGCGACGTGACCAGCGCCCACGCCTGGACCGAGGCCGTGCTCCACCATCCGGGCGCGGATTTCGAGTCCCGGCGCCGCGCGTTGGCGCTGCGCGACGTCTTGCCCGACTTCCCGGAGGCCGAGCCCGCCGGTCTCGACGCCGTCGTGCGCGCGGTGCGGCGCTCGCTCGAGGTCGCGCCAGGGTAGCCGCGCCGAGGGCGGCCGCGGGGCGCGGCGGCGGCCACGAACCGGCGATCACCGCTCGTCACGCGACCGGCTCGACGTCGAAGGCGTGTCGCAGCAGGTGGTCGCCGTCGAATTGCCGCTTGAGCTGCGCCAAGCGCTCGTAGGCGCCGGGCGCGAGGCCGTCGCGCACCCGCGCGCGCGACGCCTCCCCCTCCAGGAAGTTCAGGTAGACGCCGCCGGTGAGGGTCGATGCCAGCGCCGACCACAGGCTGGCGATCCGGGCTCGACCGGCCGTGAACACCGCGGGCGAAGGCGCGACGCCCACCAGGGAGAGCAGCAGCTGGGCGTCACGGTGCCCGTAAGCGGATGCTGCGACGGGCACACGGGCGACGGCGCCGCCCACGTGGCGCACCTCGGCGAACACGAGCGGGGCGTCCACATCCTGCGGCCGAGCGTGCTCGACGATGGCGTCGATGGTGTCGTCGTCGAGGGCGTTCAGCCAGGCGCCGCTGGTGAACCCGGGCAGTGGATCGACCGGATCGTTGCTGATCCGCGCCGCAGCGCTGAACGGCATCGGAGCGAAGTGGTCGAGCACGGGGACGCGCCAGTCGCGCCAATAGCTCAGCAGCTCGGCACCGTCGTCGAGATCGCCGCAGAAGCAACCCCGGACGATCGCGAAGCTCTGGCCACGCAGCGCGTCGGGCAGCCCGGGTGCAGGCGGGAAGTTCATGACCAGCACGGACGAGGTGAGGTCCTCGGGGACGTCGGCGACCCACGATCGGTAGCGTCGGAACACGTCGCGCGCCATCGCGACCGGGTAGTAGAGGTTGCCGGCGTACACCTGGGTCACCGGGAACAACCGGACGGTCATGGCGGTGACCACGCCGAGCGTCCCGCCGCCGCCGCGCAGGCCCCAGAACAGGTCGGGCTGCTCCTGTGCGGTGGCCAGGCGCCGCTCACCGTCCCCCGTGACCACCTCGAAGCGCTCGACCGCGTCGGCCGCCAGACCGTACTTCCGGGCGAGCCAACCGAGCCCCCCACCGAGCGTGTAGCCCACCGCTCCGACCGTGGGCGACGACCCGAGCAGCGGCGCCAGGCCGTACTCCTGGGCAGCCTCGAGCACCGCCCCCCACCGGACACCGGCCTCGATCCGGGCGGTGCGAGCCACGGGATCGATCTGGATCCCGTCCAGACGGCGCGTGAGGAGCAGCAGGGCGTCGTCGGCGGGGCGCACCGTGCCGTGGCCGGTGGCCTGCACGGCGATCGGCAGGGCGTGGCGACGGGCGAAGGCCACCGCAGCCGCGACGTCGGCGGCCGAGGCCGCTTCGACGATGACCGCCGGCCGGGCGTCGACGCGCAGGTTCCAGCCGCGCCGCGCCTCGTCGTAGCCCGCCTCCTCGGGGGTGATGACGGCGCCGCGCACGGCAGCGGCCAACTCGGTGCGGAAGGTTTCGGATGGGACCACGTCGGGCATGGGTCGATCTCCTCAGGGACGAAGGTCGCGTTCGAGCGACGACGGCGCGTAGAAGGACGGGCGTTCGAGGGGCGTACGGGGACGGGGCCGATGGGGCGAGAACGTGCGCACACGACCGCCCGGACGGCGCGTCAGATGCCGAGGGCCGAGGAAGATCACCGCCAGCACCGCCGCCGTGCACAGAAGTGCCGTCGTCCACGCGTACACCGGGCCGGCACCGGCGACGGCCGGGTCGACGCCCGGCACGATGCGCGACCAGGTGTTGACCGACGCGTGGAACAGCACGGCCACCAGCAGGCTGCCGGTCCCGTTGAACAGGCTGGTGACGATCACGGAGCTGGCGACGATCCCGACCACGAAGCCGAGGACGGGTTGGCCGTGCTGGCTCGAGCCGACCGTCCAGAAGAGGGGTGCGTGGAAACCGGCCCAGACGAGCCCCAGGATCACGCTCGCGGCGAGGGCACCGAATCGCTCCTGCAACCGCGGCAAGGCGAACCCCCGCCAGCCGATCTCTTCGCCGTTGACGATGAGGTTGACGAGGAACAGCACGGGAACCGCCAGGAGCGGCGACACGGGCAGCGCCGCCGCGGCGGGCGCGGGTTCCCCCGACCAGACCGCGAGTCGGTTCGCGAGGTAGAACAGCCCCGCCATCCCGAAGACGGCGGCGCCGAACCAGGCCGGCCCCACGCGCCACACCAGGAGTCGGCGCATCAGGGTGCGCACGCCGGCGCGCCCTTCGCTGACGCGGGTCACGACCCATGCCGCGATCGTCGGGGCGTAGCCCACGAGCACCAGCGCGAGCCACGGCACGCGACCCGCCACCACGCCTTGCGAGGTCAACGCGTCGAGGATCAGCGGGGGCCACGCCAAGGCGAAGGCCAGCAGGAAGAAAGCGAGCAGTGGTTCTCGTCTCATGAGCGGCACTCCTTCGGGATCGAGCGGAGGCCACGCTAGAGGACGGGGCGTTCGGCCGGCGTTTGGCGGGCGTGAGGGTGGCGGAGACGGACAGGAGATCGGGGTTGCAGGCACCTCGCCACTGCGCGGATCGTGCTCGAACCATCGAAGATGTGCTATATAATCGTCCCATCGTCAAGACCTGAGGGTCTGGAGGTACGGCATGCTGAAGGACCTCGCGTTCCCGCTCACCGGTACGCGTTCGCGGTCGTCCAGTTGGGATCGTGCCGGAGCCAACGACGACCACGTCGTCGTCGAGCCGGGCGGCGCCCACGCGCTCCTCGACGTGACCGGCGCGGGCATCGTCAAGCACATCTGGATCACCGTCAATACCGAGAACCCCGCCTACCTACGGGACGTCGTGCTCGAGATGTGGTGGGACGGTCATGACGCCGCGGCCGTGTGCACGCCGCTCGGAGACTTCTTCGCGCTCGGCCA
Organism: uncultured Trueperaceae bacterium; assembly: GCA_963728245.1. Lineage (GTDB taxonomy): Bacteria > Deinococcota > Deinococci > Deinococcales > Trueperaceae > JAABTL01. The sequence goes on from CAVSJH010000008.1 coordinate 285,762, forward strand.
CGGTCGCATCGCGTCGGTGACGAGTCTCCCCATTACGGTGGTCGCCGGCGGCGCCTCCGGATCGATGGGGATGGGAGCCTTGAACGCCTGGTTCCACATGCCGTTCGCCGAGGGCGCGCGCATCGTCGTTCGGAACGAAGGCGACTTGCCCCTGACGCACTTCTTCTACTACGTCGACTACGACGCCATGCCCGATGCGCCCGCCACCACGCTCCGCTTCCACGCCCACTACAAGCAGGAGCGCCCGACGGTCGCGGACGTCGATCTCGCCGCACCCGATGCGACCTGGGCCCGGGTGACGTCGGTGGCCAACCTGGACGCGAGCGGTAACTACGTGCTGCTCGACACGCGCGGCGCGGGGCACTACGTCGGATGCACGCTGTCGATCGATCATCTCGATCCCATCAAGACCGGTGGCTGGTTCGGCGAAGGCGACGACATGATCTTCATCGACGGACGACCCGGATCCGGGTCGCCGCCCCGCGCGGAGTCGGCGCCGGACGCCAACGACGCCTGGCCGCCGACGCTGCACGGAACCGGCACCGAGGACTACTTCTGCGCCGCTTGGGGGTACCCCGCGGGCGTCCAGAACACGCCGTTCCACGGGGTCACGCTCGCTGGCGAACCGGAGCGCACGCCGCTGGAGTACGCGGGCAAGTGGTCGATGTACCGCTTCCACGTCAGCGACCCGATCCGATTCGAGCGCGCGATCCGGGTCACGATCGAACACGGTCACGCGAACTGCCACGCCGACGACTACGCGAGCGTCGCCTACTGGTACCAGACGCCGCGGGAGGCGCTTCCCCCGTTGCCGTCCCCAACCCAACGGCGACCCCGCAGCGACCGCGAGAGCTTCGGCATGTACTTGCGCCACCGACAAAACCATTGACAAGTGCCTAATCGAATAGCCATCATGGACTTCAAAGAGACCGGAGAGTAGGTCGTCGCACGGCCCCGGACGTTCTCGATGCGAGCTTCGGGCGTGCCCTAGGAGATCAGGATGCGCAAGCGCACCCTTCGGATCGCTGGCCCGGAAGCGTTGCCGTACCTCGCGGCCCTCGCGTCCGAGAACCGCCTGGCCATCCTGGAGCTGCTCGGCGACAAGATCCTCAACGTCCAGCAGATCTCCGACGAACTCGGCCTGGCGCAGCCCACCGTGTCGAGCCACATTCGACGCCTCGAAGAGGTCGGCCTCATCACCACGACGTTCCGACCGGGCCAGCGAGGGACGCAGAAGAGCTGCTCGAGCCTGTACGACGAGATCGTCGTGCAGGTCGTCGCGCCCGAAGAAGCCCCGGTCGCCTTCGCACGCGAACTGACGCTGCCCATCGGTACCTTCACCGACTTCGACGTCGCCCCCACGTGCGGTCTCGCCCACCAGGGATCGATCATCGGTCTGCTCGACGACGCCGCTAGCTTCGCCTTCCCGGAGCGGATGAACGCCAAGATCCTGTGGTTTGCGCGCGGCTTCGTCGAGTACACGTTCCCCCGCATCGTGCCGCCCGGTGGGCGCGTGTCGCGCCTCGACCTCTCCGCCGAGATCTGCAGCGAAGCGGCTGGCTACGACAACACGTGGGCGTCCGACATCACGCTCTGGGTGAACGGTGTCGAGGTCGGCACGTGGACCAGTCCGGGCGATTTCGGAGGCGAGCGTGGCCGCCTCAACCCGCCCTGGTGGCAAGACCGCTACACGCAGTTCGGCAGCCTGAAGAACTGGACCATCGACGTCCATGGTACCTACGTCGACGGCGTCAAGCTCAGCGGCATCAGCATCCAGGAGCTGGCGATCGAAGCCGGCCCCGTGCGGATTCGCTTGGGCAACCGTCTCGGTGCGGCGAACGTCGGCGGGATGACGCTCTTCGGTGACGGCTTCGGCAACTACGACCAGGACCTCGTCCTGCGCCTCATGTACGACCTTCCCGCCCGCCCCACGGTGGCGCCCGAGAAAGGGGGTGATGCACCCGCGCCGCCTTCGACCTGACGACCGTTCCCCCACCCCACCTTTCGGACCTTCCAGAGGAGTCCTCACCCCATGCCAAGATCCATCCGCACCTTGCTCGTCGCCGTGACCGCGGCCCTGCTGACGCAGGCCGCGCTCGCCCAGGTCACCCTCGAGGTGATCGGCTTCCGCGTGCCCCCGAACGAGGTCGGTACGCCGCTCGACGACGCGTACCAGTCCTTCCTGGCCGAGTTCGAGCTCGACCAAGGCGTCGAGATCGAAGCGCTCGAGAGCCCGCCCGACTTCAACACCTACATCCTGACCGCCCTGGCCACGGATACCGCCCCCGACGTGTGGTCGCAAGACGCCTCGAGCCTCGCCGCCCTCGCGGAGACCGGCCAGCTGCTCGACATGAACGTGTGCACCGAGCTGGTGCCCGAGTTCGACTTCGACCGCTTCTTCCCGTCGGTCCTCGCGCTGCATCAAGGCTTCGAGCCCGGCAAGACCTTCGGCGTTCCCAACGACTTCACCCCGATGGTGATCTACTACAACCCGGAGTCGTTCGAGCGTGCCGGCGTGCCGATCCCCACCGAGGCCAACCTCAGCTACGAGGCCTTCCTCGAGCTCGCCCAGCGCCTGACACTCGACAGCGCCGGCCGGAACGCGCTCGATCCAGCATTCGACCGGACGGACGTCGAGCAGTACGGCTACCGTGTGCGGCGCTACCCGCTCGACTGGATGCATTGGCTCTGGGGCAACGGCGGCGCGCCGATCAGCCCCGACGGCACGACGGCGAGCGGGTACCTCGACTCGCCCGAATCCATCGAGGTCCTGACGCTGCTCCGTGACATGGTCTCCGAGTACGGCATCTCGCCCGATCCGAGCGCGCTCGACGCGCTCCAGGCCAGCCTTGGCTTCCTCGACCTCTTCCTCAACGGGACGGTCGCGATGTTCCCCCGTGGCCACTGGGAGATGATCGGTCTGCAGGCGAACCCGAACTTCGAACCTGGCCGCGTCGGCGTCATGGGCAACCCCTACGCTACGGAACCCGCGACCGTCATCTTCGAGAGTGGCTTCGTCATCCCTGCGAGCATCGAGGCCGAGAAGCTTCCGGCCGCCTGCGCCTTCGTCGAAGCCGCCACCAGCGCCGCCTACCAAGACACCAAAGCGCTGACCGGCATCGCCATCAGCGGCAACCAGAGCGCCGCCCAGGCCGCCATCGCCTCGGCCCCCATCCCCGCCGTCGAGCAGGCGTTCTTCGACCAGGTGCAGTACGCCCGTCCGCCCTACGGTGCGCTGTTCAGCAACTACGGCGCGGTCGAGACCATCCTCGAGTCGATGATGGAAGAGATCCTCGCCGGCGAGGAGATCGAAGTCGCGGTCGCCGACGCGGTCCGCGAGATCAACCGCGAGCTCGGCAGGTAACGACGCCACGACGTCGACGCCCGGGGGCGGCCACGGCCACCCTCGGGCGTCCGTCCGGGCGCCGGGAGGCACGATGGCCACTTCCACCGCACGGGTCGCACCGTCCCGCCCACCGAGACCCAACCTCTGGCGCCGATTCTGGGGGCGCTGGAACCAGCGAGAGGGCTACCTCTTCGTCCTGCCTTCGTTCGCGCACCTGCTCCTCTTCTTCCTGATCCCCTTGGGCTTCTCGCTCTGGTTGTCGTTCCACGATTGGCGCGGCCTCGTCACGCGCGACATCCCGTTCGTGGGACTCGACAACTACCGCTTCATGATGGAAGACACCCGTTGGTGGCGCTCCATCCGCAACACCCTCTTCTACACGTTCGTGAGCGTGCCCCTCGGCATGGTCGTGAGCCTGGCGATCGCCGTCGTCATGAACCTCCGGCTGCGGGGCGTCTATCTGTTTCGTGCGATGTTCTTCCTCCCGGTCGTGACCTCCTGGGTGGCCGTCAGCATCGTCTGGCTCTGGGTGCTCGACGGCAACATCGGACTTCTGAACTACGCGCTCGGGCTCGTGGGCATCGAAGGGCCGCGCTGGCTGGAGAACCCGGACACGGCGATGTTGGCCCTCATCATCATCGCCACCTGGAAGGGTGCCGGGTTCCAGATGATCATCTGGCTCGCCGGCTTGCAGGGCGTACCCGCAGTCCTGTACGAAGCCGCCGTGGTCGACGGTGCGTCGGTGTGGCAGCGCTTCCGCTTCGTCACCCTGCCGATGCTCGCGCCGACCACCTTCTTCCTGCTGATCACCGGGGTCATCGGTTCGTTCCAGGTGTTCACGCCCGTGTTCGTCATGACCCAAGGCGGTCCGCGCGGCAGCACGGACGTGGCCGTCTATCGCATCTACGAGCGGGCGTTCGTCAACTTCGACTTCGGCTACGCCTCGGCCCTGGCGTGGGTGTTGTTCGCCTTCATCTTCGTCGCCACCCTGATCCAGCTCTGGTACATGCGTCGCAACCTCGGAAGGACGTACGGATCCCAATGAGACGTCGTCGTCGCACGCCGCTCCACGTCGGGGTCCGCTTCCTCGCGTACGCCGCGCTCGCTTCCCTGGCGCTCATGATGATCGCGCCGTTCCTGTGGATGATCCTCACCAGCCTCAAGAGCCAGGAGGAGGCCTTCCGTTTCCCACCGACGTTCTGGCCGGAGAACCCGAGCTTCGAGACCTACCGCCAACTGTTCACGCTCGTGCCGTTCGGGCGCTACTTCGCCAACACCTTGATCGTGACGGTCGCGACCGTGCTGGGGCAGCTGCTCATCTGCAGCCTCGCCGCCTACGCCTTCGCCCGCCTGAAGTTCATGGGGCGCGACTCGATCTTCCTCTTCTACCTCGCCACGATGATGGTGCCGTTCCAGGTCACCCTCATCCCGCTCTACCTGATCATCTACCAGCTCGGCTGGACCAACTCGTACTGGGGCCTCATCGCCCCGGGGCTCTCGAGCGCGTACGGCATCTTCCTGATGCGTCAATCGTTCCTGACGATGCCCGAAGAGCTCAGCGACGCCGCCCGCATCGACGGAGCGACCGAGTTCGGGATCTACGCGCGGATCTTCCTGCCGATGTCGGGACCGGTGTTGGCGACGCTCGGGGTCTTCGCGTTCCTCGGGACGTGGACCGACCTGCTGTGGCCCCTGCTGATCGTGCGGACCGAGCGCCTCCGCACGCTGGAGCTGGGGCTGGCGTACTTCAACTCGAGCATCCCGCAGTTCGTCCAACCGAACTGGCCCCTGATGATGGCGGCCGCGGTGGTCGTCATGCTCCCGGTGATCGTCGTCTACCTGTTCACGCAGCGCTACTTCACCGAAGGGATCGCCCTGTCGGGCGTCAAAGGCTGATGGTTCCCCGCGACCGCTTCACCCCGCACGGCTACCTCGACAATCCCCATCACACCCGCAACCTCCACCCCAGCGGCGTCGTCCGCAGCCAACGTGGCGTCGGCTTCGGGTGGCACTACCCCGCCTGGCCCAAGGGGTACGGCTCTCGCGAGATCTACCGCGCCGGCGCCCGGCTCTACCTCGTCGACGAGGACGCCGTCCGCCTCGACCTGGCCGACTTCCCCGACCTGATCGCCACCCGCCACACCAAGAACGAGGTCACCTACACCTGGCGGGGCGACGGCTTGACGCTGACCGCCACGTGGTTCTTGGTCGACGAGCACGCGATCGCCTGCCGCGCGCGGGTGACGAGCGATCACGCCCGCCGCGTCGGCATCGGCGCCCTCGTCCAGCACGAGCGCCACCTCGGCGCCTCCGGCGCATGGGGCGAGAGCGGGCTGGTCGGCCGGGTCGAGGACGACGTGGTCGTGCTCCAGGGCTTCGAAGACGGTGCGGCCTTCGCGCTCTCGGTCGACCGACCGTCGGTGGCCGGTGCCACGGCGACCGTCGACGAGACGTTCCTGAGGGCGCCCACGCTCGTCGGCGACCACGTCGTCGTCACGGGCGCGAAGGGCACGACCGTGGCTTTGGGCGGGGCCCTGCTCGTCGAGGACGACCTGGCCGCGGGCGGTGGGATGGAGGTCGAGGTCCTCCTGGGCCGGGCCGACCGCCGCGACCGCGCGATCGCGGAGGTCCGCCGGGCGCGCCCGCGGACGGCGATCGCCCTGGCCGCCCACCGCGCCGCCGACGCGGCCTTCTGGCGCGAGGCGCCCCAGCTGCGCGGTGACTGGCCCGACGCGTGGCGGCGCGGCTTCGTGATCGACCTCGAGACGCTCCGGATGATGGTCCGCGGGCCCATCGGGATCTACGGGCACGTCTGGGACGCGATGCAGATCCAAGCCCCCCGCGTGGTGCTGGCCGAGGCCGCGATCGATGCGCTGCTGCTCTCGTACGCCGACCTGCCGACCGCCAAGGCCCTCTTGCTGGGTACCTTCCTCGACGCACCCGCGGACAACGTCCCTTGCAGCCGCGAGGACGGCACCTACAACATGGTGGGCGCGAACGGAAGCGAGTGCGGGACCGCGCCGGAGTGGGGCTACCCCGTGCGCGTCGCCGCCCACCTCTTCGACCGCGACGGTGACCTCGCTTGGCTCGAGGCCGTCTTCCCCGCGCTGGAGCGGTTCCTGACCTGGTGGGAGGCCGAACGGAGCGACAGCGAAGGGTTCGTCGTCTACGACAACTCGTGGGAGTCCGGTCAGGACCTCAGCGCCCGGTTCGGTCCCCAGAAGGAAGGGGGCGGCAGCACGATCCGAATCGTTCGCCCGGTCGACCTCCAAGCCGCGATGGTCGATGCCTGGTCGCACTTGGCGCGCTTCGCGCAGGTACTCGGTCGCGACCCGACGCCCTACGGCGAGCGCGCTTCGAGGCACCGTTCTCGGATGGACGGCATGTGGCAGGACGGCGCCTACCGCGACCATGACGCGCGCGTGGGCTGGAGCGACGTGTGGGACGTCATGCAGCTGGCGCCGGTGGCGTTGGGTCTGGCGAACCCGGACCGGATCGACGCGTCGCGGGGTGTCGTCGAACGCCTGGCGGCCGACGACTACCTGTGGCCGATGTTCGTCTGGACCGCCGTCGACGCGGCCCACGAAGCGGGGCTGCCCGCGGTCGCCGCCCAGATCGTGCGCGCGACGCTGGACCGCGCGTACGCCGCTTGGGACCGGCGCGCTCCGGCACCCGAGGATCCCCTGCCCGGCATCACCTGCGAGTACTGGGGCACCGAAGGCCGCTACGGGGCCGAGGGCTACGGCTGGGGCGCGTTCGGCGTCCACCTGGTCTTCCGCTCGCTGCTGGGCTACCGGCCGCGGCCGGACGGCTTCGAGCTGCGGCCGAACCTGCCCGGCGGCTGGCCCGACGGTCGGTACGAGGTCACGAACGTGAACGCCGGAACGGTTCCGGTCGACCTCGCGCTCGAGACGCACGGCGGGGTCGTGGACGTCACGATCACGTCGCACGGGCGCGATCTGCAGATCGGGGACCGAATCGGGCGAACCCTGCACGCGGCCGCCGCGGCCGGCGAAGCGATCGTCGTGCGCCTCGTACGGACCGAGGGCGCCGCATGACCACGCCCGCTCGGCCCCCGCGACGGGTCGACGTCGACCCGCTGGCGCTCCTCGAACGCCAGGACAAGTGGTTCCTCGGAGGCGCCCCGGGTCTGCTCTACGCACCGCCCCATCCGGTGTGGGACCACGCCCCGGGCTTCTGGGACGAGGCGCAGTTCTTGCACTTCACCGTCACGCCCGTCTGCACGTTCGCGCTGATCGACCACGATGGACACGCGGTGGCGCTGCGACCCACCGCCCGCACCTGGCGGCCCGACGCCCGCACGAAGGGCTTCGAGGCGCCGGGCCTCGACGTGGTCGAACGCCAGACCTGCGGCCCGGAGGACGTCCTCGCCGACGTCGTGACCGTCCGGAACACGGGCGATCGACCGCGGCGGCTGCGTTTCGTGGCCTGGACGGCGCAATCGGTGCCGGACGACACGCTGATCGACGCGCGCCGAGACGGCGAGACCTTGGTGGTCGAGCGGGTGGTCGGCGGCCTGCGAGGGACGAGCCGGCCCCTGGCGCTCGCCCTGGACCTGGAAGAAGCACGGTCGTGGAGCCTCGATCTCTCCGAGCCGTGTGCGATCCAACCGCACTGGTTCCTCACGCCGAGCTCCGAGACGCTCGGGGCCGATGGCCTGCCGAACCGCGCCAGCCTGACCGGCGTGGACCGCAGCGGCGTGGTGTTCGCGGCCCTGGAGCGCTCGCTGGACCTCGCACCAGGGTCCGAGGCGGTCGTCACGTTGCGCGCCGCGGTCGCCCCCGACGCGGCCGAGGCGGTGGCCACGCTCGAGCGCCTGCGCGGTACGGACCCACTCGCGCGCAGCGAACGGGCCTGGCGGTCGCACTTCGCCGGCGTACCGCGCTTCCGCTGCGACGACCCCCACGTGCAGGTGGCCTACTACTACCGGTGGTACGGGCTGCGTCTCAACACGCTCACGCGGCGTCTCGGACGTTACGGCCACGACGCCGTCGCCGAGGGCGTCGGCTACTTCCGCGTCCCCATCTCCTACAGCGCCCAGTGCCACATGCTCGAGACGCGTTGGATGCACGACCCCGCGCTGGCGCACGGTAGTTTCTTGACGTTCGCCGACAACCAGCGCCCCGACGGCTCGCTCCCCAACCACGTCCACGTCGACTGGATCGCCCCGCAGGGCATCTACCACGCGGACTGGGGCGCACGCGTCCTGGACGTCGATCGTGTCCATCCGGACCCGGCCTTCCTCGAACGCGCCTACGCGACGATCGACGCCTACCTCGGCTACTTCTACCGGGAACGCGACCCGCAAGGGAGCGGCCTGTACGACCACGTCAACCAGTGGGAGTCCGGCCAGGAGTACATGAGCCGGTACGTGTGGGTCGACGACGAGGGCGACCAGTGGAAGGAGATGGATCGGAAGCTCAAGGGTCTGGACGCCAGCGTCTACGTGTACCGCTGCGAGCAGGCCATGGCGGAGCTGAGCGAGAGGCTCGGCAAGGGCACGGAGGCGGTCTGGCGGACACGCGCGGCGCGCACGGCGGAGGCGATCCACCGTCACATGTGGCGCGAGGACCTCCAGGCGTTCGTCGACGTCTCGCCGGAGCTCGAGCCCTCGGACCTGCTGTTCGCGATCTCGTTCTACCCGTTCTTCACCGACCTGGTCGAGCCGCGTCACCTGGTCAGCATCCGCCGCCATCTGCTCGACCCGGAGAAGTTCTGGACCCCGTACCCCGTGCCCGCCAGCCCGCGCACCGATCCGCACTTCTCGGCGACGCCGACGTGGCGGGGCAAGCGCACCAACTGCCCCTGGAACGGCCGCACGTGGCCGATGACCAACTCGCACGTGGCCGAAGCGCTGGCGTCGGCGTCCGACCTGGACCCGTCGCTCCGACCCGTGACCGCCGAGTTCGTCCGCCGCTTCCTCGGCATGCTCTGCTTCGACGGCGACCCGACCCGGCCCAACGCGTTCGAGCACTACAACCCCGACACCGGTGCGCCGAGCCGCTACCGGGGTTTCGACGACTACATGCACTCGTGGATCGTGGACCTCATCGTCAAGTACGTCGCGGGCGTGCGGCCGCTCGCGGACGGGGTCCTGGTCGACCCGTTCCCGTTCGACGTGGCGTTCGCGCTCGAGGACGTGCGCGTCCGCGGGCACGCGCTCGACGTCACGTGGGACGGGATCACGTACGAGGTGCGTCTCGACGGCGCGTCCGTGCACCGCGGTCCCACGCCCACGGCCGTACGGATCCCGAACGTGTGACCCTCGAGGCGGCCGCTTGACGGTGCCCGCCGTCAGGCGGCCGCCAACCACCTCAGCCACGCCCCCAGGAGCGCTTGGCCGCAGACGTTGCGCGCGATGCCCGACGCCTGCTCGCCGAGGCCACCACCGAAACGGAGCGTGGTCGCCAGCACCCGACCGCGGCCGTGCTCGAAGGTCGTGGCGTACGCGTGCACCGCCATCGTGCGGGCGTCCACGCGCGTGAGGATGGGCGTGTGGTCGCGCCCGTCTTCGAGTTCGAGCGCGCGGTCGGGACTGAGCGAGAAGAACTGGAGGTCGGTCCAGCCCTCGTGCGGGAAGTCGCCCCACGCCGGGTGCGGCTCGATCACCTTCACGGCTTCACGCCAGAACGGGAGGCCGACGCTGCGAACGGGGTCGTCCGGGCGGCCGCGCACGAGCAGCAGCGCCTTGGCGCCCGCGCGCACCCGGTCGTCGATCTCCGTCGACCACTCGCTCGCCAGCAGCACGTCGGGCGCGTCTTCGACGACGCACGCGACCCGCTCGATCCCGGCGAGCACGCGCTCGGGATCGTGCACGGCGACGGTCGGTTCGTCCTCTTCCCGGCGCTGCGGGAAGGTCCACAGCGGCCAAGCGTTCTCCGTGCGTTCACCGCCGATCGTCGCGCGGGCGCTGAGCGTCAGCCGAACGGGGATGTCGACCGCGGGCACGGCGAAGCGCGCGATCGTCGCCTCCCGCACGCTGCCCGGCTCGAACGACGCGGCGGAGGTCGCACGCCCTTCGGCCACGACCGAACCGTCGGGGCGTTCGACACGCCAATCCACCCGCGCCGTTCCCGACGCCCTGCCGTGATGGGCGACGACGATCTTGGCCCGCACCGGATCTCCGGCGCGGTAGCCGTAGGGGTCCCACGGGGCGGCCCGGTCGCCCCCGTGCACCCACGCGCGCCGCCGGTCCCACGCCAGCGAGAGCACCGTGGCGCCGTTGAACGCGGCGAAGTCGTCGGCTGCGAACTTCGCGTCGCCGTGGTCGTCGAACACGCCCGACGTGCTGATCGGGGTGTCGCGCTCGCCGGTGATGACGTAGCCGCCGATCTCGCGGTAGGAGCGCACCACCTCCAACGTCGCCTTCCGTTGCAGCAGCGATTGTCGGCGCGAGATCGCCGCCAGCTCGGCGCCGCGATCCCAGAAGCCGTTCGCCCGCAGGCGTTCCTCGATCCACGGCGTGTCGTACTGCCAGCGGGCGCCCTTGGGGTTGTGCTGCTCGTCCGCCCGCGCCCACCAGGGTCGACCCTCGGGCAGCGCGTCGAACTCGCGCAGATCCCGGAACCCGTCGCTGTCGCAGAACTCACCGAACAGATAGGGCTGCACCGGCCGGGTCCGTGGCGCGAAATGATCGAGCAGGGGACGGAACGTGGGGAGCTCCGCGTAGAAGTGGTAGTCGTAGTACTCCGCGAACTCGTCGAGCAAGCCGCCGTAGGCTTCGCCAGAACCGCTGTTGTCGCGCAAGATGGCGTCGCCGACGAGCGCTTTGGTCTGGTGGTAGAGACGCTCGAGCAACTCGGCCCCGACGCTGCTGTTGAGCTCGCACCCGAGGCTGTAGAGGACGATCGATGGGTGGTGGCGCACCGACCGGACGATCCGGTCGTACTCGACGGGGGTCTGCGCCAGGAACGTCGCGGACACGTGCGGCAGCCACATCGGCAGCTCCAGCCAGACGAGCATGCCCAGCTCGTCGGCGACCTCGAGCACGTGCGGCGGCGGGACCCAGAGGCAGTACTTGACGCCGTTGAAGCCCATGGCGCGAAGTCGCTCGAAATCCTCGCGCACCCGCTCGCGGGTCGGGTTGGCATGCTGCGTGTCGGGGTACCAGCCCCAACTCAGCACCATGCGTGGGTAGACGGGCGTCCCGTTGAGCAGGATCGTCGAGCCCCGGCGTCCCACGCTCCGGAACCCGAAGCGCCGCTCGGCCACCACCTCGCCTTCGACCCGAACCTCGAGCGTGTAGAGCCGGGGCGACTCGGGCGACCAGGGGAGGACGTCGGCCACGCACCCTTCGGCCTCGAGCGTGCCGATCGCGCCGTGGCGAGCGACCTCGCAACCTTCGGGGTCCTTCAGCACGGCCTCGACCCGGGCCGACGCCTCGTCTCCCGGCGCGAAGGCCACCCGCAGCACGTACCCGCCCTCGGCCGTTCCGCGGGCGAAGACCTCGGTGGGCACCGGCCCGTGCGAGGCCTCGAGCACCACCTGTTGCCAGATCCCGCCGAAGACGTGGCCCCACACGTACGGCAAGAAACCTGCCAGGGTCTGGCGCAGCGGGAACGGACCCTCGACCACCGGTCCGTCGGGGCCGTCGAGGAGCCCGGCGGGCTTGACGACCTCGACCTCGACGACGGCCGTCCTACCTGCCGGGGCGTGCGCACCGACTTCGACCCGGAACCCGTCCCACAGGCCCGTGTGGTGACCGACCTCGTGGCCGTTCACGCGCACCCGCGCGTCGTAGGAGGCGCCGTCGAAACGCAACCAGATGCGCCGGTCGTGCCACGTGTCGGGGACGGAGATCTCACGTCGGTAGACGAAGGGACCGCTGTCCATCACGGGCACACCCGCCGCCTCCCAACAGCCGGGCACGTCGATTGGTCGCGCCTCTCCGCCGGTGGCGGGCCGCAGCGTCCAACCCTCGTCAAGCGTGCGGCGTTCCATCGTTCACCCCCGTTTCGCCGCTCAGGGCGGCTTCGTGACGGTGGACCTGCGCCCACACCTCGCGTTTGGCGTCGAGATCGCGCGCGACCTTCCGCGCTTCGACGAGGTCGAGGATCACGGTCGCGATCTGGTGCGGGGCCAGGGTCAGTCGCAGCCGCGACGTGCCGTCGACGACGGTGACGTCGAGCGGCTCACCTCGTTCCCCGAGCAGATCCGTGCGATACGCGGCGGCCACGGTTCCGACCACGCGGACCTCGACCGGGGAGGACGCACCGTCGAACTCGACCAACCGGATCACGGTCGGGTGCCCCATGCCGCGCCCGGCGTAGCCCTCGTGCCGTTCTCCCGCCCGTTCGTCCTCGCGGTACACGGCGACGATCGCGACCCCGTTCGCGAGGGACGCGGCGTCATCGGACCCGCCGGCCTGCAACGACACCAGCCCGAACGTCGTCGGGAGTTCGTCGCCGGGCCGGTCCGCCGTGAAGGTGAGCGGCGGGCGCGTGAACTCCTGGGCCAGCCGCCAGCGCTCGGCGTGGCGCAAGCCTCGGTGGGGAACCAATCGCAGACGCACGGCGAGCGCAGCGTCGAAGTAGTCCTCGTCCCAGGGGTCGTAGAGGCTCAAGATCTGGCGAACCGCCCCCTCGTCGTCGATCCCGAACGCCTGGCTGCCGTCGTGGAGCACCAACAGGCCGCCGCCGACGTCGTCCTGGAGATCGACCAGCGACGCCCCGGTGAACGGACGGTCGACCCCCTCGAACCACTGGGGCGACGTCATCCAGTCGCCGGTCGGGTACTTCCGCGGGTACCGCCCGCGGGGCTCGATCGGCGACACGCCGTACGGGTGGTCGTGGATCAACTCGGTGCGCATGCCACGGATCGCGTACGTGGTGACCAACGCCGCCGCGACACCACCGTCGGGCCGCGGTATCTCGTCGCTGTGCCATTCGACGTCGACGGCGTCGAGGAGCGGCGCGAGCCGGATCGTACCGACCAACTCGTGACCCTCGCGGCCGCTGCGGACGACCCGCACGTAGGGACCCAGAGCGTCCTGGGCGACGCGCACGACGACCCCGTCGAAGGTCTCCGGGCGCGCCGCACGGACGAGCGCGAGATCGCCGATGGGCGCGTCGAGCAGGCCCCGCGGCCGACCCTCGCCGTGGATCTGCTCGATCGTGCCCCGGCGCCGATCCACGCGAACGCGGAGGGCGCCGCGAACCAACGTGAAGGCCGCCGGTTCGACCACGACCTCGGTGCCGTCGCGCCAGGCGATCGCCCCCTCGTTCTCGATCACCCGATACCCCATCGCCGGCACCGCGTCCACGCGACGCCAGGTGCCGTCGGGGCCGCTCGTGAGGACGTCGCGCGCCCAACCGAGCGGGTTGAAGACCACCTGCCGGCCGGCGCTACCGCGCGTGCGCGCCGCGAGCGCCCTTCCCGTCGTCGCCAACACGTGGCCGCTCAGCCCGAGGCTGCGCTGGTAGGAGAGCGCGCCCACGTGGCCGCACAGCCCCTCGCACTCGTCGTTGTCGTGATGCTGGGCGGTCAGGAGCTCACGCCACGCCTCGGCCAGTTCCCACGCCGGGTAGACGTCCCAACGCGGGTACGGTCGTCCGAAGCGGCTGGTCACCGTCGCAAGCGCCTCCGCCGCCTGCACCCGTCCCTCGGCCTGGCGGCTGAGGCGACGGAAGGCGTCGCCGTTCTTGCCCAGACTCATCCCGTGGAAGACGTCGGACATGGCGTAGGTCCGGTCCACGGCGTCGTCGACGGCTCCATCGAGGTAGCCGCGCAGCGTCGTGGGTCGGACGTCGAGGTCGTCGCGGGCCAGCAACCGTTCGAGCGGCGGGAGCACCAACTCGGTGCGACACATCCAGTCGGGGCTCGGCATGAGTTCGAGCCACTGGAGGATCCCCGGTCGCGTCAGGCGCCGCGGCAGGTCACTGGAGAGGAGACGATCGAGGTCCTCGGGCCACTGATGCAGGTTGAGCGGCCCGCGCGGTGCCGTCAGCAGACGCGTGCCGTCCAGGCCGATCCACCAGACGGCGGGCGCTTCCTCCTCGGGCACGTGCGGCGTGTGCCACGTCCATTGGAAGAAGAGCGAGGCGTGGGTGACGCCGACGCCGGCGAGCATCTGAGGCAGCTGCGGGAAGAAATCGAACTCCTCCTCCCAGAAGGTGCGCAAGCGCACGCCCAGCAGGCGTCGCAGCGTGCGGGCGCCGAAGACGCGCTGACGGACGTTGGACTCGCCGCCGTGGAACAGGCCGTACGGCTGACCGTACGAACCGCCGACGGGTTCGACGATCCCGGCGGCCACCGCGGCCGCGAGCTCGGCGAAGGCCTCGGGATCGTCGCTGGCAAGCCGCTCGTACCCCGCCCCCTCGAAGTTCACGTTCCCCTGGACGCCGGCGCGCCGGCACAAGTCCAACATGTCGCGCACGCTGCCGGGCAGGACGTGGTCGCCCCACAACCAGGTCATGTCGACCCAATGCATGTGGTTGCCGAAGGTGTAGTGGACGATCGGTCGCTCGCTCACGCCCCGGTCTCCTCGAACCGTTCGACGCGTTCGGGTCGCCCGGTGCGGATGGAGGTCGAGATCGCTTCGAGGGTGGCCATCGTGGCGAACCCGTCGATCGCGTCCGGCTGGGCGGGCTCGCCGGTCACGAGGCAGCGGGCGAAGTGTTGCGCGTAGTCGAGGAACTCGCCCGCATGGTGGTTCACGCCCTCGAACTGGAAGTAGTGGTAGCCCTCCTCGAAGTAGCTTTCGCGGCGCTCCGGTTCGCCGACGAGCTTGATCACCGCCTCGAGCTGCGGGTAGGAGGCGACGAAGGTACCGGCGTCGCCGAACAGGCCCACCTCGATCCACGGGCGCGAAGCGTGCGCCTGCTCGAGACCGAAGAGACCCAACACGCGTCCGATCCGGCCGTCGTGGGTCCGGAGGTTGACGACGTAGGTGTCGTGGCCATCGAAGCCTGCGCGGGTGCCCGCGTGCGACCGGCTCGCGTACGCATGGACCTCCTCGACGTCGCCCAGGTACCAGCGCACCAGATCGACTGGATGCGAGCAGCAGGCGCGCAACAAGTCGAAGTCGGGGTCGCGTGCCCAGGGCCGGTCTTCGTAGAACCACCGCATGTCGTGGACGTACGAGGCCTCGACGAACGACAGGCGCCCGAGCATCCCAGCGTCATACGCGCGTCGCTGATGCTGCATCGAACCGAAGAAGCGCGAGCTCTGCCCGACCATCAGGCGGAGCTCGGGGCGCTCCCGGAGCGCGGCGATGACGGCGCGGGCTTCGGCCAGGTTCGTGACGAGCGGCTTCGTGCAGATGACGTGCTTGCCCGCGGCGAGCGCGGCCGCCACGTGGTGGAGGTGCAGCGCGTCGGGGGTGTAGATCGCCACGACGTCGATCTCTGGGCGCGCCAGGAGGGCGGCCAGGTCGGGCGTGGCGTAAGGGATCCGGTAGCGGTGGGCGACGTCGGCGAGCAGCGTTTCGTCGGTGTCGCACACGGCGGTGACATGCAGGTCGGGATGACCGTCGAGGCCCTTGACGAGGGCCTTGCCCTCGCCCAAGCCGACGACGCCGAACCCGAAGCGTCGTCCGACGCGGCGGTGGTACGGGTGACCCTCCATCAGAGGCTCTCCTTCTTGGGTCGGCGCGCATCGGAGGCACGCTCGACGAACGTCACCGGCAGCACGACGTCGCGTACCGGTCCATCCGGCTCCGCGAGCCGGTCGAGCACGAGGTCGACGGCGGTCGTGCCCAACGCCCCGATCGCGTGGGCCACGGTCGTCAGTGGGGGCGTGACGAGTGCCGCCCAGTCGATGTCGTCGAAGCCCACCACGCTGAGGTCGCCGGGCACATCGCGACCCACGCTGCGCAAGATCTCGAGCGCGCCGACCGCGATAACGTCGCTGCCGCACGCGACGAAGGTCGCATCGGTGTGGGAAAGCGCGTCGCGGGCCTCGTGCGGGAGCGTCGTGGCGAACGGGACGTGCAGCTCGGCCACCACGGTCGCGCGCCCCTCGACGGCCTCGAGGAAACCGCGGCGCCGGTGTCGCGTGCTCGTGGCCGAGCTCGGTCCGTGCAGGAGGAAGATGCGCTCGTGCCCCAGGGACACGGCCCGTGCACCGAGCAGCCGACCCCCCTCGACGTCGTCGGACACGACCGTGTCGAAGCCGGCGCGCGGTCGATCGACCAGCACGGTGGGGCATGGCGGCGTCTCCGCGAAACGGGCCCCCGGCAGCGGGATCCACACCAGGCCGTCGATGCCGTGCTCGGCCATGAGCTGTAACCCGCGCCGCTCGACGCTGGGAGCCCGGCCGCAATCCACCAGCATCAGGGCGTATCCCCGCCGGCGCGCACGGGCCTCGATCGACTGGGCCAGGGCTGGGTAGAACGGGTTGGTCAGGTCGGGCAACAGCAGGCCGAGGCTCTGGGTCCGGCCGGTCCGCAGCGCTCGGGCCACCCGATGCCCCTGATAGCCGAGTTCCTCGACCGCTGCCCGGACGCGCCGGCGGACGTCGTCGCTCACGGGCTTCGTGTCGTTCAGGGCGTAGGAGACGGTGGCCACCGAGACCTGGGCCAGGGTCGCGACGTCGCGCAACGTCACCCGCGGGCCGAGGGGGCGACGTCCGCTCACGCACCCGCTCCGTCCGCCGGCGCCACGGAGAACGACCGCACGACGACGGTGCCGGGGCCGGCGAGGATGCCGGCCGCTCCCGACGGGGCGGCGTCGCCGCCGACCCGCACGTCGGCGAGCATCTCACCGTCGAGCCAGGCGTGCACGCGATCGCCGACCGCCTCGAGCGCCAGGACGACGGGCGTCCCGTGGACGGTCCGGAGACGTCCGTGCGCCAGGGGACGGCCACGGCCGGCGTCGAGCGTCCAAGCCCCCGGTGCGACGCGCAGCGCCACCCGGCGGCGCGCGCCGCGTCCACGCACGAAGAGGCCCCCGGGCGCATCATGGGGCGGCTCGAGCCGGGCCACCACCCTGACGTCGCGCCAGGACCGGCCACCGATCGAGGCCCAGCCGCCCGCGCGGTCGTGGGCGAACGCCAGCCCCCCCGCCGGGTCGACGTGGACGTGGTCGAACGCAGCGAACCACACGTCGCGCCAACGTTCGAGGTCGGCCGACTGCAGGTCGAAACGGGGCGCGCCCGTCCATTCGAGGCGGTCGAGTTGGAGGCGCGCAGCGCGCTCGGTCCTCTCGACCCCGGCGACCGACTCGATCCCCACGCGCACGATCGGACCCGGCACGAAGGGCACCTGCCACGTGATCGACGTCGGCCCCCCGCCCAACGTCACCTCGGGCCCCCGAGCGACGAACGGTGGCGCGCCGGCGGTGGCTGCCTCGACCTCGACGAAGGGCCGTGCGCGCTGACCCGCGCCACGGACGACGGCGAAGAGCGTCTGACCCGGGTACAGCGTCGGCGACGCCATCAAACCGTAGCCTTCGTCGAGGCGCTCCTGGCGCTGGATCGCTGTGGGCGTCCAGGCGCACGCCACCGACGGGACGGCGGCACCGTCGACGGGTTCCAACGCCAGACCCGCGCCGCCGCCTGCCGCCACCAGACGCCAGCCCGGGGCGGGCGAGAAGCCTTGGGTCGCTCCTCGGAAAGGGAAGTCGAAGCGAGGACGTCCATCCGCCGCGGCGTCGCCGGCGTGCTGCTGCGCGTAACGGTGCAGTCGGCGGGCCACGGTGAGGGCGTCGGTGACCGCCTCACCCCCCTCGGCCGCCACCACGAACAGGCGGTCGTTCATGGCCTCGCGCCAGGCGTGAGCCGTCGACGACGCGAACGCGTCCAGGCCGAGCGCTACGCCGATCACCGCGCCCACGTTGCCGGCGTTGCAGTCGGTGTCGAGCCCACAGCCGATGGCGATCGTCAACGCCCGCACCAGGTCGTCGGGGGCCGCCGTGAGGGCGAGCAGGACGACCGCCTCGTTCGGAACCAGCGGACAGAAGCCACCGTAGCGCGCGTAGGGATGGCGCGACGCGAGGACGTCGCGCACCGCACGCCACCCGTCCGCCGCGCGCCACGCGGTCTCGACCTCCTTGATGAGGGCGTGCAGGGGCGAATCGATCGGCAGCTCGGACCGGCCCCGGTCGAGCGCCGCCGCGACGCCGCGACCATCGAATGCAGCGGCGACCGTCGCTGCCAACATGCCGGCCGCGTCGACGGTCACACCGTCGTGGCTGACCTGCGCTGCGGCGCGTGCGGCCCGGGCGGCGCCCGCCGGGTCTCCTGGATGCACGAAGCCCCAGGCGTCCGCGAAGATGCGTCCTCCGATCTGCTCGGCGAGACGGGGCCCGTTCGTCGCCGCACGTCCCGAACCCGGCGCTCGCAGGCCGGAGCGCAGGCGCAGGTACGCCGTGTGTTCCGTCGAACTGCCCAGGCCCCCCCACCAGAGCGTGGTCTTCCCCTCGACCAGGTGATCGAGCCAGGTCTCGCCCACCTGTGCCGGCGTCAGGGCCTCGGGGTAACCGTGGTCCTCGAGGGCGCGGACGAAGGTGAAGGCGCCGGAGAGGTCGTCGTCGCTCACGACCGTCGGCGCGCCGGGGAAGGGATCGTCGGATCGACCGTGAACGGCCTCGATGCGCTCGGGCGACCAACCCTCGACGGGACGGCCTAGGTAGACGCCCACCATCTTGCCGAGCACGCCGGCGTACGTGCGTTCGAGGACGTCGAGGCTTCGGGTGTCGGCAGCCATCGCCGCAGCCTAGCAGTGAATCGATTCACGCGGCGAGGCCGTGACCGTGCTCGGTGGCCGTTCCTCGTGTTCGTCTGGTTCGGCCTCGATCCGATCCCGGGATACGGCGGCGAGGCGTTGTTCGTGGCGCAGGCGCCGACCCTCGCGCCAGGCGTCGGCCTGGTCGCCGTCACGCGCGTGGGGTGGCGCGGTCTCGGTCTCGGACGGGTCGCGTACGCCGCGATCATGCTGGTCGGCGCGGGACTCAACGCCGTCCTCGACGCCACCTACCGCTCGTGCGAACGCGCTACGACGGCTACGCCCGGCTGGACAACTGGCTTCTGACGGCCTTCCCGAAGTCCTTGTTGTTCGCGGGGGCGCTGTTCACCCTCACCCGCGCCCGGGTCGGCGCCCGGGGTCGCCTGAAACACCTGCGTCGTCGAGTCGAGCGACGGGTCGCGCGACGTCGTGTGCTACACTCCCCCTTCGGTACCGCGCGCACGCCGCGCGAAACCGCGAGCCTACGCTGGGGAGGGTGACGGCCCCCGCGCGAGGGCGCACGGACAGCCGCTTCGGCGGCCCGACGCGCCCCGACCGACGGCTCCCTTCGACCGCTCCAGCGTGCCCTCCCGGGCGCTCGAGCGTTCGGTTCCGCCCGGCTTCGCCGGCGGTGCCGGTCCCGGCCACGCGCCTCGCGCGCCGCGTCGTGGGTCGACGGACGTCGGACGCGCGGCCTGACACCACCAGCCCGTTGGAGGAGGTGTAACCATGGCCGACACCGCGAAGTACGACCTGAACGTGATCCTCGATCCCAGCCTCACCGAGGCCCAGGTGCAGACCGAGAAGGACGCCGTCCAGACGCAGATCGATCGCGCCGAAGGGACCGTCGTGCAAGTCGACGAGTGGGGGATGAGGCGACTCGCCTACCCCATCCGCAAGGGGAACGAGGGCTATTTCCTGATCTATCGCCTAGAGCTCTCGGGTGACAAGCCCAAGGTCATCGAGGCGGCCCTGCGCCAGCGCGATAACGTCATGCGCGTCCTGGTCGTCCGAGACCGTCCCGAGTGGAAGACCCGCAAGGCGAAGCCCGTCGCCGAAGGCGAAGGAGCCGCGGCCTGATCGCCGCGACGCTTGGCGCGTCGAACCGTTCGAACCGTCCGACACGTCGACCGGCGGTGAGGAGCACACGATGGCACGAGGTCTGAACAACGTCTACCTGGTCGGAACGCTCACCCAAGCGCCCGAGCTCCGCTACACCCCGGGTGGCCTGGCCATCCTGGAGCTCAACCTCGCCGGCAACGATCACGTGATCGGCGACGACGGCCAACCGCGCGAGCTCGCCTGGTACCACCGGGTGACCGTGTTCGGGGCGCAGGGCGAGTCCTTCGCCAACCAGCTCGAGGCGGGCACCCCCACCTTCGTGGAGGGGCGCCTGAACTACCGCAGCTGGGAGGCACCCGACGGCCAGAAGCGCGCGTCGCTCGACGTCGTGGCGTCTCGGGTCGAGGTGCTCGGGTTCGGCGGACGTGGCGACACGCCCGTCGTGACCGACGTCAAGGACCAGGCACGGCTGCGCGACGCCTTGAACCAGGTGACGCTCATCGGCAACCTCACCCGCGACGCCGAACTGCGCTACACGCCCAGCGGGAGCGCGGTCACGCGCTTCAGCCTGGCGGTCAACGAGCGGTTCCGCGACAAGAGCGGCACGGACCAGGAACGCACGCACTACATCGACGTCAACGTGTGGCGGGAGCTGGCCGAGGCCAGCGCCGCGCTCGCGAAGGGCGATCCCGTGTTCGTCATGGGCCGATTGGTGAACGACTCCTGGACCGACAAGGATGGCAACAAGCGCTACACGACGCGGATCGAAGGATCGCGCGTCGAGCACCTGACACGTGGCCCTGGCACTGGTGGAGCCGGAGCCCGCTCGATGAAACCCGAGACCGCGGGTGCGCCCGCGGCCGTGGGCGCCAAGAGCGCTCAGACGCGTCAGCTTGACATCGACGAAGAGTTCCCACCGGAAGAGGACTTGCCCTTCTAATGCCAAGAGAATCCACACGAGGCGCCGCGCGCGACAAGCGTCGCGGCGGCGGACGCCGCGGGCGCCGCCCCAAGGTCTGTGCCTTCTGCACCGGCGAACACGAGATCATGGACTACCACGACGGTCGGATGCTGCGGCGCTACATCAGCGATACCGCCAAGATCCTTCCCCGTCGTCGCAGCGGTGTGTGCGCGAAGCACCAGCGTAGGCTCGCGGTCACGATCAAGCGTGCGCGCATGCTGGCCATCATCCCGATCACGGAGAAGCTGGTCCGGAAGTGAACGTCATCCTGCTCGAGCCCGTCGACAAGTTGGGTGACGCCGGCGAGGTCGTGCGCGTTCGCGGCGGCTACGCCCGCAACTGGCTCGTGCCCCAGGGGCTGGCGCTGCCGGCCACGAAGGCCAACGAGAAGGAACTGCAAGCACGCCTCATGCAGCGTTCCAAGCAGCTGTCCGAGCGCAAGGGCGACGCCGAGCGCCTCAGCGAGATCCTCGGCGACGCCGCCGTCACGATCCGCGTCAAGGCCGGCGAAGACCGGATCTACGGTTCGGTCGGCAACCGCGACATCGCGGAGGCCATCGAGGCCGCGTTCGACGTGCAGATCGACCGGCGCAAGGTCATGCTCGACGAGCCCATCAAGACGCTCGGCGAGTACGTCGTGCCCTACCGTCCGCACCCGGACGTGACGATCGACATCAAGCTCCAGGTGGTCGCCGAAGCCTGATCGGCTCGGTTCGGCACTGGAAGTCGGCGGGGGCCCGCGCGTTGACGCGGGCTCCCGCGTTGACGCGGGCTCCCGCGTTGATGCGGGCCCCCGCGTTGATGCGGGCCCCCGCGTTGATGCGGGCCCCCGCTTCATGGCTCGTCGAGGCGGCGATCACGGCAGCGCGATCGGCACGAACGCGTCGACGAGGTAGCCGACGGCGACCGCGGCGAGGACGAACGCGCCGGTGAGGACCGCCAGGTAGCGCCCGCCGAGCAGACGCTGGAGCATCACGCCCTCGGGCAGGCTCAGCCCGGTGGCGCCGATCATGAACGCCGTGACGACGCCGAGGCTGGTGCCCCCGGCGAGCAGCGCCACGCCGAGCGGGAGCAGCAGGGCGGTCGATGCGTACACCGGCACCCCGACGAGCACCGCCACCGGTACGCCCCAGGCGCCGGCCCCCTGGATCGTCCTGCCGACCGCGGTCAGATCGGTCTGGCTCCCCAACAGGGTGCCCAGGGTGGCAACCGCGGCGATCAACGGCAGCAGGCGGCGCAGGTCGGTCGCCGCTCGCACCGCGGCGCCGCGCAGTCGAGGCCGCAACGGCGGCGGCGTGGCCACCGTGGGCGAGGCGGCCATGGCGATGGTTGGCCGGGGTCGCACGCGCAGGAGCACCACGACACCGGCGACCGCCAGCGCCAACAGCAGCGACACCACGACGAAGCCCAGAGCGTGCAGCGGCGAGACCCACGTCGCCAGCAGGGCCACCGTCGCAGGGTTGACCAGCGGTGAGACCACGAGGAACGCCGTCGTGGCGGCGATGGGCACGCCCGCGGCCACCATGCCGGTCACGAAGGGCACGGTGGAGCAGGAGCAGAACGGGGTGATCACGCCGAAGATCAGCGCCAGCGCGAGGCTCTGTCGCGGATGGCGGTCGAGTACGAGGCGGAGACGCGCCGTCGTCAGGCTGGCCACCAGCAGGTGCGCGGCGAACGAGACCCCGAGGAAGATCGCCGAGAACTCCAAGAGTAGGGTGGCGGCGACGCGGAGGGCCTCCACGCCTAGGCCCCGGCCTTCGTGCCCGCCCGCGTGGCGAACGGGCTGCGGGACAACAGGTGCCGGCGGGAGCGGGCGCCGTGGTCAGCCCGCGTCGCCGCGGAGCCGCCTCCGGCCTCGAACGCCGGCCGGGCGCCGCGGACGGCCCGCTGGATCTGGGCTTCGCGCTGGAGGTCGTGGACGTGGGCCTTGGCGAGGGTGAGTTGGGCGATCGGCGAGAGCAACATGGGCGATCCTTTCGTGGGGCTTGATCCCCATAACCCCTAGGTTCCTAGGTTTATAGTTATCTTTGGGCGCATCGATCCGGCGCGACGTGACGGCGTCCCCCCTCAGCCGCGCTCGTCGACGTCCGTCGCGCGGCCTGGCGCGCAGCCGCCGCCCTCGACGCCGACGGCCTCCACGCAGCACTCGTCGGAGAGGTAGGCCACGAGGCCCCGCATCGCCTCGAAGTCGGCCCGGTTCATCACCTCGGCGCCGACCTTCCACTGGCGCACGAGGCCGGCCTGGACCAGGCTCTGCAGGTGGTGGGCCAGGGTCGACCGCGGCATGCCGCCCAACCGCTCTTGGACCGCGTGGACCGGAAGGCCCTCGTCACCGGCTCGGACCAGGGTCCGGAAGATGTCGAGGCGCGCCTCGTGGCCCAAGGCGCCCAGGGCCGCTGCGGCGGCGGACGCCTCGGAGGACGCCGTGGGGGCGTGGGGGAGCGTGGTCATGACCGAAGCGTACGCCCGCGTCGGCCGCATGTCAACTACATCTCTAGTTATTTGACCAGCCGCCTCGCCGCGGCAGATCCCCCGTCAACCCTTCAAGCGCTCCACACGGATCATGTTCGTCGTTCCACGCATGCCGAACGGCACTCCTGCGGTGATGACGTACCGGCTACCCGGTTCGATCAACGATCGCTCCCGGATCACCTTCTCGGCCACCGTCACCATCTCGTCGGTGGTGGCGATGTCTTCGGACAAGTGCGGCAGCACGCCCCACACGATCGCCAGTTGGCGGAACGCACGCTCGGCGGGCGTGATCACCAGGATCGGCGCTGACGGGCGATGGCGGGCCACCCGCTGGGCGGTGGCGCCGCTGGCGCTGAACGAGACGATGAGGCTGGCCGACAGTGCGTAGGCCATGTCGCACGCGCTCTTGGAGACGGCGTCGGCGGTGGTCTCGTCCGAGCCGAGCGTGTAGGCCCGCCGCTCTGCGATGTAGGCCTTGTCGGCTTCGACGGTGCGCGCAATGCGGTCCATCATCGCGACCGCCGCCACCGGGTACTTGCCCACCGCCGTCTCGGCCGAGAGCATGACACCGTCGGTTCCGTCGTAGATCGCGTTGGCGACGTCCGACGCCTCCGCTCGGGTGGGCGTCGGGTTGGTGATCATCGATTCCAGCATCTGCGTCGCGGTGACCACCGGCTTGCCCGCGTGGAGACACTCGCGGATCAGCTGCTTCTGGATCTGCGGCACCTTCTCGGGGGGCATCTCGACGCCCAGGTCGCCCCGCGCCACCATCACGCCGTCGACCTCACGCAGGATCTCGGTGAAGCGGTCCACCGCCGAGGGCTTCTCGATCTTGGCCATCAGCTTGGCGCTCGACCCTTCGCGCGCCAAGAAGTGGCGGGCCAGGAGCAGGTCGTCGCGGCTGCGGACGAACGACATCGCCACCCAGTCGACGTCGAGTGCGGCGCCGAACTTCAGGTCCTCGACGTCCTTGTCGGTGAGCGCCGGGATGGACAGGTCGGCGTTGGGGATGTTGATGCCCTTGTTGTTCGAGAGCACGCCGCCGAGCGTGACCTCGGTCTGGATGGTCTCGCCGACCACGTCGACGACGCGCAGCACCAGCCGTCCGTCGTCGAGCAACAGCGCGTCGCCCGCCTCGACGTCCTGCGCCAGACCCTTGTACGTGACCCCCACGCGGGAGGCGTCCCCCGGCCGGTCGTCGCCGGTCGTGAGCGCGAAGGACGCGCCGGGCACCAGCACGACCTCACCGTCGGCGAAGGTGCCGACCCGGATCTTCGGTCCCTGCAGGTCCTGGAGCACCCCGATGTTGGCGTCCAGTTCGGCCGCGATCGTCCGGATCCGGTCCACGTTCGTCCGATGCACCTCGGGCGTGCCATGGGAGAAGTTGAGCCGGAAGACGTTGACGCCGGCGCGGACCAGGTCGCGGATGCGATCCGGATCGCTCGACGCGGGCCCGAGCGTGGCGACGATCTTGGTGCGACGGTGGCTCACGAACGGAAGGCGGCGCGCCCGAGGTACCGCGCTTGCGCGCCCAACTCGGCCTCGATCGCCAGGAGGCGGTTGTACTTGGCGAGCCGGTCGGAACGGCTGGCGGACCCCGTCTTGATCTGACCGGCGTTCACACCGACGGCGAGGTCGGCGATGAACGTGTCCTCCGTCTCACCCGAGCGGTGGCTGATCATGTTGCGGAAGCCGGCGGACTTGGCGAGCTCGATCGCGTCGAGCGACTCGGTGAGCGTGCCGATCTGGTTCACCTTGACGAGGATCGCGTTGCCGACGTTCTCTCGGATGCCGCGTCCCAGCCGCTCGACGTTCGTCACGAAGAGGTCGTCGCCGACGAGCTGCACACGGTCGCCGATGGCGCGCGTCAGGGCCGCCCAGCCGCTCCAGTCGTCCTCGGCGAGGCCGTCCTCGAGCGACACGATGGGGTACCGCTGCGCCCAATCGGCCCAGTAGGCCACCATCTCCTCGGACGAGAGGACCTTGTCCTCGGCCTCGAGGTGGTAGGCGCCATCCCGGTAGAGCTCCGTCGCCGCCGGGTCGAGCGCCAGCGCCACCTGCTCGCCGGGGGTGTAGCCGGCCTTCTCGATCGCCTCGAGCAGCACCTCGACCGCCTCGACGTTGCTGCCGAGGTTGGGGGCGAAGCCGCCCTCGTCGCCGACGTTGGTGTCGTAGCCCGCCTTCGAGAGCACCTTCTTGAGCGCGTGGAACGTCTCGACGCCGGCGCGCAACGCCTCGCCGAACGTCTCGAACCCGACGGGCGCCAGCATGAACTCCTGCATGTCGACCCGGTTGTCGGCGTGTTTGCCCCCGTTGATGACGTTCATCATGGGGACCGGGAGCGTCCGGCCGTTCACGCCGCCCAGGTATCGGTACAGCGGCACCTCGAGCGTGTCGGCGACCGCGCGCGCCGCGGCCAGCGACACGGCCAGGATCGCGTTGGCACCTAGGCGCGCCTTGTTCGGCGTGCCGTCGAGGTCGATCATGGCCTGGTCCAGACCGGCCTGGTCGAACGCGTCGCGTCCCAGCACCGCCTCGGCGATCTCGCCGTTCACGAACCCCACCGCGTTCAGAACGCCTTTGCCGCCGTATCGAGCACCCCCGTCGCGCAGCTCGACGGCCTCGTGGGCGCCGGTGGAGGCGCCGGAGGGCACGGCCGCCCTACCTTCGGCGCCGCTGGCGAGACGGACGGTGGCGGCGACCGTGGGGTTGCCGCGTGAGTCGAGAACCTCGAGCGCGCGGACGTCTTCGATGCTGGTCATGGTGTCTCCCGAGGGTCGTGAAGGGGTGGGCGGTCGATGCAGGGGGCCACGACGACCGCAGCGTGCTGGCGGGGGCGTGCCCCGCACGTCGGACGAACGGTCAACCGGTGCGCAGCGGGACGACCATGGCCAGGTAGGCGGGGTCGCCCAGGTCACGAACGACGGACGGGCTCGTGGTGCCGGAGAACCGGATCTGCAGGTCGCCGACCACGGGTGCGACGGCGTCCGAGAGGTACTTGGCGTTGTAGGCCAGCGCGATCTCGTCCTCCGTTCCTTCTTGTCCGACCTCGAGCGCCTCCTGGGCACGGCCGAAACTGCCTTCGGCCGTGATCTGGAGCACGCCTTCCTTGATGAAGAGGTCGACCCGGTGGTTGGCCGACTTGTCGGCCATGACGGCCACGCGCGCGACCGCGTCGGCCAACCGCGACGCGGGCAGCGTCACCGACACCGGGAAGTCCTGCGGGATCACGCGTTGGTAGTCGGGGAAGGTCCCCTCCATCCGCTTGAGGTTGAGGGTCGTGCCGCCGCTCACGACGGTGAGCTGCCCCTCGTCGAACGCGAGACGCGCCGGCCCCGGCACGAGGGTCTTGACGAGTTCGTCGACGCTGCGAGCCGGCACGATCAGGTCCCCCTCGAGACCGCTCGTGATGCCGAGGTGGTAGGACGCGAGCCGGAAGCCGTCCGTGGCGATCGCTCGCGTGTGCCCGTCGCGAAGCTCGAGCTTCACGCCCCGGAACACCGCCTGGTAGTCGGCCACGGCGGCCGCGTAGCGCACGTGCTCCAACGCACGACCGAGGGAGGAAGCGTCGACCTCGCCGGCGAACGTGTCGGTGAAGTGGAGTTGCGGTGCGCTGTCGGCGGCCACGAGTTGGAGCTTGGTCGCGAAGTTGCCCGAACGGACCTCGAGCTCGGTGTCGCCGACGTCGAGCTCCACGGTGTCGGCGGGCAGCGACCGCACGACCTGCGTGAACACCGAGGCGGGCAGCGCCACCGAACCGTTCCCACGGACGTCGGCCTCGACGATCGAACGAACGTCGATGTCCATGTTCGACCCACTGAACGTAAGGCGGCCGTCTTCGAGGTCGACCTTGAGCAGGCTGAGGCCTGGGTTGCTCGAACGGTTCGGGATGACCCGGTCCACGTGCCCGAGGGTCTCTGCCAGCGTCTTGGTCGCGATGTGCACCTTCATGGGATCGGGAGCCTCCGGGTTCGCCGCGTGGGCCGTCCTGGTCGAGAGCATACCGAATCGGGGTGCCTTTGGCGCCCTTTCGGGGCGGTGACCCACCGGGTCTCGGCACGTGCCCAGGTCCTGATGGGATCTCGGTCGACGACCTGCAGACTGGCCTCGAGACCGGGCGTGGGGCGGGCATCTCTCAACGTGGAGATCGTCCCACTACCCTTAGTAGGGACTGTGGAACGTGTGGAGAAGCGGTGGCAGATGCGTCCTGGACGGAGGTGAGCCTGTGGAAGAGGCTGTGGACAACGTGCCCGTCGTTGTGGATGAGCCCACGCGTTGTCCACCGTCCTCCACAGGCTTCTCGAGGCGCGACGTCCTCCACAGGCCCCTCCACAGCTTCTCCCCAGGACGTCCACAGGGCTGTCCACACGGTGTCCTCGGCACCACGACGCATGGCGCCGTCCACGGCCGGCGGGGATCGGCCCTGCGTCCCCGACGACGTTTCGGCGCTGGCGGTCGGGCAGCGGGCGATCCGCACGCCCGCCCGCGGTCGACGTCAGACGAGCGTCTCCTTGACCTGGCGCACGCGGCGCGACAACTCGTCGTCGTTCGCCACCTGATCCGCGATCTTCTGTACCGCGTACATGACCGTCGAATGGTCGCGGCCGCCGAAGAACTGGCCGATCTCGGGGAAGCTGTGGGGCGTCATCTCGCGGATGAGGTACATCGCCACCTGTCGCGCCATGACCAGCTCGTGACGGCGGCCCTTCGAGCGCAGGTCGGCCGGGTCGAGGCCGTAGTGCTGGGCGGTCACGCGCAGGATCTCGGGCATCGTCAAGCTGCTCGCCTGGGGCGCGAAGACGTCCGAGAGGGCGCGCGCCGCGGTGCTGCGGTTGAGCGGCTCCTGGTTCATCGACGCGTAGAGGATGGCGCGGACGAGCGCGCCCTCGAGCTCGCGGATGTTGCTGGTCACGTGCCGCGCGATGTAGTCGATGACCTCGGGCGGCACCTTCACGCCCCGGTACTCGGCGTTCATCTTCAGGATCGCGATGCGCGTCTCGAGTTCGGGCGCCTGGATGTCGGTGATGAGCCCCCACTCGAAGCGGCTGCGGAGACGGTTCTCGAGCGTGGGGATGTCCTTGGGCGGTCGGTCCGAGCTCACGATGATCTGTTTCGCCGACTCGTAGAGCGCGTTGAACGTGTGGAAGAACTCCTCCTGCGTGCGCTCCTTGCCGGCCAGGAACTGGATGTCGTCGACCAGGAGGACGTCGATCGACCGGAACCGGTCGCGGAAGACCATCATCTGGTCGCTACGGATCGCGTTGATCAGCTCGTTGGTGAACTGCTCGGTGGTCACGTAGGCGATCTGCAGCGACGGCGCCCGGTCGGCGACGGCGTGCCCCACCGCCTGCATGAGGTGCGTCTTGCCCAGCCCCGACTCGCCGTACAAGAACAGCGGGTTGTACGCGCGGCCCGGCGCCTCGGCCACCGCCAACGCGGCCGCGTGCGCCAGGTTGTTGTTGGGGCCGACGACGAAGTTGCCGAACACGTACTTCGGGTTGAAGCGTGGACGGTCGGCGCGGACGGCGGGGCCGCCCGCGGCCGTTGCCGCCTCCGCGGGCGCCTGGCTGAACATGTCGGGTTGTTCCGAGGGCGCGAACGAGATCACCTGGAACCCGATCTTCGGCGACGGCGCGCCGAGGTCGCGGAGCGCCCGTTCGATGGTCTCGCCGAAGTGGTTCTTGATCCAGTCCCGAGCGAAGGAGTGCGGCACGCCGAGCAGGAACACGCCGCCCTCGATCCCGAGCGGACGGACCTGTTTGAACCAGGTACGGAACTCGGTCTCGGAGATCTGGTCGCGGACGGCGTCGAGCACGTCGTCCCAGATGGCGTGGTCGCGGCTGAGCATGGCACACCTTCCTCGCGCGGCGGCGCGTGCCGACGCCGGGCTTGACGCGCGAGGCGCGTGCAGGACGGCGTTCTTAGGGGCTTGGCGACGCTTGGGTCACCGGCCGGGACGGCAGTCTACCAGGGTTCTCGGCGGGTGCAGGGTGGCCGCCGCGAGCGGGCGGGTTGGACCGGCGGACCCTCACGTGGAGGCGAACGCGCGACTCAGCCGGCGCGGCGAACGGGCAGACGCAGCTCGGTGAGGGCCTCGGAGAGCGGGACACGTCGCCCCGAGTTCCCGGGGGCCTCGGGGGTCCAGGCGCAGGTGATGCGCGCCGGCAGCGAGGCCCGTGCCGCAGGCGCGCGGCGTGGACCGGGGGGCGCCCGGTGACGCGGTCGGTGACCGACGTCGTGTCAGCGGAGACTCGTCCAGGACGCGAAACCGTGCTAGACTCCGGCCTTCCGGCGAACCCCTCTGGGGCGCCGGCGATGGAGGTGGGACACGTGCACGGGTTCGGGGAGCGACGGTTCGACGTCATCGTGGTCGGGGGCGGCCACGCCGGGATCGAGGCCGCGTCGGCGGCCGCGCGCCTCGGCGCGTCCGTCGCCTTGGCCCTGCCGAACCCCGACACGATCGGGCGCATGCCGTGCAACCCCGCCATCGGCGGCCCCGGCAAGTCCCAGCTCGTGTACGAGATCGACGCCCTGGGCGGTGTGATGGGTCGCCTGGCCGACGCCACAGCCATCCACGGGCGTACCCTCAACGCCTCGAAGGGGCCGGCGGTCCGGTCGCTGCGGCTGCAGAACGAACGCGACGGCTACGCGGCCGCCGCGCGCGAGACGATCGAGGCGACGCCGGGCGTGACGATCGTGCGCGGCGAGGTCGCCGAGGTGACGGTCACCGGTACGGGTGCGACGCGTCGGGTGGGCGGCGTGGCCCTCGTCGACGGTCGCGCGCTGGTGGCCCCCAGCGTGGTGCTGTGCACGGGCACCTTCCTGCGCGGTGTCGTCTGGTACGGCCGGCGCAGTCGCGACGCGGGGCGACAGGGCGAAGCGCCCGCCCGCCACCTGTCGGCTTCGTTGGAGGCGACCGGCCACCGGTTGATGCGCTTCAAGACGGGGACACCGCCACGCGTCCGCGCGTCGTCGGTCGACTTCGAGGGCCTCGACGTGGTGCCCTCCGAGGACCCGCCGCGGTCGTTCACGGGTCGGCCCGGTCCGCGTGTGCTCGAGAGCCCGACGTGGACCACGCGCACCACGGAGGCGACGCACGCCCTGATCCGCGAGAACCTGGGCGCGTCGGCGATGTACGGCGGCGACATCGACGGCCGCGGCCCGCGCTACTGCCCGTCGATCGAGGACAAGGTCGTGCGGTTCGCCGACAAGGAACACCACCTGCTGTTCGTCGAGCCGGACGGCGTCGACACGAGCGAGGTCTACCTGCAGGGCTTCTCGAGCTCGATGCCGCCCGAGCTGCAGGATCGGATGGTGCGGACGCTGCCTGGTTTCGAACGCGCGGAGGTGCAGCGGTACGCCTACGCAGTCGAGTACGACGCGCTGGATCCGACGCAGCTCGAGGTGACGATGATGTCCAAGGTGCTGCCGGGCTTGTTCAGCGCCGGGCAGCTCAACGGCACGTCCGGCTACGAGGAGGCGGCCGCGCAGGGGTTGATCGCGGGCGTGAACGCGGCGCGGCGAGCGGCGGGGCAGCCGTCGGTCACGGTGCGCCGCGACCAGGGCTACTTCGGCGTGCTGCTCGACGACCTCGTGCGGTGGGGGATCGACGAGCCGTACCGCATGCTGACCTCGCGCAACGAGTACCGGTTGCTGCACCGCCAGGACAACGCCGAAGCGCGCTTGGTCGAAGTCGGACACGACTGGGGGCTGGTCGAGGACGAACGTCGCGAGGCGGTGCGCGCGAGCGGCGCGCGGATCGAGGCGGAGGTCGCGCGCCTCGGGCGGTTGCGTGATGGCGGCGAGTTGGCGGCCACCGTGCTCTGCAGGCCCTCGTCTTCGTACGCGACGGTGGTCGAGCGCTTCGGTGCGCCGGCGATGGAGCTGACACCGGCCGAGGTCGAGCAGGTCGAGGTGCTGGTCCGGTACGCGGGCTACATCGAGCGGAGCCAGCGCGAACTCGCGAACCGGTCGCGCTTCGAGGGTTGGTCCTTGGACGGCGTCGCGTACGAGCGTGTCCCCAGCCTCTCGTCCGAGGGCCGGGGGGCGCTGGAGAGGGCGCGCCCAGGAACGCTGGGGGCCGCCCAGCGGTTGCGGGGCGTACGTGATTCGGACGTGACCGCCCTGCTCGTGCATCTGAAGACGCGGCCGGATGTTCCACGTGAAACAGCTGCGTGAACGGGTGACGACCGTGCGTGGCCGATCCATGCAAGGCGTCAGGATCCGATGACGCGGGGGGGTGCCGAGCCCGTCGACGCCGGAGACCCAGCGCTCACGGTGTACCGAGATCTGCTCGTGAAGTACCGCCACACGCTCGACCTGATGTCGACGCGCGGTCACGAGGAGCTCGAGACGAAGCTGGCCGAGGCCGAGCGGTACGCGGCGGCGGTGGCCGAGCTGGCGGGGCCGGCCGGACCGGTCCTCGACCTAGGCAGCGGCGCGGGCCTTCCCGGCGTCGTCCTGGCGGTTCGGCTGCGTCCGCGGCCGGTGTGGTGGGTGGAGCGCCGTCGCCGGCGCGCCGTCTTCCTCGTGCAGGTCGTCGCCCACGCACGCTTGACCCACGTACGGGTTGCCGAGGACGACGTTCGGCGCCTCGACCTCGGCGACGTGGGCCCGGTCGCGGCCGTCACCGCCCAAGCGGTGGCTTCGTTCGCCGAGGTCGCACGTCTGACACGGCACCTGTGGGGTCCCGACGTGCTCCTGGTGAGCCGCAAGGGGCCCGATTGGCAAGACGAGGTCGACCGCCTCCGTGACGCCGTGGCAGGGTGGCGCGACGACGACGAGCGGCGCTCCGACCGCGTCGTGAACGTCGAGGTCGAGCGGGCGGAGCCGCTCCACACGCGTGGTAGCTTGATCGCGGTGCGCGTGCGGGGAGGCTCGTCTTGCCCATCGTCGGTGTGATCAACCAGAAGGGCGGGGTCGGCAAGACGACCACGGCCGTGAACGTCGCGGCCGCGCTCGCTGCGAGCCGGCGCGTCCTCCTGGTCGATCTCGATCCTCAGGCGAACGCCACCAGCGGGATCGGCCTCGTGGACGTCGACCTGAGCATCTACGACGTGCTGGTCGGCCGCGCGTCGGCGCGGTCGGCGATCCGACGCACCCGTACCCCCGAGCTCCACGTCCTGCCTGCGACGGCGGCGCTCGCCGGAGCGGCGCTCGAGCTCGATGCGTCGACCGACGACCTCAAGCTGTTGGCGAAGGCGCTCATCGGCGTTCGGCCGAACTACGACTTCATCATCCTCGACGCACCCCCGTCCTTCGGGTCGCTCACCCTGAACGCCTTGGCAGCTGCCGACCAGCTCGTCGTACCCGTGCAATGCGAGTACTACGCTCTGGAGGGGATCGCGGGCATGATGGACACGATCGACCGGGTGCGCGGGTCGCTCAACCCGGATCTGTCCGTGCTCGGCCTGCTCCTGACGATGGCCGACCAGCGTACGAACCTGTCGCAACAGGTGGAAGCCAACGTGCGTGAGCACTTCGGGAAGCTCGTCTTCCGGTCCGTGATCCCGCGCACCGTGCGCCTGGCCGAGGCGCCCTCGCACGGCCTGCCGATCTTCGAGTACGCCCCGACGTCCACGGGGGCCCTGGCGTACACGGCGCTCGCGGAAGAGGTGATCGAACGTGTCAGCGAAGCCTAGAGGACTCGGGCGGGGGCTCGACGCGCTGCTGCCGAAGTCGGACGGCGTTCGGCAGGTGGCGCTCGCCGACCTACGGGTCTCGGCGATGCAACCTCGCAAGCGCTTCGATGAGGAGGCGATCAGCGAGTTGGCCGCGTCCATCGCCGAGAAGGGCGTGTTGCAGCCGCTGCTCGTGCGGAGGCTCGAGGAGGGGTACGAGATCGTCGCCGGGGAGCGCCGGTACCGCGCTGCGGAGCGCGCGGGCCTGTCGACGGTGCCGGTTCTGATCCGGGACCTGACCGACCGACAGACGCTGGAGATCGCCATCATCGAGAACCTCCAGCGCGAGGACCTCGACGACCTCGAGGAGGCCGAGGCCTTTCGACAGCTGCTCGGGTTCGGGATGACCCAGGAAGAGGTCGCGAAGGCGGTCGGTAAGAGCCGGTCGTCGGTCGCGAACACACTCCGCCTCCTCACACTGCCCGCGGCGGCCGGCCAGGCCCTCGCGCAGCACGAGATCACGGCGGGCCACGCTCGTGCCATCCTGGCCCAGCTGCCGGAGGACCGGGACTGGGCGCTGCAACAGATCCTGGGCAAGGGACTGTCGGTGCGCGATGCCGAGGGGCTGCGCCGGCCATCGGGGCGGACCTTGCGGAGCGCGGAACGCGATCACCGCTACGATGCGCTCGCGGCGGACCTGACGCGCCACGCCGGCACCCGCGTCAAGATCCTGGGCGGGCAGCGTGGGCGGATCGAGCTCCACTTCCACGACGAGGACGAGCTCCATCGGCTCTTGGAACTGCTCGGCTACGAAGCCTGAGCGGACACGCCCGGTGCAGCCGGATGGCGATCCGGGTGTTCCACGTGAAACAGGTGGCCCGATGTCCCCGCTGGAGCCGACGCCGCGACCTGCACTGAGATAGGATGCCCGGACTCGGCCGCAACGACGAAGACGTGAACCCGCGTCCGCACCTCCCGGCGGCCCCGACGGAGGCACGATGAAGGCACCCATGAACGTGGCGGTGAGCGGTGCAGCCGGCCAGATCGGCTACGCGCTCCTGTTCCGCATCGCATCCGGCGACATGCTCGGCAAGGACCAGCCGGTCAACCTACGTCTGCTCGAGATCCCGCCCGTCCTCACGCAGCTCCACGGCGTCGAGATGGAGCTGCACGACGCGGCCTTCCCGCTGCTGCACGACGTCACGATCACCGACGACCCGAACGTCGCGTTCGACGACGTCGACGTCGCCATGCTCGTCGGCTCCAGGCCGCGCGGACCGGGGATGGAGCGCAAGGACCTGCTGGAGGCGAACGGCGCCATCTTCACCGTGCAGGGCAAGGCGCTCAACGCGCACGCGAAGCGCGACGTGAAGGTCCTGGTCGTGGGCAACCCCGCCAACACGAACGCCTACATCGCGATGCGGAACGCCCCTGACCTCGATCCGACGCGGTTCACGGCGATGACCCGGCTCGATCACAACCGGGCGCTCCGGCAGTTGGCGCTCAAGACCGGGACGCCGACCGCACAGGTCCGCCGGATGATCATCTGGGGCAACCACTCGACCACCCAGGTCCCCGATCCGACCCACGCCCTCGTGGCGGGGAAGCCGGCCCTCGACCTCGTCGACGAGTCCTGGGTCGAGGA
Source organism: uncultured Trueperaceae bacterium (assembly GCA_963728245.1). Lineage (GTDB taxonomy): Bacteria > Deinococcota > Deinococci > Deinococcales > Trueperaceae > JAABTL01. The sequence continues at coordinate 320,550 of CAVSJH010000008.1, forward strand.
CGTCTTCATCCCGACCGTCCAGAAGCGGGGGGCGACCGTCATCGAGGCACGCGGTGCGTCGAGCGCGGCCTCGGCGGCGGCCGCTGCCGTCGATCACGTCCACGACTGGGTGCACGGCACCGCCGAAGGCGACTGGGTCAGCATGGCGATCCCGAGCCAGGGCTGGTACGACGTCGAGCCGGGTCTGATGTTCTCCTTCCCGGTCACCGTGCGGGGCGGTCAGATCTCCGTCGTCGAGGGCTTGACGCTTCCCGAAGGCGTGCGGGCGCGGATGAAACTGTCCGAGGCCGAGCTGCACGAGGAGCGGACGGCCGTCGAGCACCTGCACAGCTGAGGCCGCGACCGTCTTCGGCCGCGATCGATCTCGAGCGCCGCGCGCCCATCCGGGTGCGCGGCGCTTCCGTGAGACGTGGCGGCATCAACTCGGAACCGTTCCGACGGATGGTACATTCCGGGGCACGACCTCGCCGGCGACCGAGCCGGCCCGAAGGGAGGGCCATGCGGGACCCACGTGACCCCACGTCGACGGTCACTTCGAGCGGTCGCGACGACGACGACGGCATCGTCGACGTCGGCGACGCCGACGAGTTCGCGGGCGTGCGTGACGTGCTACGGAGCAAAGGCCTGCGCTACAGCCGTCCACGCGAGGCCATCCTCACGTACATGGCGCGACCCGGTCGGCACGAGAGCGCGGAGTCCCTGTTCCAGGCGCTGCGGGAGCGTGGCGAGGACCTGAGCCTCTCCACGGTGTACCTGAACCTGGGTGTGTTGGTGGGCGCAGGGCTCTTGCGCGAGTTCACCGGGGCGCACGGCGAGTCGTTGTACGACGGGAACGTCGAACCTCACTACCACCTGATCTGCGGCGACACCGGTGAGGTCGTCGACGTCCCCGCCCCCACGATCGAAGGGCGCCCGTTGGGCGCGTTCCTCAAGGCGTACGTCGAGCGGGTGACCGGCTGGCGGGTCGACGAAGCGCGCCTGAGCTTGCGGGGGCGGCCACCGCGGGACTGAGCGACGGAACCTCCTGTCCAGGACCCGGCGATACGAGAAGGCGGGCGGATCCCGAAGGATCCGCCCGCCGCTTCGTGCGTCGAGTCTCGCTCAGTTCGACGGGGGCAGGATGACCGCGTCGATGACGTGGACGACGCCGTTGCCGGCTTCGAGGTCGACGGCCGTCACGGTCGCGGTGCCGTCGATGACGACGTTGCCGTCGACGACTTCGACCGTGATCGAGGCGCCGTTGACGGTCTCGACCATCGCGGTGCCGCCACCGGCTTCGACCGCGGCGAGGACGTCAGCGGCCATGAGCTTGCCGGCCACCACGTGGTAGGTGAGGATCGAGCCGAGGTCGGGGCTGGCGAGGAGCTCTTCGGCGGTGAGGCCGAGCGCTTCGAGGGCCGCGGCGAACGCTTCGTTCGTCGGCGCGAACACGGTGAAGGGGCCTTCGCCCGACAGGGTCTCGGCCAGGTCGGCTTCGACGACGGCGGCGACGAGCGTGGAGAAGTCTTCGTTGCTGGTCGCGATGTCGACGACGGTGGCGGGCATGTCCGACTGGGCGAGACCGAACGCGAGACCGAACGAGAGGGTGAGGGCGATCAGGGTGTGCTTCATGGATGTCTCCTTCGAGGGGTGATCTCCCGCCTGAGCGGGAGGGACTGAACGGCGCTCGGTGGTGAGCACCTTGGCCGACCCGCACAAGGTACGCGTCCAAGGTTTGACGAATGTTTGTCTAGCCTACCATCGCAGGGGTCGCGGCCTTCATGAAGGCCGCACGAGCATCGCCGAGGGCGAGCGGCAAGCCGCTACGCGACGCCACCGAACGCCGTGCAGGACCTCGAAACGTCCGAGCGCGATCGTCTGCGAAGCCCGCACCGGGGCGCAGCCGGCTAGGGCACGAACCGCTCGCGAAGCCACGACGCCACCTGGTCGACCAGCCCGGACACGAACGCCATCTCGAGGACCAGGTACTCGTCGAGTTGGCCGGTCTGGGCTCGCTGGAACAGGTGGTTGGCATCCTCGAACGTGACGATCGTGACGTCGTCGTTGCCGGCTGCGTCGAGCGCGTCGGCCAAGGGTCCGCGGTTCTGCTCGAGGTCGACCTGGACGTCGCGGCCCGCGAAGAGCGCCAGGACCGGCACCGTCACCCTCGACCAGTCCGAGCGGGGTTCGTAGCGCAGGTAGAAGCCCAGCCATGGCGTCTGGAACGCCGCCGCGCCGGCGGCCGCCTGGCGAGCGACGAGGGCCTCCACGTCGCCCAGGCTCGCTCGTTCGGCGTCCGTGAGGGCGGCGGCCTCGGTCGTGTACACGTCGAGCAGGAAGGCCTCGAGCCCGGCCCAGTCCTCCGCCAGCGCGAACTCGACCACACGGCTCTGCTGCGCCACGGCCAGAGCCACCGCGTCGGCGTCCATGCCGGCCCCTTCGGCGGCGAGCTCGACCTGCTTGAGCACGCCGAGCGTGTAGGGCACGGTCGGCGGCGCCATCACGACCACGAACGCTACGTCGGATGAGCGCGCGGCCACCATGGCGGCCAGCGAGGCGCCCTCGGAGTGACCCAGCACGCCCACGCGGTCGGCGGCGACCTCCGGGCGACCGAGCAGGTAGGCGACCCCCGCCGCCAGGTCGTCGGCCAGGTCCGCCGACGTGGCGAGGGCGTGATCGCCCGTCGACGCGCCGATCCCGCGTTCGTCCCACCGCAAGACGGCGAAGCCCGACCGCGACAGGCCGTCGGCCAGCCAGCGGAGCGGCTCGTAACCGGGTACGGCGGGGTTGGCCCCGTCGCGGTCCTGGGCGCCGCTGCCGGACGCCAGGGCCACGGCCGGGAAGGGGCCGTCGCCCTCGGGACGGCTCAGGATGCCGGTCAGGATCACGTCGCCCGAGTGGAACGAGACCTCCTCGGTGACGTAGGGGAGGTCGGCGGCGGGCGGCACGGGCACCTCGGCGACCGTTACCTCGAGCCCGAGCAGCACCTCGGACGTGGCGGCGTTGACGCTCTCCACGAACGCCGCCTGCGTGGCGCGCGCCACCACGAGCACCGTGACGTCGTTCCGCTCGTGGCTGAGCACGACGACGAGGTCGTCGCCCACGCCGTACACCCGCTGCGTCCACAGTCCGCTGGGGAGCGCCACCGGGCTCGCCTGCAGGGGGGCCGCCGCGAACGCTGCGTCGAGGGTTGGATCGACCCAGGCCGAGAGCGCGAGCGCCACGGCGTCCCCTTCGCCGTTCGGCGTCGACAGCACATGAAGCACGCCGGCAGGGTCCGTCCGGCGGAACGTGACCGCGCCGCCACCGATCTCCGTCGCCCAGCCCTCGGGGGCCGGCGTGACGAAGCGGCCGTTCGGATCGTCGTGCGTCGCTTGCGCGAGCGCGAATCCGAACAGGACGACGATCCAGGCGACGAGCGTGACGCGAGCGAATCGATCCATGGTCGGGCTCCTTCGGCGGCTCCCCAGCGAGGAACGAGGACCCATGATAGGCGCGGCGACCGGGTCGTCCACGGGTCGAATGGCCCCGGCCACCGACCCCGCAGCGGGCGAAACTTCGCGTGCTGGACGGCACCCAGGCGTCGACGAGGAGCCCCCTCGGCCGGCGCCCGGATGTACGGGGGACACGGAGCCTGCGGCGAGCCCTCGCTACCGTGCCCAATCGGCGTCCGTTCCGGCGTCGCGGAAGGAACCCCTCATGAACCGATCGCATCGACGATCCCACGGCAACCTCGCGGCCCGTGGCCGCTCGCTCGTCCTGGCCGTCTCGGCCGCGCTCCTCGTCGGTGGCACGGCCCTGGCGCAGGACGGGGCGGACTTCGAAGGCCTCGAGCTCGAGCTCGTCGCCGAAGGCTTCACGTCGCCCGTCGCGCTCACCTCGCCCTCGGAGGACGCCCGTCGCTTCGTGGTCGACCAGGTCGGCCGGATCTACATCCTGAACGAGGACGGATCGCGCATGGAGGAGCCGTTCCTCGACATCTCCGACCGCATGGTGCCGCTGCGTGAAGGCTACGACGAGCGCGGTCTGCTCGGCCTCGCGTTCCACCCGGCGTACGCCGACAACGGCCGCTTCTACGTCTACTACAGTGCGCCGCTCCGCGAAGGCTCGCTGGCCGCGCTGAACCACACGGCGACGGTCTCGGAGTTCCAGGTGTCCGCCGACGACCCGAACCGCGCGGACCCCGACAGCGAACGCGTCGTGCTGCAGGTCGACGAGCCGCAGTTCAACCACGACGGCGGCAGGGTCGCCTTCGGCCCGGACGGGTACCTCTACATCGGTCTCGGCGACGGTGGCGGCGCGAACGACAACAGCGCCTTCCACCCGCCCATGGGCAACGGCCAGGACGTGACGACCTTGCTGGGGGCCATCCTGCGGATCGACGTCGACGAGATGGGTGACGGCGAACGCGCCTACGGCATCCCCGACGACAACCCCTTCGCGGGCGAAGTCGAGCTCACCGAGGACGACGAGTGGTCGGGCACGGCCGCCGGCCTCGGCGCACGCGAGGAGATCTACCACTGGGGTCTGCGCAACCCGTACCGTTTCTCGTTCGACCGCGAGACCGGCGACATGTGGGTCGCCGACGTGGGCCAGAACACGATCGAGGAGCACAACCGGGTGACCGAGCCGAGCAACCTCGGCTGGAACATCATGGAGGGCGATCTCTGGTTCGACGCCGAGAACCCGAACGACCTGATGGAGGACGGTCCCACGACCGGCCCGTTGGGTGAGGAGCTCGTCCTGCCCGTGATCACCTACGGCAACCTCAACAACCGCGAGGACGGCCGTGGCATCTCGACCACGGGCGGATTCGTCTACCGCGGCGACGCAATCGGCGACCTCGCGGGGCACTACGTGTTCGGCGACTGGAGCACCTCCTTCACCGAGGCGACCGGGCAGCTGTTCATCGCCGAGGGCGAAGGCGACGATTGGTCGTTCGTCCACGAGCGCGACCTCGACCACTTCGTGCTGGCGTTCGGCGAGGACGCGGACGGCGAGCTGTACGTGCTGACGACCGACAACACCGGTCCGCAGGGCGACACGGGTCGCGTGTACCGCCTCGTCGGCGACGGCAACTGAGCGCGACCTCGTTCGCGCCCCACCCCACGGCGGCCGGCGTCTCGGCGCACGGCCGCCGCTCTCGATCAGGAGGCACCTCATGCAAGGGAAGTCTCGTCTCATCTCACGGCTGCTCGCCGCCGGGGTCGCCACGTTCGCGCTGGGATCCCTCGCGTTCGGCCCGTCCGACGCGCTGGCCCAGGGCGGCGACGTCCCGCTCGGCACCGAACAGGTCGAGCGCGGCCAGACCGTGTTCCAGGAGCACTGCGTCACGTGCCACGGTGGCGACCTCGCCGGGACGCCCCAGTTCCCCGCGCTCGTCGGCGAACCGTTCGAGACCGCCTGGGCGGGGCGCACCCTGGGCGAGCTCTACACCTACGTCCACGCCAACATGCCGCTCGGCGCCGGCGGCTCGCTCAGCGACGAGCAGTACGCGGACGTCGTCGCCTACGTGTTGGCCCAGAACGGCTGGGCGACGGGCGATCAGCCGTTCGAGCCGGCCGAGGGTGCGGACGTGATGGCCGTGGAATTGACGTTCCCCGAGGAGGGCGCCGCGGAGTGACGGTGTCCCCGTCGAGCGGGCGACCGCCACGGGCCTAGCCGCCGACCCGGTCGGTGGCTAGACTCGTGGGCATGCCCTTCGACATCGACATCCATCCGCTCGTGACCATGGAGGCGCTCCGCGGTTGCGAACGGTTGCAGCGCGAGGTGTGGGGCTACGCCGACCGCGAGGTCGTGCCCGCCGCGCAGATGCGCGCCGCGCTGCACGCCGGTGCGCTCGTGGCCGGCGCGTTCCTGGGGCGCGAGCTGGTCGGCTTCCTGTACGGTTTCCCGGCGCTCCCGCACGAGCCGGACCTCCACGGGCCCGGCTTGCACTCCCACATGGCGGCCGTGCTGCCGGAAGCGCGCGGCATGGGCGCCGGACGTCGGCTCAAGTGGTTCCAGCGGCGCTGGTGCGCCGAGCGCGGCATCGAGTGGGTGTCGTGGACGTTCGATCCGCTCCAGGTGCGCAACGGCAAGCTGAACCTGCACCATCTGGGCGCGGTCGTCCACGAGTACCAGGTCGACTTCTACGGTGTCCTGGGCGGCGTCCTGTCCGGCGACCTCCCGACGGATCGGTTCGTGGCGTTGTGGCACCTCCGCTCGGATCGGGTGCGGGCGGCCGCCGAGCGCGACGCGGTCGCCTCGCCCTTCCGCGCGATCGACGGCGCTGCTGCGCCGGTCCCGCCGCAGCCCGCGGCCTCCGTGGCGCTCGGGGAAGACGACGTCTGGGCCTTGCGGCGCGACGACGACGAGGATGCGCCCGCCGAAACCGTGGTCGGCCTGGACGCGGGCGCGGTCTGGATGGCGGCGCCGCGCGACGTGGGGGCCCTGCGGCGGTCGGTGCCACCCGTGGCCCTGGCATGGAGCGAAGCGTTGCGCACGGTGTCGCTCGATCTGGTCGCTCGCGGGTACGAGGTCGACGCCTTCCACGAGGGTGCGTACCGGTGGGTGCCTCGCCAACGATCTGCGATGTAGCAAGCGGGACTTGACAATCTATAAAGCGGGGCTTACCATCCTGACAAGAAGAGGAGGAGGCCATGTTCCCACACACCGCTTGGACGGAAGGCGCCGAACGAGCCGCCCGCTACCGCCACGAGGCGGACACGCACCGCGTGCTTCGCTCCGCCGGCTACCTGCCGTGGTCGCGCGCCGCGGCCTCTCGCTCGTTGCGCCGCGCGGCGAGCTTCCTGAGCCGTTTCGCCGATCGCCTGGCCGGACCCGCCTCCCGGCCCGCCCATGAAGCACCCCACCCGTTTCGTAGCCCGGCCGCGCGGCCACTCGACCGCGCGGCGGGTCTGAAGGGATCCGCGATGAACGAGGTCGAACGCATCGAAGCCATGCGCGCCGCCGGCACCATCTCCGACGCCGAAGCCGAGCGACTGATCCGCGTGCTCCGCGAGCTCGGTGCGGCGCCCGCCGCCGGGTCGGAAGCATCGGCCCCGCCTGCCGGTGAGGCGACGGCGGCGCCGGGACGCGACGGCGGCGCCGGACCCCGCGGCCGCAGGCGGCATCCGTGAGTTGGGTGCGCCCGCCACCGCCGTTCCCGACACCGCCCGGGAGGCGCCGGGGGCACCGCCGCCGGCCGCCGCCCCGACACCGCCGAAGGCGCCGCCGGAGCTCGTGCCGGACGTGTCGGATCCCGGTGTGGCCGAGAAGCGCGATGCCGGCGCCACCGCTCGCGACGAGGTGCGACGCGCCCGGGACGCCGGCCGGGACGCGGAGCGACGCCTGCGCGACGCCGCGCGAGAAGCCGAGCACGATGTCCGCGAGGCCGCTCGCCAGGCGCGCGACGCGGCGCGCGAGGCAGCGCACGCGGCCCGCGACGCTGCACGGGAGGCGGTGCGCTCGGGGCGACACGACGCCGAGGAGGCGGCCCAGATCGCGCGGGAAGCCGTGCGGGCTGGGACCGAACGCCTGCGATCGGCTTTCGGGCCCGGCGCTCCTGCGCCTGACGACGCGACCGAGCCGGCGCCGGGGAAGCCCGCCGCCCCCACCGACATCGCCCCCGCAGGCACCCCCTGGCTCGCGATCGGCCTGCTGGCCGGTGACGTCGACGTGTTCGCCAGCGACGTCGCCCAGCCCGAGATCACCTCGGGCGAAGGCGTCCGGCTCGAAGCCGACGGCGCCGGTTCGCGGTTGGTCGTCGACCGCGAGCACGGCCTGCTCGGCCGCTTCCGGCCGGTGGACGTCGAGGTGCGCGTCCCGCGCACTTGGGGCGTCGACCTGGACGTCAAGGCCGGCGACCTCAAGCTGCGCGACGTGGCCTTCGTTCGCGGCCGCGTGCTCGCGGGCGACATCGACGTCCGCGCGGCAACGGGCATCGACCTCGACTGTGGCGCCGGCGACCTGTCCGTGTCGTTGCGCCCCACCGTGGGTCGCCACCGCCTGAGCGCGCGCGCCGGCGACCTCGAGGTGCGCCTGCTCGCGGGCTCCGACGTCGAGGTCGCGGGGCGCCTCAGCCTCGGCGACGCCAGCGCGCGCGGTTTCTCACTCGAACGCCGGGGGCTCGGTGCGGTCGTGAACGGGCGGCTGGGGGCCGGTAGCGCCCACCTCGCCGTCGAACTCGGCGCCGGCGACCTCAGCCTGCGGGCCGAGACGGAGGGTTGAGTCATGGGCAACCAGGACGAACGCAAGAAGGTGCTCGACCTGCTCGAATCCGGCCGGATCACCGCCGACCAGGCGAGCGAGCTGTTGCGAGCGCTCGGTTCGGCGCCGCGAGCCGAGCCGGCGCCCGCCCTCCCGGCCTCCCCGCCGCGGCGCGTGGGCACGGCGCGCATGCTGCGCATCTCGATCGACGCAGCCGGCGATGAAAGCGATCGGTCGAGGGCGAAGGTGCGGGTGAACGTGCCGCTCGGCCTCGCCAAGTTCGCCACCCGCTTCCTGCCCCAGGACGCGAAGGACGAGCTCGAGAGCCAAGGCATCGACCTCAGCGAGCTCATCACGGCCATCTCGACCGAGACGCCCGAGGGACGACTCGTCGACATCGACGTCGACGACGACGAGGACGGCACCGGGCCCGGCCGCAAGAAGGCGAAGATCGTGGTCGAGGTCGTCTGATGGTCACGTCGCCGCGCTGGCGCGATCCGGCCTGGTGGCGAACGGTCGGCGACGATCTGCGGCCCCGTCTGCTCGTGCTGCACGTGCGCGCCGACGGGGTCCACCTGCGCTGGGCGGTGCCCGTCTGGGCCCTGCAGGAGTCGCTGCGCGCCGTCCTGCTGGTGACGCCCTGGCTCCTGTGGGTGGCGCGCTGCGCGCCCGCCGAGTGGCGTCGCACCTGGCACGGCCGAACCGCCGGCTTCGATTGGGACCTGCGCGGCCCCGCCGGACGACCGCCCTGGGTCGCCGGCCGAGCGCTGCTCGAAGGCGACGGCGCCGACGCCTTCGCGCTGCCGGCCGGCGAGCCCTTCGTCCGCGTCGAGACCGACGACGCCACGGTCGACCTGCGGCCGTGGTGAACGACCCCTTCACCCTCGCGCCGTCCGAGGCGCTCGAGAGGACCTGACGCATGCCCAAGCACCCGATGCCCACCCGCTGCCCCGTGACCGATGAGACGCTCGAGGTCACCCGCCTGCGCGGCCCGACGTCCGGCGTCGTCATCGAGGGTGAGTTCCTGCCCAACGAGTTCGCCCTGCTCGATGCCGATCAGCTCGAGTACCTGCGCCTGTTCGTGAAGGTGCGCGGCAACCTCAAGGAGGTCGAGCGCATGCTGGGGGTGAGCTACCCCACGGTCCGCGCCCGCTTCGACGGTCTGCTGCGCGCGCTCGGCTACGAGGTGGCCGACGACACGGGCGACGCCCGCAGCGAGGTCCTGGCCAGCCTCGAGCGCGGGGAGATCGGCGCCGACGAGGCCACGCGCCGGCTGCAGAGCCTGCAGCGACGCGCCTGAAGCGGGGCGCCGCGTTGCTCCGAGTCCGCGCAAGGTTCTTGCGTCCCGGCTGACGGCGATCGACGGGACCTCCCGTATACTGGCGCGCGATGGCCGATTACTACGAGCTCCTGGGTGTGGCGCGCGACGCCGACGATGCGGTGATCAAGGGCGCGTACCGCAAGCTCGCGCTCAAGTACCACCCCGACCGGAACCCCCACGACGCGGGCGCCGAAGACCGCTTCAAGCAGATCAACGAGGCGTACGCCGTGCTCTCCGACGGCGAGAAACGCGCCCGCTACGATCGCTACGGCAGCGCCGACGCCGGCGCGGCGTTCACCGGCGACATCTTCGACGTGTTCGCCTCCGTGTTCGGCGGCGGCATGGGCGGTCGCCGAACCGTCCAGCGCGGGACGCCGGGCGAAGACCTCGAGGTCGAACTGAGCGTCACGCTCGAACAGGCGCGCGAGGGCGCCACCGTGCCGGTCGAGGTGGAGCGCCGCACCGCCTGCGGCCACTGTCACGGCGAGCGGGCCGAGCCCGGCGGCAAGGGCAAACAAGCCTGCGTGCAATGCGCCGGGTCGGGCGTCGTGCGCGTCCAGGCGCAGTCGTTCTTCGGCACGGTGGTCACCCAACAGGTCTGCCCCCGCTGTCAGGGGCAGGGCCAGGTGGTCCTCGAACCGTGCACCGTCTGTCGGGGCCAGGGCCGCGCCGTCGAGCGCGCGACCGTACAGGTCGGGTTGCCCAAGGGGATCGACGGCGGCTACCGGTTGCGCGTGCCGCGCGAGGGCAACGCCGGGCTCGACGGCGCCCCCGCCGGCGACCTGTACGTCTACTTGACGTTGGCACCCCACGACGCTTTGGTGCGCGACGGTGACGACCTGCGCTACGACCTGCGCGTCGGCCTCGCGCAGGCGACGCTCGGCTCGCATTTCCACGTGCCGACGCTCGACGGCGACGAGGTCGTCGAGGTGCGCCCGGGCACGCACTCGGGCGCCGAGATCCGGCTGCGCGGGCACGGCATGCCGCGCCTGCGCCAGGTGGGTACCGGCGACCAGATCGTGACCGTCGTGGTGGACACGCCGCAGCGCCTCACACCCAAGGCGCGTGAGCTGTTGCTGGCCTACGCGGAGGAGATGGGCGAAGCGATCGAAGAACGCGAGACCTTCTCCGAGCGGGTCAAGGGATTGTTCGGCGGCAAGCGCCGCAAGAAGGGCAAGGAGACCGTGGCGGGTCCCGCCTCCTAGTGGCGAACCCGGTGATCCGAGCGGCCGCCGCCCTCTTCGTCGAGCGGCCGGCGCGACGGCTCGGCGGCGAAAGCCTCGTCGCTCGGCTCGAGGCGGGGCGCCAGGTGACCCTCGACCGCTTCGCGGCCGCCGACCCGACGGCCGCCCGCCGGCAGCTCCGGCACGTCATCCAGATCGAACGGTGGGGCCAGCGCCGCCTGCGCGTGGCGCTCGGCGACGTGCCCTTCCAGGCCGACGTGAGCGGCACCTACGCGCCGGCGGACGACGACGACCTGCTGGCGACCTTCGCGGACGTCCGGACCGAGACGCTGGTGCTGGGACGCCGCGTCTTCGACGAGCGGCGCGACGGGGTCGCCGTCGAACACAACTCGCTGGGGCCGCTCACCGCACGCGGCTGGTTGCAGTACCTGCACCTGCACGCCGACTTCGAGATGAAGCGCGCCCGGCGTACGCGCGACGGCGGCACCCCCGCGCCCACGCGCTAGGCCTGCCACCACCGCACGAACTCGGCGTCGAGATCGTCGAGGGTGCCCGCGTGACGCTCGGCGTCGGCCGGGCGCCGCAGGAACCAGGTCCGCTGCCGCTTCGCGTACCGCAGGGTGGCCGTCTCGACGTCGGCCAACGCGTCCTGCAGGGAACGCTCGCCACGGATCGCCGGCGCCAGCTCCTTCGGCCCGATCGCCTGCCAGACCGTGGCGCTCGCCGGCACACGCGCGAGGAGGTCGCCGACCTCCTCGACCAGGCCCAGCGCCACCATCGTCCGCACACGCTGGGCCACGCGCCCGACGAGCGTGCCCGGCGCCGGCAGCGCGACGAAGGTGCGGACGGCGAAACGTGGTGCGCGACGGGCGAAGGCACTGGGCGGACGCCCGGTCGCCCGCAGCACCTCGAGGGCGCGCAGGACCCGGCGCGGGTTGCGCTGGGCGCGCGCGGCGTCTTCCGGGGCCGCCGCGCGCAGCTCCGCGTCGAGCGGGTCCAGACCGCGGTCCGCGAGCTCCGCCTCGAGTGCCGCTCGCCGCAGGGGGTCCGCGGCCGGCGTCGTCGGGAGGCCGTGCGCCAGCGCGTCGACGTAGAACCCGGTGCCGCCCACCACCAGCGGGCGACCGCCGCGCTCGAGCACGTCCTCGATCGCCGCTTCGGCGAGCCCGAGCCAGGCGGCGACGCTGAAGGAGGCGTCCGCCTCGACCACGTCGATCAGGTGGTGGGGTACGTCGGCCCGCTCGGCGGCGGTCGGTTTCGCGGAAGCGACGTCCAGGCCACGGTAGACCTGCATCGCGTCGGCGCTCACCACCTCGAGACCGGCACCTTCGCGCCGTCGCGCCAAGCGCAGCGCGGCCGCGGTCTTCCCTGCCGCGGTCGGCGCCGCGAGCACCGGAACGACGTGACGGACGCGGTTCACGGTCTCAGGCTACCGTGCGCCGTCGGGCCGGTGGGTCGATGCTAGACTCTCGCCGATGGACTTGGACCGGTACGGAACCCGACACGACGTCGAAGCGCTCCTCACGATCCGCGACCGCCTCGACGACCTGGTCCTCAGCGACCTGCCCAGCGAGCCGCTGGGTCCGAGGGCCGACCTGCTCGACCTCGGCGACGCCTGGCAGCTTCGCATGGAGGTCCCCGGCGTGCGGCAATCGGACCTCGAGCTGGCGCTCCAAGGCGACGAGCTCGTCGTCGCCGGTGTGCGCGAGACCCTCGAAGACGGCGTTCGCGCGGTCTTCACGGAGCGACCGACGGGACCGTTCCAGCGCGCGATCCGGATCCCCGGTCCCGTGGACGTCCACCACGTCTCGGGCCACCTGCGCGAGGGTCTGCTGTTGGTGCATCTGCCCAAGCTCGTGGATTGACCGGCGGTCGAGCTCGACGCGCTCAGGGCGCTTCCGGCTCGAGACCGTCCGTGGCGACCTGGTCGTCGCCGAGGTCGACCTCGAAACTCGCCGACACCCCACCGATCACCACGACGTCGTCGGTCTCGAGGTCGTAGCGCAGGGTCGAACCCCGTACCTCGTCGTCGCCGCGCCGGCTGATGGCGGGCGAACCCGTGAGCAGCGCCACGCCGGCCTCCTCGTCGAGTTCGAGCCGGTCCGCGCGGCTGACACGCTCGCCCGAGGTGACGACGACGTCGCCCGTCAGCGTGGCGCTCTCGGTCCCGACGTCGAACGTGAGCGCCGCCGCGGTCGCTTCGAGCGGCGGGCCGTCGTCGGCGGCCGCACGTGTCAGCGCCACCGGTCCGTCCATGGAGGCGAGATCCGTCCCCCGATCGAGGAAGAAGCGTGCGCCCGTCACCACCGTGCGCCCCTGCCGCAGTTCGATCGGCCGCGCGCCCTCGGGTTCCAGGGTCTCGAGACAGCCGGGACGATCGAAGGTCGCGGTGCCACCGAGCAACTCGATGGTCTCGTCGTCGTCGGGCGAACCTCCGTCGCCCGACGAAGCATCGTCGGCCGCCGGCGAAGGGACCCGGACCCGCGCGAACTGGCTGACGAGGACCGTCTCGTCGACGCGCGTCACGACGAAGCCGGGGACCGGACCGTAGAACAGGTTGGTCAGCACGTTCGGTTCGCAGTTGCGGTTGGCGAGCACCGTGCGGGCGCCCTCGGCGCCGGTGGCGCGCTGTTCGACGACGATCGCGCGATCGCCTCTCGTGACGGTGACGGTCGGCAGGCCCTGGGCCAAGGCCCAGAGCCCGGCCGCCAGCACCACGAGCGCGAGCGCGGATCGACGCGGACGCGAGCTGCGCCCGGTCATGGCGGTCAGTCCTCGCCGGCCTCGCGCGCCAGCCGGAACTGGTCGGCGGTGAACGGCGTGGGCAGCGAGTCGTCCATCGCCTCGACGAAGCGGAAGCGCACGTCCTGGCGCACGCGGCCCGTCTCGAGGCGGACGCCGGCGGCTTCGTCCACGGCGATCGCGGGATCGCCGATCACCTCGGCCACCTCCTGCTCGTCGTCGTAGAAGACCTCGTCGCCGGTGGACGTGATCTCACCGTCGACCACCTCGACCGAACCCTGGGCGTAGAGCGCGTTCACGTCCGTGAGCACGCGGATCTCGTCGGCCACGATCCGCAGCACGCCGCCGTCCTCGGCGGTGCGGGCCACGGAGGGGCGTTCGCTCCCCGAGAGCACGCCGAGGCCGGCCTCCTCCTCGAACTCGAGCCGCTCGGCGACCGCGGACTGGTCGCCGTTCTCGAGGCGGACCTCGCCCTCGCTGACGCTCGTGTCGGTGTCGACGTCGAACGTCACGCGCGCGGCGGTGATGACCACCTCGGGCTCCCCTTCCTGGGTCGGCGCGATCCGCACCACGGCGCCGCCCTCGAGCACACCCAGGCCGGTCGCCTCGGCGTACGTGAGCGCCGTACCGGTGGCGGTGAGCCGTCCTCGGGTGACGACGACCTCGCCGTCGAACGTCGCTTCTCGCCGGCCCTGCGACTGGCCGATCAACTCGCCTTCGGGCGCGCGCAGTTCCGCGCGGGGGCCACGGATCGTGAGCGTCGAGACGGTGGCCACCACCCCGTCGGCCTCGGGGTGCTCGTACACGATGGGTCCGAAGCGCAGGTTGCCGGACTGGGTGCCGCCGGAGGAGTCGATCGTGATCAGCCGCCGTTCGGGCACGGCGGCGTCGTCCTGGGCCAGCACCGGCACGAGGGCGACGAGCAACGCGACGAGGGGCCAGGTACGGCGCCAACGGCGGCGGGCGGGCAGCGTTCGGGTCACGGTGGGCCTCCGGAGCTCGCCCGCGGCGTCACGGCCTGGCGACGTCGGTGACGAACGCCGACGTGCCCACCGTGCCGGGGCCGCCGGCGTTGAAGTCGGTGAAGTCGAAGCTGATACGCATGTCCTCGTAGACGCTGTCGCCGATGCCGTCGCCGCGGATCTCGACGTGCGGGACCTCGAAGCGGCCCACGTCCTGGCGCACGAGCACGTTGCGATCGTCGCGGCCTTCCATGACCACGTCCCAACCGTCGGCGACGAGATGCGCCTCGAGGCGGTCGGTGACGAGGTCGTCGCGCCGGTCGATCACGAGCCGCTCGGCCCGCAAGGTGAAGTCCACGACGCCGTTCACGGTCCGAGCGCCGTCCTCGACGTGCAGCAGTTCGGTGGATTCGGCATCGGGATCGAACCGTGCTTCGGGGGCGGCGAACGTCCAGACGGCGGTGGGGTCGGCGGCGGGCAAAAGAAGCACCTGCGCCTCGCCGAGGACGATGGTGGCGTCCGGCAGCGCGGCGCGTCGATCGGGCAACAAGCTGAGCCCCGCGAGGGCGAGCACGACGACGAGGAGGGCGAGGAGGGCCGCGCGGGTCACGCATCCACCCTACCGCGCGTCTCCTGTGGGTCCGATGATGGTCGGGTTCGAGCCGGCTTCATCTAGGCCCCGGCCGTCGGTCGGACGCCGCGCGTTCAGTCGAACAGGACCGACAACACCGTGTAGCGCATCTTGCCCAAGGCCACCTGATCGCCGGCGCGGCGGCCCATGAGCTTCTGGCCCAGCGGGGACTCGTCGGAGATCCGATTCTCGAACACGTCGGATTCGAGCGAGCCGACCAGGTGGAAGGTCTGGGTGCTGCCCTTGTCGTCCGCGACTTCGAGGCTCGCGCCCAGACCGGCCACGGCGTCGTCGCCCGAGCCACCCTCGACGACGACCGCCCGGGCGACGACCTCTTCGAGGTCGGCGATGCGGGTCTCGTTGGCGCTCTGTAGCAGGCGGGCCTCGTCGTACGCCGCGTTCTCACGCAGGTCGCCGTCGGCGAGGGCGACGCCCATGTACTCCGACAGCTCCTGCCGGCGCTCGTCCTTGAGGTAGCGGAGTTCCTCTTTGATCTTCTCGAGACCCTTGGGGGTCAGCTGGATGGGCTTGTGGGCCATGGTCACCTCGGTGGGCGGGCGTGCTGCCGCTCCCTTCGAGCATAACAGCGGCTCCGGTGCACGTCGGCCGTCGGGCGACGCTCCCGCCTAGGGTCGCACGTCCCGGGCCCAGATCGGCGCTCTCGTTCGGGCGCAGGACGGGTACCATCCGGCCATGGCTCGTCCTCACCTCGCCCGCCGTGTCACGGTCGGCCTCGCGCTCGTGTTCGTCCTCGCCCTGATCGGCTGGTTCGTGGTGGGCTGGATCGCCGCCGGGCGCCTCACGGTGCCCACCCGCCACTTCGACCCCGACCTCGACCCCGCCGCCTTCGGGGGCACGTTCGAGGACGTCACCCTCACGACGATGGACGGGATCGACCTCTCAGCATGGCACCTGCCCGTGCCGCGCGCGGATGCCGGCGTCGTGCTCGTCCACGGACGCAACTCGAGCCGCACGGCCGAGTTCGACGGTCGCTTCGTCGAGCTCGGCGTGGCCCTGCAGGACGAGGGCTACCACGTGGTCATGATCGACCTGCGCGGTCACGGTCGATCGGGCGCGGGTCGCTTCACGTTCGGTCGGTTCGAACGGTTCGACGTGCTCGCAGCGATCGATCACCTGGAGGCGCTCGGCGTGGCGCCCGGTCAGGTGGGCGTGCTGGGCGTCTCGATGGGGGCGGCGAGCGTCATCGGGGCCGCCGCCCAGGACCCGCGGGTCGGCGGGTTGTGGGCAGACGCGGGGTACGCCGACATCACGCCCGTGATCGTGGCGGAGTGGCCGGAGGCGAGCGGCCTCCCGCTCGTGTTCTGGCACGCCGCGAGGCTCGCGCATCGAATCCGGTTCGGTTTCGACCTGGCCGCGTCCCGCCCGGTCGGCGAGCTGCCGCTCGTCGCACCGCGACCGATCCAGCTCGTGCACGGGACCGCCGACCGGCTGGTGCCCTTCGAGCACGCGCTCGCGCTGCGTTCCGCGGAGCCGAGCGCGCAGCTCTGGGCGGTCGAAGGCGTGGGTCACGCCGACGCGTACGGGGAGGACCCCGACGTCTACGCGCGGCGCGTCGTGGCGTTCTTCGACGTGGCGCTCAGGATCCGGACGGCGGGGGTCCGCTGAGCGCTCGGGCGAATCGCCGCCAGGGCCGGCTGTCGTCCAGCGTCAGGGGTACTTCGCCCCCCGCACCACCCGCACCGGATGGTCGTAGGCGACCACCTTGAAGCGGTCGAGGTACGCGCTCGCCAGGCCGTTCAGCACGCGTTCGGCGGTGGCCTCCCCCACCACGCACTCCAGCCGCAAGAACGCCCCTTCGATGTCGCCCACGCGGGAACCGAACGGGTCGCCTTCGGCGCGCACGACCGTCAGGCCGCCCACGCCCCAGCGGCGCAAGTCGGCCAACAGCCGGTCCTCGAGCACGGCTTCGGCGATCACGGTGACCAGGCGTCGCTCCGTCCAGGTCGTGCTCACGACGCCCCTCCGGCGAGCGATTGCGCCACCCGCGCGTAGAGGGGGATGCCGACGACGAGGTTGAACGGGAAGGTCACCGCCAGCGACGCGGTGAGGTAGCGGCCCGGGTTCGCCTCCGGAAGCGCAAGGCGGACGGCGGCCGTGGCGGCGATGTACGAGGCGCTGGCCAGCATGGTGGCGAAGATCGTCGCACCACCGACCGACAGGCCGGCCGCGAGCCCCAGCGCTGCGCCGAGCACGCCGTGGACGGCCGGCACCACCAGCCCGAAGGCGACCAGGAAGGCGCCCCCGCGGCGCAACTCGTGGAGCCGACGGGCCGTGACCAGGCCCATCTCGAGCAAGAACAGCGTCAACGCACCCTCGAACGGCGCGACGAAGAAGGGAGCGACCCGCAAGGCGCCCTCGGCACCCGTCGCCAAACCGATCGCCAGTCCACCCACCAGGAGCACGACGCTGCGTCCGGTGAGCACCTCGCGGACGGTGTCACCGAAGCCACCGCGAGCGCCGTCGCTCGTCGCTCGGCGCGCCAACACGAGCGCCACCAGGATCGCGGGCACCTCGAGCAGCGCGACCAGCGCGGGCATGAAGCCCTCGAACGGCACGCCGGCGCGATCGAGGAACGCCTGGGCGGCCACGAACGTCACTACCGAGACCGACCCGTAGTGGGCGGCGATCGCCGCCGCGTCGGGCACGTTCCACCGGCCGACGCCGCGAGCGACGCCGTACGACGTCAGGGCCGTGGCGCCGCCCGCGAAGACGGTCGCCAGGGCGGGCAGCCACAAGGCGGCGACGGGGGTGGCGGACAGCGCCACGCCCCCCTTGAGTCCGATCGCGAAGAGCAGGTAGATCGACAGGGCCGTGTACATCGCGTCCGGGACGCGCAGGTCGCTGCGAACGAGGGTGGCGGCGAGGCCCAGGGCGAAGGCCAGCACCATGGGCGAGAGCAGGTTCAGCCGGACGAGCTCGAAGGCGTCCACGGCCGCAGCCTAGCCTCCCGCGCGCCCCGACGACACGCCGCGTACGATGCCGCCATGCACCGGATCCCCCTCGTGCCCGCCGACGCGCCCGCCCTGGGCGTGCGCACGCTCCTCGATCTCGCCGCCCGGGACGGCGCCGCCCTCCGCGTCGGCAGCGTGACGCTCGCGCCCGGTCAGCGGGTGCCGGCCGAGGGCTGGTCGGCCCACACCGCCGACGAGCTCTCCCTCATCACCGCGGGCAGCTTGAGCGGGGTGGCGGGCGACGACCCCTTCAACGTGGCGGCCGGAGAGGTCACGCTCATCCCCGCCCAGGAGGCGCACTGGGCGGTGGCGGGTCCGGAGGGGGCCGAGGTGTTCTGGGTCTGGTTCGGTGACGTCGACGACTGAACCCACCCGTGCGGCCCCGCGCGGGCGTAGGGTGGGCGCCAACCCAGCAGGTCGGGAGGGCACCATGCACGTCCCCTCTTTCGTGCCGCAGTTCGGCCGTGACTCGTGAGCGCGCTCGCCGCGTTCCTGGTGCGCCGGTCGCACGTCGTCCTCGCCGCGACCGCCCTCGTGACGCTGGCGGCGCTCGCCATGATGCCGCGTTTGGCGTTCAACGCCGACGTCACGTCGTTCCTGCTCGAGGCCAGCGCGCCGGGGCGCGCGTTGGCGGCCCTGCAGGCCAAGTACGGCGTCTCCGATCCGATCACCGTGCTGCTCGAGCGCGTCGACGGCGGCACCTTCACCGACCGGGCCGGGTTGGTGCTCTTGGCGCGGGCCCGCGAGGCGCTCGCCGGCGCACCTGGGGTCGGCGCGGTCGGGGCCGCCCTTCCCGACGCCGACCCCCTGCTCGGTCTGCCACTCACCCCTGAGGCGATCGGGTCCCTGCCGGCGCCCCTCCTGGGGTTGCTGACACGGGGACCGGCGGCCGAACTCCTGCTGTCGGGCGACGGGCGGCAGGCGCTGGTCATGGTGAGCACCGACGGCGATCCCGTCGACGTCGCGCGCGCCCTCGACGAGGTGGCACTCCCGCCCGAACTCCGCGCCGACCTGGCCGGCAGCCCGGTCGTCTTCGCCGAGGTGCTCGACATGCTCGGCTGGTTCCTCCTCGTGATCCCGCCGCTGGTGATCGGCCTCCTGCTCACCGTGTTCGCCCTCACCCTCGGTTCGCTGCGGTACGCCTTCGTCGCGCTGGTGCCGGCGCTCCTCGGTTCGCTGTGGACCTTCGGGCTCATCTTCGGGCTGGGGCTGCACGTCGACGTGATCACCGTGATCGTGCCGATCTTCGTGATCGTGCTCGGGTCGGCCGACGGCCTGCACCTGGTGAGCCACCTGCAGGGGGCGGCGGCTCGCGGGGTACCTCGGGTCGAGCGCGTGGCCGCGGCGCTCCGCGAGGTCGGCTTGCCGATGGTGCTGACGACGCTCAGCACCGCCGCCGGCTTCCTGGCGCTGCTCGCCACCGACCTTCGACCGGTGCGCCAACTCGGCCTGTTCGTCGCGGTGGGGATCGTGCTGGCCGGCGTCATCTCGCTCCTGACGCTGCCGGCGCTGCTGTCGCGGCTCTCGATCGCCGCGCCGCAGCGGGTCGCGCGCACGGACGGGCTCACACGCTCGCTGCTGTGGCTGGCCGAACGTCGTTGGACGGCGTTCGCGCTGGCCCTACCGCTCGTTGCCTTCGCCGCCGTGTTCGTGCCGCGCCTGCACGTCGACGCCGACCAACTGTTCTTCTTCGACGCCGACCACCCCCTGCGCGCCCGCTTCGAGCGCGTCGAGGCGGCGTTCGGGGGCGCCAGCCCGCTGGTGGGCGAGTTCGTGCTGGACCGCGCGCAGCCGATCGAGCCGCAACTCGAAGCCGTCCGAGCGCGCTCGCGCGAGCTCGAGGCCCTGCCCGGCGTGACCCGCGTGCTCTCGATCGCCGACATCCTGCCCTCCGTGCCCGCGCCGCAGCGCGCTGCGCTGCTCGACGGGGAGGTCACCCCTCCCCTGGGCCCGATGGTGTCCGAGGACGGCTTGCGCTTCGTGCTCTTCCCCGGTCCGCACGTGCCCGCCGACGTCCAGGGCTGGCTCGCCGCCGCGGACGCCGCACCCGAGGTCCGCACCCTCAGCGGCACGCCGGTGCTCTTCGATCAGCTCAGCCGCGCGATCGTCCGGGCCCAGAGCGTCTCGCTGCTCGTCGCGTTCGCGTTGGTGGCGGCGATGCTGGTGCTCACCTACCGGCGCGTCGGGACCGCCCTCCTGGCGTTGGTACCGCTGGCGCTCGGTGTGGCCACGATGCTCGGTTTCTTGGCGGCGTCGGGCATCCAGCTCAACCTCATCACGGCGGTGGCCTCGAGCATCGTCATCGGGGTCGGCATCGATTACGCCATCCACCTGATCGCCGCCATCGAAAGCGCCCGTGCGGCCGAACCGGGCCGACCCGGCTGGGTGCGGCGAGGGATCGCGGCCGCGGGTCGGCCGATCGTCGCCAACGGGCTCGGCGTGCCCGTCGGGCTCACGGCGCTCCTGCTGTCGCCGTTGGCGCCTCACGGCCACATCGCGGCGCTCATGTGGGTGGCGATGACCACCAGCGCGTTCGCCGCGCTCGTGATCATCCCGGCGTTCGCGCCGCGCGTCGCGGTGCGGGCGCCGACCCAGGCCGTCGACGCCGAGCCCATGATGCCCGCCGCGACCGCGCCCAGCGACTAGCGCGCCTCGAACGCTGCCCGCACCCCGTCGAACAGATCCCGGTCGGTGAGGAGGTCGAGGGCCACCCCCGCCAGGACCTTCGCGCCGTCGAGGACGGTGGCGTCGGCCCGTTCCGAGCGAGCGGCGACCGCGAACGCCGCCGTGTGCGGCAGCGCGACGTCGTCGATGGCCAGCATGCCGTGCAGGGCCGGGAGCACCTGCGAGACGTTGCCCATGTCGGTCGAGCCGGCGGGCGCGAACGGGTCGAACGGGGTGAGGTCGCGCCCCAGACGGGCGGCGTGACGCTCGAACGCGTCCTCGAGCGGCCCGTTGGCGCGGATCTCGGCGTAGGCGGGCGACGCGTCGTCGATCGAGAGCGTGGTGCCGGTCATGAGCGCGGCGCCCTGGAACACGTCGCGGAGACGCGGGACCAGCTCGTCGAACAGGTGGTGACCGTCGCGGGCACGCGCCACCATCAGCATCGACGCGGTCTCCGGGATGATGTTGGCCGCGGCGCCACCGTCGGTGACGATCGCGTGGAGCCGGACGTCGTCGCGCAACTGCTGGCGGAGCGCGTCGATGCCGGCGAAGGCCAGACGGACCGCGTCCAGCGCGTTGCGGCCCAGATGAGGCGCCATCGCGGCGTGCGCCGGAACGCCCTCGAACGAGACCTGCCACTTCGTGCTGGCCAGCGTCGCCATGCCGGCCTGGTTCTGGTGGTACGGGTGGATCATCAGCGCGACGTCCACACCGTCGAACACGCCGGCGTCGATCAGGAGCGCCTTGCCGCCGCCGCCCTCCTCCGCCGGCGTCCCGATCACGCGCAGGTTGCCGGTCACGTCGACCATCAGCGGCGCCAGGGCGAAGGCCGCGCCGGCCCCCATCGTGGCGATCACGTTGTGCCCGCAGGCGTGACCGAGACCGGGCAACGCGTCGTACTCGCACAGCAGCGCCACGGTGGGTCCGCCGGGACGCCCGTCGAGTCGCGCCTCGAAGGCCGTCGGCAACCCGCCCACGCCGCGTTCGACGACGAAACCGCGCGCCTCGAGGGCGTGGGCCAGCCAGCCGGCCGCCTGATGCTCCTCGAAGCGGATCTCCGGATGTGCGTGGATCTTGTGGCTGAGCTCGAGCAGGGCTTCCTGTTCGCGGAGTACGTGGGCGTCGATGCGTTCGAGCCCGTCGGTGGACACGGTCATGGAACCCTCCTGGTGCGGGGTGGCGCGATCCGTGACCCTACCGCGAGCCCTTCACGGGCAGAGCCCGCCCACCAGCTCGTCGGTGACCTCGCCGCGCCGGCACCAGGCGGCCCGTTCGCCGGAGACGATCCGCCAGGCGTCGTCGGCGCCGCGTTCGAGCCGGACCTCGAACCACACGGCCCGCACCGAGTCGTCGGGCTGGTCGTCGTACCAGACGACGACGCGGGTGGACGCTCCCCCGTCCGCATCGTCGCGCACGACGGTGGTGTCGCCGCTCGAGGGCTCGTCGACGAACAGGAGCGCGACCTGGAGCGGATCGCGCACCCAGGCGGCGCGGTTGGCGGCGGAGGCCTCGAGCGCGACCGCGAAGCGGCTCGGGTCGAGCGCGTCGCTCGACGTGACGGGCGGTGCCCCGGCGACGCCGGGGTCGACGGGCGGGGACACGGGGGCGTACGCGAGCGTGCGGCTGGCCCCGCGCACGAGCAGGCGCCCCGAGATCAAGTCCGCCCGTTCGGCGGCACCCAGCACGCGCGACACGATGGCCTCCGCGTTCGCCTCGTCGCCCAGGCAGGCGCGACGCGTGAGCGCGAGGGCGCCCAGGTCGAGGTCGTCGGCGGTGCCGCCGGCCTCGCCCGTGAAGCGGTTGCAGCCCGTCGAGCCGGCGAAACCCCGGCCGTCCGCATCGACCTCGAGCGTCACCTCGACGCGGGGCCAGGGGTCGGCGTCGTCGTCCACGCCGATCAAGCGCCAGTCGCCGCGGGGCAACGGGCCGTTCTCGAGGAGCGGGGCGGCCGCCAGGGCGAGCGGACCGAGGGCGATGCATCCGAGGACGATGAGGTGGGCCAGGGCGCGCGCGGCCCGGTGGTGACTAAGTGGGATCGACATGGAGACTCCCCTTCCGAGGGCGGACGTCGTCCTCCAGGGTACCCGTGCAGATGAGGGGCGCCGGCGACGGTGGCGTCCGGGCCTGGATCCGGGCCTGGACGCGAGCGACGCTGCGACCGACGAGCTCTCACCCGTGTGATACTATCAAGCATGGAATCAAATGACGGACGGGCGACGGGCTCGCCGAACCCCCGCCCGGACGACCACCCCCTGCATCGCCTGATGCAGCACGTGGTGCGCCGGTCGATCGCCGAGCTCCACACGCTGCTGCAGGACCTGCACCTGTCGCTGCCGCAGCTCGGCACGCTCCACTTCCTGCGCGCGGAAGGGGACCAGAGCGTCTCGTCGATCGCGCACCACGTCGGTCTGTCGCTCGCCGCGACGAGCCACCTGGTCGATCGGCTGGTCGGGCGTGGCCTGCTCACGCGTCGCGAGGACCCCGCCGACCGGCGCCAGAAGCGGATCGGGCTCGACACCGACGGGCGCGCGCTGGTCGAACGGATCCAGACCGAGGCCGCAGGCTCGCTCGACGACCTGCTCGCCGCCATCCCACCCGAGCTTCGCCGACGCCTCGACGACGACCTGCGCGAGATCCTCGCCCTCCTCGAGACCGACACCGGTCGCGAGCCCAGAAGGAGCCCACCGTGACCCTCACGATCCTCGGTGCGACCGGCAAGACCGGCGTCCACGTGCTTCGACTCGCCCTGGAGGCCGGCCACGAGGTACGGGCGCTCGTGCGCGACCCGGCCAAGGTGGGCCGTACGGACGACCGTCTGACCCTCGTCCAGGGCGACATCCGCGACGCGGAGGCGGTGGGGCGCGCGGTCGCCGGCAGCGACGCGGTGATCAGCGTGCTGGGGCCCACCAGCAACGCCCCGGAGACGGTCGTCGCGACGGGCATGGCGCACGTACTCGAGGCGATGCGCGCGCACGACGTTCGGCGCCTCGTCGTCGTGGCCGGCGCCGGCGTCAGAGCCGAAGGCGATACACCCAAGGCCTTCGACCGCTTCATGGGGATGGCGCTGCGGCTCGCGGCGAAGAACGTCCTGCGCGACATGGAGAAGACCGTCGAGGAGGTGCGCGCCTCCGATCGGGCCTGGACGGTCGTGCGCGTACCGATGCTGACCGACGGCCCCGCCACCGGCGAGATCCGCGTGGGCATGGTGGGGCAGGGGACGGGACCCCGTATCGCGCGGGCCGACCTCGCCGCCTTCTTGCTGGCCCAACTCGAGGACGAGACGTCCGTGCGGGCCAGTCCCGTCGTCTCCAACTGACGGCGATGGGTCCGATCGCCGTGACCGGCGCCACCGGCAACGTCGGGAAGGAGGTGGTGCGACGGCTGCAGACGGCGGGCGCGGACGTCCGAGTGCTGGCCGTCGATCCCGACGCGGCGCGCGAGCGCCTGGGCGACGACGTCGACCCCGTCCGTTTCGTGTTCGGCGACGCGTCGTCGTACGCGACGGCCTTCGTGGGCGTGGACGGGCTGTTCCTCATGCGTCCGCCCCAGATCGCCGACGTCGCGCGCCGCATCCATCCCGCGGTCGACGCGGCGCGGGCGGCCGGTGTCCGCAAGATCGCCTTCCTGTCGCTGCAAGGCGTGGAACGCAATCCGGTGGTCCCGCACCATCGGATCGAGCGCCACCTGCGCGACTCAGGGGTGCCCACCGTCTACCTGCGACCGTCGTTCTTCATGCAGAACCTCAGCACGACCCATCGGGACGAGATCCGCGAGGGCCGCCTCGTCGTGCCCGCCGGCCGGGGGCGGACCTCGTTCGTCGACGTCCGCGACGTCGCCGACGTCGCCGCGAAGGTGCTGCTCGAGGACGGGCACGAAGGTCGAGCCTACGAGCTCACCGGCCGCGAGGCGCTCGACTACGCGCACGTGGCCGCCGTGTTGAGCGACGTGTTGGGACGACGGGTGCTGTACACCGACCCGTCCCCGCTCGCCTTCTGGCGCCACGCGCGTTCCGCGGGACATCCCGTTCCCTACGTCCTGGTGATGCTGGCGCTCTACTCGGTGGCGCGCTTCGGTCTCGCCGCGCGGGTCACCCCCGACCTGGAGCGCCTGCTCGGCCGCCCGCCCATCGACGTGCGCACCTTCGCCGAGGACCACGCCGAGGTTTGGCGGGCCTGAGCGAGCGGTCGGGGGACGTCTGACGATGGCGCCGGAAGCCAGGGCCCGTGCCTCCCGCAGCCGCGCGCACTAAGCTGAACCCGAAAGGGAGGGGTCCTCGATGACGAAACGCGACCAGGTCGATGGTGCGGCGAAGGACCATATCGCCCTGCCCGGCCCCGCGCATACGGGAAGGCTCTCGCTGGAGGAGACCCTGGCCCGCCGACGGTCCGTGCGGTCGTTCGCGCCCGACGGCCTCGGCCTGGCGACGATCGGTCAGCTGGCATGGTCGGCCCAGGGCGTGACGGACACGGCCACCGGCTACCGCACGGCGCCCACGGCCGGCGGCACGCTGCCGGTCGAGGTCGACCTGGTCGTGCACGGCACCAGCGAGCTGGAGGACGGCGTGTACCGCTACCTGCCGCGCGCGCACGCCTTGCGGCGGCGGCTGGCGGGCGATCGACGCCAGGCCGTCGCGGACGCGACGCTCAACCAGGGCTTCGTGGGCGAGGCGCCCGTGGTCATGGTGCTGTCGGCGGTCGCTGCCCGGACGACGCCGACGTTCGGGGCGTTCACCGACCGGCTCATCGACATGGAGATCGGCCACGTGGGAGAGAACGTCTCGCTCCAGGCGGTGGCGCTCGGCCTGGGGACCGTCGTGGTCGCGGGCATCCGCGCGGACGACCTGGCCGAGGCGTTGGCGCTGGCGGACGGCGAGCGGCCGATCTACGTCCTGCCCGTCGGCCGGCCCCGGTAGACGACCTGCGCTACGGCTGCCGCTCGCTCGAGCGGGCTTGGATCGCCACGGCCCCCAAGCGTTCCAGCAGCGCGTCCCCCTTGGGCGGATGGCCCAGCCCCGCTCGCGCGTCGCGGAAATGACGCGCGAGGGGGAGGCGGGGATCGAGCGCCGCGGCGCCCGCGATCCGCAGGGCACCCTCGGTCACGCGCAGCGCGGCCTCGACGCAGACGTGCTTGGCGAGCGTGATCGGCAGTCCGTCGCGGCGCTCGTCCCACGCGTGCGCCGCCTCTCGCAGCGTGGCTTCGGCCGGCACGAGCGCGGCGTCGAGTTCGCCGAGCTGGCGTCGGATCGAGGGCAGCGTGGCGATGGGCACGCCCAACGCGCTGGGCACCCGATCGAGCGCGTAGTCGATGACGGCTTCGCGCGCGGCGCGTGCGATGCCGACGTACGTCGCGGCCACGAGCGCCGTGAACCACGGGTTGGGCTTCTCGTTCGGCGGCGGCGGGTCGAGCGCCAGCACGTCCTGCTCGGCGACGCGCACGTCGGCGAAGGTGACGTCATGGCTCTCGGAACCACGCAGGCTGAGGCCGTCGCCCCACGTGTCGTGCCACACCACCCCCGGCGCGTGGTTGGTGACCATCACGGTGACCGGTGCGTCCTCCCGCCGTGCCAGCACGAACAGGTGCGTGAGGTGGCGTCCGCCGGTCGACCACGTCTTGCGGCCGTCGAGGCGGTAGCCGTCGCCGTCGGGGGAGAGGGCCGTCTTCGTGAGGCCGCCACCCGAGGGGCTTCCGAGCTCGGGTTCGCTGGCGACGACGTTGACGAGACCGCCGTCGGCCACCAGCCCGAAGACGCGCTCGCGCTCGCGTGCCCACGCCACGCCGTCGCGCGCGTAGCCCACCACCATCGCGGTCATCGCGGCCACGAGCGCCGTCGAGGCGCTGCCAGCCGCCACGAGCGCTTGCGCTGCAACGTGCGTGCTCAGGTCGACCCCCGCCCCGCCGAAGTCGACCGGCAACGCCAGCTTCAGGTAGCCGCTGGCGTGCAGCCGCTCCACGTCGCCGGTCGGCAGCGCCCCCTCTTCGTCGGCCTCGGCGGCGGCAGGGGCGAGCTCGGTGGCCAGCTGGCGGGCGATCTCGAGCGGCGAGCGGTGCGTCATGGGGTTCCAGGGTACGTCGTCGGGCGAGCGTCGCAGCCGACCGTGCCCACGATGTGGCATCCTTCGTTCCAACCGAGCCGATCGAAGAGGGAAGGAGCCCGGTATGAAGGTCACCGTCGAGACGTCCGTCGCCGCACCGCTCGCCGATGTCTGGCGCGCCTGGACGACGCCCGAGGAGATCGAGGTTTGGAACGCCGCCTCCGACGACTGGCACACGACCGCTGCCCGTGTCGACCTGCGTGAGGGCGGCCTCTTCACGTCGCGCATGGAGGCCAAGGACGGCAGCGCCGGCTTCGACTTCGAGGGGACGTACACGAAGGTCGTGCCCTTGGAGCGGATCGAGTACGTCATGGAAGACGGACGCGAGGTCCACATCGAGTTCCTGCCCGCCGA
This sequence comes from uncultured Trueperaceae bacterium, assembly GCA_963728245.1. GTDB lineage: Bacteria > Deinococcota > Deinococci > Deinococcales > Trueperaceae > JAABTL01. The sequence goes on from CAVSJH010000008.1 coordinate 347,641, forward strand.
CGACCACGTCCTGGTGCGCGAGACCTTCGACGCCGAGACGACGAACCCGGTCGAGATGCAGCGCCACGGTTGGCAGGCGATCCTGGACCGCTTCGCGCGGCACGTGGAGACGGGGCGGTAGGGGAGACGGCCGACCGCCGATTCGGCGGCGCCGCCATCGCCGTCGAATGAGGATCGTGTCCCGCGACGGTGCCGAGGGGGCGTTCCGAGTGTTCGGGGGCGAACGATTCCCCGGCGCGCGTGTCTAAGATACTTGACACGATGTCCACATAGCTTTACACTCCCGATGTCAAGAAGACTTGACATGAGGGAGACCGTAATGTCATTCGAAGAGAAGATCACGTGGGTGAGCGGATTGGCGACGCTGGTCGTGATCGGTTGGTACGTGTCGGTGGTCGGGGTTCGCCTGGGTCAGGTGCCGGTCGAGCAGATCGCATACCAGGGGCCACTGCTCTTCGCGATCGTTGCGATGATCGTGCTCATGATTGCCGGCGCGGTCGCGGTGGCGATCGCGACGGCCATCGGCAACGCGATCGGGATCGAACTCACGGGGCGAGGCTCCGTCGAGGACGGCTTCGACCGCAAGGACGAACGCGACACCAAGATCGACGCTCGGGGGGACCGCGTCGCCTACTACGTCTCGTCGTCGCTCATGATCGGCGTCCTGGCGTTGGCGTTGCTCGAAGCGCCCCACTTCTGGATCGCCAACGCGACGTTCGTGGCGCTCTTCACGGCCGGGCTGGTCGGCATCGCGGTCAAGCTGGTCGCCTACCGCCGAGGGTTCTGACGGTGGCCAAGGCGACGCGGGTCACGAACGACATCCGGGCCCTGCGCTTCGCGGCCGGTGAGATGACGCAGGCCGACCTGGCCGATCGGGTCGGGTTGACGCGGCAGACGATCATCGCGATCGAGGCCGGCCGCTACTCGCCGTCCCTCGAGGTGGCTTTCAAGATCGCGCACGTGTTCGGCGAGCCGTTGGACCGGGTTTTCGCGTACCCAGAGGAGGGGTCATGAGCATCGAATCCGGAAACGTCCTGCTGCTTGGAGCCACGGGGCGGACGGGCGGCCGCGTGCTCACGCAATTGCTCGAGCGTGGCGTCCCCGTACGCGCCATCGTACGCTCGGCCGACCGGCTCCCGACCGGCCTGGTCGATGACCCGCGCCTGACGGTCGTCGAGGCGGACCTGGCATCGATGCCCGTCTCGGATCTTGCCCGGCATCTCATGGGGATGCACGCGGTGATCTCGTGCTTGGGGCACGGCGTGAGCTTCCGGGGCGTCTTCGGGCCGCCGCGTGACCTGGTCGAACGTGCCGTTCGCGCTCTCTGCGCCGGGTCGGCGTCGCGGCCGCCCGGTGTTCCGCTCCGGCTGATCCTCATGAGCTCGGTGTCGGTGAACCGGCCTGAGCGCGCCGACACGCGACGTGGCGCGGGCGAGCGCGCCTTCTTGGCGCTGCTGCGCCAAATGGTGCCACCTGCTCGCGACAACCAGCGCGCGGCGGACGTTCTCGCACGGGAGTTCGGTGGGGGGGAGTCCGGCGTGGAGTGGGTCGTCGTTCGGCCCGACTCCCTGACGGATGGAGACGTGTCCGAGTACCAACTCAACGACGAGTTGACGGCCAGCCTCTTCCGTCCCGACACCACCCGGATGGCGAACGTGGCGCACTTCATGACCGAGCTGGCGACGGACGAGGCGACGTGGCAGCGGTGGCGAGGACGGATGCCGGTGATCGCCGACGCCGCCGCGTAGCGTTCATCGCCTGACGTGAGCGCGCGCAGGGGACTACGCTGTGACCGTGGCGATGCCAGGTGACGTGCGGGCGGCGCCCGCACGCGCCTGGGTCGCGAGAGGAGCGTGTTCCATGGCGTACCACTGCGAACTCGTCGAGCAGCAGGCGCGACCGACGCTGGTCGTGCGCAAGCGGGCGGCCGTCGAACGGTTGTCGGAGGTGCTGGGACCCGCCTGGGGCGAGGTCATGGCGTGCGCCGAGAAGACCGGCGCGACGCCGTCGGACGCGCCGTTCGTCGCGTACCACAACATGGACATGCAGGACCTCGACCTCGAGATCGGCTTCACCTTTGCGCGGCCGCTAGAGGGAAACGGCGACGTCCGCGCTGGTGAGACCCCGGAGGGCAAGACGGTGCAGTGCCTCCACATGGGACCCTACGACCAGGTGGGCGCCGCGTACGGGGCGATCGAGGCCTGGATCTCGGAGCGCGGGCTGCAGCACGCCGGGCCGGCGTACGAGTTCTACCTGAACGACCCGTTCGAGGTTCCGGAGGACCAGATCCAGACCCGGGTGGTCGTACCTGTCCGGTGAGTGGCGGCGTCCGACGCGCGATGAGCGCACCCGTGCGGATCTACACTCGTCTCCAATGGAACTCCACGACGACGATCTCCTCCGGTTCGAGGCCGAGGGGCCCCCACGGCTGCCGGACCCGAACGTCGAAGGTGTCGTGCAGAACCGTGGCGCGCGCATCTGGTACGCGTCGTACGGCCGCGGGGCACCGGTGGTCCTGCTGCACGGCGGGCTCGGAAACGCCGGCAACTGGGGTTACCAGGTGCCCGGGCTCCTGCGGCTCGGACGTCGCGTGGTCGTCGTCGACAGCCGCGGCCACGGGCGTAGCACCTGGGATGGGAGCGCTCTGGCCTACACGGTCATGGCGTCCGACGTCTCGGCCGTGATGGACGCCTTGGCGATCGGCCGGGCCCATCTCGTGGGCTGGAGCGACGGCGCCGTCACGGCGCTCATGCTGGCCGCCGCGGATGCCGGGCAGGTGGCCAGCCTGCTGTTCTTCGGCTGCAACGTCGACGCGAGCGGGACGAAACCGTTCGTCCTCACGCCCGTCATCGAGCGCTGCTTCAAGCGTCACCAGCTCGATTACGCGCGCTTGTCGGCCACGCCCGATCGGTTCGAAGCGTTCGCCGAAGCCGTCGGCGAGATGCAACGGACGCAGCCCGAGCTGTCACGTGACGATCTGGCGGCGATCGACGTCCCGGTCACGGTGGTGCACGCCGAGCACGACGAGTTCATCCGACCCGAGCATGCCGAGTACCTGGCCGAGGCCCTGCCGAACGCCGAACTCGTTCGACTCGCGGGCGTGAGCCACTTTGCGCCCGTGCAGCGGCCGGCGACGTTCGACCGGGCGGTGGCGGCGTTCCTCGAGCGTTCGCCGGGCTGACGGAGGCCGCTCAGGCGCTCGTGGTCCGGAGTCGCCCGAGCGCGTCCAAGAGCAGGTCGAGTCCGAACTCGAACTCCGACGCGGGATCGTAGCCCTCTGCGAGGAGCGAGCTCCTCCGCCGAATCGACGGGCCGCGTCGCCTCCTGCAAGACGAGACCGTAGACGCAACTGTCCAGGAGCCAGGTCGCGTGCTCCGTCATCTGGACGGAGAGGCCGGCGGTCCGGAGGCAGCCCGTGACGACGTCACGGTGGTGGAGGTTGGCGGGCCCCGGGTTCGTCCGCGACGCCATCAGGGCGAGCGCCCACGAGTGGCGCAGGCGCACCTCGCGCGCCGAGAGCGACGGGCGTCCCATGGCGTCGCGCCAGTCGCCGCCAAGGGTGGGCGCCGTGATCTCCGCGAAGACGCGACCCGGTTCCGCGGCGCGATCCGAACGACCGAGGAGAACGAGATGCAAACCCGACGCCCGAAGGGCCTCACGTGAACGACGGACGCGGAACGGCACGTTCACGCTGGGTCTCGGCGCGCGTTCCTCAGGGTCGCGCTAGCATGGACGCGACGATGGAACCCGTGTACTTCGCGTCCCCTGAGGCGTTCCGGTCTTGGCTCGAGGCGCACCACGCCGACGCGGACGTGCTCTGGGTCGGGTACCACAAGCGTGCGACCGGCACGCCCTCCATGACCTGGCCGGAGTCCGTGGACGAGGCGCTGTGTTTCGGATGGATCGACGGGTTGCGCCGGAGCGTGGACGACGAGCGGTACGCCATCCGTTTCACGCCGCGCCGTGCGGGCAGCAACTGGAGCCGGGTCAACGTCGGTCGGGTCGACGTCCTGAAGGGCGAGGGACGGATGCGACCGGCAGGGCTCGCGGCCTTCGAGGGGCGCAAGGCGGATCCGGCGGGCTACACCTACGAGGAACGGCCCCGGGATCTGCCCGAGCCGTACGCGCAGGTCTTCCGGGACCGCGACGAGGCGGCCTTCGCGTTCTTCTCGGCGCAACCGCCCTCGTACCGGCGGACGGCGATCGGCTGGATCCTGGCGGCGAAGCGCGAGGAGACACGCCTGCGCCGGCTCGAGCAGATCGTCGACGCCTCGGCGGCGGGCCGGCGGTGGATCCAAGGGGCGCCCAAGGGCCTGACGCGTTGAGGGCCCACGGCGGTCCTGCCGTTGGCGTGACGACGGGGGGCGTGCCGCACACCGTCGATCCCCGCGCTATCCTCCGCGCATGCCGACGGCCCCTGCCGACCCCACCGAAGAGGCCCGTGTCCTCGCCGTCGAGGATACCTACGTCGCGGCCGAGCTCGCCAGCGACGAAGCGACGTTGCGCGAGCTGGTGGACGACCGCTTCGTCTTCAACTCGAGCGGCGGCACGACGACCGGCAAGGAGGCCTTCATCCAGAGCGTGCTAGGGATGGCCATGGTCGGCCAGGCGATCCGTGAACGTTCGGTGCTCGTCGAAGACGACGTCGCCCTCGTGTTCGGCACGACCGAGATGCGGTTCGCCGACCCGGGCGAGCCCGAGACCGTGTCCACGCTTCGGTACACGTCGACCTACGTCCGTCGTGGTGGGGCCTGGCGCTTGTTGGCCCTGCAGATGCAGGGTCGCACGCCCTAACCGGTACCGGTAGACGGCTCGCGGTCGCGGTCGACCGCGGCGGGGACGTTCACCCGTACCGGCGGCGAACGGCGGCGGGTAGCCTCGAGGAAGCGAACGCCCGCCCTGGGCGTCGCGTTCCGAGAGGATCGCCGTGGCTCTCTCCGTGCGCCGCATCGTCATCGCCGCGGCGATCCTCGCCGGGTCCCTCCTCGTCGTTGCCGCGATCGGTTTGCTCATGGTGCGTCAGGGACCGGCCGGCGCGCTCTTGGACCTGTTCGCCGACGGTCGACGCGCGGACGGTTTCCGCAGCCTCCACGAGACCCTGCCCTCCCACGTCGTCGCGGCGGGACCCGACGTCTGGGCGTTCGACCGCGACGAGCGACCGCTACCCGCCCGCTTCGCGTTCGGTGGCGAAGACCGCTCGCTCCTCGGCTTCTTGCAGGCTACCGAGACCACCGGCTTCCTCGTCGCCCGCGACGGCGTCATCCTGCACGAGGCGTACTTCCAGGGATACGACGAGCGCTCCCTGGCGACGTCGTTCTCGGTCGCGAAGTCGTTCACCTCGGCCCTGGTGGGCATCGCGCTCGACCGCGGGCAGATCGATTCGATCGACGACGACATCAGCGACCACGTGCCCGAGCTCGTCGGAAGTGGCTACGAGGGCGTGCCGATCCGCGACGTGCTGAGGATGGCATCGGGCGTCGCCTTCGACGAGGACTACACCCGCATGGGGTCCGACGTCATGCAGCTGCCGGTGCGGCTGTTCGTGCTGCGGCAGTCGGTGGCCGACGTGCTCGGACGCCTGTCTCGCGAACGGCCAGCGGGCGACCACTTCCGCTACGCCAGCAGCGACGCGCAGGCGCTCGGCCTGCTCCTGGCGGCGGTCACCGGGAGCAGCGTCGCCGACCTCCTCGAGGAGGCGATCTGGCGCCCCGCCGGGATGGAGGCCGACGCGGCGTGGGGTACCGACCTGCACGGCCAAGAGCTCACCTACGCCTTCCTCGGCGTCAGGTTGCGCGACTACGCACGCTTCGGGCGGCTGTACCTGAACGGGGGTCGACGCGACGACCGGCAGGTGGTGCCGGCTGCCTGGGTCGCGGACTCGGTTCGCGCCGGCCCGTCCTCGGCGCCGGCCGACGCTGCGTTCGGCGCTGGGTTCGGGTACGGGTACCAATGGTGGGTGCCCGACGACGAAGGGGACTTCATGGCGATGGGGATCTGGGGCCAGTTCGTGTACGTGCACCCGGGGCACCGGATCGTCATCGTGAAGACCAGCACCGACCCCGGCTACGCGGGCCGGGAAGCCGAAACGTTGGCGGCGTTCCGGGCGATCGCGCGGGACTGGGGGGGTGGACGGTCCGAGCTCGTGACCGGTGCGCCACCATGACCTGGTCCGAGTCCGTGGAGCCCAGGACGTTGTCCACCGAGCGGCTGACGATCCGGCGCTTCGACGTCGGCGACGCGGGGGACCTCCACGCCTACCTCGCCGTCCCCGAGGTCTACCGCTTCGAGCCCGGTGAGCCCGTCACCCTCGCCCGGGCGGAGGCGCTCGCGCGTGAACGCGCCGCCGGAACCGACTTCTGGGCGATCGAGTCGAAGGCCGCCGGCAAGATGATCGGTCACCTGTTCTTCGCGCGCCAGGAGCCGGCGGAGCGAAGGACCTGGACCCTGGGCTACATCATGAGCCCGGACTTCCAGCGCCACGGATACGGGACGGAGGCCGTCACGGCGCTGCTGCGGACGGCGTTCGCAGCCTGGCCCATCCACAGGGTCGTGGCGCACTGCAACCCAGAGAACCTGGCGTCGTGGCGGTTGCTGGAGCGGGTCGGGTTCCGGCGCGAAGCGTGGCTGCGTCGAGAGGTCTTCTTCCGGCGCGCGAGCGACGGATCGGAGCTTTGGACCGACACGTACGTCTACGCCATGCTCGACGAAGAGGCGCGGGAGCGCTGGGGAGGCGGGCGTGCTTCTGCGGGCCCTGCACCAGCGTGAGGCGCGTCGGCCATCGCCACCGTGCGGGCGAGCTGGGCGGGGCCGTGGTCGAGGTCCGATGCGAGTTCTTCGCGACCGAGCGTGTCGACGAGCCTCCGCGTCGCACCCGTCGCGACGACGGGGACGTCGGGCAAGACCTGGGCGCCGCGGATGCGATCGCGGCCCAGACCCCGTCCGCGACGGGTTCGAGCGTGAAGTGCCGGCTCTCGTCGGGTGACGGCATGATGACCTCCGAGGATGGGCCACCTTACCCGCGGTGGGCTTCGGCCCACGACCGTCCGGTGATCGACGCCGCGCTCGTTGACTAGGATGGACTGTCCACGATGGCGACGCGCACCACGCGGACCGCCCATTTGGAGGCCTGGATCATGAGCGTCGACCCGAAGCTCTTCTCGATCCGTCAGATCGCGATCACCGTCGACGACGTCGCGACCGCGGTGCGGTTCTACCGCGACGTGCTCGGCCTGACGTACCTGTTCGACGCCGGCCCGGACCTCGCGTTCTTGGACGCGGGCGGGGTGCGCCTGATGATCACGACGGCCCAGGGAGCGGGCGCCGCGGGCCACAACTCGATCCTGTACTTCACGGTGGCCGACGTCGAAGCGACCCATGCCGCCCTCGTGGCGCGGGGCGCGGAGAGTGCCGGCGCGCCACAGCTCACCGCCCGGATGCCCGACCATGAGCTGTGGACCGGCTTCCTCCGGGATCCGGAAGGGAACCTGGTCGGGATCATGGAGGAGAAGCGATGACCCCTTCGGAACGCATCGACGAACGGATCCGGTCGCTGGACGACTGGCGCGGCAAGACCCTGGCGGAGCTCCGACGCCTGATCCACGAGGCCGACCCCGACATCGTCGAGGAGGTCAAGTGGGTCAAGCCCAGCAACCCGATGGGCGTGCCGGTCTGGTCCCACGACGGGATCGTCTGCACGGGGGAGGTGTACAAGAAGGCCGTCAAGCTGACGTTCGCGCGTGGGGCGTACGTCGAGGACCGGAACGGGCTCTTCAACGCGAGCCTGGAGGGCAACCTGCGGCGGGCGATCGACGTAGGGGAGGGGGCGACGGTCGATGCCAACGCCTTCAAGGACTTGGTGCGGGCGGCGGTGGCCGAGAACGTCCGGTTCCACGGACCGAAGTCGAGCGAGGACCGGCCGACGTGACGCACGCAGGCGCGAGACCGCCTCGAAGGAGCCCCCGATGAAGTACCACCCCCTCGGCACCAGCGGCTTGCGCGTCTCGGAACTCTTCCTGGGCACGATGACGTTCGGCGAGGACTGGGGATGGGGCGCGTCGCCGGACGTCTGTCGTCGGATGTTCGATGCGTACGCGGAGGCCGGCGGCAACGTCATCGACACGGCCGTCAACTACACCAACGGCTCGAGCGAGAAGATCGTCGGCGAACTCCTGAAGGCCGACCGCGACCGTTTCGTCCTGTCCACCAAGTACACCCTCACCACGGATCCCACCGACCCCAACGCCGCCGGCAACCACCGCAAGAACCTCACGCGGTCGTTGGACACCAGCCTGACTCGCTTGGGCACGGACCGGATCGACCTCTACTGGGTCCACGTCTGGGATCCGATCACGCCCATCGACGAGACCATGCGCGCCCTCGACGACGCCGTGCGGGCGGGCAAGATCCTCTACGTGGGGATCTCCGACACCCCCGCCTGGGTGGTCGCCCAAGCCAACACGCTCGCGCAGTGGAAGGACTGGTCGCCGGCGGTGGCCATCCAGGTCCCGTACTCGTTGGCACGGCGGGACGTCGAACGCGATTTGTTGCCCATGGCGCATGCGTTCGGGCTGTCGGTGGCGGCGTGGGGCGCGCTCGCCAGCGGCGTGCTGACCGGCAAGTTCCTCGATGAGGTCCCCGGGACCGATGCCCCCGCTCGTGTCCCGGCAGACCGCGTGTCCGAGCGTGATCGCGCCATCGCCATCGCCGTCCGAAGGGTGGCGGAGGAGCTCGGCGCTTCTCCGGCGCAGGTGGCGATCGCGTGGACCATGCACGAGCGCAGCCATGCGCCGGGTCCCAGGGTCCATCCGATCCTGGGAGCTCGCCGCCTCGAGCAGCTCCAGGACAACCTCGCCGCAGCGACCTTGACGCTGCCTCAGGAGGCCCTCGATGCCCTCGAGGCGGCGAGCGCCATCACCCTCGGCTTCCCCAACGACTTCATCCGTGACACCCGTTCGCTGGTGTACGGGTCGGTGGGGCAGAACGTCGCCGTCCGGCGCCGGTGAGGTCGTCCGGCGCGACGAAGACTTGCCGTGCAACGATCGAACCGGTCGCCTCCTAGCGGCCGACCACCGCCACGTGCGTAGAAAGGAGTCCAACATGGAACTCGGTGCATTCTCGATCAGTCTCGCGGTGAAGGACCTGGAGCGATCGAAGACCTTCTACGAAACGCTTGGCTTCGCCCAGATGGGTGGCGATCCAGACCACGGCTACGTGATGCTCGCCAACGGCAGCACCGTCATCGGTCTGTTCCAGGGGATGTTCGAGAAGAACATCCTGACGTTCAACCCCGGCTGGGACCAGGCCGCCCAGCCGCTGGCCTCTTTCACGGACGTCCGCGAGCTGCAAAGGCGCTTGAAGGAGGGGGGCGTGAACTTCGCTACGGAGGCCGATCCCTCGTCGACGGGTCCTGCCAGCTTCGTCATCGAAGACCCGGACGGGAACCCGATCCTGGTGGACCAGCACCGGTGAAAGGGATGCCGGCGTCGACGAGCCGATGAGCCGGTCGGATGCTTCGACACGACACGCGTCGGCCATCCGTCGGCTCACGACCGCCGACGTCGTGTCCCTCGAAGCCCTGACCACGCTCTTCGGCGAGGCCTTCGACCAGGTCGAGATCTACACGGGTCGGCGACCGCGGCCCGAGTACCTGCAGTCGGTGCTCGCCATGGACACGTTCATCGCCCTGGTGGCCGTGGCGGACGACGCCATCGTGGGCGGCCTGGTCGCCTACGAGCTGAAGAAGTTCGAGCGGGAGCGCAGTGAGATCTACCTCTACGACCTGGCCGTTTCGGCGTCCCACCGTCGTCGAGGGATCGCCGAGCGGTTGATCGGCGCGCTGGAGGAGGTGGCCGGCGCCCGCGGCGGTTTCGTCGTCTTCGTCCAGGCGGACCCGGAGGACGAGCCCGCCATCGCGCTGTACTCGAAGCTGGGGACGCGCGAGGAGGTCCTCCACTTCGACATCCCGGTGGAGGCCGAGGGTGGTGACGTGTGACGGGCGTCGAGACGGAGGTCGTCCACACCAACGGCGTGCGCCTGCACGTGCGCATCGCAGGTCCCGAGGACGGTCCGCTCGTGATGCTGCTGCACGGTTTCCCCGAGGGTGCCTACGGTTGGCGCCATCAGATCCCGTACCTGGCCTCGAAGGGCTACCGGGTGTGGGCTCCCGACCTGAGGGGTTATGGCTCGAGCGACAAGCCCGAGCGCGTCGCGGCGTACGGCCTGGACGTCCTGGCCGACGACGTCGTCGGCCTGATCGACGCCGCCGGGCGGCGCCAGGCCATCGTGGTCGGCCACGACTGGGGCGGGGTCCTGGCATGGCACCTGGCGCGTCGCGTGCCGGAACGCGTGTCGAAGATGGTCGTGCTCAACGCGCCGCACCCGTCGGTGATGCGAGCGCATTTGCGGTCGAACCCTGCGCAGTTCCGCAGGAGTCTGTACGTCCTGGCGTTCCAACTCCCCCTGCTGCCGGAATGGCGGCTGGGACGGGAGGATGGTCACGCGCTGGCCCGCGCCCTGGTCGCGACGAGCCGGCCAGGAACGTTCACGGAGGATGACTTGGCGGCGTACCGACGGTCGTGGCGCGCCCCGAACGGCTACCGCGCCATGCTCGACTGGTACCGGGCCGCCCTGCGCCGGCCACCGGCTCGCAGCGCAGACGCGCGCATCGCCGTGCCGACGCTCCTCATCTGGGGTGCCCAAGACCACGCGCTCGGTCGCGAGATGGCGGCGCCCAGCATCGAGCGCTGCGAGGACGGACGGCTCGTGTTCATCGAAGATGCGACGCACTGGGTGCAGCACGAGCGACCGGAGCGCGTGAACGCCTCCATCAAGGCCTTCGCGAGAGGCGGTGACTTCGCTTGAGGCGGCGCTTGCTCCATGCCCTCGCGGTCGCCGTCTGCCTGTCGGTCTCCGCGGCCCAGACGTCACCGGCCGACCTGCGTTTCGAGGTCGCCTAGGCGTCGACCACCTGCTCCCACTCGGTCGCAAGGAACCCAGGCGCAAAGGGGGCGTCTGTAGCGGTTGCGGGGCGGCGCTGTAGCGCAGGGTGCTACGCAGTGCTACCCTGGGTGCATGCGAGACATCACCCAGCGCGAACTCCGGAACGCGAGCGCAGCCGTCATGGACGCCGTCGAGCGGGGTGAAGCCTTCCGTATCACCCGACACGGCACGGTCGTGGCGGAGCTGCGGCCGGCCGCGGGGCCCCAGTTCGTGGGCATCGCCGGCGTCGTGGCGGCGTTCGCACGCTTGCCGGCTGGCGGGCACGATGCGCTTCGCGCCGACGCCGATGCCGTGTTCGGTGAGGACCGGATCGGTGGCTGAACGCCTCGCGAGCGGTGTTCTCGATACGTCCGTGGTCATCGATCTACCGGTGATCGACGAGGCCCTGCTTCCCAGCCAGGTCACGATCACGGCTGTGACCTTGGCCGAGTTGTCGCAGGGGCCCCATCTGGCGTCCACGCCGCGCGAGAGGTCGCTTCGCCTCGAGCGACTGCAGGTGGTGGAGGCCGTCTTCACGGCGCCCCTGCCCTTCGACGCTGCGGCCGCACGACGCTACGGTTCGTTGGTCGCGCTCGTCCTCGAGGCTGGGAGGACTGTCCGTCCGAGGCGTATCGATCTGATGATCGCCGCGACCGCCGCCGTGCACGGGCTCCCGCTCTACACCCGCAACGCCGCCGATTTCGACGGTTTGCACGAGGCGCTCGAGATCGTGGACGTGTGACGGAAGGTGCGGTGGAAGGTCCGAGGGCGCCCGTGGCCCCGAGCGAGGGCGACTTAGGATGATCTCCTCATGAACCCGTCGCCCACCGACCTCCTCACCCTGAAACCCGTCGGCGCCGACGAGTGGCGTGACGTGACCGCCCTCGAGGTGACCGAGGCGCAGCGCTCCTTCGTGGCCGCCCCCGCCTACTACCTGGCGCTGTGCGCCTACGGCGGGCTGTGGCGTCCGCTGGCCATCGTCCTGGACGAGCGCGTGATCGGCTTCCTGATGTGGGCCGTGGACCCGGAGGACGACAGCTGCTGGCTCGGCGGCTTCTTCATCGATCGTCGCCATCAGCGGCGCGGTTACGGCCGGCGGGCGATCGAAGCCGCGCTGAGGATGCTCGCGACCGACGGGGGCCACCGCCACTTCGCGCTGTCGTACGCCCCCGACAACCCGGCCAAGCCGCTCTACGCGTCGCTCGGTTTCCGGGAGACGGGCGAGCTGGCGGAGGACGAGGTGGTGGCGCGGCTCGTGCCGGCAGCGGTGGACGAGGCGTAGGCGCGCTGCTCATGTCCCTGCACGATGGCGAGCTCCCCATCGACGCCGAAGGGGTCGCGCGCTTGATCACCGACCAGTTCCCGTCGTACGCGGGCCTGCCCGTTCGAGAATGGCCGTCGACGGGCACCGTCCACGCCATCTTCCGGCTGGGGGACGGGCTGGCCGTGCGACTGCCGCGCCTGCCTCGCTGGGCCGAAGGCGTCGAGCGGGAGGTGACCTGGCTACCCCGCCTGGCGCCTCGCGTCTCGCTGCGCGTGCCCGAGCCGATCGCGGTCGGACGGCCGAGTGACACGTACCCGTGCACGTGGGCGATCCATCGCTGGCTCCCGGGCACGCCATACGGCGACGGCGCCGTGGTGGAGAGCGCGGCGGCCGTGGCGTTGGCGGGCTTCGTGCACGAGCTTCGGTCGATCGATCCGACGGGCGCACCCTCGACGGGGCGGGCGCCGCTCGCTGAACTCGACCTCCCCACCCGCGCCGCGATCGAGGCCGCGCGAGGTGTGATCGATGCAGACGGTGCCCACGCCGCCTGGACCCGAGCCCTCGCCGCACCCACCTGGAACGGCGTGCCCTCGTGGCTGCACGGCGACCTGATGCGCCCCAACCTGCTCGTGGTCGAGGACCGTCTCGACGCCGTCATCGACTTCGGCGCCTTGGGCGTCGGCGATCCGGCGATGGACCTGGTGGCGGCGTGGAGCGTCTTCGGCCCCACGGGTCGCGGCGTCTTCCGTGAAGCGCTGCGGGGTGAAGCCGGTCCGGACGACGGCGCGTGGGCGCGGGCGCTTGGTTACGCCCTGCATCAAGCGGCGCTGATCGTCCCCTACTACGCGACGTCGAACCCGGCCTTCGCAGCGGAGGGGGTGCGGATCATCGGGGAGGTGCTGGAGCACGGGGCGTGACGCGGTCGCCGTCGTGAGGCAGTCTAGGTGGCCATTCGCAGCCGGCCCAGCGTCGTGCTCGCCCCTACCAGCCGTCGGTCCCCGGCCCTCCCTTGAACGGCCCCACCACCCGCGACGTCACCCAACTGCCGTAGAAGTCGCCGCCCACGGGCCGGACGACCTCGCCGTCGACCGTGATGCGGTCGACGCGCGACGGGTAGAAGGCGATCCAGCCGGCGATCGGTACGAAGTCGGCCGTGGGTGTGGCGTACCACCAGCATGCGGCCGGCGCCCGCCGGCCACCGACGACCAGGTCGGCGTACGAGGCGGCGCCCTTGAACTCGCACCAGGTGCGGCGAGCGATCGGCTCCAGGAGATCGGTGCGCACGTCCTCCGGCGGCAGGTAGTACACCGGCGCGTGCGAGGTCTCGAGGACCCGGACGGCGCGCCGGCTTTCGGCCACCGTCTCGCCGGCGAAGGTCACGACGACGTGCTCGGTGGTGGGGTCCAGGACGGGGGGCCGGGGGTAGTCCCAGACCGACTCTTGTCCTGGGCCCGGGGGAGCGGGTGTGGGACGCTTCATGACCGACGCTACCGGCTCGGCTCGGCCGTCACCGCTGGCCAGCACGCCATCGGTCTCCTAGCGGCCGCGGATGCGTTCCACCAGCACGCGACCGTCGGCGCCCAGGGTCGCGCGGACCTCCACGTACCCACCGCGGCGCGCGTCGTCGTCGACGCGTGCACCGGCGAGATCGAGCGCGAGCCCGTCGAGCGTGCCGTCGGCGAGCCAGGTGCCGTGAAGGCGAACGTCGGCGCCGACCGGCACGGCGGCAGGCGTGCCGTCGGCGTCCGGGGCACCCGCGGCGATCCAGGCGACGATCGTCTCGATGGCGGCGTCGTCGAGGTACGGCGGCCCGTCGAACGGCATGCGCGGTTGGGCCTGGCCGCGGATGCGGCGGACCAGCTCCGAGGCCTCCGGGTCGCCGGGGACGATGCGGGCCCGGTCGTCGACGCTCAGCGCCTCGGCGTACGTGTCGAGGCGGTAGCCCTCGGGCGGACCGCCCATGATGCCGGACGCGGTGTGGCAACGTACGCAGTTCTGGGCCAGGATCGGCCCGACCTGAGCGAACGTGACCGGGCCGTCGGCCGCTGTGGGGGGCTCGGGCGGCGGCTCGTCGGTGACGGGCGCCGCTGCCCCGTCGGCGTCGGCGCCGGCTGCGATCCAGCGCACGAACAGGTCGATCTCCTCGTCGCTCAGGAACGGAGGTCCCGTGAGCGGCATGCGCGGCAGCGACTCGCCCCGCAGGCGCCGGACGATCTCGCTCCCGTCCGGATCGCCTGGCACCACGACCGGTCCGCGGTCGCTGCCGTCGAGAAGACCTTCGAGGCTGTCGAGTCGAAGGCCGAGGGGCGCACCGCCCCCGACGTGGCACAGGACGCAGCGGGTCTGCAGGATCGGTTCGAGGTCGGCGTAGGTGACCTCGTCCTGTGCGCCCGCGCCCGTCCAGGCAGCGGCGACGACGAGCACGAGGGCGAGCGTTCGACGACGTCCCATGGGTCCTCCAGACCGGCCGGTCGTGGCGCGAGGTGGAGCGAGGTTACCGTGGAGGCGTCCATGACGCACACCGTCTTCGTGTCCCCTCGCCTGCACTGCCGCCACTGGCGCAAAGACGACCTGGCCGCCATCCTCGAGGTCTACGGCGACGCCGACGCGATGCGCTTCGTGGGCGACGGCTCGCCACTCCCGCCCGGTGAGGCGGCGCGGTGGCTGGACGTCACCGCCCGGAACTACGAACGGCGCGGCTACGGCATGTTCGCGCTCGAGGACCGCGTCTCCGGGCGGGTCGTTGGCTTCGTGGGACTCGTCCATCCCGGCGATCAGCCCGAGGCCGAGGTCAAGTACGCCTTCGTGCGCGACGCGTGGGGGCGCGGGCTGGCCACCGAGGCGGTGCGGCACCTGCTCGAGCATGCGGCGCCCGCGTACGACTTGACCGAGGTCATCGCGACGGTCGACCCGGCGCACACCGTGTCGCAGCGCGTCTTGACGAAGGCGGGGATGCGCGTGCGTGAGGACCGCGTCAACGCGGATGGGACCCGCACGCGTGTGTTCGCCTGCACGCTGCCCCTCGACACGACCGCCCTGCAGCTGACCGAGGCCACCTTCGTCCGCGCCGTCGACGAGACCGCGGCGAACGATTCCGTCCTGGCGGGCGTGGTCGAACGCTGGGGCCGGCCGCCGTTCTGGCGCCACCCGGAGGGCTTCGCCGGTTTGGTGCACGGGATCCTCGCGCAACAGGTGTCGCTCGAGTCCGCGGTCGCCACCTTCGGCAAGCTCGAGGCGGCGCTCGGTCGGGTGGAACCGTCCACCTTCTTGATGCTCGGCGACGACGAGCTGCGCGCCATCGGCTTCAGCCGCCAGAAGGCCGGGTACGCCCGCGGTCTGGCGGAGGCGGTCGCCGGCGGCGGCCTCGACCTCGTGGCCCTGGACGCTGCGCCCGACGACGAGGTCCGGCGTACCCTCCTGGCGGTCAAGGGCATCGGGCGGTGGACCGCCGACGTCTACTTGCTGTTCGCCCTCAAGCGGCCGGACGCCTGGCCCTCGGGCGACCTGGCTCTGGCGAAGGCGGTCCAGGAGCTCTACGGGCTCGAGGCGACGCCGAGTTGGGACGAGCTCGACGTGTGGGCCGAGCGCTGGCGGCCGAGGCGGGCGGTGGCGGCACGGTTCTTGTGGCACGACTACCTGTCGCGGCGGGGGAGGGGATCGGTGGCACCCTGACCGGTGCTCACCTTGCGGGCGGGGCGCTGCGTTTCACGTCGTCGCCGCGCTACCGTGATCCATGGACGTCACCACCCACCCGCTCACCCCCGACCGCTGGGAGGACTTCGAAGCGGTGTTCAAGGCCAAGGGCTGTTCGATGGCCCGCGGCTGTTGGTGCATGTACTACAGGGAGACGGGGCAGGTGACGCCGCCCGAGGGCGTGAGCGCCACCGACGACCGGCGAGCGCGGGCGCGGGCGCTCGCGGCCGCCGATCCCCCGGCCGGCCTCCTCGCGTACGCCGACGGCGCACCGGTCGGCTGGGTGGCCGTCGCGCCTCGCTCGGCGTACCCGCGCCTGGTGCGCTCGCCGGTGGCCAAGGCGGTCGACGACCTGCCGGTGTGGTCGGTGGTCTGCTTCGTCGTCCCTTCGGCCTTCCGTGGCCAAGGGGTGGCGCGTGCGCTGTTGCACGGCGCGATCGCCCACGCCGCCGCCCACGGTGCGGTCGCGCTCGAGGCGTACCCGATCGACAAACCCGGACGCGGCCAGGACACGTTCCTTTGGAACGGCGTGCCCTCGATGTTCGAACGCGAGGGTTTCGTCGAGGTGGCGCGGCGCCGGCCCACCAGGCCCGTCATGCGCCGACGACTCGACGACCACCGTCCGTGACGGCGTGCGGTCACGCTAGGCGCTCTCGTCCCCCCGGAACTGCGCGCTCACGGCGAGCCCCGGCGCGACCTCTGCGTCGCCGAGCACCCTGAACACGGGGGCCCATCAGGCCCGCCGAAGGGCTTTTCGTCGCTTTCGGCCGTCGACTCGTCATCGCCGTCGCGCTAACGTGGTCCATCCGAAGGTACGGATGACCTCGATGCGAGGTCGGACGGCGATCTCGTGTTCGACGATCAGGAGACCCTCATGCGCGAACTCACGCAGTTCTACATCGACGGACGCTGGGTCGACCCGGCGGCGCCGAAGTCGTTCGACGTCGTCAACCCGGCCACCGAAACGGTCACCGCACGCATCTCGCTCGGAGGCGAGGCAGACGTCGACCGCGCCGTGGCGGCCGCACGGAAGGCGTTCGAGGGCTTCGCCCGGACCTCCCGGCAGGAGCGCGTCGACCTGCTCGAGGCGTGCGCGGCCGTCTACGAGAAGCGTTACGAGGAGATCGCCGCCGCGATCAGCGAGGAGATGGGGGCGCCGATCACCCTCGCGCGGACGTCGCAGGCCAAGGCGGGCCTCGGCCACCTGCAGGAAGCCGCGCGGGTCCTGAGGGAGTTCGCCTTCGAGGAGGACCTCGGCGCCCATCGGGTGTTCAAGGAGCCCATCGGGGTCTGCGCGCTGATCACGCCATGGAACTGGCCGATGAACCAGATCGGCTGCAAGGTCGCCCCGGCGCTGGCCGTCGGCTGCACCGTGGTTCTCAAACCGAGCGAGTTCGCGCCCCTGTCGGCGCGCCTGTGGGCCGAGGTCATGCACGAGGCGGGCGTGCCCGCGGGCGTCTTCAACATGGTGTACGGCGACGGACCCGGCGTCGGCACGTCCTTGACGAAGCATCCGGACGTCGACATGGTGTCGTTCACGGGCTCCACGCGCGCGGGCACGCTCGTGGCCCAGAACGCCGCGCCCACCGTCAAGCGCGTGACCCAGGAACTCGGGGGCAAGTCGCCCAACGTCATCCTCGACGACGCCGACCTCGCCGCCGCGGTCCGTCGGGGCGTCCGCAGCATGTTCACGAACACCGGCCAGTCGTGCAACGCGCCCTCGCGGATGCTGGTGCCCGCCGCGAAGCTCGCCGAGGCCGAAGCCGTGGCGCGCGAGGTGGCGCAAAGCGTCGTGGTCGGCGATCCCACCGACCCCGACACACAGATGGGACCGGTGGTCTCGCGGCTGCAGCATGACCGCGTCCAGGCGCTCATCCAGAAGGGCGTCGACGAAGGCGCCCGGCTCGTCGTGGGCGGTCCTGGCAAGCCCGAGGGGACCCTGACGGGCCACTTCGTCCGCCCCACGGTGTTCTCCGACGTCGACAACGACATGACCATCGCCCGCGAAGAGATCTTCGGGCCGGTGCTCGTCATGATCCCGTACCAGAACGAGGACGAGGCGATCCGCATCGCCAACGACACCCCGTACGGTCTCGCCGCCTACGTGCAGAGCGGCGACATCGAGCACGCCCGTCAGGTCGCCTCGCGCATCCGCGCCGGCAACGTCCACCTCAACGGCGCCTCCAGTGGCTACGACGTGCCGTTCGGTGGCTTCAAGCAGTCGGGGAACGGTCGCGAATGGGGGGCGCACGGCTTCACGGATTTCCTCGAGATCAAGGCCGTCAAGGGCTACGTCGAGCAGGAGTGATCCGCGTCGAAGGCGCACACGCGACGCGTGCGCGAGCACACGGATAGGCCTCCCCATGACCCACCGCATCCACGTCTTCGGCGCCTCGGGCTCCGGCACCACCACGCTCGGTCGGGCGGTCGCGAGCGCCCTCGGAGCGCGTTTCCTCGACACGGACACCTACTACTGGTTCGCCACCGAGCCACCGTTCACGCACAAGCGTGAGCCGGCCGAACGGTTGCGGCTGATCGAGCGCGACGTCGCGGGCGCGGTCGACTGGGTGCTCTCCGGCTCGCTGTGCGGCTGGGGCGACGCGCTCATCGACCGCTTCACCCTGGCCGTGTTCCTCCACCTGGAACCCGATGTGCGCCTGGCGCGGCTCGTCGACCGCGAGCGCCGGCGGTACGGCGCACGGATCGACGTCGGCGGCGACCTGCACGAGGCACACCTGGCGTTCGTGGATTGGGCACGCCTCTACGACGTCGCCGGCGAAGAGGTCCGCAGCCGCGCGCTGCACGAGCGGTGGATGACGACGCTGTCGTGCCCGATTCTGCGTCTCGATGCGGTTCGTCCGGTGGCCGACCTCTGCGAACGTGTCGTGGCAACCGTGCGGGCGGCCGAGCACTGAGCGCGAAAGTGTGCGCTTTGCCGGGCGCTCGCGTAGCATCGGCTCCAGCGCGGCGATCGGGAGGGTGGTCATGCGGGTCGAGTTCACCGGCGAGGTCTTCGTGTGGCGCGGTCCTGCGCCGTTCTTCTTCGTGGCCGTCCCCGAGGACGAGAGCCGGGAGGTCAAGACGATCGCGGCGGCCGTGACCTACGGCTGGGGGATGATCCCCGTGCGCGCGCGGGTGGGCGCGACCGAGTGGCAGACGTCGCTCTTCCCGAAGGACGGGCGGTACCTGGTACCCCTCAAGGACGCGGTGCGCAAGGCGGAGGGGATCGGCGAAGGGGACAGGATCGACGTTCGGCTGGAGGCCTGGTAGGGGTCGGGGAGGGCTGCTCTCGGGACTTCGCTAGACCGCCGCCACCGCCGGCCGCGACCGGGCCGCGACGCCGCTCAGCACGATGGCGATCGCCGCGTAGATCACGCCGCTCGCGCCGAGGACGACCAGCGTGTCGATCTCGACGAGTTGCGCCGTGAAGTTCAGCATCTGGTGCAGCAGGATGGCGTAGAGGAGGTTGCCGCCCTTCCCTCCGTGCACCAGACCGATCACGACCGAGAACGCGACGATGCTCACGAAGAAGAAGAGCGCGTAGAGGAGCAGGTCGACCCCCGCGTACCCGGACACGAGCCAGAGCGGTACGTGCCACAGACCCCAGATCACGCCCACGAGCAAGGACGCCGAGACGAGCGAATGCCGTCGCTGGAACTCACCCAACAGGTAGCCGCGCCACCCGAGCTCTTCGCCCAGCGGCCCGCGGATCAGGTTCGTCAGGAACAGCAGTCCGAAGGCGCCGGGGGAGAGGCCGACCAGCAGTTCGGCGGGTCCCGTCCCGGTCGCGAACGCGTAGCCCAGCGCGATCAGCGTGATCGCGAGGACGGGGATCAGGATCGACGCCACCAGGGGCGCCATCCGAACCCGCGAGCTGAACTGGAGGCCGACGAAGCGGAAGAACGGCGTCCCCGGATGGACCCGCCGGTGGACGACCGCGTACGCGACCGTGGGGGTCCAGGCCATCGCCACCTGCATGACGACGACGGCCCACGTCGGGGCGCCCGTTGCGATGAGCAGGCCGGTCACGGCGAAGCCCGCGATGAAGAGCCCGAACGTCAGCATCAGGAAGAGCGGAAGCGGTTTCACGAGGTCCTCTCCCATCGGAACCCGCCGTCGTCGGGCCGTGCGTCGGCGTCGACCGCGCGCACGGCACCGCGACCACCCGGATCCCAGGATAGGCCGACCGATTCGGGTCATGCGACGCGCTCGGAGCTCAGGCTTGAGGTAGCAGGGCGGATCGCGCGCGGGCCGTCAGGGCCACCGCCACGGGCAGGGTGAGGTCGATCAGGAACGTCGCCGCACCGAGCCCGAGCAGCGCGTCGTTCGCCACGCTGCCCAGCCACCAGCCGCCGAGTCCCCAGGCGAGCAACCCGGCGACGGCCCACGGCCAGGCACGTGCGAGCCCGCGGGCGACCGCGCCTGCGGCGCGCGCTCGGGGCGGGATGGCCGTGGCGGCGGCTGCGGCCGTGATGGCCGGCACGAAGCCACCACCGACCAGCAGCAACGCGAGCGCGGCCGCGCCCAGCGCTACGGCGGCCCGGCGGCCGGCGAGCACGAGGGCCGCGAGGGCGGTGAGCGCCGCCGTGGTCAGCGTGAGGATCCCTGCCGTTCGCAGGTCGGGCGCGAGGGTGACGGCCGGCAGGCAGGCGTGCCACACGAGCGCCGGCTCACAGGGCGGCCCGATCGCCGAGAACGGAACGCCGGGCGTGCCGATCGGTCCCTGGAGCAGACTGAACACGCCATGCACGGCGGCCAACGCGGCGGCGTGCAGGCCGAGGACGATGCGGCTGACGCGATCGGCGGCGATGCCTGCCATGTGAAGCTCCCGGGCAGCCGGTTGGGGCCGTGCGTCCAGCGTAGCGCGCGGACCTCGGGCGTCGGGACCCGTTCGCGGTGCGAACCGCACGGCACCGCGAGGCACCCGGGACGCTCGCGGGGTGCGCAGGCGAGGTGGATGCGATGAGGGTTGCGTCGACTGGCCCGAGATCGCCCGATGAAGGCCGTCGTGTACACGTCCTATGGCCCACGCGTACCTGGGGTGGTCGAGGCCCAAGCGCCTCATCCTCGGCATGGAATCCGCGGGGACGTCGAAGCCGTGGGCCACTAGGCTCAGGAGCCGCCCCTCGCTCAGACCGCGCGCATGCGGTTGTTGCGCGGCTGGTGCTCGAGTTCGGCGAGGCCCAGCGCTTCGAGGAGCGGGGGCAGGTAGACCCCGAAGCGACCGCGGAGCCCCTTCTTCGTGCCGTACCAGCCGCCGACCGGGTTCTCCGGCGAGCGCCCCCACGCCTCGACGGTGCCGTCCGCGGCCGGCTTCTGCTCGTCGGCGCCGCCGAGCGGTACCCAGTCGCCGCGTTCCTTCAGGTAGGCGTGCAGGTCGTCGACGCTGCGCGCGAGATACGTCAGCGTGGTCTTGCCGACGCGGCACACCAGCACCGGTGGGTCGGCATCGTCGTCGCGGTGAATCGTGAACGAGGAAGTACCCGGTGGGGTCGTGAGCTGCCAGGGGTCGTGTGCCGTGCCCGATCCGGTCGTGGATGCCACGTCTCTCCTCCTCGGTGTCGCGGCCGCGCTCCGCGGTGGTCTACCTCGCGATGTTAGGCGTTGCCGATGTCCGTGTCTTGAACGAATCGGACGACGACGGGTGAAGTGGGGCAGTGTCGCACGCGGGTGTGGCCGATGGGTCGCCGGCACCGGCGGGGCTCCGGGTGCCGTCGGAAGGGTGCGCGAGGGCCGTGCCGAGACCGACGCCGACGCGGCGTCGATCGGCCACCAGACGGGCGACCAGCCGTGCGGGGTCCTCTACACGGAGGACGTCCGAATGGAGCACCCTCGCCTCCGCAGCGCGGGCGTACCATCGAACCATGACGTCGCTCGCCACGGTCTACGAAGGTTGGGAGGGCTACCAGACGAGCCTGGTGCGCGCCATCGCACCGCTGACCGCCGAGATGCTCGCCTGGCGGCCCGCCGCCGACCGGCGCTCGGTCGGCGAGACCGTCCGTCACGTCAGCCTCGGGCGGTTCACCTGGTTCGCGCGGATGGGGGCGCCCGGCATCGAGGCGCTGGCCGCGCGGGTCCCGGCGTGGGCGACCGACGAGGACGGAGCGCGTGACCCGGTCGAGGACGCGGTCGCGGCGGACGATCCGGAGGTCGCGCTCGCCTGGCTCGAAGCCTCGTGGCAGCCGATCGCCCGCGTGCTCGAGGAGTGGACCGTGGCCGACCTCGCAACGACGTACCGCCACCGGTGGCAGGGGCAGGACTACGCCGTGTCGCGGCAGTGGACGATCTGGCGAATCATGGCGCACGACGTCCACCACGGCGGACAGCTGGCGATGATGCTCGCCCTCCTCGGTGTGGACGCCTTCGAGCTGCGGGCCCTCGGCGGGCACATCGTGATGCCACCCCTCGCTCCGTCCGAAATGGGCTAAGGTCCCGCCGAAGACGCGTGCCTCACGACGCCGTCGCGGAGTCGGCCTCCTGCGCCAGCGCTTGTGCCAATCGCGTCACGAACGCCACCAGCACGCCGACACCCACGAAGACGTAGATCATCGTGAAGACTTTGCCGGCGTTCGTGACCGGATGGAGGTCGCCGTACCCGATGGTGGTGAGGGTCATGACGCTCAGGTATAGGGCGTCGAGCGGCGTGAGGCGTTCGACGGTCGCGTAGAAGACCGTGCCGGAGACCAGCAGAGCGACCGTGAGGGCCGCCGTCGAACGGAAGAGCGGGTCGCTCCACGCGCGCGCGATCGCGCGGAAGAAGCGTGCCAGGGTGAGCAAGAACGAGAGCATGACGCTCCTCCTCGAGGGGGTTGCCCGACGATACCCAGGTACGCACGGCGGCGGCGCGGGCGGGTAGGCTGAGCGCAGCATGGATCCCCACGTCGTGGCCGTGGCCGTCAGCGCCGAGCACACCTTCTCGAAACCCAGCGTCGACGCGATCGAGTTGATCGCGGGCTTCGGCGTGCGCGGTGACGCGCACGGCGGTGCCACGGTCACGCATCGCTCTCGCGTCCGCAAGGACCCGTCGGCGCCCAACCTGCGTCAGGTGCACCTGGTGCACCGCGAGCTGTTCGACGAACTCGCGGATCGAGGGTTCGCGGTCGCGTCCGGCGACATCGGTGAGAACGTCCTGACGGCCGGCATCGACCTGCTGGGTCTACCCACCGGCACGCGCTTGCACCTGGGCAGCGAGGCAGTCGTCGAGGTGAAAGGTCTGCGCAACCCGTGCTCGCAACTCGACGACTTCCAGCCGGGTCTGATGGCGGCCGTCTTGGACCGTGCGCCCGGTGGGGACCTGGTGCGCAAGTCGGGCGTCATGGGCGTGGTGCTGCACGGTGGCGTCGTCGTTCCGGGCGACCCGATCCGAGTGGAGCTGCCCGGGCGGCCGTTCCGGCCCTCGCGCCGGTGTGAGAGGGGGCGGCGCCGCGGCCGAGCGTGAACGTCGTTTCTTCCCGGGGTCGATGACGTGCTCGGCTACGCGCACCTCGCCTGATCGTCACGGCTTGCGCAGTCGCCGCGGCGCCTACCCGATGCAGTCTCCCGGATGTTCACCTGCATACCGGCTCGATGACCAGCCCGAGGCCGCGCGGACTTCGACGCGGCCAGTTCCCGGACGCTGGATCGACGCGGTCGCGACGACGAGCTCGGGCGACAACCCGGATGCGCCTCGGGGGCGAGGCCGCTCGGATCGCGTGTTCCAGGCGCTGATGCCGATGCGGCGGATCGACGCGGCGGCGCTCGAGCGCGCGTACGCGATGGCTGACCCCCGCGACACCATGCGCACCCAGTACTACACCGCCACGAGCCTCGACGGCTTCATCGCCACCGAAGACGACTCGCTCGAATGGCTGTTCCCGCTCGGCGAGCTCGGTTCGTCGAGCTACCCGGCCTTCATCGCCGATGTCGGGGCGCTGGCGATGGGGTCGACGACCTATGAATGGATCCTGCGCCACAGCGAGAAGGTGGAGGCCGAGGCGGGCGCACCGTGGCCGTACACGCAGCCCACGTGGGTGTTCACCCACCGCCGACTGCCGACCGTCGCTCGACGCCGACGTCCGGTTCGTCTCGGGCGACGTCCTTCCGGTCCACGCCGCCATGCGCGAGGCTGCGGCCGGCAAGAACGTATGGGTGGTCGGCGGCGGCGACCTCGCGGGTCAGTTCTTCGACGCCGGGTTGCTCGACGAACTCATCCTCCAGGTCGGTTCGGTCACGCTCGGCCGGGGTAGACCGCTGTTCCCGCGGCGGGTGCTGCATCCGACGCTGCGGCTCGTGGCCGTCCGGCAGATGGGACCGACGATGCTGGAGCTGCGGTACGAGGTCGATCGTGGCGAAGGCACCGATGACGTCTAGGAGGCTCTCGTGGAGGTGAACCCATGCCACCCGACGGTGTGAACCTGAAGGCCAAGCTTGCTCGGTTCTCCGAGCACTGGGCGCCGCGCGTCGTCGCGGAGGTCAACGACCACCAGCTCAAGCTCGCGAAGTTCGAGGGGGACTTCGTCTGGCACGCCCACGCCGACGCCGACGAGGCGTTCCTCGTGCTCGCCGGCGCCATGCGGATCGAGTTCCGCGACGGCGTCACGCATCTCGCCGAGGGCGACCTGTGCGTCGTGCCGAAGGGCGTCGAGCATCGCCCCTGCGCGGACGCCGAGTGCCACGTCCTGCTGATCGAGCCGCGGGGCGTCGTCAACACCGGCGACGCGGGGGGCGAACGCCGGGCGGCGAACGACGTGTGGGTCTGATTCACGCGGGGCGGCCCGTCGCCGCCCGCGGGCGGTCGCCGCTGTCGTCGTTGGCGCGGGGGTGGGCGCGCGTAGGTGGAGCCGTCAGCTGCGACCGCTATGGTGTCCGCACGCTCCGGACTTCCGGGGAGCGAGGAGGTGTCAGGATGGCGGAACCGCAAGACTGGAAACCCACGTCGTACACGTCGTTGTCGCCGTACCTCGTCGTCTCGGACGCGAGGCGGTTGATCGACTTCGCCCAGGAGGTGTTCGGGGCACGCGTCCTCCAGCGGTTCGATCGACCCGACGGGTCGGTCCTGCACGCCGAGGTCCGCGTCGACGACACCGTGTTCATGGTGAGCGACGGCAGCGAGGCGTACCCACCGTTCCCCTCGATGCTCCACCTGTACGTCGACGACGTCGACCGGGTCTTCGAGCGGGCGATCGCGGCCGGCGCCACCGCGATCGATGCGCCTCGTCGCCAAGAGGGTGACGCGGACAAGCGCGGCATGTTCCACGATCCCGTGGGCACCACGTGGGCGATCGCGACGCGGGTCGGGGGATAGCGCCGGGCAGAACGCCACGGGCGCCACGAGGAGGTCGGCATGGAGGGACACCGCGGACCGGGTCGCTACGGCGTGGACCCGCACCTGGACACCGAGATCGAGGACCTCGAGCGCCGGATCGAGGCGCTCAAGGCGGAGCGCTCCGAGGCGCGTCGCCGGCGCGGCCCCGAGCCCATCGAGGACATGGAGGTCGACACGGGGGAGGGGACGCGCCGGTTGTCCGACCTGTTCGGCGAGCACGACGAGCTGCTGCTCGTCCACAACATGGGGAGGACCTGCGCGTACTGCACGCTGTGGGCCGACGGCCTCAGCGGCCTGCTGCCGCACTTGACACGGCGCTCCGCAGTCGCGCTTCTGACCCCCGACCCGCCCGACGTGCAGCGTGCCTTCGCGGCGTCGCGCGGCTGGCCGTTCGTGATGGCGTCCGATCCGACGCGCGCGGTGGCGCGTGCGCTCGGGTTCGCGACCGACGAGGGTTTCTCGCTGCCGGGGGTGTCGGCGCTGCGCCGCACCGCTGACGGTTCGCTGGTGCGCACCGGGCGGGCGGAGTTCGGTCCCGGCGACGACTACTGCGCGGTGTGGCCGCTGTTCGACCTGCTGGAGGGCGGCGTGGGGGACTGGGCGCCGCGGATCTGAGCGAGTCGCTCGCGCCACCAGGCCACCACCGACCGAGGAGGTACCCATGCCGGACTTCGCCGACGTCTTCACGCGCTTGCGGGCGCTGATGGAGCCCTACGCGCCCAACCTCGAGACTGCCGTCGACCGCGACGACGAACTCAGCCTGAACAGCGGGCACGTCCAGGCGAACGGCACGCCGCTCTGGTTCGGCGGGGTGCAGGTCAAGAAGCGTTACGTGAGCTACCACCTCATGCCCGTGTACGTGAACCCCGCGCTGCTGGACGACGTGTCGCCGGAGCTGAAGAAGCGGATGCAGGGGAAGTCGTGCTTCAACTTCACGAAGGAGGACCCGGCGCTGTTCGAGGAGCTCGCCGCGTTGACGCGGGCGGGTTTCGACGATTACCGGGCGAAGGGATACGCGTAGGTCGGGATCGTGATCGCGCCGTACGCCACGGTCGCGGCGTCGGCGACGGTCCATCGTGGCGCATGAACGGCGACCTACCCCCGAACGCGGTGCACGCGACGACACGCGCCGACTGGCGGGCGTGGCTCGAGGCGAACCGCGAGCGCAAGGAAGGCGTGTGGCTGGTGTCCTTCAAGGGCGCCAACGATCGACCGCGGGTCCCGTACGACGAGGCGGTCGAAGAGGCGCTCTGCTTCGGTTGGGTCGACAGCAAGCCGCGCAAACTCGACGACGAGCGCACGATGCTCTGGTTCGCCCCGCGCAAGGCGGGTTCGGGGTGGTCGCGGCCGAACAAGGAGCGCGTCGCGCGGGCCGAGGCCTCGGGTGCGATGACGGCGGCGGGCGCGGCCAAGGTGGCCGCGGCGATGCGCGACGGCTCCTGGACGATGCTGGATGCGGTCGAGGCGCTCGAGGTCCCGCCGGACCTGGCGGACGCCTTCGCGGCCTACCCCGACGCCGCGCGCCTCTTCGACACCTTCCCGCGCTCCGCGAAGCGCGGCATCCTGGAGTGGATCGTGCAGGCCAAGACACCCGGGACGCGCCGGAAGCGCGTGGAGGAGACGGCGCGGCTGGCGAACGAGGGGGTGCGGGCGAACCAGTGGCGGAAGGGGGACGCGGGCGCGAAGCGCTGAGGCTGGGCGGCCCCGTTGCGCCTCAGCGGACCCCGGATCCCCCCACCCCCAATACCGCCGCCGCCGGCCGGTCCCGCACCCCCAGCTTCGCCAGCAGGTGGCTGATGTGGGTCTTCACGGTCTTCTCGCTGATCCCGAGGGCCTGCGCGGCCTGCTTGTTCGTCATGCCATCGACGATGCACGCCAGCACCTCGCGTTCCCGGGCGCTGAGGGCGGCGAGTGGCGAGGGGGCCGCGCTCCCTTCGGCGTCCATCGCGGCCGGGTCGAGTACGACCTCGCCCCGTGGCGCGGCGCGCACGCCGTCGACGAGGGTGCCGGGTCCGACGTAATCGGCGGCCGCCTCGAGCGCGGCGGCGCCCCGCACGTCGACCACCAGGGCGTAGCCCGTGGCCGCCAGGAAGCTGGCGATGGTGGCGCCCAGGCCGCGGCTGGCGCCGGTCACGAGGGCGACGCGGGTGGGCCTGGTGCGTTCGGTGTCGGTCATGGCTGGTGCCTCCATGGCGCGACGGTAGGCCGGGGCGGGCGAGGGGCGCATCGGCCGATCGGCCGATGGTGAGTGAGCGAGGGTGCGACGCAGTACCGTGAATCCACATCGGACGGCGCCGACGGGAGGGTCATGAAGCAGACGACGGTCGACATTCGGGTGTTGAAGAGCCGTCTGACGGACTACCTACGCTTGGTCAGAGCGGGCGAGTCGATCGAGATCGTCGAGCTCGGTTTGCCCATCGCTCGGATCGTGCCCGTGAGCGCGCCCGCCCTGACCCACTCGGATGCAGCGGCACGCGCCGTCCCTATGGAGTGGAACCGCGGTCGGCTTCCGCCAGCCCAACCGGTGACCCGCGCCCAAGGTTCGCGAACCGTGGCCGATCTGCTGGTCGAAGATCGCACCTGACCGGCTGCCACGGCTCAAGCACTGTGTATCCTCCGCCATGACGGTCAAACGGATGGACAACGTCGGCATCGTCGTCGAGGACCTCGACGCGGCCATCGCGTTCTTCACGACCCTCGGTCTTGAGCTCGAGGGGCGCGCGCCCGTCGCAGGCGCTTGGGCCGACGAAGTCACCGGGCTGCGCGACATGCGCGTCGAGATCGCCATGCTGCGCACACCGGACGGTCACAGCCGGGTCGAGCTGTCACGCTTCGACGCGCCGGCCGTCGTCGCCGACCACCGACGCGCCCCCGTGAACGCGCTCGGCTACCTGCGGGTCATGTTCGCCGTCGAGGACATCGACCAGACGCTCGCGCGCCTCGTCGTGCGCGGCGCCGAGCTCGTGGGTGAGGTTGCCCGGTACGCCGACGCGTACCGGCTCTGCTACGTGCGCGGGCCCGAGGGCATCCTCATCGGGATCGCACAGGAGCTCCAGCCGGCGAACGTCGGCTGAGGAGGCCCGTGCCGGCCCTGTTCGCGCCGGAGGCCTGGTACCGCG
>CAVSJH010000009.1:0-10735 GCA_963728245.1 uncultured Trueperaceae bacterium
TAGAGGCAGGACTTGCCCATCTTGTGCGGACCCAAGCGGGCGAGGAGCGCCTGCTGGCGTTCGCTCGCGGCGTTCACGTACAGCACGAGCTCGCGACCGCGGATGGCGAAACCCACGACCGGCATCTCGCCGGTGCGCCCGCTCTCGTAGGTGTAGCGGTAGGTGCCGTAGCCGACGATGCTCGGCCCCCACATCACCGGGGACTCGTCGGTGACCTTGTGGAGGAGCGCCATCAGCTCCTGGCAGTCGGCCTGCTGCTGCGTGTTGGCCCGCGGCGCGATGTAGTCCTCGACGCTCGCAGCGGTGGGTTGGGTCTTGTTCTCGGCCATCGGGGCTCCCGCCTCAACCCTCGCGGCGCGCTCGGTGGTAGGCCACCAGCGCGTTGGCGTGGCCGTGGCCGAGGCCGTGCTCCGTCTTGAGGATCGTCACCTGCTGCATGTGCTTCTCGTCCTGGAGGGCGTCGAGGACCTCGAGCCAGTGTGCGATGGGCTTCCCGTAGGTCTTCTCGATCGACGGGAAGTACGAGGCGGGTCCTTTGACCTTGGCGTCCGACGGCATGGGCACCTCCGCTGCGATGGTCGACCGAATCCAACCTACCCGCTTCCGACCCTCGCAGGCCCCTGAGCGCCGTGCGCACGTCGGCTTGACCCTCTCGGCGAGCACCTTTAGGGTGGCGGGAAGAGCGAGAACGCCGTTTGCATTCGCGATCCGCGAGCCCGGATCGCGTTCGACGTGTTGCGAGAGGAGCGTCCTCCCTCGAGAGGAGGCTCCGATGCTGCTCCCACACGCCTCCCGCTCTCTCACGCCGATCGCCCTCGCCGTCGTCCTGGCCCTGACGGCATGTGGGACCGGCGGTCCAGGTCCCGGCGTCGGGCCTTCCCCGCTCGCATGCGAGACCGCGGAGATCCCCTGCGCCTGGTCGGAGGTCCCGATCGAGATCATCGCGGCGACGCTCGACCGGTCCGACGAGGCCCTGATGCGCCTCCAGGACGGTGCGTCGGTCGCCGACGTGGCGGCGTGGCTCGCCGGGCAGGACGACGTCGCCGAGGTGCAGAGCGACGACGCGTCGCTGCGGTTCCGCTTGGAGGGTGGACGGGGCGCGTGGATCGCCGGCCCCGACGCGCCCACGGGCCCCGTCCCCGGCGGCGAGACCGCCCAGCTGCAGGGCGACGTGGAAGCGTCCGCTTCGGCGCCCGGTGCGGTCGCGATCGAGCCGCACCACGTCGCCGGCGACGCGCCCGAGAAGCGAGCGCTCGTCCTCTCGCCGTTCCTGTTCCAGTTCGGCACGGGCGACGACGGACCGGTGGTGCGCGACATCCTCGAGACCGCGCGCGGTTACGAGGACGGCGTCGAGTTCGACTTCGCCGAGACCGAGACCGACGCGATCCCGCTCGAGCGGCTGCGCGCGTGGACCGAGTACGAGGTCGTCCACGTCAGCACCCACGGCCAGCGCATCTGCGACGACGGGGTCTGTCTCGGCGGGATCGACGTCGGCCCCCTCGACGCCTTCGTGCCGGCCGGCGCCACCTCCGCCGAGGAGACGATCAAGAGCCTCGAGGCGGTCGGGTTGGAGATCCGCACGGCGAAAACGACCGGCGACCGGTACGTGCGCGCTGCGGCCGACTTCTTTCGCAAGGCCTACCCGACCGGCCTGGACGACACGATCGTCTTCCTGAACGCGTGTCAGACCCAGGACGCCATGGACGTCGACGTGGACATCGTCGATGCTCTCCGCCGCGGCGGCCGCACCGTCGTCTTGGGCTGGAGCGACGTCGTCTACGTCAGTGACGCGACGGCCGCAGCGCAAGCGTTCTACACGAACCTCGCCGAGCGCGGGTACACGGCGCGGGTGGCGTGGGAGAAGCTCGGGAGCCTGAGAACCGGCGCACCCAGCCCGCAGGGCGACGGAACCGCGCCCGTCCTGGGCATCGAGGGGCCCGTCGACGGGACCGACCTGCGCATCCGAGAGGTGGTCACCGTGCTCCATCCGACCACCGGCGAGACCCTGACCTCCACCGATCGCGTGGGCGCCGTGGGCGTCGCGGGGGACGGTCAGGCCGATGCCGCCCCGTTCCGCGTGCTCGTCGAAGGCGTGCTCGCGGAGGACGCGGGCGACGTGACGGTCCACGTCACCGTCGACGGCGTCGCCGCACCGCCGATCTCGCTGAGCGACGGGACGAAGGACGACGACGACGCCTGGGTGGTGCAGGGGACCGTGCAACTCCCCTACGACCTCACCAGCGACCGCGAGGTGGTGTGGACCGCGACGGCGACACTCCACGACGGCGGCGAGAGCGCGCACGAGGCCACCGCGACGCTCGCCGGGGCCGAGCCCCTCCTCGGTTCGACCTGGGAGCTGACCGCGCGCCACACGACCCACTGGATCGGCTACGCCACGCCGTGGTACGCGACCGCCACGATCCTCCTCACCTTCGAGCCCGGACAGGACCCGCAGGACCCGCAGCCCGACTACGCGATCGCGGGGGGCACCATCACGTGGGATTACAGCCACGCGTCCGACAACTGCACGCGGTCGGCACCTGCGGTGACCTTCGACGTCGAGGAACCCCACATCTTCTCTAGGTACATCACGTTCGACACCACGCAGGCGCCCATCACCGCCACCGGCTGGATCCGGACGCAGACCCCGTGGGTGACCGTCGCCGTCGAATGCGAGTTCTCCTCGAGCACCCGCGATCACCGCGGCACGCATACCTGGTTCGAGGCGGACGCGGACGATCCGCCCCAGGTGGTGCAGGACGGCGAGCTCATCCGCGGCACCCATTGCTTCGTCCAACCTCACGTGAACGGCACGACGTTCACGACACGATCGGACTACGTCATCCGGCGTCTCCGCCCGGGCGACGACTCGCCACCGCCGGCCCTGCACGAGGGGAGTTGCCTCTGAGCGTCGCGATCTCGGCGGCACGGCTGTCGCCTCGCTCACGAGGGTGACCAGCGCCGGATCGGCGATCTCGGCGGCCATGCGGATCGACGGCATGGTCACCTCCGGTCTCAGGCTGTCGTCGGCGGAGTCCAGAGGCCCGCTGGCGTTCGGCGGGCTCCGTCGAGCGGACCGTTCGATCGATGCCGCCCGCCTTCACGCGTACACGACCCAGCCACGGAAGCACAATCCGACATAGAACGTCGACGCCTGCACGAACCCGGCTTCGGCGATCAGCGCCGCGTCGCGCTCCGGCGAGAGGATCTCGAGCCGATCACGGATCGCGGCTGCTCCTGCGGCCGCCTTGGCCGCATCGACGCCCGACGACGTGGCGAAGGCGGCGTACCGCGCCAACCAGAGGTCGCGCTCCTCGTCCTGGCCGAAGCTCAGGTGCGCGACGACGAACGGCGCTCCCGGGCGCAACCGATCGTGGATCGCTCTCAGCGTGCGCTGGCGCTCCGACGCCGTCGTGAAGTGGAGCGTCAGGAGGCAGGTCGCCGCGTCGAACGGACCCATCGGCGCGGCGTCGACGTACCCCCGGTGGAACGTGACGCGCTCGCTCGAAGCACCGAGCGTCGCCACGGCGGCCCGGATCATCTCGGCGGACGGGTCGATGCCGTCGAACCGCCAACCGGGATGGAGTCGCGTGAAAGTCGCCAGTTCGGCTCCGCCACCGGCACCGACGACCAGGACCCGGCCGTCCTCGGGCGTGCGTTCCGCGAGGAGGACCGCCGCCATCCGATGCATGTCGGCGAAACCCGGCACCAGGCGCGCCGTGGTGCTCGCGTATCCCGTGGGCTCGTCGGCGTGATTCGGTGTCGCCATTGCGCTACGCGTCCGAGCTCACCGCTCGACGGCGTAGCGGACCAGGAGGAGGCTCGACGCTTCGAACCGCCGCGTCTCTTCGAGACGGAGGGAGCCCGGAAAGCGCCCCTCGAACGCCCGCACGCCATCGCCGACCACGCCCGGTCCGATCATCAGGTGCAACTCGTCGACCAGGCCGGCAGCAAGCAGGTCGTTCCACAGGACGTGGCTGCCGAACACCAGGATGTCCCGGCCGGGCCCCGCCTTGAGCGCGGCGACCTCCGCATGCGCGTCCGCACGCCGCACGACCCGCGTCGGCCCCCAGCCGTCGACGGCGTCGGGCGTCAGCGTGTCCGAGACCACGACCTTCTGCATCGCCGTGTTGAGGCGCGAGATCTCTCGTTCGACGGGAGGCTGACTCGTGTCGTCGGCGACCCCCGGCCAGTACGAGCGGAAGCCCTCGAACGACTTCCGGCCGAGGAGCAGCGTGTCGGCCGAGCGCAAGCGTTCGGCGTTGTAGTCGGAGAAGCCGGCATCGAACGGCATGGCCATGACGTCGCCGCCCGGACCCGAGTAGCAACCGTCGAGCGAGACGATGTTGCAGACGATGAGCGTGCGCATGATCGTTGGACCGCCTCCGACGCCGTGTTGGCGGCACTCTACACGGCCGGTCGGTTCACACCGTCGCCGTCGAACCCGAGGTCGCGGCGCAGCTCCTCGACGCTCTGGTCGAGCGGCGCGGTCTGCACCAGCCGCCCCGGCACGCGCGCCCGCTCGAGCGCCGGCGAAGGCTCCAAGATCCCTTGCGACGCCGCACGGTCGGCGCTCGTCTGGCGCAACTCCCAGCTCTTGACCAGCCAGAACGCGGCGAACGCCCACACGCCGGCGACCTCGACGTAGAACACGAGACTCGGCTCGCCACCTCGGCGGGCGCAGCACGCGCTCGGCCACGAGGGCGACCAGCGGCGACGCGAGCATCGCCACGCCGAGTGCCCGGTACGTGCCCTGCAGAGCGCGCGCACGCCGGGTGTCGCGGATCAGCGACAGCGTGTCCCCCGCCCGGAACACGCTCACGTACGCCAGGCAGCCGAAGAACAGGATCGCCGCGACGGCGTGCACGACGTTGGCCGCGGTGCGTTCGGCGCCGGCCTGGGTCGGGAACAGCGCGACGAGCACGGCGAGGACCCCACCCACGCTCAGCACGACGTTCTCGGCGGTGCTGAAACCCTTGTACAGGTACAGCGCTACGCCGAGCGCGAACAGCGCGCCCACGAACACGTCGCGCATGCCCGTGTAGTAGTAGGCACTCATCGAGCTCTGGAGCGACGAACCGTCCAGTAGCAGGGCGCCCACCCACAGCGCGACGGGCAGGGCCGCGCCGATGGCGGCGATCCCGATCCGCAGACTCAGGTAGGTCGACTCGAAGTGCCGCCGCAGCTTCTCCGAGGACACGTCGTTACCCGCCATGGCTGACCTCCCCATCGACTCGCTGGAACGACCCGACACCCAATGTCGTATCGCGCATCATGCCGCCCTCGACAGCTTCCCGGCCTTGATTTTTCACACCATTCCCTCATATGGTTGCACCATTCGGTCATGGGTCGACACCGAGAGCCACGGCGGGCGCCTTCCGCCGGGAAGGAGCAGGATGCATACGTCTGAAGACCTCGTCTCGGAAATGAACCGCCCGGTGAGTCGGCCCATGGGCCGAACACCCCGTCCACGCCGTTTCGCCGCGCTCGTCACCGCGCCGCTGCTGCTCCTGCTCGCGGGCTGCAACATGATCGACCTCGGGCTCCCCACCGGCGCCGTCCGCTGGGAGGACAGCGCCGTCCGACTCGGGGTGTTCCTCGACATGTCGCCCCTCCCTGCGCCCTTCGAGGACGAGATGGAGGCGGGCAAGGTCGCCGCCTTCACCGGCACGGTGGACACCGGGGGCTCGTACACGATCAACGACGACCTGGTCTGCGAGTTCGACCTGGCGGCCGACGCCGAGTACGCTCTCGACCTCACGGCCGGGGTCCTCGACACCTACCTCGACGGCTTCAGCGGCGCCTACGACGCACTCGGCGACGGATTCAACGAATCCGCCGAATGCACTTACGAGACCTACGCGCTGTTCGAGTGGATCATCGAGTTCGAGGTGTTGGAGCCGGTGACGATGCAGGTCGTGGCCACGCTCTACGCCGAGGTCGTGCCGCCCGTCGCCGGCCAGAGCCTGCATTACATCCTCGTGCGCGAGGTCGGCGCCACCACGCCCGTCTGGATCGGCGAGTCCGAAGAGGAGGAGGCGGACGAGGCGTTCGACGAGGCGGTCGAGCTCGAGCCCGGCTCCTACGAGTTCGCCGTGTACGCACGGCCACGACTCGAGGGGAGCAGCGGCATCGCGAGCCTGGCGTCGGGGTGGATCTACGACGTGACGTTCGACGCGGACTGAACTGGCTGCCACCACCACCCGCCGCGCCGGTCCCACGGCGCGGCGGTGACGTCAGGCTGCGCTCGGTTCGCGCCGCCAACGCAGCGGTTTCGCGTTACGGTCCCGCACGACCAACCCCTTGGCCTCCAGGTCGAGTTGCACGCACTTGACCCACCATCCCGCCTTCGCACCGCCAGGGAAGAGGTCTTCCGGGAGGTGACGTTTGGTCGCGTCGATCATCTCGGCTTGGGTGAGGCCGGGCGGCCCCTCGGGAAGCGCCGCGAGGAGCGCCGCGCGGGCCGCTCGGTACATCGTCGCGTCCACCCGGGTCGTGCTTCCGGGCACGTTGACGTTCTCGACCTCGATCTTGTCCGCGGGCATGGCGACCTCCAGGCGCTCCGGCGGTCCAAGAGCGCGCGCTTGACCTTGACGTAACGACATCTTGCACCATCGAGAGGTGCGCGACGACCACCGTCGTGCGAAACGATGGGAGACCGACCATGGCAGCCGAGATCTACCCGATGCCCATGTTCCCGAGGCTCGAGGTGGCGGATGTCGAGGCCTCCGCGACGTGGTACGAGGCGCTGGGCTTCGAGCACGTGTTCACCATGCCTGGCCCGGGCGGGCGACCGACGCTCGTCCACCTGCGGTGGGCGAAGTACGCCGATGTGCTTCTCTCCCAGGCGACGGACCCGAGCGAAGGGCCGAAGGGGCGCGGCGTCAGCTTGACGTTCACGCTTCGCGACGACGCAGCGGCGTCGGTCGCCGAGCGTGCGCGAGCGTTGGGATCGCGCATCCTCGTGGAGCCCACGCTCCAACCGTGGAACGTTCGTGACGTGACGATCGCCGATCCCGACGGGTACCGTCTCGTCTTCTCGTTCGGTCCGATCCGAGCTGGCGCCACGATCGAGGACGTCGTGCGCCGGGTCGCCGAAGGTCCGGCGCGCGTGGACGGTAGCCCTACCGGCTCGTAGGGGATCGGCGGACCGATCGATGTCATGCTCTCGGTCGGCCGCGTCGTGCGGCCCATCCAACGCCTAGGAGTACCGCACGTGAACGAAGCCATGACGACCCTCCGCCTCGAGTACGACCGCTACGCCGGACGCTCCGTCGCGCTGCCCCTGGCCGGCGCGCTCGTCTGGACCCTCATCGCGATCGCCGGCCTCGTGCTCGAGACCCGCATCGCCACGTTCGTCCTCTTGTTCACGACCGGGCTCGCGTTCCCACTCGCCCTCGCGATCGCCCGGCCGCTCGGCGAGCGCCTCATCGACAACCCGAGCCCGCTCGCCGGCCTCATGGGCCGCAGCGTGCTGATGGTCAACCTCCTCTGGGCCGTGCACCTCACGCTCGCGGCGCAGGACTGGGCGTACCTGCCGCTCACCCTCGGGATCGGCCTCGGCCTGCACTGGATCGTGTTCGGGTGGGTGATCGGGCACCCCGTCGGGCTCATCCACGCCGTCGGGCGCACGCTCCTGGTGACCGCCGCCTGGTGGGTCTTCCCCGACGCGCGCGTGACCGCCGTGGCGGCGGCGGTCGTCCTCTCCTACGCGTACGCGATCGTGGTGCTCCTGGGGCGCCGCCCCGCCGCGTAGGCGGTCCGCCCGGGGCCGGCTTGGCGGCCCCGGGGACGTGGACGCCTCATCGTCCGGGTTCCGTGGATGGCGAGGTGCCCGTCCTCAGCGCGTCCGCTGCAGCACGTAGCGAACCTCGTCCGTGACGAACGTGAGGGCGTCGCCGTCGAGCCTCGCGTCGAAGCCGTAGCTGACGCCACCGACGAGGAAGTGGCCGCTGACGCCGCCGTCCGTGGCCTGGGCGGTCACCGGGTAGCGGGCGTCGTCGAACACGAGCGTTCCCGCGAGGCCGTTGGACGCGGCGTCGAGCGTGAGCCGTAGGCGGTCGTCGGCGAACTCGCCGACGTACGGATTGCCCCCGGAGCCGGGCGGCGTCGCGCCGAGGGGGTTGACCGGCGACGATGGGTTCGTCGGGTTGGCCGGCAGCGCGGGGTTCGTCGGGCCGACCGGCGGCGTTCCCCCGATCGGGCTCGAACCGCCCCCGCCGCCCGCCTGCCCGACGGGGGCGCCGCCCGGCAGGAAGGCGAAGCTCCCGAGCATCGTCTCGAGCCCGCCCTGCACCGTCGCGAGCGACGCCTGATCCCCGGCGGAGAAGAAGGTGAACGCCGCGCGGCTCCCGACGATGACCACGATGGTGCCGGCCACGCTCGGGCTGGCGTAGTCGATCACGCTCGCGAGCGCGCCGTCGACCGTGACCTCGTACGTCTGGTTGATCTGGGCGTCGGGCACCTCGGGCACGAAGCCCTCCCACACGTCGCGCACGAGCTCCTCGCGCGGACCCGTCCAGTAGGCGCGCTCCGCGTCGTCGATCGGGACCGCGGCGACGCCGACCGCACCCTGGCCCGACGGCACCATGAACTGCAGCGTGAGCGTGCCGTCGGGTGCGACGTCCTCGCTGGGCGCCCAACCGTCGGGCTGGCTGAAGCGGAAGCCGAGCTGCGGGTGCTCGTACGCGGTCGTCTGGGCGAAGGCGATCGACGCGAGCAGGACCAAGACGAGGACGATGGGGTGACGGACGGTCGGTGGCGTGGACATGGCGCTCCTCCTGGGACGTGGGCGGGTGACGTCGGGTCGGGAGCGGGGCCTACGGCCCCGCGTGGCGGAAGTCCTGGAACTCGAAGGCGCCGGCACCGACCGCGATGAGGCCCACGCCGCCGGCGAAGGCACGCTGGCCGTTCAGCGAGGCGGCGAACTGGTCGTTCACGATCACGTCGACCGTCGTGCCGTCGACGCGGAGCTCGAGACGGTTGCGCCCGTCGGGCCGCAGCGAGTCCAGGTCCTCCATCGCGAGCAGCTCGAAGCCACTGGCGCTGCGCTGGAAGACGGCGTAGCCCGTGGTCGTCAGCGCGAAGGCGAGGTACGTGCCGTCGTTCGGGTCGAAGTCGAAGAGTAGGCCGGCCGCCGACAACGAGCCGCCACCCGCGGAGATCCCCAGCGTCACGCCGGTGGTGCCCTGGGCGAGAGGACCGGCGTGGTCCGGCAGGCTGGTCAGGTAGTAGTACCGGACCGCGTCGGGCGCCGCGGTGTTGGTGAGCCGGTAGGCGGCGCCCGTCAGCGTGCCGGTCCAGGTGCCGTCGCTGCCGACGTCCAGCACGCCGCCCAACACCCGCTGTGGGTCGGTGTCGGTGAACGGTTCGACGTAGCCCGCCGGACTCGGCGACTGCGCGGACGGGGTCGACGCAGCGGGTGCGAGCGGGTTTCCAGCAGCCGGCGCGGCGGGGTTCGCGGCGGCCGGCGCCAAGGGGTTGCCCGCGGGAGGCGCCAGCGGATTCCCGGCCGGTGCAGCGGCCGCCTGGCCGCCCGCGGCACCCGCCCCGGCGTTCGAGAGGATCGTCAAGCTCGTCAGGATCGTCTCGAGGCCCGCCTGGACCTCGGGGATGAAGCCGTCGGCGCCCATCGACACGACGGTGTACGCGGCGAACTCCCCGATGACGGTGATCACGGATCCGGCCATCCCCTGGCCCACGTAGTCCACGACGCCGGAGGGGACCCCGGCCACCGCTCGTTCGGTGACGCGTTCGAGGCGGGCGTTCGGCACGTCCTCCGCGAAGCCCTCCCAGGCGTCCAGCACCGCGTCCGTGCCCAAGGCTCGGAGCTCGGCGCGGAGGTCGGCGTCGATCTGGGCGAGCACGACGACGACGAGACCGGCGTCGCCCGGGGCCGTGAAGGTCAGGGTCAACGAGCCGTCCTCCGCCGGGATCGTGTCCGCGATCCACGTGGGCGGGTAGCTCATCCGGACGTCGAAATCGGGGTGCTCGACGGTGAGCGGCTGCGCGAGCGCGGCGGTCGTGACGATGGTGGCCAGGAACGCGACGACCTTCTGGAGCGTGCGGGTGGTGGGCATGGTGTGGGCCTCCTCGCCGCGCACCGTAGGCCGCACCCGCTTAGCCGCCGCTTAATCCACGGGCGACGCCACGTCGCTGCGTGGCGTCCGGCATTCCTCAGCGGTAGTCGTTCTCCTCGAGGACGACCACCCATGCGCGGCGCTCGGCGATCTTGCCGTCGCGCATGACGAACACCTCGGCCATCGACATGCGCATCTCCCCTCCCGCCGCCCGCCGCGCCGTGCCGGCCAGTTCGGCCATGACCACGTCGTCGCCCTCGACCGTCCGCACGACCTCGAGCGTGGGCGGGTCGATGAACTCGGGCGCGCCGTCGATGGCGGCGTCCTACGCCTCCTTGCCCGAAAGGCGGAAGGCGCCGAAGACGGTCCACTGGATGTCGTCCGTCAGGCAGGCCAGGATCCGAGCGTGGTCGTTGGCGCGGAATCCGTCCAGGTAGGCGTGGACGGTCTCGATGTTCTTCGACATGGGGCGCTCCTCTCGTCGACCGCGGTTCATCCGCGGCCACTGGCGGCGACGCGAACGACGCCGTCCGCCCGGAGCGCCGCTTGTTCCTGCGACGCCTCGGTCGTCTCGTTCGGGAACAGCCAGTAGCTCGGCGCCACGATCGCTTCGACCGCCGTGGCTCGTACGACGAACACGCTCCGGATGGGGAAAC
>CAVSJH010000010.1:0-10937 GCA_963728245.1 uncultured Trueperaceae bacterium
CCACCGACCGCGCCTACCGCATCGGTCAACGCAAGGGCGTGCAGGTCCACGCCTTCGTCACGGTCGGCACGCTCGAGGAGCGCATCGCCGAGATGATCGAGGGCAAACCCGCGCTGGCCGGCGAGGTCATCGCGAGCGGTGAGCGGGCGCTCGTCAACCTCGACGGTCGCGCCCTGCGCGACCTGGTGGCGCTGCGGCGGGAGGCGCTCGCATGAAGCGTCGCCGCCCCCGCCCCCGCCGAACCCGCCGTCCAACCGGCGCCATCCCCACCGACCAGGGCGTCGCCAGCCGCAGCCAACGCGGGGCCTTCGTCGAGAGCTGGTGGGCCGAGCGCTGGGTGGCCGCCCTCGAGGGGCTCATCACCCCGCTCCGCCTCGCCCGCGGACGCTCGTACGCCCGAGCCGGCCAGGTGCTGTCGATCCAAGAGCAGACCGGCATCGTGCTCGCCGACGTGCAGGGCTCGCGCCGCACGCCCTACCGCGTGACGATCGGCCTCGCACCGCTCTCCGACGAGGCCTGGGAACGCGTGATCGCCGCGCTCTCGAGCCGCCCCGACCTCGCCGCCGGCCTCCTCGCGGGCGAGATGCCGCGCGACATCGACGAGGTGTTCGCTGCTGCCCGCGCCTCGCTCTTCCCGACGAAGCCCGACCACCTGCGCCTCACGTGCAACTGCCCGGACAAGGTCACCGTGTGCAAGCACATCGCCGCCACGTGTTACCTGCTCGGCGAGCAACTCGACGAGGACCCGTTCCTTCTCTTCCGCCTCCGCGGCCGCGGCCAGGAGGAGGTGGTGGAGGGACTGCGGCGACAGGTGAGCGCGGGTTCCGGCGCGGACACGGACACCGAAACCGCCGCCCGTCCGCCGACGCCGACCACGAGCCGGCGCCCACGGACGGCATGACCCCGCTCGACCCCGCGGACGACTGGTCCGCGGCCGAGCCGCCGCCCCGGATCGACCTCCCCGGCGAACGCCCGACCTGTCGCTGCTCCGCCGGCTGGGCCCCTTCACGGCGCTCGACGACGACCTCGTCTCGCGCCTAGGGCCCGTCTACCGCGCCGTCGCGACGGCGGCCGAGGCGGCGTTCGAGCCGCCGAGGCCGAACCGGCGAGCGAGGACGACGGTTCGGACGACGCGTAGGCGAGCGACTCGAGGGCGGCGAAGAAGGCCCTTCTCAGGGCTCCGTGTGCCGCGACCAGCTCCGCCGACGCGGCGTCGCCCCGTTCGGAAAGCCCTCGCACGACCCCCGCCTTGTCGGCGTTCGACCGGTTCTGGCTCGTCTTCCACTTGCCCAGCAGGCGTTCGATCGGATCTCCACCCCGACGATGGCGCGCAGCATGCCGTCGACGTAGTCGTCGGGCGCGTCCTCGACGGCCCACGGCGCGGCTTCGCCGGCCTCGTGGACGTCCGTCAGGTTCGACACGTGCGCCAGCAGCCAGTCCCGGTCGTGCTGAAGGCCGGGACACCACGTGCGTGTACGACGGCGTAGTTCCACGTCGGCACCGTCTTGCCGTGCTCGCGCTTGCTCGGGTACCACGACGGCGTCACGTACGCCTGCGGCCCCTGGAACGAGACGACGCTGCGGACCTCCGTCGGCGGCGACCGCCACACCGGGTTCGCGCGCGCGACGTGGCCGACGAGCGTGCCGA
This sequence comes from uncultured Trueperaceae bacterium, assembly GCA_963728245.1. Lineage (GTDB taxonomy): Bacteria > Deinococcota > Deinococci > Deinococcales > Trueperaceae > JAABTL01. Next base: position 1,648 of record CAVSJH010000010.1, read on the forward strand.
ACGGGCCGCGGTCGGCGTCGAGGAGGAAGGGGACGTGCTGGGTGAGCAGGTCGTCGGGGTCGAGCAGCGTCCACGTCCCCAGCGGGTGGGCGCGGATGAGCTCGTGCATCACCTCGACGCGCGTCTCCTCGTTCGGCTTCGGCGTGTACATGAGGTTCAGGGTACGGGAACGCGACGCGTCATCGCATGCGGCGCGCGTTCGACCACGAACACGTGCACCAGATCCGGCAGGCCGACCCGTTCCGCTTCGACGCGAACACCGTCCGGCAGCGTGCCAGCGAACCTTGCGACGGAACACCTTCCGCGCGTCCTCGGCCCATCGGGCGGGTGCCGCCGACGGTCGCGGGCGGGACCGCGTCAGCCGTACCGGCGCCGCACCTCCGCGACGGAGTGGACGACGATCTGCTCGAGCACGTCCCTGTCCAGATCGGCCAGCCGCTTGACGTAGAGGCAGGACTTGCCCATCTTGTGCGGGCCCAACCGGGCGAGGAGCGCCTGCTGGCGTTCGCTCGCGGCGTTCACGTACAGCACGAGCTCGCGACCGCGGATGGCGAATCCCACGACCGGCATCTCGCCGGTGCGTCCGCTCTCGTAGGTGTAGCGGTAGGTGCCGTAGCCGACGATGCTCGGCCCCCACATGACCGGAGACTCGTCGGTGACCTTGTGGAGGAGCGCCAACAGTTCCTGGCAGTCGGCCTGCTGCTGGACGTTGGCCCTCGAGGCGATGTAGTCCTCGACGCTCGCGCCGGTGGGCTTGGTCTTGTTCTCGGCCATCGGGGGCTCCCGCCTCAACCCTCGCGGCGCGCTCGGTGGTAGGCCACCAGCGCGTTGGCGTGGCCATGGCCGAGGCCGTGCTCCGTCTTGAGGATCGTCACCTGCTGCATGTGCTTCTCGTCCTGGAGGGCGTCGAGGACCTCGAGCCAGTGTGCGATGGGCTTCCCGTAGGTCTTCTCGATCGACGGGAAGTACGAGGCGGGTCCTTTGACCTTGGCGTCCGACGGCATGGGCACCTCCGCTGCGATGGTCGACCGAATCCAACCTACCCGCTTCCGACCTTCGCAGGCCCCTGAGCGCCGTGCGCACGTCGGCTTGACCCCCTCGGCGAGCACCTTTAGGGTGGCGGGAAGAGCGAGAACGCCGTTTGCATTCGCGATCCGCGAGCCCGGATCGCGTTCGACGTGTTGCGAGAGGAGCGTCCTCCCTCGAGAGGAGGCTCCGATGCTGCTCCCACACGCCCCGCGCTCTCTCACGCCGATCGCCCTCGCCTTCGTCCTGGCCCTCGACGGCATGTGGGACCGGCGGTCCAGGTCCCGGCGTCGGGCCCGCCCCGCTCGCCTGCGAGACCGCGGAGATCCCCTGCGCCTGGTCGGAGGTCCCGATCGAGATCATCACGGCCACGCTCGACCGGTCCGACGAGGCGCTGATGCGCCTCGAGGACGGCGCGTCGGTCGCCGACGTGGCTGCGTGGCTCGCCGGGCAGGACGACGTCGCCGAGGTGCAGAGCGACGACGCGTCGCTACGGTTCCGCTTGGTGGGTGGACGGGGCGCGTGGATCGCCGGCCCCGACGCGCCCACGGGTCCCGTCCCCGGCGGCGAGACCGCCCAGCTGCCGGGCGACGCGGAAGCGTTCGCTTCGGCGCCCGGTGCGGTCGCGATCGAGCCGCACCACGTCACCGGCGACGCGCCCGAGAAGCGAGCCCTCGTCCTCTCGCCGTTCCTGTTCCAGTTCGGCACGGGCGACGACGGACCCGTGGTGCGCGACATCCTCGAGACCGCGCGCGGTTACGAGGACGGCGTCGAGTTCGACTTCGCCGAGACCGAGACCGACGCGATCCCGCTCGAGCGGCTGCGCTCGTGGACCGAGTACGAGGTCGTCCACGTCAGCACCCACGGCCAGCGCATCTGCGACGACGGGGTCTGTCTCGGCGGGATCGACGTCGGCCCCCTCGACGCCTTCGTGCCGGCCGGCGCCACCTCCGCCGAGGAGACGATCAAGAGCCTCGAGGCGGTCGGGTTGGAGATCCGCACGGCGAAAACGACCGGCGACCGGTACGTGCGCGCTGCGGCCGACTTCTTTCGCAAGGCCTACCCGACCGGCCTGGACGACACGATCGTCTTCCTGAACGCGTGTCAGACCCAGGACGCCATGGACGTCGACGTGGACATCGTCGATGCGCTACGCCGCGGCGGCCGCACCGTCGTCTTGGGCTGGAGCGACGTCGTCTACGTCAGTGACGCGACGGCCGCAGCGCAAGCGTTCTACACGAACCTCGCCGAGCGCGGGTACACGGCGCGGGTGGCGTGGGAGAAGCTCGGGAGCCTGAGAACCGGCGCACCCAGCCCGCAGGGCGACGGAACCGCGCCCGTCCTGGGCATCGAGGGGCCCGTCGACGGGACCGACCTGCGCATCCGAGAGGTGGTCACCGTGCTCCATCCGACCACCGGCGAGGCCCTGACCTCCACCGATCGCGTCGGCGCCGTGGGCGTCGCGGGGGACGGTCAGGCCGATGCCGCCCCGTTCCGCGTGCTCGTCGAAGGTGTGCTCGCGGAGGACGCGGGCGACGTGACGGTCCACGTCACCGTCGACGGCGTCGCCGCACCGCCGATTTCGCTGAGCGACGGGACGAAGAACGACGACGACGCCTGGGTGGTGCAGGGGACCGTGCAACTCCCCTACGACCTCACCAGCGACCGCGAGGTGGTGTGGACCGCGACGGCCACACTCCACGACGGCGGCGAGAGCGCGCACGAGGCCACCGCGACGCTCGCCGGGGCCGAGCCCCTCCTCGGTTCGACCTGGGAGCTGACCGCGCGCCACACGACCCACTGGATCGGCTACGCCACGCCGTGGTACGCGACCGCCACGATCCTCCTCACCTTCGAGCCCGGACAGGACCCGCAGGACCCGCAGCCCGACTACGCGATCGCGGGGGGCACGATCACGTGGGATTACAGCCACGCCTCCGACAACTGCACGCGGTCGGCCCCTGCCGTGACGTTCGACGTCGAGGAACCCCACATCTTCTCTAGGTACATCACGTTCGACACCACGCAGGCGCCCATCACCGCCACCGGCTGGATCCGGACGCAGACCCCGTGGGTGACCGTCGCCGTCGAATGCGAGTTCTCCTCGAGCACCCGCGATCACCGCGGCACGCATACCTGGTTCGAGGCGGACGCGGACGATCCGCCCCAGGTGGTGCAGGACGGCGAGCTCATCCGCGGCACCCATTGCTTCGTCCAACCTCACGTGAACGGCACGACGTTCACGACGCGATCGGACTACGTCATCCGGCGTCTCCGCCCAGGCGACGACTCGCCGCCGCCGGCCCTGCACGAGGGGAGTTGCCTCTGAGCGTCGCGATCTCGGCGGCACGGCTGTCGCCTCGCTCACGAGGGTGACCAGCGCCGGATCGGCGATCTCGGCGGCCATGCGGATCGACGGCATGGTCACCTCCGGTCTCAGGCTGTCGTCCGGCGGAGTCCAGAGGCCCGCTGGCGTTCGGCGGGCTCCGTCGGGCGGACCGTGCGATCGATGCCGCCCGCCTTCACGCGTACACGACCCAGCCACGGAAGCACAATCCGACATAGAACGTCGACGCCTGCACGAACCCGGCTTCGGCGATCAGCGCCGCATCGCGCTCCGGTGAGAGGATCTCGAGCCGATCGCGGATCGCGGCCGCACCGGCCGCCGCCTTGGCCGCATCGACGCCCGACGACGTCGCGAAGGCGGCGTACCGCGCCAGCCAGAGGTCGCGCTCCTCGTCCTGGCCGAAGCTCAGGTGCGCGACGACGAATGGCGCTCCCGGGCGCAACCGTTCGTGAATCGCTCTCAGCGTGCGCTGGCGCTCCGACACCGTCGTGAAGTGGAGCGTCAGGAGGCAGGTCGCCGCGTCGAACGGTCCCATCGGCGCCGCGTCGACGTACCCCCGGTGGAACGTGACGCGCTCGCTCGAAGCACCGAGCGTCGCCACGGCGGCCCGGATCATCTCGGCGGACGGGTCGATGCCGTCGAACCGCCAACCGGGATGGAGTCGCGTGAAAGTCGCCAGCTCGGCTCCGCCACCGGCACCGACGACCAGGACCCGGCCGTCCTCGGGCGTGCGTTCCGCGAGGAGGACCGCCGCCATCCGATGCATGTCGGCGAAACCCGGCACCAGGCGCGCCGTGGTGCTCGCGTATCCCGTGGGCTCGTCGGAGTGATTCGGTGTCGCCATTGCGCTACGCGTCCGTGCTCACCGCTCGACGGCGTAGCGGACCAGGAGGAGGCTCGACGCTTCGAACCGCCGCGTCTCTTCGAGACGGAGGGAGCCAGGAAAGCGCCCCTCGAACGCGCGCACGCCGTCGCCCACCACGCCGGAACCGATCATCAGGTGCAACTCGTCGACCAGGCCGGCAGCCAGCAGGTCGTTCCACAGGACGTGGCTGCCGAACACCAGGATGTCCCGGCCGGGCCCCGCCTTGAGCGCGGCGACCTCCGCGTGCGCGTCCGCACGCCGCACGACCCGCGCCGGCCCCCAGCCGTCGACGTCTGCGGGCGTCAGCCTGTCCGAGACCACGACCTTCTGCATCGCCGTGTTGAGGCGCGAGATCTCTCGTTCGACGGGAGGCTGACTCGTGTCGTCGGCGACCCCCGGCCAGTACGAGCGGAAGCCCTCGAACGACTTCCGGCCGAGGAGCAGCGTGTCGGCCGAGCGCAAGCGTTCGGCGTTGTAGTCGGAGAAGCCGGCATCGAACGGCATGGCCATGACGTCGCCGCCCGGACCCGAGTAGCAACCGTCGAGCGAGACGATGTTGCAGACGATGAGCGTGCGCATGATCGTTGGACCGCCTCCGACGCCGTGTTGGCGGCACTCTACACGGCCGGTCGGTTCACACCGTCGCCGTCGAACCCGAGGTCGCGGCGCAGCTCCTCGACGCTCTGGTCGAGCGGCGCGGTCTGCACCAGCCGCCCCGGCACGCGCGCCCGCTCGAGCGCCGGCGAAGGCTCGAGGATGCCCTTGCGACGCCGCACGGTCGGCGCTCGTCTGGCGCAACTCCCAGCTCTTGACCAGCCAGAACGCGGCGAACGCCCACACGCCGGCCACCTCGACGTAGAACACGAGACTCGGCTCGCCACCTCGCGGGCGCAGCACGCGCTCGGCCACGAGGGCGACCAGCGGCGACGCGAGCATCGCCACGCCGAGTGCCCGGTACGTGCCCTGCAGAGCGCGCGCACGCCGGGTGTCGCGGATCAGCGACAGCGTGTCCGCCGCCCGGAACACGCTCACGTACGCCAGGCAGCCGAAGAACAGGATCGCCGCCACGGCGTGCACGACGTTGGCCGGCGTGCGTTCGGCGCCGGCTTGGGTCGGGAACAGGGCGACGAGCACGGCGAGGACCCCACCCACGCTCAGCACGACGTTCTCCGCGGTGCTGAAACCCTTGTACAGGTACAGCGCCACGCCGAGCGCGAACAGCGCGCCGACGAACACGTCGCGCATGCCCGTGTAGTAGTAGGCACTCATCGAGTTCTGGAGCGACGAGCCTTCCAGCAGGAGCGCGCCCACCCACAGCGCGACGGGCAGGGCCGCGCCGATGGCGGCGATCCCGATCCGCAGACTCAGGTAGGTCGACTCGAAGTGCCGCCGCAGCTTCTCCGAGGACACGTCGGTACCCGCCATGGCTGACCTCCCCATCGACTCGCTGGAACCAGTGACGTCAGGCTGCGCTCGGTTCGCGCCGCCAACGCAGCGGTTTCGCGTTACGGTCCCGCACGACCAACCCCTTGGCCTCCAGGTCGAGTTGCACGCACTTGACCCACCATCCCGCCTTCGCGCCTCCAGGGAAGAGGTCTTCCGGGAGGTGACGTTTGGTCGCGTCGATCATCTCGGCTTGGGTGAGGCCGGGCGGCCCCTCGGGAAGCGCCGCGAGGAGCGCCGCGCGAGCCGCTCGGTACATCGTCGCGTCCACCCGGGTCGTGCTCCCGGGCACGTTGACGTTCTCGACCTCGATCTTGTCCGCGGGCATGGCGACCTCCAGGCGCTCCGGCCGTCCAAGAGCGCGCGCTTGACCTTGACGCAACGACATCTTGCACCATCGAGCGGTGCGCGACGACCAGACCTGCTCGAGGGGAGCGGCGGACCGATCGGTGTCATGCTCTCGGTCGGCCGCGTCGTGCGGCCCATCCAACGCCTAGGAGTACCGCACGTGAACGAAGCCATGACGACCCTCCGCCTCGAGTACGACCGCTACGCCGGACGCTCCGTCGCGATGCCCCTGGCCGGTGCGCTCGTCTGGACCCTCATCGCCCCGTCGTCGCCCGGATCCCTCGGACCGCGAGGCACCTGCGCGTCAGCGCGTCAGCGCGTCAGGGCGTCAGGGCGTCCGCTGTAGCACGTAGCGAACGTCGTCCGTGACGAACGTCAGGGTCTCGCCGTCGAGCCTCGCGTCGAAGCCATAGCTGACGTCACCGACGAGGAAGTGGCCGCTGACGCCGCCGTCCGTGGCCTGGGCGGTCACCGGGTAGCGGGCGCCGTCGAACACGAGCGTTCCCGCCAGACCGTTGGACGCGGCGTCCAGCGTGAGTCGTAGACGGTCGTCGGCGAACTCGCCGACGTATGGGTTGCCCCCGGAGCCAGGCGGCGTCGCGCCGAGCGGGTTGACCGGCGCCGACGGGTTCGGCGATCCGGCGGGTGGCACGACGTTTGGCGATCCCCCGGGCGGGGCAGGGTTCGCCGGGCCGACCGGCGGCGTTCCCCCGATCGGGCTCGACTCGCCCCCGCCGCCCGCTTGCCCGGCGGGAGCGCCGCCCGACAGGAAGGCGAAGCTCCCGAGCATCGTCTCGAGCCCGCCCTGCACCGTCGCGAGCGACGCCTGATCCCCGGCCGAGAAGAACGTGAACGCCGCGCGGCTCCCGACGATGACCACGATGGTGCCGGCCACGCTCGGGCTGGCGTAGTCGATCACGCTCGCAAGCGCGCCGTCGACCGTGACCTCGTACGTCTGGTTGATCTGGGCGTCGGGCACCTCGGGCACGAAACCCGCCCACACGTCGCGCACGAGCTCCTCGCGCGGACCCGTCCAGTAGGCGCGCTCCGCGTCGTCGATCGGGACCGCGGCGACGCCGACCGCACCCTGGCCCGACGGCACCATGAACTGCAGCGTGAGCGTGCCGTCGGGTGCGACGTCCTCGCTGGGCGCCCAACCGTCGGGCTGGCTGAAGCGGAAGCCGAGCTGCGGGTGCTCGTACGCGGTCGTCTGGGCGAAGGCGATCGACGCGAGCAGGACCAAGACGAGGACGATGGGGTGACGGACGGTCGGTGGCGTGGACATGGTGCTCCTCCTGGGACGTGGGCGGGTGACGTCGGGTCGGGAGCGGGGCCTACGGCCCCGCGTGGCGGAAGTCCTGGAACTCGAAGGCGCCGGCACCGACCGCGATGAGGCCCACGCCGCCGGCGAAGGTACGCTGGCCGTTCAGCGAGGCGGCGAACTGGTCGTTCACGATCACGTCGACCGTCGTGCCGTCGACGCGGAGCTCGAGACGGTTGCGCCCGTCGGGCCGCAGCGAGTCCAGGTCCTCCATCACGAGCAGCTCGAAACCGCTGGCGCTGCGCTGGAAGACGGCGTAGCCCGTGGTCGTCAGCGCGAAGGCGAGGTACGTGCCGTCGTTCGGGTCGAAGTCGAAGAGTAGGCCGGCCGCCGACAACGAGCCGCCACCCGCGGAGATCCCCAGCGTCACGCCGGTGGTGCCCTGGGCGAGAGGACCGGCGTGGTCCGGCAGGCTGGTCAGGTAGTAGTACCGGACCGCGTCGGGCGCCGCGGTGTTGGTGAGCCGGTAGGCGGCGCCCGTCAGCGTGCCGGTCCAGGTGCCGTCGCTGCCGACGTCCAGCACGCCGCCCAACACCCGCTGTGGGTCGGTGTCGGTGAACGGTTCGACGTAGCCCGCGGGGCTCGCCGCTGCGCGGGCGGGGTCGACGCGGCGGGTGCGAGCGGGTTCCGGCAGCCGGCGCGGCGGGGTTCGCTGCGGCCGGCGCCAAGGGGTTGCCCGCGGCGGGCGCCAGCGGGTTCCCGGCCGGCGCAGCGGCCGGCCCGGGCGCGCCAGCTGCACCCGCGCCGGCGTTCGAGAGGATCGTCAAGCTCGTCAGGATCGTCTCGAGGCCAGCCTGGACCTCGGGGATGAAGCCGTCGGCGCCCATCGACACGACGGTGTACGCGGCGAACTCCCCGATGACGGTGATCACGGATCCGGCCATCCCCTGGCCCACGTAGTCCACGACGCCGGAGGGGACCCCGGCCACCGCTCGTTCGCTGACGCGTTCGAGGCGGGCGTTCGGCACGTCCTCCGCGAAGCCCTCCCAGGCGTCCAGCACGGCGTCCGTGCCCAAGGCTCGGAGCTCGGCGCGGAGGTCGGCGTCGATCTGGGCGAGCACGACGACGACGAGACCGGCGTCGCCCGGGGCCGTGAAGGTCAGGGTCAACGAGCCGTCCTCTGCCGGGATCGTGTCCGCGATCCACGTGGGCGGGTAGCTCATCCGGACGTCGAAATCGGGGTGCTCGACGGTGAGCGGCTGCGCGAGCGCGGCGGTCGTGACGATGGCGGCCAGGAACGCGACGACCTTCTGGAGCGTGTGGGTGGTGGGCATGGTGTGGGCCTCCTCGCCGCGCACCGTAGGCCGCACCCGCTTAGCCGCCGCTTAATCCACGGGCGACGCCACGTCGCTGCGTGGCGTCCGGCATTCCTCAGCGGTACTCGTTCTCCTCGAGGACGACCACCCATGCGCGGCGCTCCGCGATCTTGCCGTCGCGCATGACGAACACCTCTGCCATCGACATGCGCGTCTCCCCTCCGGCCGCCCGCCGCGCCGTGCCGGCCAGTTCGGCCATGACCACGTCGTCGCCCTCGACCGTCCGCACGACCTCGAGCGTGGGCGGGTCGATGAACTCGGGCGCGCCGTCGATGGCGGCGTCCTACGCCTCCTTGCCCGAAAGGCGGAAGGCGCCGAAGACGGTCCACTGGATGTCGTCCGTCAGGCAGGCCAGGATCCGAGCGTGGTCGTTGGCGCGGAATCCGTCCAGGTAGGCGTGGACGGTCTCGATGTTCTTCGACATGAGGCGCTCCTCTCGTCGACCGCGGTTCATCCGCGGCCACTGGCGGCGACGCGCACGACGCCGTCCGCCCGGAGCGCCGCTTGTTCCTGCGACGCCTCGGTCGTCTCGTTCGCGAACAGCCAGTAGCTCGGCGCCACGATCGCTTCGACCGCCGTGGCTCGTACGACGAACGCGCTCCGGATGGGGAAACGATCGCCCGC
>CAVSJH010000011.1:0-85143 GCA_963728245.1 uncultured Trueperaceae bacterium
GTCATCTTCGAGCGTCGTCCCGCATGGCGTGGGGCCGCCGGCGAGACGATCGACCTGATGGTCGCGAAGGCGACGTACGTTCGATCCCGCGACCACTGGCGCGTGTATTGGCAGCGCCGCGATGACCGGTGGCACCGCTACGACCCAGCCGAGGTGCCCAGCGTCGAGACGTTCCTCGACCTCGTCGACGAGGACGCGGACGGCTGCTTCTTCGGGTGAGGGTCCGATGGCTCAGTCGTCAGGGTCGCTGTTCAACGAAAGGGCGAAGTCGTTGAATAGCGAGGAGCGCTGTTCGGAGTCCCTTGACCGTCGCCTCAGGTTGGCAAGACGTCTTGACATGCCAACAAGGTGGAGGTGTCGGCCTTCGACCGCAACCTCTCCGCGGCGGCTTGGCCGCCTTCGCTAGTGGTCAGCGAGCCGGTCCGACTCTCCTGAAGACCGAGACGCGATCTGGCGGAGGGTCTCGAGGAGCGGTAACACGTTGCGGGTCGCGGTCGCCCAGACGATGCGGTCATCGATGCCGAAATACTCATGTACGAGCAGGTTCCGTAGTCCCCGCATCTTGCTCCAAGGGACCTCGGGATGGGCATGTTGAACATTCACCGGCACACCCCGCACGGCTTCGCCCAGCACCGTGAGGTTCCACAGAACCGCATCCCGCGACCGTCGATCCTTGAGGAAGCTCGCCTCCTCCACCCCGTCGACGACCGCTTCGATGGCCTCGATCGCATCGATCATGTCCTGCAGGCGCCCGATGACCTCTTCCTCATGCGGCACGAACGGCCTCGCGCTCCACTCGGTCGCGCATCCACGGCTTGACGGCCTCCGGCGTGACGAGGTCGACCTGGCGGCCGAGCACATCGGCCAACAGGTCTTTGACGTCGAGGAACTCGAACGCCCCTACGGGACGCTCGAACTCGACCAAGACGTCCACGTCGCTCGTCGCGCCCATTGCATCGCGTCCCGCGGAACCGAAGAGCCGCAGCGACACGACACCAAGCACCCGTAGCCGCGGTTGCAGTGTGGCGAGGCGCTCGAGCGCTTCTGTGCGGTTACGAACGGGGCGGGCCATGGTGTCCGAAGTATAGGTCACTGCTGCATTGCGAAGGAATCGCACTCGGCGGATGGCAGGTGCGGAAGGCAATTGCCTTACGTGCTACGCCTTCGTCCTTGACGGCGCGCGAGACTGATCAACGCGACACCCAACCTCAGCCCTGGCAAGATGGCCATCATCATGCCCATCAGGAGGCCGACATGCCCAAACAGGTGACCATCACCGAAGCACGCGACCAGCTGTCGGCCCACATCCGCACCGCCGAACACGGCACGCCCGTGGTCGTCACGCGCCGAGGACATGCCGTCGCGGTCATCATCGCGGCAGAAGAGTTCGACCAGCTCGACCGTCTTCGGGCGGTCGGACCGCGAGCCGGCCTCGTCGGCCTCGCGGGCGGCTGGGAGGGCTCCGAGGAACTCGTGCGCGTGCTCGACGCCCGCCAGCGCACCCCGCCTCGTCGCACGTCAGCCGTCGACTGATCGTCGCCTTCCTCTTCGAGACCCAGGCCACCAGCGCGACCCTGCGATGGGGCTACCTAACGTGCCGAAATCCTCGAGGACCGAAGTCTGCGACGCGATCCCGCCGCACCCTGTGGCTCACCCGCTAGGCCCGATCCCCCCGCACCCACCCCGCCAACCGCTCGAAGGCGGTGGAAATCGCGGGGACGCGCAGGTCGTCGACCGTATGGCCCACGCTGAGGTACCCAACCCGGCCCTCGCCCCACCGGCGCGTCCAGGCCACCGGCACCTGCACGTTGTCAAGCCAGGGCATCGGGTCGGCGCCGAACGTCAGCCGAGCGTGGACGCTCACCGCGGGATCGATCAGCATGACGTAGCGCTCGGTGGTCAGCTCGACCGGCGGCAGGTCGCCCAGCAACGGGCTACCCGGGTCGAACGTGACGCGGTGCGGGTACAGGTCACCCGGATGGGCGACGAACTGGCCACCCACGAGCCACTGGTACTTCAGCGAGGCGCGGGAGGTGTCGCCCATGCCTCCGTGGGTGCCGACCAGGCCGAGGCCGCGTTCCACCGCGCCGACGAGCGCCGTTTCCTGCGATTGGCTGAGGCTGCCCCACGACCAATTGGGAACCAGCAGCGCCAACCCATCGAGCGCCGCCGTGTCGTCCAGGGCGTCGAGGTCGCGCACGACCTCCGAGCTCACCGAGAGCGAATCCAGGCGTTCGGCGGTCCAGGCGGCGACGCCCTCGGGGTCGTGACCGGACCATCCGCCGGTCAAGATCCAGGCGTGGGGGGAGCGCGGTGTCGTCACGGGCCACCAGCCTATCGCGTGGATGCCTTCGACCGGCCAACCGCTCGGTCTCGGTCACGAGTTCGATCTAGTCGATGAAGACGCACCTGGGTGAGCGCCGCGCCCCGAAAGCGCCGTGGGTCACAGCGGGCCTCATCCCGAGCGCCTGACTCCTGAACCGTCTCCCATGACCCGAGATCCGTTGACAACCCGCCCCCTCTGCCCCACAGTGTTCGCTATCGATCCTCGTGTGCAAGCTCGAGCGATCGGGCCCGCGGTGGAGGCTAGGCACATGGAGACGTTGCTCGTCCTGCTCGGTACGGCAGTCGTGCTCGCCGCCGTCACCGTGAACTCGACCGCCATCTTGCGGTCCCACCGCAAGAGCCGCGGCACCGCCCGGGGCGGTGCCGAACTCGTCGGAGAGGCACCGGCCACGACGTCGATCCGGAGCGCGCCGCCGTCGACCGGCCCCGTCGACGATTCGAGCCGTGCGCCGGTCGACGCCAGCTCCCCCTCGGAGCCCTCCAACCGTCCTCCGCTGCAGGCCTCACTGCGGACGACCCTGCCGCCGGAGCCCGAGAACGCGCCAGGCGCCGCCGCCGTGTTGCGCAAGGCGGAGCCCGCCCCGGCCATCCGCACGCCCGACCAACGACTCCGCGTCTTCGTGAGTTCGACCCTGCGGGAGCTTGCCCACGAGCGCACGGTGACTCGCCGCTCCATCGAGTCGCTCCGACTGACGCCCGTGATGTTCGAGCTGGGCGCCCGACCCCACGCGCCGCGCGACCTCTACCGCGCCTACTTGGCGCAGAGCGACGTGTTCGTGGCGATTTATGGGCGCTCCTACGGCTGGGTGGCGCCGGGCGAGGACGTCTCGGGGCTAGAGGACGAGTACGTGCTCTCCGCGGGCATGCCGAAGCTCGTCTACGTGCTCGCCACCGACGAACCGCGCGAAGCCGCACTCGAGCGCCTGCTGGAGCGCGTCCGCCAAGACGACCAGGCGTCGTACCGGTACGTCGAAGGCGCCGAGGAGCTCGCCGAACTGCTCGCCAACGACCTGGCGGTGCTGCTCAGCGAGCGCTTCTTTACGCGTGCGGAACCCGAGGCGTCGCCTGAGCCTCCCCCGCGGCACGCTGCGGTGCCGCTGACGCTCACGTCGTTCGTCGGCCGCCAGGCCCTTCTGGAGAGGGCCGAGCGGACGCTGCTCCGCCCCGACGTGCGGCTGCTGACGCTCGTCGGTCCGGGCGGCGCGGGCAAGAGCCGGCTGGCGATCGAACTGGCCACGCGCCTCCGACCGGCGTTCGGCGGCGAGGCGTTCTACGTCTCCCTGGCCGCCGTCCAGGACCCGGCCCTCGTGGCGTCGTCGCTCGCGATCGGGCTCGGGGTGCGCGAGGCGATCGGTTCGAGCACGGTCGAGGCGATGCAGGAGGCTCTGGCCGATCAGACCGGCCTGCTCGTGATCGACAACTTCGAGCACGTCCTCGACGCCGCCCCCGTCGTCACGGACCTGATGCAGGCGGCACCGGGTCTGAAGCTGCTGGTCACCAGCCGCTCGGTTCTCAGGCTGAGCGGCGAGACCGCCTTCCCCGTCCCGCCGCTCGACCTACCAGCAGCAGAGGTTCCCTCGACGCCGGACGAGCTCCTCGCGTACGACGCGATCGCGCTGTTCGTCGAGCGTGCGCGCGCCGCGGACCCGAGCTTCGAGCTCGACGAGGACAACGCCTCCGCCGTCGTCGAGATCTGCCGCCGCATCGACGCCCTGCCGCTGGCCATCGAACTCGCCGCCGCGCGGGTGCGGTCGCTACCCCCGCAGAACCTGCTCACGCGGATGACCCGCCGCCTGCCGCTGCTGCGCGGCGGACCCCGCGACGCGCCCGCTCGCCACCGGACGCTCCACGACGCGATCGCCTGGAGCGTCAACCTGCTGAGCGCTTCCGAGCAGGCGCTCCTCGCTCGGCTCGCCATCTTCCAAGGCGGTGGCTCCCTCGCGCTGGTCGAACGCATCCTGGGGGCGGAGGACGACGTCCTGGACGACCTGACCTCGCTCGTCGACAAGAGCCTCGTGCGGCGCTCGGACGAGGGCGACGACGTCCGGATCGACATGCTGGAGACGGTGCGCGAGTTCGCAGCCGAGCGTCTCGCCGCGGATCCCCTGGCGCCTCAGGTGCGAGAGCGCCACGCCCGCGCCTACCTCGACCTCGCCGAGGAGGGCGCCCCCGCCCTGAGGGGATCGCGGCAATCGCTCTGGCTCGCCTGGCTGCGGCGCGACCTGGCGAACCTCCGCACGGCGATGGCGACGTTCCTCGAGATCGGCGCGACGCCCGAGGCGCTACGGCTCGCCACGGCGCTGCGGCCGCTGTTCATGGTGCGCGGCCACTACGAGGAGGGTTCCCGTCTCCTGCGACTCGCGCTCGAAGCCGAACCGCGCGCCGTCGCCTCGCCCGAGCGCGCCGGCGCCCTGCTGGCGCTGGCAGTGCTGGAGTGGCGCAAGGGCGATCTGGTCGAGGCACTTGCGCCCGCCGAGGAGGCGCTCGCCTCCTACCGCGCCGCCGGCGACGCCGCCGGCACGGCCGCCGCGCTCCGGCTCCTCGGCGTCCACGCCCACAACGCGGGCGAGTACGACGTCGCGCAGGCGCACCTCGAGGAGGTCCTCGAGATGATGCGCCGGAGCGGCGACGAGGCGGGCGTCACGAACACCCTCTTGAGCCTGGGCAACGTCGCGTTCGACCGAGCCGAGTCTCGCGCTCGCGACCTGTACGAGGCGAGCCTCGACGTCGCCATGCGACTCGGCGACACGCTCGTCACGGCGTACGCGCTCGACAACCTCAGCGCCATGGCCTGGTGCCAGGGCGACCTCGCCGAGGCGACCGCGCGGACGGAGGAGGCCGCCCTCCTCTACGGGCAGCTCGACCACCGCTTCGGCTTCGCGAACGTCGAGCACCGCCGCGGACTCATCGCGTACGTGCGCCGCGACCTCGCCGCCGCCGAGGCGCACCTCCGCGAGAGCCTGCGCATCCGAGTCGAGATCGGCGAGACGCGGGGGAACGCGTTCATCCAGCACGACCTCGCGCGCGTCGCGCTGGAGAGGGGCCTCATCGACGAGGCACGCGAGCGCTTCCGCCTGGGGATCGAACGGGCGCAGCGTCACGGCGCGCCGCTCATCATCACGCTCTACCTGGAGGGCGTCGCGGCGCCTGCTGGCCGAGGAGGGCCGCCCCGTCGAGTGCCTCGAGCTGCTGGGCGCCGCCAGGGCCTGGCGGCAGCGGGCCCGCGTGCCGATCTGCACGGTCAACCATGAGCGGCAGAAGCGGCTGCTGGAGCGCCTCCGCGGCGATCCGACGACACGGGCCGTGTGGGTCGAGGCCACGAAACGAGGCGCGAACTGGACGATGAGCGACGCCGCGGAGCGCGCGCGGGCGCGGCTGGGCGATCGTCGCTGAGGCAAAGGCGTTCGTTCGCCGGGGCCGGCGTCGGACGAGTCGGGCCGGTTCCGGCGCGGGGCGAAGCGCGTTGGACTCGAAGGGCACTCCTGCGGGGACTCGTTCTCGGACCGGCGCCGACGGGTGCTTGGCATGAGCCAAGGCATCGGGCGGCGGATCGAGGACGATCCGTACATTGCGCCATGGATCCACCCCCACGCCACGATCGTCGCGCAACGCCACGCACGGCGGTTGCGCCGCTCCGAGAATCTGATAATCTGATTACCGGATCGGAGGTGCCGCCCATGCCAGAGTCCCTCACCGCCACCGAGGTCGCGCGCCGCTTCGCCGACGTGCTCAACCGGGTGGCGTACCGCCGCGAGTCGTTCGTGATCGTGCGCGGTCAGCGGCCCGTCGCGGAGCTGCGCCCGGTGCCCGCGGGCGCGCGCCTCGCGGACCTACCAGCGCTGCTCGCCTCGCTCCCGCGACTCGACGACGCCGATGCCTTCGCCGCCGACCTCGACTCGGCCCGCGGCGACCTGGCCGCCGAGGAGCCGACCGACCCGTGGGCGTCCTGATCGACGCCAGCGTGCTGATCGACGCGGAGCGCGGCCGCCTCGACCTCGCCGCGGAGGTCGCACGCCGACCGGACGAAGACGTGTTCCTGTCGGTGGTCACGGCCAGCGAGTTGCTCCACGGCGTGCACCGGGCGGCCACCGCCGCCCAACGGTCGCGCCGCTCAGCCTTCGTCGAAGGTCTGCTGCAGCGGTTCCCCGTCCTCGACGTCGACCTGGCGACCGCCCGCGCCCACGCCCGCGTCTGGGCCGACCTGGCGGCGGCGGGCACCCGCATCGGACCGAACGACCTGTGGCTCGCGGCCGCGGCGATCGCACACGGACTGACCCTCGTGACGTCGAACCTCCGCGAGTTCGAGCGGGTGCCGGGCCTGCGGGTGGCGGGGTGGGGGGCGGCGATGCCGTAGGGACGAGGCTCAACTCAGTTGACCGCTCGTCTCCATCCACCACGGTGTCACCCCACCCAGGAGGTCCACCATGACCCTCGTCCAAGACCCCGCGACCAGGTCCGCCGACCTCAACGCCGTCGGCCGAGCCCTGCAGGTCGCCGACGCAATGCGGGCCACGTGGGCGCCACGCGTGGGTGGATCCGGGGCCCGGGGACGCGGAACGAAGATGGCGCGATCGGGCAACAGATCGTACTCGTAGGCGGAAGCGAGGATGCTCATCCCGTCCTTCCCCACGACAGAAGTCCATATCGGAACGCCGCTCGCCGCCCTATCCTCACGATCGTGCGTGCAGCAGTCCCAGCGGGCCGCCCGACCGCCCGCCCCTACTTCGGCATCACCTTCGCCTGGACGTGGCTGATGTGGGGGTCAGCGGCCCTCACGGGAGCGTCACTCACCGAACCCGCCGGCAGCCTGCTCTTCATGCTCGGCGGCCTCGGTCCACTGGTGGCGACGGCGTGGCTCCTGCGTCGCGCCGACCGCGCGGAACGCCGCGACTTCCTGCGTCGCGTCTGGGACCCGCGCCGCATCCGTCCACAGTGGTGGGCCGCCCTGCTCGCGGTGGCCGCCGGTCCGGCCGTGCTCGGGGCCGTCGTCGCCGGCGCCTTCGGGGCGACGCTCACGGTGCCCGCTTACGGGGTGGGCGCCGTCGGCTCGGCGATCGCGCTCGCCCTGTTGGCGGGCGCCGCGGAGGAACCGGGCTGGCGCGGCGTCGCGTCCGATGCCTTTCAGCGCCGCATGCCTCCGGTGTGGGCTGCCCTCGGGATGGGCGCCATCTGGTCCCTCTGGCATCTGCCCCTCGCGTTCATCGACGGGACCTACTACCAAGGGCTCGGCTTCGGCTCCCTCTCGTATGGGCTCACCCACCTCGCCCTCGTCCAGCTGGGCGTGCTCTACCTGTGGCTGGCCAACGGCGCCGGCGGCAGCATCCTGATCGCGATCCTCGCCCACGCGGGCTTCAACGTCGCGGCGTCCCTCGCGCCTCGGAGCCCGACGGGCGATCTGGTCGCCCTGATCGCGATGACGGTCGCCGCCGTGGTCGTGCTATCGACCATGAGTCGTCGGTCGAGGGTCCGCGTTCGACCGATCGAGGACGGGCCCGACGATGGCCTTCGAGCGGTGGCGGCCGCCCCGCAGGAAGCATGACGGTGACGGCGCCGCGACGCTCGCCCCACGCAACGTGCGAGCCCACATCATGATCGTGCGCGCCGAAACCCCCGCGGACCCCGCCGCCGTCCGTCACCTTCACACGACTGCCTTCACCACCCCTGAAGAAGCCGCCCTCGTCGACGCCCTCCGCGCCGGCGCGTCGCCGCTCGTGTCGCTGGTGGCCGAAGACGACGGCCGCGTCATCGGCCACGTCATGTTCTCCCCCGTCACCCTCCCCGGCCATCCGGACTTTCGCCTGATGGGCCTCGCGCCCTTGGCGGTGCTTCCGACGCACCAACGGCGCGGCGTCGGCGCCGCACTTGCGCGGGCCGGCCTCGACCGCTGCCGCGAGATCGGCGTCGGCGCCGTGTTCGTGCTGGGAGACCCGAAGTACTACGGGCGGTTCGGATTCGTGCGGGCCGACGGCTTCGGCTGCCCCTTCGACGCGCCTTCCGAAGACTGGATGGACGTCGAACTCGAGCCGGGCTACTTGAGCGGCGCCACCGGCCCCACCCGCTGGCACCCCGCCTTCGACGCCCTGTGAGGACGGCGTTCGACGCTAGCCCGTCCTGCCACCCGCGGCGATCGATCCCGCTCCTGCAGCCCCACCTACCCCATCAACACGCACGCCGGCTGGGCGACCCGCAGCACATGACCCGTCGCCTCGAGGCGCCCCGACGAAGGGTCGATCCAGAAGCTCCGGACGTCGCCGGCGTCGAGGTTGGCGACCACGAGGAGCCGGCCGCTCGGGTCGATGTCGAAGTCGCGCGGCGTCGCTCCCCCGGTGGCGACGTGCTCGACGACGGTCAGGCGACCCGTCGGCTCGTCGACGGCGAAGACGGCGACGCTGTCGTGTCCGCGCACCGAGGCGTAGAGGAAGCGACCCGATGGCGCCAGGCGGATGGCGGCCGCGGCGCTGCGACCCCGGTCGCCGTTCGGCACGCACGGCACGTCGTCGACGACGCTCCAGCCTTCGTCGCCGCGCTCGGCGATGGCGATCGATGACGTCAACTCGTTCACGACGTAGGCGAGGCGCCCCCCTTGGCCGAAGACGAGGTGGCGTGGTCCGGAGCCCGCCTCGAGACGGATCGGAGGCGACGGTTCCAAGCGACCTTCGGGGACGACCATGTACCTCTTGACCTCGTCGAGACCCAGGTCGGGCACGAACAACTCCGACCCATCGGGCGTGAAGACGGCCGCGTGCGCATGCGGACCGGCCTGCCGATCAGGATCGACGCTTCGCCCTCGGTGCCGCACGACGTCGCTCGCGCTGCCGATGCGGCCTTCGGCGTCGAGCGGGTACAGGACGACGGTCCCGTGTCCGTACGCGGCGACCGCCAGCGAGCGACCGGACGGATGCACCCCCAGATGACACGGCGCATCGTCCGGCACCGCCTGCGCCCCCCGGTGCACGAGGGCGCCGTCCGCGCGGATCGAGGCGGCGTGCACGGCGGCCGGCGCCGACGTCTCCTCGACGGCGTACAGCACGTCGCGTCGCGGTCCGAAGGCGAGGTACGAAGGGTTCGCGACCTGGAGACCGCTGGGCTGCGCGTGGAGCGCTCCCGACTCGGTGTCGAGCCGGCCGTGGAGGATGGCGTCGCCATCACCGGTCGAACCGTCGGTATAGCGCCCGAGGAAGAACCGCTGTCCGTTCTCGTCTGCCATGCTGCCCAGCTCCCTCACTGCTCCGTCGGCCCCCGCTCGATCGAGGCCCGTGCGCGGCCCGCGTCAGGACCTTGCGGGAGCCTCCGCCCTCGCCGTGACCCCCCAGAACCCAGTCTCCGCGTCCTCGTCCCGCCCCGTCAACGACGCGTGGAACACGATCTCCCCGAACCCCGCACCCGCCAACGACGCCCGGTACCCGGCCTCGTCGTACCCCTGCATCGTCTGCGCGAGGCGCTCCACGCCACCCGTCGCCGCGTCGACGACGAAGTACCGGATCGTCACCGCCCGTTCGTCCGCGTGCGGGGTGCGGTCCATCAGGACGAGGTGGGGGCCGTCCGCGTACACGCTCGTCTCGGACGACCACCAGGTCTGCTGCGTCGCGACCACCTGCATGATCTCCTCGAGCGTGTGCGGTTCGAGCAGCAAGAGGCCGCCCGGGCGGAGCGCCGCGTGCGCTTTGCGCAGGATCAGGCGCGCGTCGTCGGGCGAGAAGACGTTCAGCTCGCCGTACAGCAGCATCGCGAGGTCGTGGCCCTGACCGAAGTCGGCGCTCCGCAGGTCACCCTCGACGTACGTGCAGGCCGAGCCGGCTTCCGCAGCGCGCTCCCGTGCGTACCGGATCGAGGCAGGCGAGAAGTCGACCCCGCGGCAGGTGTGACCGAGCGCGGCCAACCTCTCCGCGTACAACCCCGGCCCGCAGCCGAGGTCCAGCACCCGCGCCGGTGCACCGTTCAGCAGCGTCCCGTGGATCCAGGCCACCTGGCGCTCGATCTTCTCGCTACGGCGGCTGGCGGCGTCGTGCGCCTGCGACAGGTGCTCGCGCAGCATCCGGGCGCTGAAGGCGGGTTCGTTCCACGGGATGTTGTCGCCCTCCGACCAGGGCTCGGGGCGGGGCGAACGGCGGACGACGTCGAGCAGGTGCATGGTCACCTCTCCCGTTGGGGTCGAGCCAGGACGCACACGCACAGGGCGCGTCGACGCGTCAGCGCGTCGGTCTCATCCTAGGTAGGCTCGACTCGGCGCGGTGTCCCGTCGTCGCTGTTCGGTGCGTGGTCCTCGATCTCGGTCGGATCCCGCCGTGCGCGCCTCGAGACGTACCAGATCCAGACGCCCAGGACCCAGAAGACGCTCGCCGCCCACCCTGCCAGGACGTCCGAAGGGTAATGCACCTGCAGGTAGGGTCTCGACAGGGCGACGCCCAGGCTGAACCCGAGACCGAAGCCGCCCACGAGCCACTGCCACCGCGGCGCCAGACGCCGCGTGATGAGGTACGCCGCGAGGGATAGGGCCGCGCTTCCCATCGTGTGGCCGCTGGGGAAGGACGTGTCGTGGACAGGTGTGAGCGCCACGAACAGGTCGGGCCGGGCCCGGGCGAAGAAGGCCTTGGCCGCCAAGTTGAGGGCCGCCGAACCACCCACGGCGAGCACGAAGAAGACCGCCGTCCTCCTCGTCGTGCGGCGCCACAGGAGAAAGGCCGCCACGAGCCCCACCGGCGCCATCACGTACACCGACCCCAGGAAGCTAAGGACGCGCGCCACCGCGGTGAGGGCGGGCGTGCGCACGCCGTCGAACCACGTCAGGACCGGGTCGTCGAAGGCGATCAACTCCTGGTCGTAGACGTCGGCCGCCAGCTCCGCGAACGCCACCATCGCACCCACGAGCAGGGCTCCGTAGATCAGCAAGGGGACCCAGGGCACGCCCCGGAGCCTCCTTTTCAAGTCGTGCGTCCACATCACCATGACAGCCTAGGACCCGAACCGCCCGATCCGGTGGCCATCGACCACGCTCCGGCGAAGGGCACCGGGCTCACGCGCGTCGCAGACCGCGATGGTGGCGCGAAGCCTCCGTGAGCCCCCGTGCGCCGAAGCTACGATGTTCCGATGACCTCGCCGCTCGCCGCGCCCCTCACGCTGCCGTGCGGCGCCGTCCTCCCCAACCGCATCGCCAAGGCCGCGATGACCGAGGGGCTCGGCGACCTCCACGACGACGCCACGCCCGCCCTCGAGCGGCTCTACGGGCGCTGGTCCGACGGGGGCGCCGGCCTGCACGTCAGCGGCAACGTGATGGTCGATCGTCGATACCTCGAGCAGGCCGGCAACGTGGTTTTGGACGACGAGACCGACGAGGCGGCGCTACGTGCCTGGACGGCCGCCGGGACCCGCGCGGGCAACCACTTCTGGGCACAGCTCAACCATCCCGGCCGGCAGACCACCCGCTTCCACACCCACCAGCCGGTGGCCCCGTCCGCGGTGCGGCTCCCCGTCCGCGGCTTCTTCGCGCGCCCGCGGGCGCTCGAGGGGGACGAGATCGTCGGGCTGATCGCGGCCTTCGCGCGTTCCGCCGCGATCGCCCAGCGTGCGGGTTTCACCGGCGTTCAGGTCCATGCCGCGCACGGGTACCTGATCAGCCAGTTCCTCTCGCCCCGCACGAACCGTCGCACCGACGCGTGGGGTGGGCCGCTCGAACGTCGTGCGCGCTTCCTGCTCGAGGTGGTGCGCGCCGTGCGCCGCGCGGTGGGCGCCGACTTCCCGGTGGCGGTGAAGCTGAACTCGTCGGACTTCCAACGTGGCGGCTTCGACCACCACGATGCCGTCGAGGTCGTGCGCCTCCTGGCGGCCGAACGCATCGACCTCCTCGAGATCAGCGGCGGCACGTACGAGCGGGTGGTCTTCGCCGGCCACGAGGCCCGCTTGCCCGCGCCCTACGGACCGAACGATCCCCGTTCCGCCGCCACCCGCGTGCGCGAAGCGTTCTTCCTCGAGCACGCGCGCGCCATCCGCGCCGCCGTGCCTAGCGTGCCCCTGATGGTGTCGGGCGGCTTCCGAAACCCCGCGTTCATGAACGGGGTGCTGCGCGACGGCGAGGTCGACGTCGTCGGCATCGCGCGCCCCTTCTGCGTCGAGCCGGCGTTCCCGCTGCGACTCCTGGCGGGCTCGACCGATCCGCTGCCGACCCCGGAGGCGCACATCCGCCTCGGGCGCGGCCCGTTCGGTCCGCACAGCCCGTCGACCGACCTGCGGGCGTACCACGCGCAAGCGGCCACCGCCTGGTTCTACCGGCAGATCGAGCGCCTCGGCGCGGGCGAGGAGCCGGAACGGCGCCCCGGCCCCGCCGTCCCGGTACTGCTGCGTTACCTCTGGCGCGAGTGGCGGCGGGCCGGGCGGCGGCGGTCGGTGCGGGAGGCGCGACGGCGAAGCTGACGGACGTCCGCCTTCGAGGACCGGTTGCCACGGCCGTGATAACATCTTCTTCGAGGTTCCACGATGATCCAACTCAAGGTCCGCAAGATCGGCAACTCACTCGGCGTCGTCCTCCCGAAGGAGGTCGTTCAATCGCTCCGTGCGGCCGAGGGCGAGACGTTGCACCTGACGGAAGTACCGGGCGGTGGCTACCAGTTGACGCCGTACGATCCGGACTTCGAGCGCAAGATGCAGCACGTCGAGGACATCGCCTCGCGATACCGCGACACCCTACACGAACTCTCGAAATGACCCGGTGGGCGTGGATCTCCGAGCGGGACGCGCTGGCGATCCACGCGCGTCTGCTGGCGCTCGACGGTGGTTTACCGGGCGTCCGCGACCCTGGGCTGCTTGCATCGGCATTGGGGCGGCCGCACCACCATCACGCGTACGATCGGGTCACGGACGTCGTCCGATTGGGCGCTCTGTACACCGAATCGATCATCCGCAACCATCCCTTCATCGACGGGAACAAGCGCGTGGGCTTCGTCGTCGGCGTCCTCTTCCTCGAACTGCACGGGTACGCGTTCTCGGCGCCGCCAGCACTCGCGACGCACATCGTGTTGGATCTCGCCGCAGGACGAACGGGACTCGACGGTTACGAGCGCTTCCTCCGCGATCACGCGGCGGCGCTCGATGAGGAGACGCCCCAAGAGCCGTGACGCGGGCACCATCATGGTCCCTGTGCCCCTCGATCGTCAGGAGTCCACGATCACGCCTTCGTTGCCGCATACGACGTTCGCAAGACGGCTAGACTAGACTGGTCCAGAAAGGGGTACCCGTGCCGAAACCCTGGACCGTGCAAGACGCGAAAGCCCACCTCTCCGAGGTCCTGCGGCGGGCGCGCGCCGGTGAACCACAACGCATCGGGCTCAGCGACGGCTGCGTCGTGGTCGGGGAGCGGGACTGGAACGCGATGCAGACGACGGACCTGGGGTCGTGGCTGGTGGCCAGCGCGCCCCGCGGCGAGCCGCTGCCGGACGCCTCCCGCGGCAGTCGGCGAGGGGATCCGTTCGACCCGGTCGGCGACACGTGAGGGCCGTCCTGCTCGATACGAACGTCCTCTCCGAACTCGTGCGGCAGCGCCCCGACCCCAACGTCACGGCCTTCGTCGCGGGCGTCGCTGCCCCCCTCGTCTCCGTGCTCACGCTCCACGAGCTCACGTACGGCGCCGCGCGTAGCCCAGATCCGGTTCGCCGAGAGCGGCTGATGGCGTGGATCGACACCGTGCGACGGCGCTTCACGGGTCGCGTGGTGGACGTCGACGCCGACGTCGCGGAGATCGCCGGGCGGCTCCGTGCTGCCGTCAGCCTCGACGGTCGTGCGGCCGATCCCATCGATGCGCTGATCGCGGCCAGCGCCATGCTCCGAGGTGCGGCCGTCGCCACGCGCAACGTCCGTGACTTCGCGCCCCTGGGCGTGGACCTCGTCGACCCCTGGGCCGAAGGGCGCTGAGCCTGCCCTCAGGCGCGAAGTGGGCGCCTCAACCGCGGAGCGCCGCCGCGCCCTCGACCGCCCGCTCCGCCGCCGCCGTCGCGTGGATCGCGGTGGTGTCGAACAGCGGGACCGACGCGTCCTCGGGCCCCACCAGCAGGGAGATCTCGGTGCAGCCGAGCACGACGCCCTCCGCGCCGCGCGCGACCAGATCCGCGATGACGCGACGGAAGGCCGCACGCGACGGCACCAGCGTGAGGCCCAGCACCAGCTCCTCGTAGATCACGCGGTGGACGAGCGCACGGTCGTCGGTGGGCGGCGTGAGGACCTCGAGCCCGTGCCGCCCCTCGAGACAGCCGACGTAGAAGTCCTGCTCCATCGTGAACCGCGTGCCCAGCAGCCCCACCGTGCGCAGCCCGGCGGCGCGGATGGCGGCGGCGGTCGGATCGGCGATGTGCAGCAGCGGGATCGCGACCGCCGCTTCGATGGCGCCCGCCACCTTGTGCATCGTGTTGGTGCAGAGCACGACGAAGTCCGCACCGGCGGCCTCGAGCGAAAGGGCGGCGCCGGCGAGCATCTCGCCGGCGGCGTCCCAGTCACCCGCGTGCTGCAGTCGCTCGACCTCGGCGAAGTCGACGCTCACCAGCGCGACCTTGGCCGAGTGCAGCCCGCCGAGGCGCGCCTTCACCACCTCGTTGACGGTGCGGTAGTACGGCACCGTCGACTCCCAACTCATGCCGCCGAGCAGACCGATCGTCAGCACCGTGCACCTCCGCGCTCGCGATCGAGGCTACCGCGACCGACGACTGGCGGCCCGGCGAAAAGGAGCCGAACTACCCCACCCGTGCCCGAGGCGCGACGCGCTCGAAGGCGGCGAGCGAGCGCTCGATCATCTCGTCGTTGGCCGTGAGCGACACCCGGAAGTGCCCGGGCATCTCGAAGACGGCGCCCGGCAGCACGTAAACGCCGTCTTCGGCGAGGCGATCGCTGAACGCCCCATCGTCGCCGTCGGGCGCGCGCACGACCAGGTAGAAGGTCCCCTCGGGCGTCGTCGCTTCGTACCCCAGGTCCGAGAGCGCGGCGACCAGCCGGTCGCGCCGCCGCTGGAGCGCGCCGATGTCGATGGAGAGGGCGTCGAGGTCCGCGAGCGCGTGCTGCAGCAGTGCGTTGGGGAACGCGAACCCCATGGTGAGCTGCGCGGCGAGGAGCCCCTGGCGAAGCGGCTCCCGGTCGCTCATCGCAGGCGGCAGCGCGATGTAGCCCATGCGCTGTCCCGGCGTGAGCAGCGTCTTGCCGTACGTGTAGAGCAGGAGCGAGTCGGGGTAGTACGCGGTCGGGCTGGGACAGGCGCGGCCGTCGAACACGATGCGGCTGTAGGCCTCGTCCGAGAGCAGGTAGACGCGGCGACCCCACCGTTCGGACGCATCGGTGAGGATTCCCGCCAAACGCTCGAGCGTCTCCGGCGGGACGATTTTGCCCGTCGGGTTGTGCGGCGAGTTGACGATGATCGCCCGCGTCCGTGAGGTGAGCGCGGCCGCGATGGCGTCGAGGTCGAGGTCGAAGCTCACCGGGTCGACGTGGACCCGGACCGGGGTGCCGCCGTACGCGGCGATCATCGACTCGTAGAAGAACCAGGGCGGGCTGATGAAGACGACCTCGTCGCCCGGATCGAGCAACGTCGAGAGCGACACCGCCAGCGCCGCGAAGGCGCCATTCGTCATGAAGACGTCGTCGGCGAGGAACGGGAGCCCAACGCGTTCGCGCAGCGACGCGGCCACGGTGTTGCACGAGTCGTCTTCGCTGGTTTTGTAGGCGAACCACTCGGCGTCTCGGGGCGTGACGTGCTCCTGCAGCGCCTTCACGACGCCCGGGAGCGGCAGCTCGTGCGGGTTGCCGAACACGAAGTCGCAGGTGCGAGGATCGTGCGGGACGCGACGGCTCCAGGCCGAGTCCTGCACGAAGCTCAGGAACGGCGACATGGCGGCTAGCGCGTGCGTGATACGGGACGAAACGGCGTGATCCGGCATGGCTTCCCCTCCCGTCACGGGCCACGACGTGCGAGTCCCTGGCCCGCGATCCGTGACGATACGCCCATGTCGGCGCAGCCGCTCATCCATCCCCCGACGGCGTCACGCGCACCTCGAGCGGTCGCCGCACCTCGTCTGGGTCGATCCCTGGAGGCAGCCGGTAGTAGAGCGAGTGCCGATGCAGGTACGTCGTCCCGTCCCGCGCCACGCTCCAGTTGCCGGCGAAGAGGAACCGGAGGGGCACCGGGCGGCCGTCGGCCCCGGTGAGGGTCGCCTCCCACCCGCGCGCGGCCGTCTCGAGCGCGGCGACGCCCGCGTTGGCGTCGGCGAGCTGGCACCAATCGCGCAGGAACACGATCGCCATGCCCGGCCGCATGGCTCCCTCGTACGAGGGATGGAGGGCGGCCAGGGCCGGGTCGCCGGCGAGGTACGTGTCCCCCACGTCGGGTAGCGCCTCGAAGGTGCAGGGGGATCCGAACGCATCCTCCCAGAGGTCGCCGAACCTCCCGGGCGGAACCCCACCGTCGCGGACGAACGCCGCGATCGCTTCGTGCAGCGTCCGCCCGGGCGTGGGGAACGCGGCCTCGCTCAGGAGGCGGTGCCAGCCGAGGGCGCTGACGTGCAGCCCGCCGTCGTGGAAGAACCAGCGTTCCCGCGGGTCCTGGTCGATCCCCAGGCGCTCGGCGGCGAGTTGGTCGAGGGCCTGCGTGAGCCCCTCCTCCGCCAGCGCCGTCCAGTTCGCGTAGCCGTGGTGGCGGTCGCGACGCCGGTAGGCGCGTGCGACCACGTCGTCGCGCCGAAGGGAAGCCACGAGGTCGGTGAGGACGGGTTCGGCGCTCCAGTCGACCCAGCCGTGCAGCATCTCGTGGGCCGCGACGCGCACGAGCTGGGGGGCGTCCGTCCGCTCCTCCATGACCAGGGACGTGGCCTGCAGGCTGATCCCGTTCGGCCGCGCGAACCGTGCCAGGTGGATCCGGACCTCGTCGGTGGGCAGTCCGCCGCCGAGGAGCGACTCCACCACGGGGACGACGTCGTAGGCCCCCACCTCCGCGCGCAAGACGCCCGCCAGCGCCTCCAGGTCCGGCCGAACCTCCGCCTCCCAGTACGCCTCGAAGCCCAGACGGTCGAGCGCGTCGAGGTAGACGGCCCAATCGCGGAGCAGGCGGTCGAAGAGGAACCCCGGCAGACGGAAGCCGCCGGTCGACCGCCGG
The DNA here is from genome assembly GCA_963728245.1 of uncultured Trueperaceae bacterium. Taxonomy (GTDB): domain Bacteria; phylum Deinococcota; class Deinococci; order Deinococcales; family Trueperaceae; genus JAABTL01. The sequence continues at coordinate 17,465 of CAVSJH010000011.1, forward strand.
TAGAACACGTCCAGCGCGCCGCCGTGATCGAGCCGGAAGCGCTGCGGGTCGGCGATGGCGGCGCGGAACCCGGCCAGGTCGTCGGCACCGGTGATCCCGATCATGGCGCTCCCCACGGCGCACGGGATCGCCTGGAGCGTGCGCTGCAGCACGAAGGACAAGCGGCCGACGGCGGCGCGCTCGCTACGCGTCAGCGCCGCGCGAGCCGTTCGGGCGAACTCTGCGTCGCGGGTCCCTTCGAACAGATCGAGGTAGTACGGATCGCCCGACACGAGGTTGAAGAAGCAGACGGCGTCGAACGCGTAGGCGGGCTCGATGCGCCAACGGGTGGCGTCGTGGCGAACGGGACCCGGTCGCTGCAGCACGCCGGCGCCCGCGGGTACCCGCAGGCTGGCCAGCCCGAACGCCAGCGATGCCAGCACGACGCCGGTCACCACGGCCCACCGCACCGCACGCGGACGGGTCATCGGGCCTCCCGCGTCCATACGACCAAACTCGGTTGCAGGCGCCGGCAGTCCACGGCGTCTCCGTCGACGAAACCGTCGAACCCACGCTGGACCTTGTAGACGCCGAGGCAGCCGCGGGCGGTGGGGCACGCAGCGACGTCGAAGTCAGGGTCGATCAGGCAGCCGAGGCCGCAGCCGTTCTTGTCGAAGACCGCCGCCAGATCGAGCTCCACCGGCCCGCACCACGCGTCCAGGGTCGTCGCCAGCACCGCGCGCAGCCGTGCGGCCGCGTCCGATGCGTCTTGGAGGAGGGTGGTGGACACGCCGAGCGCCAGGTCGACGTCGGAGTCGCGGCGCGGAACGCCCCCGACACCGCGCGAACCGTGCAGCGTCACCCGCTCGACCGCGTCGTGCACCACGAGGTTCCCCCGCGCCAGCAGGTCGAAGGTGACCGGGCACTTCGCCACCAGGGAGGGTTCGAAGACGTCGACCTTCAGAAGATCGCCTCAGTTCGTGGCGCCGTCGGTCGGCACGGCCGCGGGCAGGTCGAGGACCGACACGAGACCTGTCGGCGCGCGATGCAGACGAGGCACGGCGCCCACCACGGCGGCCACCGTCGCGACGTCCCCATGGATGCCGCCCTCCATCCGCAGTCGCAGCAGGGGCTCGCCGTCGAGTTCCACGGCGTCGTGGGGATCGGGCGCGTCGAGCATCATCGTGAGGTCGAGCGTGACGCGCCGCGCACCGCCCGCGGAGCCGGTCGCCACTTGGTGCAGGCCGCGAACGCGACCCTCGGCGACCTCCAACGCGTCCGTGCGGATCGACCGTTCGGCCACGACCGGGTCGAGCGTCTGTTCGATCTCGTCGAGGTCCCAACCCAGCGCCGCACCGACCATGGCCACCGATTCCACCAGGCCCATGTGCCCCAGCGTCCCCTGGCGGCCGCGGGCGCGGAACTCCTCGGGCGTCAGACCCGACCCGATCTTCAGCTGCAGGGGCTTGCGCCGCAACGAGGCGTTCACGACCCGCTCGACGCGGACCGCGTCCACGCGCAGCGCCATGGCGCTCAACACGACGGGCAGGAGGTCCATCACGAACCCCGGGTTCACGCCCGTCCCGAGCAGCCGGACCCCCGCCGCACGCGCGGCCACGTCCAGCCGGCCTGCCTCGAGCGGGTGATGGAACCAGGGCCAGGACAGCTCCTCACAGGTCGAGACCACGCTCAACCCCGCCGCGATGAGCTCCAGCAGCTGCGGCTCGACCTGCGCCAGATGCGACCCGGTGCAGTGCAGCGCGACGTCGGCGTCGATCCCACGCAGCGCCTCGCCCAGGTCCGCGCGGATCCGTACGCCCGACGCCGCACCCCCGACGACCTCGCCCAGGTCGCGCCCCGCGAACCGCGGGTCGACGGCCGCCACCGTCACGAGGTCGGGCCTGTCCGCTGCCGCGCGTGCGACCGCGACGCCGATCGGTCCGAGACCGACGTGCACCACGCGGACGGGCGTCACCGCCGCCACCCGAGAGGCTGCGGAGATCCACGGCGGAAACTACGAAGAACGAGACGGCGGCGCGACATGAGGGCCTCCGGCGCGAACGCGGTGGGACGTGCGGCGCCGCGCATCGACCTCCGGCCGCACGGGATCCGGAACACGCGATGATCCCGACGCCCCGAGGGGCGGCCGTGAGGTACCTCCAGCATGACAGGTGACGCGGGGACGCTCATCCCGAGCGGGCGCCGGGGGTGAGTCGCCCATGACCGTCGTCTCCGCAGTTTGCGCGCCCGGCCGCCCCCTAGAACGCCATCCGCAACGAGGCGTTCACCCCGCTCCGCTCGCGCCAACCGCCGAAGCGGGTGTCGTCGGCACCGTAGGCGACCACGGCCTCGAGCGTGCCGGTGACCCCGCTGGCGAAGTCGTACGACGCGCTCGGGCGCAGCAACCCGCTGCCGTCGAAGTCCTGGACCCAGGCGGCTTGGATGTCGGTGCGCGCGTCCACGCGCGTAGTTCACGATCGTCATGGTGCGCCACGCCAGGTCGACGCCGCCGTAGGAGCCGTCCGGCTCCGTGTCGCGCGTCGCGCCGTCGAGCACCAGTTGCAGCACCACGCGCGGACCCCCCGGGATGGGCGTCTCGCCGCCCACCACCACCTGGAAACCGGGGTTGCCCACGGTGGGGTCGGTGCCGTCCGGATCGCGGGTGAAGGTGTAGGCCGCCTCGCCCCGCAGCACCACCGACCCCAGCGCCACGGAGCCGTCGACGCCCACGACCGCGATGCGGTCGTAGCGCAGCACGGGCTGCAGCACCACCTCGCCCGGGGTGCCGGTCGGCACGATCTCGGCGGAGCGGGTGGGTGTGTCGCGCAGGAGGTGCAGGTAGCTGACCGCGAGGTCGAAACCGGGGGGACGCCACTGCAGACGGGTGGCGAACTGCACGTTCTCGAGCGCCGCCTCCGGCCGCTCGTCGCGCGCCGGCCGCGTCTCGACGACGGTCACCCCCGGCGGCAAGGTGGGGACGGGGTCGTCGCGCCAGGCCGCGCTCGGGGACCGCGAGGGGACGAAGACGGGGAGCAGCGCGAGCTCCAGCGCGAGGTCGTCGTCGAGGTAGGCGCGCACGTGGACCATGGGGGTGGCAAGCTTCACCGCGTCGATCGGCACGCGCAGGTCGCGCGGGTTGACCCGGTCGACCGGGTTGACGGCGTCGGTCGAACCCCACGACAGCGTCTGGTTGCCGGCCGTGAGCTCGACGTCGCCGAGGAACAGACGCGCCCAGGCCTCGCCGAGCCGGACCTCGCCGTGGCCGCTGGCGTCGCCCTCCGCTTCGAGGACGACGCGAAAGGCGGCGGTCGGGAAGAACTCGCTGCCGAACATGCCGTCGAGCGCGCCCTCCGCGCTCGCCCCGGCAGCCGTGACGTCACCGGTGATCTCGACCCCGAAGTCGACGGTCACGGATCCGCTCCACTCGGTGCGCACCTGCGCCAGCGCGGACGCGCTCAGACCGACGAGCGCCAGGGTGAACAGGAGACGGCGCACGTCAGCGCCTCAGGAAGCGTTCGGTGAAGACCTCGTCGGGCAGATCGCCGTCGAGCGTCACGTCACGCTGGCGGATGACGGTGACCGAACCGCGGTCGAGCGTCTCCATGCGGCGCTCCAGCCCGAGCAGGTAGTCGCCGACGGGCTGGACGTCGTGCACGGTCAGCTCCTTGATCGCCTCGTCGTCACGGTAGTAGACGACGCGCTCGGGGATCAGGGTCGCCTCGGGCACCTCGAGGACCAGCCGGTCATAGGTGGAGCCCGACGCCTCCGTCGGCGTGGCCTCGATCACGTACCGAGGGCCCTCGTCGACGCGCAGCAGCTCGAACGTGTAGTCGTCGGGGTCGATCCCTTCGACGTCCTCGTAGGCGAAGTCGGAGCCGAAGAACGACTCACCGCGCTGACCGCCGGCGACGCGGCGGACCCGGTCGAGGGCCGGCAGGTAGACGAGCGTCTCGTCGACGGTGCCGTCGTCGATCCGCAGGAAGCCCGATCCGGCGATGTCGGCCGGGGCGGTGAACTTGAGCAGGCGGCGTTCGTCGCCCGTCGACCAGGAGCGCATCTCGCGCGTCAAGGACTGTCCGGCGGCGTTGGTGATGGTCATCTCGAGGGTGGCCTCGACGCTGGCCGGCTCGGGCCGGGCCTCGACGGCCGCCATGAGTTCGTCGGCGGTGGCGTAGGCCTGGGCGGCGGCGGGGGCGCCGAGCAGGGCGAACGCGGCGGCGAGGAGGGCCGCGAGGGCGAAGGGTGCGGTGGGACGGCGGGCGGTGGTGGGTGACGCGGTGCTTTTCATGCGGGGGTACCTCCAGGGGCGGCGGCGAGCGCGGCCGCGCGGCCGCCCGGGTCGCGGAAGGCGACGAGGGCGACGGCGGGGAGCAGGGTCAGGGTGGCGACGCCGACGAGCGCGACGGTCAGGACCATCAGCCAACCGAGGGTGGCGACGGGGACGAAGTCGGCGAAGGTGAGGGCGAAGAAGCCCACGCCCAGGGTGGTGGCGGTGAAGAGGATCTGGCGGCCGGAGGTGAGGACGGCGTGGCCCACGGCGTCCTCGGGGCCGCGGCCGCGGCGCGCGCTCCTCCATGTAGCGCACCGTGAGGTGGATGGCGTAGTCGCCCACCCCGATCGCCAGCGCGCCCATGAGCATGGTGGCCAGGTTGAGCGGGATGCCCGCCCAGCCGAGCAGGCCGTACTGCAGCGCGATGGTGGCCACCAGCGCGAGGATCGTGACCGCCGCGGCGCGGAACGAGCGCACCAGGCTGTCGATGGCGAGCACGAGGAGGATCGCGAGCGTCAGGCTGATGAGAAAGTCGTGGCGCATGGCGTCCTCGACCGCCAGCTCGAGCACGGCCTGGCCGGTGAACCCGTAGGTCGCAAGGCCGCCGAGCGTCGCGTCGGCCATGCGCTCGAGGTCGGCGAGGACCTCGCGTCCCCGGGTCGTCGAGCCCGACTCGACCACCAGGTTGACGAGGGCGCTCCCTTCGTCGAGGGTGAGCAGCTTGGCGAGCTCGCCGGCGTCGCCCGACGAGGTGTAGAGCAGCAGTTCCTGCGCCGCCGCCTGGCGGGTCGGCGGCAGCCCCGCCTCGCCGGTGAGGGTCCCGTGGATGGCGCGCATCACTTGCGTGATCGACTGCGCGCCGCCGACCTCCGGAAGCGTCTTCGCCTGCGCTTGGAAGCTTTCGAGCGCCCTCAGCACCTCGGGGTCGAGGATGTCGCCGTCGACGCGGACCTGCACCACCGAGCTTCCGCCCAGGGTCTCCTCCACCGTCCGCACGCTCTGCCGGGTCGCGCCGTCAGCGGGGAAGAACGCCAGGATCGAGGTGTCGGCCTCGATCCGCGCGATGCCCAGGAGCGCGCCCGCGACGAGCACGGCGGCGAGGGCCATCACCGCCCTCGGCCGGCGCGTGACGATCCCGGCGAGGCCGGCGAGCAGACCTCGGATGCGGCCAGGCGCCTCGGGGTCGGGGACGCGCGCGGGGTCGGGGAGCAGCCGCAGCAGCGCCGGCAACAGCACGAGCGCGGCCACGAGCGACGACAGCACGCCGAGCGCGGCGACGAGGCCGAGGCCGCGCACCATCGCCAGGTCCGAGAGCAGGAACGTGCTCATGGCGGCCGAGATCGCCAGGCCGGACACGAGCACGCCCAGACCGGTGCGCTCGAAGGTGCGCCGCAGCGCCTCGAGCTTCTCGGTACCGCGCGCCAGCTCGTAGTCGTAGCGTCCCAGTAGGTGCATCGAGAACGAGGCGCCGACCGCCATCACCGCGATCGGGCCGATCACCGTCAGCGCCATGAGCTCCTGCCCCAGGAGCTGGAAGATGCCCATCCCCCACACGACGCCGATGACGATCTGGACGAGCGCCAGCGCCACACGCCGGCCGGTGCGGAAGTTGACCCACAGCATGATCAGGATCAGCGCGAGTGCGGTGGCGCCCAGCACCGGCAGGTCGCGCGCGATGATCTCGCGCAGCTCCATGGTGGTGAAGGCCGCACCGGCGAGGGCGTGCTCGCCGGGCCAGGTGGCGGCCGTCGCGTCGGCCACCGTCCGCGCGTACGCCGCGGCGTCGATCGCGCCGTCGTACTCGATGATCAGGCTCGCCCGCCGGCCGGCGTCGTCGACGAACACGACGTCCCCGTACATCTCGGCGCCCTCGAGGTAAGCGCGGGCGTCGGCGATGGCGGCGGTGTCCCCCAGGTCGGCGGGGATGAGGTCACCGACGATCAGGAAGCCGTCGTCGTCCTCGAGCCGCTTGGCGGTCGCGAGCGAGGTGACGTCGCGGGTGCCCTCGAGCCCGTCGATGGCGCGCGTGAGCGAGCGCAGCGCCGTCAGCCCTTCGGCGCTCCAGACGTCGCCCTCGACCACGAGCAGCAGTCGATCGCCCTGGGCGAAGTCGACGGCGAGCTCGTCGGCGAGGATGGCGGCCGCCGATTCGGGCGGGTAGAGCGCGTCGGTGCTGCCGTCGGTGGCCGTCTGGGTGGCGCGGGTGACGAAGAAGGCCGTCGCCAGCGCGAAGACGACCACGACCGCCACCGCGTGGCGCAGGGCGAGGGCGGTCAGGAAGCGCATGGGGTGACTCCGGGTGGGGCATGCGGGATAGGAGGGGCGGTCATGGTGGTCTCCGATCGGTGCGGGGGTGCGGATCGATGTTGAGTGGTTACTTACTCAATACTCGCGATGGCGGAGCGCGACTCGGACGAACGCAGCACGGGGTCATGACGTGTCGCCATGGGTCAGTACCCCGCGGAGCCAGACGTCGAGCAGTGCCTCCGTGAAGCGCCGCGCCTCGACCTCCCACGTGGCGTCGTCGAGATCCGCGTGGGTGTAGAAGAACATCAGCAGCGTCGAGAGGAACGACGCGGCCGCCACCGGCGTCGGCAGGTCGGCGCGGAGCTCGCCGGCCGCCACGCGCCGGTCGAGGTAGCCGCTCAGGCCGCTGCGCACCTCGTCGAGCAGGGCCGCGAACGCCGCGCCGACCTCGGGGTGGGCGTGGGACTCGCTGACGAGCATCACCACCAGGTCGCCCTGGTCGCGGACCAGCTCCACCCAACCGCGCGCGATGCGCGGCATGGTGCGTGTGACCGGGGCGTCGCCCTCGTCGCGCAGCAGCGAACGGACCTGCTGCAGCAGCGCGCTGCGCCCCTTCGCGAGCTCGACGAGCAGCTCGGCTTTGCCACCGAAGTAGTGGTAGATCAGGCCCTCGGTGATGCCCGCCTCTTTGGCGATCGCCTTGGTGGTGGTACCGCCGTAACCGTGATGCGCGAAGAGCTTGAGCGCCGCGTCCAGGATCTGCCGCCGCCGCTCGTCGGCGCCCAGACGGTGGGTGGCCGGACTCGTGCTGGCTGGGTGATCGGGCACGCGGTCTCCTCTCGGGGCGCTTGTTGAGTGTTCACTCAACACCACGAAGGTATCAGCGGTGGGGAGACGTGTCAAGGGGACGTGCGTCCAAGGCTTGGACGACCCATCACGAAACCGGCGCCCCTACGGGCGCCGCGCTTGCTTCTGCTCTGATTCCTTCAACGTACCCCGGTATGCGCCATTCGTCAAGGCGTTGCGGACGGATGGGGCGTGAGGGCTTCACAACCGCGCGAAAGCGGCCGCGAACCGGTGTTCCGGGAGGCCCAACCGACGGCTCACCAACGATCGGACGGACCGGGCGCGCCGCGACCGTGCACCTCGATGACGCACGACGCGAGATCCGGGACGTCGTGCCCGCCGAGCTCAGGGACCGCGGTGGAGCCCAAGGTACAGCGCCAATGCCTGATCGATCGCGGTCAGCTCGGCGGCCGCGACCTGACCTACGAGACGCTGTACACGCCGCTTGTCGACCGACCGCACCTGGTCCGCGAGCGCCCACGATCGCTGACGCAGCCCGCTCGCGCCCTCGGCCAGTTCTGGGTACAAGGCACCGACGCCCTCCCTCCCGGAAACGGGGACGATCGCGACCAACGGGAAGCGCTGCGACTTCACGACCTCCGGATCGCTGACGACCACGCACGGACGAAGGCCGCGCTGCTCGTGGCCGAGCGTCGGTTCGAGATCGACCACGACGACACTGCCGCGCTCGATCAAGGTTCGCCGCCCTCCGACCAACCCGTACCAGCGCGCCACACCACGCGAACGCCTACGGCAGGATCGATCAGATCCGTCGCTTCCTCCGGCAGGGCTTCGAGGTACGCCGCCAACCCCTGCTCCGCTACCACCGTGCCCTCTGGATGCGGCGCGTCGAGCGAGCGCCGCAGCTCCGCGCGCAGCCGCCGCTGGATCTCACGCTCCACGGCGTCTGCGATGAATCGGCTGCGGTTCCGCTCGAGCCCGTCGATGCGCTCGACCAGAGACTCAGGGAGTGTGATCGTGATCCGAGAAGCGGGCATCGTAGGACCCCCTACGTCATACGAATCATCATACTTCAGCGGTGCACGTGGCGTCATCAACGTCGACGATACCGTCGGTCCAGTCGGTCGCCGCTGGCCGGTGGGCGTGTGCCTAGGCCGCCGCCCATGCCAAGGCCGGACGATCGGTTGGATCCACGACGACTCGGCTCCTCTGCAGCGCGGCACACGACCCTCTTGCCACCCTGTGGCCCAGGTCGACGCGACCGCCACGCTCAGGTCCCCTCGTCTCCCCCCGTCCCCGCCTTCGCGCGCCCCACCGTCCACCGCCACGGCACGTCGAGCAGGACCTCGAGCGGGCCGCGCCGGAACGCGCGCCGCCACAGGGATGCGAAGACCGCCGCCACGATCGTGAAGACGAGGACGGTGAGGGCCGCGTCGACCACGTCGCGCGTCTTCAACGCCCAGACGTGCAGGACCCACAGGTGCGCCACGTAGACGGTGAGCGCCAGTTGACCCAGCGACACCAGCGGCGCGACGAGACGGGGTGCGGCGCGGGCCACCACGAGGGAGGCACCGAGGACGAACAGGGCCGCGCCGATCGAGCCGAGCAGCCACGCCGGCATCTGGCTGTGGGGCGCGGTGAGCAGCAACGCACGCCACGACGGTGGCGGGGCGGCCGGGCCGACGACTGCCTCCAGCAGCGAGGCGACTACCGGCGCGAGCAGGGCCAGCCCGGCGCCTGCGGCCAGGAGCGCGCGGCGCGCCCGCACGGACCGCAGGTCACGGCGACCGAGCCAGATCCCGACGACGAACGGTGCCGTCCACACCGGCAGCGGATAGGGTCCCGCGAGGACGCCGAGGGCGATGCGCGAAGCGGGGTCGCTCCAGGCGACGGCGCGGCGCGCGAACGCCTCGGGGTACGCCTCGAGCCCGACCAGATGGGCCACCGGGCCGAGCAGCACGAGACCACCGGCCAGGGCGAGCAAGACGCGATCGGGAAGTCGCACGAGGAGGGTGGCCAACGCGAAGAGCGCCGCATAGGTCGGCAGGATCACGAACACGCGGTGGTCGAGTTCCTGGAGCAGCAGTCCGAGCGGCAACAGCAGCACCGCGCGCCACGCCAGTCGCCAACGGGCCGAGGCGAGCGTGCGCGTGCGCGACGCGGCCAGCAACGAGACGCCCACGCCGGCGACCAGCACGAACAGGATCGACGCCCGGCCGTGCGGCAAGGCGTACAGACGACCGAGGAGGCCGTTCGCATCGGTGGGGCCGACGTGCACCGCCACCATGCCGACGATGGCCAGCGCGCGAGCGAGGTCGATGCCGGCGATCCGGGCGCGGGACGGCCCAGCCGGCGCCTCGTCGACCTCCGTGCGCGCGTCGGGGCCCGTCACCATGCCTCAAGTCTGCGCCCGGGCCACGTCGACGTCCGTGTCGAGGGACCCCGGCGGCTGCGACGTCCCCCGGTAGCCTCGCCCCATGCGCCTGCGCTCGCTCGGCTACGTCGGTCAGAACCTCTCGCTCGGCCTCACGACGGGACGCACCCTCCGCCTGGCCAACCTGTCGAACGAGGAGCGCCTCGCCGAGGTGATCACCGCGAACCTCGAGAACCTCGAGGCGATCTTGAGGTGGAACGTCGCGCGCGACATCCGCTTCTTCCGCATCGGCTCGAGCCTCATCCCCTTCGCCTCGCACCCGCAGTTCCGTCTGGACTGGCGCGAACGGTTCGCCGCCCCGCTCGAGCACATCGCGGCCTTCGCCGCGGCGCACGACGTGCGCCTCTCGATGCATCCGGGTCAGTACACGGTCCTGAACGCCGCGAAGGAACAGGTGGTCGAGAACGCCCTGGCGGAACTCGAGTACAGCGCCCAGGTCCTCGACGCCGTGGCAGGCGCGGTCGGCACGATCACCCTGCACGTCGGCGGCGCGTACGGCGACCCGGACGCGGCGAAGGAACGCGCCGCGCGCGCCGCGATGCGCCTCTCGGACCGAGCGCTCGCACGCCTCACCTTCGAGAACGACGACACGATCTTCGACCTCGACGACGCCCTCGACGTGGCCGGCGCCGTCGGGGTGCCGGTGGTCTTCGACATCCACCACCACCGCTGCCGCCACCGCCGCGCCGCGTGGCGCGACGACCTCACCACGCTGCTGACGCGCGTGACGGAGAGCTGGGGCGACCGGGTGCCGAAGGTGCACGTCTCTTCGTCGCGCGAACCCGGCGCGAAGGCGCACGCCGATCACGTCACCGACGAGGACCTCGACCTCGCCCTCGCCGTCCTGGCGGAGGTGGGCGGCGACCGGCCCGTCGACGTGATGCTCGAGGCGAAGGCGAAGGAGGGGGCGGTGCTCCGGCAGCTCGCGCGGTTACAGCGCCCTTGATGGCGGACGCTCGAGAAGCGCTCGCACCGTGATCCGACACGAAACCGGCGCCCCTCGGGGCGCCGCGCGTGCTCTGGCTTGATTCCTGCAACATACCCCGGTATGCGCCATTCGTCAAGGCGTTGCGGCCGGGTGCGCGATCGCGGCCCCGAAACGGTCGAAACGGGGCCTGACCCGCCTCCGGATCGCACCCGAGACGTCCGGGCCCGTGGCCGAATCTGGGCGAGGGCGCGGAGTCTACACCCTCGGGCCTGGCCTGACGACGTCATGAAACCCGCGCGCGAGCATGGCCATGCCTAGACTCGATGCACACCAAAGGAGGCTCGACATGACGACGACACGGGCACGTAGGCTCCTCCCGACGATCGCCGCGTTCGCGCTCGCTCTGGCGATGGCGACGGGGGCCGTCGCGCAAGCGGACCCCAACACGTCCGCCTTCTACCCCGCCACCCACTCCCACAACGACTACTACCAGCCGCGACCCCTCCTCGACGCGCTCGTCAGCGGCATGGGGAGCATCGAAGCCGACATCTTCTACGTCCAGACGCAGTTCACGGACCCCGAAGGCGAAGAGCGCGCCATGCGCGAGCTGCACGTCGCGCACGACTGGGAAGAGATCGAAGGCAACGTCGTCGGCTTCGCGCGCAGCAAAGGCACGCTCGCCGACCTGTACCTCGATCCGCTCTGGCAGATCTTCCAGGCCTCCGGCACGGTCTACCCCCAAGGAACGCTGCTCCTGCATGCGGACATGAAGACCGCCACCGACGAGACGTGGCGGGTCCTCGAGAACACGCTCCGCAACTACCCCGGCCTCTTCACGGCCTTCGACGTCGAGACGAACGAGGTGACGCCCGGACCGGTCACGGTGTACACCAACGCCGAACCTGGGGAAGAGATCCTGTCCGAGTACGGCACCATCCACTCGACGGCCGACGGGCGCTTCGGCGACATCTTCGATCCCGCCGTCTGGGCGTCCGACGCGTACACGAGCCGGAGCTGGCGCATGCCCATCATCAGCAGCAACTTCCAGGCGTACATCGACGTCGAGAGGATGTTCGACTTCCTCGTCCCGCGCGAGGACATCGTCGACGCGTACGGCGACGAGTACCCCGAGCTGACCGAGGAGAACCTCGCCAGCGAACTGGACCGCGACGGCTGGGCACTGGCGACGCAGCTGATCCGTGACCGCAGCATCCGCCCGTCCGAGTACCTGCTCGAGCAACTCGAGGAAGCGAACCGGCTCGGCGTGGAGAACGATCACCTGATGCGGTTCTGGGCCACCCCGGACGCGCCGTGGTTCTGGGACCTCGTCGCGCCCCTCGAGAACGTCATGCTCTTGACGGACCACCCGCGCGACGTGCGCGTCTACCTCGAGAGCCAAGCGATGCTCGACCAGATCCGGCGACCTTGAGCTGAATCGGCGTGCGCGTCCCGTCCGTTGGGGCGGGACGCGCACGTTCGACTCCCCGGCGTGCGGGTCGTGCCTACCGCTCCGCCTCCAGGTCCGCGATCAGACGCTTCATCTCCGCGATCTCGTCGCGCTGCGCCTCGATGATCTGGTCGGCGAGCTCGCGAACCCTGGGATCGGAGATGTTCGCGCGCTCGCTCGTCAGGATCGCGATCGAGTGGTGGGGGATCATCGCGCGCATGTACGACACGTCACCGACGGTCGTCTGGCTGCGGACGAGCCACAGGGCGAGGATGAAGACCGCCACGCTGCCGACGTAGATGGCGACGTTCGCTCCCCGCCGCTTGAGCATGTGCAGCATGAACGAGAGCATGATCACGGCCATCGTGGCGCCCATGAGGATCGCCATGTAGGTCCGTGTCTCGCTGAAGGTGGCGTGGTCGAGCTGGTACGTGTTCAGGTACATGAGCCCGAACATCACGACGGTCGAGGTGGCGATCATGGCGCCGAATCTCGCGTACATGGGTGCCTCCTGGGCCCGCACGTCCGGCGCGGTGCGCTCGGCGTCGGCCGCGGCGGGCTGGTGCGGCGATTATCGCGCGGGGATCCGCGGAACGGCGGTGCAACGGCACGGTCCCGCCGTGGCCCGGGCTTGGTCACGGCCATGAGCGGGTCGTTCACCAGGGGCCGGCGTACCCGACCCCGTGTGGTGCAGAACGCTCGGCCAGTAGGCGTACCGGTTCTTGACGATCTGGTCGGACGCTACGCCGGGCGCCGCAGCCGGGTGGGCCGCGTGGCGCGCCTGCCGGGGCCCCAGAATCTGCGACGATGGTCCCCAACCGCGAAGCTCGACCCGGGAGGAGACCCGTGGGCATCTTCAAGAGTCGACCCAAGCGACCCGTCGTCGCCCCCAAGGAAGCCTGGGACCCGTCGACGTGGGCTACGCGCGTGCCGCTCACCCACCTCGACAACTTCGGTGAGGTCTTCCGCGCCGCCTGGGAGAACCGCGGCGCCCTCCCGTACGCCTGGCGCATCCTGAACGGCGGGTGCTGCGACGGCTGCGCGCTCGGCACCGACGGCCTGAAGGACTGGACCGTCGACGGCGTCCACCTGTGCAACGTGCGGCTGCGGCTGCTGAGGCTCAACACCCTGCCGCGAGCTCGACCCCGCCCGCTTGACCGACGTCGCGGCGCTGCGAGCGTTGCGCGCCCGCGACCTGCGGGCGCTCGGCCGCGTCCCGTTCCCGATGGTGCGCCGTCGCGGCGATCCCGGCTTCACGCGCGTCGGCTGGGACGCCGCGCTCGACCTGATCGCCGATCGCGTGCGCACCACGACCCCCGAGCGCACGTTCCTCTACCTGACCAGCCGCGGCATCCCCAACGAGACCTACTACCAGGCCCAGAAGGCGATGCGCGCCCTGGGCACCAACAACGTCGACAACGCCGCGCGCGTCTGCCACGCGCCCAGCACGGTCGCCCTCAAGGAGACGCTCGGCGTCTCCGCCACCACCTGCTCGTACCGCGACCTGATCGGTACGGACGTCGTCACGTTCGTCGGCTCGAACCCCGCCAAGAACCAGCCGGTGCTCGATGAAGTACCTCTACCACGCCAAGAAAGCGGGCACGAAGGTCGTGGTGGTCAACCCCTACCTCGAGAGCGGCATGGACGCCTACTGGGTGCCGTCCGACGTCGAGAGCGCGCTGTTCGGCACGAAGATCGCCGACACGTTCGTGCAGGTGGCGCCCGGCGGCGACCGGGCCTTCCTGCGCGGCGCGCTCAAGGCACTGCTCGAGACGGACGGGGTCGACCGGGCGTTCCTGGCCGCTTCGACGACCGGCTTCGAGGCGCTCGAGGCCGACCTGCGAGGGCTCCCCTGGGAACGGATCACCCGCGAGAGCGGCGTGGCGCGCGCCGAGATCGAGGCGTACGCCCGCACGCTGGCGAACGCCGCGCGCGGCGTCTTCGTGTGGGGCATGGGGCTCACCCACCACGAAGCGGGCGAGGAGAACGTCCGGGCGCTCGTCGAACTGGCGCTCGCCCGCGGCATGATCGGCCGCGACGGCTGCGGCGTCATGCCCATCCGCGGCCACTCCGGCGTGCAGGGCGGCGCCGAGATGGGCGCCTACGCGACCGCGTTCCCGGGCGGCGACCCCATCACGCCAGAGGGGGCGGCGGCGCTGAGCGAGGCCTACGGCTTCCCCGTCCCGAGCGAGCCCGGCCTCACCACGCCGGCCATGATCGACGCGGCAGCGGACGGTCGGCTCGACGTCTTGCTCGCCGTCGGCGGCTCGTTCCGCGACGTCCTCCCGGACCCGCGCGGCGTCGACGCGGCGCTCGCGCGCGTGGCCCTGCGGGTCCATCTCGACATCACCCTCTCGCCCGCGATGCTGAGCGACCCCAGCGACACGGTCGTGGTCCTGCCGGCCACGACGCGCTACGAGATCCCCGGCGGCGTCACCGAGACCACCACGGAGCGGCGCGTCGTCTTCAGCCCCGAGATCCCGGGGCCACGCGTGGCCGAGGCGCGCCCCGAGGGCTTCGTCTTGGGCGAGATCGCCGCACGGGCGCGGCCAGCGATCGCGCACACCGTGCGCTTCGCCTCGACCGCCGCCGTGCGCGCCGAGATCGCTCGCGTCGTCCCCGCCTACGCGGGCATCGAGCGCCTCGCAGAACGCGGCGACCAGTTCCAGTACGGCGGCGAGCACCTCTGTGCGGACGGCGTCTTCCCGCTGCCGGAAGGTCGCGCACGTTTCGGCCGTGCTCGTTGGGAAGAGGACGCCGTCGACGACGACGCGCCCTTCACGCTCATCACACGCCGCGGCAAGCAGTTCAACTCGCTCGTGCATCAGGACCGCGACCCGCTCGGCGGCCTGCACCGCGACGCGGTGGTCGTGTCCGAAGCGGACGCGCTCGCGCTCGGGCTCGACGCGCGCGACGCGGTCGTGGTCGAGAACGCGCACGGCCGCTTCGTCGGTCGCCTCGCCATCGGGCCGCTCGCGCGCGGGGCGGTCCAGGTCCACTGGCCCGAGGCGAACGTGCTGCTCGACCCATCCCCATCGGCGCGCGCGCGGGCCGCGACGCCCGCGTACAAGCACACGCGCGTGCACCTGCGACCCGCCACCGACGCCGACACCAACGAGGTCGGAGCCCCGCGGCCGTGAGCCGCGCCTCCCCGGCCACGCGCGTGCGCGTCCGCCGGTTCCGGCCCGGCGCGCCCTCCCTCGAGCGCGACGACCACGTCGCGGGCGAGGAGCCGCTCGAGCTCCGGTGGCGCCAGGGCGCTGGGTGGGCGCCGCTCCTCGTCACCATGCGCACGCCGGGCGCCGACTTCGAGTTCGCCGCCGGCTTCTTGCTCTCCGAGGGCATCGTCGGCCACCGTCGCGACCTGTTGGGCATCTCCTACTGCACGGACGTCGACGAGGCCCAGCAGTACAACGTCGTGAACGTCGACCTCGCCGACAGCGCCCGCGCACCCACCGCCGCCGAGCTCCGGCACTTCGCCGCCACCGCGTCGTGCGGGGTGTGCGGCAAGGGGCAGCTCGAGGCGCTCACGCTCCAGGGCTGCCGGCCGCTGCCGAACGGCGCGCCGATCCGAGCGTCCGTCATCGCCGCGCTGCCCGAGCGTCTGCGCGCCGCCCAACCGCTCTTCGAACGCACCGGCGGGCTGCACGCCGCCGGCCTCTTCGACCGGGAGGGCACGCTCCTGGCGCTGCGCGAGGACGTCGGCCGCCACAACGCCCTCGACAAGGTGCTCGGCTGGGCGCTGCTCGAGGACCGCGTGCCCCTCGCCGACACGCTCGTGTGCGTGAGCGGCCGCGCGTCGTACGAGCTCGCCCAGAAGTGCGTGGCGGCGGGTGCACCGCTGCTGGCCGCGGTCTCGGCCCCATCGAGCCTGGCGATCGACCTCGCACGACGCTTCGGCCTCACGCTCGCGGGGTTCGTGCGAGGCGGCGGGTTCAACCTGTACGCGGGGATGGAGCGGGTGGTGGACGACGGGGCGGGCGCGCCGAGGCGGTCATGCACGGCGAAGGCTGAGGCGGACGCCGGCCCCGCTCGAGCCCTTGGTCGGAGGTTGGACGGACGTCGACCGATAGCTTCCCCCATCGACATGAAACGGGGAGGTCACGTGAAACACGTCTCGATCCGATGGCTCATCGCCCTACCGTTGCTCCTCGCCGCCTGCGGCGGCGGGGGACTCGACGGCCGAACGACCGCCGAACGCTCCGACGAACGTCGCCGCGACGTCCGGGCCGGGGTACGTGACCGTCACCTGGCAAGACGAGAGCGACGACGAGACGGGCTTCGTCGTGTACCGCGACACCAGCACCAGCACGGCCGTGAGCGCTCGGGCGTTGGAGCCGGTCGGCGAGGTGCCGGTCGACACGGAGACGTTCATCGACGGCAGCGTCGAGCCGGGCGTCGAATACGTCTACGCCGTGGCGGCCGCGGGTGCGCAAGGCAGCAGCGCCTCGGTGGCAGCGGGGGCGAGCGCCACGGTCGTACCCGGAATCGACCTCTCCGTCGGCACGTACAACGTCGCCCCCGTGCTCGCCGAAGCACAGACGGCCTTCGCGTTCTACGTCTTCCTGCCGGTCCGAGGACCTGCCGACCGAGCCGGTGGACGTACGCATCGTCGGTCCGACGGGTTGGAACGGGGACACGGCGTACGAGTTCGAGGCCTCTGCAGCCGGGTTCGCTTCGGGCTGGTCGTGGGCGGCGGCGTTCACGCCGGCCGTCGCCGGCGCCTACACGGCCACCGTGACCTTCGACGGTGCGGCGTACACGGCGACGGCCACCACCGACGCCGTGGGCGTGCTTGACGTGGCCCAGAACGCTTCGGTCACGGCTCATGGCAGCGAGTCCGTCTCGCTCGAGTGGGATGCGCCGGCGGGTGCGAAGAGTTACGCCGCCACGATCTACGATGCGCCCCTGCGGGTCGGAGCCAACGCTTTCGGAAGCGCGATCACCACCGACACCACAGGGACGGTGGCTGGGCTCGCCCTGCCCGTGGGCGAGTACTACGCCACGGTCTTCTCGTTCCCCATCGACCGCACGGTGGCGAGGCCCATGAAACCCGCGGAGTTCGACGTCTCCGCGGCGGTTACGGGAACGTTCGGTGTGGGTGCAGCCGGTTGCGTCGATCCCGATCCCATCTCCGACCCCGGTCTGGCTGCCGCCATCCGCGACGATCTTGACCTGAGCGAGTCGCCGTCCTGCGTCGACCTGCTGGACCTGGCCTACTTCACCGCCAACCACCGAGGCATCACCGATCTGGCGGGTCTCGAGTACGCCCTCCACATCTTCGACGCGGAACTGAGCGACAACGGCATCATCGATCTCGCGCCGCTCGCGACGTTGGCGATGATGGAGAAGCTGCACCTCAATCGGAACGGCGTGATCGATCTCTCGCCGCTGGTGGACCTCGAGCTCCTCGACACGCTCACGCTGCAGTCGAACGACATCGTCGACGTCTCGACGCTGCTCTCGAACGAAGGCTTGGGCACGGGCGACGTGATCGACTTGAGGGACAACCCTCTCGATCTCAGCGAAGGCTCGAGCGCCAGGGCCGACATCGCCGCACTCGAAGCGCGCGGTGTCAACGTGCTGCACGATGGCCAGGTCGCGATCGACGGTCCGTGGAGCACCTCGCTGACGGCGACGGAGAGCAGCTGTGCGGAGGTCCCCGTGGGAACGGTCCTCACCGGCGACGTCACCTTCGAGACCTACCTGAACGAGGTGACCGCCACGAGCGACACCGGCGCGATCTCGACGGGCACCCGCTTCAGGGACACCGTCACGCTCACCCGCAGCGACACCGCGCCGGGCGGGCAGGCATACGAGGTGGTGTCGGTCAGCGAGTGGCAGGCGGACGAGTTCGCCGGCGAATCCGTGTACACGTTCGAGAGCGGCTGCGTCGTCACGTGGGCGTTCACGGGCTCGCGGATCATCGACTGAACGTAGGTCGGCGCCGACGTTGGGAAGCAGGAGCGATGATCGCGAAGGGGGAGGCACGAACCGACTCGACTCCTGCGCACCAGCCGCAGTCCCGACTTCGGCGCACCACCGAGCACCCATCCCCTACCCTCCCTCCGTCGGCCCACGCCCACCCGACGGAGGAGGATGCCCGCATGGCAGTGTCCGCGTTCCCCAGCACAGCTGCACCGGCCGCCTTGCGCACGCTCGGTGCGCTTCACTTGGCGGGCTCGCCCGTCACACGGCCGAAGCCGCTCCTGCTCCTCGCGTACCTCGCGCACGAAGGTCCGACGGATCGCGAGCGCCTCGCGCGGCTCTTCTTCGTGTCCAGCCGAGATCCACGAGACGCGCTGAGCACGACGCTACGCCGGCTCGGGCGTCTGGTCGATCGGCCGACGGAGCGCGACGGGCGACTTCGAACCAGCGTCACGACGGACGCGCTCGAGTTCCAGCGGCACGCGGTGGCAGCTGAGCCGCAGGTGGCTCTCGATCGGTACGGTGGCGCGTTCCTTCAGGGATCGGCGGTGGGCTGTGGCGTCGAGCTGGAGGAGTGGGTCGTCTCGACACGCGAGCGCCTCGGCTCCATCGCCCGAAACCTCCATCTGGAGCTCGCTCTCTCGGAACTCGGTCGAAAGCGAACGGAGGCCGCCTGGCACCAGATGAAGGCGGCCGTCGATCTCACGGAGGCCTTCGCGCTCGAACCGGAGCCGGCGGCGCAGGTCCTGCAGCGGTTCGACGAAACGGGTCGACCCGTTCCGGAGGGCTGGTGGCGTGCGATGGCCGCTCTTGGGTTCGATCCTCCGCGACGCGCGCTTGGCCCTAGGGTCGACCGAACGGTCGCACGTGGACGAACGACGGCGTGAAGAAGGCGGCGAACCTCGAGACTCGGTGTGCGTGCAGCGCGAGTCTCCGGTCGGAGGAAGTCGCGGCGGCTCACCGAGCGGCTGTGAGGGCGTTCGGGCGGGAGCTGCCGTGGGGACGCCGACCGAGGCGAGGCAAACGGGCACCCACGTTCATCCGTCACGAACGCACCAACACGTATGGTGCGCCCATGCAGTTCTCCACGGGCGTGGATGAACCGGTCGCACACCTCGCCGACCGGTTCTTGAGGCTCGTCGCGGAGGGCCGCGGCGACGGTGCCCGCGGTCGGAACCTCTACGCCCTGCGGTGCCTCGATGCGATGGGCAGCGCGGACGGCCCCCTCCATCTCCCCTACCGTCCCACACGCAACCCGGCGGCGTTCCTGGCGATGGTCTTCGACCTGGCGGGCGACGCGATCCACGGGTATCACACGCGCTTGGACGGTGGCGCGATGCATGCGCGCGAAGCTTCCGACGCCGTCCACGGGCACCTCGTCGAACGGTTGCTCGCACCGTGGACGAGCTTCGCGGCCGAACTCCACGGAGCCGGGTTCACGCACCTCGCCACACTGATCTGCGAGACCGTCTTGGAGGCGCTTCAGCGGCCCGCCGTGAGCGATCTACCTGCGGTCCTGGAAGAACTTCGGAGCTGGATGACCGCCAAGCAGAACGCTCGTTTCGACGCCGACCGCTTCGTCCGGGACCTTCCCTTCCACCGGGTGCTGACGCTGCTTCGCTTCGACGCGAAGAGCGACAGCACCGCCGGCGACCGTGAGCAACATCCCTCGGGGGGCGACCTGCGCGCCCTCGTGCGCCGGCGGTTCGATGGACCGTGGCGACGCACGGCCGAGCGTGTAGGACGCGGCGATCCCATCGCGTTCCTCGCCTCGTGGCCTTTCGACGTCTCGTGGCTCACGGAGCACGCCGACGGCGAGGACTTCGCGGTCGCCTACGCCGTGGCCACGGACGCGAACCGCCCCGGTCGTCACTGGACCGCCCCGTCGCCGTACGTGAACGACCAGGACCGCGCAGCATTCGAAGCCCTGAGCGGGCGCGGCGCCAAGGGTGTGGCCGAGCGACGCGAGGCGCGGCTGCAGCGCTGGGGCGTGAGCGCCACGTATCCCAGCAGCACGACCGTGGTCGACGATCGGCTTGCACGCGAAGCTTCCGATGTGCCGGCCTTCCACGCCGGAGCCGCCTGGAAGGACTACGTGGTCGCCCATCACGACGCGCTCGAGGTCGCTCGACGCCACTTCTTGCAGCGCGTCGCCGATGCCCTCATGAACGAAACGCCCCGGGACGGCGTGCCGTCGTGAGCGGCTACGCGCAGTTGCGTCCCTCGCTGGCGTCCGCTGCGGCGGGGCTGGAGGTCGAGACCCCCTCCGCGCCCCCGCCATCGCGGACGCGGAACACGAGGCAGCGGAGCAGGCTCACGAGGAGCTCTCGTGGGCATTCACCGCGCTCTCGGCGATGGCTGCGGGGGCGCCGGACGAGGCCCTCCTCGCGCTCCGGCCCCTCCTCGACACGCCGCTTCGACCCAGCCCGTTCGAGACGGCGCTCGAGGACGTCGGCGCGCGGCTCGCGGCCGACACGGGTGACGCGACGCTCCTGCAGGCCTTCCTCGAGCGACGGCGCGCCTACCTCCGACGTTTCTCCGGCGGTGCCGCACTCCACGGTCTGGGGGTGCTGCTCGAGCGCCCGGACTCCCTCGACGCCCTTGCGTCCATGGTCGACGGTGCCGACGACGAGCCCGTCGTCCACGCTCCCCCACCCCTCCCCCTTCCGGCACCGTCCGGCTTCGTCCCGTTCGGGGCGTCACCCGAGCCCGACACCCCCGCCTACGTCGTCACCCTCAGGCACCTTCAGGACGCCCGCACGGCGACGTTCGCGGTCCACCGCGTCGTGTGGCACGAACTCGAGTCCGACGACGTCACCCTCAGCGACCTCGTCCTGGCGTTCGAGAGCGACGCCGCGCCGATGCTTCGCTCGATCGACCCCGAGACGCTGCGCCTTCGACTCTTCTTCGGTGACGGACCCGCGTACGACGAGGCCGCGATCGCAGAGGGGACGCTCTTCGACGTCGAGATCAACCCCCCTGAGGGGAGGATCTACCTCAAGCTCCGGCGACCGGCCGCGTGGAACGCCACGGAGCTTCCGCCCGCGGCGTTGTGGCGCCAGCTGCGCTCGTGCGTGCTGATCACGGAGCCCAGGGTGACGGCCGACGATCTCGTTCGCGGCGTCGTCCGGATCTGGTCGGACGCCACCACGTCCGAGGTCGTGGGCACGGGTGTGCTGGTCGCACCGGGGCTCGTGCTCACCTGCGCGCACGTGGCGGCGCGCGCATGGGGGAACCGCCCGAGCTCGAGGAGGCCCTAGGACGAGCGGTCCGCCTCGACCTACCGGCGAGCGCGCCGCATGCGTGGCTCGAGGCGACGGTCGTCCGCTGGCTGCCGCGCCGGCCGGCGGCCGGCGGCGCCTACGACCTGGCGGGCCTCCGGTTCGACCCGCCGGCACACCAAGCCGGCGTGCCGTTGCCGCTCGTCGACGACGAGGCACCGTGGGGAAAGACCGTGCGCGCGTTCGGCTTCCCGGCGGGCCGCCCCGACGGCGCCTACGCGAGCGGTGTGCTCCGCGACGTGCTCGCCAACGGCTGGGTGCTCGTCAAAGGCGGCCCCGACGCGCGGGAGTTCACGCGGCCCGGTTACAGCGGCGGTCCCGTCGTGACCGACGACGGCGTCGTCGGGATCCTGACCGAGGGGGACAGCGACGTACGGGTGCGCGAGGCGCTCATGGTCCCGGTGCGCGCGATCCTCGGTGCGTGGCCTGAGCTCCAGCACATCGTCTCGCGCTCGCCCTTCCCGGGGATGGCGGCGTTCACGGCCGAGGACGCAAGGCACTTCCACGGTCGTGGACGCGCCACCAGCGAGATCGTCGCCGCGCTGACCTCGCCTCCGCATCTCGTGGTGCTCGCCGGGCCTTCGGGAAGTGGCAAGAGCTCGCTCATCGCAGCCGGCGTGCTTCCGGCGCTCGCCGCGGGCGGCGGGCCCGATGCCGAGCCCTGGCGCACGCTCGTGTGGTCGCCCGGGGCGGCGCCCTTCGCCACGTTGGCGCGCGGTCTGTTGCGCGCCGCGCACGCCGCGGCCGACGACACGAGGGTGGCGGTCGACGCCGCGCGGCTCGCGCACGACCTCGAGACGGGCGGCGTCGCCCTCGCCGATCTGCTCGGCCAACACGAGGACGCGCGGTGGACGATCGTGGTGGACCAACCGGAGAGCCTCCTCCTCGAGGGTGACGGCGAGGCGCGGCGCACCTCGCGCTCCCAGCGCCTCTTCGACGCGCTCTTGGACGCACTCGACGACGAACGCTTGGACGGACGGCTGGCGATCCTGGTGGCCGTGCGCACCGACTTCCTGGACGAGCTCCTGCGCCTTCCCGCTCTGGCGGGCCGCGTGCGCGACGACCTCGTGCGCTACCTCGGCGCCGTGGACGACCTGCGGGAGGTCGTCGAAGGGCCGCTGCGCGACGGCGGGCTCGCGCGGCTCGAGCCCGGCCTCGCCGATCGCCTCCTCATGGCGGTGGCCGACGTGCCCAATCCCCTCCCGCTGCTGCAGTTCACCCTCGCCGAGCTGTGGCGCCGACGCCGCGCCGGCCGCCTCACCCACGAGGCGTACGACGATCTGGGTGGTGTCCGCCAAGCTGTCGCGCACGAAGCCGAGCGCCTGGTGGGCACCTTCCCTGCCGCCGACCTCACCATCGTGCGCGACGTGCTGCTGCAGCTCGGTCGGCCCGGCATCGGCGACACGGTCGCCCGTCGCGCCGCGCGTTTCGACGAGCTCGGCGATCGCGGGCGCCGCGTCGTCACCCGACTGGCGGACGCACGCCTCGTGGTCACCGACCGGGACGCAGAGGGGGTCGAGCGGGTCGAGGTGGTCCACGAGGCGCTGTTCGAACACTGGCCGCGGCTGCGCGGCTGGTGGCGGGAGGCGGCCGCGTTCCGCCGCTGGCAAGAGGGACTGCGCTTCACGGTGCGCACCTGGCACGATGCGGGGGAGCATCCGAGCGACCTCCTGCAGGGCCCACGGCTGCGTACGGCCGAAGCACACCTGCGCGACCGCCCCGACTCGTTCGGGCCGGCGGAACTCGCGTTCGTCCTCCGTTCCGGCGCGCACGAACAGGAGGTGGACGACACCCACCGTCGCCGCATGCAGCGCGAGCTCGGCATCCGACGCCGGATGAACGGCCTCCTGGGTGTCGGCATGCTGGTGGCCCTCGTCTTCGCGGCGTCCACCGCGTGGCAGACCTCCGCCGTGCGACGCTCTGGTGCGGAGGTCGAGTCGCTGTTGCAGGCGACCACGGCCGCCAACGTCGCACTCGGGCACCTCACGAGCGAACTCGAACGCTCCCTCGGCACCTCGCGTTCGATCCTCGCGCGACAGCTCGGCATCCAGGCGGTCGCGATCGCCAACGACCCGGGCACGTTCGGCTCCGGCATGCGTCTGGCCGCCCTGTTGGCTGCGTACGCCGTTCGCCTCGACCCCGGGCCGGCGTCGTACGACCACTTGCTACGGACGCTGCTGGCGCAGCCCACCTACCGGGCCATCCTGCCGACGTGAAGCACGGCGTCGCGCTCGATCCCGCTGGCAGGCTGCTCGCCGTCGGCGACGGCCTCGGTGGCGTGCGGCTGGTCGACGTGGTCGACGGATCGACCGCCGGAGGACGCCTCGCAGGACACACCGGATCCGTCACGGCGCTGGCGTTCTCGGCCGACGGCCGCACCCTCGTGAGCGGCGGCGCGGACGGGCGCTTGCTCGCCTGGACCAGCTCGCCGTTCCGTCGCGAGGCCGCGTTTCCCGCGCAGCACGCCGGCCCGATCGCCGCCATCGCCACCACCTTCGATGGCCGCGTCTGGCTGAGCACCGATCTCACGGGGTCGCTCCGTTCGTGGAACGCAGCCACTCGAGCGCCGCTCGCCGACGTCGCCCGGAACCCGCCGGCACCCACCGGATCGGTCATCGCGGTCGCGGCCGCCATCCCGGTGCTGGCGAGCGCCGTCGACGGGGCGGACCATGAGGCCGCGTTCCGTCACCGGGCCTGGAGCGCGGCGATGGCCGCCCACCCGACGCGCTCGCTCGTGGCGGTGGCGGTCCAAGACGGTGTCGACGTCCTCGACGCCGAGACGCTGCAACGGGTGTGGTGGCCCCCCGATGCCACCGGCGACACGGCAGGCCTCGCCTTCGGCGCCGACGGCGCCACCCTCGTGAGCGTGAGCTCGAGCGGCACGGTTCGCCACTGGCCGCTTCACTCGGTGAACGCACCGGCTCGCTGGCCCTCCGGCGTCTCGGGCGTGCGCACCGTCGACGCCGGCGAACTCGCCGACCGCGTGCTCATCGGTACGGCCCATGGCGCCGCGGTCTGGTTCGACCTCACGACCGGGCGCGAGCAGACGACGCCCCTACGAGGGCACCGTGCAGACGTGACCGGGCTCGCGGTCGGTGGCGAGCTCGTCGTCACCGCCTCCGACGATGGCCGGGTGGTGACCTGGGACCTCTCGCCGAGGCGGGGTCTCGGCGTGAGCGTGGGGACGGCGGGGTGGGCGCCGCACGCCCTCGCCGTCGACGACGCGGGCGCGTTCGCCTACGTGGGAAGCCAGGACGGCACGCTCACGCGGCTCTCGCTCACCGACGCCTCGGCGCCGCCCACGGTCCTCGCGGCGCACCCCGGAGGCGTCAACGGGGCCGCATTCGCGCGCGGGCGGCTCGCGACGATCGGTCGCGATGGCCTGCTCGTGATCCGCGACCCGCGGACGCTCGAGCCGCTGGCAACGCCGTTCGTCCACGACGATCCGCTCTGGAGCATCACGTTCGACGTCGAAGACGCGATGTGGATCGTCGGCGGGGTCCGTGGGATCGTGGCCCGCGTCCCCTGGGACGCCGCCGAGACGTCCGTCCTGCTCCGCCGTCCCACGCGCGGATGGGCGCCGGGCGCCGTCGTCGCGCGGGCGAACGGCGACACGTGGGCGGTGGCACTCGAGCACGAGATCGAGCTGTGGCGGGACGACACCGTCGTCGGCCGCGTGGAGCAGACGGACCGGGCTGCCGTGCGCACGCTCGCGTTCGATCCCGGTGGCATGCGCCTCCTCGCGTCGTCGGGTAGTTCGGTGACGCTCTGGTCGGTGCCGTCGCTCGACCGCGTCGCCCATTGGCCCGGCGCGCGGATCGGGGCCTTCTCCCGTGACGGGAGCATGCTGGCGCTCGGGGACCACGACGGCGGCATCCGTCTGGTCGATGGGGTCACGCTGACGGCGATCGGGCTCCCCTTCCGCGGCCACGCGTCCGGCCCGGCGCGCCTCGCCTTCACGGCCGACGGACGCTGGTTGGTGACCGCCGACGACCTGGGCGCGGTGCGGCTGTGGCCGACCCATGCCGAGGCGTGGCTCGACGTCGCCTGCGAGCTCGCTTGGAAGGATCTGAGTGCCGACGAGATCACGGCGCTACTCGGCGATCACACCTTCGAATCGCCGTGCGAGTCCGACCGTGGTTGAGCGGCCGCAGTACCGCTGGATCCACGCCATGATCGTTCTGGCGTTGGGCGGCGGTGCCCTGTCCCAGTCGGGTTGGTCGACGAGCAGCGTCGTCTCGCTCCAGAGCCCCGCCTACTCGGTTTACGGTGCGACGCCCCCATGTCGTGGGACCGTCCTCGTCGACGAGACCGTTCGCGGTGCGTTCGACGCGATCGGGCGCGGTGGCCTCGAAGCCGGTGAGCCGAGCCGCGCTTCCCGCGCAGTGGGGGACGTCCTCAACGTGTTCGGTCTCGACGCCGTCTTGCAGGACTACGCGACCTGCGCTGAGGTCTGCGCGCGCGTCCCGCTCGACGCCACCCGCATCACCAGCCTGGTCGCCTACGTGGACGAGGGCCCCGGGACGCCCTTCCGCACGGTGCCCTTCGGCCGCTGGAGCGACTACGTGCATTGGGAACCAGACGTCGACACCGCGCGCGTCGACGAGAACGGCCGACTCGTGTGCACGCGGGTGCGCCACTGGCTCGACGTCGACCGGCAGGTGTTCCTAGTGGTGGGGTACGAGCGGTGACCCCGCCCCCTGCTCGAACGCGCATGCGGACGACCGTGGCAGCACCTCGCCTGCGCTCCCCACCCACCGGTCGTGCGCCCTTGCCACCGACGACCTCGCGGTCGACCTCGACGCACCTCCGGCTGCACGCCGCGATCAGGAAGGCGGTGTGCTTCGGACGTCGATGCACGGACCGCCGACGGGATCAGCCCGTCCTCGACCCACCGCCGTACGCGCCCGCCACGAGTCGCGGCACCACCTCGCCAGCCGGCCCGACCAACCGGTCGTGCACGCTCGCCGCCGACGGCTCCAAGTTGACCTCGACGCACCGCGCGCCGCTCGCCGCTGCGCGTTCGATCAGCCCGGCCGCAGGGTAGACGACGGCGCTCGTGCCCACCACGAGGAGCAGGTCGCACCACGACAGCGCTGCGTCGGCGTCCGCCAGCGCCCGCGCGGGTAGGGCCTCGCCGAACCAGACCACGTCGGGTCGCAGGAGGCCGCCGTCGGGACCCGGCTGCGGGTGCGACGGGAACGGCGTCGGAGGCGGCGTCACCCGTCGCCCGCTGCGGTGGTCGCGCCAGACGGTGAAGTTGCCGTGCAGCTCCAGGACGGCTTCGCTCCCCGCCCGCCGGTGGAGGCCGTCGACGTTCTGGGTGACGAGTAGGAAGCGACCGCCGGCATCGAGCACGTGACGCTCGAGCGCGGCCAACGCCTCGTGCGCGCGGTTGGGGTGGGCGGCGAGCGCGGCGAGGCGGCGCTCGTCGTACCACTCGCTCACGAGCGCCGGGTCCGCCTCGAACGCCTCCGGCGTGGCCAGGCTCAGGGGGTCGTGACCACGCCACCAACCGTCGGTCCCACGGAACGTGCGCAGCCCGCTCTCGGCCGACACCCCGGCGCCCGTGAGGACGACGACGCCACGGGCCTCAGCGAGCGCGGTCGCGACGGTGTCGAGATCGTTCATGCCCCCAGGCTACGCCCCGCCCTGCCCTCGACCCGGGTGGCGCTCACCCCGGCACCCTCGCCCCGCTCTCATCGTGCACGGTGAAACTAGATCATGGAGCCCAAGACCGTACCGACGCCGACGCCGACGCTGACCGAGCACGACGCCGTCGCCGCCCTGTGCCTGATGGCCGCGCAAGCGGACGGCCTGCGCCCCGAGGAGCGCGCCCACCTCGCCGACGTGTTCGAGGCCCTCGGCGGCGTCGACACCGCGCGGCTCTTCAAGGACGTCCTGCTGGGTCGCGTCGCCATGGAGGACGCCGCCGCGGCCATCACCACCCCCGGCATGCAGACCTACGCCTTCGAGATGGCCGTCGGTGCCTGCGACGCCGACGGGCACACGTCTCCGGCCGAACGTGCCTTCCTCGACCGACTCGAACGGGCGCTCGGCCTCGAGCACGCCGATGCGGTGGCCATCCTGGAACAGGCGGAAGCCTTGGCGGACGCCCCGTTGAGCGCCAGCACCGAGCTGGCGACGGGCACGGCCGGTGCGCTCGTCGGCGCGGTCCCCGCAGTCCGCACCCGTCGCCGCTGGATCGGAAGGGGTCTCCGTCGGCCCCCGACCTCGACCGCCTGATCCTCAACCGCGCCATCATGGCCGCGGCGCTGGAGCTGCTGCCACAATCCCTGGCGACCATGGCCATCGTGCCGGTACAGCTCAAGACCGTGCACGACATCGGTCGTGCCCACGGCTACGCCCTCGACCAGGGGAGCATCCGCGAGCTGCTGGCGATCGCGGGCGTCGGCCTCACGGGACAGGTGCTCGAGGGGTACGCGCGCAAGCTGTTCGGTGGTGCGCTGCGCGGCCTGGCGGGCAAAGCCGTCGGCGGACTCGGCAAGACCGCGACCAGTGCGGTCACCACGTTCGGCACGACGTACGCCATCGGCAAGGTGGCCGAAGACTACTTCGCCGCGGGCCGCACCCTCGACCAGACCCGCATCCGCGCCGTCTTCGCACGCGAGCTCGAGCGCGGTCGGTCGCTCTTCGACCGCTACCAGGGCGACGTCCGCGAGCGTGCGTCGACGACGAACCTGACCGAGCTCACGCGGCAGTTGCGGATGTAGTCGAGGGCGCAGCGCGGCGACGCTCGAGCGGCCTACCCGGCCGGCGGGGTCGCTCCGCGGAGGAACGCCAGGGCGTCCTGCGTCGCCACCTGCCAGACGCACTCCGAGGCGTAGGGCGTGAACCCGAGGTCCTCGTTGATCCGCCGCATGGCGGTGTTCGAGTCGGCGTTGGTCGTGCGCACGAAGCGGACCTCCGGCCGCTCGGCGAGCAGCCGCCGGATCATGGCGGCCTTGAGCCACCGGCCCAGACCCTGACGCCGATGCTCCGGGAACACACCGGTGCTGCCTTGCAGGCCGAGTTCCGGTCGACGGTCGTCGAGGGCGATGTCCGTGAAGCCGACCAGGGTGCCGGTGGCGCGAGCGCGGAGGAACAGCGTCCACCGCGTCCTGCCTTCGGCGAACCAGAAGCGCTCGAGGTCCCGGAGCTGTTCGGGTGTCGTCGTCTCGTCGTGGACCTCCAGATCGTCGCGCGGCTGGTGGTTCATGACGTCGTGGAGCGCGGCGATCGCCTCGATCTCGCCGTCCGGATACGGTCCCTCCCAGAGACCGATCTCGTACGTGTCCACGTGCTGGCGCTCGGCCTCGAGCCAGCGGGCGACGAGGCCTCGGTCGAGCCGCGCGAGGTCGAGTTGGTGGGTCTGAGCCTCCACGCCCGGGGTCGCACCGAGGCGCCGCATGAACCCCTCGCCGGCGGGGACCTGACCGTAGGTGGCGCCCACGAGCAGCCGCCGCTCCCGCGTCGCGACGAGGTCGACGACGCGAGCGAGGAGGCGCCGTCCGATCCCTCGGCGACGATGCTCGGCGTGAACGGCGAGGGTGAACTCGGCCAGATGCCCGTTCTCGGACGTCAGCGGGAGATAGACGGCCCCGAAACCGATCACCTCCTCGGCGCCGGTCCGCGTGACGGTCCATGCGTGCGCCTCGAGGAACGCCGGGAAGTTGCGGAACCTGTGCATCGTGACCGAGGGGGGCGTGGGTGGTTCACCCGGGTCGCGCTCGGTGCGGACGTGCTCGAGCAGCCGATGGAGCGCTTCGTACTCGGCGTCGGTGGCCTCGGCGAGGACGAAACGGGCGATGGTGAGCGCGGGCTCGAACCCTTCGCCGGTCGACCCGTCCTCCATGCGTCGGCCCACCACGTCGCGCTCCTGCATCACTCAGCGACCGTCGTGCCGTCCACGCTTCGAGTCCCGGGCACGCCGCGTCGTCTTGACGTCGACCCTGTCGAGCCCCACGCCGATCCCCGTGCCGATCGCGATCCCGAGGCTCAGCCAGAGCGCCAGGTCGTCCGTCGCCACACCGATCGCCGTCCCGATGGCAGTACCGATCGCCACACCGAGTCCGATGCCCTGGCCTCGCCTCGACGAGGTCTTCCGTCGCGTCGGCTTCGCTTCATCCTCGGTCCGTGGCACGCTGCGACCTCCCAAGCTGCGGTTCGAGTCCTCGCACGAGCGGATGGCGGAAGCTACCACGAGGGCCGGATGCGTCACGAAGCCGGTGCGCAACCCGCATGATGTCCACCAACCCGGTTGTCGGCGCCGGATCCGGAAGGGGTGCGACCATGGATCGCCCACACGAGAGCCAGCCGGTCGCCGGGTTGCCGGCGAAGCGTCCGACCTCAGCGACGACGTGGCCCCGACGTCACGGAGCGACACGGCGATGACGGCATCGAACGAAACGCCCAAGCGGGCTCGCGCGAAGGCAGACGTCGATGCCTTCCTGCACGACCTGAAGCACGAACGCAAGGCCGACGTCCTAGCCGTCCGCACCATCGTCCTCGACGCGGACGCGAAACTCGTCGAGCGGATCAAGTGGAACGCCCCGAGCTACGGCTACGACGACGACCGCGTCACGTTCCGCCTGCAACCCAAGGACGTCGTCCAGCTCGTCTTCCACCGTGGTGCGAAGAGGCGTGCCGACGCGTTCGTCTTCGAGGACGAGACGGGCCTCCTCGCGTGGCTGGCGCCCGACCGAGCGGCCGTCACGTTCGGGGACCACGAAGACATCGCCGGCAAGGCCGACGACCTCGCGAGACTCGTCCGGAGCTGGATGGGCGCCACACACTAGCGGCGCCGATCCCGAGGATCGGTGCCGACCTCGGGGATCGGCACCGTGTCCACGTCGCGTCGCGCTTCAGCTCCCGTCCGCGGTCCCGCCAGGCATCTCCGCCATCTGCCGCGCCGTCCTCGATCCGACCTCCGCGCCGGTGGGCGCGTCGGCCAGGTACCGGAGCGAGCCCGGCGTGGTCAGGGTCTCCCCCGTCTCGAGCAGTGTCTTCAGACCCGAGAGCACCATCGGCCAGCCGCCGAAGAGCTGGTCGTTGGCGCCGTCGCGGAGCTGGTCGTGCGTGACCGTGAGGCGGCAGGAATCGCCGACGGGTTCGATCTCCCACGTCACGCGCGACGTCCCTTCGGCCACGACGTCCTCGCCCCACAGGGCCCGGAACGACTGCACGAGCCGTCGCGGTGGATCGACCTCGAGGTTCTCCCCTTCGGAGATGGGCATGCCGGGTGACACGGTCTCAGGACCGGTCGTGGCCGTGTAGGAGGAACCCGGCGTCCAGTCGGACGTCATACCGACGCCGAACGTGAAGCGGCGCCGCAGCTCGGGATCGGTGATCGCCTGCCAGATCCGTTCCGGCGTCGCCTTGACGTAGATCTCGAAGATCTTCTCCATCGCATCGCCCTCCAGGTCGCGCTTCAGGTCGCTCAGGGCCGACGCCCATGGCGCGGCGTACTTGCTCACCCAGCGATCGTGGACGAGGCGGATGGGCACGGGGTTGAGGAAATGCAGTTTCTCGCGCCCGCGCCGCCTCGTCAGGACCAGCCCCGCCCCTTCGAGCACCTTGAGGTGCTTCATGACGCCGAAGCGGGTCATCTCCAAGCCGGCCTCGAGCTCACCGAGGGTGCGGCCGTCACGCTCGAAGAGCCGGTCCAGCAGGAGGCGCCGCGTCGGATCGCCCAGGGCCTTGAAGACCTCGTCCATGGCGCGACATTACGTGACCATTTGGTCACGTGTCAAGAGGACGAGGAACGGCGCCGACCCGAGGGCCGGCGCCGCCGCGTATCCGAGCGCGGAGGGTCTGGTCAGACGTAGAAGGGGTACCCGGGGTACGCGTAACCGGGTCCCCAGAACGGCGCGTAGCCGTAGTGCCGGTAGACGCCTTGGTAGTAGCCGTCGTCCCGGAACGCGTCCTGGCGCCACGCGTCGGTGGACGCCACGTCGGGTTCGTACACGGGACCGGCACCGACGTGCTCGCCGGCCTGGTCGACGTAGACGGTGTCGTCGGCGATGCGGGTGACGGCGTCGACGGGGATCAGGAAGTGGCGGCCGCCGATCCCGAGGAAGCCGCCCTCCTTGATGCGCAGGAAGCGGACCTTTCGTTCGCCCTCGTCGACGAGCAGATCGTCGACGTTGCCGATGTCCTCACCGTTGCGATCGACGACGCCGTAGTTGCGAACGTCCTCGGCGGGCTCCGTCACGGTCAGCGCCTCGTCGTTCAGGCTGAGGAGCGAGGGTTGGGGAATCTCAGGTTTCCGTGCCATGTCGTCCTCCTTTCGAAGGCGGGGGCGACGGGCGGATCGGCCGCGCAGCGCCTCCCACCGCGACCCTAATGGGGCGAGGCGGAGACGGGGGCGCGATGGTCACGTCGGTGGCCCAGCCGCGACGAAGCCACCCGCGCCACCCCTCGAGCCGAGGGCTTGACCCGAGGCCTGCAACTTCGTACATTGACCCGAACCGGTATTGGTCAGACCATCCGATCACCCGCCACCGAGGAGCCCACGTGTTCGACACGGATCTGACGGTCAAGCGCACCAAACTCGCGGACGAGGTCGTGGCGCACCTGTTGCGCATGATCCGCGAGGGTGCGCTCGCGCCCGGCGACCGGCTGCCGCCCGAACGCCAGCTGGCGCAGCGCTTCCAGGTGTCCCGGGCGAGCCTGCGCGACGCGATCCGCCACCTCGAACTGCTGGGGTACGTCGACGTGCGCCAGGGCGACGGCAGCGTCATCCGCCTGCCGGACGCCGAGACGCTCAGTCAGCCGTTCCAAGGTCTGCTCGCGGGCCACCCACAGGCGGCCCAGGACCTCCTCGAGTTCCGCCGCATCCTCGAACCTCAGGTCGCCGCTCTCGCCGCCCGCCGATGCACGTCGGACCACGCCGCGCTCCTCGAGGCCGCCATCGCCCGCCAACGACGGAGCGTCGAAGCGGGCGGCCGACTCGGCGTCGAGGACGTCGAGTTCCATCAGCTCATCGCCACCATCGCGCGCAACGTGACCGTCTTGACGGTCGTCGGCACGCTGCGGTCGCTGCTCGAGCACCTGCGCGTGGTCCACCTCACCGGCGACCAACCCCGCCTCGGCCTACTTCAGCACGAACGGATCGCCGACGCCATCGCGCGCGGCGACGACGACGACGCCGCCACGGCAATGCGCGACCACCTCGCCGCCGTCGAGGCTTCCGTTCTCACGTCGACCCCCGACGGCGCTTGACCCCGTCGGCACCGGTCCCGCCCCGTCCCTCGCCACCCACGTCCGTCCGGTTCCACGCCCAAGGAGGCAGACCATGAGCAAGCTCGTCCGTCCGCTCCTCGCCCTCGCCCTCGCCACCGCCCTCGGGTGGGGCGCGGCCCAGGCGACCTTCACCTACGCCGCCCAGGCCGATGCCGTCGGGCTGTCTCCGGTGCTGACCAACGACCAGGTGTCGTCGGTGGCCAACCGCCACATCTACGAAAACCTCGTGCGCCGCAACCCGACCACGCTCGAACTCGAGCCGTGGCTCGCCGAGTCGTGGGAGACGCCCGACGACAACACCTGGATCTTCACGCTCCGCTCGGGCATCACCTTCCACGACGGCACGCCCTTCGACGCCGCCGCGGTCAAGCACACCTTCGACCGCATCAAGGACCCCGCGACGGGCTCGCCGCGCGCCAGCCTACTGGCCCCGGTCGAGACCATCGAGGTCGTCGACGACCTCACGCTGCGGATGACGACGAGCGCCCCGTACGGCGCGTTCCTTGCCGCGTTGGCCCACATCAACGCTGCCATCGAGAGCCCCACGGCCGTCGAGCAGTACGGCGACCTGATGCAGAACCCGGTCGGCACGGGACCCTTCCGCTTCGACAGCTGGGTGAGCGGTGACCGCATCGTCCTGGCCGCCAACCCCGACTACTGGGGCGGCGCGCCCGCGATCGACGTCTTCGAGATCGTCGTCATCCCCGACGTCAACACCCAAGTGGCGCTCCTCGAGCGCGGCGAGGTCGACCTGCTCGACACGCTGCCGCCCGAGCTCGTCGCCCGCGTCCAGACCCTTCCGGACGTCACCGTGCTGACCCAGCCCGGTACCCCGGTCTTCTACCTCGGCTTCAACCACCAGGACCCGCTCTGGCAGGACGCGCGCGCCCGCGAAGCCGTCGCGTCGGCCGTCAACACCGAAGTGATCGTCACCCTGCTACAGCCGACCGCCGTCGGCTCGTGCAGCGTGATCGGACCGCAGGTGTTCGGATACGTCGAGGGTGTCGAGGAAGCGTGCGTCGGGACCGATCCGAACCGTGCGACCGAGGCGTGGGCTGAGGTCGAGGGCACCCGCCCCGTCACGCTGTGGGTCCCCCAGATCGGCAACTACCCGCGCGTGGGCCAGATCGTGCAGGGCCAGTTGAGCCAGGCGGGCCTCGACGTCGAGATCAACCTCGTCGAGTGGGGCGCCTACCTCGCGGCCACGAGCAACCTCGAGCACGACCTCTTCCTGCTCGGGTGGAGCAACGTCACCGCCGACGGTAGCGAGCTGCTCTACCCCAACCTCCACACCGCCAACGTCGGGGCCTCGAACCGCTCGGCGTACAGCAACCCCGAGATCGACGCCATCATCGACGCCAGCCGCGCCACCACCGACCAGGCCGAGCGCCTCGCGCTGCTCGACGAGGCCAACCGGGCGCTCCTCGCCGACGTCGCATGGGTGACGCTCTACCACGAGGTCCTGCTGGTGGCGCACCGCGACGCCCTCAGCGGCCTCGAACAGTTGCCCAACGGCGATTGGCTCGTCGGCAACGCCGTGATCTCCGACTGACCGACCAAGCCCTGCGAGCGGGACCGGCCGTTCCGGTCCCGCTCGCAGGGCCCCTATCTTGCCGCTCCACCATCTCCCGCGATCCGCCTGAAGGGGCCCCTCGGATGACGCAGTACGCGCTTCGTCGGCTGGTCGAGACCATCCCCATCCTGTTGGGCGTCACCCTTCTGACGTTCCTGATCCTGCACCTTGCGCCGGGTGACCCCGCCGTTCTGATCGGCGGCCCGACCGCGACCGCCGAGGAGATCGCCAACATCCGAGCGCGGCTCGACCTCGACCGGCCCCTCCCCGAGCAGTACCTGACGTTCGTCGGCGGCCTGTTGCGCGGCGACCTGGGCCAATCGGTCCAGCGGCGCGTCTCCGTGCGGGAGATGATCGCCGTCCGCCTGCCGAACACGCTCTTCCTCGCCACCGCCAGCATGGTGGTGACCCTCTTCGGCGTCGTCCTCGGCGTCCTGGCGGCCACCAAACAGAACACGGCGACCGACCTCGGGCTGATGACCGTGTCGCTGCTCGGTGTCTCGATCCCCAACTTCTGGCTCGGCCTGATGCTCATCATCTGGTTCTCCGTGGACCTGCGCTGGTTCCCGGCCGCCGGCCTCGCCCAACCCTTCCTGTCGCCCGAGGGCCTGCGGTCGGTGGTGCTGCCGGCGCTCACGCTGGGGGCCGGCGGCATGGCGCTCGTGGCTCGCCTCACCCGCAGCGGCATGCTCGAGGTGCTGCAGCAGGACTACATCCGGACGGCGCGTGCCAAGGGCCTCAACGAGCGCTCGGTGACCTACCGCCACGCGCTGCGCAACACGTTGATCCCGGTGGTCACGATCCTCGGGCTCAACTTCGGCTACCTGCTCGGCGGCGCCGTCGTCACGGAGACGGTGTTCGCCATCAACGGCATCGGTCGTCTGACGGTCGACGCCATCCTGGCGCGCGACTACGCGGTCGTGCAGGGGTGCGTCGTGTTCATCGCCGCGATGTTCGTGTTCGTGAACCTGCTGGTCGACCTCTCGTACGCACTGCTGAACCCGCAGTTGAGGTACCAGTGACGGTCGCCGCCCCGCCGGCCCGGGGCGAACCCCTGCCCAAGCTGGTGCGCAAGCTGCTGCGCAGCCCGCACTTCATGGTGGGCGCCGTCTTGAGCGCGGGCGTCCTGACGGTCGCGCTGCTCGCACCGTGGCTCGCCCCCAGGGACCCGTACTTCCAGGACTACGGCAACGTGCTGCGGCCGGTCGGGTCCGAGGGCTTCCCGCTCGGCACCGACCAGTACGGCCGCGACATGCTGAGCCGGCTGATCTTCGGGGCACGCGTCTCGGTGTCCGTGGGTGCGGCTTCCGTCGGCCTGGGGCTGCTGCTCGGCGTGGTGCTCGGGGTGCTGGCCGGCTACTTCCGCCGGCTCGACCGACCCATCATGATGCTGGTCGACGTCCTGATCGCGTTCCCCGGCATCCTGCTGGCCATCGCGATCGTCGCCGCCCTCGGTCCAGGGCTCACCAACGTCGTGTTCGCGGTGGCCCTGTTCTCGGTGCCCACCTTCGCCCGGATCGCCCGAGCGTCGGTCATGAACGCCCGCGAGGAGGAGTACGTCACCGCCGCCCGCGCGCTCGGAGCGCGCGACGTTCGCATCATCGTGCGGTCGATCATGCCGAACGTCGTCTCGCCCATCCTCATCTACGCCTCGCTTCGGCTCGCGACCTCGATCCTGACGGCGGCCACCCTCTCGTTCCTGGGTCTCGGTGCCCAGCCGCCGATCGCCGAGTGGGGCGCGATGATCAGCGACGCCCGCACCTACCTCTACACCGCCCGTTCGCTGAGCGTCATCCCCGGGATCGGCATCCTCGTGACGGTGCTGGCCTTCAACCTGATCGGCGACGGGCTTCGAGACGCGCTCGACCCCCGGAGCCGCTGAACCACCGGCACCGCCCCCGAGGACACCCATGGACCCCCTCCGCCACGATTACCCCTACGCCACGCGCCGCATGCCCGTGCTCGCCGATCACGTGGTCGCCACCTCGCAACCGCTGGCGGCGCAAGCCGGTCTGCAGGCGATGGCCGACGGTGGCAACGCGATCGACGCCGCCTTGGCGGCCGCCATCGCACTGACCGTCGTGGAACCCACGAGCAACGGCATCGGTGGCGACGCCTTCGCCCTCGTCTGGGACAGCGCCGAGATCCACGGTCTGAACGCCTCCGGCCGGTCGCCCAAGCGGCTCGACGTCGATCGCCTCGGCGCCCTCGACGCGATGCCCGAGCGCGGCTGGGACCCGGTCACCGTGCCGGGCGCCGTCTCGGCATGGGTGGCCCTGGCCGAACGGTTCGGGCGCCTGCCGCTCGAGCGGCTCGTCGCGCCCGCCGCCCGCTACGCGCGCGAGGGCTTCCCGGTGGGCCCGATGACCGCGGAGGCGTGGGGCCGGAGCGTCCGGACCTTCGACGGCATGCGCGACTTCGCCGCCGCCTTCCTTCCCGGCGCGCGCGGACCCCATCCTGGAGAGCGTTTCCGTTTCCCGGACCAGGCCGACACCCTCGAGGCGATCGCGATCAGTCGGGGCGACGCGTTCTACCGAGGGGCGCTCGCCGAACGCATGGCGGCCCACGCCCGCGCCCAGGGCGGCGCCCTGCGCGAAGACGACCTCGACGAGCATCGCGCCGAGTGGGTGCAGCCGCTCGCGCAGCCCTACCGCGACGTGGAGCTGGTCGAGCTGCCACCGAACGGCCAGGGGCTGGTGGCGCTGATCGCGCTCGGCCTGCTCGACCGGTTCGACTTGGCCACGCTTCCGCCCGACGGCGCCGAGTCCATCCACCTCCAGGTGGAGGCGCTCAAGCTCGCCTTCGCCGACGGCCGCCGCTACATCGCGGATCCCCACGCGATGGACGTCCCGACCGAGACCCTGCTCGACCCCGGCTACCTGACGGCACGTGCCGGCCTCATCGACCGCACCCGCGCCAGCACTTTCGCCTGGGGCACGCCGCCGCGAGGTGGCACCGTGTACGTCACGGCGGCAGACGCCGAGGGCCGCATGGTGTCGCTCATCCAATCGAACTACATGGGCTTCGGCTCGGGCGTGGTGGTTCCCGGAACGGGGATCGCCCTGCAGAACCGTGGCGCCGGCTTCGTGACGGAAGCCCGACATCCCAACCGCGTGGCGGGCGGCAAGCGCCCCTTCCACACGATCGTGCCGGCGTTCCTCACGCAGCAGGGTCGGCCCCTGGCGGCGTTCGGCGTCATCGGCGGCCACGTTCAAGCGCAGATGCACGTGCAGTTGGTGGTTCGGCTGCGTGACCACGGCCAGAACCTGCAAGCCGCCATCGACGCACCGCGGTGGCACCTCGACGAACACGACACGGTCGTCGTCGAGCGCGAGGTCGATCCGCGGGTGGTCGCGCAGCTGCAGGAGCGCGGGCACCGGGTCCGTGTCGACGAACCGTCTGCGCCGGCCTTCTTCGGCGGTGCGCAGATGGCGTGGCGCCTGCCGGACGGCGGCTACGTCGCCGCCTCGGACGGGCGGCGGGAGGGGTTGGCGATCGGGTTCTGAGTGAAGGCGTCGGCCCGTGACGACGATGCCATCGTGCAACCATGGGGCATGACGACGACGGGACCAGCGGACTCGGCCGCACGCCTCAGGCGAGACGTCGAACGCCTCGCCCTCCCCGAGGGTCGTCGCGTCGGATCGCAGGGCCACGAACGCGCCTTGGCGTTCTTGCTGGATCGCCTGCGCGCGACCGGCCTCGAACCCTACGGCGCGTCGTTCGATCTTCCGTACCGAGCTAACTGTGCGTCGTTCACGAACCTCGTCGGCGTCGCGCGCGGCCATGATCGCTCGTCCGCCCCACTACTGATCGGCGCGCACTACGACACGGCCGGTGACCTGCCCGGCGCCGACGACAACGCCGCTGCGGTGGCCATCGCCCTCGAGGTCGCGGACCGTCTGGTCACCGTACCGGCGGCGCGCGACGTGCTCATCGCGCTGTTCGACGCCGAGGAGCCGCCGTACTTCCAGGGACCGTCGATGGGATCGACCTGGTTCTACGGGCACCAGAGACAGGGCGCGATCCACGCCGCGTTCGTGATGGACCTGGTCGGCCACGCGGTGCCCTTCCCCGATCACGAGGACGTCGTCTTCGTCACGGGCGTGGAGAGCGATGCCGACCTCGAGCACACGATCGCAGCACTGCCCGACATCGACGGCCTGCAGGTGATGACGGCCCTCAACCGCTACGTCGGCGACATGTCGGACCATCACGTCTTCCGGCTCCACGAGGTGCCGTACCTGTTCCTGACCTGTGGAAGGTGGCGCCACTACCACACGGCCGACGACACGCCCGAGAAGCTGGATTACGCCAAGATGGCGCGGATCGCGGACCTCGTCGAGGCGATCGTGCGCGACGTCGGTGGACGGGGAGCGACTGGAGCCTCGGACGAACACGACCCGACGCTGGCTACCGACCTGGCGACGATGCGCCGCGCCATGGGGCCGACGCTCGAGCGGATGGGGATGCCGCTGAGAGATCGGGCCGACATCGAACGGGTGGCGGCGTACCTCATGGGCAGGCTCGGCTTGTAGGCGCACGACGCGCCTCCACCTGCGTCACGACGACCAACGTCACCCCGCACACGACCGCCGCTACCGCCCAGCGTCGCGCCAGCCCACCGACCTCGCCGGCGAACGCCAGCGATGCGACCCCGAGCAGGAGCGCCCCCGTCGCCGCACTCCGGGCGGGCACCCACCCGCCGGCCACATGCAGCGAGGCCAGCAGCGTCAGCAGCACCACGGTGAACGCGAGCGCCGCTGCCTCGGCGAGGCGGTCACCCTGAGGGCACTGGCCGAAGAAGCACGAGCGCCGCGACGACCGACGGTGCGTGCCGCATGTCGACCTCCCAGAACCCGAGCGCCCTCACCGAGATCCGCCGCCCAACGACGGCAGCCCGCCCCTCGAACCGAAGGGCGGGCTGCGGCCTGCTTCACGGCGACGTCAGAACAGGCCGGCCCCCAACAGCGGCGCGATGGCCAAGCTGACGATGGTCATGAGCTTGATCAGGATGTTCAGCGACGGTCCCGACGTGTCCTTGAACGGGTCCCCCACGGTATCGCCGACGATCGCGGCTTGGTGGGCCGGGGAGCCTTTGCCACCGAAGTGGCCGGCCTCGATGTACTTCTTGGCGTTGTCCCAGGCGGCGCCGGCGTTGGCCATCATGAGGGCGAGGAGCACGCTGGCGACGAGCGCGCCGCCCAGCATCCCGCCCAGCACCACGGGCCCGAACACGAAGCCCACGACGACGGGCGTCCCGACGGCGATCGCGCCGGGAAGCACCATCTTGCGCAGGGCGGCTTGCGTGGCGATGTCGATGCACTTCGCGAAGTCGGGGTCGGCCGTACCCTTCAAGATGCCGGGGATCTCCCGGAACTGCCGCCGGATCTCCGCGATGATCGCCAGGGCTGCGTCGCCGACGGCACGCATCGTCACCGCCGACACGACGAACGGCACCACGCCGCCGAGGAGCATCCCCACCAGCACCCGCGGGTCGTCGAAGGACAGGATG
Organism: uncultured Trueperaceae bacterium; assembly: GCA_963728245.1. Classification (GTDB taxonomy): domain Bacteria; phylum Deinococcota; class Deinococci; order Deinococcales; family Trueperaceae; genus JAABTL01. Next base: position 57,115 of record CAVSJH010000011.1, read on the forward strand.
AAACCGGGCCGCAGGGCCGTCAAGGTCTGGACGTAGGCGGCGAGGATCGTGAGGGCCGCGAGCGCGGCCGCGCCGATGGCGAAACCCTTGCCGATGGCGGCGGTCGTGTTGCCGAGCGAATCGAGCTCGTCGGTCCGGCTGCGGGTCTCGTCACCCAGGTGCGCCATCTCGGCGATGCCGCCGGCGTTGTCGGAGATGGGCCCGAAGCCGTCGATGGCCATGGTCATGGCGACCGTGCCCAACATGCCCACGGCCGCGATGCCGACGCCGTAGAGGCCCGCGACCGAGGCCGCGACCAGGATCGTGACCGCCATGAGAGCCAGCGGGATGAGGGTCGAGCCGAGACCCAGCGCAAGGCCGGCGATCATCACCGACGCCGCGCCCGTCTCGGCGGCCTTCGCCAGCTTGTGGATCGGTCGGCCGCTGGTGGCTGCCTCGGTGGCGTAGCCGATGGCGATCCCACCCACGCTACCTGCGACCACGGCCCACGCGACCCCCGCGGCCACGTCGAACCAGAGGACGACGCCCACGGCGGCGGCCAGGAACAGCAGCGTCGCACCCGTCGTTCCGGAGCGAAGCACGAGCGCCGGCGCACGATCGGCGAACGCGCGCACGACCAGCACGCCCAGCGCCGAGCACAAGAGCCCGACCGACGCGAGCACCAGCGGTAGCGCCAGGAGCGCCGCCTCGGTGCCGAGCGTGGCCCGGACCCCTTCGCCGAGCGTGGCTGCGATCGCGATCGTGGCGATCACGGATCCGACGTACGACTCGAACAGGTCCGACCCCATGCCGGCCGTGTCGCCGACGATGTCGCCGACGTTGTCGGCGATCACGCCCGGGTTGCGAGCGTCGTCCTCGGGGATCCCTTCTTCGAGCTTGCCGACCTGGTCGGCGCCGATGTCGGCGCCCTTGGTGTAGATGCCGCCACCGACGCGGAAGAAGAGTGCGACCAACGAGGCGCCGACCCCGAAGGACTGCAGGGCCACCGCCGTACCGGCGTTGAGCCCGAGTCCCCAGGTGAGCGCACCCAGGCCGATGATGCCGAGCGACGCGAGCACGAGGCCGATGACACTGCCGCCGCTGAAGGCCGCGTCGAGCCCTGCAGCCGTACTCCGTCCGTGGGCCGCGTGGGTGGTCCGAACGTTCGCGCGGGTGGCGACGAGCATGCCCACCACCGCCGTGGTCGACGACGCCGTCGCGCCCACGACGAACGCGAGCGCGGAAGAGGGTCCGAAGGCGAACCACGCCGCCACGGCCAACACGGCCAGGAAGGGAAGCAACACCATGAACTCGCGCTGGAGGAAACTCAGCGCACCGACACGGATCTTGTCCGAGACGTTCGTGAGCGCCAGGCCGCCGGTCGGGAACGCGAGCAAACGGCGATAGGCGAACGCGGCCAACACGAGGCCCAGCGCTCCGATGACGAGGGGTAGCATTCCGTTCGCGAGCATGGCCCACCTCCGAGGTCCGGACGGGGCGCGGAGGGCGGGATGACGTGATGCGGTTCCGCACGGTCGCGCGACCGTCGGCTGCCAGGCAAGTCAAGGATAGTTCCGAAGGGGCGGGACGGAATGCCCGTTCACGTCCGCTGGACCTGCCGCGCGCGCAGCCGCTGGCGGTCCGTCGCCCGGTCGAGCTGGCCGGATCAGGCCTTTACCCTACCGACAACGCGAACCGCGAACGCTGCCGGTAGACCTCGCCAGGGCGCAACACCACCGATGGGAACTGATCGTGGTGGACGGCGTCTGGGAAACGTTGTGGCTCGAGCGCCACGCCGTCGCCCTGCCGGTAGCGGCGTCCCGAGCGGCCGACGAGGGTGCCGTCCAGGTATCCGCCGGTGTAGACCTGCAGCCCCGGTTCGGTGGTGCTCAGCTGCAGCGTCCGTCCACTGGGGGGATCGCGCAGGACGGCGGCAGGGACGAGTTCGTCGCTAACGGCGCCGGCGCGGTCGAGCACGAAGCAGTGGTCGACCCCCATGGCGCGACCCACCTGCTCGTCGTCGGCGCGGACCACATCGGCCAGCCGCCGTCCGCCCGTCAGGCCGAACGGCGTGCCGGTCACGGGGCGGAGCTCGCCCGTCGGCAGGGCCCCTTCCCGCACCGGGAGGAAGGACGCGGACCGCACGCCCAGCACGTGGTCGTCGACGGTTCCCTCACCCTCGCCGGCGAGGTTCCAGTAGCCGTGATGCGCCAGGTTCACGATCGTCGGGGCGTCGGTGCGCGCCTCGAACGCCAGCTCAAGCTCGTGGCGAACGGTCCAAGCGACCGTCACGGCCACCTCGAGACGCCCCGGGTACCCCTGGTCGCCGTCCTCGGACACCAGATGGAAGGTGACGGCGGCGCGTTCGTCGTCCGCCGCGGGCGAGTCGAAGCGCCAGACCCGCGCGTGGAAGCCGCCCGGACCCCCATGGAGCTGGTTCGGCCCCTCGTTCGGGACCAGGTCGAACGTCCGCCCGTCGAGCTCGAAACGTGAACCAGCGATCCGATTGGCGCAACGTCCGACGACGACGCCGAAGTACGGGGCGTTGCGCTCGTAGCCGGCGAGGTCTGGGTGCCCGAGGACCACGTTGCGCATCTCGCCGTGCCGATCGGGGACGCGCACCTCGAGGACCGCGACGCCGAGATCGAGCAGCGAGATGCCCGTCCCGTCGGCGGCGTCCAGGTCGATGCGGGACGCCGTGCGACCGTCTGGGAGCGTGCCGAAACGGCTCGTCTGGATCGTGAAGGGCGCCATGGGCGAGGCTACCGCAGGGCGGAGACGCCATGGGCGGCCGCCCCTTGACGCACCCCGACTTCATCCGTATCATCGAATTTGTAAACGATTACAGGAAGGACGATGGCATGGCGACCATCAAAGACGTCTCGCGTCTCGCGAACGTCTCCACCGCTACCGTCTCACGCGTGCTCAACGGGGGTGCCTCCGTGAGCGAGGCGAAGCGCGTCGCCGTCTTGGAAGCCGTCGAGAATCTCGGGTACGAACCCAACGCATTCGCTCGAAGCCTCGTGACCAACCGCTCCGGCGCGATCGGCGTCATCGTGAGCGAGGTCTCGAGCGGCGTCTACGGCGCGTTCGTGCAAGGGATCGAGAGCGTCGTCGAGGCGCACGGCATGCACATGATCGTGTCCAGCGGGCACGGGCAGGCGAAGCGCGAGCACGAGGCGTTCGAGTTCCTCCGACAGCGGCGCACCGACGCCCTCATCTTGCAACTCGACGCCACCAGCGACGACAAGCTCCGCGCCTGGTTCGACGGGGGCGTGCCCATCGTCGCCATGGGCCGGTGCATCCCCTCGCACGACGATCGCTGCATCCGCCTCGACAACCTCGCCGGTGGCCACCTGGCCACGCGATACTTGCTCGAACGCGGCCACCGCCGCATCGCCCACATCACGGGCCGCATGTCGAGCCGCGACGCCACCGATCGCCTCGACGGGTACCGGCGCGCCCTCGAAGATGCCGGCCAGACGTTCGACGCCCACCTGGTGCTGCCCGGCGACTTCATCGAGGAAGGCGGCCGGGACGCCATGCGAACCCTCCTGGAGCGGGAACCGGGTCTCACGGCCGTCTTCGCCGCCAACGACCAATCCGCTGCCGGCGCCCTGCGCGCCCTGCGCGACGCCGGCTTGCGCGTGCCGGAGGACGTTTCTGTCGTCGGTTTCGACGACACCCTCCTGGCCCATTACCTGTACCCCGCCTTGACGACAGTTCGACAACCGCTCGTCGAGATGGGTCAAGCCGCGGCCTGGTTGGCATTGGCCTCGTTGGGCGAGGACGTCCGAAGGGAGGTGACGCGGCGATTCGATCCAGTTCTAGTGGAACGTGATTCGGTGACAGCCCCGAAGCGGGAACCCATCGTTTCCTGAGAGGACCTCCATGAAGAAGCTCCTAGCCATCGTCTTTGCTACCCTCCTCATCTCGAGCCCGGCACTCGCCCAGACCACCCTCACGGTCGGTCTGTTCGAGCCCCTCGGCGAGCACCTCGAGCGGGTGATGGACCTGTTCATCGCCGAGCATCCCGACGTGACGCTCGAAATCCGTACGCTCGGCTACGCCGACCACCACGACGCGCTCGTCACGTACCTGGCCACCGGCTCGGGCGCGCCCGACGTGGTCGCCGTCGAGATCGGCTACATCGCGCGCTTCGTCGCCGAGGGCGGCCTGCGCGACCTGAGCGCCGAGCCCTTCAACGCCGATCAGTACGAAGACCTGTTCGTCCAGTACGCCTGGTCGCAGGGCCGCACCGACGACGGCCGCCAGATCGCCCTGCCGACCGACATCGGCCCCGGCGTCATGTACTACCGCCGCGACCACCTCGAGACCGTCGGTTGGACCATCGAGGAAGTCACCGCCAGCATCGACAGCTACCTCGACTACGGCCGTGCGCTCAAAGAGCACGACATCTTCCTGATCGCCTCGGCCGCCTCGGCCGCCGACGCGCTGATCCGCAGCGACGTCCCCGCCGGCTCGGGCATCTACTTCGACGGCGAGGGCAACCCGGTCCTGAACAGCGAGCGCTTCGTCGACGCCGCCAACGTCGCCAAGACCATCCGCGACGAGGGCCTCGACGCCGAGATCGCCTCATGGTCGAACGAGTGGACCGAAGCCTTCCGTCAGGGCACGACCGCGACCGAGCTCTCCGGCGCCTGGCTCGGCGGCCACCTGCAGACCTGGATGGCTCCCGAGACCGCCGGCCTGTGGGGCGCGTCCGTGATCCCCGACGAGCGCCTGGTGAGCTGGGGCGGCTCGTTCTACGGCATCCCCACCCAGACGCCCGACGAGAAGGTCGACCTGGCCTGGGAGCTCGTGAAGTTCCTGACCATCCGCCCCGACATCCAGCTTCAGGCCTTCCAGTCGATCAACGCCTTCCCGGCGCTCCCCTCCACCTACGACGACCCGATGTTCGACGAGCCCCTCGCGTTCCTGGCCGACCAGCCGGCACGCCAGCTCTTCGCCGACGTCGCCGAGAACATCCCCGGCGTCCTGACCTTCCCCGGCGACATGGTCGCCCAGGAGATCTGGAACTCGTCGCTGACCGAGGTCCTCAACGAGGGCCGCGACGTCCAGGAAGCGCTCGACGAGGCCCAGGCGCTCGTCGAGCGGCGCGTCCGCCGCTAAGGCTCACCTCTTCGATCTGGTTGGGGGCCCTCGGGCCCCCAACCGCCCCCGAGGTATCCCCATGGCCAGAACGACCGCCCCCGGACTTCCGCGGCTCCCCTGGAGCACGCGCCTGGACAAGTTCCAAAGGCGCTATGCGCCCTATATCTTCATCAGCCCGTTCTTCATCCTGTTCGCGGTCTTCGGCCTGTTCCCCATCGTCTTCTCGCTGTACCTTTCGCTGCAGACTTGGAACCCAGTCCAGGGCTTGGGGACGATGAACTACGTCGGCCTCGAGAACTACGTTTGGCTCATGGACGACCCCTGGTTCTGGCGCTCCATCACCAACACCCTCTGGATCGCCATCGCCAGCGGCGTACCGCAGCACGTCGTTGCGATCCCGCTGGCCTTCGCGCTGTCGCGCGGCATCCGGCGTTTCCGGCACCCCCTCACGGCCGCCTACTTTCTGCCCTACATCACCTCGGCCGTCGCCGTGTCGCTCGTGTTCCTCACGATCTTCGGCACCCAGTTCGGCATCCTGAACCAGACCCTGCAGTACCTCGCCACCGCACCCTGGAGCGCGTGGCTGTTCGGTGGCATGGCCGAGAACTTGCCGGTCAACTGGCTCGGCCGCGCACCCAACATCAAGCCGGCGATCTCGATCCTGGTGATCTGGCAGTACTTCGGCTTCAACGTCGTGCTCTACGCCGCTGGCCTGGCGACGATCCCCAAGGACTACTACGAAGCCGCCTCCATCGACGGCGCCAGCGCGCGCCAATCCTTCTTCAGCATCACGTTGCCGCTGCTGCGCCCGATGATCTTCTTCGCGGTCTCGCTCACGATCATCGGCAACCTACAGCTCTTCGACCAGCCCTTCATCCTCACCGACGGCACCGGTGGAAGCTCGCAGGCCGGCATGACGGTGGTGATGTACCTCTACCGCACCGGCTTCAACTGGCTCGAGATGGGGACGGCGGCCGCGATCGCGTGGCTGCTGGTGCTGCTGATCGGCGTCCTCACGATGATCCACTTCCGCTTCTTCGGCCGTTCGGGCCTGGAAACGAGGGACTGATGCGCGCCGCCCCCACCAGCGAGGCTCGCGGCGTGACCGCTCCCGTCAGCGACGCGCGAGGCGTCACCGAGCGCGGGATCGGCGCTCGGATCGGCCGCTTCCTGATCGGCCTCATGCTCGTGGCCATGGCCATGCTGACGCTGTTCCCGTTCTACTGGATGTTCGTGCTGGCCACCCACCTGCAGACCGACATCTTCGCGGCGCCGCCGCCGCTCTGGTTCGGCGAGGCGCTGCAACGCAACTACGAGGCGCTGCTCGCGCGCCTTCCCTTCTTGCGAAACATCTGGAACAGCTTCTACATCGCCGGCTTGGCCACCGCCTTCACGATGTTCTTCTCCAGTCTGGCGGGCTTCGCCTTCGCCATGTACAGGTTCCGCTTCAAGAACGTGCTGTTCGGGACGGTCGTCGCCTCGCTGATGATCCCGCCCGTCCTCGGCATCATCCCCTACTACCTGATCATCCAGTGGCTCGGCTGGATCGACACCCCCCGCGCGATCTGGTTCCCCGCGATGGCCAGCGCCTTCGGGATCTTCCTGATGCGCCAGTACATCGCTTCGAGCATGCCGCGCGACCTGATGGACGCCGGCCGGATCGACGGCGCCAGCGAGTTCCGGATCTACTGGAGCATCGCGCTGCCGATCATCCGACCCGGCCTCGCCACACTCGGCCTGGTGACCTTCATCGGGCAGTGGAACAACTTCCTGGTGCCGCTCGTCGTCCTGAGTACGGAGGAGAACTTCACCGTTCCCGTCGCGCTGCGCACGATGCAAGGCCTGATCCAGAGCGATTGGGGCGCCATCCTGGTCGGCACCGCGCTGGCCGTGCTGCCCCTGCTGATCATCTTCGTTCTGGCGTCGCGGCAGGTCATCGAGGGCCTGGTGGCAGGCTCGGTCAAGGGCTGACAACGTGTCGCGCGGCGGTGCCGTGCGGCCCCCAAGGAGAACGCCATGATCGCCGACGTCTACCTCGACCCCACGCGCAGCCCCGATGAGCGCGTGACCGACCTGCTGGACCGCATGACCCTCGAGGAGAAACTCGCCCAGCTCGGCGGCGTGTGGATCACGGACCTGCTCGAGGGCGGCCGCTTCGCCCCTGAGCGCGCGGCCGCGCGGTTGGCGCACGGCATCGGTCACGTCACCCGACTGGTGGCCGCCACCGGTCTGCGACCCGCGGACGCCGCCGCCCTGGCGAACGAGATCCAGAGCCACCTGCGCGCGTCCACCCGCCTCGGCATCCCCGCCATCCTGCACGAGGAGGCTTGCGCCGGCTTCATGGCCCGCGACGCCACCTGCTTCCCGCAAGCGATCGGCCAGGCGGCCACCTGGGCGCCGGAGCTCGTCGAGGCCATGGGCCGCGTGATCCGCACCCAGATGCGCGCCGTCGGCACGCACCACGCCTTGGCACCGGTGCTCGACGTCGCCCGCGACCCGCGCTGGGGTCGGATCGAGGAGACCTACGGCGAGGACCCCTACCTGGTGGGTCGCATGGGGGTCGCCTACGTCCGCGGCGTCCAGGGTGAACGCCTGGGCGAAGGCAGCGTCGTCGCCACCGCCAAACACTTCCTCGGCTACGGCGCCTCGGAGGGCGGCCTCAACTGGGCGCCCGCCCGGATCATGCCGCGCGAGTTGCGCGAGGTGTACGCCGCGCCGTTCGCGGCCGCCATCCAAGAGGCCGGCGTCGCCTCGGCCATGAACGCCTACCACGAGCTGGACGGTGTCCCGTGCGGCGCCTCACGCGAGCTCATGGTCGAGCTGCTGCGCGACGAGCTCGGCTTCGACGGCGTCGTCGTGTCCGACTACTTCACGCTCGCCACCCTGCTCACCTACCACCGCGTGGCACAGGACAAGACCGACGCCGCGCGCCTCGGCCTCGAGGCCGGCATCGACGTCGAACTGCCCGCGCACGACTGTTACGGGGACGCGCTGCGTGCCGGGCTCGCGAGCGGCGCCATCGACCCCGCGCTGGTCGACGTGTCGGTACGTCGCCTCCTGGAGCAGAAGGTCCGGCTGGGCCTGTTCGAGCGCCCGTTCGTCGAGGTGCCGGGCGCAGCGCTCGTGTTCGACACCGGCGATCAGCGCGCTCTGGCCCGCGAGATGGCGGAGAAGTCGCTCGTGTTGCTGCGCAACGAGGGCGATCTCCTGCCCTTGAGGGACGGCGCTCGCGTCGCCCTCATCGGCCCCGGCGCCGACGACAGGCGCCTGCTGCAGGGCGACTACCACTACCCTGCCCACGTCGAGGTCATGTTCGAGTCGCAGGGCGACTTGCCGGCGCCGACGCCCATCATCGCTGACCGCGTGGAGGACTTGGGAGCCCACTACCCGCCCATGACGACCCTCTTGGGGGGACTCCGCGCTCGCATCGCAGCGGGCGGCGAGGTGCGGTATGCCCGCGGGTGCGACGTCCTCGGCGACGACACCTCCGGGTTCGAGGAGGCAGTCTCGGCGGCCCGAGCGGCCGACGTCGCCGTGGTGGTGGTGGGCGACCGCTCGGGCCTCACGGACGCCGCCACCTGCGGCGAGGCGCGCGATCGCGCCGACGTGCGCCTGCCCGGCGTGCAGGAGGCGCTGGTCGAGGCCGTCATCGCCAGCGGCACCCCCGTCGTGCTCCTGCTGCTGGGCGGCCGGCCGCTGGCCCTCGGTGGGCTGGCCGAGCGTGTGGGCGCGATCCTGGCGGCCTGGCTACCGGGCGAAGAGGGCGGTACGGCCGTCGCCGCCGCGCTCTTCGGCGACGTCAGCCCGTCCGGCAAGCTGCCGGTCTCGTTCCCCCGCGACGCCGCCCAGGTACCCGTCTACTTCGGTCACAAGGCCTCCGGCGGACGTTCGCACTGGAAAGGCGACTACGTCGACATGCCGACGACGCCGCTGTACCCCTTCGGCCACGGCCTCAGCTACACCCGCTTCGGCTATGCGGACCTGAACGTGACGCCGGCCGAAGGCGGCGCCGACGACGAGGTCGCCGTGTCGTTCGAGGTGTGCAACGAGGGCGCGCGGCCGGCCGAGGAGGTCGTCCAGGTGTACGTGCGCGACCCGGTGGCCAGCGTCACGCGACCGGTCCAGCAGCTCGTCGGTTTCACGCGTGTGGCCCTCGACCCGGGCCAGGCGCGACGCGTCACCATCCGAGTCCCGGTGCTCATGCTGGCCTTCTACGACCGCACGATGCGCTTCGTGGTCGAGCCGGGCCAGATCGAGGTGCACGTGGGCACGTCGTCGGCCGACGTGCGGCTGCGCGGTGGCTTCACCGTCGTCGGCGACACCCGCGAGGTTTCGCGCCGTTCGGTCCGGAGCCATGCGACGCTCTCCTGACCGGCGACGTGCGGCGCTGCGCACCCTCGCGCTGACGCTCGCCGTGCTGCTCGTCGCAACCGTGGCGGCCGCCCAGAGCACGACGATGACGCTGAGGATCGGCGCACCGCTCGGGGCGATCTCGCCCGAGGCCATCACCGGCTTCAACTTCGGGCTCTCGATGCCGGTGGCGCTGCACCTCGACGAGTTCGGCGCGCTGGGGATCCGCTCGCTGCGCTTCCCGCCCGGCAACGACGCCGACGACAAGCCCCTCTCGGACGACATGGCACAGGCGCTGGTCCTCCCCTGGCAACTGCTCGGCGAGCCCCCGTTGCACGTGGTCCTGAACTTCTTCGAGGGTGCCGAGGCGGCGGCGGAGACCGTGCAGCGTTTCGACGAGCTGGGTCTGCACGTGCGCTGGTGGGCGGTCGGCAACGAGCCCGACCTCTACCCCCAGAACCGGATGGATGACAGCTGGACGGCCGAGGTCTACTGCGAGCGCTTCCGCGAGGTGCGCGCGGCCGTCCGGACATTGGTGCCGGACGCGGTGATGACGGGACCGGCCGTGTCCGGCTCGCGACCCGCCGGCCTCGCGTACCTGCGTGAGGTGCTGGCGCGCTGTGGCGACGTCATCGACGTCCTCACTTGGCACGTCTATCCGACCGACGGCACCCGGGACGACGAGGCCGCGCTGGCCACCGCCCGCTCCGTCGGGGACGAGATCCGTCTGGTTCGTGGCTGGCTCTCGGACCCTGCGACCAACCCCCTGGGCCACGAGAGGGACATCGACCTGGCGATCACCGAGTTCGGCCTGTCGTGGCGCACGAGCATGTACCGGCACCTCGAAGACCAGACCGCCGCTCTGTGGTTGGCGGACGCGCTCGGTCAAATGGCGACGCTCGGCCTCGACCTGGGTCAGTACTTCGCGCTGCAGTCGATGGGCGGGCACGGCCTCATCGACCGAGGTGGCTGGATCCGCCCCACGTACCACGTCTACAGGATGCTGGCCGGCTTCGGCGGCGTCGCGCACGAGGTCGTCGGCGCCGACGAGCGCCTGGGCGCCTACGCCGCCGTCGACGCCGACGGGCTTCGTCTTCTGCTCGTCAACCGTTCGGGCGACGACCTCGACGTCGCTCTCGACGCCGATGGCCTGCCCGCCACCTTCGAGGTGACCACCCTCGACGAGGCGTACTTCGACCGCGAGCTCGACGTCCTGCGGGCGGCGCAAGCCGCCGATGCGACGATCCCCGTCCCCGCCCGCGCGGTCGTCGTCGTCCACGCGATCCGCTGAGCCCACCCCCCCGCCGTCCCGAGGAGCGACCATGACCGCCCAACGCCGACCGAGTTTCCCCCCCACGTTCCACTGGGGCGCCGCCACCGCCAGCTACCAGATCGAGGGTGCCGTCACCGAAGACGGCCGCGGCCCGTCCATCTGGGACACGTTCAGCGCCACCCCCGGCAAGGTGGTGAACGGCGACACCGGCGCCGTCGCCTGCGACCACTACCACCGCTGGCCGCAGGACCTCGACCTCATGCAGAGCCTCGGGATCCAGGCCTACCGCTTCAGCGTGGCCTGGCCCCGCGTGATCCCCGCGGGGCGCGGTGACGTCAACGCCCCCGGCCTCGACTTCTACGATCGCTTGGTCGACGGCCTGCTCGAGCGCGGCATCGAACCCCACGTCACCCTCTACCACTGGGACCTGCCACAACCCCTCCAGGACGCCGGCGGTTGGCCCGACCGGGGCATCGTCGACGCCTTCGTCGCCTACGCCGACGTCGTCACCGAGCGGCTCGGCGACCGGGTACGCTCCTACGCCACCCTCAACGAGCCGTGGTGCAGCGCCTTCCTCGGGTACGACGCGGGTGAGCACGCGCCCGGGCTGCGCGACCGGGCGCTCGGGTTCCAGGCCGCCCATCACCTGCTGCTGGCGCACGGCTCGGCGCTGCCGGTCATGCGCGCGAACGCCCCCGCTTCGCAGCACGGCATCGTCGTCAACCTCTACCCCATGTACCCGGCCACGGACTCGCCCGAGGACGCCGCCGCCGCGCGCCGCCTCGACGGCGTCTTCAACCGCTGGTACCTCGAGCCCGTGCTCGAGGGGCGCTACCCCGAGGACGTCTGGACACAACTGGGTGCGCACGCGCCACGCGTCGAGGTCGGCGATCTCGAGGTCATCGGGCGACCGATCGACTTCCTCGGCGTGAACTACTACACCCGCATCGTGGTCGCCGACGCTCCGGGCGAGCCGTGGCCGGCCCTCACCACCGTCGACGTCCCCGCCGAACGAACGGAGATGGGCTGGGAGGTCTTCCCGCAGGGCCTGACCGACCTGCTCGTGCGGCTCGACCGCGATTACGAGCTCCCGCCCGTGTTCATCACCGAGAACGGAGCCGCCAGTCCGGACGTCCTCGTCGACGGCGAGGTGGACGACGACCTTCGGGTCCGCTACCTCGAGGGGCACGTGGCGGCGGTGGGTGAAGCGATCCGACGCGGCGTCGACGTGCGCGGCTACTTCGCTTGGAGCCTCCTCGACAACTTCGAGTGGGCACACGGGTACACGAAGCGCTTCGGGCTCGTCTACGTCGACTACGAGAACCTGAAGCGCCACCCCAAACGGAGCGCTCGCTGGTACGCCGACCTCATCGCCCAGCACCGCGCCGACGCCGAGGCTCCGGCGACGTGAAGGCGCGCATCGTTCTGGGTGTCCTCGCGATGTGGGCGGTGGTGGGGAGCGTGTCGGCGCAGATCGAGACCCCCGCCCCGCTGGCCGCCGGCGCCGACAAGTTCCTCGGCAGCACCCTGACGGCCAAGTACGACGAGCCGTTCGCACGCCTCTGGAACCAGGTCACGCCCGAGGACGCGGGCAAGTGGCTGTCGGTCGAGGCGCAACGAGGCACGATGGTGTGGAGCGTCCTCGACCTCGTCTTCGCCTACGCGCGAAGCCACGATCTGCCCGTCAAGGCGCACACCCTCGTGTGGGGCCAGCAAGAGCCGCGCTGGGTGGCGGCGCTGCCGTCCGACGAACAGCGGGCCGAGGTGGAGGACTGGATCCGCGCCTTCGGCGAGCGCTACCCGGACGTCGCGATGGTCGACGTTGTCAACGAACCGCTGCACGCGCCGCCTTCGTACGCCGAGGCGATCGGGGGTGCGGGCGAGACCGGCTGGGACTGGGTCGTGTGGGCGTTCGAGCGGGCGCGGGTGCACTTCCCCGATGCGGCGTTGCTGATCAACGAGTACAACATCCTCTGTTGCGCCGGCGAGACGGCCCGATACGCCGACCTGATCGCTCTCCTCCAGGAGCGCGGCTTGATCGACGGGATCGGCGTCCAGGCACACGGGCTGGAGGGGGTCGACCCAGCCATCGTCACGGCCAACCTCGACACCCTGGCCCGGCTCGGCCTGCCGATCTACGTCTCCGAGCTCGACATCGCAGCGACCGACGACGCCGAACAGCTCGCCATCATGCAGCGCCTGTTCCCCGCGCTGTGGGAGCACGAGGCCGTCGCAGGCGTCACCTTCTGGGGTTACCGCGCCGGCGAGACGTGGAAGACCAACGCCTTCCTCGTCGACTGGTTCGACGAACCACGGCCGGCGCTGACGTGGCTCGCCTGTTACCTCGACGGCGCGATCGGTGACTGACGCGGCGGGCGCCGACTGGGTCGACGCGATCCGCCGCTCCGGTCGACCCCACGTCGTCTTGCTGTGCGGTTTGACCGGCTCCGGCAAGACGAGCCTCGCGCGCGAACTCGAGGCCGCGCTGCCGGCCGTCCGGTTCAACGTCGACGACGCGATGATCGCCCTTTTCGGCGAGCACATGCCGCGCGACGTCTTCGACCGACGCAGCGCCACGCTGCAGGCGCTTACCTGGCAGACCGCGCGACGGCTCGTCGAGCTCGGCGTCCACGTGGTCCTCGACTACGGCTTCTGGACGCGAGCGGACCGTCGCGCGGCCGCCGAACGGGCCCGGGTGGCCGGCGGCGAACCCCTGTTCGTCCATCTCGACGTGCCACGGCGCGAGCTCGAACGCCGCCTGGCGCGCCGCAACGCGACCCTCCCCGAGGGGACCTTCGAGGTGACGCCGGCGATGCTCGACGAGTTCAGCGCCAAGTTCGAGCCGCCCAGTGCTGCGGAGGGGTTGCCGCTCGTCGTCGTGCAGCCCTGACGCTTACGTTAGGCCGATACCGCGTTCGAGGCGATCGCCGTTGGCGCCAGCTCCTCTCCCAGCCCGATGAACTCGCGCATCTTGGCTGGACCGATCCTTGACAGCGTGACCGATGCCTGCATCGCGAGCCTGTACGGTGCGAGTCGCGACACGTACCGTAGGGCCGAGGGCTGGAAGCCCGTCATGAGCTTCGCTTTGGTCGGGTTGACGATGGGACCGAAGTCGATTCGCCTGAGGCCGCGGTCGGTGGCCAGCTCCACGGTCTTCAGGATGACGTTCTCATAAGCATGGTAGTTCGACGGCCGGCCGGGGTCGAAGATCCCCGACAGGCAGACCAGGCGCTCGCCCGATGGGATGAACGAGTGGTAGCCCACGAACGCATCGTCAAGGTACGCGAGGACGTGGACGCTGTCGGCCAGCCTGTTGGATGCAGCCACCATCGCCGGATAGATGTCTTGGAAGGTGAGCCGGACGTACGGGTCCACGGATCGCAGCCAGCCGTCGACGCTGCGGAGCTCCGCCTCGGGCATCGGACCGACCACGACCTGGATGCGACCGCCCTTGTTGGCGAACTTACGGACCTTCTTGCGCAGCCCCTTGCTCGCGGCGAGCAAGGCGTCGCGCACGCCTTCCACGAGATCGACGCGACCGAAGTCGGGGAACGCCACGTCGGCGGATGCGACACCGAGGGGGATGCTCGGATCGTCGAACACGCAGCCGTAGCGGTACCGCGCCACCAGGTGGGCCACGGCGCCCTGCAAGAACGCCGCTCGGTCGACGCCGTCCGCCACGAACCCAGGGTTCGCGTAGTGGTCGATGCCGACGCCGACCCGCAACCACATGAACGACGGAGGATTGAGAGCATCGATCGTCCGCTCGAGGGCGACGTTCCGGGTCACGCAGCGCGCCAGGCGACGGCACTCGACGAAAAGCGCCACACCGACGAGATCGCCTCCCCGGTGAGCGCGGAGCAACAGCGGCAACGAGAAGTCTGATCCTGTCGCCAACGTGCCGTCCAGCACACCCCAGACAGCGGCGTCCAAACCGAGCGACGCCAGGTCGGCGTCGAAGCGCGTTCGTTCCTCGGACGCGAGCGGATCTCGCGACACGTCGAACTTCAAGTCGTTCAAGATGCGGACAGTCTAGACCCAAACCCCGTCTCGAGAGCGAGGTGTGGGCGATCTCTGGGGCAGTTGAACGCAGAGCGACATGGTTTCGTTCGTCGCGTGGTTACGTTCGCCTTCGCATGCCCAAACCCCTGATGTGCCCACCCCACCTGCTCGAGCTCGATCTGACCGGTCACACGTACGTCGTCACCGGTGGCAACTCCGGCGTCGGTCGGGTCACGGTGGCGCAACTCGCGAAGCAGGGCGCCCACGTCGTCCTGGCGTGTCGGCGGCCCCGAGCGGGCGAGGCCGCCCGCGACGCCCTGGTCGCGGAAGGCGCCCGGGGAACGATCGCGGTCGCGGCGCTCGACCTGGCCGATCTCGCCTCCGTGCGCGCCTTCGCCCAGACGTTCCTGACGGAGCACGACGCGCTTCATGGTCTCGTGAACAACGCGGGGGTCATGAACATGCCGAAGGGGCGCACGGTCGACGGCTTCGAGACGCAGTTCGGCACCAACCACCTGGGGCACGTGCTGCTGACCGAGCTCCTCGAGCCGGCCCTGGTCGCGGCAGCGCCCTCGCGCATCGTCAACCTGTCGAGCGCGTACCCAGGCGCATGATGGGCGACGTGGAGGTGCGCATGCGCCGCTCGATTCCCATCGTCCTCGCCGTGATCCTCGTCCTCACCCTGGCCGCGTGCACCGCGACCCAACCACCGTCCGCCTCCATGCCGGGTGAGCCCGGCTTCTTCCGCGGCCTCTGGCACGGGTTCATCGCGCCGGTCACGTTCGTGATCAGCCTCTTCACGGACGCGGTGCGGGTGTACGCGGTCCCCAACCTCGGCCGCTGGTACGACTTCGGTTTCATGCTCGGCATCGGCGGCTTCTCGGGCGGACTGTTCGCGGGATCGCGTCGAGGGCGGCGCTGAGGGTCACGCACGACACGGTGACCCATGCGTCACCGCCGTAGACCTAGTCATGACCGGTCGGAACCGAAGGCTCGTCGCCGTGATCGCCGTGCTCTGGCTCGGCTGGGCCGCAGCCCACGTGCCCGTCTTCCCCGCGGACGACGAAGGCGTCTTGGTCGAGGAGCCGTGGGTCTCCAAGGCGTACTACGTACACGGGTCGGTCGGCTCCGAGCAGACGTTCGAGATCCCTCCCGTCGACCGCACCGTCCCGCTGCAAGTCCTGGTCCTCGACGACGAAGCCGGCCGTCGCGCACGGTGGCGCAGCGAGCTCTTTTGCGGCGACGAACGGGTGCGGCTCCGGGACGTCGACGTCCCGTTCTACGAGCCGTTCTCGCGGCTCGAGCACCGTGTCGTCGCGGTCGGCTCGCTCGGACCGAGCGAACGCACGTGCATCCTGCACGTCGGGCAGACCGCCGCCGCCGGTGTTCCCTACACGGTGGTGGTCGGCGACGAAGAACGGTTCGCGTTCGCCGACGTGCTGGGTCTGCTCGACTTGCCGCGAAAACTCGAGCGCTGGCGGTCGGGGCGGTAAGACACGCCTCGCCCTTCGCTCAGCAGACGAGCAACCAGACCCCGTCCTCCAGGGTCAGGAACACGAGCATCCGGTCGAACATCATCCCTTGGCCCGAGAGGATGGAGACGCGATGAGACTCGCCCGCGTCGACGATCTCCTCGCCGAGGCCCTCCCCTACGTACGGCAAGACGAGGGGGACCGCCGCTTCGATCGTCGCCACGTCGTCGCGCACGAACACCTCGGGTGAGCGGCAACTGAACGCGTGCGGCTGCGAAAGGGGTCGAGCGGCCGAGACCACGTCGCTGCGACGGTCGCCGTCCGTCACGATCGACCAGGCCGGGAACTCCGTCGCGAGGGCCAGGCTCGCTGCGGCGAGAACGGGCGTGAGCGACGCTAGCAGCGCGATCAGCGTCACGGAGCGCAGAACCGGCTCCAACCACCCAGCGATACGCCCCGGGAGCTTCTGGGGATCGAGATCACGCATGAACACCTCCGCATTGCGCTGTCGATTTGGTGTTTCACTCTATCGAAACCGAGACGAGGGGGCGTCGGCTCCTGGGGCGTGTAGGCTCACGTGGGACGCGTCACGGCCGAGGCCGTTTCGCTCGCCGACGTTCCGCCGAAAGGGGGCGAACCGTGGCCACGTTGCCTCCTGGCACGCTCGTCGACCTCAACGAGTACGCCAGTGAGCTTCTCCGGTTCCCGCCACCGGACGGCGACCTCGTGATCGTCGTGCACCCCGCCGCGCTGCGGGCGACCTGGGACGCTCACACCCAGGTGGCGCTGGTCGAAGGCGACGATCTCCTCTGGCTGGGCGCCTTGGGCGAGGACCTGCTGGTGACGCTGGAAGGGCCCGCCGTGCCCCAAGCCCGCGCCATCCTGGCCCGCGCCTTCCTGCACGGGCAGCGCTCGTGGCAGGTGGTGCGGCCCGGAGCCCTCGTCGTCGAGGACGCGCCGAAGGTCCCTTCGAGCATCTACGCCGGCAGCGACCGACGCCCCTGGATCGTGCTGGGCGAGACGGCCACCGGCGACCCGATCGCCGCGCCGCTCAACGACGCGTCGAACCCGAAGTGGTGGACGCCCGTGGTGCCACGTAGCGCGCTCTCGTTCGCCGGGAACGTCAAGGACTCGCAGGTCGAACTTGCCCATCTTTGGAGCCTGCCTGCCTCGATCGACCCGATCGGCGAGGTGACGGACCTCGGTCGGCGGGCGCTCGAGGCGGCGGTTCGCGCGTACGCGGTGGGCTGAGGGCGTCGCGGGACGTCGTATCGTGCACCCCACGCCAGTCAGGAGGCCCGCGTGTCGAGCGATCACGACGGCAGCCGGGACGTCGACGACTACGTCGCAGGTTTCGATCCGCACGTGCGAGACGCGCTGCGGTCGATCCGCGAGGCGATCCGCGAGATCGTGCCCGAGGCGCGCGAGGGTCTCGCGTACGGCATCCCCACGTTCACCCAGGGCCGGCACCTCGTGCATTTCGGAGCCTTCAAGACCCACATCGGCTTCTACCCGACGCCATCGGGCCTCGAGCGGTTCGACACCGAGCTCGCTCGCTACGCCCGAGGGAAAGGGTCGGCGCGGTTCCCGCTCGACGAACCCATGCCGCTCGACCTCGTCCGCGACATCGTCCGGTACCGCGTGCAGGAGGAGGCGAAGACGCCGAAGCCAAGCGCCAAGGCCAGGCCGCGGAAGGCGGCCGCGGCGCCCCCCATGTCCGACGCCGCCATCGAACGCCGCACGGGCCGCGGCTGGCAGGCGTGGCTGGACGTCCTGACCGCATGGGGCGCTGCCGAGCGCACCCACACCGAGATCGCCGCCTGGCTCGTGTCGAAGCACGACGTCGACGGCTGGTCGGCGCAATCGATCACGGTCGCGTTCGAGCGCGCCCACGGTGGCCGCGACCTGGGCCAGCGGCCCGACGGCTTCGAGGCCAGCGTCAGCAAGACCGTGCCCGTCGCCGTCGCCGTCCTCTACCGCGCGTTCATGGACGAGGCCCTACGATCGCGCTGGCTACCCGACGGCGACCTGCGCCCCCGCACGGCCACCGAACCGAAGAGCGCGCGCTTCGACTGGGGTGACGGTGCCACGCGCGTCCATCGTCACCTTCACCGCCAAGGGGCCCGAGAAGAGCTCGGTGACCCTCACGCACGTCCGGCTCCCCGACGCCGAGGAGGCCGCCGCGAAGAAGGCGTTCTGGCGCGAGCGCGTGGCGGCGCTCGCGGGGGTCGCGGCGGAGGCGAACTGACGTCGAGCCCACGGGCTTGACACCGGTTACCTGGTCACGCTCGGTTCGGTGGGCCTGTTCCTGGTGCTGCTCACGGAGGCGCGGCCGCGGTAGGGCCGCGCGGCTGCTGCCCAGAGCACGGGCGCCGCGCGCGCGTCATGTCACCCTCGATGAACGTCCCCCACCGGGGCCCGACGGGAGCGCGCCATGCAGGTCGAGATCTGGTCCGACGTCGTCTGCCCCTTCTGCTACGTCGGCAAGCGCCGCTTCGAGGCCGCGCTCGCCGCCTTCCCTCATCGCGACGCCGTCGAGGTGACGTGGCGGAGCTTCGAACTGGACGCCGACGCGCCGCGTTCGACCTCCGGGAACCTCGTCGATCGCTTGGCCGAGAAGTACCGCGTCACCCGTGAGCAGGCGGCCGAGATGAACGCCAACGTCGTGGCGATGGCGGCGGCGGAGGGGCTCGACTTCCGCCTGGACGAGGCCCGTCCGGGCAACACGCTCGACGCCCACCGCCTGATCCACCACGCGGGCATGCAGGGGCTGCAGGGCGAGGCCAAGGAGCGCCTGCTGCGCGCCTACTTCACCGAGGGTCGCGCCATCGGCGAGCGCGACACGTTGGTCGCCGTCGCGGTCGAGCTGGGTCTGGACGCCGATGAAACGCGCGCGATGCTCGCGAGCGACGCCTACGTGGAGGCCGTCCGCCACGACGAGCTCGCGGCGGCGCGCTACGGCATCCGCGGCGTTCCCTTCTTCGTGGTCGACGGGGCCTTCGGGGTGTCGGGCGCGCAACCCACGGACGTGTTCACGCAGCTGCTCGAGCGGGCGTGGGGCGAAGGACGGGCCGCCGCGCGGCCGGCGGCGGCACCGCCGACGTAGGGTCCGCGGCGACGCGGTCCGATCGCAGCGCGTTGAGCGACGCGGCGCGCCGGTGCTGCCTCGTTCGTCACCGGTCGAGGGAGCGGCAGGGCCTATGGTCGATCGTAGCCGGTGCGGTCCCGCAACGATCGCCTGGCAGGACCCGTCATGACCATCGACACCCCGCCGTCCATCTCCGACTACATCGAGCGCCCGATCGAGCGCGGCAGCGCCACGTCGTCGTTGCGCAGGATGCTCCATGCCATTCGCATCCACCTGGGTATGGATCGTCTACCAGCCGATCGTCGAGCCGCGGCGCGGCGAGGTGATCGGCCTCGAGGCGCTCAGCCGGTTCGCGACGAAGCCTTCGCGCGGACCGCAGGCGTGGTTCGCCGAGGCGGCCGCGATCGGACGGCGAGAAGCGCCGGAACTGGCTGCCGTCGCGAAAGCGCTCACGGTGCTCGACCGCATGGCGCCTCAGCACTTCCTCTCGCTCAACGTGTCGCCGGAGACGATCCGCGGCCGTGGCCTGGAGCGCCTCTTCGTCGACCGACCGCTCGACCGGATCGTCCTCGGAGTCACCGAACACGCCGCCATCCTCGAGTACGCCAACCTCTCCAGCGCGCTCGCGCCGCTCCGATCGCGCGGTCTGCGCGTCGCGATCGACGATGCGGGCGCAGGGTACGCCAGCTTCCGCCACGTGGTGGACATGGCGCCCGACATCATCAAGCTCGACCTGGGTCTGACCCGCCACGTCGACACCGATCGCGCGCGCCACGCCCTCGCTGCAGCGCTGATCGGCTTCGCACGCGAGACGGGCACGATGATCATCGCCGAGGGCGTCGAGACCCAGGCGGAACTGACGATCCTCTGCGAGCTCGGCGTCGACGCGGCCCAAGGGTTCCTGCTCGGCCGACCGCTCCCGTTCGAACAGCTTCGATCCGTCGACCCGCCGTGAAGGGGTGGTCTCGACCGCCTGCGGACGCGGCCGACGTCCGCACGGGTTCGGCCGTCAGCCGACGCCGGTGCTCGGTTCCGGTTCTCCGGCCGTGGACAGCGGCAGTTCCATGAACACGAGGTACGGCATCAGTTCGTCCGGGTAGTCGTGATGCGGCGCTGCGGGGACGAACCCGAACGAGGTGTACAGCCGGATCGCCTCCGTGAGGAGGTTGCCGGTGTCGAGGCGCATGAGCCCGTAGCCTTCCGCCCGGGCGTCGTCGATGAGCGCCGTGCACAGCCGCCGGCCGATCCCCTGGCCCTTGAAGCGGTCGTGGACGAACAGCCGCTTCATCTCACAGGTGCCGTCGGGGAGCCGCCGATAGGCTCCGCCGCCGCACACCTCGCCATCTTGGATCAGCAGCAGCGTCTTGCCACGTGGGGGCGCGTACGCGGCCGACAGCTCCGCGAGCTCGTCCTCGAGCGACTGGTGACCGAACACCCGCTCGACGAACCAGGCGTCCTCCCGGTAACGCTCGCGGCACCAATCGACGTAGGCGCCGACGATCTCGCCGAACGCTTGGAAGTCCTCGGCCGTGCTCGCGACGCGGATCGCTCCCGACGATGTGCTCATGACGGTTCCCTTCCTGGCTCGTGTGAGCCACGCGCTGCGGCCACGGCGAAGCCTCTTCCGAACGATCGTGAGAGCCTAGCACGGGCCTCGGTCCCCGCCGCCCGGCCTTATGCTCGACGCATCGTCGTACGCCACCCGTGGGACGCGATCGAAACACTTCGTAGGAGGCTCTCATGACGCTCGCTCTCGAACGCCGCTGGGCCCGCACCCTCGCGACCGTGGCTCTCGGTCTCGGCATCGCCCTCACGCTCCCCTTCCTCGTGCACGTCCTGCCCTCGACGGGTGGCCCGCCCGCGGGTGCACGTCTGCTGCCCATCTTCTTCGCCAGCCTCGTGCTCGTCCTCCGAGGCGCTCCGTGGGCGGCGCTCGCGGTCGCCGCGCTCGCGCCGCTGCTCAACCGCCTCGTCACCGGCATGCCGGCCGGACCCATGCTCCCGACGCTCCTGCTCGAACTCACGGTGTTCACGGCGCTGCTGATCGTGGCGGTACGGTTCGCGCCACGGATCGCTCGCTTCCTGGCGCCGGTGGCCTACCTCGCGGCCGCGACCCTCGCCGGGTCGGTCCTCACGTCGAGCGCCCTCTCCTTCGACGCGCTCGCGAGCACGGTGTCGATCGCGTGGCCCGGTCTGGTGATGCTGCTCGCGGTGGGTGCGCTCGCCGGCACGCGGCGCGACGGCGCCCGAACGCGACCTTGAGCGGCACGTCGCCGTCGGCCTCGGAGAAGGTCACCCTCACCTTCGAGACGATCGCGGCCCGCTTGCGGCGCACCCTCGACGCCGCCGACCTACGGCACGTCGACGCGGTGGTGGGCGTGGCGCGCGGGGGTGTGGTGGCGGGCGCGCTGGTGGCCTATCACCTGGGACGGCCGTTGCACGTGGTGCGGTCTCGCTTCCGCGACGATCTCAACGCCCCCCTCGACGAAACGCCCGAGGTGATCGGTGCGTTGCCCGATCTGGCCGGGCGACACGTGCTCGTGGTCGACGACGTGAGCGTCACGGGAGCGACGCTGCGGGCCGTGGCGAGGGCGCTCGGCGCGGCCGGCACGACCACGCTGGTGCTGAAGGGCCGCCTGGGGGCCGCGGATCACGTCGTGATCGACGACGTCCCGTCGTGCGTGGTCTGGCCCTGGGGGGTCGACTCGACGGGCTGACCGGTCCGGCTGTTACCCTGGGCCCGGCCCGAGGTCGACGGACCGTGGCTGGACGGGAGCGGTGCATGCCGGACGAACGGTACGACGTAGTCGTGGTGGGCGGGGGGTCGGCGGGCGCCGTGATGGCGAACCGGCTCAGCGAGGACGGCACGACGCGCGTGCTGCTGCTCGAAGCGGGACGACCCGACTCACCCTGGGACGTCTTCATCCACATGCCGGCCGCCCTGCCGTTCCCGATCGGCAGCCGCTTCTACGACTGGGGCTACCGCTCCGACCCCGAACCCGCGATGGGCGGGCGCCAGGTCTACCACGCACGCGGCAAGGTGCTCGGCGGCTCGTCGTCGATCAACGGCATGATCTTCCAGCGCGGCAACCCGATGGATTACGACCGCTGGGCCGAGGCGCCTGGCATGGAGGCGTGGGACTACGCCCACTGCCTGCCCTACTTCAAGAAGATGGAGACCTGCACCGCCGGCGCCGACGACTACCGCGGCGGCGACGGCCCGCTGATCCTGGAACGCGGGCCGGCCACGAACCCGCTGTTCGGCGCCTTCTTCGAGGCCGTTCAACAGGCGGGCTACGAACGGACCGACGACGTCAACGGCTACCGCCAGGAGGGCTTCGCGCCCTTCGACCGCAACATCTCGCGCGGCCGACGCTGGTCGGCCAGCAAGGCCTACCTGCGCCCCATCCGCGACCGACGGAACCTGACGGTTCGCACGCGCGCCTTCGTCGAACGCGTCCTGTTCGACGGGAAGCGCGCGACGGGCGTCGCGTACCAGCACCGGGGCGCCGGCCACCAGGTCGATGCGGGCGACGTGATCCTGTGTGGGGGCGCCATCGCCAGCCCACAGCTGCTGCAGCTCTCGGGCGTGGGCCCCGCGGCGCACCTGCGGTCCCTCGGGATCGACGTGGTGGCCGACCTGCCCGGCGTGGGCCAGAACCTCCAGGACCACCTCGAGGTCTACATCCAGTACGCCTCGAAGAAGCCCGTGTCGATGGCGCCGTACCTCGCCAAGTGGCGCCGCCCCTGGGTGGGCGCGGAGTGGCTCTTCCTCCGGCGCGGTCCGGGCGCCACCAACCACTTCGAGGGCGGTGGCTTCGTGCGCTCCAACGAGACCGTCGGCTGGCCCAACCTGATGTTCCACTTCCTGCCCCTGGCGATCCGCTACGACGGCTCCTCGCCGGCGTCGGGTCACGGCTACCAGGTGCACGTGGGTCCGATGTTCTCGGACGTCCGCGGCGAGCTGAAGATCACTTCGACCGACCCGCGCCAGCACCCGTCGCTCCGCTTCAACTACCTCTCGACGCCCAACGACCGGCAGGAGTGGCTCGAGGCGGTGCGCACCGCCCGCCACATCCTCACGCAGCCGGCGTTCGACGACTTCAACGCGGGTGAGCTCTCGCCCGGACCCGACGTCGACGACGGACGAGGAGATCCTCGCCTGGGTGGCGAAGGACGCCGAGACGGCGTTGCACCCGTCCTGCACGGCTCGCATGGGCACCGACGCGATGTCGGTGGTCGACCCGACGACCATGAAGGTGCACGGCGTCGAGGGGCTGAGGGTGGTGGACGCGTCCGTGATGCCGATCATCACGAACGGCAACATCTACGCGCCGGTGATGATGATCGCCGAGAAGGCCGCCGACCTCATCCGCGGCCAGACGCCGCTACCGCCGTCGACGGTGTCCGTCTACCGGCGACCCCGGTAGGCGATGCCCGTCGATCGCCACGCGAGGAGCGGCGACTAGCCGCGCCCGAAGGCGTCGCTCCGCGCCGGCCGGCCGTTCAGGTACACGTGCTGCTCCTCCTGGAACTCGCGCAAGCCGGCGCGCCCCAGCTCGCGTCCCACACCGCTCGTCTTGAACCCACCCCAGGACGCCTCGGGGAAGTACGGGTGGAAGTCGTTCCACCAGACCGTGCCGAAGCGCAGGCGCTCGGCCGCCAAGAGCGCCGTGCCGACGTCGCGGGTCCAGACCGCGGCGGCGAGGCCGGTGTCGGTGGCGTCGGCCCGGGCGATGGCGTCATCGAGGTCACGCACGCGCTCGATCGTCAGGACCGGTCCGAAGATCTCCTCGCGCGCCACGCGCCCCTCGGGCGGTAGGTCGAGCAGCAGCGTCGGTTCGAGGAAGCAGCCGTTCTCGAACGCCTCGCCCGTCGGGCGTCTGCCGCCGAGCCGGAGTACCGCCCCCTCCTCCTGCGCCAACCGCACGTAACCTTCCACCTTGTCGAGATGCCCGGCGCTGATGAGCGGCCCCATCTCGGTCGCCGGGTCCCAGCCCACCCCGAGGCGGATCGCCACGATGCGCGCCTCGAGGCGCTCGACCAGCTCGTCGTGGACGGGCGCCGCCACCAGCAGGCGCGAGCCCGCCGAGCAGACCTGGCCGGCGTGGAAGAAGACCGCCTCGAGCGCGTGGTCGGCGGCCAGCGCCACGTCGGCGTCGGCCAGCACGATGTTGGGGTTCTTGCCGCCGAGCTCGAGCGCCACCTTGGCGGCCCGTTGCGCCGCCGCGGCGGCGATGTGCCGGCCGGTGGCGAGTCCGCCGGTGAACGACACCATGTCGACGCGCGGGTCGTCGACCAGCGCCGCCCCCACCGTCGCGCCGGCGCCCGTGACCACGTTCGCGACGCCCTTGGGGAGCGCGGCCTCGGCCAGCGTCTCGGCGAGCGCCAGGGTGGTGAGCGGCGTCAGCTCGCTCGGCTTCAGCACGAACGTGCAACCGGCGGCGAGCGCCGGGGCGACCTTCCACGAGGCTTGCAGGAGCGGGTAGTTCCACGGCGTGATCAGCGCCACCACGCCTGCAGGGCGCGCGATCGTCAGGCTCAGCACCGCGCCCTCGGCGCGGTTGACGTGGCCGCCGTCGACGCGCACCAGCGCGGCGAAGTAGCGGAAGACGTCGGCCACCTGCGCGACGTCGTCGCGGCTCTCGCCGAGCGTCTTGCCGGTGTCGAGCGTCTCGAGCTGTGCGAAGCGCTCCTGGTCGCGCTCCAGCAGGCCCGCGACGCGCTCGAGGACCGCGGCGCGCTCCCGCGGCGTCGCCCGCGGCCACGGGCCGTGGTCGAACGCCTCCCGAGCGGCCCGGAGCGCGCGGTCGACGTCTTCGCGGCCGCCCTCGGCGACGCGGGCGAGCGTGCGGCCCGTGGCCGGGCACAGGACGTCGCGCCGTGCGCCCTCGACGGCGGGCACGAAGGCCCCGTCGACGAAGAGGTCGGGGGTGGGCAGCGTCGGTTCGGGCGGTGGCCGCAGCATGAGGCTCCTTCAGGGGTGCGACGGGGGCTCCGCCGTCTCGTTCAACGCCAGCCACCGTCGCGCGTCGTCGAGCGACGCCACGACGTGCGGCGTGATCCGGCCGAGTTCGGCGCGCTGTTCTTCGTCGGTGGCGACGCCGAGGCAGGTCAGGCCCGCCGCCATCGCGGCCCGCACGCCGGTGGGGCTGTCCTCCAGCGCCACGCAGTCCTCGGCGGCCAGACCCAGCCGGGTCAATCCCAACAGGTAGAGATCGGGGGCCGGCTTGGGATGGACGACGTCGTCCGCCGTGACCCGCAGTGTCAGCGCGGACGCCCAGGCGTGGGGCAGAAGGCTCTCGTGGACGTAAGCGGACGGCGAGTTCGACACCACCGCGCAGCGTACGCCGCGCCGCAGCGCGGCCTCGACGAGGGGGCCGGCGCCGGCGCAGGCGGGGGCCGTCGCGAGACGCGCACCCACCTCACGCTCGATGGCGACGCGGAGGTCAGCAGGGCTCGCCGTCACCCCGTAGCCGTGGCTGAGACGCGCGACGAGGGTATCGGTGTCGAGACCCAGGAGCGACGCCTCGGCCGACGCCGGCAACGTCCCGCCCCACGCCGCCACGGCGGCCTGTTCGGCGGCGAACCAGAGGCGTTCGGTGTCGACGAGGGTGCCGTCCATGTCGAGCAGCAAGCCGACCGGAGGCCGGTCGCGGCTCACTCGCGCTCGCTGGCGCGCGGGTCGATGGCGTCGCGAAGCCAATCGCCGAAGAGGTTGATGCCGAGGGCGGTGATGGCGATGGCCACACCCGGGAAGATGGCCAACCACGGGTAGATCGTCAGGAACTGCCGTCCCAACGCCAGCATGTTGCCCCAGCTGGGCACGTCGGGGGGCACCGACAGCCCCAGGAAGCCGAGACCCGACTCGTAGAAGATCATCGCCGACACCTCGAACGTCGCCAGCGTGACGAGCGGCCCGAGCAGGTTGGGCAGCAGGTGGACGGGGATGATCCGCCGCGCGGAGGCGCCGAGCCCCACGGCCGCCTCGACGAACGCCCGGCGCTTGAGCCGCAACACCTCGCCGCGCGCCACCCGCACGAAGAGCGGACTGCCGGTGACGCCGAAGAGCAAGATCACGTTGGTCAGGCTGCGCCCGAGTACGGTGGCGATCACGATGACGAGCACCAGGTACGGGATCGAGAGCAGCAGGTTGGTGACGCCGGTGATGAGGCTGTCGAACCAGCCACCGAAGTAGCCGGCCAGGAGGCCGAAGGTGACCCCGAGGCTGACCGCCATGAGCGCCCCGAGCACGCCCACGAGCAGCGACACCCGCGCGCCGTACACGATGCGGCTGAAGACGTCCTGGCCGAGTTGGTCGGTGCCCAGCAGGTGCGCGCTCGTACCGCCGTCGAACCACGCCGGCGGCAGGCGCGCGCTCATGAAGTCCCCTTCGGTCGGCCCGTACGGCGCGATCCAGGGGGCGAAGGTGGCAGCTGAGATGATCGCGAGCACGACGATGAGGCCCGTCATCCCGCCAGCGTCGCGTCGCAGCAGGCGCCACAATCGTCGGGGCGCGAAGAGCGACTCGCCGCTCGGTCCGCCGTACGTGACGCTGTCGTCTTCCACGGCGGGGACGGCCGCCCGCACGGGCGCGGGCTTCCGCACAGGTGGCGTTTCGCGCGGTTCATCCGCCACTTCACGCGTCACGCGCGGCGCAGGCGTGGGTCGAGCAAGCCGTACGCCAGGTCGGTCAAGAGGTGGATGCTGATCGCGAACAGCGAGATGAAGATGGTGATGGCCTGCACGAGCGGGAAGTCGGCGTCACGGATCGCCGCCTCCAGCAGGGACCCGAGTCCGGGCCAGGCGAAGACGACCTCGATGTAGACCGAGCCGCCCAGAAGATAGGTGAACTGGATGCCGAGCACGCTGATGATGGGGATGGCGACGTTGGGTAACACGTGCCGCAGCGACACGCGGGCGGCGCGCAAGCCTTTGGCGTGGGCGGTGCGTACGTAGTCGGCGCGGCGGACGTCGAGCACGGCCGAGCGCGTGAGCCGCACCAGCTGCCCCATGCCGGCGAAGCCGAGGGCGATGGCGGGGAGCACCAGCGACGAGAACCCGTCGCGCCCGAACGACGGCAGCCACCGCAACGTGACGGCGAACAGGACGATCAGCAGCATGCCGAGCCAGAAGCTGGGGATCGTCTGTCCCAGCAGGCCGACCGAGCGGGCGAGGCGATCGACGGCGCTGCCTGGCCGCATGCCGCCCGCGAGGCCGAGCGGCACCGCGATCAGCACGGCGAACGCCAGCGCAGCGAGGGCCAGCTGGACGGTGGCCGGCAGACGTTGGAGGATGATGTCGAGGTTGGCCTCGCCTCGGCGGCGCAGTGACTCACCCAGGTCACCCTGGAGCGCGCCGCTCATGAAGCCCCAGAACTGCACCGCGAGCGGATCGTTCAAACCCATCAGCTCACGGAACGCCTCGCGCTGTTCCGTGGGCGCGTCCATGGGGATGATCAGGCTGACAGGATCGCCGGTCAGGCGCACCAGGAAGAACACGAGCACGAGCACGCCCAGCATGAGCAGGACGGACTCGGCCAGCTTCCGTAGGGTGTACCGGAACATGAAGGTCGGGTGGGCGCCGACCTCGAGGTCGGCGCCCACCCTCAACTCCTCAGTCGAGCGAGACCTTGAAGAGGTAGTACTCCTCGGCGGCGCGCGGCTCGTAGCCCTGCACGCGCTCGTTGACCGCCTCGAAGATGGTGGGCTGGTAGAGGTAGATGAACGGCGGATCCTCGCGCATCATCG
>CAVSJH010000012.1:0-6434 GCA_963728245.1 uncultured Trueperaceae bacterium
TCCCTCCGGACCTGTTCGTTCATCCCACCCCGTCCCTAACCTCCTGCCAGGTCCATCGGGACCGACCCGCGGGCGTCGCTGGACGTCGTGACGCGAGCCGCGGGCGTTCGCTCCGGGGCCAACCCGCCAGGAGGTTCACATGTCGACCGATGCCGCCATCCCGTCCACCGCGTGCGCGAACGCGTCGTTCCGCGCCGAGCGCACCGACTGAGCCGTTCCCGCGACCCCATGGCCGACCCCAGCCGTGAGCCGCACTACGAGATTCGCGTCGAGGGCCACCTCAGCGATCAGCTCGTCGCCACCTTCGCGGACGCCACGAGCGAGCGGCGCACCGACGGCACCACTGCGCTGCGACTGCCCGCCGGCGATCAAGCGGCGCTGCACGCGGCCCTGCGCACCGTCCGTGACCTCGGGTTGACCCTCCGTTGCGTGGCGCGCCACGACGCCCGTTCCGCTGACCCGCCCTCTTGAGCCGCCCGCCCCGCGCGCCATCCCGCCGCCCTGACGTCCTCCACGTCTCCGCTTTCGAGCGGACCCCACCCTGAAGGAGCACCGCATGCCACACCCGAACCGACTCGCCCGTACCGCCGCCGTCCTCTACCTCGTGATCATTGTCGCCGGCATCTTCGCGTTCTTCGTCGTGCGGGGCAGCCTGGTCGTGCCCGGCGACGCCGCCGCCACGGCCGCGAACGTCGTCGCCGGCGAGTCCTTCTTCCGGCTCGGGATCGCGAGTGACTTGGTCATGATCCTGAGCGACGTCGCCCTCGCGGTCGTGCTCTACGTGCTCTTCCGCGCCGTGAGCCCGCTGCTGGCGACGCTCGCCGCCTTCTTCCGACTGGCCCAGGCGGCGGCCCTCGGCGTCAACCTCGTGAGCCTGTTCGTCGGATTGCGCCTCCTGGGCGACGATGCGGCCGCGGCGTTGGGCGCCGAAGGCGCGCAGGGCCTGGCGCTCGTCTTCTTCGATGCCCACGCGATCGGCTACACGTTGGCCCTGCTGTTCTTCGCGGTGAGCCTCTTCTTCCTGGGGCTGCTCGTGTGGCGGTCGGGCTTCGTGCCCAAGGTGCTCGGCGCCCTCGTGCTGTTCGCTGGCGCCGGTTACCTCGTCGACGGCTTCGCGAACGTACTGCTGACCGATTACGCCGCGTACGCGGACCTCTTCGCGATGGTGGTGTTCCTGCCGGCCATCGTCGGTGAGCTGGCCTTGGCCCTGTGGCTGCTGGTCCGCGGCGTCGGCCCGCGCGCCGCGCGCGCCGTCGCATCCGCGAACGAACCCGCTCTCGTCTGACGCCCGCGCACCCGCGCCCCGCGCCGACGTCCGCGCGGGGCGCCGAACGGAGGACCCCATGCACGCCTGGATCGCCGATCGCTACGGACCGCCCGAGGTGCTCGACTGGCGCGAACATGCGCCCCGCGAGCTCACGCCCCACGACGTCCGCGTGCGCGTGCACGCCGCGGCCGTCAACCCCGCCGACGTCCACCTGCTCCGAGGCGAACCGTTCTTCTTGCGTCTCACCGGCCTCGGCCTCTGGCGTCCCAAGCATCGCGTGCCTGGCACCGACGTCGCTGGCACGGTCGAGGCGGTCGGACGCGACGTCCGCAGCCTGCGGGTCGGCGACCCGGTGTTCGCCGACCTGTCCGCCCGTGGCCGCGGCGCCTTCGCCGAGCGTGTCGTCGCGAAGGAGGACGCCTGGACCCCGGTGCCGCCCGGGGTGTCGCTCGAGGCCGCCGCGTCGGCGCCGATGGCGGCGGTCACCGCGCTGCAAGGGCTCCGGGACGCCGGGAAGCTCGAACCCGGCCACGAGGTGTTGGTGCACGGCGCGTCCGGCGGTGTCGGCACCTTCGCGGTGCAGATCGCGGTGGCGCTCGGTGCGCGCGTCACGGCCGTGGCGAGTGCCCGCAACCTCGACCTGGTCCGTTCTTTGGGCGCCACACGCGCCATCGACTATGCGGCCGAGGACTTCACGGCCACGGCCGACCGCTACGACCTGGTCTTCGACACGGTGGGCAACCGCAGCCTGGCGGACCTGCGGCGGGCGCTCCGCCCCGAGGGTGCCTTCGTGACGACCGCCTTCCTGCCGGCGCTCGCGGGGCCGCGGCGGCGCGGCGCGGCGGCCCCGCGGATGGTCAACCTGCTGGCTCGCCCCGACGGTCGCGATCTCGCGACGGTCGGCGAGTTGCTCGCGTCGGGCACCGTCGTTCCTGCGGTGGACCGCCGCTACGGGCTCCGGGACGCCGTGGACGCACTGCGGCACGTCGCGACGCGTCGCGCGCGGGGCAAGGTGGTCCTGATCGCCTGACGCGCGGGCTGGTCGCATCCGGGGGCCTCCGTTATGGTGCGGGTGGACCATCATGGACGCCCAGATCCTCGCGACGAAGCTCTTCGCGCCGCCGCTCCCACCCGACGCGGTCGTGCGGCCGAGGCTGCTCGAACGCCTCGACGCGGGCGCGAATCGCAAGCTCGTCCTCCTGTGCGCGCCCGCGGGCTTCGGGAAAACGACGCTCGTGCGCACGTGGCTCACCAACTCCGACGAGGCGATGGCCTGGGTCTCACTCGACGAGGGGGACGCCGATCCCACGCGCTTCCTCGCCCACGTCGTGGCGGCGCTCCGTGGTGCCGTGCCCGGGGTGGGCGAGGCTGCCATCCGCGACCTGGCCGGACCGGCGCCGCCCCCGCACGCCGTCGTCCTCACCGGGCTGCTCAACGAGCTCGTCACCCTCGACGCGCCGGTCACGCTCGTACTGGACGATGCCCACGCCGCCGAGTCACACGCGGTCGACGAGCTCGTCACGCTGCTGCTCGAGCGCTCGCCCGCCCGCATGCGGTTGGTCGTGACGACCCGACAGGACCCGGCCTGGCCGCTCGCCCGCTGGCGCGTGCGCGGGCAACTGCTGGAACTGCGCGCCACCGACCTGCGCTTCACCGCCGCGGAGGCGACCGCCTTCTTCGCGCAGGCCGAAGACGTCACGCTCACCGGCGACGACGTGTTCGCCCTGGTATCCCGCACGGAGGGATGGGTGGCCGGTCTCAGGCTCGCGGCGCTGTCCCTCCATGGGCGCCGCGACGGTGCGGCCTTCGTTCGTGCCTTCGCGGGCGACCATCGCTTCGTCGTCGACTACCTGGTGGATGAGGTGTTGCGCCGCCAACCAGACGCGACCCGGCGGTTCCTCGTGCGCACGTCGGTACTCGACCGGCTCTGCGGTCCGCTCTGCGACGCCGTGACCGGCAACGCGGGGGGCGCCGACGTGCTCGCGGATCTCGAGCGCCGCGGTCTCTTCCTGGTGCCACTCGATGACAGGCGCGTCTGGTACCGGTACCACCAGCTTTTCGCCGACGTCGTCCGGGCGTACGCCCGACGCGAGGCGGAGATGCCGATCGCCGAGCTCCACACCCGCGCCAGCGCCTGGTACGAGACCGAGGGGTGGGCCCAAGACGCCATCCGGCACGCGCTCGCGGGCGGCGATCACGAGCGCGCCGGCGACCTGATCGTGCGGGTGGGCCCGGAGATGCGCCGCGCTTACCAGGACGCTCAACTCCTCGACTGGATCCGAGCGCTCCCGGGCGCGTACGTGCGCGCGCACGTCCCGCTCGCGGTCGAGCACGCCCGGGTGCTCATCGGCGTGCGCGCCTGGGGAGAGGCCGCCGAACGCCTCGACGACGCAGAGCGGGCACTCGCCCTCGACGCGGCAGCGTTGGTGTCGACCGAAGTCCGGCGGCGGCGAGCGGCGATCGCGACCGCCCGTACGTTCCATGCCCAAGGCGTCGGCGATCTCGAGGCGGTGCAGCGACACGCCGCCGACGCGCTCGCGGTGCTCGCCGACGACGAGGTCTTCGAGCGCGCCACGGTCGCGGCGCTGCTCGGGCTGGCGGCCTGGTCGCGCGGCGACCTCGTCGCCGCGCACGCGGCCTTCGCGGGTTCGATGGAGCGCATGGCGGCCGCTGGGTTCCGGCAGGTCGCCTCGAGCGGCACCTTCGTGGTGGCCGATCTGCTGCTCGAGCTCGGACGCCACCGAGATGCCGAGGCGCTCTACGCAGCGGCGCTCGCCGACGCGCGCGCGCACCGGGAGGAGGTCGCGGTCGGGGTGCCCAACCTGGCGCTCGGCCTCGCGGAACTCGCGCTCGAGCGTGGTGACCGCGCCGCGTTCGACGCACGCTGGGCCGAGAGCGATCCGGACGCCGCCGTGCCCATCCCCGGGACCCGGACGCGCTGGCACCGACTCCGCGCGCGCCGCCATCTGCTCGGCGGCGACCTCGACGCTGCCGCGGCCGAGCTCGACGAGGCCGTGGGGCGTGTGGAGTCCGACGCGCTCCCGGACGTCCGTCCGGCCGCGGCCGAGCGCGCCCGCCTCGACGTGCGACGGGGTGACTTGGCAGCGGCCGATGCGTGGTCGGAACGCCGGCAGGTCGCGGCACCCACCGATCCGCCCACGTACCTACGGGCGTACGAGCTGGGGACGTGGGCGCGCGTTCGCCTCGCGCACCACGTTCGCTCGGGCGACGGGGGGCCGGGCGCGCAAGCGGTCGAGGCTTTGGCGGCGCTCGCCACGGTGGCGGTGCGCCAAGGGTGGCCGGCAGCGGCGCTCGACGCCCAGGTCGGCCTGGCTCTGGCTCACGAGGCGGTCGGCGATCGTCCGGCGGCGCGCGACGCCCTCGATGCGGCGCTGGCCATGGCCGAGCCCGAGGGGATCGTCCGCGCGTTCGTCGACGAGGGGATCGCGCTGGCGCCGCTTCTCGCGGACGCCGCCGCCCGGAGGGTGCGCCCCGCGTTCGTGGCGCGACTGCGGGACGCATGGGGGGTCGCGGACACAGCCGAGGAGGAAGCGCCTTCCTCGGTCACCTCGGTGCCCGACGATGCGATCGGCGTCGAGCCCCTCTTGGAGCCGCTCACCGAGCGCGAGCTCGCGGTACTCCGACTCCTGGCGCAGGGCCTGTCGAACGCCGATATCGGGCGGCGCACCTTCAGGGCGCTGCCGACGATCAAGGGGTACAACCGATCGCTGTTCGTGAAACTGCAGGCCCGCAACCGGACGGAGGCGGTCGCGCGGGCGCGGGCGCTCGGCCTCATCTGACGGACCTGCGCCCCATCCTGCGCTGCCAGCCAACGTGTCTGGGTCAGCCCGAGGTTCATCCCTTCGGACCTGGGCGTGCATCCCGCGACGGCCGTACGGTCGCATCGGGTCGCAACCTGGTGCGCCCCCGGAAGGAGGACCGCATGTCGCGACACCCACGGAAGCGCCGCTCGCCCGCGCGCTGGTGGCTCGTGCTGCCCCTGATCCCGCTCACGCTCGGGTACGGCGCTCGCGTGTACGAGGGCGCCACGATGACCCCCACCGCGGCGAACCCCGATGCCGTGGGGTATGCGGTGCCTGGGCCTCACGCCGTCGGCACCACGCGCTCGCGCATGGCGGGCGACGAACCGCTCGACGTCGTCTACTGGTATCCCGCGGCGGCGCCCGCCGTCCCGGCGCCCGAGATCGGCTACCGCTACGCCCTCAAGTGGTTCGTGCGCCTCGACGGCGTCGCTCGCGTCGCGGGGCGCGCTCATCGCGACGCGCCCGCCGACCCGGCGGGTGGGCCACGCCCGCTCATCGTGCTGTCACCGGGCTTCGCGATGGGGACGACTGCCTATGCCTGGTTGGGTGAACGCCTCGCGGCGCACGGTTTCGTGGTCGCGGCGCTGGAGCACCGCGAGGCGATGGGCCCGGCGATGGCCGACTTCGGCCGCGCCCTGATCGACCGTCCCGACGACGTGCGTAGCGTGCTCGACGGCCTCGCGGCGGGGGACGGGCCGCTCGCCAGCGTGATCGACCTCGAGCGGGTCGCCGTGGTGGGCCACTCGCTCGGCGGCTTCACCGCGCTGGCCGCTGCGGGCGCGCGCCTCGACCTAGCGGCCTTCGACGACCGCTGCACGGTCGATCGGGTGGGCTCGGGGGAGCACGCCTGGTTGTGCGACCTGGTGCTCCCGCACGCCGACGACGTGGCCGCTCGCGCCGACCTCGAAGCCGTGCCCTCGGGACCGTGGCCCGCCCGCGGGGACCTCCGGGTCGACGCCGCGGTGTCGTTCGCCGGCGACGCGTTCCTCTTCGACGAGGCTGGCCTGCAAGGGATCGACGTGCCGCTCCTGGTGATGGGCGGTACGGCCGACGCGGCGGCGCCGTTCGGCTGGACGACGGCGCTCGCCTTCGAGTACGCGAACGCGCCGCGGCGCGTGCAGGTCGCGCTCGACGGGGCGGGTCACATGGTGTTCGCGGCCGGTTGCGGGGCGGTCCCGTTCTTCGCGTTGCTTGGCGAGGGCACCTTCTGCGGCGATCCGGCCTGGACGCCCGAGCATGCACAGGACGTGATCGCCCACCTGACGGTGGCCTTCTTGCGTGCGGAGCTGCTGGATGACCTGACGGCAACAGCGGCTCTCACGCCCGCCGCGGTCGCGTTCGAG
>CAVSJH010000013.1:0-21993 GCA_963728245.1 uncultured Trueperaceae bacterium
CGTCGCCGCCCAGCACCACGGTCGTGGCGCCGGTGACGGAGATCGCGCCCGTGAGCGAGATCCCGAGGAAACTCGCCAGGTCGTGGAGGACGAGCGCCGCGACCTTGTCGCCACGTCGACCGGCGGCGATCAGGGTGGGCATCGTGAGGTCCGCGCCGAGCTCGCTCGCGACGCCCTGCGCGAGATAGCCCCGAGCCCGCGCCAGGAGCGCCGCGTGGGTCGCCACGGTCTCGAGGCAGCCGCGGTTCCCACACGAGCAGCGGGCTCCGTCGGGCACGACTTGGATGTGGCCCACCTCGCCACAGATGCCCGAGCGGCTGCGCAACGGCACGTCGTCGGCGAAGATGCCGCTGCCCACGCCATCGCGCCCCAAGAAGAGGTAGAGCATGTCGGGCGCGTCCCGTCCCGCCCCGAAGCGATGCTCCGCCTCGGCGAACGCGCGCGAGACGTCCTCGACCAGGACGGGAGCGTTCAGGGCGTGCTGCAGGATCTCGCGGACCGCGACCGGGTCGCCCGGCGTTCCGGCGCGCAACCAGTGCCCGTCCGCCGTGACGACGCCGTGCAGGGCCATGCCGACGCCGAGGAGGGGTGGACGTGAGCCGCCGGGTGACTCGCCCCAGGCCTGGACGGCCTGGACGATCGCTTCCACGGCCTCCGCCGAAACGCCATCGGGCCCGTCCTGCACGTGGGTGTCGCGGAGCCGTCCCGTCGCGTCGCAGAGCACGATGCGCAGCCGGCCACCCGACACCTCGACGCCGAGGGTGTACCCGACGTCGGGATGGATCGCCAAGCGCTCGACGGGCCGCCCAGGGCCTTGGGGCTCGTGATCGACGTGTGTGTCGAGCACGCCGGTTCGAACCAGGTCGGCCGTCACGCGCGAGACGAGGCTCGCGCTGGAGCCCAGGGCGTCCGCGATCGCCTGGCGCGTGTGGGCCGCACCGGCGTGGACGAGCTGGACGACGCGTCGGGCGTGCTCCTCCCTGGCGGAAGGCGAGGAAGCGGTGGTCATAATTGTTGCCATACTGCAAAGAAAGGAGCCGGCTTGTCAAGAATATCCGAGTGAGGAGCAAACAAAAGGCGTCGTGGGGGCCGAGCGCGTGGACCTCCCTGTCGGGGCCCCACGGCGCCGAAGGGGGCGGCCGCCAGCCGCCCCCTCCATGCCTCACACGGGCTCGAGCCGACGGCTTCAGTCGGCCGGCAGGAAGTCCCGGTTCGGAACCTTGAAGTTCCCCCTGCCTCGCTCGCCGTTCACGTCGAACGTGTTCATGCCGTACGTGAGCACCGACGCGGCGACCGCATCGGCGTTCACGTCGAGGGCGAACAGGTTGACGTTGTCGAAGGTGTCGCAAGCCAGGTGGTAACAGGGATCGTAGGCGTCGCCCGCGGTCCCGCCCCAGGTTGCGGCTTCCTCCGGGGTCTTGATCCCTTCCGCGCCGGTGAACAGCCCGCCCGCCGGGATCCCGACCGCGACGAACGGACCGTAGTCCGAGCGGCCCGAGAAGTCGGTGCCCTTGAAGGGAAGGCCGCGCGCGGCGTAGAAGCTCTCGAAGAAGGTCTCGATCGCCCCCGAGCCCTCGGGTCCGGCCGGTGCTCCGACACCGTCGGAGTCGTCACCGTCGTAGACGAAGAACACGTGGTTCGGTGAAGCGATCATGTCGAAGTTGAGGTAGAGGGCGATCTCCTGCAACTCGGCGGGCGTCCGATCGTTCACCCAGGCCGTCGAGCCCACCAGACCCGCCTCTTCGGCACCCCACCACGCGAAACGAACGGTGTTCCTGGGTTTCACCCTGGCCATCTGGAGCGCGGTCTCGAGGAGGGCGGTGCTGCCCGAGCCGTTGTCCTGGATGCCGGGTCCTGCGCGGACGGAGTCGAGGTGCGCGCCCGCCATCACGACGTTGTCGCGCACCTTGCCCGGGAGCTCGGCCAGGACGTTGACCGTCGTACGCGTCTCGCTGGCGGGAACGGTGATGGCGGCGGTGGAACCTGGCTCGGCGAGGGCGACCCCGTCCGCGAACGAGGCACCCACCACGGGGATGCCCACGACACTCGCGCCCAGCGTCCCGACGATGAGCCCCTCCCGGTCCGGGGTGTTTCCTTGGTTGAAGATGATGACGGCCGCCGCGCCGGCGGCCTCGGCGTTCAGCGCTTTGACGTCGAAGTTGCACGTGCCGCGCTGGATCAGCGCGATCGCGCCGGCGGGGAAGCCGGCGAAGTCCGCGGCCTCGCAGCCACTGGTGCTCAGGCGCGGGGGCACGAGCGCGAGGTCGACAGGGGCGACCTCGCCCGTGACCGAGCCAGATCCGCTCCCGGTGAAAGCCCCGGTGGCGTACGTGGCGTTGATGGGTGTGAGCTGCTGGAGCGTCGGCGTCGGCACGTAGGTGATCTCGAACGGATCGATCGTGACCGCGAAGCCGGCGGCCGTGAGCGCGTCCGCCACGTAGGCAGCGCTGGCGTCGTAGCCAGCCGTGCCCGCCTCGCGGGTGCCGCCGTTCGCGTCCGCGATCGCTTGGAGGGCGGCTTGATGCGTGCGCACGCCGTCCAGCGTCACGCAGGGCAGGAGCTTGTCGATCGTGTTGTTCGAGCGCCGCGCGCACGTTGCCGCGGGCGCCGCGGACGTCTCGAGGGCCGCCGTCTCGAGACTCTCCTGGCTACACGCCGCCAGGACGAGGGTCATGCCGAGGAGCCAAGGGATGAATCGCCTCATGGTGCCCTGCCGTTCCCTCCACGTGGGTCGAGGATTCGGCCCGACGCTTCGCGTCCGCGTGCCCTACCACCGCGAAACCTTCGGCCGTGACCACCATCGCTATCGAACGGCGAGTTGTGAAGTGGACGGAGCATACGGCATGGAGCGATCGTGCGCGGCATGGCACGCGAGCGCTCGTGACGGCTGGACGGGGCCACCCAGCCCCGCCCCGGACCACGGGCTGCGCCGATGTGTCATGTTCATGGCATCCACGGGCTGCCCGCCAACAACCCTCGACGCCGTGGTCCTTCCTTGGAGGTTCGGATGAAACGCTCGTGGTTCCCGTTGCTCGCCGTCGTCTCGCTGCTCGCCGCGTGCGCGCAACATGCCTCGCCCGAGGCCTCGTTCGAGCCCGCCGCCATCTCGACGAGCGCGGCCACCGATCTCTTCTTCAGCGAGTACGTCGAAGGATCCTCCAACAACAAGGCGATCGAGATTTACAACGGCACGGGTGCGGGCGTCGACCTCGGCGCGTACCGCGTGGAGCTGTACACGAACGGCAACACGACCTTCCAGAACGCGATCAACTTGAGTGGAACGTTGGCCGCCGGCGATGTCTACGTCATCGCGAACAGTTCCGCCGCGCAAGCCATCCTCGACGTCGCCGACGTGACGAGCGGCGTCACGTTCTTCAACGGCAACGACGCGCTCGTGCTCCTCAAGAATGGCCAGCGCATCGACTCGATCGGCGAGG
The DNA here is from genome assembly GCA_963728245.1 of uncultured Trueperaceae bacterium. Taxonomy (GTDB): domain Bacteria; phylum Deinococcota; class Deinococci; order Deinococcales; family Trueperaceae; genus JAABTL01. The sequence continues at coordinate 3,438 of CAVSJH010000013.1, forward strand.
TCGGCGACAGCGCGACGTGGGGGCTCGAGGTGACGCTCCGGCGCAAGGCGACCGTGATGGCCGGCGACCCGGTCGCGAACGACGCCTTCGACCGCACCGTGGAGTGGGACGAGTTCGCGCAGGACACCTTCGATGGGCTGGGCTGTCACCTCGGCACGTGCGTGGTCGAACCTGAGCCCGAGGTCGAAGTCGGCCTCTGCGGCGACCCCGCCACGCCCATCCACGACGTCCAGGGAACCGGCTCGGCCAGCCCGCTCGCCGGCGAGATCGTCACGATCGAGGGCATCGTCGTCGGCGACTTCCAAAAGGGCGACGGCGACCCCTTCGACAGCGACCTCGACGGGTTCTTCGTCCAGGAGGAAGACGCCGATGCCGATGCGGACGCCGCGACGTCGGAGGGCATCTTCGTCTACGCCCCCGGTGCCGTGGACGTGCAGGTGGGCGACGTGGTGCGCGTCCTCGGCGAAGTCGAGGAGTTCAACGGCCTGACCGAACTCACGAACGTGAAGCTGTCCGTCTGCGCGGCAGCTGCCGCCCTCCCAGCCGCGACGCCCGTGGCGTTCCCGCTCGAGAGCGTCGGCGACCTCGAAGCGTTCGAGGGCATGCTCGTGACGTTCCCCCAGGACCTTCTGATCAGCGAGTACTTCAACTTCGACCGGTTCGGTGAGGTCGTCCTCGCCAACCCGATCGATCCCTACGGCCGGCACTACCAGCCGACGAGCTACCTGGACCCGAGCGCGGCCACCACCCAGTTCGAGACGATCGCTCTGAACCGGATCACGCTCGACGACGGCAGGACGGTCCAGAACCCGAGCACGGTGCGGCACCCGGACGGTACGACCTTCGACGACGTCCACCGCTTTCGCGGCGGCGATACCCTCACGAACGTCACCGGCGTCCTGAACTACGCTTTCGGCATCTACCGCATCCAGCCCACCGTCGGCGCCGACTACGCGCAGAGCAACCCGCGCCCGTTGGCACCCGACCCGGTGGGCGGGAACGTCACCGTCGCTGCCTTCAACGTCCTCAACTACTTCAGCACGATCGATTCCGGCCCCGACGTCTGCGGTCCGCTCGCGAACCAAGACTGCCGCGGCGCGGACAACGCCGAAGAGTTCGAGCGCCAGCGTGACAAGATCTTCGCGGCTCTCGAAGGCCTGGACGCAGACATCGTCGGTCTCATCGAGCTCGAGAACGACGCGGCCGACGCAGCCCTCCTCGACCTGGTGGCGGGTCTCAACGACGTCGTGGGTGCGGGGACGTACGCCGCGGTCGAGACCGGCGCGATCGGCCCGGACGCCATCCGGGTCGCCCTCATCTACAAGCCCGCCAACGTCACCCTCGTGGGCGACCATGCGGTCCTCGACACGCCCGAGTTCCTCGACCCCAACGACTCGGGTGGGGCACAGAACCGCCCCGCGCTCGCACAGACCTTCGTCCCCGTCGGTGGTGGGCACGCCGTCACCGTCGTCGTCAACCATCTCAAGAGCAAGGGTTCGTCGTGCGGAGCCGGAGACGACGACGTGGTCCAAGGCAACTGCAACCTCACCCGTACGCTCGCGGCGGCAGAGCTGCTCGAGTGGCTGGCGATGGATCCCACCGGTAGCGGCTCTCCCCACGTCCTCCTGGTCGGCGACCTGAACGCCTACGACGAGGAAGACCCGATCGACGTGCTGACCGCCGGCGGTTTCGGCGACCTCCTCGAGCGGTTCTCGGGCGAGGACGCCTACACGTACGTGTTCGACGGTCTGCTCGGTCACCTCGACTACGCCCTCGCGTCCTCGTCGCTGGCGGCGAGGGTGACCGGCGCGACGGCCTGGGCGATCAACGCCGACGAACCCGACGTCCTGGACTACGACACCGGCTTCAAGTCAGCCGGCCCAGGTGGCCCTGTACGAGCCCGACCCCTACCGCTCCTCCGACCACGACCCGGTCCTCGTCGGCCTGAACCTGACCAACGTCGCGCCCGATTGCACGGCGGCCGAGGCCGCCGTGGGCCGGCTCTGGCCCGCGAACCACGCCCTCGTCGCCGGTAGCGTGTCCGGCGTCACCGATCCCGATGGCGATCCGGTCGCGATCACGATCGACGCGCATCTTCCAAGACGAGCCCGTCACGTCGCCCGGCAGTGGCAACACGAAGCCCGACGCCACCATCGGGACCGGCAACGGCTTCGAGCTCCGCGCGGAGCGCGACGCCCGAGGGGACGGGCGCGTGTACCACGTCACCTTCACGGCCGACGACGGCGCGGCCACCTGCACGGGCACGGTGCAAGCCGCCGTCCCCAAGAGCCAGGGCCGGAACGGCACGGCCGTGGACGGTGGGCCGCTCTACGATTCGACGGCGCACTGACCCCGCCACCTCATCACGTCCACGACCGACGAGACGGGCCGCCCTCCGGGGCGGCCCGTCCGCTCGTACCCAAACCGGTAGGTTCGGGCAAAGTTCGCACCAGACCCGGTACCACAGGTGGCCACGGGTGCGCCGACCCACCAGACGAGGTTCGTGGGACCGGCGTCGCGTTGAAGCGTCCCGTTCCTCCGCTGCGCGTCGCCGCCCGTGCGTCCTGCCCCGGAACCGCCGCGGACCCGGTGCTACCATCGTTCGCGGCCACGCCGGCGGTCCTGATCGCCGCGCAGGTGGGCGCCGCCGGTCCTTCCGCGCGTCCCTCGCTCCCCCCTTCCCTCGTCGGTCGCCGACCGGAGGAGTCCTTCCATGCAAGCGTCTTCGTTCCGTGTCTGGCCCGGACGCCCGCAACCCCTGGGCGCGACCTGGGACGGCTCGGGCACCAACTTCGCGCTGTTCAGCGCGCATGCTCGCAAGGTCGAGCTCTGCCTGTTCGACGACGACGGCGCCAACGAGATCGCCCGCGTCGTCCTACCCGAGTACACCCACGAGATCTGGCACGCCTACCTGCCCGACGTGCGCCCGGGTCAGCTCTACGGGTACCGCGTCCACGGGCCCTACGCGCCGCAGCAGGGTCACCGCTTCAACCCCCACAAGCTGCTGCTCGACCCGTACGCCAAGGCGGTGGTGGGCGCGCTGACGTGGGACGAGGCGCTCTTCGGCTACACGATCGGCGATCCCGCCCAGGACCTGTCGTTCGACGAGCGCGACAGCGCGCCGTTCATGCCGAAGTGCCGGGTGGTCGATCCGGCGTTCACGTGGGGTCGTCGGCTCGACGAGCGGCCCTGGCACGAGACGATCGTCTACGAGATGCACGTGCGCGGCTTCACGATGCGCCATCCGGCGGTGCCCGAAGAGATGCGCGGGACCTTCGGCGCCTTGGGAACGGCGCCGGTGGTCGACTACCTGCGCGACTTGGGGATCACGGCCGTCGAGCTCATGCCGGTGCACGCCTTCGTGCACGATGGTCACCTGATCGAGCGCGGCCTGCGCAACTACTGGGGCTACAACACGATCCAGTTCTTCGCGCCGCATCCCGAGTACATCGGCAAGGGCGGCCTGTCGGACTTCAAGGCCTTCGTGCAGCGGATGCACGACGCGGGCATCGAGGTGATCCTCGACGTCGTCTACAACCACACCGCCGAGGGCAACCACCTGGGGCCCACGCTCAGCTTCCGCGGCATCGACAACCGCTCGTACTACCACCTCATGCGCGGCCAAGAGCGCTACTACAACGACTTCACCGGCACCGGCAACGCGCTCGAGCTGCGCCACCGGCACGTCCTGCGGATGGTGACCGACTCGCTGCGGTACTGGGTGGAGGAGATGCGCGTCGATGGGTTCCGGTTCGACCTGGCGACCACGCTGGCGCGCGTCGACGGCCGCTACGACGCCGAGGCGAGCTTCCTCGACGCGGTCGCGCAAGACCCGGTGCTCTCGGGCGTCAAGCTGATCGCCGAGCCGTGGGACACGGGCAGCGACGGGTACCAGGTCGGCGCTTTCCCGCCCGGTTGGGCGGAATGGAACGACAAGTACCGCGACACCATGCGCCGGTTCTGGAAGGGCGACGAGGGACAGCTGCCGCAGTTCGCACGGCGCTTCTCGGGATCGGCCGACCTCTTCGCCCGGGGCGGCCGCCGGAGCTGGGCGAGCGTCAACTTCGTGACGGCGCACGACGGCTTCACGCTCCGCGACCTCGTCTCCTACGACCGTCGGCACAACGAGGCCAACGGCGAGGGCAACCGCGACGGTCACGCGCACAACCACAGCTGGAACCACGGCGTCGAAGGGCCGACGGACGATCCCGACGTCCAGCGCCTGCGTCAACGGCAGATGCGCAACTTCCTGACGACCTTGCTCGTGTCGCAGGGCACGCCGATGCTCCTGGGTGGCGACGAGTTCGGCCGCAGCCAGGGCGGCAACAACAACGCCTACGCGCAGGACAACGAGGTCAGCTGGTTCGACTGGGAGGACATCGGCGCCGAAGGCGAGGCGCTGCTGGCCTTCACCAAGCGCCTGATCGCGCTCCGGTCCGAACACATCGTGTTCCACCGCAGCCGCTTCTTCCACGGCAAGACGATCCCGGGCACCGACGTCAAGGACGTCGTCTGGTTGCGCCCCGACGGCGCCGAGATGACGGTCGGCGACTGGGCCGACCCCGGCGCCAAGGCGCTCGGCATCCGCCTCAGCGGCGAGGCCGGACTGCTGCACCTCACCGAGACCGGCGAACAGGAGCCCGACGACACGTTCCTCGTGCTGGTCAACGCCGCGCACGAGTCGACGACGTTCCGCTTGCCCGACGACCCGGCCGACGGTCGGTGGGTCGTGGTGATCGACACGGCCGAGGTCGAGGCCGCACCGACCGCCGTGGCGGGCGGGAGCATGGTGACGCTCGAGGCCTACGCCATGCTCATCTTGAAGCTGCGCCGTGCGTCGCGAACGTCCGACGACGCGTCCGACGCGGGGACCAGGTGACGTTCGCGCACACCATGCCCTTCGGCGCCGAGGTGCAGGGCGAGGGCGTCCGCTTCCGGTTGTGGGCGCCTGCGGCCCGGCGGGTCGAGGTGGTGCTCGAGGACGACGGGCCACGGTCGCGCGCCATGCACGAGCTGAGCGGTGGCTGGTTCGAAACGGTCACGGAAGAGGCGGTCGCCGGCACGCCCTACCGGTTCCGGATCGACGGCGACGTGCTGGTCCCCGACCCGGCGTCGCGCGCGCAGGCCGTCGACGTCCACGGCCCGAGCCTCGTGGTCGATCCCCGCAGCTACCGCTGGCAGCACGCAGACTGGTCCGGCCGCCCGTGGCACGAGGCCGTCCTGTACGAGATCCACGTCGGTGCGTTCTCGCCGGAGGGCACGTTCGACGGCGTGCGCCGTCGGCTCGACCACCTGGTCGACCTGGGCGTCACCGCGATCGAGTTGATGCCCGTGGCCGCGTTCCCCGGGCTGCGCAGCTGGGGCTACGACGGCGTGCTGCCGTTCGCGCCCGACACGACCTACGGTTCGCCCGACGACCTGAAACGCCTCGTCGACGCGGCCCACGGGCGCGGCCTCATGGTGCTGCTCGACGTGGTCTACAACCACTTCGGGCCCGAGGGCAACTACCTGCACCGGTACGCGCCGCAGTGGTTCACCGACCGCGTCCGGACGCCGTGGGGTGACGCGATCGATTTCTCACGGCGCGAGGTCCGCGACTTCGCGATCCACAACGCACGGTTCTGGCTGCACGAGTACCGGTTCGACGGGCTCCGGCTCGACGCCGTGCACGCCATCCATGACGAGGGTCCCTTGCACGTGCTCGACGAGCTCGCGCAGCGTGTGCGCAGCCACGCCGAGCCGGGACGCCGCATCCACCTGGTCCTCGAGAACGAAAGCAACGAGGCGCGCTTCCTGGAGCGCGACCCGCACGGTGAGCCGCTCCACTACACGGCGCAATGGAACGACGACGTCCACCACGCACTGCACGTGCTCGCCACCGAGGAGCGGTCGGGCTACTACGGCGGCTACGCCGACCGGCCCCTGGCCCACCTCGGGCGCTGCCTCACCGAGGGCTTCGCCCGCCAAGGCGACCTGCCCGGCGGTGGTGCGATCTCCGCGGGATCGGCCAGCGCCCACCTGCCGCCGACCGCGTTCGTGGCGTTCCTGCAGAACCACGACCAGGTGGGCAACCGCGCGTTCGGCGAGCGCCTCCACGTGCTGAGCGAACCGCGGGTGCTGCGGGCCCTCGCCGAGGTGACCCTGCTGGCACCGAGCCCGCCGCTCCTGTTCATGGGCGAGGAGTGGGGGGCGGAAGAGCCCTTCTTCTACTTCTGCGACTTCCACGACGAGCTCGCCGATGCCGTGCGCGAGGGTCGCCGGCTGGAGTTCGCTGCCTTCCCGGCCTTCGCCGACGAGGAGACGCGCGCCTCCATCCCCGATCCCAACGACGAGCGCACCTTCGCGCGCTCTCGCCTCGACTGGTCGCGGCTCGGCGACCCCGAGCACGCGGCCACCCTCGACCACTACCGATCGCTGCTGGAGATCCGCCACCGCGAGATCGTCCCGCTCGTACCGCACGTGATCCCGGGGGCGGCGAGGATGGAGCGGTTCTGCGATCGCGCCCTGGACGTTCGTTGGCCGCTCGACGACGGTGGAACCCTGTGGCTGCGCGCCAACCTCTCCGACGAGCCGTGCGAAGCCGTGCCGGGCGTGCTCTCGGGACGAAGGCTCCACGTCAGCGACGGTGCGCTCTCGGCCGACGACCTCCCGCCTTGGTCGGTCGCGTGGGTCCTGGCGCCGTGACACGGCCGCTGCGAGCGACGTACCGGCTGCAGTTCCACGCCGGCTTCGGTTTCGCGGACGCGCGGCGGGTGGTGGGGTACCTGGCCGAGCTCGGGATCAGCCACGTGTACGCGTCGCCGATCTTCATGGCCCGCCCCGGGTCGATGCACGGGTACGACATCGTGGACCACACGAGGCTCAACCCGGAACTCGGCACGCCGGAGGCGTTCGACGCCTTCGTGACCGAACTGCACGACCACGGCCTGGGGCTCGTGCTCGACATCGTGCCCAACCACATGGGGATCGGTTCGGAGAACCCGTGGTGGGTCGACGTCCTCGAGTGGGGACCGGCGTCGCCCTTCGCCTCGTACTTCGACATCGATTGGTCGCCCCCCGAGCGGGCGCTGGCGAACAAGGTGTTGCTGCCCGTCTTGGGCGACCACTACGGTGCCACCCTCGAACGCGGCGAGCTGCGGCTTGGCGTCGACCGCTCGGCGGGCACGCTCCACGTCGACTACTTCGAGGGTCGTTTCCCCATCGGCCCGTCGTCGTACGCCGGTCTCCTGGACGCCGCGGCCAAGCGGGCGGGCGACGGCGCGGAGGTCCTGCAAGGCGTCGCCGAGGAGCTGCGTGCGGCGCTCGCGGGCCGACGCGGTCGACGCACCGATCCCCTGCGCCGGGAGCGGGTGGCGTGGTCGAAGGGGCGCCTGGCGGAGGTGCTCGACCGCGATCGCGCGGTCGCCGACGCGCTCGACCTCGCGCTCGCCGACCTGAACGGCCGGCCGGGCGAGCCGCGTTCGTTCGACGCCCTGCACCGGCTCCTCGAGCGGCAGTCGTACCGCCTGGCGTACTGGCGCGTGGCCGCCCACGAGATCAACTACCGGCGCTTCTTCGACATCAACGACCTGGCCGGTCTCGAGATGGACGTGCCCGCGCTGTTCGAGGCGAGCCACGCCCTCGTCGCGCGGCTGATCGGCGAGGGCGCGGTGGACGGGCTGCGGCTCGACCACGTGGACGGTCTGCGCGACCCGAAGCGCTACCTGGACCGTCTGCAGCGCCTGGCCGCGGCCGCCGGAGCGGGCGACGGGCCCTTCTACGTGGTGGTCGAGAAGATCCTGGCGCGACACGAGGCGCTCCGCGACGACTGGGCCACGGCCGGGACGACGGGGTACGACTTCTTGGCCGACGTCAACGGCCTGCAGGTGGACGCGGCCGCCGAGCGCGCGCTCACGAACGCCTACACGAGGCTCGCCGGCGGCACGCCGGCGTACGACGACCTCGTCGTGGCGGCCAAGCGTCAGATCATGCAGGAGTCGCTGGCGAGCGAGCTGAACGTGCTCGCCAACCTGTTCCACCGCCTCGCCCAGCAGAACCGTCACAGCCGCGACTACCCGTTGTTGGCGTTCCGCGACGCGCTCACGAACGTGGTCGCGCGCTTCCCCGTCTACCGCACCTACGTCACCCCTCGTTCGACCACCCGCGACGACCGACGTGACATCGATTGGGCCGTCGCCCAGGCGCGCCGGACCCACGCGCACGCCCGACACCTCGATCTACGACTTCATCCACGGCGTGTTGACGCTCGACCTGCTCGGGGGCCCGCGCCGGTACCGACGCCGCGACGTCGTCGACGCGGCCCTCAAGTTCCAGCAGTACACCGGACCCGTCACCGCGAAGGCGGTCGAGGACACGACCTTCTACCGCTACCTACGGCTCGTGTCGCAGAACGAGGTCGGCGGCGAGCCGGAACGCTTCGGTACCTCACCCGGCGCCTTCCACGAGAGCAACCGGCGACGTCAGCGCCAGGGGCCCCTGGGGATGCTGACGACCTCGACGCACGACCACAAGCGCGGCGAGGACGTGCGGGCGCGGCTGAACGTCCTGAGCGAGGTCCCGGCGTCGTGGAGCCGGCACGTCCAGCGCTGGCTGTCGTGGAACCGGCGCAAGCGCACGGACGTCGACGGGCGCGCCGCCCCCTCACGCAACGACGAGTACCTCTTCTACCAGACGATCGTCGGCGCCTGGCCGCTCGTCGAGACGGACGCCGCCTCGGCGGGGTCGGAGGACTTCGCGGCGCGCATCGACGCCTACCTGCGCAAGGCGGTGCGCGAGGCGAAGGTCCACACCAGCTGGGCGGCGCCGAACGAAGCCTACGAAGCCGCCCTGTCGTCGTTCGTCACCCGATGTCTCGACGTCGGTTCGAGCCGCCCGTTCGTCGACGACGTCCGCGCGTTCGTCGACGAGATCGCGCGGCCGGGCGCCGTCAACGGGCTGGCGCAGGCGGTGCTCAAGCTCACGAGCCCGGGCGTGCCCGACGTGTACCAGGGCACCGAGTTCTGGGACTTCAGCCTGGTGGATCCCGACAACCGCAGACCCGTCGACTACGAGCGGCGGCGCGCTGCGGCGGCCTCCGACGCGACCGCGAGCGAACTCCTCGACGGTTGGCGCGACGGGCGCATCAAGGGGTGGGTGATGCAGCGCGTGCTGGCGCTCCGCGCGGCGGACCCGGACCTGTTCACCGTCGGTACGTACGAGCCCCTAGGTGTCGATGGACCGCACGCGGACCGGGTGATCGCCTTCGCCCGTCGTCTCGAGGAGCGAACGGCGGTCGTCCTTGCGCCCCGGCTCGTCGGGCCGCTCCTCCGCGACGAGACCGCGGCCGTTGCCGCGAGGTTGGGAGGACACGCGGGTGACGCTGCCCGAGGGCTCAGGCCCGGTGCCCCTGTCGGATGCGTTGACCGGACGGCGCCACGAACCCGACGGCGACGGAGCCTTGTGGGTCGCGTCCCTTCTGTCGGAGCTACCCGTGGCGGTGCTCACCGTGGCGTGAGGGGGGACGTTGCACCGCACCGCGCCGGCCGGACGGCGTGGGTCGCCCTCAGCTTGCCCGGCTGCGGCCCTGCGGTTCGGGTGTACGTCCGGTCGGCGCCGACGGGACGGGCGCATCGCCACAGCTGACCTCGTCCACGTCGGTCGGCGGCTCGACGAAGCTCACCGTGTTCTTGCCGCCGAGCTTGGCCTGGTACATGGCGGCGTCGGCGGCGAGGAGCAGCGCGTGCGGGTCGACGCCGTCGCTCGGACAGATGCTGACCCCGATCGAGGCGTGCACCGTCACGCCCGTGCCGGCCACGTCGATCGGTTCACGGACCACCGCGAGCAGTTCCCGCGCGAGGTGGCTGGCCTCGAGCGGGCGCGCGAGCTCCGGCAGCAGGGCGACGAACTCGTCGCCGTGGAGGCGCGCCAACGTGTCCCCCGCCATGAGCGAGCGGCGGAGGCGCTTCGCCACCTCCACCAACACCACGTCACCGCAGGCGTGGCCGTGTTCGTCGTTGATCGCCTTGAAGCCGTCGAGGTCGATGAACAGCATGGCGAAGCCTCGGCCGTGCGCCTCCGCGTCGGCGACCGCCGACCGTAGGCGGTCCTCGAACAGCACCCGGTTGGGCAACCCGGTCAACGGGTCGTGATTGGCGTGGTGACGGAGCAACGCCACGCTCTCGTGCAGCGCCCCCTCCGCGCGTTTCCGCTCGGTGATGTCGTTGAACAGCACCGCCACCCGGTGCTCGTGCGGTTCGCCGATCCGGAAGGCGTACACGTCGAACCAACGACCCATCGACTCGGCGTGGTCGACGAAGCGCGTCGGTTCACCGGTGAGGGCCACGCCGCCGTACGCCTCGAACCAGAAAGGTTCGATGTCGGGCACCATCTCCGTGATCGTCCTGCCCAACGCGTTCTCCAGACCCGTGTGGCGTACGAAGGCCGGGTTGACCTCGACGTAGCGGTAGTCGACGGGCCGCTCCTCGTCGTCGAAGATCACGTGGAGGATGCAGAACCCCTCGTCGATCGACTCGAACAGCGTCCGGTACCGTTCCTCCGAGCGGGCGAGCGCCCTTCTGGACCACACCTGATGCGACACGTCGCTGAAGTAGCCGACGACCCCGAACGTCCCGTCGGGCAACAGGATGCGGTCGACGCGCCAGTCGTAGAACTCGGTCACGCCGCGGTCGGCGCGCACCTCGGCCAGTTCCGGGTCGTGGTACGAGACGCCGGTCTCCAGGGTCCTGCGGTAGATCGACGAGATCTCGTCGGCGACGGTGGCGGGCCAGAGGATGTGGAGGACCTCGTCGAAGTCGCGCCCGATCAGGTCGGGGATACCTTCGAACACGGGTCGTGCGGCGGCGTTGACCTCGATGAGTCGCCCGCTCGCGTCCAGCACGAACACGCCGATCGGCGCTTGCTGGACGAGCGTGTGGAACTGCTCGCTGCGGTAGCGCAGCTCGTCCTCGGTCCGCTTCTGCTCGGTGATGTCGGTGAAGTGGAGACCCACGACGGCGCTGGACGGGTCGGCGACCGAGAAGGCGTACACGTCGAACCAGCGCCCCAGGACCCGTCCCTCCTGCACGAACCGCGTCGGTTCCCCAGTGCGCGCGACGCGAGCGTAGCGCTCGATCCAATCGTCGTCGATCCCGGGGACGAGCGCCCGGATCGTCTTGCCCTGGGCATCGGCGATGCCCGTGTGTTTCGCGAACGCCTGGTTGACGTCGACGAAGCGAACGTCGAGGGCGTCCCCACGTTCGTCGTAGAGCACCTCGACCATGCAGAACGCCTCGTCGAGCGCGTCGAACACGGTGCGGAACGTGGTCGCGACGGCCGTGGCCGGCGCTTCGTCCGCGGGCGTCGGCCGAGGCCGACCGGCCGGACGGGCGGGGTCGTCGTTCATCGGACGGAACGGTGTGGGACGCGGTCGGACCGGCCTACACGATGCTCGAGGGCGGCGGTCATGCAGGCCTCCTACGGGTTCGGGTTTCGGCGAACGGGCCGGTCGCGGGGGCATCGCCGCTCGGCCGAAAGCGAAGACGAGGTTACCGTGGGCGCCTTCGGTCGGTCCAGCGGTGGCGAACGGTCCGCCGCCGCGACGCGCTCGGGCCGTCAGTCCTGTTTCCGCACCGAGGCCGCGGCACCGAAGAACCGGACGACGTTCTTGCGCGCCGCCTTGGCCTCGTACATCGCCGCGTCGGCGCTGCGCAGGAGCAACGACGGGTCCAGGGCGTCGCGCGGGAAGAAGCTCACGCCTACGGACGCGCTCACGCCGATCCGCTGGCCGGCGGCCTCGATCGGCGCCGCGACCTCCGTGAGCAGGGTCTGCGCGAGCGCCTCCGCGTCGTCGGTGTGTGCGATCTCGGGCAGCAGCACCACGAACTCGTCGCCATGCATGCGAGCGAGCGTGTCGCTGGCGCGAAGCATGCCGCGCATGCGACGTGCCACCTCCACGAGGACGGCGTCGCCGACGGCGTGCCCGTGTTCGTCGTTGACGCGCTTGAAGTCGTCGAGGTCGACGAAGAGCACCGCCAGCGTGCGGCCGTGGCGCCGAGCCTCTTCGACGGCCAGCTGCAACCGGTCGTCGAAGAGGGCGCGGTTGGGGAGTCCGGTGAGATGGTCGTGCTGGGCGTGATGTCGCAGCGTCGTCAAGCTCTCTTGGAGCGCCTCTTCGGCAGCCTTCTGCACCGTGACGTCGTTGAACAGGACGGCGACCTTGCGCTCGGTGGGGTCGCCGAACGGGAAGGCGTAGTTCTCGTACCACCGGCCCGTCACGGGGGAGTGGTCCACGAAGCGTTTCGGCTCCTGGGTCCGCGCAACCCGGCCATAGGTCTCGAGCCAAGTCGGGTTGCCGTTGGGTGCGACCTCCTTCATCGTCCGCCCCAACGCGTTCGCGACACCTGACTGGCGCTCGAAGGCGGGGTTGATCTCGAGGAAGCGCGCGTCGAGCGGTCGGTCCGCTTCGTCGAAGGCGAGCTCCAGGATGCAGAACCCCTCGTCCATCGTCTCGAACAGCGCGCGGTACCGCGCCTCGGAAGCGGCCAGCGCGCGGCGCGCCTCCACCTGGTGCGTCACGTCGGTGAAGTAGCACACGACGACGCGGCTACCGTCTTGGAGATCGATCCTGTCGAGGCGCCAGTCGGTGTACCGGGTGATGCCCAGTTCGGGCACCTTCGTCTCGACCTCGGCTTGATGGAAGGGCTCGCCGGTGGCCAACGTGTGACGGAACCGCCCGAGGACCTCCATCGCCTGCTCGCTCGGCCCGCCCCGGAGAAGGATCTCCTCGAAGTCCTGACCGATGAGCGGCGCGACGTCCTCGCTCGATCCGGCGCGGGCGAGCGCGTTGACGTGGAGCAGACGGAACGCCTCGTCGACGAGGAACACGCCCAGGGGCGCCTTCTCGACGAGGAGGTTGACGTTGTCGAGGCGAGCGCGGAGGTCCTCGTCGACGCGGATGCGTTCGGTGACGTCGGCGAGCTGCACCGCGACGCGGCGACGCTCCGGACCGCCCAGTCGGTAGGCGTACCCGTCGACCTTGCGCGCTTCGTCCTGGGCATGGTCGTCGGCCACGAAGCGCTCGGGTCGACCCGTCTGGACGACGCGATCGAACAGCTCGCGGAGGCGTGCGTCGAACGCCGACCAGGCGTGGCGGCAGCTCTTGCCCCGGAGCACGGTCGATGCGACGAGGACCTCGAAGGCCGCGTTCACCTCGACGAAGCGATAGTCGTCGTCGGCTGTTGCGCGTTCGACGACGCCGTGGGCCTCGGCCAAGCCGTCGAAGAGTTGGCGGTAGTCGTCCAGGGTCACCGGCGAGCCCCTCTCGAGCCCCAACGCGTGGCGACTCGGGGCGTCGGCGAGCGACGCAGCGCTGGGTGAGTTCAGAGTGTACGACCCGCATGCCATCGCATGGATGTGGGCCGCGTGGGAGGCCGACCGGGGGTCGATCGGAGGCGTGGGGCATGTGGACACCGGGTCCGGTGTCGGATGGGCGATGATCGAGACCCATGTTCGGGGCTCCGAACTCGATCCAGCTCGTGAAAGGACGCTCCATGACGAAGCTCGTCGCCGTCTCCGTCACGCTCCTCCTCATGCTGGGCAGCGTCGTCGCCCAGTCCGACAACCGCATCGACCTCCAGCGCCCGGACGCGCCGGAGCTCGCCGCGTACGGCGAGCACGACGTCGGGGTGCGGACGCTCGAGGTCACGGCCCCCGACCGGGTCGACGTCCTGAACACGACCAGCGGCGCGGAGGCCGCCCGGTACGACCGCCCGCTCACGCTCGAGGTCTGGTACCCGGCCGCCCTGCCTGCGGGGGCGCCCGAGTTCGGCACGTACGAGGTCATGACCCGCGACGGCACGATGGCCCAACTGACGGGCCGGGCGATCCGCGACGCCGACCCTGAGGCGATGGGCGCCCCCTACCCGCTGGTCGTCCTCTCGCACGGCTACCCGGGCAACCGCTTCTTGCTGTCCCACTTCGGCGAGAACCTGGCCAGCAAGGGGTACGTCGTGGTCTCGATCGACCACACCGACAGCACGTACGGCGACCAGGCCGCGTTCGCGAGCACGCTGTACAACCGGCCGCTCGATCAGCTGTTCGTCGTCGATGAGATCGACCGGCTCGGCGCCGAGGGCGAGGGCTTCCTGAGCGGTCTCGTGGACGCGTCCCGGACCGGCGTCATCGGCTACTCGATGGGCGGGTACGGCCTCGTCAACGTCATCGGCGGGGGCTTCACCGAGGCGGCCACCGAGCTCGGGTTCGCGCCGCCCAACCGGCTCCTGGCGGAACGGCAAGCGGGCACGGACGCCTACGAGGCGAGCCTGGATCCGCGGATCCAGGCGGCGGTCGCGATCGCGCCGTGGGGGATGCCGGCGGGCTTCTGGGACGAGGACGGGTTGGCGGGCATCGAGACGCCCGTCTTGTTCATGGCCGGCAGCGCCGATGACGTGTCGGGCTACGAGGAGGGCACGCGCGCCATCTTCGAAGGCGCCGTGAACGCGGAACGTTACCTGCTCACCTTCGAGAACGCGCGCCACAACGCGGCGGCCCCCATCCCCGCGCCGCGCGAGACGTGGGACGCCGGGACCTTCGCGCATTACGCCGATTTCGTGTGGGACACCGTCCGCATGAACAACGTCGCGCAGCACTTCGTGACGGCCTTCTTCGACCTGCACCTCAAGGGGGACGAGACGATGGCGACGTACCTCGACCTGGTCGAGGAGGCCGAGGCCGGCGTGTGGTCGGTCGACGACGCGGGCGTCCCCACCGACGAGCACACGTACTGGCAGGGCTTCGGTGAACGCACGGCGCTCGGGTTGCGGTTCGAGCAGGGGGTGCCGGCGACCCAGTGAGGGGTCGGCCATGCACGGAGGGAAGAGGCCCGGTCCAAGGACCGGGCCTCTTCCCTCCGTGGTGGCCCGGTCTCGGGTTCGCATCGCCCCGGGTCGTGCGGCCGGCTGCGGCGGAGCTCGTCAAGCAGGTTGGCGGGAGGCTCCATGGGTGGTCCGGTCGACCTGGAGGACGCGCCCCATCATCCAACGGAACATCGCGCCGGTCCACGATCGGGGCAGCAAGCGGGTCACCATCATGGCCATCATCTTGTTGCGCACGCCGGGCACGGCGTTCGGCCGTCGGCCGAGCGCGGCCAAGCCCGCCCGGGCGACGTCTTCGGGGGTCATGACCGCCATGCCCATCTTCACGAAGCTCGCGTTGAGATCCGGGGCCATGGCGGTGTCGGTGGGACCTGGCGAGAGGACGCTGACGTCCACGCCCTTGTCCTTCATCTCCTGGTGCAGGGCCTCGCCGAGCGACAGCACGTAGGCCTTCGCGGCGCCGTAGTGCGCCATGTAGGGCTGAGCCGCCCAGCCGGAGAGGCTGGACACGAACAGGATGGCGCCGTTGCCGCGCCGGGCCATGCCCAGACCGAAGTGGTGCGCGAGCCGCATCGGCCCGTAGCAGTCCATGTCGAGGAGGCGCTGGTGGGCCTCGAGGTCGCCGTCGATCACGTAGCCCCGCTCTTCGACGGCCGCACACGGCACCAGGACCCCGATCTCTCGGTCGCCCACCGCTGCGATCAGCGCCTCCACGCCCGGACGTGTCGACACGTCCGCCGCGAGAACCGCGACCTCGACCCCGTAGCGGCCGCGGAGCTGGCGAGCTCGCTCCTCCAGCCGCGACACATGGCGGGCCACGAGCACCACGTCCATGCCTCCGGCAGCGAGTTGCTCGGCGATGGCGCTGCCGATGCCCGCCGACGCGCCCGTGACGAGCGCCCACCCGGTGTACCGCTCCTTGTATCGTGCGCTTCCGCTCATCGGTCTCGCCTCTCCGAAGCCAGGTTGATTCCAACTGCTTGGTTGGTTATCGTGACGCTAGCACTAGCGCGGCGGATTCGCAACCGCTTGGTTGGAAACAAGGAATCGAGGACGGGACATGGGCCGACACAAGTCGTACGACCGCGAGGACGTGACCCGCAGGGCCATGCACCTCTTCTGGGAGCGCGGGTTCCACGCGACGTCCACGCAGGATCTTGCCGAGCGGATGGGGGTCAACCGGTTCAGCCTGTTCGCCGAGTTCGGCTCCAAGCAGGGCTTGTTCGAGGCGACCCTCGCGATGTACGAGCGCGAGGTCGTGACCTCGCACTTCGCGGTGCTGGAGACGGAGGACGCGGGGCTCGTCGAGATCCAGGCCGTCGTCGACGCGTTCGCCGCAGCCGCCGGAGGACCCAGGTCCGAGCGCGGCTGCATGCTCTGCAACGTCGCCGCGGAGCGCGCGCCGTTCGATCCGGCCAGCGAGCGCATCGTGGCGGGCTACGTCGGTCGGATCCAGGGAGCGATCGTGAACGCGCTCGGCAACGCCAGACGGCGAGGAGAGGTGGATCCCGACGTCGCCATCGAGGACCAGGCCCGGTTGTTGACGAGCAGTCTGCTCGGCTTCTGGCTTCTCATGCGTGCCGGGGTCGAGGCAGAACTGCTTCGGGGGGCGGCTCGAGCTTGCCGTGCCCAACTCGAGTGCCTTCGCGGGGTCGGGTCCTAGGGGTTGCGGACCTTCGCGACGCGGTTCGGCCGGCGTCTCGCGAGCTTCTGAACGTCCGCATCGGCGCCCGAGCCCGGCGGAGTCCTCACCCCGTTGCAGGCTGGGTCTCTCGCCAGCTGATTTGCACCCAGCGCGTGCCGGCCACCGTCCCGGTCGCTGCCGGACCGGACGCGATCCCCCGTCCACGGTGCGTAGCATGTCCACATCCGTACGATTCCTGCCCCGCGGAGGCCACCGCCGGGCACCGAGGAGACCCCATGTCGACCACCGAGACCATGCCCACGCCTACGCTGACCGGCTCCTCACGCGCCAAGAGCGCCGCCTTCGCGGGCGCGTCCACGTTCGGTCTGGCGAACGTGGCGTTGGGCGGCCTCGTCGTGTCCGAGGTGGCGCGACGTGCGACCGAACTCGCCGCGTACCGCCGGGTGGGTTGAGAGGCGTGCGCCTCGGCCCACACCCGCCGGACGCCGAAGCTCGGCCACGGAGGGGCGGACGCCATTGGGCGACCGCCGCCCGCCGCATCGCGCTCAGCGGAGCGGCTGCGGTAACCCTCTACCTCCTGGTCGCACTCGCCCTCGTCGTGACGGATCCGTGGCGTCCCGCGACCGCCGGCGTCGTCGGGTTCGGTTTCGCGGAGCTGATCGCGGCGCCAGCCGACGATCTGCCTGCACGGACGCCTTACCGTGCTCGCGACGGGGCCCCGTCGTCCCTCCGCCGCTACCCGAGCTCCGGGGCGAGCGACACGGTCCTGGTGTTGCTGCACGGCTCGGGTTGGCACGGGCAGGCGCTCCACACGTTGGCTGCGGCGGTCGCCACGGCCGGCGCCGCCCACGTGGTCGTACCCGACCTCCGAGGTCATGGTGTGGCGCCAGTGCGCCGCGGCGATGTCGACCACATCGGTCAGCTCGAGGAGGACGTCGCGGACCTGATCGCTCTCGAGCGCGCTCGGCATCCAGGTGCCCGCGTCGTCGTGGGAGGGCACTCCTCGGGCGGCGGGCTGGCCGTGCGCTTCGCCGGCGGACCCTACGGAGCGTTCGCCGACGGTCTCGTGTTGCTCGCGCCGTACTTGGGCCACGATGCCCCCACCACACGTGCCGATGCCGGCGGCTGGGCGCGCCCGCAGGTGCGCCGCATCGTCGGTCTCGGGATGCTCGACGCGGTCGGCATCCGCGCGCTGCACGGGCTGCCCGTCATCTCGTTCGCGATGCCGCACGACGTGCTCGCTGGCCCGCTCGGTGCGACCGCCACGACGGCGTACAGCTACCGGCTCCAGACCTCCTTCGCGCCGCGCCCGGGCGCGCGCGACCTGGCGACCTTG
The DNA here is from genome assembly GCA_963728245.1 of uncultured Trueperaceae bacterium. Taxonomy (GTDB): domain Bacteria; phylum Deinococcota; class Deinococci; order Deinococcales; family Trueperaceae; genus JAABTL01. The sequence goes on from CAVSJH010000013.1 coordinate 21,268, forward strand.
GCCCAGCCGTTCGCACTCGTGGTCGGAAGCGCCGACACCTCGTTCATCCCGGAGGCGTACGAGCCGTTCGTCGCCGCGCGCGCGGACGGCGGCACCTACGTCGTCTTGGATGACGCAACGCACCTGGGGCTGCTCGTCGACCCGCGAACGGCGGAGGCCGTGGTCGCATGGCTCGACCGCGTCGACCTAGGCGAGCAGCACGACGAGGCTGGCCGCCAACATCCCGAGCGCGACCGGTAGGAAGAGAGCGCGCTCGGAGGGGCTGCGGCTGGCGGCGTTGGCCAGCACGGTCAAGGCGGACACGATCACGGCCGCCCACGCCCAGGGCATCGAAACGGGCTGCCAGGTATCCCCGAGAAGACCCGCCCGAGCCACGATCAGCCACGCCAGGCCGATCAGGACGACCGCCGACGCGGCGGCCGCCGCGCGCGCGGGCACCGGCAACCGACCCGTGTGGACACCCCCTTGCGTGAACCGCCCCCATGGGGCACCGGCGGCGAGCGCGATCTGGAACGCGACGACCAGGGCGGCGAGTACGGCGAACGACCAGGCGGCGATGGTGACCATGAACTCCTCCTTGCCCATCGATCGGGCCGTCCCGATGCGCCGCGTCCGGCACGGCGGCTGAGAAGGCACCACGTGTCGGCTCGTGTTCGAGCATGCCACGGCGAGCTTCCGGGCGGAACGGCTTCGGCCTGGTCCGACCCGCTGTCCATCCGCCGTCCA
>CAVSJH010000014.1:0-128622 GCA_963728245.1 uncultured Trueperaceae bacterium
CGCCGCGACGGCGCCTCAGTTGAGCCGCGTCGACCAGTACGTGCACTTGCCCGCCCACACGGTCAAGGACTTGCTGCGCGCCGGGTCCGGCGCGTTCACGGTCACGGTGACGCGACAATCGTTGGTCACGTCGATCGCGTTGCCCGGCGAGTACGGCACGAAGGTCGCGTTGGCGCTGCCGAGGGTGGTGTTGATCGTGGTGTCGACGCCGCCGACCGTGACGATCGTCCGCCAGTCGTACGTGAGCGTCTCGGCGTCCGGGTTCTCACGACGAGCGCGCGCGGAAGCGCTTCGGTGGCGCGCCGATCACCGAGAGCGTGCAGCCGTCCTGCCGGAAGTCCACGGTCGCGCCGCCGGCGACCGGGGCGTCGCTGCAGCCGATGAAGACGTCGCCGGCGAAGAGCGCGTCGCGGGCGTAGACGCCGTAGGAGGTGATCTGCGGGTAGGGGTTCGCCGGTGTCGGCTGGACGTACAGCGTCACCGTGCGGACGCCGGCGGCTCCTCGGGTCGAGCGTCCGCACCCGGACCTGCCTCGGCCCCGTGGTGCCGAACGTGACCTCCTGCGTGCAGCCGGTGGCCGACGCGAGGGCGTCGGGCGCATCGACCGACCACGTGGTGCGCGAGCACAGGGCGCTGCCGTTCGCCTCGTTGAGGTCGGCGATCAACGCGGTCATCGGGTACGCCACGGCGACGTACGCCGTCCCGGCGTACGACAGGGTGACGGCCGGCGCCGTGTTGCGCACGTCCACGAACAGGTTCGTGGTCCGCCTGCCGCTGCCGTACACGGCCTCGAGCGTCAGCGTGCGCACACCGTGGTGGTGAACGTGCGTTTGAGCGACGACCGAACAACACGTTCGTGTCGGTGGACCACCCGCCGTCGTACAGGACGCCGTCCCGGTCCGACGTGACCCTCAGGTCACGCCCTTCGCCACAGGGTGGCTGACCGTGAAGAACTGTGCCAGGTCCTTCTCGACGCGGAGGTCGACGACGCCGGGGTTGGCCTTGATCGAGATGACCGGGGCAACCGTCCCCCCGGGCGCGGTCTGCTCGGACACCCACCGGCTGGAGCGACGTCCGTCGAAGTCCAGGACGCTCAGGCTCGTGAAGAGGCGCGAGACGTAGTCGGCGGGAACGTAGTAGAAGCCGCCGTCGCCGGCGTTGCAGCCCCAGGAGTTCTTCACGATGAAGAACCCGCCGCCCCCGATGTTGGGCGTGACACCGAAGCGGGTCATCTCGAGGTTGCTCAGGAAGCCGACGATCTGCACCGCGTGGCCGCCGTAGGAGCCCGCGACCTCGTTGCCCATCGCATCGAGCCGCGTGCGGGCGTAGTTGCTCACGATCCCGTTGGCGCTGACGTCGTCCATGAACCCCTTGTAGACCGGGAAGCTGGCCATGATCACGTGCCTTGCGCCAGCAGCATCCGGTAGGAGCTCAGGTCAAAGGCCTCGCCGCTGGACCAGATCTGGACGGGGCGTGACGCCGCAGGGCCCGCGCCGCCGTAGGTCACGGTCGCGTACGAGCAGAACTCGAACACGAACGTCGTGCACACCTGCCGGCTCTGGTGCGCGGTCGGCGAGCACGTGCCGGAGTACCCCGTGCAGGTCCCCGCGTAGGAGGCCGCGTCGCTGCCGGCACTGTTGGCGCGGTTGGGAGCTGGATTGTAGGACCACGACGCTTCGGTCGGGAACCGCTGCCCCCGCGCCAGGGCGCCGTTCAGCGCACGGTCGGACCAGTAGCCGTCAGTGAAGTCGCTCTCGTCCCAGTCCTCCTTCACCTTGTTGACCAGGAACTGCTCCGACAGGTTGACGGCCGCGTCGTTCTGCACGCGCTCGCGGCTCTCGATCGCGCCGATCGCGGTGAACGCCCAGCAGGTGCCGCGGGCTGCCTGGTCCTTCACGGGGCTGATGAAGCTCTTGAGCGGGTACCAGTACAGGCCCGCGAGGTTGGTGGGTGCACAGTTGCCGTTGTTGTCGGTGCCGTTGCCAGGCATGACCTGCGCGGACCCCACGGCCCCCGTCTCCTCGAGCCGCGCAGTGCCCAAGACGGCCGGGTCGGCGGCCGCGGCGAGCAACGCCTCGAGTTGAGCCAGGGCGGCGCGGACGTCGGCCAGCGAGGCACCCTCGAGGCTCTCGGGCGTCGGGAGCTGGGCCTGGAGGTCCGCGGGGGCGAGCGCGTGGCTGAGTGTGTAGCGTGCCAAGGCGTTCTCCACGTCCAGGGCCAGCGCCTCGGCCTCGGCGAGGTTGCGGAATTGCGTGCCGAGACCGAACAGCGACACCGTTTCGCCGGTCGGCAGCTCGACGGCGCGCTCGCCGTCGTAGTCGTCGACGCCCTCGGCCTCCTCCAAGAGGGCAGCCACGGCAGGCGATGCGCTGACCATGGCGTCGAGGTTCGCGCGGTCGGCGTCGAAGACGGCCTCGCGTTCGGCGGCCTGCTCGGCCAGCATCTCGGCCGTGATCAAACGCGTCTCCCCCGCCGCGATGCGCCTGCCGAACTCTTCCGCTGACACGATCTCGGCGCCGTCGGGAACGGGGCCCGCCCAGGCGTTCTCCTCGACCAGCAGGTCCGTCGGTACGGAGGGTGGTGCGCCGCAGGCCACCAGGAACGACAGCACGACCGCCGTCCACACGACGTGTCGCCAAGCAAGTCTCGTGCGTCTCATGTCGACCTCTCCTCTTCGAGCGTTCCGTCGATCCGGGCGCCGGGATCGGGGGCGGTGAGGTCCGATCCGCAGGTGACGCAGTGACGGGCGTACGGCGTGTGGATCGCCGACCCGCACCGTGGGCAGCCGGTCCGCATCCGGGCGCCGTCGATGGGGCAGAAGAGCTCGTTCGCCGCGTGCGGTGTCGCGCGCAGGCAGGTGGGACAGATCCGGTAGGTGATCCACCCGTCGCCCTTCATGGCGCGACGGTGCCGTCCGGCTGGTCAGGCGGCGGTTATACGGGCGGTCGGGTTCCGGTGGGGACGGGCGGGGTGCGCGAGGCCGTCCACGCGCGCCACGACGGCGGCAACGCCTCGCCGACCTCGGCGAACCGGGCCCGGGCCGACGCGTAGGCGGCGTCGGCTTCGTCCCCGCGGCCTGCGGCTTCGAGTGCCGCCAGCGCCAGATGCAGGTTGCGGGCGTCGTACGGCTCCCCTCGGAGCAGGACGAGGCCGGCGCGCTTCGCCTCCTCGGGGTCGTCGGCCACCCGCGCCCACGCCGCGGAGCGCAGGCCGTGCGTCAAGGCACCGGCCACGGCCGCGTTGCCGCCGTCCAGGTCCTCTCGGTACGGCCCGCGCCACAGGTGCGTGTCGAGTCGCGCGAGGAACTCCTCCGCGTCCGACGAGACGTGCCCCAGCGCGTAACCGGTGGGGGTGGTCAGCAGGGCCGCGGCGCCGACGGCCTTGCGGGTCTGGAAGACCAGTTGCTTGAGCGACGCGGCCGCCGCGGCGTCGTCGCGGTCCGGGTACAGCGCGTCGATCAACTCCGGGGCCGACAGGCCGTTCGTGCCCGCGATCCGCCCCTCGAGCAGGAGGGCGAGCAACGCGCGCCGCAACCGTCCGCCGAGCGCGATCTCCCGGTCGCCGAGCACCACGCGCAGCGGGCCCAGGACCTCGAGGCGGACCGGGGCGGCGACCGTTCCCGCTGCGACCGGGAGGCTCGCCGCGTCCGATGCGGGAGACGTTCGCGCCACACCCCCCGGTTTGGGCGACGCTCCTGGGGCCGGTGGCACCCGTCCACCCACGCCCTCCTGGACGTCGAACGTCGGGTTCGATCCGGACGACGGGGGCAGGTCGGGGAAGTACCTCCGCGCGATCTTCACCCCGTTGAAGAGTCCGTGCTCCTCGAACCACGCCACCCGAGCCGCCGCTTGCGCGTCGTCCCCGCGGAGTCGGTCGAGCTCCAACCCGATCTTGTGGGCGTAGACGTGCCAGTCGGACTCGAACGCCAGCGTGAGCGCGCGCTCGAGACCCGCCTCCGCGGCGGCGTGGTCGCCGAGCTCGGCGAGCGCCAGCGCGCGGGCTTCGATCACCTGGTACGTCGTGCGTTCCCGGTCCGGCTGCAGCCGGGCGAGCTCGTCCAGCAGGGCCACCGCGCGCTCGGGCCGGCCCAGGCGGGTCTCCACCGACGCCAGGCACGTCAGCGCCAGCGGCGTCTTGTCGTGGTCGCCGACGTCGTCGGCCAGCGCCATCGCGGCCAAGGCGTGCTTGTGCGCGAGGACGGGGGCGTGGGGCGAGCGCCAGTCGAGGTACAGGTCGCAGAGGTGTGCCTCGCAGGTGACGCCGAACACGGAAGGTCGTGCCTGCTGGTGGATCGACCGAGCCTCGAGCAGCCGGCTCTCGGCCTCGTCGTACCGTCCGACCTCGTGGAGCGTGCGCGCCAGCTTGGCCAGCGTGCTGGCGTAGTGGCGGGTGCTCCGCGTCTCGGCGTACAGCCGCAGGGCTTCGCGCGCGTCGGCGAGCATGCCCGCCACGTCGTTCGTCTCCTCGTACAGGGTCGCGCGGTTGTGGAGCGTCGCCGCCAGGTACGCCTTCTGACCGCTCCTGCGCGCCATCACGACGGCCTCTTCCAAGAAGGGTCTGGCGCGTTCGGGATCGCCGCCGTACCCGGCCGCCAACCCGCGCACGGTGAGCAGCCGCGCGCGTTCGATCGGGGTCAGGGCGGGTCGATCCAGGACGGCGCGGGCGACGGCTTCGGCCTCGTCGAGTCGGTGCAGGACCACCAGGGAGAACCCCGCCCGGTACGCCATGTCGGGGTCCGCTCTCGTTCGGTCGGGCACGGCGTTCCAGGCCTCGACGACGGCCCGATGGTCGCCCATCGCGAAGCGCAGCCTGGCTTGGCGAACGATCCACGCCGGGTCGCTCCTCGGATCACCCGGCAGCCGCGCCAGGAGCGCGTCGACGGCGTCTTGGTGGCCCTCGACGGCTTCGAGCTCGGCGAGGAGCAGCAGCACGTCCCGATCGTGGGGAAGCCCTTCCAGGGCGAAGGCGAGCAAACGGCGCGCTTCCGCCTGGTCCACGTGCTGGAGCAGGCGGGCGGCCTCGGCGGCGAGGCGCGCGGCACGTTCCGGCGGCGCGAACGCTACGGCCTCCGCGAACCACCGCCCGGCCTGCGCCTCGTCTCGCTCGCGCTCGGCCTCGCCGGCGGCGGTGAGGATCCGCAACGCCTCGTCGACCGGCAGCTCGGCCTGGGGGACGTAGCGAGCGGCGCGTTCCGGGACGCCGGCGAACGCTCGGATCGCCCGCCGCGCAAGCTCGCGTCGACGCCCGGGCGCGGTCGTGGTGCGCGTGACCTCGCGGAAGAGCGGATGTACGAAGTCCCCGTCGCGAAGCAGACCACGGAGCACCAACGCGCGCTCCGCCGTCCGCAGGGTGTCGGCGTCGACGCCAGCGACGGAGGCCACCACGATCGGGTCCACGTCCCGCTCGAGCGCGGCGCGCGCCTCGAGAACGTGGGCGAGCTCGGGCAGGTCGCGCGCCCTGCGGATGGGGTCTTCGAGGAGCGCCTCGACCGTCGTCGGCAGGGAGTCCACCGTGGGCGTCCGCCAGTGCCAGGACCGACCGTCGTTCCAGACGTGCCCCTGACGAGCGAGGTGGCGGAAGTACTCGAGGGCGAACAGGGGGTTGCCGGCGGCGCGGTCGTGGATCCAGTCGACCGCCGCCTCCGGCACGTGGGCGCCGATCTCCGCCTCCAGCATGGCGTGCGCCTCGTCCAGCCCTTGGGGTGGGATGAGGATGCCGCGGTAGCCGGGCGGAGGTTCGTGCCGCGTCGTGAGCACCACGGCGGTCCCACGCCCCGTGCGGGCCAGGCGGCCGATCTCCACGAGGAAACGAAGCCGAGCGTCGTCGGCCTCGTGCACGTCCTCGAACGCGAGCACGAACGGCGCCAGCGATCGCAGCAGGTCCGCGAACGCGGCCGCCGCCACGGTCGGCTCCAGGGACTCGCCCCGCGCGATCTGCGACAGGAGCGTGTCGGCCAGGAGCGACAACGTCTTGGGACGTCGAGCGGGAACGGCCGCAGCCAGGGGTTCGGTGGCGTGCAGTGCGAGGTGCCGGCACGGGGCCGTCGTCAAGGCGACGTGGAGGGCATACGACTTGCCGATGCCTGCTTCGCCGTGGAGCGCGACCGCCACACCGGCCTGCTTCCGCAGGACGGCGCCGAGGGGCCGCGCCAACGGCCCCCGATTCCACGTCGAAGCCCCGCCACCGCCCGGCGACACGCCTCCACCCTAGCCGCTCCGCGCGACGAACGTCGGCCATGCCTGCCCGCGTACCGACGGTTCAGCCGCCGAGCGCCCGCCGGTACGCCCCTACCGTCCCGCCTGCCGCGAGCGCACGCTGGACCTCGCGGTCCTTCTCGAGGACGCCGGGCACCGCCGCCAGGACGGCCGCGAGCCTCGCAGCGGGCACGACGACGACGCCGTTCTCGTCACCCAGGACGGCGTCGCCCGGGGACACCACCAAGCCGCCCACGGTGACCGGCACCTGCGTCTCACCGCGAGAGCCGAAGACGCCGGCGCGCGGCGTGGCGCCGGTGGCGAAGACCGGGAACGCCCATCGGGCGTGGGCGGCCACGTCCCGGACGGGCGCGCCGACGACCACACCGGCCGCGCCCCGGTTGCGTGCCGACAGCGTCGTGTTCTCGCCCCACAGCGCCACGGCCGCCCCTTCGGCGCTCTCGATCACCAGCACGTCGCCGGGCCCGGCGACGTCGATGGCGTCGACGACGGCGGCGAGGTCCAGGCCGGTCGCGCGGGCCGTGACCGCGCGACCCAGCAGGCGGGCGCCCGGCCACATGGCCCGAACCTCCGGACCCATCGCGTTCGTCCGGCCCATCGCGTCGGCGAGGACGCAGGTGAAGCCTTCCTCCTCGAGCGCGTAGCGCCGGAGGTCGGCCCAGGCGTCGGCCTCAGGCACCCGCCATCACCTCGGGCAAGCGCGCCACGAGGTCGGCCCAGGCGGTGCGGCCCTCGGCGAAGCGGCGCAGCCGGAAGAACTCGTTGGGGGCGTGGATGTCCTCGTCGCCGACGGCGAAACTGAAGAAGACGGTGTCCATCCCCAGGTGTCGCTGGAACGTCTCGCAGATCGGCACGGAGCCGCCCAGACCGACCACCCAGGGCTCGACGCCGTACACCGCGCGGAGCGTGCCGAGGATGGCCGTCAGGCCCGGATGCCCGTCGGGCAGGCGGTAGGCGGCGGCACCGTCCCCGCCGGCAGCGACCTCGAGCGTGACGCCGGGGGGCAGGTGCGTGGCGAGATGGCGCTCGAGCTTCGCGCGCAGGTCGACGGGGTCCTGGTCGGCCACCAACCGGCAGGTGATCTTGGCGTGCGCCTCGCTCGGCAGGACGGTCTTGTTGCCCTCGCCGGTGTAGCCGCCCCACATGCCGTTGAGCTCGAGGGTGGGGCGGTACCACTGGCGCTCGAGCGTGGTGAAGCCCGCCTCGCCGAACGTCGCGGGCGCGCCGACCTCGGCCAGGTACGCCTCGTCGGTGAAGGGGAGCTCGCGCGCGGAGGCGCGCCAGGCCTCGGGGATCGGTCGCACGTCGTCGTAGAACCCCTCGACCGCGACGCGGCCGTCGGCGTCGTGGAGGCTGGCGACGAGGTCGGCCATGGCGTGCAGCGGGTTGGCGACGCCGCCGCCGTGCCGGCCCGAATGCAGGTCCTTGGCCGCGCCGCGCAGGCTGAACTCGAGCTTGAGCATGCCGCGCGTGCTGACCATCGTGCTCGGGTGGTCGGCGCGCCACATGCCGCCGTCGGCGCTCACGACCAAGTCGGCGCGCAGGCGTTCGCGCTCGGCGACGACGAACGGCGCCAGCGACGGGCTGCCGATCTCCTCCTCGCCCTCGATGAGGAAGACGACGTTCACGGGCAGGTGCCCGACCGTGCGGAAGTAGGCGGCCACCACCGTGATGGGGATGAACATGGGCGACTTGTCGTCCGAGACGCCGCGGGCGTAGAGGCGGCCGTCGCGCTCGGTCGGCTCGAAGGGCGGCGAGGTCCAGCGCTCGACGGGGTCGGGCGGTTGCACGTCGTAATGGCCGTAGACCAGCACGGTCGGGGCGCCTGGGGCGCCGTGCCACGACGCGGTCACGATCGGGTGGCGCTCGGTGGCGTGGACCTCGACCTCGAGGGGTCCTGCGGCCCGCAGGCGGTCGGCCAGGTAGGCGGCGGCCCGGGCCATGTCGCCAGCGTGACGCGAGTCGGCCGACACGCTGGGGATGCGCACGAGCTCGACCAGCGCCGCGAGGTCGGCGTCGTGGTGGGCGTCCAGGTCGGCGAGCACGTCGGGCGGCGCGAGGAGCGCGGCCGCACGTGGCCCGCTCACTTGCCGCCGTCCACGCTGAGCACCTGGCCGGTGATCCAGCCGGCGTAGGGCGAGGCGAAGAAGACGACCGCGTTCGCGATGTCGTCGGGGGTGCCGAGGCGGCGCAGCGCGATCCGCTCGACGAGCGCCCGCTGCCCCTCCTCGCCGTAGCTCTGCCACTGCCGCTCCGTGGTGGGGTTCGACCGGACGAACCCGGGCGCCACGTTGTTCACCGTGACGCCCCAGGCGCCGAGCTCGTGCGCGAGCTGACGCGTCAGGCCGATCTGGGCGGCCTTGGCGCTGGCGTACGCCTGGATGCCGGTGAGGCTGACGCCCAGACCGGCGCCGCTCGAGATGTTGACGATGCGACCGGACCCCGCGCGCTTCATGCCCGGCGCGACGGCCTGGGCGAACGCGAACGCCGCGTCGACGTTGATGGCGAAGAGCGCGCGCCACGCGTCGGGCGTGACATCCTCGAGCGGCACGCCCACCTGACCACCGACCCCACCGGCGTTGTTGACCAGGACGTCGACGTGCCCGGCACCCGCGCCTTCGGCCTCGGCGACGAACGCGAAGACCGCGTCCCGATCGGTGACGTCGAGCACCCGAGCGCTGAGCCGGCCGTCGGCGTCGGCCGCGGCGGCCTCGGTCTCCGCCAGCGGTCCCGCCTGGACGTCGCAGGCCCAGACGTGCGCACCACGCGCCGCGAAGGCCAGGGCGATGGCGCGACCGAAGCCGTGGCCGGCGCCCGTGACGACGACCGTCCGGTCGTCGAAGCGCGCGATCACGAGGCGGCCCGGGCGCCGGTCGCCGCGCGAACGCGCTCGAGGTCGTCGAGGTTGGCGAGCGAGCGGTCGCGACGCCCCTCTTCGACGTCGTGGACCCGTTCGAGGATGCGCGTGGCGAGCGGAGCCTCCATGCCGAGGGCCGTCGCTTGCACGAGGATCGGCCCCAGCTGGGCCTCGCCCTCCGTCTTCCGCTTGCGCACGGCCAGGTCGCGCCACACGCCGCTGTGCGTCTTGGCCGAGCGGCGATTGAAGGCCACCATGGCGTCGAGGGAGCGCTCGGTCACCTCCCGAGGCACACCGGGCAGGAACGCGCTCGGATCGAAACCGTCGAAGGGCTCGGGCGTGACCCCGCGCGCCACCGCCACGGCGAGCACCTCGCGGGCGATGGCGGTGAAGAGCGCACGGTAGGCGGGCATCGCGTAGCAGTCGGCGATGCCGTCGTCGGTGAGGGCGGTGGCGAAGATCATCGAACCCACCGCCAGCTTCGACCAGAGGTAGCCCCAGATGTTGCCGGTGACCACGGCGTTCGGCTCGAAGGCCTGCACTGCCTCGTGCACGGCGGCCAGGCGTTCGGTCCGGGCACCGTCGAGCTCCCCGACCACGAACGCCCCGCGTCCGCCGAAGTGGATGACGCCCGGCTCCAGGTAGTCGGCCCCGAAGTTCACGAAACACCCCATGGTCCGCGCCTCGCCCACGACGTCGGCGATGACCAGCTCGTTGAGCCCGTTCTGCATCGACACCACGACGCCGTCGTCGGCGAGGAAGGGCAGCACGGACCGGGCGGCCGCCTCGGTCGCGTGCGCCTTCACGCAGAGGAAGACCGTCTCGAAGGTCCCCGGGACCTCGCCGGGCACGTAGGCGGGCGCGCGCACCGTGAACGTGTCGATCGGACCCTCGATGCGCAGGCCGTCCCGTCGGATCGCCTCGACGTGCTCCGCGACGACGTCGACGAAGGTGACGTCGTGCCCGGCGCGCACGAGGTAGGCGCCCACCGTGCCGCCGATGGCGCCGGCGCCGACGATCGCGACCCGCAGGGGCGCCCGGAGGGCGCCTCGGCTCATCGGTCCCACGGGCCCTCGAGCAGGCCGCGGGTCTCCTCGACCGCCACCGCCCAGATCCGCAGCATGTCGGCGTCCGGCTTCTGGTAGACGCCGCCGTAGTTGCCGTCGCCCACGTAGGCGCGGACCTCGTCGGGCGGCAACACCCGCAGGAGGTCCATGTCGAGCGCCGGCTTCTCCTCGCTCGGCAGGTCGACACCCGGGAGCCGCGTCCACGGGAAGTTCTCCATCCAGGAGGCGTGCGACCCGTTCGCGTCGACCTCCTGGACCGCCGCCCAGGTCCTGGGCGCCGACCACCAGTTGTGGAACTTCACGCGCATCTCGGGGTGGTCCATGCCGTACTCGATCGCCAGCGCGCCGGCGGGTTGGTTGCCCCCGTGCCCGTTGACGATCAGCACGCGGCGGAAGCCGGCCCGCCGAATGCCGTCGAGCAGCTCGCGCACGACGCGCACGTACGTGTCGACCCGCAGCGTCATGCTGCCCGGGTAGGCCTGGAAGTAGGGGGCCAGGCCGTACGGAAGCGCCGGGAACACGGGCACGCCGAGCGGCTCCGCCGCCTCCTGCGCCACGCGCTCGGCCAGCACCTGATCGACGCACAGCGTCATGTAGCCGTGCTGCTCGACCGAACCGAGCGGCAGCACGCAGCGGTCGTCGGACTGAAGGTACGCCTCCACCTGCAGCCAGTTCATGTCGCGGATGTTCATCGTGCCTCCTGGAATCGCCCGTCAGGTTAGCCCACGACGGCTAGTCCCCGCGCGACCGCCACGCCACCACGAGGCGCCCCTCGCCGCGCGGGGCCGAGGCCACCACCGCCCAGGGCCCGGCCGGCAGGCGGATGGGGGCCGTCCGGGCGTTGGCGCGACCCACCGGCACGTCGACGGGCAGCCGTAGCACGCCGATGCGGCTCCCGGCGGGGTCGACCACCTCGACCGTGATCGGCCCCTGGTCGGCGCCCTCCACGGCCACCCACACCTCGAGCACGTGCGGGACGAGCGCTTCGTCGCCGAGCAGTTGATCGTCGCCGATCCCCGAGCGGAGCCCGACGTCCGCGGCGATCGCGAAGCCCGGCGGCGGCAAGACCGTCGCGGCGGCCCCGCCCCAGCGCCCCCCAGCCTCCGTGGCGAGCAGCACCACCGCCGCGGCACCCAGGACCAGGGCCCAGGCGATCGGTCGGCGCCCGACGCCGTCCACGGCGCGCACGGCGGCCCAACCGCCCCGCAACCCACCCACCGCCCGCGCCACGAACGAGACCAACAGTGCGGCGGCCATGGCGGCGGCCGTCGCCACCCACCAGGGCGGCGCTCCGCTGCGCAGGAGGAACTGCGCCACCTCGTCGCCGCCCGCCCAGCGGTCGGTGAGCGGCGCCACGATCCAGGGCACCGTCGAGCCGACCACGACGACCGCCAGAAGCAGCGCCGTCAAGCGCAGCAGCGGTCCACGCGGGCGCCAGACGGCGGCGGCCAAGAGCGTGAGCAGCCACGGCCACAAGACGCCACCCACGCTGATCCAGGCGCCGCGCGTACCCGACAGGTCACCAGCCAGGCGGATGGACGGGCGGCCGAGCGCCCAGGCGTCGAAACCCACCACCCGCACGCCGACGAGCCAGGCCGAGAAGGCGCGACCCGCTTCGTGGACGAGCGCGTACGCCTGGACGGCCACCATCGCGACGACGACGACCTGCACCACGTCGAGCCAACGCGAGCGCCGCCAACCCAGCGGGCGCTCCCGGTCGGCTGCGTCGGCCACACGGTCCGGGCGGCGTGCCACGCGCACCTCCTCACGCTATCCTCGCACCCATGCCGCTCCCCGCCGGTCACGTCCCGACGCCCGCGCTGCTCGTCGACCTCGATCGCGTCGCCCGCAACCTGCGGCGCGGGCAGGCGTACGCCGACGCCCAAGGGGTCGACCTACGGCCGCACACGAAGACGCACAAGAGCCCGCGCTTCGCCACCGAACAGCTCGCGGCCGGGGCCGCGGGCCTGTGCGTGGCCAAGCTCGGCGAGGCGGAGGTGATGGCGGACGCCGGCTTCGACGACCTGTTCGTGCCCAACACGGTGATCGGCGCCGACAAGGCCGCCCGCGCGGTCGCGTTGGCCCAGCGGACGCGCTTCGCGATCGGCGTCGACCACCCCGTGCAGATCGAACAACTCGCCGTCGCGGCGGAGGGTGCGTCCCGGCCGCTCGAGGTCCTGGTCGAGGTCGACACCGGCGCCGCGCGAGGCGGGGCGCCGCCCTCGGTCGTCGTCGACCTGCTGCGCCGCATCGACGCCGCGACCGGACTGCGGGTGCGAGGGATCTACACGTACGAGGGCTACACCTACGCCGCCGGCGACCGCGACGAGCTGGTGGCGAGCCACGACGCCGCCCAGGTCACGTTGCTCGCCGTCGCGGCGGTGGCTCGGCCGTTCGTCGACGGTCCCATGGTGGTCTCGATGGGGAGCACGCCGAGCCTCCTCGCCGAGGTGCCCCTGCGCCCGGGCATCACCGAGATCCGGCCCGGCACGTACGTGTTCAACGACCTACAGCAAGCGGGCTGGGCGGGCGGCCTCGAGCACGCGGCAGCGCACGTGCTGGCGTCGGTGGTGAGCGTCCAGCCGGGCCGGGCGATCCTCGACGCCGGCAGCAAGACGCTCACGAGCGATCGCCGCCGCGGGCAGGAAGGTCACGGCCTGCTCGTCGACCACGACCTGACCGTGGTGCGGCTCTCCGAAGAGCACGGGGTGGTGGAAGGCCCCGGCGTCGAGCGTCTGCGCGTGGGGGACAAGGTGCGGGTGCTGATGAACCACGTCTGCCCGGTGGTCAACCTCTTCCCCGAGATCCACCTCGTCCGAGACGGCGAGGTCGTGGAGGTGATGCCGGTCGCGGCGCGCGGCCGACTGGTGTGAGCGGTTCGGGGGCGGCGGGCCCGAGCCGCCCGGGGCGACGCCCGACCCCCGGACGTATCATGGCGCCGCACCCCCCGAGGCGTCGGTCCAACCGCACGCACGGCGCGGAGGAGACACGACATGCCCTTGAGCCGCTTCTACGACGTCCGACGTGATGACGCGGGCGACCGCTTCATCGAACCTTTCGTCGACGGTTTCCAGCTCCTACGGTTGCCGCTCCTGAACAAGGGCACGGCGTTCACCGAGGACGAACGGATCCGGCTCGGGCTCGACGGCTTGCTGCCGCCGAACGTCGACACGCTCGACGGTCAGCTCGCGCGCCTCGAGGCGCGCTACGTGCTGATCGACGAGCCGCTCGAGCGACACGTCTTCCTGCGCCTCCTGCAAGACCGCAACGAGGTGCTCTTCTACGCCTTCGTGGCGCGGCACTTGGAGCGCACGCTGCCGATCATCTACACGCCCACCGTCGGGCAGGCCGTGCAACAGGCGTCGGCCATCTACCGCGTGCCCCGCGGTTTCACCCTCACCGCGGCCGCGGCCCCACGCGCCGCCGATGCGCTGGCCAACGTCCCGCTCGACGACGTCCGCCTGATCGTGGCCACGGACGCGTCGGCGATCCTCGGCATCGGCGACCAGGGCTGGGGGGGCATGGCGATCTCGATCGGCAAGCTGGCGATCTACACCGTGGCCGGCGGCATCGGACCCGACAAGACGCTGCCGGTGGTGCTCGACGTGGGCACCGACCGGTTCGCGCTCCGCGACGATCCGCACTACCTCGGCGTCCGCCAGCCGCGCTTGCGCGGCGCGCCCTACCTCGAGGTCGTCGACGCCTTCGTCGCCGCCGTCCGCGCACGCTACCCGAAGGCGGTCCTGCAGTGGGAGGACCTCTCGAAGGACACGGCGTTCGACGTCCTCGCCCGCTTCCGTCAGGTGCTCCCGTCGTTCAACGACGACATCCAGGGCACGGGCGCGGTCGTGCTGGCCGGGCTGCTGTCGGCCTGCCGGCTGAAGGGCGAGCGCTTGCGAGACCAGCGGATCGTGATCTCCGGCGCCGGCGCCGGCGGCGTCGGCGTCGCCTGGGCGCTGACCGAAGGCATGAAGCGCGAGGGGCTCGGCGACGACGAGGCGCGGGCCCGCGTCGTGCTCCTCGACTCGCGCGGCGTGCTCCACGACGGCCGCGAGCTCGACGCCTACAAGCGCCCGTACGCCCAGCCGGCCGACGCCGTCGCCGGCTGGTCGACCGGGGCGACGCCCGACCTGCTCGAAGCGGTGCGCGGCCTGAAGGCCACGGCGCTGATCGGGCTCTCGGGACAGGGCGGCCAGTTCGGCGAGGACGTGGTGAAGGCCGTCCACGCCCACACGCCGCGGCCGATCGTGTTCCCGATCTCCAACCCGACCGCGAACACCGAGGCGCTCCCGATCGACGTGCTGACCTGGACCGAGGGCCAGGCGCTCGTCGCGACCGGCAGCCCCTTCGATCCCGTCGTCCTGGACGACGTCACGTACCCGATCGGCCAAGGCAACAACGCCTTCGTCTTCCCCGGTCTGGGCTTCGGGGCCGTGCTGGCCCGCGCCCACGAGGTCACCGACGCGATGGTGCTCTCGGGCGCCTACGCGTTGGCCGCGTACACGGCCACCTTGCACCCGACGCGCGTGTACCCCCCCGTCTCCGAGTTGCGCGACGTGAGCGTCCAGGTCGCGGCGGCCGTCATGGGCGCCGCCGTCGCCGACGGCGTCGCCGACGAGGGGGCGCTCACCGGGATGGATGGCGACCAACGCGTGGCCTACGTGCTCGAACGCTTCTGGGAGCCGCGCTACCTGCCCTACCGCACGGCCGCACCGGGCGGTTCGACCGACGGTTGAGGCGTCTCAGGCGACGTCGGCCCGTACGAACGCCCGTCCTCCGAAGCCGGTGAGCGCCACCGCGCCCAGCACGGCGACGCTCACCAGCAGGGCGACGGCGCCGCCCGCCACGGGCAGGCGTTCGACCAGACCGAGCGCCGTCCCGACGCCGAGCCCCCCCACCGCAGCCACGAGCGCCCGGCGTGAGGGCGACACGACGACCGCCGGCCCCCGACGGCGCCGATCGATCGCCTCGGCCACGACGAAACCGAGCGCCCCCCAGCCGGTCCCGACGGCCAGCAGCCCGGCGGCCAGCAGCAGCAGGCTGGCGGGGATCAGCACGATCGTGAAGGCCATCAGGACCGCCAGCACCAGACCGACCACGAACACGAGCGCGCCCAACGCCAGGGCGACGGCCGCGTGGCGCGTCGTCGCCGCGCCGATCGCGCGCAACCGCCGCGGCGCCACCCTAGCCCACGCCGCGGCCCAGAGCGCGGTCAGCAGCGCCTGGACGAGGAGGCGTGGCCAGCCGCCGGCACCGGCGCCGCCGCCATCCACCACCGAGGCCGGCAGCCCGAGCCCGGTGGTCGTCGCGCCCTCGACCACGGCGTCGGGATGCCGCTCGAACGCGCCGCCCACCCCCAAGTCGCCCCGCAACACCGCCCAAGGACCCAGGCTCAAGACGCCCCCAGGCGCCAAGATTTCGCCGTCGACGAGCCCGTCCACCGTCAGCGTGCCGCCCGAGAGGAGCACGGGCCCCTCGGTCCGGGAACCGGGGGCCAGGACCGCCCGACCCCCCGTGACCACGAGGGCGCCGCGCAGGTAGGCGCCGTCGACGACCAGGAACTCGCCGTCGCGCACCCACGTGGCGCCGACCACGTCGCCGTCGCAGCCCGCCAGCGACGCGACCAGCAGCAGCGCCAGCACGGCCGTCGCGAAGGGCGGCAGGGACCCGCGCCCTCGCGCCGGACGCGTCACGCGGCGGCCGCCTCGCGTCGCCGCCGCGGCCACACGATCGCGAGCACGAGCGCCACGAGCGCCGGCGTGGCGAAGCCGTTCACCAAGGCCACGTGGCGCTCGAACGAGACGCCGGCTTCGGTCCACCGCAACGCCAGCCCGGTCGCCAAGAAGGTGGCGGTCCAAGCGGACGCGGCCACCCCGAGCGCGGCGTGCAGGCCGATCGTGCGCGGCGTCGACAGGTCGGCCCAGACCGCGAACGTGACCACCGTGTACAGGCTCACGGCCACGGCGTACAGGATCGGCATGCCCAAGGACGCGCCGTCGCCGAGACCGGAGCGGGCGTCGAGCAGGTAGCCGAAGTGGACCACCGCGAAGATCCCCAGCACCCATGCGATGAGCGCGCGTTCGCCCAACGCGCCGTAGAGCACACCCCCGATGGCGGCGGCGACCACGTGCGCGACGGCGATGGTCATCCGCGGTCCCACGTCTTCGGCGCCCCAGGTCTGGCCGACGTAGAGGGGCGTGTCGACGAGCCGCAAGAAGCCGAGGCTGTCGACGAAGAACACGACGAACAGCAGCGCGAGCACGGTGACCATGCGGCGCCGGAGGCGGGGGCTCCCATCGACGTCACGGCGCACGTAGCGTCCCTCGGCGAAGGACGGCCGCGCTCCCTGCCGCGCCCAGGCGTCGACGATGGGGACGTCGAGCCAACCGAACGCCGCGAGTGCGAGCGTGCCGCCCACCATGAGGAGACCGAAGGGGACCGCAAGGACCTCGACGGTGACGCCGATCGACAAGAGCGGCGCGACCGCGTACGCGATCGCGGTCACCCCGGCCGCGGCACCGCCGCGCCAACGGACGGGCACCAGGTCGACGGTGAGGGCGAAGGTGGCGGGCACCGCGACGCCGAGCGCCAGCGCCGTCACGACGGACCACGCGAGGTATTCGGCGTGGGACGAAACCAGCGGTGCGAGGAAGGTGGCCGCGGTCTGGACCGCCACCGCGACGGCGGTCAGACGCAACTTCGACCGGAGGCTCGCCACGAGACCCGACCGCACCATCGCGACGCCGAGCGCCAAGGCGACGCCGGCCGTGACGAGCGCCAGGACCTCCATCGCGCCTGCCACCGCCCGCTCGTCGAGCCCCAGGACGCGGCGACCGAGGTCGGTGACGCCGAGTTGCACGAACGTCACGTTGTAGGCGTAGCCCGCCCCCATCAGCGCCACGAAGGTGGCCACCCCGAAGAGCGTGGTCCCCGGCGCCGAGCGGGTGCGAGAGGGGGTCGCCATCGCCCCCAGGATACGGCCGGGCGGCCGTGTACCGATCGATCGGGACGAACGTCCCGACGACCCCCGATACGTGGCAAGGTGAAGCATGGAACCCGCAGGGGCAGGTGACGTCCGCGCCGATCTCGATGCCCTCGTCGACCTGGCGTGGGGTGACGGCGGCGGCCACGCCGTCCGCGCCTACCTCCACGACCGACTGGCGCACCTGGGTGCGGCGCGCTACACATCGCGCCACGCGTCCGCCGCCGAAGACCACGTCATCGTCGCGCTGCCCGGTCGCGAGCCGGACCGTCGCCCCCTCGTCCTGACCGCCCGCACCGACCTCTCGGGCGTCTCGGCGCTCGCGGGCCTGGCAGCGGTGCTGGCCGCCGTCCCCGACGTCATCGCCCGCGGACTCGAACGTTCCGTGCTCGTCACGCTGTTCGACGAATCGCCGCTTCCGGCGCGCCCGAACGTCGTCGGGCCGGCGCGGCACGGCCGACCTGGCGGGCAGGGGGCGCTCGGTTGGTTCGAGGATGGCTTGGGCCACGACGTCAAGGCCGCGCTCGTGATCGGCCGGCTGGTGCCCGGGCACCGCGTCGTCGGCGACGACGTGCTGGTCGTCGCCGGCATCGAGACGGACGCGCGCATGCCGAAGGTCCTGCACGACGTGGCGCACGCCGGTTGTCGCGTCGTGCCCACACGCCACCTCGCCGATGGTCTGCCCTTCGACGGCCGGCGCATCCCGTACCTCCGTGTCGGCGCGCCCGCCCTCGGGCCCACGCGCGGCCGTCGGGTCGAGATCGGCGCGGCGGCCCGGATGGCGGCACACGCCGCGCGACTCGCCGTCTCGCTCGCCACGCGGCTCGACGGCGCACGGCTCCCCGGACCCTACGGTTCCTTCGACAGCACCGCCTTCGAGCTCGAGGCCGCACACCGGGCGCTCGGTCCGGTCTTCGCGGAGCTGGGCGGTCCGCCCGCTTGCCGCGACGACCTCGACCGGATCACGGCGCGGCTCCACGAGGCCTGACCGCTCGCCGCTCCGTTCAGGACGCTTCGACGTCGATCGGCGTGCCCCAGTCGGTCAGCGCGGGTCGGTGGCTGAGCACGATCACCTGGCGGTCGCCCGCCAGCTGGGTCAAGGTCTCGGCGGCACGCGCGAGGCGCTCCTCGTCCCAGTTCAGGAACGGGTCGTCGAGCACCAACGGCAAGCGCACGTCGTCGGCCAACAGGTCGGCGACCGCCAGCCGCAGCGCCAGCGCCAGCTGATCGCGCGCGCCCTGGGAGAGCTGCGCCGGCACCGCGACGTCGCCACCCGGTTCGATGACGTGCGCGGCGAAGCCCTCGTCGAGGGCGACGCGGCGACCCGCGCGGCCGCTGAAACGGCTGAACGAGGCGCCCGCCGCTCGCTCCAATCGCTCGGCGTGGGCTCCGCGGAAGTCCTCGACCGCTTCGCCGAGCGTGCGCAACGCCAGCGCCAGCGCGTCACGCTCCCCTCGGAGCCGCGTCACGTCCGACGACAACGCCATGAGCTCGACCTCGGCCGCGGCGACGTCGATCGGGTCCGCGCCTTGCAGCCGCACCAGGGCCTCGCGTGCGTCCAGGAAGGCCGCCTCGGCGCGCTCCTGGTCCGCGACCGCCTGCGTCAGCTCGTGGCGGGCAGCGTCGAACCGGCGCTCGACGTCGAACACCTTCGCGGGACGAACGTCCGCGCCACGCACGAACCTCTCGGCGGGATCGCGGAAGGTGTCGGGGTCGACGGCCGGCAACGACGGGTGGGCGGCGACCAGGTCGCGCCAGGCGTTGAGCGCCACCATCGCCTCGAGTCCCGCGTCGCGCACGCCGTCCTCGGCGATCGCCACGCCCTCCTCGAGCGTGTCCGCCACGATCCCGAGCGCCTGCAGGTGTGCGGCCGCCGCGGCCTCGGCCGCCGTGCTGCGGGCCGCGGCCTCGCGCCGCGAGCGCCACGCCGCACGCACCGCCTGCGGATCCTCGTCCACGGGGAACCGCGCTCCGGCGTCGCCGGTCCCGGCGCCCGCGTGCGCCCGCGCCGCGTCGAGCCGCGCCGCCGACTCCCGCACCGCGTCCTCCTCGGCCTTGACCGCCCGCTCGCGTTCGGCCGCCACACGCGCCGCCCCCTCCTCGGCTCGCACCCGACGCGCCACGGCCTCCGCGCGTCGCACCGCCGAACGGTCGGCGGCCGCGGCCTCCTCGCGCCACCGGCTCCACGTCGCGGCGCTCAGGCGGTCGAGCCAGGCCGTGACCTCGCCGACCGTACCGTCGCTGCCGACCGCACCCTGGAACTGGGCCCAGGCCGCCAGTCGTGCGCCGTCCGGTCCGACGTCGGCCGCCGGCGCCGACGCGTCGACCGCCGGGGACGGAGCGGAGGACACGGTCACCGCGACGCCCAGCGCCCGCTCGGACGCGTGGAGCCGGGCGTCGGCGACGCGCCGTTCGGCCTGGAGCCCCTCGAACCGCTCGTGGGCCCGGCCCAGGTCGACGTCGACCGGTGCGCCCGCCGCCAGTAGTGCGTCGCGCGTCGGGCCCCACACCGCGTGGAACGCCGCTGCGCCGGCCTCGATCTCGCCGCGCGCCCGCTCGATCTCGTCGTGTTCGGCGGCCGCCCGCGCCACGTCGTCGCCCAGTGCGTCGTACGCCTCCTGGCGGCGGGCGAGCTCGAGCCGGCGCTCGTCGTCGTCGGCCGTCGGGTCGAGCGCCCCCTGGCGCGCGAGGGTCTCGAGTCGGCGCTGCGCGCGGCGGAGCGCCGGCCTCCGGGGCAACGCGAGGACCCACAAGATCGCCACGAGCGCGCCGATCGCCCAAGAGACCCCCGATGGGACACTCCAGCCCCACGTGGCAGCCAGACGCTCGCCGCCCCAGCCGACCAGGGCGACGGCGGCCACCGCGCCGAGCCAGCGCAGCCCGCCGGTGCCGTCGGGACGCTCCCATGCCATGCCGAAGGCGCGCAACGCCGCCGCGGTGTCGGAGGGAAGCGCCTGGACGGGTCCGAAGCGCTCTTCGTGCTCCGCCACGCGGTCGCGCGACCGCGCCGCCGCATCGCGCGCTTGGGCCACCCGCTCCGCCCACGCCTCGCGCGTCGCCGCGTACCCACGCAGGTGCGGGACGAGGTCGGCGTCCACCTCGCCCAGCGCCGCCAGCGGGGCGAGTTCGGCGTCGATCTGGTCGCGCAGGTCGCGCGCCGCCCAGGCCTCGGCGACCGCCTCGCGCCAACGCACGGCCGCCGCCGCCACGGCGTCCACGGCCGGTGCGGCCGGCGTGCCCCAGGTCGACCAGTCGCGGGTGGGAACCGGCACGCCGCGCTCGACCGCCAGCGCCGACGCCACCGCGTCATGGGCGCCGCGCACCGCCTCGTCGCGGGCGGCCCGCGCGCGGTCGAGCCGGCGCCGGCGCTCCTCGTGTCTAGCCTCCGCGGCCGCCCAGGCTTCGAGCCGCTCCTCGAGGTCGGCGACCGCGCCACGCAGTTCGGGATGGCACGCGTCGGCGGCCGCCCGCGCTCGTTCGACCTCGAGGAGCCGCGCACGAGCGGCGGCGGCGGCGCGGTCCCGCTCCGCATGGCGTCGGCGCGCTCGCAGCAGGTCCTCGCGTGCTGCCGTCCAGGCGCGTTGCGCCTCCACCGCCGCCGCCCACGCTCCGCGCCGCTCGCGCGCCTCGGCGCGGGCGCGCTCCGCGGCCCGGACCGCGTGCTGGGCTCGTTCGAAGGCGTCGGCCACCGTTCGACCCGCCGCCAGCGCCGACTCGAGCTCGGCCACCCGGGCCTCGGCCTCCTCGAGCGCTCGGTCGACGGTCCCGTCGCGCGACAGGCTCGGTGCCAGCCCACGGACCCGGCGGGTGCGCGCACGAAGGGCGCCCTCCAGCCGGTCGCGGGCCACCGTCCAGCCCCCGCCCGCCCCGGCGATCAGCCCCTGGACGTCACCCCCGAGTGCGTGCGGGTGTCCACCCAGGTCACCCTGTGCGACGACGAAGGTGGCGAGCACGAGCGGCGCCTCCGTGAGCGCCAGGGTCGATTCCAGCCAGGGCAGGTAAGGGGTGACCTCCTTGCGGGCGTTCGGGTTGTGGGTCGCGTCCACGAGCACGCGGTCGCCCGCGTCCTCGTGCGCGATCACGCGGACGCGATGGGTGGCGAACTCACGCTGGACGGTGAAGCGGGCCTCGCCGGCACGCAGCCCGACCTCACCGCGGTGCGGTCCGCCCGACCACGACCGGAACCGGGTCCACGTGAACCCGTGCGCGTCCTGGACGTGGGGCAACCCCCAGATCGTGGCGACGAGCCCCAGCAGGGCGGTGGTCTTGCCGGCCTCGTTCGGCGCCGTCCACACGCCCAGCCCCGACGGGAACCGCACGGTCAGGTCGGCGTGGGTCCCGAAGCCCTGCAGTCGCAACCGCTCCCACCGCACGACGGGGCGCGATCCCGGCGACGCGGTCGCGGGCTCGGGTTCGAGCGCGCCCGCCCGGTCCCTCACGGTTCGCCCTCGAGCGCGTGCACGCCGTACCGCAGTGCCCGCGTCACGTGCGCGCGCTCGTCGTCGTCGAGCGCGGCCTCCAGGCGCGCCCGCAGGCGGCGGACGAAGGCGCCCAGGACGGTGGGGCGCGCCGCCAGCGCGTCGAGCAACGCCGGCGCCACGCTCGACGTGGCGTCCTGCACCTCCAGGTGGAGGTAGTCGCCAGCGGCGTCGGCCTGCACCGCCTCGGGATCGAGATCGAAGGCGACCGCCCCGGTGAGGCGCACCCGCACGAACGCATCGGGATCGCCCAGGCTCCGCACGTGGGCCCGCAACGCGGCGGCGTCGTCGAAGCCGCCCACGTCGACGTCGACGCTCTCGAGCCGCTGGACGCGGGCGGGCACCGGGCGGACCCGTGCGACGCCCGGTTCCAGGTCGACCAGCGTCCACGCCCGCGACCCGAGGTCGTCGAAACCCTTGCCGCCGACGCAGCCGGGGTACACGAGCGGACCGCGGTTCCCGTCGATCCGCTGCGGTACGTGCAGGTGGCCCAGCGCCACGTAGTCGAACCCGGCGGCGGCGAGCGCGACCCGGTCGAGCGGGAGCGAGCGTTCGCCGGCGAAGGCGCCCTGCGCTCCGGGCCGAACCAGCGTGCCGTGCAACACGGCCACGTGCACGCCCGGCTCGCCCGAGCGTGGGAAGCGGTCGAGCGCCGTCGCGGCGGGGGTCACGCCACCCACGTAGGCGAGCGCGCTCACGTGCACGTCGATGTCCGCCAGCCGCAACCGGACGGCCGGCCCGAACGTCGGCCGGGTCACGAGGACGCCCGGCCAGCGCTCGCCTTCGGTCCGGTAGATCGCGTCGGCGTAGCTGAGCTCGTCGTGGTTGCCGGGCACGGTCACCAACGCCACGCCGGCGTCCACGAGTCGCCGCAACGACCGCAGCGCCGCGGTCGCCGTCGCAGCGTCGGGTCGGTGACGCTCGAACAGGTCGCCGGCGATCACCACCAGGTCGACGCCCTCGTCGAGCGCCAGGTCGACGGCCTGGTCGAGCAGACCGTCCCGGCGCGCGCGACGGGTCACGGCGCGCCCCTCGGGGAGGCCGCGGGGCGACCAGCCCAGGTGGAGGTCGGCGAGGTGCAGCATCGTGAGCATGCGCGTCCAGGTTACCCGCGGCGCTCGGGTCGTGGCCACGCCGGGTCGTTCGGGTCCGGGGACGCGGGTGCGGGCGGACGCGGCGCCGCTTCGGTGGCGCCCGCCGGGGTCGGCACGACCGTCGCCGCCACCCCGGGCACGGCGAGCGCGTCGCCGAGGGCCGCCGCCATGCCGTCGCGGCGCCCGCCGCGGTCGCTGAGCACGAGCAGGTCGCGAGCACGCGTGAAGGCGACGTACGCGAGCCGTCGCCGCTCGGCGATCTCGCGTCGACGCTGCGCCGCTTGGGCGTAGCGGTACACGGCGCTCTCGCCCGCCGGGTCGTACGACCGCAGGGCCAGCCCCACGTCGGGATCCAGGATCACGTCCGGCGCGTCGCGCCGGCCCCGACCCGCCAGGTCGGCCACGAAGACCACCGGCCACTCGAGCCCCTTGGCGCCGTGGATCGTCAACAACGACACCGCGCCGCGGGCGCGGAGCGGAGGCCGCGCGACCGCCACGCCTGCTGCCGCGTACCGCTCCAGCCGGCGGACCACCCCGAGCGCGTCCGCATGACCCGCCTCGAGCCGCTGCAGCAGGCCGAGCGTGCCGTCGAAGTCGGCCACGCGTCGGCCGCCCTGCGGCAGGTGGGCGAGCACCGCCCGGAACCCGGTGAGGTCGTCGGCCAGGCGCACGAGGTCGCTCGCCCGCGCCCCGCGTTCCTCGCGCGCCCGCCGCAGGTCGGCGAGCAGCCCGGCCGCGCGGCGCAGTCCCGGGTCGTCGGCCTCGTGCAGACGCCGCCACCAGGGGCGCGCCCGCGGTTCGTCGCGCTCGCCGTCGGCGGCGGCCTGCCGGACGGCCGCGGCCTGCCGGACGGCGGCGGCCTGTCGGACGGCCGCGGCGAAACGGGCGATGGCGCGGTCGTCGGCGGCCACGAACGGCGACCGCAGGAGGGCGGCCACCGCCGCGCCGTCCGTCGGGTCCACGACCGCACGCAACAACGCGCGGACGTCCAAGCCCTCGGGTGTCGTCAGCACGTCGCCGCCGCCGGCGTTGAGCACGGGTACGCCGCGAGCCGGCAAGCGCGCTTCGAGGGTGGCGAGCGTGCGGCGACCGGCGGCGAGCACCGCGATGTCGTCGACGGCCAGCGGCCGGGTGCCACCGGGCGCGCCGGCGTCGCTCACGCTCGCCGCCGGCTGCATCTCGAGCAGCTCGCGGATGGCGTCGGCGATCGCGTCCGCCTCGGCGTCGGCGCGGGCGTTGGCGTCGCCGGCACCGGCAGCCTCGCCCAACGACCGATGGCGCAGGGAGGGCTCGGGCCAAACCGGTGGCTCGCGCACCGCCGCCAGCGGACCGGACTCGTCGCCCAGGGCCCGCTCGAAGACCCGGTTGACGACGTCGACGAGCGCACGGTGGGTGCGGTAGCTCGTGCGCAGTTCGACCGCGCGACCGTCGGCGATCTCGGTCACACGCGTCCGCAACCCGGCGAGGACGGTCGGCTCGGCGCCGCGGAAACCGTAGATCGACTGCTTGGCATCGCCGACGGCGGTGAGGGGTGCGTCGGGCGCGCGCAAGGCGTCGATGAGGGCCGCCTGCGTCGGGTTGACGTCTTGCGCCTCGTCGAGGAGCAACGCGCGCCATCGCCCGTGGACGTCGGCCCGCACCGACGGGTCCTCCAGGGCGCGCGCGGCGTGGGTCTCGAGGTCGGCGAACGACAGCGCCTTGGCGCGCCGCTTGCGGCGGT
Organism: uncultured Trueperaceae bacterium; assembly: GCA_963728245.1. Lineage (GTDB taxonomy): Bacteria > Deinococcota > Deinococci > Deinococcales > Trueperaceae > JAABTL01. Next base: position 24,414 of record CAVSJH010000014.1, read on the forward strand.
CGACGCTCCGGAGCGCAGCGTCGAGGACGCCCCGGACGTGGTCCACACGCTGCGCGGCGACCTCGTCGATCGGTCCCCAGGCGAGCGCTACCCCGCCGGTCCCGTTCGCCCAAGCCGCCTCGGCCCGCGTCCGGAGCCGCTTGAGCGACGCCTTGACGCTGGCGAGCTCCGGCCCCGTCCAACCGGCCTTGGCGCCGAGGTGGTGGCGGAAGGTGGTCATCGCCGTCCACGCCTGAACGACCGCGGCGTCGTTCCCGTCGGCGCCGAGCGCTCGGAGGCGAGCGTCGGCGTGGACGGCGGCCGCGCGCGCGATCTCCGTCGGATGGCCCGGCGGACCCTCGAACCCCTCGAGGAAGGCGATCTCTCCCCGCCAGGCCGGGGACGCCACGCTCGCGTCGAACGCCGCCCGCCGTACCGCTGCGATCGCGTCCTGGACCGCGTCCGGTTCCAGAGCCAGGGCGGCGCGCACACGCGTGGGGTCGTCGAGGGCCGCCCGCAACGTGGCGCGGAGCAGGGCGAACGGCAGGACGCCGAACGCGTCGTCGGGCAAGGAGGCCAGCGCTTCGTCGAGCGCCTCCGACACCCACAGCGCCCCGTCGAGCTCGTCGACGACGCCGAAGTCCGGCGGCACGCCGGCGGCGTCCGGGTAGCGGCGACAAACCACCTGGGCGAGCGCGTGCACCGTGCCGATCGGAGCGGCCTCGACCTCCGCCAGCACGTCGTCGTCGAGCGCCTCGTCGCCCTCCTCGAGCGCCCCTCGCACGACCTCGCGGATGCGCGCCCGCAACTCTTCGGCCGCCCGCCGCGTGAAGGTGACCGCCACGACCTCCAACGGTCGCAGCCCCTGCCGCAGGTGGTGCAGGTAGCGGCGCGCCAGCATGTGGGTCTTGCCGGTCCCCGCCCCTGCGGTCACCACCACGCTTCCCGGCGCCTCGGCCGCCGCCCGTTGGTCGGGGTCGAGGCTCATCGGGGCGCCGAGTCCGGGACCCGGTACGGCGGTGGCCGGCGCGCCAGATGCGGGCCCTTGCGGCAGACGGCGGCCAGGTCGCAGAACCGGCAGACGTCGTCGTCGGGTTCGGGCGGGAAGAAGCCGGCGGCGAGCGAAGCGCGCAGGCGGTCGAAGAGGTCCTTCAGGTCGCCGGCGTCCGGGGCCTTGGCGGGAACGCGCTCGCGGGTCCGTAGCGACAGGTAGACGCCCTCGGCCGCCCCGGACCCGGGGGCCCCCGACCCGGGGGCCAGCAGCGGCGCCGCCACGTCGACGTAGAGCGGCAACTGCAGGTCGACCGTCGGCTTCAACTCGGCGTCGCGGGCCCCCACGGGCTTGCGGCCCGACAGCTTGTAGTCGATCAGCTCCACGCCACCCGGTGTCCGGTCGACGCGGTCGACCCGTCCGCGCACCTTCCAACCGTGCCACACGCCCTCGAAGGTCGCTTCGAGCGACACCACCTCGTGGTCGTCGGGCAGGAAGTCGGGCGCGTCGAGCAGGGCCTGCAGGTGCTCGAGGTGCTCACCGCGCAGGTGCGCCCAGTGCGGGACGACGTCGACGATCCGTTCGCGCACCTCGGCCGCCGCGAACGCGCCCGGCAGCGCCTCGCGGGCGGCCGCGCGGGCGGCCTCGCCGCACAGGCCGATCGCCGGGCGCAGGGCGCCGTCGAGCGCCGCGTGGTACAGCCTGCCCTGCAGGACGGGCGTCAGCTCCTCCGGACCTTCGTCGGGGACGGTCACGCCCAGTTCCCGCGAGGCCCACCAGCGGAAGCGGCAGGTCCCGAGGTCGCGGAGCGAGGTCGCCGACCAGGTGCGACCGTCGGCATCGACCCCCAGGCCGACGAAGCCGTCGTCGGGCCCCCAGGTCTCGCCGGTCTCGCGCCCCAGCGCCTGCGCGTACGCTTGCCGGGCTCGGGCCAGCACCGGGTCGACGGTGTCCGGCACGCGGTCGGTGGCGCGCAACGCCGCGGCCCGGAAGGCCTGCGGCGAGGCGGGTGGTGCGGGCGGTGGCGACGCGGGCACCACGTCGAGCCGCGCCAGGTACGGGCTCGGCAGGCGTGCGTCGGCACCCGTCTGGGCCGGCACGCCCACCCACAGCCGTTCCGTCGCGGCGCGGCGCGCCCCCCAGAACCGCAGCGCCTCGAGCCGGCCGGCCTGCCCGGCGGTCGTCACGGGGACCCCCGCGGCCACGAGGGCGCTCCGCTCGCGGAAGCCGAGGATCGGGTCGTCGGGCACCGCCTTCGGCAGCACGCCGTCGACGGCCCCGAGCAGCAGCACGTGCGGGACCCGGGCGTCGCCGAGGGCTTCGAGCGGTCTCAGCCACACGGGGGCCGGGTGCATGGACGCTGCCCGCGTCGGGCCGGCGGCGTCCTCGGCGTCGCCCGCGTCGCCGGGTTCGATCGACGGGTCCGAAGGCGGCGCCGCGACGTCCTCGAAGCGGACCGTGGTGTGGCGCAGGGCGTCGCGCAGGGCGCCGAGCACGACCTCGCGCGAGACCCGCCCGGCGGGATCGACCCAGGCCTCGAGACCGTCGAACGCCGCGGCCCATGCGGCCGCGACGGCCACGTCGCGCCAGGGGGCGGCGGGCTCCCCTTCGCGTCCGGCGTCGGCCACGGCGGCCGGGTCGGCGGCGGCGGGGCCGACCGCGCGTCCGTCACCGCCCGCGACCAGCGGCCCCCACCCGCTGCCCAGACGCTCCCGCCACGCCGCCAGCGGGGCTTGGCGGGGCCAGGACAACGCGGCCTGCACGTCGGCGCCCGCCGCGCGGGCCCACGCCCGCTCGTCGCCGGGGCGCCACCGGCGGACGCGCTCGACGTCGTCCGCGTCGAGGCGCCCGACCGCCGGGTGCGCCAGCCACGCCAGCGTCGGCTCGAACGCACCGCGTTGCGCGACCGCCTCGAGCCAGGCGACGACCGGAGCGGCGGGCGGCGTCTGGGCCAGCGGCACCCGGCGGTCGACGCGCAGCGGCAGGCCGACCTCGTCGGCCGCGGCCTGGACCGCCTCGGCGTAGGACGCCACGTCGCGGGCCACGAGCATCGCGTCGACGGAAGCCACGCCCGCGGCCCGCAGTCGTTTGACCTCGGCGAGCGCGCCGCGGGCTTCGTCCTCGAGGGTGGGCCAGACGTGGGCGACGAGCGGCGCGAACGGCGCGCCGCCCCCCACGTGGCGCACCGCCCAACCGCGGGCCACGAGGTCGTCGACCGCGCCCTGCGCCGCGTCCGTCCAGGGAGGATCGTGCGGCAACACCACCAGGCTCCCGGGCGCCGCGAGCGCGTCGATGAGCGCGACCTCGTCCGCGGCCAGGCTCACGTGGCCGAGCACCGCCAACCGGCGGCGGGCGGCGTCCCCTTCGGCCCTGACCCGTGCGGCCGCGCGCCGGCGGGTCTCCGCCGGGTCGCAGGCGCCCGCGGCCTCGAGTCGGGCCCGGTAGCGCTGGGCCACGTCCCACCACCGACGCGAGCGGTCGTCGAGCGCCGCCGGCGGCGATGTCCCGGGATCGGTCGCGCGCAGCAGGTCGCGAACGGCGTCCGCGGCCACGGCGGCGAAGCCTGCGGCGTCGTCGGGTCCCACCACCTCGGCGACCGCGGCGACGAGCGCGCGGCGCCGCTCCAGCGGCGGCGTCACGACGAGCGGCGGCCGCCGCGACCAGCGTTCCAAGGTGGTCGAGCCGCGTTCGGCGCCGGCACCGAACGCCGACCGCGCGGCCGCCGAGGCGACGAACACCGTCTCGAAGGCGGGCCGTGCCGGACGGTCACGCCAGGCGGCCACCGGGTCGGCGGCGAGCACGACGGTGCGGTCGGTGCTCAAGGACGGAAGCGCGAGGGCGAGACGGCGAGACGATCGGGGGCGAGCACGCCCTAGGATAGGCCGCGCACCACGCGGCGCCACGTCGCCTCGCCTCGCCGAGCGGGTCGGACGGAGCGTGCCGTGGCGACGTCGGCGGGGGCCCGTCCGGGTAGCCTCGGTCGGTGACCCTCCCGGCCCACCGTTCCCCCCTTCCCGGCCTGCTCGTGGTGGCCGTCCTGACCGCCGCCGCGTACGGGGCCGCGCGCGTGCCGGGCGTCGCGCTGTTGGGCCCCCTCGTGCTGGCCCTGCTCTTCGGCGTCGCCGGAGGAGCGGTGCCGTTCGCCCGTCGCCACGCGCCGCGTCTCGCACCGGGCGTGCGGTTCGCCGGACGCACGTTGCTGAAGGTGGGCATCGTGCTGCTCGGCGTCCGGCTCGACGCCCGCGCGCTGATCGAGCTCGGGCCCTGGGTGTTGGCGGGCAGCGTGCTCGGCGTCCTGGCGTCGTTCGCCGCCATCGAGGTGACCGGCCGGGCGCTCCGCGTGCCCACCGACCTCCGGCGCATCGTGGCCATCGGGACCGCGGTGTGCGGCGCGTCGGCGATCGCGGCCGCCCTGCCGGTGCTGCGCGCGCGGGAGGCGCACGCCTCGGTGGCCATCGGCGCCATCAGCCTGATCGGCACCGTCGGCGTGGTCGCGTTCGCGGCGTGGGACGCGCTGGCGCTGGCGCCGGCGGCCCTCGTGGGGGCGCTGGCGGGCGCGACGCTGCAGGAGGTCGGTCAGGTGGTCGCCGCGGGCGCCGCCGTGGGCGGCGCTCCCGGAGACCTGGCGCTGCTCATCAAGCTGTCGCGGGTCGTCTTGTTGGCGCCCGTGCTCGTCGGCCTGGCCTGGTGGGGGCGGGCGACGGGCGTCGACGCGGCGTCGGCGGCGCGTCGGCCGTTCCCGATCCCGCCGTTCGTGATCGGGTTCGTGGCGCTGGGCGTGCTCACCAGCGCAGGGCTGTTGGGACCGTCGGTCGTGGCGCTGGCGACGACGCTCGGCACGCTCCTCACCGCCGCCGCGATGGCGGGGATCGGCCTCGGCGTCGATGCTCGCAGCGTCGGTCCGGCGGGCCGCGCCGCGCTCGTGCTGGCCGTCGTCGGGTTCGCGGCGCTGATCGTCGTCATGGGCGCGTACTACGCCTGGGTGCTCGGCTGACGGAACGGAACCGCGGGGGCGCCCGAGCTCTCGGACGCCCCCGCGGGGCAGGTGGTCGTCAGGTGACGCTGGTCTCAGCGACGGTTGCCACGACCGGTGCTGGGCCGGCGACGCGAGCCCGAGCCCGCGCTGCGGCCGCCCGAGTCGCCGCTCGGAGCCGGTCGCGCGCCGGTCGGTCCGGTCGAACGACCGCCGCCGTCACCGCGACCGCGCGACGGCGCGGGTCGACCGCGACTCGCGCCACGTCCCTGTTGACCGCCACCCGCGACGCCACCGCGCTCGAACCGGCGCTCGTCGGCATCGAGGCGAGCGGGGGCCGGGACGTCGTAGTTGAAGCCTTCGAGGCTGGCGCGCTCGATGCGCTCGCCCAAGACCTTCTCGATCCGACGGATCATGTCGTGGTCGGCCGAGGTCACGAAGGTGACGGCGTCGCCCTCGGCGCGCGCCCGGCCGGTGCGGCCGATGCGGTGCACGTAGGCCTCCTCGGTGTCGGGTACGTCGTAGTTCACGACGTGCGAGACGAGGGCCACGTCGATGCCGCGCGCGGCGATGTCGGTCGCCACCAGGACGTGCACGTCACCGCGCTTGAAGCCGTCGAGCGCGTCTTGGCGCTTGCGCTGCGACAGGTTGCCCTGCATCGACGCCACGAACAGCCCGCGCGACTCGAGCTTCTCGGCGAGCCGCTTGGCGCGGTGCTTCGTGCGCGTGAAGACGAGCACGCGGCGTGCGTCCCACGCCTTCAGCAGCGCCAGCAGCAGGTCGGTCTTGAGGTGCGTCTCGACCGGGTAGAGCGCGTGGGCAACGGTCTCCGCCGGCGCCGTACGATCGACGGCCACGGTGACCGGGTCGCGCAGCGTCTCGTCGACCAGGTGACGGACCGCGTGGGGCATCGTCGCCGAGAACAGCAGCGACTGACGCTGGCGCGGCAGCTGGGCCAGGATCTTGCGGATGTCGGGCAGGAAGCCCATGTCGAACATGTGGTCGGCCTCGTCGAGGACGAGCACCTCGAGCTTCGACAGGTCGCCGAAGCCTTGGCTCAACAGGTCGAGCAAGCGCCCGGGGCAGGCCACGATGATGTCGGTGCCGCGACGGAGCGCCTGCATCTGCGGGTTCATGCCGACGCCGCCGTAGATCGTGGCGCTCTTGATGCCGGTGCCCTGACCCAGTTCGACGAAGCTCTGGTGGATCTGCTCGGCGAGCTCCCGGGTGGGGGCGACGACGAGCGCCCGCGTCACGCCCCGTTTGGGGTCGCGCACCAGGCGGTCGAGGATCGGCAGCGCGAACGCCGCGGTCTTGCCGGTGCCGGTCTGGGCCAGGCCCAGGACGTCGCGGCCCGCCATGACGTGCGGGATCGCTTGCTCTTGGATGGGGGTGGGTTGGGTGTAGCCGATGGCACGAACGCCAGCGACGACGCGCGGATGGAGCGCGAAGGGGTCGAAACTCATGTGAAGGTCCTCTCGGCGGATCGCTAGCCGAGGCGTACCCTCAACTCATCCGCAGCCGACCTCTCGGGTCGGGCCGACCTCGCGGGTCGGACCGGGCAGTGTACACGCCTGAGCGCGCACCGATGTCGCGCAGGCGATGCGCGGGCCCGATCAGGCGGGCGGCACTTCGGAGACGCGCCACGAGTACCGCACCGTGGGGTCGATGCGCAACCGCGGCAGCGCGGGTACGCCGCGCGGGTAGACGGCGCTCGCGAGCCAGTCGAGCTCGGCCTCGAGCGACGCCTCCACGACGTCGCACCACCAGCACTTGCCTTGCGCGCTCCAACGGTAACCGCGCGCCTTGAGCAGGTCCTTCGTCTCGAACGGTGAGCGGACGGCCCACAAGCGCACGGTGGCGGCGCGCGCCGACGCCCGCAAGCGGTTGAACGCGAGCTCGCCGTCGCTGCGCAGCGGCCGACCGAGCAGGTCGACGACCGCGTAGCCGTCCTCCACCGCGCGGTGACCGTCGAAGAACACGCCTTGGGCCGCCAGCAGCGCGCTCAGGCTGGCGCCCTCGAAGCCCTCGACGTCGCGCCACGCGATGTCGCGGAAGCTGCAGGCCCAGGGGAACGCCTCGAGGGCGGGCCAACGGCGCTCGGCGAAAGGCCGGTCGAAGCCGGCGTTGTGCGCGATGACCAACACGGCGCCGTCGAGGATCTCGGCCACGCGATCGTCGGGGAAGCGCTCGCCGGCCAGGTCGGCGTCGGTCAGGCCCGTCAACCGCACGATGTCGTCGGACAAGGGGCGGCCGGGGTCCTCGAAGGCGCCCAGTTCGTCGGTCACCCCCAGGATGCGGCCGCCCCCGTCGTAGGCGAAGCGCACCAGTCCGACCTCGATCGGCAGGTCGAGGCCGGCGTCGAGGCCGGTGGTCTCCAGATCGATCACGACGGCCTCGCGTGCACCGGCGGGCAGGCCGCGGCGGTCGATGCGCGCGGCGCGGCGCAAGCGTCGTAGGACGCGGTAGTCGCCGCTGGCCTCGAGGCGAACGGCGAGGGACTCGAGTTCGGGATCGAGACCGTTCATCGAGACCGACCGTAGCATGCATGGGTGGCCCGGCGCCGCCTCCTGGACGCGCCTCGTGCGCCAACCGGCCGGCCGCCCGTGGCAGGTAAAACGTTCGCACGACCGACGGGACGTCCACGACCCGTGCGGAATCGCGGCGTAGCCCATAACCTGGAGGCGATCCACGGCGGCCGCTGTCCAAGGCCTTGACGTATACCCCCCAGGGGTACTAGGCTCGCTCGGTCAGGGAGGAACCGCATGCTGTTCCAACACGTCTACGATGACGACCTCGCGCAGGCCAGCTACGTGATCGGGTGCCAGGCGAGCGGTGAAGCGCTCGTCGTCGACCCCCGTCGCGACGTCGACACCTTCGTCGCGCTCGCGGAACGCCACGGTCTGCGGATCGCGCACGTGACCGAGACCCACATCCACGCCGACTTCGAGTCCGGCGCGCGCGAGCTCGCCGCGCGCACCGGCGCCGCCCTGCACCTCTCCGACGAGGGCGGACCGGGTTGGCGCTACGGCTTCGACGCCCGCCCCTTGCATCATGGCGACGTCATCCAGGTCGGCAACGTGCGGGTCGAGGCGATCCACACGCCGGGCCACACGCCGGAGCACCTGTCGTTCCTGATCACGGACGGCGCCCAGACGGATCAGCCCGGCTTCTTCCTGACCGGCGACTTCGTGTTCGTCGGCGACGTCGGCCGACCCGACCTGCTCGACGAGGCGGCCGGGGGCGTCGACACCCGCTTCGCGGGCGCCAAGGGGCTGTTCGCCAGCCTGCGCGAACGTTTCCTGACCCTGCCCGACCACGTCCAGGTCTGGCCCGGCCACGGCGCCGGCAGCGCCTGCGGCAAGGCGCTCGGCTCGGTGCCGAGCACCACGGTCGGGTACGAGCGTCTCACGTCGTGGTGGGCGCCGCTGGTCCTGGCGGGCGACGAGGCGGGCTTCGTCGACGCGCTCTTGGAGGGTCAGCCGGACGCCCCCCTCTACTTCGGCCGCATGAAGCGCGTCAACCGTGACGGCCCGCCGCTACTCCACCCGCGCGCGCCGCTCCCCGAGCTCGACCCTGCCAGCCTCGGAGACCGCGGGACCGGCGACGTGGTGCTCGTCGACACGCGTCCGCTCGACGTCGTCCGGCGCGATCACGTGCCCGGCGCCTACGTCGTGCCCGAGGGCAAGAAGTTCGCCACCTACGCCTCCTACGCGATCGACCCGGAGCGTGATCGACGCGGGCTGGTGCTCCTCGCCCCCGACGCGGACGCGGCCGCGTGGCAGCGTGACCGGCTCGCCTGGACGGGCATCGACGGCGTCGTCGGCTACACGACCTCGCTCGCGGGCCTCACGGACGGCCCGGTCCTCGCCGTCGAACCCATGGACCTCGACAGCGTGCCCGACGCGTTCGTGCTCGACGTCCGAACGAAGAGCGAGTACGAAGAGGGAGCGATCCCGGGCGCGCGACAGCGTCATGTCGGCCGGGTCGCCTACCGCCACGACGACCTCCCGCGCGACCGCCCCCTGGTCGTCTACTGCCAGACGGGACCGCGCTCGGCGGTCGCCGCCGGCGCCCTCCGGGCCCTCGGCTTCGAGAACGTCCGCGAGCTTGTCGGCTCCTTCGAGGCGTGGACGGCCGCGCAGCGGGAAGTCGTGGTCGCGCCTCGCGACGAGGCGGTCGCGCCTCGCGACGAGGCCGTCGCGCCTCGCGACGAGGCCGTCGCACGCTGACCGTTCGCTCGGCCGACCGTGAGGGAGCGCGGGGCCCGTGCCCCGCCCGCGGTACGCGGTGAGCCGCTCACGTCGACCCTTCCCGTTGTCGCCGGCGCCGTGGTTGCGCCGCTACCGGCGCCAGGACCTTCTCCCTGACGCGCTCGCGGGCCTCACCGTGGCGGTGATGCTCGTGCCCCAGGGGATGGCGTACGCGCTCCTCGCGGGCATGCCGCCGGTGGCGGGGCTGGTGGCGTCGACGCTGCCGATCGTCGCGTACGCCTTGGTCGGCTCGTCGCGGGCGCTGGCGGTCGGACCCGTGGCGATCGTCTCGTTGCTCACCTTCGAAGCCGTCCACCGGCTCGCCCCGGCGGGCGGCGCCGAGTACGTGACGCTCGCCGCGACGCTGGCGCTGCTCGTGGGCGTGCTGCAACTCGGGCTGGGCCTGCTCCGCGCGGGTGTGGTGGTGAACTTCCTCTCGCACGCCGTCGTGGCCGGCTTCACGTCGGCGGCCGCCCTCGTGATCGGCCTCTCGCAACTCCGCCACCTGATCGGGGTCCCGCTGGAGGGCACCCATCCGCTGGCCATCCTCGCCGACGCCGGCCGACGTCTTGGCGAGGTGCATCCGCCGACGCTCCTGGTGGGGGCGGCGGCGATCGCGCTGCTGCTGGCGGGGCGTCGGGTGGGCGCCCGCTTCCCGGGACCGCTCGTCGTGGTCGTCCTGGGCACGGCGGCCGTCGCGCTCCTGGGTCTCGACGCCCACGGCGTGCGTACCGTCGGCGTGGTGCCCGCCGGTCTCCCCTCCTTCAGCTGGCCGACGCCCGGGCTGGACGACGTCGCCGCGCTCCTCCCCACCGCGCTCACGATCGCCTTCGTCGGGTTCATGGAGTCGATCGCGGTCGCCCGGGCACTGGCCGCCAAGGACCGCGAGGTCATCGATGCCGACCGCGAGCTCGCCGGTCTGGGGCTCGCCAACCTGGCGGCCGGTGTCCTCGCCGCCTTCCCGGTCACCGGCGGCTTCTCGCGCTCGGCGGTGAACGATCAAGCGGGCGCGCGCAGCGGCCTCGCGAGCGTCATCACCGCGCTGCTGGTCCTCGTGACGCTCGCACTGTTCACGCCGCTGTTCCACGATCTCCCGCGCGCCATCCTCGGCGCCATCGTCATCGTCGCCGTCAGCGGCCTGGTCGACCTCCGCGCCGCGCGCCGCTTGTGGCGGCTCCGGCGCGCAGACGGCGTCACGTGGGGCGTCACGTTCGCCGCCACCCTGCTGATCGGGGTCGAACCGGGTGTCCTGATCGGGGTCGCCACGTCGCTCGGCGTGTTCGTGGTCCAGAGCGCGTTCCCGCACGTCGCGCGGCTGGGGTGGCACGCCGACGAGGGAACGTGGCGCAACGTGAGGCGTTTCCCGCAGGCGACCACGCTCGCTGGCGTCGAGGTGGTGCGTTTCGACGCCAGCCTCTACTTCGCCAACGCCGGCTTCCTGCGGTCCACGGTGGAACGCCTGCTCTTCGACCATCCCGACACGCGCGCGCTCGTCCTCGACCTCGGCGGTGCCCACGACATCGATGCCGAAGGGGTGGAAACGCTGCTCGAGCTGCTCGGCGAGCTCGAACGTCGGGGCGTCGCCGTCGCCGTTGCGGGCCTCAAGGGCCCCGTCCGAGACGTGCTCGACCGGGCCGGTTGGACGCCCGCGCGACGCGCCCAGGTGGCGTGGGCGTCGGTCGACGGGGTGATGGCGGCGTGGGGGCTGGTGTACGGAACGCGGCCACCGACGTTGACAGAGCACCCCGCCGAGGCCTAACGTGCAGGCACATAACAAAAGTGGTTGCCGAACTCGATCCCGAGCTCGACGACCCAGGGGGCCGACCGCTTGTACGTACCGCTGCAGACCGATCACGTCCGAGAGGCCAACCGCCGCGCCGTCTTCAACGCGCTGGCGGGCGGCGGCGCGGCGACGCGCGCCGACCTCGCGCACCGGACCGGTCTGTCGTTGCCCACCGTGGCCGCCATCCTGACCGAGCTCGGATCGGTGGGCGTGGTGCGGCGGGCGGGTCCCCACGAGGGCACCGGCGGTCGTCCCGCGCAACGGGTGGTGCTCGATCCCGAGGTCGCCCACGTGCTCGCCGTCGACCTCTCCCACACCTTCGCCCGCGCGGTCCGGGTCGACCTGCTGGGTCGCGTCGTCGCCACGCACGTCGGGCCCGCGCTCGGTCCCGACATGGCCGACGCGCTGGCCGCGTGGCTGGCACCGCTCGTGAACGACCCGGCGACGGCTCGGGTGGCCCGCGTGGCGGTGGCGGTCCCGGGCGTCGTGGACCCGAGCGACGGTCACGTCGACCTCGCCCCCGCGCTCGGTTGGCACGACTTCGCGCTCGCGGAGCTGTTCGAACGCACCCTGCGGCGACCCGTGGTCCTCGAGAACGACGTCAACGCGCTGGCGTTGGCCGAGCTCTACTTCGGCGCCGGCGCCGGGCACGACCACGTCGTCTACGTCGCCATCGGCAGCGGCGTGGGCGCCGGGCTGGTCGTCCACGGACGGCTCTACCGCGGCGCCCACGACGCGGCGGGCGAGATCGGCTACGCGCTCACGCCGCCACCCGCGGCGGGCGCGGCCGACGACACGGTGGGCGTCGACGCTGCGGCACCCGCGAACGAGCCGGGGGGCTGGGGCATCCGAAGCGCTTCGGGTGGACCCGGCACGCCGGGCGGCCGCGGCGGACCGCTCGAGCGCGACCTGCTGGCGCTCGCTGCGCGCTTCGTCGGCGTCGACGGCCGGATCGACGTCGACGCGCCCGAGCGCGTCGAGGCCTTCGAGCGCTTCGTCGAGGGCCTGCGTGCGGTGCTCCACAACCTGGTGTGCGCGCTCGACCCCGAGCTCCTGGTGGTCGCCTGGCCCGCCGACGCGACCGGCCTCCTGGCCCAGAGCCTGCGGGAACGCTGGAGCGGGCCGGGTCCGCTGCGGATCGTGGCCGGTTCGTTGGGCGACGATGCCGCCGCGCTCGGCGTGGCCCGCATCGCGCTCGAGCTCGTCGAAGACGACCTGTGCCGGAGCGCCGGCCGCGCGAGCGAGCGCTTGCCGCGTGGCGCCGCCGGCGCCGTCGAAAGGACCCCGCGTGCCTGAGCTGCCCTTCCCCGTCATCGACGTCCACGCGCACTTCCCGGTCGTGAACACGATCGGCCGCGAGGGTCCGGCGCCCACCGTCCACCCGCTGCTCAGCGCGTACGCCCGCGACCGTCAGGCGCGCATGCACCGCGAATGGGCCACCGACGACGCCGAATCGCCCGCCGAGACCCCCGAGCAGATCGACGCGATGGCCGACCGTTGGGCGGCCGAGGTGGCGCGCCACGGCCTGCGCGCGGTCAACTTCGTGACCGGCCAGAGCAACGACCTGCTCGCCGCCGTGGTGCGGCGCCACCCGGACCGGTTCGTGGGCTTCGCTCACCACCCCATGCGCCCCGGCGCCGGCGCCGAGATGCGCCGCGCCGTCGACGAGCTCGGCCTGCGCGGCTACAAACAGCTCGGCCCGACGACCGACTACGCGTTCGAAGACCCCGGTCTGCGCGACCTGTGGAGCTTCCTGGCCGAGCGCGAACTGCCGGCGTTGATCCACTTCGGCTTCCTGGGGCGAGGGGGCGGCGTGGTCGCCCACCCGCGGATGAGCCCGCTGTCGCTGTTCACCGTGGCGCGCGACTTCCCCGAGATCCCGTTCATCGTGCCGCACTTCGGCGCCGGCTACTGGCAGGACCTGTTGGCCCTGTGCTGGAGCCTGCCGAACGTCTACATCGACACGTCGGGCAGCAACCAATGGATGCGCTGGATGCCCTACCCGCTGACGCTCGAGGACCTCTTCCGCAAGGCCTTCGAGACGGTCGGACCGGAACGGGTCCTGTTCGGCAGCGATTCGTCCGCCTTCCCGCGCGGCTTCTCGGTGCGCTACCTCCACGATCAGTTGCGGGCGTGCTACACGCTGAACCTGCCCGAGGAGGACGTTGCGCTCGTGTTCGGCGGCAACGCCGCCCGACTGCTGAACCTCGACCTCGGGTCGCCCTCGTGACCTGGCACCGCGCCTACGTCGAACGCGTGCTGGCGCCCGACCACGCCTTCGCCGCCGAGCACCTGCACGTCGCGTTCCTCGACGCGCTCACGGCCCACGTCCGTACGGTGGCGCGCCTGCCGCTGGCGCGCCCCCACGGACCCGAGATCGCCGTGCTCGAAGCCGCGCTGAAGCGGCAACGCGCCGCGCCGCCACCGCCGCCCGAGGCCGGCGTACCGGACCTGTACTTCGGGTTCCAGAAGCGGCTCCTCGCGGACCTCACCGAGGGCGCCGGAGGTGACGCGGAGGAGGCCGAGCGAACGCTGGCCTGGATGCGGCTCGGTCTTTCGCGCAACGACCTCGACATGACCGTCTACGTCCTGGCCGCCCGTGAAGCCCTCCTGCGCGTCGCCGACGGCGCCGGCGCCCTGCGGGCCGCGTTGCTGGACCTGGCCGAGGCGCACGTCGAGACCGTGATCATCGCGACCACGCATCACCAGCCGGCCCAGCCGACGACCCTCGGCCATTACCTGGCGGCCGCCGCCGCCGCCGTGGGCCGTGACCACGAGCGCATCCTCGGCGCCCTGCGTCGCCTCGACCGCTGCCCGCTGGGCGCGGCGGCGCTGGCGGGCACGAGCCATCCCCTCGACCGGGTCTTCACCGCCGCCGCGCTCGGCTTCGCGGAGCCCGTGGCCAACACGTACGACGCCGTGGCCGCTTCGGACTGGCAGCTCGACGTCGCCGCCCTGGGTCAGACGATGGGCGTGGGGCTCTCGCGGCTCGTGCACGACCTCGTCGACGCCGCCGCGGACGGTTGGCTGCGGCTGGACGACGACCTGGTCCAGGGGTCGTCGATCATGCCTCAGAAGCGCAACCCGGTCACGCTCGAGCACGCCCGAACGCGTTTCTCACGCGCCGCCGGCGCCAGCCAGATCCTCGCGTTCAGCTCCCACAACGTGCCGTTCGGCGACGTCAACGACATCGGCCCCGACGTCCAGGAGGCGCTGCGCACCACCCTCGGCGCGCTCGAGGGCGGGCTCGACCTGCTCGTCGCCTGCCTCCGCGGTGCCCACGTCGACGTCGATCGCCTCGCCGCGCGCGCCGCGGCCACCGACACCACCGCCACCGAGCTCGCCGACGAGCTCGTTCGGACGGGCGGGCTCGCCTTCCAGGCGGCGCACCGCATCACCGCAGCCCTCGTGCGCGACCTCGCGCGCGAAGGCCGCCCCCTCCAGCAGGCCAAGCCCGACGACCTCGTCGCGTGCGGCGGACCCCTCCTCGGGGCCGACGACCTCGCCGAGGCCCTCTCGCCCCGCGCCTTCGTGGCGCGCCGGGATGGACTCGGCGGACCCGCCGCGTCCGCCGTGCGCGTTCATCTGGCGCAGTCGAGAAGCGAGCTGGCCGAGTATCATCGAGCCGTCGACACCATGAAGGCTCGGATCGACGCGGCGCACCGCGACCTGCGGGCGCCCGGAAAGGACACCCCTCCATGAAGAGTCTCGTCCGCACCCTCCTCGTCTTCGCCGCGGTCGCCATCGGCACCGCGCAAGCGCAGGTGACCATCACGTACTGGCAGTACGACTTCGCCACCCGGATCGACGCGATGAACCAGCTCATCGAGCAGTTCAACGCCGAGAACCCCGACGTGGTCGTGGTCCAAGAGACCTTCCCCTACGACGCCTACCAGCAGCGCGTCGCCGCGTCCCTCGCCGCCGGCGAAGGCCCCGACGTCGTCCAGCTGTTCTACGGCTGGGTGGGCGCCTGGCAGCGTGCCGGCTACGTCGAGCCGCTCCCCAAGGAGTACTTCCCCGACGCCGAGATCCAAGAGACCTTCATCCCGATGATCGAAGCGGTCAACATCGACGGCGACTACTACGGCCTGCCGACCGCCGTGCGCGCCCTGGCGCTCTTCTACAACAAGGACCACTTCGTCGAAGCCGGCCTCGACCCCGAGTCGCCGCCCGCCACCTGGGACGAGTTCATCGACGCCGCCAAGGCGCTCACGATCGCCCGCGGGCCCCGCTTCGAGCGCATCGGCTACGGCGTCGCGCCGGCCGGCCAGGACCACCACCTGGTGCGCACGGTCCTGATGAACCAGCTCGGCACCCCGCCCTACAGCGCCGACAACACCGAGGTGCTCTACGGCAACGACATCGGCGCCGAGGCGCTCGACTTCTACACCTCGTGGCAGACCGAGCACGAGATCGGCGTCACCGAGTTCATCCCCGGCACCTCGGGGTACCGCGAGGGCTTCCACACCCAGGCCAACATCTCGATGATCATCGATGGCTCGTTCGCCATCGGCGCGGTGCAGAACAACGCCCAGTTCGATTGGGGCGTCGCTGAGCTGCCGACGTTCGACAACGGCGTGCAGAGCAACTTCGGCTCGTTCTGGATGAACGGCCTCACCCCGAACGCCTTCGAGAACGACGCCAAGCTCGAGGCCGCCTCGCGCTTCATCAAGTTCGTCACGAGCGAAGACGCCATGCAGCTGTGGCTCGACGTGGTCGGCGAGCTGCCGGCGGCCCAGGCCCTCGTCGACGACCCGGCGCTCACCGCCGATCCCGTCTACGGCGCCTTCATCGCCGGCCTCGGGTACGCCGAAGCGACCCAGTTCGTCGACGAGGCGGGCCAGCGCGACGCGATGGTGAACGCGATCAACCGCGTGCTCCTCGAAGGCGCGGACCCCACGGCGTCGATCATGCAGGCCGCCGAGGAAGACCAGGCGCTGCTCGACGCGGCGAACGCCCAGTAAAGCCCGAAGCAGACCGACGGGTGGGGCGGCCTCGGCCGCCCCACCTCTTCCCCCGGTGCCGATGCACCGCGCTCACGCAGAGGCCCACGTGATCTCCAACCCCCCCGACCGCCGCCGACGCGCCCTGTCGCTCTCCAAGCGCGAGGCGATCTGGGCCTACGTCTTCCTGGCCGTGCCGCTGGCGTTCTTCGCCTACATCCGCTTCTGGCCGGCGCTGCAGTCGTTCTATCTTTCGCTCTACACCTGGCACGTCGACCCCGCCCGCCGCCGTTTCGTCGGCGCGGACTATTACGAAGAGCTGCTGTCGAACCCGGTCTTTCACCAGGCGCTGTGGAACACCCTCATGTACGCGCTCCTGGTCGTGCCCATCTCCATGGCGCTCGGGCTCGGCATCGCCATCCTGCTCCAGAACGTCGGCCGCGGTCGCGGCTGGTACCGCGCGATCTACTTCGCCCCGTTCATCACGCCGGCCGTCGCCGTCGCGTGGGTGTGGGGTTGGATGTACAACTACAACTTCGGCATCCTGAACACGCTCCTCATCGAGTGGTACGTGTTCCTGGAGCGGTTCGGGTTGGAGCGGCTCGCGCTCGAGCCGCAACGGTTCCTGACCAACCCGGACACGGCCCTGCCCTCGGTCGCCGCGGTGATCATCTGGCAACAGCTCGGCTTCCAGGTGGTCATCTTCCTGGCGGGCCTGCAGGGGATCCCGCGGGTCTTCTACGAGGCCGCCCGCATCGACGGTGCCGGCCCGTGGGCGCTCTTCCGGCACGTCACGATCCCGCTGCTCAACCCCGTGCTGGTGTTCAGCGTGGTCATCACGACGATCTACTCTCTGCAGCTGTTCGACCAGATCATCAACATCAACTTCACCGACCAGGGCGGTCCGCTCAACCGCACCCTGTCGATCGCGGTGTACATGTTCCAAGAGGCCTTCGGGCGCGCTCGGCTCGGCTACGCCGCCGCCGTGACCGTCGTCTTGTTCCTGCTGATCCTCATGATCACCCTCATCCAGCTCCGGCTCACGCAGCGTCGGGTGGAGTACTGATGCCCGGTCCCGGAGGCCTCCGATGATCGCCGGCGACCGCACGCTCGCGCGCGGCCTCGCCACCGAACTGGCTGCCCCTCGACGGCGGCGCCTCAACGGTTGGGTCGTGCTCAGCTACGTGCTGCTCACCGTCGGCGCCCTGGTCATGGTGTTCCCGTTCGCCTGGATGCTGCTCAGCTCGTTCAAGGAGTACCGCGACATCCTGTCGTTCGAGATCTGGCCGGACCGTTTCACGTTCGCCAACTACGTCGAGGTGATCACCAAGACCTCGTTCCCCCGCTGGTTCTTCAACAGCGTCGTCGTCGCGGTGGGAACCACCGCGTCGGTGCTCTTCTTCTGCTCGCTGGTCGGCTACGTGCTGGCGAGGATGTCGTTCCCGTACAAGAACGTGATCTTCATCCTCATCCTCTCGACCCTCATGGTGCCCACCGAGATGCTCGTCATCCCCTGGTTCGTGATGTCGGCCGAGAACGGCTGGGTGAACACCTACTGGGGCCTCATGTTCCCCGGTCTCATCCCCGGCTTCGGGGTGTTCCTCATGCGGCAGTTCTTCCAGACGCTGCCGCGCGACCTCTTCGACGCCGGCCGCATCGACGGCGTCAGCGAGTTCGGCCTGTTCTGGCGTCTCGGCCTCCCCCTCGTCGGACCCGGCATGGCGGCGCTCGGCATCTTCGCCTTCATCGGCAACTGGAACGCCTTCCTGTGGCCGCTCATCGTGGGCCAAGCGGCGTCGATGCGCACCCTGCCGGTCGGGATCTCCAACTTCTCCGGCGAGGCGGCGACCCAGTGGAACCTCATCATGTCCGCGTCCTCGCTGGCGATCGTGCCGGTGCTGATCGTGTTCATCATCTTCCAGAAGCAGATCATCGAAGGCGTCGTCCTCACCGGCGTCAAGGGGTGAGCGTGGCGGACGCCGCGCCGCGGCCGCGGCTGATCGTGGCAGGCAACGCCAGCGTCGACCTTCTGCTCGGGCCGGTGAGGCCATGGCCGACCCCCGGCACCGAGGTGCTCGTCGACCGCGCCGCTTGGCGCGTGGGCGGGGCATTGGGCAACAGCGCCTTGGCCCTGCACGGGCTCGGCGTGCCGGCGACCCTGGTGTGGCACGTGGGCGACGATGCGATGGGCACCTGGCTGGCGACCGAGCTCGCTGCGGCCGGCGAGCCGCCGCGGCGGGTGGCGGCCCCCACGTCGGTCACGGTCGCGCTCACGCATCCTGACGGCGAACGCACGTTCGTGTCGCACCTGGGCCACTTGGCCGACAGTTCGGCGGACGCGCTCGAAGAGGCGATCGACCGCGCCGCGCGGGGCGACGTCCTCCTGGTGGGGGGGTCGTTCTTGCTGCCGCGCTGGCGCACCGAGCTGCCGCGGCTGCTGGCGAAGGCGCGCGAGCGGGGCGTACGCACCGCGCTCGACACGGGTTGGCCCGACGAGGGCTGGACGGACGCCGTGCGGGCCGAGGTGCGCGCCGCGCTGCCGCATGTCGATTACTTCTTGCCCAACCTCGAGGAGGGACGCGGCCTGCTCGGCGCGCCCGCCGCGACGCCCGAGGCCGCGCTCGCCGGCATCACGGCGCTCGGCGTCGGGCAGGTGGTGCTGAAGCTCGGCGGTGAGGGCGCCGCGTTCACCCATGGGGGGCGGATGGTCCACGCTCCGGCCCGCGCGATCGCGGTGGCCGACACGGTGGGGGCGGGTGACACGTTCAACGCCGCCCTGCTGGCCGCGCTGCGCGACGGTTGCGAGCTGCGCGTCGCCGTCGCGCTCGCGGTCGAGACCGCGTCGCAGGTCGTCGCGTCGTCGCCGCGCCGGTACCCCCGGTGGTACGACCTGCGGCGCGCCCACGTCGACGTGGGCGCGCCGCAACGGGCTTGACGCCGAGCCGCCGCTTCAGTCGCAGGCCAGCAGCGTCCCCCGCCCGTCGTCGACCACCGTGGTCGGGAGCCCGCACACCACGATCGCGTCGCGACCGGACCCGGTCACCACCACCGCCGCCACGCTCGCTTCGAGTTCGGTGAAGTCGTTCCCCTGGACCAACCACGGGGTGTTCCGACTCGAACCGACCCGCACCCCCGTCTGCGCCCGGCCCCGAACGACGTTGCCGCGGAACACGAGGCCCTCGACGTCTCCGGCCGCCGCTGCCAGCGACCCGCCGAGCTCGAACGTGTTGCGCTCGACCCACACGACCTGCGTCGGTCGACCCGGGAGGTCGTTGACCTGCAGGCCGTGGAGCAAATCACCCGCACCGACGCGCACCGTGTTCTCCACGACCACGTAGTGGGTGGCGCCGCCGATCGCGTCGCCGACGACGATGCTGATCGCCGCCGGATCGCTGCCCGTGAGCTCGTTGCCGCGCAACTCGACGAGCGACGTGCCGACGTTGGAGAACTCGACCGCCGCCGCCGCGTCGATCGACGACTCGTGCACCAAGACGGTGGATCCCTCGAGGGCGGTGATCGAGATCCCCGCCAGCGGACCTTGGATGCGCATCCCGTATGCCCGGAAGCGAACCTGACTGGTCCCGGAGCCCCGGTTCGGTCCAGGACCGACGAAGACGCCGTTCAAGAGGTTCGCGCCGAAGGACACGCCTTCACCCGACTCGATCGAGACGCGCTCGAGGTCGATCGTGGCGTGCTGGCCCTCGAAGCTGAGCACGACGGCGATCGCCCGGATGGGCGTCGTCCCGAAGCGCCACATCTCGCTGGGCGCGGGCTCGGTCACGCGGAACCCCAGGTCGCGGATGGTGACGTCGGACTCCCGGAAGGTGGCCAGGGTCGGCCCTTTGCCCCGATCGGGGGCGCGTTCGGACACGTCGACGCCGGGCGGCGACACCTCGAGCGGCGTGATCGGCTCGACGATGGTGACGTCCTGTCCGGCGCCTTCGAACGTCCCGTGAAAACCGACGACGTCCAACTGCCTCGTGTGGAACGTGCCTTCCGTGAGCCGTACGATGCAGCCGGGGCCGGCCGCGAGACAGGTGTCGAACGCCGCCCGCAGGGCTTCGGTGTCGTCGACGCCGCTCGGCGAGACGGTCACCGTCCGAGCCGTGGCGTTCTCGCTCTGCGCCACGGCGCCCGTCAACACCATCACGACCGTGAGCCACGCCAAGCACCGGACGAACGGGGGAACGAGCGAGCGCGCCTTCGGTTCGATCATCCTCACCACCTCCGGCACGATCCTCGCGGACGGTGCGTGAGTCGAACGTGAGTCGCCGATGAAACCGGGACGCGTCGGCGGCCACACGTGGACCGTGGCGCGCGAGGCGTCCACGGCGATCCGCCGGGAGCGGCGAGGCTCCCGGCGGACCTTGCGACCGTGACGGTCTGGCCGTGCGTTCAGGGCGCGAAGCCGTACCCCGGATGGTCGTGGCGGACGTGGGTCGGGAAGTACGGCGCCCGTTCGGCGTCCTCGGTCGACGTGACGTCCGCCGTCCCTTCGTCCTGCGAGGCGCTTTCGCACTCGGGCGCCATCGGCACCGGAGCGTGGGCGCTGGCGAGGATGGGCGATGGGCCGGCGCTCGCGGTCGGGCAGGGGTTGTCGTAGTGGCCGGGATCGAGTGCCGCCCAGACGTGGTTCGCTCCGTGGCCGAAGGCCAGCGTGAGCGCCACCATCGAAGCGAACAGGATGCCGAACGCGAGGGTTTGGGGTCGACGTGCCATATCGATCACCTCCGCCGGCAAGGTAGGCGGAGGTGCGTGAGTTCAGCGTGTGCCCGAGCGTGCGTCGATGCCGCGCTACCCGACCCCGAACATCCGCGGGATCACGTCGACGAACCACGGGAAGTACGTCACCAGGATCAGCACGATGACCAGCGGCGGCCACAGGTAGACCATGGCGCGCGAGGCCTCCTCGATGCGGATCCGACCGATGGCGCAGCCCACGAAGAGGGCGGTACCCACCGGCGGCGTCGTGAGACCGAGCCCCAGGTTGAGCAGCAGCACGATGCCGAAGTGCACCGCGCTCATGTTGATCGGGTCCGCGGTCACGATCGGCAGCAGGATCGGCGTGAGGATCAAGATGAGCGGCGCCATGTCCATGATCGCGCCCAGCATGAGCAGGAGCAGGTTGATCATGGCCAGGAGCACGATCGGGTTGTCCGACACCGACAGGATGCCATCGGCGAGCACCGTGGGCACGCGCAGGTAGGCCATGAGCCAGGCGAAGGCGCTGGCGGTGGCGATGAGCAGGATCACGATCGAGATCGTGCGCACGGCCTGCAGGGTGGCCTTCCACAACCGCCGCGGGCTCATCTCGCGGTAGATCAGGGTCGAGACCAAGAAGGCGACCACCGTGCCGATCGCGGCGGCCTCCGTGGCGGTGAACCAGCCGAAGGCGATGCCACCGACGATGATCAGGCCGACGCCCAGACCGGGGATGGCCTCGAGCGACACCCGCACCGACTCCCGGACGGGCGGTCGGCTGTCCGACGGGTACCCACGGCGCAGGGCGAGCACGTAGCAGGCGATCATCAGGGCCACCCCGATCATCACCCCGGGCACGTAACCGGCCAGGAACAGCGCGCTGATCGAGACGCCGCCGGCCGCCAGGCTGTAGATCACGGCGTTGTGGCTGGGCGGGATGATGATCCCCTGGACCGAGGAGGCGACGGTGATGCCAACGGTGAAGTCGGCGTCGTAGCCCTTCTTCTTCATCATCGGGATCAGGATGCTGCCGTTGGCCGAGACGTCGGCCACGGCGGAGCCAGAAGCGCCGCCGAACAGCATCGACGCCACGACGTTGACCATCGCCAGGCCGCCCCGGATGGGGCCGACCAGGACGCGCGAGAACTCGACCAGCCGCGCGGCGATACCGCCCTCGGCCATGATCAGCCCCGCCAGGATGAAGAACGGGATGGCCAACAGCGGCGTCGAGCTGACGCCGTTGGCCATGCGCTGGGCGACGATGAGGGGCGGCAGCCCGAGCGTCAGGACCGTCACGAGCGCGGCGATCCCGAGCGCCATGGCGATGGGCACGCCGAGCAGCATCATGGCCGCCAGGCCGCCCAGGAGCACCCCCGTGGGTCCGAGCAGCACGTCGAGACCGAAGACGACGACCGCGCCGGCACCGATCGCCAGGAGGATGACGGCCAGCGCGATCCGCACGGTCCAGTTGCCGCGCACGTCGGCGCTCTCGATCACGCTGTCGAGTTCGGGTTTCGGGGGTCGGACCAGGTTGCGAAGCGAGTAGAGGGCGATCAGGACGCCAC
Source organism: uncultured Trueperaceae bacterium (assembly GCA_963728245.1). Lineage (GTDB taxonomy): Bacteria > Deinococcota > Deinococci > Deinococcales > Trueperaceae > JAABTL01. The sequence goes on from CAVSJH010000014.1 coordinate 46,602, forward strand.
CCACGGGGATGCCCGAGTACATCCAACCCACCGGCAACTGCGTGGCGGAGAAGGTCTGCAGCATCGTCCGGCTCGCCAGCTCGATGCCGTACACCACCAGGTAGCCGCCGAAGGCGGCCACGCCCAGCCACACCAACCGCTCGAGGCCCGACTGCACCCGTTTGGGCAACTGGCGCGTGAACACGTCGACCGACAGGTGCTCGCCGGCGCGGACGGCCAGACCGGAACCGAGCATCGCCAGCCACACCATGAGGATGAGGCTGACCTCCTCGGTCCAGCGCGGGACCCGGATGCCGGGGATGTAGCGCGAGATGACCTGCCACGTGATGATCAGGACGATCCCCAGCAGCAAGGAGGCCGTGGTGACGCGGACGATCTGCGTGAGCCCGAGCTCGAGCCGCGTCCACCCACCCGCCTTCACCACGGTCGGCGGCGGGGCTTCGCCTCGTGGGGCGCTCGCCTCACGTTCGGAAGGGGCCCCTTGAGGGACCCCCTCCTGTCGTTCGCGCTCGGTCTCGAGACGGCCTGGCACGATGCCGGTCGACGCTTACTCGGTGTCCTGGATGCGCTGGAGCAGGTCGCCGTAGGCCTCGCCGTACTTCGCGTAGACGGGCGCCATGGCGTCCTGGAACTCGGCGATGTCGACCTGGATGATCTCGGAGCCGGCCTCGATCACGGCCTGCTTGCTCTTCTCGACCAAGGCGTCCCACAGTGCGGCCTGCACCGGCACGCTCGCCAGGGCGGCCTCGCGCACGAGGGCCTGGTCGGCCTCGCTGAGGCGATCGAAGGTCGACGCGCTGATCATCACGATCTCGGGCACGCGCGAGTGGGCGTTCTCGGTGAAGTAGGGGGCGACCTCGTAGTGGCGCACGCCGTCGGGCCCGTAGGACGGGTAGTTGTTCTCGGCACCGTCGATGACGCCGGTCTGCAACGAGCTGTAGACCTCACCGAACGCCAGCGGTACGGGGTCGGCGCCGAGCGCGTCCATCATGTCCAGGACCACTTGGCTCTGCTGGGTCCGGATGCGCAGGCCCTGCAGGTCGGCGACGCTCCGGATCGGGGTGTTCGCCGTGTAGAAGTTGCGGCTGCCGGAGTCGTAGTAGGCCAGACCGACCATGTCGGCCGCGCGCAGGCCCTCGAGCAACTCCATCCCGATCGGCCCCATGACGACCTTCCACATGTGGGCTTCGTCGCGGAAGATGAACGGCAGGCTGAACACGCCCATGGCGGAGTAGAACTCGCCCACCGGGCTCGTGCTCGTGCGCACGATGTCGATCACGCCGAGCTGGACCTGCTCGATCGTCGAACGCTCGTCGCCGAGCTGCCCGCCGGGGAACACGTCCATGGTGATCCGGCCGTCCGAAGCGGCCTCGAGGTACGCGGCCATGTGCATCAGACCCTGCACCGTCGGATAGTCGGCCGGCTGGTTGTCGGCTGCCCTGAGGGTGATCTGCTGCGCCAGGGCGTGGCTGGCGACGAGCGCCAAGGCGAGGGCGAGGACGAGAACACGGAACGTGCGCATGCGTGCTCCTTCCCCGGGACCGTCGTGGACGGCCCGGACCGAAACCCAGCGCGGTCGGCAGACGTTATCGGTACCGTTAGCGGTACCGCCGCGCTCGGATATCAGCGTATTGCACGGAAGGTAGCACGGGCCGCGGGGGGTGTCAACGGACATGCGGTAACCGCGTCCTGGACGGTCTCTGCGCGCCCAGGCAGCGTCCGGCAGCCACCTTGACGCCCCCGCTGCCGCCGCCTATACTCGCGCCACGAACCGCGTTGTTAGCGCTCACGGGAACGCTCACGGAGCGCGCGCCCGGTCGTGAGGAGCCGCCGTGTCCCACCGCGTGACCATCGCCGACGTCGCCCATCTCGCGGGCGTGTCGACGATGACGGTCTCGCGGGTGATCAACGGCAAGAGCGACGTGCGTTCGAGCACGCGCGCACGGGTGTTGCGCGCGATCGCCCAGCTCGAGTACCGACCCAGCCAGGCAGCGCGCAGCCTCACCACCCGCCGCAGCCACACCGTGGGGCTGCTGGTGCCCGACATCACCAACCCGTTCTTCCCCGCGATCGTCCGCGGCGCGGAGGACGTCGCGTGGGCCGAGGGGTACGCGGTCTCGTTGACGAACACCGTCGAGGACATGGCGCGCGAGCGCGCGGCCATCGAGCACTTCGACGCACACCGGGTCGACGGGTTGATCGTCTGCAGCGCCCGCCTGCCCGACCCCGAGCTGGCCCAACTGCTCGTGCGGCACCCGGCCTGCGTCCTGCTCAACCGCACCGTGCCCACAGCCGCCCGCGCGTCGAGCCTGGAGGTCGACGACGCGCTCGGCACCCGCCTGGCCGTCGCCCACCTGATCGCCACCGAGCGGCGGCGGATCGGCCTGCTCGCCGGGCCGCAGCGTTCGGCCAGCTCGCAGCGCCGGCGAGCCGGCTACCGCGAGGGGCTGGCGGCCGGCGGACTGGGCTGGCAGCACGACCTGATCCAAGACACCGAACCGAGCGAAGCGGCGGGGCACGAGGCCATGCGTGCGCTGCTCGACCGTCGACCCGACCTCGACGCGGTCGTCGCCTACAACGACGTGGTGGCGCTGGGCGCCCTCGCGGCCCTGGAAGAGGCGCGCCGCCGCGTTCCCGAGGACGTCGCCCTGGTCGGCTGCGACGACGTGCGCCTCGCCAGCGTCGTCACGCCCGCCCTCACCACGCTGCGCATCGACACGTACGCCCTCGGCCGGCAGGCGGCCGAGATGCTGTTCGAACGGATCCGCGGCGAACCACCCCGCCGCGTGGTCGTCGCACCGGAGTTGGTGGTGCGCGCGAGCGCGCCGCGTCATCCCGTCCGCGACCGAGAGGAGCTCTCATGACGTCGCACGCCGACCCGAACGAGACCATCGACCGGCACGGTCGTGAACCGCGACCCGGGTCGGGGCGCACGCAGGGTGCGCTGACCCTGTGGGCCGAGACCGATGCCCACACCGGTTGGCGCCTGGTCGTCGCGACCACGGACGCCGGCCACCTGGCCCCGTTCGAGGGCGAGGCCGAACGCACGGGCGACCGCGTCGTCCTGCGCGGACCCCCGAGCGCCGCGAACGCCGCAGCGCTGCGCGGCGCGCTGCCCAACCTGCGGCCGGTGCCCCTGGGCCTGGCCACCTCCGCGGGGTTCGGCGACCGGTTGGGCTTGGCCACGCCCGGCCACGTCGACGCGCTGCGGGCGGTCGGGGCGGAGGGCCGGATCGCGCCGATCTTCGCCCAGCAGTCCGTCCGCGAGAACGTCCGCACCGGCCGCACGCCGCGCGAGGTCCTGGACGACGCCACCCTCGGTGCCTTCCTGGCCGGCTGGACGCTGCCGGTCGGTGCCGACGCCGATCACCTCAAGACCGAGGCCGACGTCGACGCCCACGTCGAGGTCGGTCACTCCTTCTTCACGATCGACCCGGGCGACCACGTCGGCTCGGACGCCGACGGTCTGGCGGGCGCCGCCCTGACCGAGGCGTTCGAGACACGCCCACCGTGGGGGGCGCTCGAGACCACACCCGCCGACCTGATGAACCGCCTGTCGAGCGTCGACCTCGACCTGGGCGACCGAAACCTCCGTTTCGGCGCGGGCGAGCTCGAGCGAGCGGCCGTGAAGTACGGCGCCTCGATCGCCCACGTGGTGCGCCTGGCGCGTCACCTGCGGGCCCAGGCGGGGCCGGAGCGCGCCGAGCTCGAGGTGTCCGTGGACGAGACCGACACGCCCACGAGCCTCGCCGAACACGCCTACCTGGCGCTCGAGTTGCGCCGCCTCAGGGTCGACTTCGTGTCGCTCGCGCCGCGCTTCGTGGGCGCGTTCGAGAAGGGCGTCGACTACATCGGTGACCTCGGGGCCCTCGCCCGTGATCTGCAGGGACACGCCCTCGTGGCGGCGGCGCTGGGCCCGTACAAGCTGAGCCTCCACTCCGGGTCCGACAAGTTCGCCGTCTACCCCATCGCCACCGCCGTCTCCGGCGGCCTCGTCCACCTCAAGACCGCCGGCACCTCCTACCTCGAGGCGTTGCGGGTGGCCGGGCGCTTCGAACCCGACCTGCTCGTCGAAGTGATGCGGCTGGGACTCGAGCGCTTCGACGAGGACGTGAAGAGCTACCACATCAGCGGTCGACCCGAGCGCGTGCCCGACCTCGACGCCCTGCCGGGCACGGCCGCGCTGGCGCTCTTGGAGACCGTCGACGCCCGCCAGGTGCTGCACGTCACCTTCGGCTCGGCGCTGCGTGCCCACGGCGAGCGTCTCCGGGCGCTGCTGCGTACGCACCCCGACGCCTACCGCGCCGCCCTGCGGCGTCACTTCGAACGCCACCTGGCGCCGTTCGTGAGCGCCGAGACGGGAGCGTCCTCATGAGCGGGACCTTCGACCTCAGCGGCCGCGTGGCGGTCCTCACGGGCGGGACCGGCACGCTCGGCCTGGCGATGGCGCGGGGCCTCGCCCGAGCGGGCGCGGCCGTCGCCGTCCTCAGCCGGCACGCGTCGACCGTCGAGGCCGCGGCCGCCGGCCTGCGCGAAGGGGGCTTCGACGCCATCGGCATCGCCGCCGACGTGCTCGATCCCCCTTCGCTGGCGGCCGCCGCCGCGCGCGTGGAAGACGCCTGGGGGCGCTGCGACGTGTTGCTCACGGCCGCCGGCGGCAACCGCCCCGACGCCATCGTCCACGGCGATCGCGACCTGTTCGGGCTGAGCCCCGAGGCGTTCCGCACGGTGGTCGAGCTCAACCTCGACGGCACGTTGCTCCCGATCCAGGCGTTCGCGCCCGCCATGGTGGCCGCCGGCCGCGGTTCGGTGATCACGATCAGCTCGATGGCGGCGCAGAAACCGCTGACGCGCGTGATCGGCTACGGTGCCGCGAAGGCGGCCGTCGACAACCTCACGCGCTGGTTGGCGGTCCATCTGGCCCAGACGTACGGCGAGGGCCTGCGCGTGAACGCGATCGCGCCGGGGTTCTTCGTCGGCGAGCAGAACCGGGCGCTGCTGCTCCAGCCCGACGGCACCCCCACCGCCCGCGGTCGTTCGATCCTGGACCACACGCCCATGGGCCGCTTCGGCGAACCCGACGACCTCGTCGGCACGGCCGTGTGGTTGGCCAGCGACGCCGCCCGCTTCGTCACCGGCGTGGTCGTACCCGTCGACGGAGGCTACGCCGCCTTCGGGGGCGTGTGATCCGGGCTCGCGCCGTCGCGCCGCCCGGCCAGGCGCTGGCGTGGCCCGACGTCCGCCGCACCCTGGAACGCGGGCTCGCGGGACGTTTCGACGGCCAGCGCGTGCTGGTGCTGATCCCCGATCACACCCGCACGCTGCCGCTGCCGGCGCTGTTCCGCGACGTGGTCGACCTGCTCGCGGACGCCGCGTCGCTGACGTTCATGGTCGCGCTCGGCACGCACCCGCCGCTCGACCCCGAGCGCCTCGACGCGTTGGTGGGCCTCACGGCCGCCGAACGCGGGGGTCGCTACCGGCACGTCGCCGTGGTCAACCACGCCTGGAGCGAACCCGGCGAACTCGTGTCGCTCGGCCACCTGTCGCAGGCGCGGGTCCGAGCGATCGCCGGCGACCTGTGGCACCCCACCCTGGGCGGCGACGTCGACGTCCTGGTGAACCGCGCCGTGCCCGAAGCCGACGCGGTCGTCATCCTCGGACCGACGTTCCCCCACGAGGTGGCCGGCTTCTCGGGCGGGCACAAGTACCACTTCCCGGGCGTGAGCAGCGCCGGCATGATCAACGTCACCCACTGGTTGGGCGCCCTGACGGGTGTGATCGACACGATCGGCGTGGCCGAGACGCCGGTGCGGGCGATGATCCACGCCGCCGCCGAACTCCTGCCGACGCCGACCACGCTGGTGGCCCTGACCGTGGAGGGCGTCGACCTGAGCGCCGTGACGATCGGCGATCCGGTCGAGGCCTGGCGCGTGGCGGCCGACCTGTCCAGCGAGCGACACGTGACGCACCTGCCCCGCCCGATGCAGCGGGTGCTGGCCTGCGCGCCGCCGATGTACGACGAACTCTGGACCGCGGGCAAGGCCATGTACAAGCTGGAGCCGGCGCTGGCACCGGGCGCGGAGCTCATCATCCACGCGCCCCACCTCGACACGATCAGCCGGGTGCACGGGCGCTGGATCGAGGAGATCGGCTACCACACGCTGCCGTACTTCTTGGAGCAGTGGGATCGCTTCGCGCACGTCCCGCTCGGCGTCCTGGCCCACTCGACCCACGTCCGCGGCGCGGGCCGGTGGGAGGATGGTCACGAGGTGCCGCGCGTCCAGGTCACCCTCGCCAGCCGCGTCGACGCCGAGACGTGCGCACGCCTGAACCTCGGCTACCTCGACCCCGCCACCGTCGACGTCGAGGCCTGGGCGGGACGCGAGGACGAAGGCGTGTTGCTGGTCCGAAAGGCCGGCGAACGCCTCTACCGGGCGCCCCGGGAGACGCTGTGAAGACGCTGCGAGCGATCGTGGTCATGGGCGTCGCCGGCGCCGGCAAGACCGTGGTGGGCCGCAGCCTCGCACGCCACCTCGGCTGGCGTTTCGTCGACGGCGACGACCACCATCCCGCCGTCAACCGCGCCAAGATGTCGGCCGGCATCCCTCTCTCCGACGAGGACCGTTGGCCCTGGCTCGACCGGCTGCGAGCCCTGCTCGACGACGGCGTGGCGGCCGGGACGGGGACGGTGCTCGCCTGCTCCGCGCTCAAGGCCAGCTACCGTGCGCGGCTCGGCACCGACGAGCCGCACGTCGCGGTCGTGTTCCTCGACGGCGACCCGACGGTGATCGCCGACCGGTTGCAGGCACGTCGCGGCCACTACATGCCGGCCTCGTTGCTCGGATCGCAACTGGCCACCCTCGAACCGCCGAGCGACGCCGTGCGCGTGGACGTCGGCGGGGAGCCCGAGACCGTCGTCGCGCAGGCGCTGGCGGGTCTCACCGGCCTCGACGTGTCGCGAAGCGCGCCCGTCGCCGACCCTGCCCCCACCGACGAGGAGGACGCATGACCACCCCCTGGAGCCTCGACCCCGACCGCTGCTTCGCTCCGGAGCGCCATCAGCGCGACCTGGCCCGTGCGCTCTACGAGGGCGTGCGCGACCTGCCGCTGATCGCGCCGCACGGCCACGTGCCCCCCTCGCTGCTCGCCGACGACGAGCCGTTGGCCGACCCGGCGCACCTGCTCGTGGTACCCGACCACTACGTCGTCCGCATGCTGTACAGCCAGGGCGTGCCGATGGAGGACCTCGGCGTCCCACGTCGGGACGGCGGACCGACCGAGACCGACCCGCGCGCCATCTGGCGCCGCTTCTGCGCGCACTTCCACCTCTTCGCAGGCACGCCCACGGGCCTCTGGCTGAAACAGGAACTGATCGAGCTCTTCGGGGTCCGCGAGCGCCCGTCGGCGGCGAACGCCGACGCCCTGTACGACCATCTCGTCGAACGCCTGCGCGAGCCCGGCTTCCGCCCGCGGGCGCTATTCGCGCGCCTCGGCATCGAGGTGCTGTGCACCACCGACGCCGCCACCGACACCCTCGACACGCATCGACGCCTACAGGCCGACGGTCTGCCGGTGCGCCCCACCTTCCGGCCCGACGCCGTCATCGACCCGACGCGCGACGACTGGCTGGCGTCGCTCGAGTTGCTGGCCGAACGCAGCGGACAGCCCGTCGACGACTACGCGGCGTACCTCGGCGCCCTCGAAGCGCGGCGCGAGGCGTTCCGCGAAGCCGGCGCCACCGCCACCGATCACGGCGTCCGCACGGCCGACGTCGAGGCGCTCGACGCGGCCGCGGCAGCGCTCGCCTACGGGCGCCTACGGCGGGGCGAGGGCGACGCCGAGGAGGCCCGGCGCTTCGGCAGCCACATGCTGGCCGAGATGGCGCGCATGAGCGCCGACGACGGCCTGGTGATGCAGTTGCACGTCGGCTCGTACCGCAACCACCACACGCAGGTGTTCGAACGCTTCGGGCTCGACGCCGGTGCCGACATCCCCATCGCCACCGAGTGGACGCGGGCCTTGCGTCCGCTGCTCAACCGGTTCGGCGCCCATCCCAACTACCGGCTGGTGGTGTTCACGCTCGACGAGAGCACGTACTCGAGGGAACTCGCACCCCTGGCCGGCCACTACCCCGCCCTGCGCCTCGGCGCGCCGTGGTGGTTCTTCGACTCGGTGCTCGGGATGCAGCGTTACCTCGACGCCGTCGTGGAGACGGCGGGCATCGCCAACCTGGCCGGCTTCAACGACGACACCCGCGCGTACCCCTCGATCCGCGCGCGCCACGACGTGTGGCGCCGGGTGGCGTGCGACTGGCTGGCGGGCCACACGCTGCGCGGCCTCGTCGATCCCGACGTCGCCCCCGACCTGGCCCGTGCGCTCGCGTACGACCAGGCGCGGACCACGTACCGGTTCGACGACGCTGGTCTCGCCTAGACCTCGACGCGCGATCGTCCACGCTCCAGCGCGTGCACGCGTGCGGGTCCGTGCCCTCTCACGGCTGGCTCTTCACGCGCCCCGGAGAAGGGCGCCTACTCGGTCGAGCAGCGTCGCGTCGTCGGCCGGATCGGGTCGAGGCGGCGGCCACTCGCCGCCCAACGCCTCCGTCAGCGCCCGCACGTCCTCACGCTGTTCGTACTCGAGCGCCGGATGGTGCCAAGCCTGGGCCGCGAAGGCGAGCGCGGCGGCTCGCTCCTCGCGCCCACGTGCGAGTTCGGCCGCCGCCAACACCGCGTGCGCCACGAACCGTGGTCCATCGAGCTCGCGCGCCATGCGCACCGCCGGGTCCAGGGCCGCGGCCGCCGCCTCGACATCGCCACGCCGCGCGTGGGCGATCGCCAGCAACACCAGGCCGAGCAGACCCACGATGCTCGCGCGCTCGGGCGCGCCGACCTGCGCGAGCAACGCCGGGGCCGCTGCGATCACCTCGTCGGACGTACCGTGCCGGTGGGCGATGCCCAGACCCAGGACCCGCTGTGCGAGGCCACCACCTCTGAACGGCGCAGCCCTTCGTGCGAACGTCGCGGCCGCTGCCTCCGCGTCCGCACGCGTGGCCGTGACGATCGCCAGCCAGGTTTCGGTGGCGTACGTGATCGCCTCGGCGACGACCGCACCCTCCTCGGCGTAGAGGGCCCGCGCCCGATCGAGGTGGTAGCGCACCGACGCGAAGTCGCCGCGTACGAGCGGCGTGGTCGTCAACGTGTCGTGCACCTGCGCCCGACCGGAGCGATCTCCGAGCGCGGTATACAGCGCCAGCGCCGCCTCGAGGTGGACCGCGGCCTCGGCATGCCGTCCGAGCAGAGCCGCGTCCTCGCCGAGATCGGCACGGAGCGCCGCGAGTCCGATGGTGTCTCCCGCCCGCTCGAAAGCCTCGACGGCGCATGCGACGCGCTCGCCGACGTGCACGCCGGGTTCGATCTCGAGAAGGCGCACCACCGCGGCCGCGAGCGCGCGATCGTCGCCGAACCGACGGGCGAGCGCCCAGGCACGGCGCGCGTGCGCCCGTCGCTTCGGGCGGTCGCCAGGGGCGAACGGCAGGACGCGCGCCAAGGCAGCGTCGCGTGACCGTCCCCGAGCAGCGAGCAGCGCGGTCACCGCCTCGTCGGCGAGAGCGTCACGCTCCGCCAAACGCCGAGCGCGGCCCAAGGCACGCATGAGGCCATAGACGGAGTCCGTGAGGACCGGCCACTCCGCGTGCGCCACAGCGTGGCGCCAGACGCCGATCGCTCCCTCGAGGTCGTCGTCGTGGACGCGAACCCGGGTACCCGTCCGCGGATCGACCTCCTGCGCCACGTGCGTCAGGAGGACGGGTCGTGCGGCACGCCAGGCGGCGTTCACGAGGTCCTTCTCGCGGGCGCGCTCACGTCCGAAGCGCGCGACCAGAGCGTGGATCTCGATTCGGTCGCCGGAGCGTCGGAGGACGGCGCGGTCGGCCAACCGCCGCAGGCCGCGCCAGCCCGTGCCACCGACCGCGGCCGCGACCACGCGACCGACGCTGCCCGGTAGCACCGAGAGGCGCGCCCACGCCGCCTGGTCCGCCGGCGCGAGCGCCGCCCACGTCTCCGCGAGGATGGCCTGCACGTCGTGCTGACGCGGTTGGCGATCGGCATCCTCACTGCGCAGGAGCTCCCAAGAGCGCTCGAGTCGCTCCTCGAGGACGGCGAGGGGAACGACGTCGGTCCACGCGGCCACGAGTTCGATCGCGAGGGGGGCACCTCCCAACTGACGGCAGATCCTCTCGACGAGCTCGAGGTCGAGAGGATCGTCGTCGCCACGTGCACGGACGTCGGCGACCTGTAGGAAGAGCCGCGCCGCGTCACTCGGTTCGCGCGCCGCTTCCAGCGCGCCGTTGCCCGGTTCGGATCGGGTCGTGAGCGGCCCGACGTCGAACACGACTTCGCTCGAGTGGCGCAACCTCGCCCGCGTCGTCACGAGCAGCGCCACGGACGGCGAGCCACGGACGAGCGCATCGACCGTTGCCAGCGAAGCGGGCTCCGCCAGATGCGGCTCGAAGCTGTCGAGCACCAGCAGCATGCGCCGTTCGCCGAACGCGTCGACCAGCTGGACGTCGAGAGGGACACCGACGTCGAGCGTGATCCCGGCCGCAAGCGCGAGCGTGCGCGCCACGGCGTCCGGTCCGGACGCGGTGTCGAGTCGTGCGACGACGACACCCTGTGGGAAGGCCGGTGTGAGGTCGTCGGCCAGCGCGCCCGCGAGCGTGGTCTTCCCCATGCCACCCGGCCCGAGCAGCGTCAGCAACCGGACCCCGTCGTCGTGCAGGCGTGCGGTGAGGTCGGCAAGGGCCGCCTCGCGGCCCACGAGTCGGTGGCGCCGGTGCACGCTCGGTGCCAGCGCGAGCAGGTGGACGCCACGCGCGCCTGCGGCGACGGCCGTCACGCCCGAAGACCGTGCGATCGGAGCTGCCGGCACCAGCGCGGGCAGCCCCTGGAGCAGCGCCTCCGTCGCGGCCTCGGGCTCGATCCCGAGCTCGTCCGCCAGGCGATCGCGGAAGGCTTCGTAGGCGAGGACGGCCCCTCGAAGGTCGCCGGCCGCGGAGCCCGACCGCATCGCCCGACGCAGCACCGTTTCGTCGAGCGGGTCGGCGCGCAACAGCCGTTCGGCGCAGCGCACCGCGACGTCGTGACGACCTTCCACGGACGCCGAATCGATGAGCGCCAGACCGGCGCGCCGCCACTGCTCCGCCACCGCCGCGCGCTCGCTCTCGAGCCACGACTCGAACTCGCCGGCACCATCGAGCTCGAAGCCCTCGAGCAGCGGCCCACCACGCAGCGCGAAGGCCGTGGCCCAGTCGCCCCCCTCGACCGCGCGCCGGAAGCGCGACAGGTCGCCGTCGACGTCGACCCAGACGCGGGCTCGATCGCGGCCGACGAGCGCACCGATGCCATCTCTCCCCAAGGCTCGCAGGGTGTGGCGCAGGTTGGCGAAGGCGCGCACGTCACCGCCATCCGGCCACAGGAGGGCGGCCAACTCGGCCCGGCGCACCGGCACGCCACGGTGCGCCGCGTAGGCGAACAGGGCGTGCGGACGCGTGGGCGTGAGCGGATGCCAGCCATCGGCGAGCAGGACCGACGGCGGCCCGAGCAAGCGCAGCCCGACGTCCATGGTCAGGACGATGGTACGCGGGTCGCCACCGCGTCAAGCCACAGCAGGCACCGCGGGACCTCGATCGGGAGACCTGGCGGCGTCCGTCGCTTCGTCGACCCGGCGGTCCCGAAGCTCCCTCCGAAGCCGTCGGGCGAGCATGCTAGCGTCCACTGCATGGTCCCAGTGCGGCGCCACCTGCACGCCCTCGCACTCCTGGCGACGCTCGCGATCGCGGCCGCCCAAGCCCTCACGCCGGTCCCCACCCCCGACCTCGCCCCGCGCGCGCTCGGCGCCGAGGAGCTCGACGCCGTCACGGTGGCGCGCATGGCGCTCCGCTTCGAGCTCGACGCGGTCGCCCTCGAGGTGCTGGGGCGGAGCGGGGCGCCCGGGCTGGTCCTCGGCGTCGTGGTGGAGGGCCAGACCGTGTTCGCGGAGGCCTACGGTTCGGCGGAGGTCGGCGGCCGCGACCTGCCGCTCGACGCGCCGCTCTGGCTGGCGTCGCTCAGCAAGCCGCTCACGGCGGTGGGTGTGCTGCGGCTCGCCGCCGACGGCTTCGTCGACCTCGACGACGACGCATCCCGCTGGCTGCCAGCGGGCGCGCTGGGTCCCCCCGCCGACCCCGACGACGGACCGGTGACCCTGCGCCACCTGCTGACCCACACCGCCGGTCTCGACGTCCACGCGTTGGGGCTGACCGCGCCGCCCGGCGAACCCGTCCCCGACGCGGCCCTGGTCGTCGCCGCCGGCCTGCCGCCGCGCGTGGACGCCCCGGGCGACCGGCTCGTGTACTGCAACGCCTGTTACGCGGCGTTGGCGGCGGTGCTGACGGGGGCGAGCGGCCTGGACGAGGCGTCCGCCTACCGCTCGCTCGTCTTCGAGCCGCTCGGGTTCGAGCACGCCACGATCCTCGCCGACGCCGGGGCCGAGTACGAGGCCGCGACCGTGACCCCCCACGCGGTCGGCCCCGCCGGGGTACGGCCACTCACGATGCCGCGGCTCCTCCAGAGCGGCGCCGGCCGGGTCCGCGCCAGCGCGCTCGACGTGCTGCGCTTCGCCGAGGCCCTCACCGCACCGTCGCCCCCCGACGCCCTGGCCGACGGCGTCCGCGAGGCGTTGACGACCCCGGCCGTCCGGCCCGCCCCCGCCATGCCCGGCTGGACCCTCGGCCTCGCGGAGTCCGCGGTGCTGGGCCACCCCGTCGTCCGGCACGACGGCGACCTGCCCGGGGTGCGCGCCAGCCTGGTCGTCGCGCCCGACGCCCGCGTGGCCGTGTTCGCCTACCTCAACGGCAGCCCGATCGCCGACGGGTTGGAGGCCGCGTCGGGCGTGCGCGACGCCCGCGCCGTGCTGATCGAGGAGACGTTCCGCCGGCTGCTCGGTGATGCACGCGACCCGGCCGAGCCGGGCGTGGGCTGGCCGCCGAGCGACGGTGCCGGCGTCACCCCCCGCGCCGGCGTCTACCGCACCGAGCGCAGCGCCGCTCGCGGCCTGGAGCGCTTGCTGACGGCGGCCGCGCCGTCGTTCCGGCTCGGCGTCGACGACGACGAGGTGACGCTCGTCCCACCGGCGGCGTGGGCCGCGCCCCGCACGTTCCGGCGCGACGCCGCGGGCACCTGGCGCAACGTGGACGACGGCGCCCCGCTCGTCGCGCTCGCGGCGACCGACACCCGCCCGGCCCGCGCGCTCGTCCACCTCGGCGGCACGCTCGGGATCGAGCGCATCGTGTGGTGGGAGCGCGCCTGGCTCGTCGCCGGCTCGATCGTCGCCGCAATCGCCGCCGCGACGATCGTGCTGCTGGCGTGGCCGATCGGTGCCTTCCTGCGCTTCCGGCGCCGTGAACCGGTGGGGGCCGCGCTTCCACGGAGCGTGGTCCACGCCCGCGCCTGGTCACGGGTGGGGGCCGTCCTCGTGGGGGCGATCGCCACGACGCTCGCCTGGTTGGCTTGGCGCGCCCTCGCCACGGGCGACGCACCGCTCACGGCGACGGCACCGTTCCTCCAGGCGGCCGCGCTCGCCCTGGCCCTGGCGGTGGTCGGTGGCGTGATCCAGAGCCTGTCGGGTTGGCGTCGGTGGCCGCGCCTCCGGTGGCGCTGGACCGCCCAGCTGCTGATCGCGGCGGCCTTCACCGCCCTCCTCGTCCAGGGCTGGATCTGGGACGTCTGGTCGCCCGAGGCGTTGACGACCACGTGGACGGCGCTGACCGGCTGATCCCCCGCCGGTGGCGCGGCCGACCCTCGGGCACCCTCCCGCCCCCGTAGCATGCGCCCATGACCGACACCCCGAACGATCCCCTGGCCGTCGCCACCGTTGCCGGCGGCTGTTTCTGGTGCACCGAGGCCGTCTTCGAAGCGGTGGAGGGCGTGCGCTCGGTCCAGAGCGGCTACGTCGGCGGCCAGCTACCCAACCCGTCGTACACCCGCGTGTGCGACGGCGATACCGGCCATGCCGAGGCCGTGCGCATCGAGTTCGATCCCGACGTGCTGCCGTACCGCGCGCTGCTCGAGATCTTCTTCGGCACCCACGATCCCACCACGCGCGACCGCCAGGGTCACGACGTCGGCAGCCAGTACCGCTCGGCGATCTTCGCGCACGACGCGTCGCAGGCGGCCACCGCCCGCGACCTGATCGACGAGCTGACGCGCGAGGACACCTTCGGCGCGCCGATCGTGACCGAGGTCGTGCGGCTCGATCCCGACACGATCGAAGGCACGTGGTACCCGGCCGAGGCCTACCACCAGGGCTACTACCGGGCGAACCCCGGCCAGGGGTACTGCGCGGCCGTCATCGCCCCCAAGCTCGGCAAGTTCCGGCAACGGTTCGCCCACCGCTTGCGCGGCGCGCGCTGAACGGGCGACCGTCGCGCGTGCCGGCCACCGCGCCCGGCCCTGCCCGCGGACGGGATCGGAGCACACCCTGGTGAACGGCGCCACGGCGCGCAGCCCCGCCTTCCACGCGTCCGTGACCGCCCCCGAAGACCCGGGGGCGGTCGTGGACCGTTGGGTCGACGGGCTGCAGCCTGGCGACGTCGTGCTGCACGCCCGCCGCGGCCGCCCGGGTGAACGCCGCAGCCTGCGGTTCCGGAACCCGACCGCGGTCCTCCGCCTCGACGATCCGGCGGGGACCCCGGCGCTGCTGGCGGCGCTCGACGAGCACCTGCGCGCCGGCCGCGCGGTGGCCGGCTACCTCGGGTACGAGGCCGGCGCCGTCCTGGTGGGCGCCCCCGTGCGGGCGCGACCGCCGTACGCGCTCGCCTGGTTCGGCGTCTACGAGGGCGTCGAGGTCGTGGACGCCGGTGCCGGCGGCGCCCCTCTCCGCGCCCCCCGGTCGCCCGAGGGCACCGTGCGCGACGTCGTCGCGGAGCTCGACGAGGCGGTCTGGCTCGGACGCGCGACCGAGGTGGCGGAGCGTCTGGCGGCCGGCGACACGTACCAGGTCAACCTGACGACGGGTTTCGGCTGCCGCGTGGGCGACGTACGCGAGGCGTACCGCGCCCTGTCGGCGTCGCAAGCCGTCGCGTACGGCGCGCTGCTCGACACCGGTGACCTCACCGTCGCCTCCGCGTCGCCCGAGCTCTTCGTGCGCGCCCACACCACGCCCGAGGGCGTGCACCTGGTCACCCGCCCCATGAAGGGGACCGCGGCACGCGGCGCACACCTCGAGGAGGACGCGCTCGCGGCCGCCACGCTACGGGCCGACCCCAAAGCCCGCGCCGAGAACGTCATGATCGTCGACCTGCTGCGTCACGACCTCGGCCGGCTCGCCCACCCCGGGAGCGTGCGCGTCCCACGGCTGCTCGACGTCGAGCGGTACCGGTCCGTGCTGCAGCTGACGTCGACGGTGACGGCGACGGCGGCGCCCGACACGGGTCTGGTGACGCTGCTGGGCGCGCTCTTCCCATGCGGATCGATCACGGGCGCGCCCAAGCGCCGCACGATGGAGCTCATCGCGGAACTCGAGGACGTGCCGCGCGGCGTCTACACCGGCGCCATCGGTTTCGCCCTGCCGGGCGCCGAGGGCGCGGCGCTCGACGAGGCTGTCTTCAGCGTGGCGATCCGGACGCTGGCGGTGCAGGGCGGCGTGGGGCGCTTGGGGGTCGGCGGCGGGCTGGTGGCCGACTCGGTCCCCGCGCTCGAGCACGACGAGCTCCTGCTCAAGGCGCGGTTCTTCACCCACCCCGCGCCACCGCTGCGCCTCTTCGAGACGCTGCGGTGGGCGGAGGGCGGCGCGCGGCGCTGGCCGGCCCATGCCGGACGCCTGCGACGGAGCGCCGCGTACCACGACGTCCCGTTCGACGAGGACGCCGCCTTCGCGGCGGTCACGGCGGCGGTCGCCGCGCTGGGCGCCGAGCCGGACGCCGTCCTCCGCGTCCGGCTCGACCTACACGAGGACGGCCGCTCCTCGGCGGTGGCGACGCCGTTCGGCGACGCGGCCCCCACCGACCCGCCGGTGCGGTTGGCGCGGGCACGCCCCGCCGTGCCCGCCGATCACCCGCGCCAGCGCCACAAGACCACCGACCGAGCGCTCTACGACGCCGCCACGCGCTGGGCGCAGGCACACGGTTTCGGCGACGTGGTCTTCGTCAACGACCGCGGGACGGTGGCCGAGGGCGCGATCAGCACCCTCTTCGTGCGCGACGACGACGGCCTGTGGCGGACGCCGCCCGTCCGCGACGGTGCGCTGCCCGGCGTGTTGCGAGCCGAGCTCTTGGCGAGCGGCGCTGCGCGCGAGGGTACGGTGACGAGCGACGACCTCGCGACCCGCGCCCTCGCCGTCGGCAACGCGCTGCGCGGCCTGCGACCCGCACGGTTCGAGCCCACCGTCGTGTGGGACGAGCCCGAGGAGGCGAACCCGTGAGCGACGCCCCACCGCCCAACTCCTACTGCGAAGCGGTCCGACGCGGACTCCCCGACCCACACCGCACCTACCACGACCACCAGTACGGCTTCCCGCTCGAGACCGACGCCGCGCTCTTCGGTCGGCTGCTGCTCGAGATCAACCAGGCCGGCCTCTCCTGGACGACGATCCTGCGCAAGGCGGAGGCCTTCGAGCGCGCCTACGACGGCTACGACGTGGACCGCGTCGCCGCCTACGGCGAGGACGACGTGGCCCGTCTGCTCGCCGACGCCGGCATCGTGCGCAACCGCCTGAAGGTGCGAGCGGCGGTGACGAACGCGCAGCGCATCGTGGCGCTGCGCGCAGAACACGGGAGCTTCGCGGGCTGGCTCGACGCCCACCACCCCTCCGCGCTGGACGCCTGGGTGAAGCTGTTCCGCAAGACGTTCACGTTCGTGGGCGGTGAGATCGTGCGCGAGTTCCTCGTGTCGACGGGGTACCTCGACGGCGCCCACGACGCCGACTGTCCCACGCGCGCACGGGTGGTCGCCGCCCGACCGCCGTGGACCCGGCCCGGCTGAACCCCCACTGCGACCGGCGTACCTGAGCGCGCCGCGCGACGCCCCGGCGTGACACGATGGTGGGCACCGGGTGACCCCGACCGCTCCGCGGCCCCGCCCGGCGGAGGTCGAAGCGTGCGTCCTCACCGCTCCGTCCCGGCATCGATCCGACGAACGGTCGCCGCGTCCGTCGTGGCGTGGACGTGCCTGACCCCGCTCGCGCACGCACAGGCCGAAGCACCCCTCCCCGAGCCGGCGAACCCGGCCGCCCCACGCGTCGCCCTGGTGCTCGGCGGCGGCGCCGCCCGCGGGGCCGCCCACGTCGGTGTGATCCGCGTGCTGACCGAAGCCGGCGTGCCCATCGACCTGATCCTGGGCACGTCGATGGGATCGCTGGTGGGTGGGCTCTACGCCGCCGGCTTCGAGATCGACGTCGTCGCCGACGTCTTCGCGCGGATCGAGCCCGCCACGACCGCCGAGCTGCTGATCCCGCCCCGGGGTGGCCTCCTCGACGGCCGGCCGCTGGCGATGCTGCTCGACGCGCTGCTCGAGGGTCGCACCATCGACGAGACCGAGATCCCGTTCCATGCCGTGGTGACCGACCTCGAGACGGGCGAGCCGCGTACGGCGCCACCCGGCCTCCTCGCCGACGCGATCCGCGCTTCGAGCGCCATCCCCGCCCTGTTCGATCCCGTCGAGCTCGACGGGCGCTTCTACTTCGACGGTGGACTCAAGCAGAACGTCCCCGCTTCGCAGGCGCGAGCGTTGGGCGCGACCTACGTCATCGGCGTCGACATCTCCCGCGAGTCACCGTTCGAACCGGACAGCGTCCCGTCCAACCTGTCGCGCATCTTCTTCGACATCATCGACGGTTTCACCGAGGTCGAACGCGCGGCGGTCGACGTGCTCCTCGAGCCCGGGGTGGACGCCACGTACATGGCGTTCGATCGCAGCGGGGACTTCGCGCTCGCCGGCGAGCGCGCGGCGCGCGAGGCCCTCCCACAGATCCTGGCCGACCTGGCCGCGCGCGGCATCGAGCGCCGACCCCCCGGCGACCCGAACGCCGGCCGGTCGATCAACGAAGGTTGGGAGGCGCGCCTCGCCGCCGCCCGCCGAGCCGTGGTGCTGCGGCCGCGTCCTTGGAACCTGAACCTCGACCTGGCGCTCGCGCCCGCGGCACACGGAGAACGTCTCACGCCGTCACCGGTGCCTGCGGCGAGTCGCTTGCGGTTCGGCGTCGACCTCCGCGACGGGCCGCTGGGTCGGACGTCCGTCGGCGTCGGGTACGCGCTCGACCTGACGGGGGGCCCAGACGCCCTCACCCTGCGGGCCTCCTGGCGCGCCACGTACGCGCTCGAACCGTTCGTCGACGCCCAGCTCGACCTCGGCGAGGGCGCCGTGGGACGGGTCGGCCTGCGCGTGCGCATCGACCCGGGTTGGTCGTTCGAGGGGGCGTTGCGCGTGCCCGGTCCGGTGGTGGAGACCGCTGCCGGGTGGCGCGGCACGGGACTGTGGGCGGATGCGGGCGCGGTGCTGGGCCTCGGTCCCGAGTGGGGGCGCGGTCACGTGGAGGTGCGCGCCGCGATCACACCCCCGTCGCCCTCCCCCGAACCGATCCT
This sequence comes from uncultured Trueperaceae bacterium, assembly GCA_963728245.1. Taxonomy (GTDB): domain Bacteria; phylum Deinococcota; class Deinococci; order Deinococcales; family Trueperaceae; genus JAABTL01. The sequence goes on from CAVSJH010000014.1 coordinate 65,215, forward strand.
GACGCTTCGCGCTCGGCTGCTTGGGGGCGCGGCCACGGGCGAGACCCCGACCACCGAACGCTTCTCGGTGGGGCCGGCCACCGGCCTGCGCACGCTGCCCCCCGACGCGTACCTGGCCACCCGGTTGGCGACCGGCAGCCTCGAGTTGGCCTTGCGCCTCCACGCCTCCCAGCCGGTGCTCGAGGCCGCCCTGGTGACGCCGTCGGCGTGGGTGTTCGTCGACGGTGCCGTCTTCGAGACGGAGACCGGTCCCGGCAGCGCGTGGGGCACGGGCGTCGGCATCGGCCTCGAGGGTGCGCTGTTCGGCTTCGTGCCCTTCGACGTCGGGGTCGACGTGGGCTACGGCCTGCCGACCCGGTCGTGGCGCGTGGCCGTGCGCGCCAGCCCTTCGTTCCCGGCCCCCTGGCGCCCCTGACGAGGACGGCGGCGCGACCCGAAGGTCGCGCCGCCGTCGCCGCCCATCACGAAAAGCTCAGGGGTTCTTGGTCACCTTGTGCAGGTCCATGTACGTGGCGGACGCGTACGGATGGACCGACCAGCCCTCGACGTCGTCCTGGACCAGGCCGATCTCCTCGGTGTTGTTGATGAACGCGAACGGGACGTCGTCCATCAGCAGGCGCTGGATCTCCTGGTAGGTCTCGATCGACTCGGGCGAGCCGGGCTCCAGGACACGGCCCAGGTCGAGGAGTTCGTCGACGCGGGGGTTGCTGTAGCCGATGTAGTTGCTGTCGGCGCCCGTGCGGAACAGGCCGTACGTGGCGTAGTTCGGGTCGACGTTGCCCGACCAGCCGAGGATGTAGAGGTCGAAGGGACGCTCGGGGTCGAGGATGCGGTCGATGAAGGCGCCGAACTCCTCGACGTTGACCTCGATGTCGATCCCGATCTGGGCCGCTTCGAACTGCAGGATCTCGGCGATGCGGGGGCGCACCGGGTTCTCGTTCGTGTGCAGCCGGACGCTGAAGCCGTCGGCCAGACCGGCTTCCTCGAGCAGGGCGCGCGCGGCTTCGGGGTCGTAGGGGTACCGCGCGACGTCGTCGGCGTAGTAGATCGAGTCGGGCGAGATGGGGCTGTCGCTGACCGTGCCGACGCCGTTGAGCACGCGCTCCACGATGCCTTCGGAGGGGATCAGGTGGTAGAACGCCTTGCGCACGGCGTCCTGGGCCAGGTACTCGTTGCCGAAGTTGAAGCCCAGGTACGTCCAACCGAGGCCCGTGGTCCGCGTGATCCAGTCGGTCTCGGCCTCGAGGCGCGGCACTTCGAGCGGCACCACCTGACCGTGGAACAGGTCGATCTCGCCCGCCTCGAAGGCCAGCAAGCGCGTGGCGTCCTCGGGGATGGGACGGAACACGACGTCGGTCACGTTGCCGACCTCGGGGTCCCAGTAGTCGGGGAAGGCGGTCAGGACGAGCCGGTCGTCGCGCACCCACTCGACGAACTGGAACGGACCCGTGCCCGAGGGCTGGTCGACGAAGCTCGGGTCGTCGCCGATGTCGGCCGGCACGATGGGCATGCGCGCGAGCGCGTTCATCGTCCAGACGTTCACCGGATCGAGGTGGATGACGACCGTGTAGGGGTCGGGCGTCTCGACGCTCGCCATGTCCTGCCACAAGCTGCTGTTCAGGACCGGGTTCTCGGGGTTCTGGAGCCACTCGATCGTGTACTTCACGTCGGCCGAGGTGAACTCGGTGCCGTGGTGGAACAGGACACCTTCACGCAGGTTGAACGTGATGCTGCTGCCGTCCTCGCTGAACGACCACGACGTGGCGAGGCGCGGGCGGTACGACAGGTCCTTCTCGAACACGATGAGCGGTTCGAAGATGGCGTAGATGCGCTGGTAGGAGGGGACGTCGTTGACGCGCCGCGGGTCGAGGCCCGAGGCCTCCGCCGTGGCGGCGACGTTCAGGGTGACCTGCGCCGATGCGCTGCCCAGCACGAGCAGCGAGGCGACGAGACTCAAGAGGACGAAACGGATGCGCATGCACGGACCTCCGGGGGGACGACCTGCGCACGCGGCACGGGTCGTGGGGGTCTGGGTCGCACCGGGACCGGCGACGGCGCGAGCGATGCGCGACGAGCGGCCGGCGTCGGGCGACCCGACCGCTGCAGACTACCCGTGGCGCGCCCCCCGGGTCGACCTTCCGGGGGGCGCGCACGTCATCTCGCGTTCACGATCGGCCGCGTCCGCGCGGCGGGACGGCGGTCAGGCCTTGGCGAGGATCGCCGCTTGGGCGGCCGCGAGGCGCGCCACCGGGACGCGGAACGGGCTGCAGCTGACGTAGTCGAGCCCGATCTCGTCGCACAGCGCGATCGACTGCGGGTCGCCGCCGTGCTCGCCGCAGATCCCCACGTGCAGGTCGGGGCGGGTGCGGCGGCCCTCTTCGACCGCGATGCGCAGCAGGCGGCCGACGCCGTTCGGGTCGAGGTGCTGGAAGGGGTTCGACGGGATGACGCCCTCTTCGACGTAGCGGATGAGGAACTTGCCCTCGGCGTCGTCGCGGCTGATGCCGTAGGTGGTCTGGGTGAGGTCGTTGGTGCCGAAGCTGAAGAACTCGGAGGTCTCGGCGATCGTGCCGGCGGTGAGCGCCGCGCGCGGCACCTCGATCATCGTGCCGAACTTGAAGGCCACCTCGTGGTGCATCTCCTCGGCGACCTCGCGGGCGACGCGGTCGACGATCTCCTTCATGACCACCATCTCGCCGACGTCGGACGTGAGCGGGACCATGATCTCGGGCAGGACGGGGATGCCCTTGCGCACGACCGCGACCGCGGCCTCGAAGATCGCACGAATCTGCATCGCGGTGATCTCGGGGTAGACGACGCCCAGACGGACACCGCGCAGGCCCAGCATCGGGTTGGACTCGCGCAGCTCGCGCACGCGGCCGAGCAGGTCCTCCTTCTTGCGCACGTCGGCCAACGCTTCGTCGATCTCGGAGAGCGAGGCGTGGTGCTGGAGGCGCACCTTCAGGTCGGCCAGCTCGAGCTGCAGGTCGTCGTACCCGGGCAGGAACTCGTGCAGCGGGGGATCGAGCAGGCGGATGATGACCGGCCGGCCCTCCATCGCCTCGAACAGGCCCTGGAAGTCCGACCGCTGGACGGGCAGCAGCAGGTCGAGCGCGCCGGCGCGCCGCTCGGCGGTGTCGGCCATGATCATCGACTGCACGAGCGGCAGCCGGGTCTCCTCGAAGAACATGTGCTCCGTGCGGCACAAGCCGATGCCCTCGGCCCCGAACTCGCGCGCCCGGCGCGCGTCGGCCGGGTAGTCGGCGTTGGCCCACACGCCGAGGCGGCGGTGCTCGTCGGCCCACGAGAGCAGCGTCGCGAGGGCCACTTCCTTGGCGACGTCGGGTTCGTGGGTCTCGAGTTGACCGAGGAAGACCTCGCCGCTGCCACCGTCGAGGCTGATCCAGTCGCCCTCGCGGACGTAGACGATGCCGTCGGCCGTGGTGGCCGCCATCGACTTGCGCTCGACGTCGATCTTGAGCGCGTCGGCGCCGCACACGGCGGGTGTGCCGAACTGGCGGGCGACCACGGCGGCGTGGCTGGTGGCCCCGCCCCGCGAGGTGAGGATGCCCTTGGAGGCGATCATGCCGTGCACGTCGTCGGGCTTGGTCTCCGGCCGCACCATGATCACGGCCTCGCCGCGCTTGGACCACGTCTCGGCGGTGTCCGCGTCGAAGACGGCGCGGCCGACCGCGGCGCCCGGGCTGGCGTTGACGGCCTTCTTGACCAGGCACTTGCCGGCCTTGACGGCCTCTTCGCGCGTCTCGACGGAGAACTGCGGGTGCAGCAGCAGGTCGACCTGGTCGGGCGTCACGCGCAGCAGCGCGGTGGGCTTGTCGATGAGCCCCTCGTTGGCCATGTCGACGGCGATCTGGATCGCGGCGCGCGCGGTGCGCTTACCGTTGCGCGTCTGCAGCATCCACAGCTTGCCGCGCTCGACCGTGAACTCGACGTCCTGCATGTCGAGGAAGCGCTGCTCGAGCCGGTTGCAAATGGTGATGAACTCGTCGTACACCGCCGGCATCTCGGTACGGAGCTTGGCGATCGGCTCCGTGTTGCGGATACCGGCCACGACGTCCTCGCCCTGCGCGTTGAGCAGGTAGTCGCCGTAGAGCTCCTTGGTGCCGTCGACGGGGTTGCGGGTGAAGGCGACGCCGGTACCGGAGCCCTCACCCATGTTGCCGAAGACGATCATCTGGATGTTGACGGCCGTCCCGAGGTCGTGGCGGATCTGGGTGGCGTTGCGGTAGTCGACGGCGCGCTTGCCGAACCAGCTGTTGAAGACGGCGCGGGTGGCGAGCTCGAGCTGCTTGACGGGATCCTGCGGGAAGTCCTGACCCGTGAAGGCGCGGAACAGCTTCTGGAAACGCTGCGTGATGCGCTTCCACTCCTCGGCGGTGAGTTCGGTGTCGTCGTGCAGCCCACGCTCGGCCTTGACCTCTTCGATCACCTCTTCGAACGGCTCGTCGTCGATGCCCATGACGACGCAACCGAACATCTGCACCAGGCGCCGGTAGGCGTCGTAGACGAAGCGTGGATCGCCGGTCGCCTCGGCCATCGACTCGGCGACGGCGTCGTTCAGACCGATGTTGAGGACGGTGTCCATCATGCCGGGCATGGAGAACTTGGCGCCCGAACGGCACGACACCAGCAGCGGCTTGGACGGGTCGCCGAAGGCCTTGCCGGTGGAGGCTTCGACGCGCTGGAGGGCGGCGAGCTCCTGCTCCCACATGCCGGGCGGGAAGGCGCGGTCGTGGTCGAGGTAGGCGTTGCAGGCGGCCGTGGTCACGGTGAACCCGGGAGGGACGGGGACGCCCAGACGGGTCATCTCGAACAGGTTGGCGCCTTTGCCGCCGAGCAGGGAGCGCGCGGCGTCCCAGTCGCCGGGCGGCAGGGTGGCCTCGACGCGGTCGAGCTGGTCGAAGCCGTAGACCCACACCGTGGCAGGGGCTTCGGTCTTGCCCTCTTGCGAATCGCGTTCGATCAGTGCGTCGGACATGAATCCTCCAACGAAGTTCCGCCGGCCGTAGGGGTCCGGCGAGCGCCGATCCCGGGCGGGTCCGGCGGGGCGAGGTGGGGCGGTGAGACGGCAGTCCGCCTTTCGAACATCACCATCGCCCTCGGCCGGGTCGGAACACGAGCGGCGGTCGTCCTACCCTCGTGTCGGGAAACGTCCTACAGGGGGGCTGCGGTATGGTCGAGCCATGACCGAAGCACCCGATCCACGGGCCGTCACCTTGGGCGAAGCGCTCGTCGACCTCATCGGCGAGGACGCGGGCACCGCAGGGGGCCGCACCGTCTACCACGCGCGTCCGGGAGGATCGCCGATGAACGTGGCGGTGGCGAGCGCACGACTCGGGCTGCCCACCGCGTTCCTCACCCGCCTGTCCACCGACGCCTTCGGCGCCCTGTTGCGCGACCACGTGACGGCGGCCGGCGTGGACCTGCGCTGGGCCGAACGGGGCCCCGAACCGACGAGCCTCGCCGTCGTGACGCTCGACCGCGAGCGCAACGCCTCGTACGCCTTCTACCGGGCGGGCACCGCCGACGTGTCCTACGACCCGCGACCGCGCCCGACGTTGCCGGCGTCGGTGAGCGTGGGCAGCGTCACGGTCTCGCTGCTGCGCGACCCGGCGCGGCAGGCCTTCCGCGACGTCGTGCGCGAGCACGGTCGTCAGGGGCGGGGACGGATCACCTGGCTGGTCGATCCCAACGTCCGTCCGGCGCTGGTCGACGACTGGGCCGCGTTCGAACGCGACGTCGACGGCTGGGCGGAGCTTTGCGACGTCGTGCGCATCAGCACCGAGGACCTCGTCGCGCTCGACCTCGAAGAGGCGCGGGCGGCCGCTCGCTGGCTCGAGCGCGGGGCGGTCGCCGTCATCGTGACGGACGGACCCGAGGGCGCGCGGCTCCACCGCGCCGGACGACCCGTGCTGACGGTGCCCGGCCGGTCGGTCGACGTCGTCGACACCGTGGGCGCCGGCGACACGTTCACCGCTGCGCTGTTGAGCGGGCTGGTCGACAGGCCGCACGCGGGCGTGCTGGACGACGACGGTTGGCGCACGGTGTTGCACCGGGCGGTCGCCGCCTCGTCGATCACCTGCACGCGCCAAGGCGCCGATCCGCCCACCGCCGACGAGCTGGCCGCCGTCTCGTCGACGAACCCGGGGGGCGCTGGCCAGCGGTAGACTGCGCCTTCGTGTCGCACCATCCCGCCATCCGCACCGAGGTCGCCCGCCGCCGGACGTTCGCGATCATCTCGCACCCGGACGCCGGCAAGACGACGCTCACCGAGAAGCTGTTGCTGTACTCGGGCGCGATCCGCGAGGCGGGCATCGTGGGCGGCAAGGCGGGCACCAAGGGCGCCACGTCGGACTGGATGGCGCTCGAACGCGAGCGCGGCATCTCGATCTCTTCGGCGGCGCTGCAGGTCGAGTACGACGGCTTCATGCTCAACCTGCTCGACACGCCCGGTCACCAGGACTTCAGCGAGGACACCTACCGCACGCTCACGGCCGCCGACAGCGCGGTGATGCTGCTGGACGCCGCCCGCGGGGTGCAGGCGCAGACGCTCAAGCTCTTCGAGGTGTGCCGCCTGCGCGGACTGCCGACCTTCACCTTCATCAACAAGCTCGACCGGCCCGCACGCGACCCGTTCGACCTGCTCGACGAGGTCGAGCAGGTCCTCGGCCTCGCGACGTCGCCGGTCACGTGGCCCATCGGCAGCGGTCTGGACTTCCGTGGCGTGTACGAGCGGCCCGCCCGTGCGGTGCATCTCTACGAACGCTCCGAACGCGGCGGTCGCGCCGGCGTCGTGGCCGTCGGGGGCGTCGACGACCCACGCCTCGCGGAGCTGCTGGGGGCGGACGCGCACGCCCGCCTCGTCGACGAGATCGAGACCGTCGAGGCGCTGCTCCCGCCCGTCGACCCGGCGGCGGTCCTGGCGGCGGAGGTCACCCCGGTGTTCTTCGGCAGCGTGCTGAACAACTTCGGGGTCGACACCTTCCTCGAACATTTCGTGCGCCTCGCGCCCCCACCCGACGACCTCCACACGCTCGACGGCGAGGTCATCCCCGTGGACGGCCCGGAGCTCACCGCGGTGATCTTCAAGCTGCAGGCCAACCTCGACCGCCGTCATCGTGACCGCACCGCCTACGCCCGGATCGCCACGGGCACCTTCGAGCGCGGCATGACGGCCACGCACCTGCGCACCGGGCGCAAGCTGAAGCTGACACGGGCCCACACCCTCTTCGCCGACGAGCGCGAGACGGTCGACCTCGCCTTCCCCGGCGACGTGGTCGGGCTCGTCAACCCCGGCCTGCTGCGCATCGGCGACGTGATCAGCACCCGCGACGGCGTGCACGTCGCGCCGCTGCCGCGCTTCGCGCCGGAGGTCTTCGCGACCGTCCGCCCACGCGACGTGCAGCGCGACAAGGCCTTCCGCAAGGGGCTCGACCAGCTCGCCGAGGAGGGCGTGGTGCAACGCTTCTTCCCGGCGCAAGGCGCGCGCGACGCGGTGCTCGGCGCCGTAGGGCAGCTGCAGTTCGAGGTGTTCGCCCACCGCATGGCCGACGAGTACACCACGGAGGTCATCCTCACCCCCGAGCCCTACACGATCGTGCGCTGGCTCGACGCCACCCCCACCAGCCCGGGCCGCTTCGGCAAGCTGGTGCACGACCCCGACGGTGCCCCGGCCGTGCTGTTCCGACACGCCCGCGAGGTCGACTACTTCCGCGACGAACACCCGACGCTCGACGTCCACGGCCTGCCCGCGACCTGATCGCGACCGTCGCGGCCGCGGGTGGTGACGCCACCGCGGTGGTACCCTCGCGTCACCGACGGGCGGCGGGGAGGTCACGGATGCGGTCGCGGATGCGTGTAGGGATCGTGGGCGCGGGATCGATGGGGCGGGCCCATGCGGCCGGCTGGCGGGCGGCCGATGCCGACCTGGTGGGGGTGGTGTCGCGCGGAGGCGCCTCGGCGCGCGCCCTCGCACAGACCCACGGCGCGCGCGCCTTCCCCGATCTCGACGCGTTGATGCGCGAGGTCGACGTCGTCGACTTATGCGTCCCCTCCGACCTCCATCACCCCATGACCCTGCGCGCGGCGGCGGCCGGCAAACACGTCGTCTGCGAGAAGCCGATCGCGCTCTCGGTCGCCGACGCGACCGAGATGATCGACGCGTGCGAACGGGCCGGCGTGCGCCTGTTCATCGCGCACGTGGTCCGCTTCTTCCCGCAGTACCGCACGGCGGCGCAGGCGGTGGCGGCAGGGCAACTCGGGCGTCTGGGCGTACTCCGCTTCCGGCGCGTCGCCTACCCGCCGCGCGAGGGGGCCTCGAGCTGGTTCGCCGACGAATCGCGCTCGGGCGGGATGATCTGCGACCTCATGGTGCACGACTTCGACTACGCGATGTCGCTCGCCGGGCCGGTGTCGAGGGTGTTCGCGCGCTCGCTGCGCACGCGCCATCCCGAGTCGAACCGCGACTACGCGCTGGTGACGCTCGGTTTCGAGAGCGGTGCCATGGCGCTCGTCGAGGGGGGTTGGGTGTACCCGGCCGGCGTCTTCCGCACCGGCTTCGACCTCGCCGGCACCGACGGCGCCATCGAGTGGGACAGCGACAGCACCGAGAGCATCGGCCGCTACCTGCTGCCCAGCGAGGCCGACGCCGCCCCCGAGGTGGGCCTGCCGCTCACCGTGATGGCCGAAGACCCCTACACCACCGAGATCAAACACGTCCACGCCGCCCTCGTCCGCGGCGAGCCCTTCGCCGTGACGCCCGCCGAGGCAGCGGCCGCCCTCCAGATCGGGCTGGCGGCGCGCGCCTCGCTGCGCAGCGGGCGCAGCGTCGCCCCCTCCGAGGTGGTCTGACATGCGCGTCGGCATCCTGAGCTTCGCCCACGTCCACGCCGAAGGGTTCGTCGGCAACCTGCGCGCGGTCCCTGGCGTCGAACTCGTCGGCTTCTCCGACGACGACGCCGAACGCGCCGCCGAGGTCGCGACCACCTTCGACCTGCGCCGCTTCGACCGTCCCGAAGACCTGCTCGATGCCGGCGTCGACGCGGTCCTGGTCTGTTCCGAGAACGCCCACCACCGTGAAGCGGTCGAACTCGCCGCCGCCGCCGGCGTCCACGTGCTCTGCGAGAAGCCGATCGAGACCACGCTCGCGGACGCCGAGGCCATGCGCGACGCCTGCGAGGCCGCCGGCGTCACCTTCATGACGGCCTTCCCCATGCGTTTCGACGCCTCGGTGGCCGCCGTGAAGCGATCGCTCGAACGGGGCGACCTCGGCGCCCTGCACGCCGTCAACGGCATCAACCACTCGGAGATCCCGAAGGCCCATCGCGCTTGGTTCGCCGACCGCGATCTCGCCGGCGGCGGCGCCGTCATGGACCACACCGTCCACCTGACCGACCTCCTGCGCTGGATGACGGGTTCGGAGGTCACCGAGGTGTACGCCGAGGTCGGCAACCCCTTCTACCCGGACGAGGTCGAGGTCGACACCGCCGGTCTGGTCACGCTCACCTTCGAGAACGGCGTCTTCGCCGCGATCGACTGCTCGTGGAGCCGCCCGACGACCTACCCACGGTGGGGCCACCTGAAGATGGACCTGATCGGCGAGCGGGGCGCGGTGACCGTCGACGCCTTCGCCCAGGCGCTCACCGCCTACTCGCGCCACCTGCCCCGGCATCCCACCTGGATCGGCTGGGGCGCGGACCCGAACCAGGCCATGGTGGAGGCGTTCGTGGCGAGCGTGCGCGAGGGCCGACCACCACCGGTGACGTGGCGCGACGGCTTCGAAGCGCTGCGGGTGGCGTTGGCGTGCTACGAGTCGGCAGCGGCGGGTCAGCCCGTACGGCTCGAGCGCGCGACGCGGTCCGCCTCTACTTGACCGCCCCCTGCGTCAGACCTCGGATCAGCTGCCGCGAGAAGATCACGTACAGCACGATGATCGGCACCATGGCCAGCGTCAGCGAGGCGAGGACGGCGTTCCAGTCGTTGACGTACTGGCCGAGGAAGATCTGGGCTCCCAGGATGACGGTCTTCGACCGTTCACCGGAAGCCAACACCAGCGGGAACCAGAGGTCGTTCCAGATCGGGATCATCGTGAACACCGCCACCGTGCCGAGCGCCGGTCGGATCAGCGGCAGGATCAGGCCGTAGATGCGGTACTCGCTCGCCCCGTCGATGCGCGCCGCATCCTTGAGCTCGCTCGGCACCTGCCGCATGAACGACGTCAGGATGAACACCGCCAGCGGGATGCCCTGCGCCGTGTAGACCAAGATGAGCGACCAGAGCGTGTCGGTCAGGCCCAGCGCCACCATCATGCGCAGGATGCTGACCGTGCCCAGACGGATCGGGATCATGATGCCCATCGCGAGGTAGAGCCCGAGGAAGGCGTTGCCGGTGAAGCGGTACTCGGCGAGCGCGTGGGCCGCCATCGAGGCGAAGAGCAGCACCAGGGCCAGCGACACCCCGGTCACGAAGAGGCTGTTCAGGAAGTAGAGGTCGAAGCGGGCGCCCGAGAACACGGTCTGGTAGCCCACCAGGCTGAAGCTCTCGGCGTCGGGCAGCGCGTACGGGGTGCGGAAGATCGCGCGGCGCTCCTTGAACGAGTTGATGACGACCAACACGATCGGGAACAGCGCGATGCCCGAGTAGACCAAGAGCACGGCGTGGGCGCCCAGGACCTGCGCCCAGTGGCCGAAGCCGCGACCGGGGCGGGCGGCCGTGGTCACGATCCCCCTCCCGCGACCCGCCCCCGGACGCGCCCCCCGCCGCGGCTCACAGCTCGATCCGCTGCAGGCGACGCTGGTAGGCGAAGAGGTAGAGCAGGACGCCGCTCAGGATGATCAGGAACATGACGCCGGCGACCGTGGCGCCCATGGTGGGGTTGCCGGGCTGCAGTTGCGCGCCGAAGAAGGTCCGGAAGAAGAACGTCCCCAGGATGTCGGTCGAGAAGTTGGGCCCCGCCAGCGCCCGCTGCGTCGTGTAGATCAGGTCGAAGGCGTTGAAGTTCGCGACGAAGGTCAGGACCCCGACGATGCCGACGGTCGGCAGGATCAGCGGGAACTTGATGCCCCAGAAGACCTGCCAGGCGTTGGCGCCGTCCACGCGCGCGGCCTCGATCAGCTCGTCGGGGATGCCCACCAGCGCGGCCAGGAACAGCAGCATGGGGATGCCCACCCATTGCCACACCGAGATCAGCGAGAGCGTGACGAGCGCCGTCGACTCCAGCCCGAGCCAGGGCTGGTTGAGGTGCGCCAGCCCGAAGATCCCCAGGACGTCCTCGGAGATGCCCCAGATGGGGCTCATGATGAGCCGCCAGATGAAGCCGACCAGCACGATCGAGAGCACGGTGGGCAGGAAGAGCAGCGTGCGGAAGACCGCCCGGAAGCGGATGACCTGAGAGCTGAGCAGGGCCGCCAGCAGCAGGCCGAGCGGGTTCTGGACGAGCATGTGGACGGCGAAGAAGACGAAGTTGTTGCGGATGGCGTTCCACAGGAACGGCGCCCAGTTGGCGTCGGTCACCAAGCGCACGTAGTTGGCGAGACCCGCGAAGGTCTCGGTCCGGTCGGGGGCAGGCGTGAAGAGACTCAGCCGCAGCGAGTCGACCAGCGGATAGATCATGAACGCCGTGTAAACCAGGATCGCTGGCGCCAGGAAGACGACGACGTGCACCGGAAAGCGCTTCTTCGGTTTCACCGCACCGGCAGTCTACCGGGGACCGACGACGGGGGGCGGGCCATGCGGCCCGCCCCCTGCGTCTCGTACGTCGCGTCGTTCAGTCCTGCTGCGGCTCGTACCAGCTCTCGAGGCCGCGCTGCACCGAGTCGCCGGCCTCCTGAGGCGTGAGCGTGCCGTTGAGCACCTGCGCCGAGACGTTCCACAGATCGTTCTCGTTGTTGGGCGTGCCCCGCGAGAGGATCTGGTAGGCACTGCGGATGGTGGACTCGCACTCGTTGCGCCAGTTCAGGAAGGTCTGGGCCAGCGGGTCCTCGAGGGTCACGTCGTGGTCGGCGAGCGGGAAGAAGCCGGGGAGCGCGTTGGCGTAGAGCTCCGCGAACTCCTGCGTCGTCATCCACTCGAGGAAGAGGCGGGCCGCTTCCGGGTTGTCGGTGTCGGCGTTCATGCCCAGGGCGATGTCGGTGTGGTCGCTGATGTAGCAGGTGTCCTGGCCGGCGGGCGGGGGCGGCGGGAAGGCGCCCATCTCGAAGTCGACGAGCGGCCGGAACACGCCGATCTCCCAGGAGCCCGCCGGGAAGATGGCGCCGATGCCGAGCGTGAAGAAGTTCTGGGCGTCGGGGTAGGACATCGCCTGGTAGCCGTCGGGCAGGTAGGGACGCCAGGCTTCGAGCGCCTGGAAGGCCTCCACGAAGCCGTCCTCGTCGTAGCCGACGGTGCCCTCGATCAGCCCGCGTCGGCCCTCTTCGCCGTTCCAGAAGTTGGGGCCGATGTTCTGGTAGCCCATCGTGGCGGCTTCCCACTGGTCGGTGGTGCCCATGACCAGCGGCGCGTAGCCGGCGTCCTTGATGACCTGGAGCGTCGACAGGAAGTCCGTGTACGTCTCCGGCTCGTCCACGCCGACCTCTTCGAAGATGTCGCGGTTGTAGATGAAGCCGTGGATGACCGAGGCCATCGGGACACAGAAGACGTCGCTGCCGTCGTCGGTGATCCACGCGCTCTTGGCGACGTCGGAGAAGTTCTCCATGCCGGGCAGGTCGGTGAGCGAGGCCAGGTAGCCCTCGTTGAACAGGTCGAGCGAGAGGTCGAACGGACGACAGGTGATGAGATCGCCCGCGCTGTCGGCCTCGAGACGCGAGTTGAGCACCGCGTTGTACTCGGTCGGGGCCGTGGGTGAGAAGGTGACTTCGATGTCGGGGTACTTGGCGTTGAACGCGGGGATGATGATCTCGTTCCAGATCCCCAGGTCGTCGTTGCGCCAGCTCTCGATGGTGAGCGAGCCGCTCTGGGCGAAGCCGGCCCCTGCGATGGAGAGCGCCGCGAGGATGAGAAGGAACGGCCGTGGGCGAACCATGGTTGCCTCCTAGATCGACGTGCTGGACGTAGTTGATTCTACGCCTCGCTCTGTCGGGACGCAACGGCGGCTGCGTTCGGAGGGCCGGGCCGAGCCTCGAGCCCATGGCCAGCGGGGCGTCAGCTCCCCAGGTTGCGGCGCAGGAAGTCGCGCAGCAGGTCCCAGGCCTCCGCCTGCACGGGGTCGGCGGCGATCTCGTCGACGCTGCCGACGAAGGCGTGCCCCACGCCGTCGAACACCCTCACCTGGTGTTCGATGCCGGCGGCCTCGAGCGCGCGCTCGAAAGCCGTCACCTCGGCTGAGCGGGATCGACCCGTCCTCGGCCCCGAAGACCCCCAGCACGGGTCCCCCCAGGCCCCGCAGCTCCGCCACGTCGTCGTCGACGTTGCCGTAGAAGACCCCCGTGGCGACGACCGATGGCCGGGCCACGGCGTACCGCAACGCCATCCGACCACCGAAGCAGAACCCCATGACGGCCAGGCGGGTCGCATCGACGTCCGGCCGCGCCGAGAGCTCGGCGACGACCGCGTCGACGTCGTCGCGCACGCGCTCGTCGGGCGTCCGCAGCGTCTGCCAGATGGCGCTCGGCAACCAGCGCGTGCTGTTCCCGCGCATCAGGTCGGGTGCCACCACGACGTACCCGTCCTGGGCCAGCGCCTCCGCCTTGCCCGTCGTCGCGGCGTCGAGACCCCAGAACTCGTGGATCATCACGACGAGCGGGAACGGGCCCTCGCCCTCGTCGGGCCGCGCCACGTACGCGTGCAGCGGCCCTGCAGGACCGGCCAGCACCGTGTTGGCCACCCGCTCCACCGCGCCGCGTGACACGAGCCGGTCGAGCGGGATCGACACCGCGAGCGCGAGCACGACGGCCACCACCGCCACCAGCGAGCCGAACAAGACGCGCCTGAACCAGGACATGGGGCAGGCTACGACGTTCGGGACGTCGGCGACGTTCGGGACGTCGGCGACCATGGGCCCACCCACCGTCCGCAAGCCCAGCACTTGACGACCACCCCCCGACCGTGTAGGGTGCGCATTGTCCTCGGATGGCAGCCAAGCGCTCTCGTTCAGAAGACCCGGCACGCGATCCGCGTGTCGGCAAAGTGATGAACGCCGTGGTCACCACGGCGGATCAAGGAAGATAGGTACGACGATGGCTACCGGAACTGTCAAGTGGTTCAACAACGAAAAAGGCTTCGGCTTCATTGCGGTCGAAGGCGGCGGCAAGGATGTCTTCTGCCACTTCTCCGCGATCGCGGGCGACGGCTACCGTTCGCTCAACGAGGGCGACGAAGTCGAGTTCGAGGTCGAGCAGGGCGCCAAGGGCCCGCAGGCCAAGCAGGTCAAGGTCACCCGCAGCGCCGCGCCCTCCATGGGCTCGCGCGACCGCTACTGATCGAAGCGCACCTCAAACGTTGACGGGAACGGCGCGTGGCCTTCGGGCCGCGCGCCGTCCTCACGTTGGGCCGGTAGCATGGTCCCACCTCACGGCAGGAGTCTGATCATGTCCGACGCCCCGACCACGCTCCCTCGACCGACACCGACCCGCAAGGGCAAGCCTCGCGACCCGTACGGCGAACTCAAGCAGCGCGTCAAGGACGCGGGTCTCCTGGCCAAGGCGCCCGGCTACCTGGTCGTCAAGATGCTGCTGAACTTCGGCCTGCTGGCCGTCGGCCTGGTCGTCCTGTTCACCACCGACCTCTGGTGGGTCCAGGTCCTCAACGCCGCCTACCTGGGCTTCGTCTTCGGCCAGTTCGGCTTCATCGCCCACGACGCCGGGCATCGTCAGGCCTTCGCCACGCCGCGTCAGAACGACGCGGTCGGCCTCGTCCACACCACCCTGCTGCTGGGCATGGGGTACGGCTGGTGGCTCGACAAGCACAACGCCCACCACGCCAACCCCAACGCCGTCGACCTCGACCCCGACATCGACCTGCCCGTCCTGGCCTTCTCGGAGGAGGACGCCCTGTCACGGCGCGGTTTCGAGCGCTTCATGGTGGCGCACCAGCGCTACACCTTCTTCCCCCTGCTGCTGCTGCAAGCGATCCACCTGCGCGTCGAGACGGTCAAGTTCCTGGTGCGCGAGCGCACCTGGCGCTACCGCAACTTGGAATGGGGGCTGTTCGCCGCCCACCACGTCATCGGTCTGGGCCTGGTGTTCTGGGCGCTGCCCTTCGGCACGGCGATCGCCTTCGTGCTCGTGCAGCAGGCGCTGTTCGGCTTCTACCTGGCATCGGTGTTCGCGCCGAACCACAAGGGCATGCTGCTCATCCGCCCCGAGGACGACTACGACTTCCTGCACAAGCAGGTGCTCACGGCGCGCAACGTCAAGGCGTCGCCGATCACCGACTTCTGGTACGGGGGGCTCAACTACCAGATCGAGCACCACCTGTTCCCCACGATGGGGCGGATCCACCTGCGCAAAGCGCAGAAGATCATCCGCGACTTCTGTGCGGAGCAGGGCATCCCCTACTACGAGACGAGCGTCCTGCAGTCGTACCGCGAGATCCTCGACGTGTTGCACACCGTGAGCGCGCCCCTGCGTCGACCGCGCTCGGCCTGAAGACCCGCTCGCGCGGTCCGCCCGCCCACGCACGAGCCACGGCCGCACCGCCGTGGCTCGTGCGTTCCCAGCCCCTCACCTCGCTGGTCGGCCGCGCCGAACGGATCCGGACGCTCACCGGGCTGCCGTTGCGTCCCGACGTCCGGCTCCTCACCCTGTACGGTCCCGGCGGCACCGGCCCGTCCCGGTCGGGCCACGGCGCGATGACGAACACCCCGCAGCGGACGCTCCGTCCACCGAGTAGCCTGGGCGCCACCGAGCCCGGTGTGTCGCCGTGGACCCGGGGGACGTGGTCGCGCAGGTCCGTCAAGGGCGCGACCCTGGAGGCTCGACGATGCCTTGGACACACTCGACGATGGCACGCTGGACGACGGTCTTCCTGACATGGACGCTGCTCGCGTCGGCGGGGATCGGCGCGGCGCAATCGCTCCCCCGCGAACTGCGCGAGCGCATCGTGCAAGCGGTCGTGGAAGTGAACCGTTTCAGCGCCACCGAAGGGCGCATCGTCGGTGCCGGATCCGGCACGATCGTCAGCGCCGACGGCTTCGTCCTCACGAACTTCCACGTCGTGGGCGACGTCGAGACGGGCTTCGCCGACGAGTGGCACGCGATCGCGACCACCGACCCCGCCCATCCGGATCGGCCGCCCGAACACCGCTACTGGGCGCGTTACGTCGGCGGTGAACCGCTGTACGACCTGGCGATCGTCCAGATCGTCGAGGACGCCGAGGAGAACGCGTTGGCGCCCGGCACGACCTTCCCGTTCCTGGCGGTGGGCGACTCGAACGGCGTCTACCCCGGCGACCCGGTCTTCGTGTTCGGTTACCCCGGCATCTCGGGCAGCACGATCACGTTCACCCAAGGCTCCATCAGCGGCTTCCTGGGCGAGGACCTGACCGCGGGCGGCAAGCAGTGGATCAAGACCGACGCCAAGCTCGCCCGCGGCAACTCCGGGGGTACGGCGGTCGATGAGCAGGGCCTGCTCGTCGGGATCCCGACGCTCCGGTACCAGACCGAGGACGGCGGCTACATCGAGGCGCAGGACTACCTGAGGCCCGTGGCGCTGGCCTGGCCGCTCCTCGAGCAGTACGTCGCCAACGTCGCCGATGGACGGCAACCCGGCAGCGCCGGTCTCGGGAGCCAGGTCGCGAACGCGGCGCCGGCCGCTCCCGCCACCCGGTCGCCGGGCGCCCTGGCCCCGGCGCCCGCAGGTGGCGGCGGCGAGGTGGCGACGCCACCCGGCGGCGGCTCGTCGGCCGCCGAGGCGGTGACGGGAGACGGACGCCTGACCTTCTTCGAGGCCGGCGTCCTCACCACGGACAGCCCGACGCTCGACGGGGGCGAGCACGTCGCCGTCTACGATCACCCCCTCACGGCGGGTGCCCAGGTCTACGTCGCAGCGACCTCCACCGAGTTCGACGTCTACCTCGTCGTCCTCGACCCGTCCGGGACGGTGGTCGTGGAGGTCGACGACAGCCCCGGGATGGGGCTCGACGCGGCCGAGCGCTTCGTGGCCCCGACGAGCGGCACGTACACGATCGCGGTCACCAGTTACGGCCCCGACGAGACGGGGACCTTCGAGCTCGCCGTGCGCGAGGACGGAGCCCCGTCGGACGCCGTCGCGCCGGGCGCCACGTTCTCGGCCGCCGCCATCGGCAGCGCCAGCGGCTTCGTCGGCTCGTTGCCGATCGGTCAGCTCACGCGCACCACGCTGGCCGGCTCGGCCGCAGGGACGCCGTGGCACACCTTCCGGATCGACGTTCCCGCCGGTACCGACCGGTTGGTGGTCGACATGACCGCCGACCTCGACCTCGACCTGTTCCTGCGGTACGGCGAGGAGGTCACCAACTGGGGCGAGGACGGTGATTGGGACTACCGCGACATCTCGCTCGAGACGCGCGCCACCCTCGCCGTCGACGCGCCCGCGGCCGGGCCGTGGTTCGTCGACGTCGTCTGGTACGGCGGCGAGACGGGCGAGGCCCACTACTCGGTGCGGGCGCAGTAGCCGTGCGCTGAAGCGCGAGCGCCTTCGGCGCCCGCGCTTCAGCGCCCCGCTCGTTGCGTCCTGTCGACCAGGCGCGGCAAGGGATCGAACGCGCGGTGGCGGCACGTCGACGGGTCGAAGGCGTACGCCCCGAAGTGGAGGTGGGGGGGCGTCCCGGCGGCGTTGCCGGCCGTCCCCACGGTGCCGAGGACGGTGTCGGGCGTCACCGCCATCCCCTCGCGCAGGCCCTCGGCGTAGGCGTCGAGGTGCGTGTAGAAGTAACGGACGCCGCCGGCGCCGAGCACCATGACGCCGCGGCCGCCCGTGAAACGGTCGCTGATCTCGTACACGATGCCGTGGGTGGCCGAACGGACCGGGGTGCCGCGGGCGGCGAAGACGTCCTGGCCCTCGTGGTCGCGCCCACCGCCGCGCGGCGCCCCCCAGGTGTCGGCCACCTGGGTCACCCGGACCCCGTCGACGGGCATGAGCAAGACCGCGTCCGGCTCGACCGGCAAGCGCGCCAGGTAGGCGGGCAGCAGGCGCCGGTAGGGTTCGCGTTCGGCGGCGCGGGCGAGTTGCTCGGCCGTCGGGGGCCTGTCCCACGTCCGGTCCGGGCAGACGAAGGCGAGGAGTTCAGGCTGGAGCACGGGGAGGTGCTCGTCGGGAAGGGTCTGGGCGTGCGCGGCGGCGCCGAGGACGAGCGTCGTCGCGCACGCGCGCACGAGGGCGTGGACGCGGGGCCGAAAGGGGAGCAGGGACACGACACCTCCATGCGGGCCGATCGCGTCAGGAACGCAAGCGAGGACTCGGCCCGTCGTCAACTCCGCCGAGTCTAGCGCGGGCCTCCGATCTCGACCGGTCGCGAGCACGGCATCGCGGCTGCCCTCTTCCGAGAGCAGCCGCGCGACCCTTGCCGGCAACGCTCAGATGAACAGCGTCTGCGCCCCCTCGGACAGCTCGATGAAGTCGCTGGCGCTGATGATGCCTTCGACGCGGTCGAACAGGTCGTCGGCGGTCAGCTTGTTCATGTCGGCCGACATGCGGCACGCCCACAGGTGCCCGCCTGCGTCGGCGATCATCGAGAGGAACTCGGGCACCGGGGGCACGTCGAGCGCCGCGATCTGCTGGCGCATCATGCGTGTCGCCATGCCCTGCATCCCCGGCAAGCCCGAGACGGCGGCCGGCATGTGGGTGGCGGGGTTGGCGAGGGGCGAGAACTGCAGGTTGCCCATCGTCTTCTTGTTGATCATCTCGAAGCCCCAGAACGTGAAGAACAGGTGCACCTCGACACCCTCGCCGAGGGCGGCGTTGCCCAGGATGAGGGCCGGGTAGGCCATGTCGAGCGATCCCTTGGAGCAGATGATGCACAGCTTCCGACCCGTGGCGGCGTCGTCGTCGAAGCTCGGGATGGGGGCGGTCGCGGGTTCGGTGGTGGCGGTGGTCATGGCGGGGCGCTCCTGATCGGACGTGAGGGGTCGGGCGTCAGACGCAGCCGACAGGCTTGGGCAGGCCGGCGACGTACGACATCTTCTTGGCCGGCTTCTTGGGGAAGAGCTCGAAGAGCTCCTTGGTCGGCACGCCCCCCACCGACGTGACGCGCCGCAGCGTGGCGGTCGTGCCCTGCGCCTTGAAGTCGTCGCGCAGGAAGCGGATCACCTCGAAGTGGCGGTCGCTCAGCTCGAGACCGATGTTGGCCGCCAACACTCGCGCGAGCGTCTCGTCCCACTCGTCGTACTCGGTGAGGAAGCCCTCCTCGTTCACGTTCACGGTCCGTCCGGCCATCGTCGTCTGCATCAGCGTCGTACCTCCAGGGGCGCACGCGCCACGGCGTGCGGTGTGGTGAGGGGTGCGGGGTGTCCGCCGGCGGGTCGAGCGAGCATCAGGCGGGAACCGCCCGCAGGTCCTTGCCGACCATCGACATGTTCGCGGGCAGCGGCAGGTCGTGACCGGGCAAGAGCAGGTTCCAGTACATCCACTTGAACATCATCTTGCCGGCGTGGTTGAGCGCCGTCTCCTCGAGGAGGCTGAACGGTCCCACGGCGGGCAGCGGGTACTTGCCGGGCAAGGGCTGGGTGTCGTAGTTGAAGTCGAGCAGGAGCCCCTTGCCATCGCCCGACTCGACGAAGCAGTTGGCATGGCCGTCGTACGGGTGCGTCATGGGCCGGCCTTGGATGTGCTCGAGGAAGTTGTGGGCGAACAGGTCGATCGAGTAGTGCGCGGTGGAACCGGCCTTGGACGTGGGCAGGTCGGCGGCGTCTCCGAACACGAAGATGTCGTCGTGCGCGGTCGAGAGCAACGTGTGCTTGTCGACGGGGATGTGGTTCAGCTCGTTCCCCAGTCCGCTGCGGGCCACGAAGTCGGCGCCCATGTTGAGCGGCACGGTGACCAGCAGGTCGAAGGGCACCTCGCGTTCGTCGAACGACACGAGCGCCTTGCCCGCCTCGTCGACCCGCTCGATCATGAAGTCGGTCTCCACACGGATGTTGCGTTCGCTCAGCATCCCGCCGAGTCGGGCGGCGGCCACCGGTTTCGTGAACGCGGCGTCGAGCGGCGTCACGTAGACGAGCTCGACCTCGTTGCGGAGCCCGCGGCCGCGGAAGTACGCGTCGGCCAAGAAGACGAACTCGAGCGGCGCGACCGGGCACTTGATCGGCATCTCGGTGATGTGCACGACGAGGCGCCCGGCGTCGAACGTCTTGAGCGCTGCCGCGAGCGCCGTCGCGCCCTCGAGGGTGTAGAAGTCGAAGACGCTCTTGCGCCACTCGCTGCCCATCATCCCCGGCGTCTGGTCGGGCCGCGGCGTGGTGCCGCTGGCGATGACGAGTTGGTCGTAGGGCAACGTCCGGCCGTCTTCCAGCCGGACGCTCTTGGCCTGCGGATCGACCCGATCGACCGCCCCCATCACCAGGTCCACGCCACGCGGGATGAAGCGCTCTCGCGGCTTGACGACGTCGCTCGGCCGGTAGGTGCCGAACGGGATGAACAGGTAGCCGGCCTGGTAGTGGTGATCACCGTCGCGGTCGACGATCGTGATGCGCCATTCGGCGGGATCGAGCTTCCGTCGCAGCTTGTTGACCACCATCGTCCCAGCGGTCCCTGCGCCCAGCACGAGCAGGTCTTTCATCCGTCGCTCCCTTCGTCCGCCGCGAGCGGGGACGCACCCGGGGTCGGGTGGCCCGCCAGGCGGGACAGCGCTGCGGCGACCCTGGGGAGCGTCGTGAGGGCGCGATCCCGTCCGGTCGGAGTGAGGTGGTGGAGATCGTGTCGGAGAGCTGCTTCGGCCTCGGCCGGCGCCACGCCCCCGGCCAGCACCATGCCGACGAGGTGCGGACCCGAACGCACCAACGACCGGGCGCATTCGAAGCCGAACGCGCCCCGTCGGAACCTCGGTTCGAACTCGAGGTCGACCGCGAGGTCGCTCCACTCCTGGCTGCAGGCCGTCGTCACGACCGGGTCGTCGGCGCGATCCGCGTACCAACGGCAGGGGTTGGCGACGGGCGTCAGCGCTCGCCCCTGCAGGTCGGTGATGACCATCATCACGCCGAGGGCGACCGCGGCGACGTCGACGAGGTCGCGCGCGTACGGCGTCTCCGCCCAGAGGGTCGCTTCGGCGGGCGCGGCCTGCGGCGATGGCGCCCCACGGAGCGCGGGCGCGACGCCCGTGAGCGGTACCCCGGCTTGGACCGCGTCGCGGAGGGCGCCGGCGGGGAACCGCCACTGGCGGCCGATCTTCACGGCCGGCAGCCGGCCGTCGCCCGCCATGCGGTACACGGTGGACGCGTCGACGTCGAGCAGGCGGCCGACGTCCTGGGCGGTCAAGAGTTCGGAGGTGGGCGCCTGCGGCTGGTGCATCTCGTGCAGGTTATGCCCACTCCTGCAGGGACCCCAGGGCGGAACGTCCCCACGCGCGAGGGGGTCTGCGACCGTCGGTCAAACGCACGACCGACACGCGCCCCCCACGCGCGCCATGGTCGAGGTGCTCGCCGCGAGGCGCGACGCGCCGCGTCGCCCGCGCGAGACACCCCGTCCCGGAGGTCCCGCATGCCCAAGAACCCACGTCGCCTCGTGCCCCTCGCCCTCGTGCTCGTCGGCACCCTGCTCGCCACGGTCGTCGTCGCCCAGGCCATGATGAGCAGCGAGCCGCCCCAGTACCTCGACTGGACCCGCCTCAACCCGCAGAAGAACTTCATCACCAGCGCGCACCCGGCCGCGAAGGACGTCTACGTCAACGAGGCCGGCGTCGAAGCGGCCACCACGCGCACGTTCCCGTTCCCCGAGGGCAGCGAGCTCGTCAAGGAGACGCAGGATCCCGAGTCGAGAACCGTCACCGTGATCACCGCCATGGCCAAGGTGGCCGGCTTCGATCCCGAGAACGGCGATTGGCAGTACGGCATGTTCGAGCGCATGGAGGACGGTTCGTTCGGCGGCATGTGGGCGCAGGTCGGTGACGAGATGCACCAGATGTGCGTCGGTTGCCACACGGGCGCAGCCGAGACCGACTACGCCTTCTTGACCTACACCGCGAACTGAGCGAAGCGCGCGGCGGCGCGACCCTCAGAGCGTTTCGTACGACGCGGCCGCGTCCGCCAGCCCCTCCGGGTGCAGGCGGTAGCGGCCGCGCGTCCCTTCGAGCACGCCCGTCGAGCGCAGGCTGGCGATCGCCGACGTCACCGAGACCCTGGTCGCGGACACGATCGACGCCAGGTCGTCGTGCCGGAGCACGGTTTCGAGGGCGATCCAGCCGTCGCCGTCGCTCGCACCGAACCTCGTGGCGTGATCCAGCAGCGCCGCCGCCACCCGCGAACGGATGGGGGCTTCGATGCGACCGAGCTGATCGTGGCAGGCGAACACCTTGTCGGCGAGGATGCGCGTGAACGCCACGACGAACCCCGGCGCGTGCAGCGCCAAGCGCCGGTACTGCTCTTGGTCCATCGGACACGTGATCAGGTCGGTCAAAGCGACCGCATCGACGCGGTAGACGTCTTCGTCGCCCACGAACGCCTCCCCGAACACGTCCTCCGGACCGCACACGGCCAGGATCCGTTCGCGGCCGTCGGGGGTGGGCACGACCAGCTTCGCCTGACCCGCTGCCACGACGTGCAGGTGGGTGGCCGGATCGCCAGCGCGGAAGAGCGTCGAACCGCGCGGATAGGGGCGCTCGGGGCACACCTGCATGAACGTCCGGAGGTCGGCGGCCGAGACCCGCTCTCGGAAACGGGTGTCGCTCAACCACCAGGCGGTGGCGTCAGCCATGTCGACCACGACGGGCCGCGGAGTTCATGGCGCACGCTACCGGAAGCGCGCCCAGGGCACGGTCCTCTGGCCCACGATGTCGGTCGAGGCCCCGTCGCCCCGTACGGACCTGCGCGGTAGGCTCGCGCATGACCTCGAGCGAATTGACGGCGGTCGGCGGTGACGCCGACCCACGCCCCGTGGTCCCGCACGCCGAGACCGTCCACGCCGACGTCGTGGTGGTCGGGGCCGGGGTCGTCGGTCTGGCGACCGCGGACGCGCTCCTGCGCCGGCATCCCGCGTTGCGGCTCGTCCTCCTCGAGAAGGAGCCGGGTGTCGCGCGCCATCAGACCGGCCGCAACAGCGGCGTCGTCCACGCCGGCATCTACTACACGCCAGGGTCGCTCAAGGCACGCCTGAGCGTGGCCGGCGTCGGCCTGCTGCGCGCGTACTGCGCCGAGCACGGGGTGCGGTTCGACGAGGTGGGCAAGGTGATCGTCGCCACGGACGAGGTCGAACTGCCGCGCCTCGACGCGCTCCTCGCCCGGGGGCTCGAGAACGGCGTCCCCGGCCTCCGCGCCATCGACGCCGACGAGTTGCGCGAGCTCGAACCGTACGCGGCCGGGTTGCGTGCGCTGCACTCGCCCCATACGGCGATCGTCGATTACCCGGGCGTCGCCGAGTCGCTCGCGGAGGGTCTGCGCCGGCGTGGCGCGCGCGTGGAGACGAGCGCGCCCGTCCTCGGCATCCACGAGGACGCGGCGGGGCTCACCGTGACGAGCCCGCGCCTACGTGTGCGCACGCAAAGGCTCATCGTCTGCGCCGGCCTGTACGCCGATCGCCTCGCCCGACTCGCAGGCATTCGTACGGACGTGTCGATCGTGCCGTTCCGGGGGGAGTACTACATGCTCGAACCCCACGCCCGCGAGAAGGTACGGGGTCTGATCTACCCGGTGCCGGACCCGTCCCTCCCCTTCCTGGGCGTCCACTTCACCCGGACCGTGCACGGTGAGGTGGAAGCAGGACCGAACGCGGTCCTGGCCCTGGCGCGCGAGGGCTACGACCATCGCACGATCCGCTGGGGCGAGCTCGCCGAGACGCTCGCCTACCCGGGCTTCTGGCGCCTGGCCGCGCGCTTCTGGCGTCTCGGGGCGTACGAGGCCTGGCGTTCGTTCCGGACCCCGGCCTTCGTGGCGTCGCTGCAGAAGCTCGTGCCGAGCCTCACGATCGGCGACGTGCGGCGCGGCGGGTCCGGTGTCCGCGCCCAGGCGATCGGGCGCGACGGCAAGCTGCTCGACGATTTCGTCACGGTCGAGACCGACCGCTCCCTGCACGTCCTGAACGCGCCCTCCCCCGCCGCGACGGCCTCGCTGGCGATCGGCGACCATCTGGCCGAACGCGTCAACGGCTGGTTCGAAGCCTGAACGAAGGTCGCCCGGTCCGAAGACCGGGCGACCCCCCTCCGTTCGACGAACGCGTTCAGATGCGCGACGAGGCGTCGTCCTCGGCGTCTTCCCCGAGCGCTTCGACCTCGTCGGAAGCGTGCACGGGTCGGCCAGCGGCGTCGAGCAGCACGGGCGCGTCCGGGTCGTGACGGGCGGCGTCGGGGTCGTGCGGCTCCGGCAGGGCGTTCGGCTGCGCGGCGGGCGTGGGCGCGGCCGGCCCGGTGGCGTCCGTCGGGACGGGAGCCGTGGGGACGGCGGCCGTGGGGGCGGGGGCCGTGGGGGCTGGGGCCGTGGGGGCGGCGGCCGTGGGGGCGGGAGCCGAGGTCACGGGAGCCGTGGGCGCGGCAGCGCTCGGGGCAGGGGCCGCGGGTGCGGGGGCCGTCGGGGCGGCCGGCGTGGCGGACGGGGCCGAAGCGGACGGCGCCGGTGGCGCGGGCTTGTCGGTGGAGCGCAGGCCGGGCAGCGCGCCGGAGCGCCAGAGCAGGTAGGCGCCGATGGCGATGAAGGCCAGCGGCAGCAGCCAGCCACCGGACACCGTCGCCGTCATCACGGCGAGGAGCGCCAAGCCGATGGCGGGGTAGATCGCCCACGCTTGGGGTTCGACCGTCAGGCGCGTGAGCACGTAGAACGTGGCCGCCAGACCGAGGAGGAACACGACACCGGCGGTGTCGCCACGGGTGACGCCGTCGATCAGGGCGGTCAGGCCGAGGCTCAACAGCGTGCCGGCGGGGATGACGGCCCACCAACGCCGCTCGTTCTCGCGCCAGACGAGCCCGAACGCGAGACCGAGCGAACCGAGGAAGGCGGCGCCGCCGATGGCGGTCGGGGCGACGGAGGCGATCGCGAGACCCGCCAGCGGGTATGCGACGGCGCGCCACCAGAACGAGTTCGATCGGCGCCCTTGGGCCGCGGCGAAGACGGCGGCGGCACCGAACAGCATCAGGCCGAACAGACCGCCCATGCCGTCGAGCACGCCGAGGCTGCTCAGGAGCCCGAGCACGCCCACGACGATGAGCGCGATGGCGCCTAGGACGCGCGGACGATCTTTCGGGTCGACGTTCGTGTTGGGAAGGGACATGCGGGACCTCCTTGAGGGTCGGGACCAGCGTAGGGCGTGGGCGGTACCGGCCGCGTCGGTCTTCGGAGGGTGGGTGCGCCTCCGCCGTCGGGTGGACGTGTCTCCACCTTAGGGCGGAGGCGCCCTTCGGGTAGGGACGGTAGTCTGACGCGGGAGGCCTCGTGCCTGATTCGAACGTTCCCGATCCGACCGCCGCACCCGTTCCGAAGGAGCGCATCCGCGTGCTGCTCGTCGACGACCACGTCGTCGTGCGACGCGGTCTGCGCTTGGTGTTCGAGCTGGAGGACGACCTCGAGGTCGTGGGCGAGGCGGGCGACGGTCGCGAGGCCCTGGCAAAGGTCGCCGAACTCCAGCCGGACGTCGTCGTCATGGACCTGCTCATGCCCGTGATGAACGGTGTCGAGGCCACGCGCGCCATCCGCAGCGCGCATCCCGACGTCGAAGTGGTCGCCCTCACGTCGGTGCTCGAGGACCGGCTGGTGGTCGACGCCGTCGAGGCCGGCGCGGCCGGCTACCTCCTCAAGGAGACGCGGCCCGACGAGTTGTTCGACGCCGTACGAGCGGCCGCGCGGGGCGAGGTGCGGCTCGACCCGCGGGCCCAACAGCGGCTGGTACGCGAGCTGCGCAGCCCGCAGCGACCGGCGGACGCCAGCGAACCGCTCACCGAGCGCGAGCTGGACGTCCTGCGCCACATCGCGGCCGGCGCGACGAACAAGGCGATCGCCCGAGACCTGGGCGTCGGCGAAGCGACCGTGAAGTCCCACGTCTCCAACCTCCTGGCCAAGCTGGGCCTCAAGAGCCGCACCCAGGCCGCGTTGCACGCGGTACGCGAAGGGATCGTCGAGGCGCGACCGTGACCCGCGTCTCGCCAGAGGCGACGCCGCCGTCCCGCGGTGCTCCAGCACCCGAGGCGCTCGGTGCGGGCAGCGAGGTCCCCTTCCTCGACCGGCTGACCACCCGCCTCACGCTCCTACTGCTGGCGGTGGTGCTGGGGCTGGCGGCCGCCACCGGCGTGCTCCTCTGGCGCGGGTTCGACGCCCTCGTGAGCGCCCGGGCCGGCGTCCCGTCCCCGGAGTCGCTGGGCGCCGTGCTGCGCAGCTCGCTGGTGAACCTGGTGGTCGTGGTGGCGGTGACGCTCGTCGCGGCGGTGGCCTTCTCTCGGTCGCTGTTCGGTGAACCCATCGCCCGGCTCACCGAAGCCACCCGCGCGCTGGCGGCCGGTCACCGGAACGTGCGGCTGGGGCTCGAGGACCGGTCCGAGTTGGGCGAGCTGGCACGCGCCTTCGACGGCATGGCCGACGCGCTGGTCGAGGCGCAGGACCGACTCGAGGCACGGGTGGTGGCCCGCACGACCGAGCTGCAGGCGCTGTTGGCCCTGTCGAACACGATCGCCGTCACGGTCGAGCTGCAACCGCTGCTGGCCGCGGTGCTCGATCGGCTGAGCGAGGCCGGCGCCACCCTGGCGGCCGAGGTGAGCGAGGCCGAGCCCGATGGCAGCCTCGTGGTGCTGGCGCGTCGGGGACCGGTCCCGGAGACACCGGTGCACCACGTGGGCGCGTTGCCGCCCGGCGGCATGGTGGCCGACGACACGCTCACGCTGCCGCTGCGCGTGCGCGACCGGACCGTGGGTGCGCTTCGGGTGGTGGCGCCGCAGGGCGTGGGCTGGGACGACGAACGACGGCGGTGGGCGACGGCGGTCGCGGCGCAGGCGGCGGTCGCCATCGAGAACGTGCGGCTCTACGAGCGGGCGCGCGACGAGGCCGCCGACGACGAGCGCCGGCATCTGGCCCGCGAGCTCCACGATTCGGTGAGCCAAGCGATCTACGCCATCGTGCTGGGTGCCCACGCGGCGCACGGTCACGTCGAACGCGACCCCGTCAAGGCTCGCCGGGCGCTCGACACGGTCGTCGAGCTCGCCGAAGCCGCCCTGGCCGAGATGCGCGCGCTGATCTTCGAGCTCCGGCCCGAGGCGCTCGCCGACGTCGGCCTCGTCGCGGCGTTGCACCGTCAGCTCGACGGGCTCGAGCTGCGCCACAAGCTCACGGCCGCACGGGAACTCGAGGACCTGCCCGCGCTCCCCCTGACCACCCAGCAGGTGCTGCTGCGCGTGGTGCAAGAGGCGCTCCACAACGTGGTGAAACACGCCCACGCGACCCACGTCACGCTCCGCGCGAACGCCGACGAGCAGGCGCTGGTCCTCGAGGTGGGCGACGACGGGGTCGGCTTCGTGCCGACCGGTCCTTTCCCGGGCCACCTCGGGCTGACGTCCATGCGCGAGCGTCTGGCCGCCCTCGGCGGCACCCTCGACGTCGAGAGCGCACCCGGCGAGGGCACGTGCGTCCGGGCCCGGTTGCCGCTGACGGCGCTCGCCGACGGTGAGGATGGACGCTCGTGACACCGCGCCGCGCAGGGGTGCTGCTGGTCCTGGCCGGCTTGGCGACGCTCCTGCGAGGGCGCGGGACCGTGGGGCTGCTCGCCGAGCTGGCGTGGCTCGTGGGCATCGGGCTGGCGGCCACCGTGGCGTGGCGGGGTCTCGAAGGCCGGACGGGCGTGCTGGTGCGCATCGCCGTGCACGCCGGCTTGGCGGTCGTCGCCGCGGCCACGGTGCGCCAGCTCTCGGGACCCGCCTTCTTGGGCATGGCGGCCCTGGCGTTCTGGCTCACCTTCGCGACCCCGCGCACGGATCGGCCGCGGACCGGTTGGGCGCTCCTGCCCGCCGGGCTGCTGAGCACCCTGGCGGTGGTGGCCGGGGTCGACGCCCTGTTCCCACGCTGGGACGAGGGCGTCGTGTTCCTGCTCGGCATGACGGCCACCTTCACGGCCGTGTACCTGCTCCCCAAGGAAGCCGGCGGCGGCCGCTGGGCGCTGTGGCCGGCCCTCGCGTGGGCGGCCATCACGGTGCTGGCCAACGACCCGACCGGCGGTCTGGCTCGCTGGCTCCTCCCGCTCGCGCTCATCGGCGTGGGCGTGGCCGTGCTCGGCTGGTCGCGCCGGCGCTGACGGCGCCGCCACACGCCCGCGGCCGCTTCACGCCCGCGGCCGCCCCACCCCCGCGGCCGCCGTGCGGGCGCGGGGCGTGGCCCTCAGACCCGCGGAACGCTGATCGTCAGGCGACGGGTTCGACGGTCGGCTCCGCGGCCGATCCGTCCTTCGTCGCCTGCCGTCCTTGGAGTTCCAGCGACGGCACCAGGAGCGTCGCGACCAGGCCGAGCACGACCACCCAGACGAGCGCCGCGAACACGGCGACCACCGCGTCCGCGAAGCCCTCGCGGATCCCGCGCGAGACCGACGCGGCGACCGTCGCCGCCTGGTCGAGCAGACGGGTGCGCAGGAGCGAGCCGAACGCGGCCGTCGCGGCCGGATCGCCACGGACCGCAGCGGCCTGGCCGAGGATCGGCGCCCGAGCCTCCGGCGGGATCGGGCTTGCGGCCAACGCTCGCTCGAGCGCCTGCGGATCCGGATCCTCCAGGGCGGCGACGAGCGCGTCGGCTTGGGCGGCGAAGGCCGCCTCGACCGACGCACCGACGTCCGCACCACCTGTGGAGCTCAGTTCGCTCCCGCTGAACGCGCCCGGGTCGATCCCCTGGAGGGCGGCCGAGGAGCCGAGGCCCGCGAACGCCGCGCTCAACGTCGTCGCCAAGATCGTGCCCATGACGGCCGCGCCGACGGCGCCGCCGATCTGTCGGAAGAACTGCGCCGCGCTGGTCGCCTGGCCCACCTTGCGCGCGTCGATCGCGTTCTGGATCGCCAGCGTGTAGAGCGGCAGGCCCGGTCCGATGCCGATCCCCACCAGGATCATGTAGAGCGTCACGCGCCAGTACGGCACGTCGGCCGTCATCGTGGAGAGCAGGTAGACGGCGACCAGGAGCACCACGGCGCCGAACGTCATGAGGCCCTTGTAGCGCCCGAGCCGCGAGGCGATCTGGCCCGAGAAGATCGAGCCCGCGACGGCGCCGAGGGAGAGCGGGATGAGGCTGAGACCCGCGCGCGTCGCCGACACCCCCACCACGTTCACCATGAACAGGGGCAGGAAGATGATCGTCGACAGGAACACCGCGCCGAGGAAGAACGCCGCCAGGTTGGCGGTGGCGAACACCCGGTTGCGGAAGAGCCGCACGTCCAGGACCGGGCTCGACGAGGCCAACGACCGGAACACGAACGCCACGCCGAACACGAACGCGGCCGCGAACATCCCGAGGGTCACCGCGCCATCCCACGGGTACACCGTCCGGTCGAGCTGCAGACCCAGCACCAGGGGCACCAGCGCCCCGACCATGAACGCCGCGGACACGACGTCGAGGCGCGCCGTCGACGCGGCGGGTCGCAACGGCGGCATGCGGGTGGCCACGAACCACAACGCCACCGCACCGACCGGCACGTTGACGTAGAACACCCAACGCCACCCCTCGATCCCGGGGATGAGCCCACCGCCGTAATCGGTCAGGAGACCGCCGATCCAGGGTCCCAGGATGCTGGCGATGCCGAAGGTGGCGCCCACCAGCCCTTGGTAACGGCCACGCTCGCGCGGCGGGAACAGGTCGGCGATGACGATGAACGCCAGCGAGAACAGGCCCGCACCGCCCAGCCCTTGGATGGCGCGGAACACGATGAGTTGGCTCATGCCGTCGCCCAGGAGCGGCAACGCGCCGAACTCGCCCGCGATGCCGCACAGGAACGACCCCGCCAGGAACGTCGACATCGCGAACAGCACGATGCGCTTGCGCGAGTACATGTCGGCGAGCTTGCCGTAGATCGGCACCAGCACGGTCGACGCCAGCAAGTACGCGGTCGCCACCCAGGCGTAGCGCGATACGCCCTGGAGGTCCTCGACGATCTTGGGCAGTGCGGTCGACACGATCGTCTGGTCGAGCGCGCCGAGGAACACCGCCAACATGATGCCGGCGAGCGTGAAGGCTTTGTCGCGAGGGGAGAGATGCATCCGCGGAGCTTACGCCCAACCTCGGGCGTGGAGGGCATCATCGGGCGGCGTGCGGCCGACGTCTCGGGTGGCTCCGCGGGTCAGCCTTGCACCCCCGAGTACCCGGGCTCGCCGTCGAACTCGTAGAGCCCCTCGGTCTTGATGACTTCGAGGCCGGCCGCGTCGACGTCGGCGAGGAGCGCGAGCACCTGCTGGAACTCGGCGACGCCGTCGTCGGCGCGGAAGAAGCGGCAGCGCCAGTGGTCGGTGCGTGACGTCTCCGGAAAGCCTCCGGGGTACACGCGCACCCCCCGGTTGGTGATCACCTCGAGCCGCCAGCCGCTGGGACCGGCCGCCGCCTCGAGCGCGGCGCCGAGCCCGTTCGGATCGCGCTCGCCGTCGGACCAGTCGAGGAACACGTCGACGCCACGGCGCGTCTTCTCGACCTCGCGCGGCGGCGCGAGCTCGATCGTCAGGTCCGCCTTGGCGTACGTCACGGGTGCCAGGTGACGCGGCTGCAGGCCCAGGTGCTGGATGACGGCGTCGGCGAAGCTCTCGGTGCCCACGCGTTCGCGGCTGGTGCCGGCGCGGTAGACGTCGCCGGTGTGGACGCCGTCCTCGAGCGTGCGCAACCAGGCGTTCTCGACGCGCTCCGCCACGTCCGCTTGACCGATGTGCACGAGCATCTGCACGGCCGCCATGAGCAGCCCCGACGGGTTGGCGATGCCCTTGCCGGCGATGTCGGGCGCGGTGCCGTGGACGGCCTCGAACATCGCCACGTCGTAGCCGATGTTGGCCGACCCCGCCAGGCCCACCGAACCAGCGAGCTGGGCGGTGACGTCCGAGAGCACGTCGCCGTAGAGGTTGAGCGTGACCACGACGTCGAAGTCCTCGGGGTTGTCCGCGAGGCGGGCCGCGCCGATGTCGAGGATCATGTGATCGGCCTCGATGTCGGGGTACTCGGCCGCCACCTCGTCGAACACGCGGTGGAACAAGCCGTCGGTCAACTTCATGATGTTGTCCTTGGTCAGGCAGGTGATGCGCTTCCGCTTGTACGCCCGCGCGTAGGCGAAGGCGTAGCGGATCACCCGCTCGGAACCCGGTCGGCTGATGAGCTTGAGCGACTGGGTGACCTCGCGCGTCTGGCGGTGCTCGATGCCGGCGTAGAGGTCCTCCTCGTTCTCGCGGACGACGACGACGTCCATCGCCGGATGGCGCGTGGGCACGTAGGGCGCGTACGCCTTCGTTTCGCGCACGTTGGCGAACAGACCGAGGCTCTTGCGCAGGGTCACGTTCACGCTCTTGTAGCCGCCACCTTGCGGGGTGAGGATCGGACCCTTCAGCAGGACCTTGTGGCGACGGATCGCGTCCCACGCTTCGGCGGGCACGCCGCTCTGGACGCCGTCTCGGTACGCCCGATGGCCGAGCGTGACGGGGTGCCAGTCGATGCGTGCGCCGGCGGCGTCGAGGATGCGGCGCGTGGCCTGGGAGATCTCGGGACCGATGCCATCGCCTTCGGCGACGACGACGGAGGTGCGGGCTTCGCTCAAATCCATGGACCCAATCTATGCCGCCCCCTCGCGCGCGCGGTACTCCTCGCGGAGCCGGCGCCTGCGGGCGCGCGCCAACGCCAGGCGCGGGTCGCCGGGCGCGAGCGCGTCGGCGCACGCCTCCCACAGCTCGAGGTCGTCGCCGAGGCGCTCCGCGAGCTCGTAGAGGACGTCGGCGTCCGAGCCGATCAAGGCGACCTGCCGCAACTGCTCCTCGAGCTCGGCGCGCAGCTCTTCGACGCCGGGCGCGGTGCTGCTGGGGAGCGGGGCACCCGAGAAGGTGGCGATCGCGTCGCGAGCCCGGCCGGCGGCCAGGTGATCGCGCATCTCCTGCACGTCGCAAGCGTAGGGGATCGTGAGCCGGTACGGCGCCTCGCTCACCGGCAGCAGCGTGCGCAGGCGGGTCAGCAGTCCGCGCAGGCCACCGCTCGTGAAGGGCGCCTGGCCGTGCGGGACGAGGAAGTCGTTGAGCGCGTCGCGACCGATCCCGGTCGGGTGCAACGCGAGGGCCAGCGCCACCTCCGCGAGCCGGGGCGGCAGGGCGATCGGCTGACCCGCCAGGTGGCAGCGCACGCCCCCGAACACGTCCAGCCGTAACGGCGGGCCGGCGCGGTCGAGCGCGCTCCAGACGTTCTGGAAGACGGCGCGCGGACCGCTGAAGACGTGGAGCGCCACGGGGTGGGTGGCGCTCAGGGTCTCGGCCAGGTCGCTCGGTACGTTGTGCGCGGCGCCCCCGGTGGCCAAGAGGTAGTGGAGCGCGGCCGAGAGCCGCAGCTCGGCCGCGACCGACCGCGCGTGCATGACCTCGGCCAGGTCGTCGACGGTGGCGTCGTGCGGTCGGGCGAGGCTGCGGGACGGCGTCGTCGTGTCGGCGCCCGGGGCGACGTGCGGACGCACGGCCTCCGCCATGCCGCGAGCGAGGCGCCCGACGAGCTCGGCGTGCTCTCCGGCGTCGCGGCCCAGTTCGACGGTATCCGCGGCCACCTGCGCCGCTTCGTCCCACAGACCGAGCTCGTTGAGCACGCGTACCAGCGAGACGGCGTACTCGCCGCGATGCCGCCTCGCGCTGGTGGCCACCACCGTGCGCAGGGGCGCCAACGCCGCCGTCGGTCGGCCCTCGGCCAGGTCGAGCGCCGCGAGCGTGGTGCGGTACAGGTTGGCCACGTCGGGCAGAACGCCGTCGAGCGCGAGACCGGTGTCGGCGAGCCCGCGGCGGAGGCCGGCGACGTCGCCGATGAGCAAGCGTGCGTAGGCGAGGTCGTTCGCGAGCAGCAGACGCCTCGGACCGTCGCGCAACTCGTGTTGGTCGAACGTGTGGAGCGCCCACTGGGCCCACGCCCGCGCGCGCTGGAACTCGCCGGCGTGGAGGAGGCGAGCCGCCAGCGCGCCGGCGTTGCGCGCCACCTCGTACGGGGTGCCCAGCTCTTCGGCCAGCCGGACGCTCTCCTCGAGCAGGACGATGCCGCGCACCGGGTCGGGGTGGAGCCGGCCGAGCTGCCAGACGGTCAGCGGCGTTCGGCGCGACCTCGCGGCCTCCTCCGCCAGCGTCCAGCCGGTGGGTGACGGCAGGGTGCCCGCGCGCCGCGCCCGCAGCTCGGGAGCGTCGAACGCCGCCAGGTGGGCGTCGACGTCGGCGGCGACCGAGGCCAACTCGCCCGCCGCGAGCGCCGCGACCAACCGCCACTCGAGCGTGCGCTCGCGCGTGGCGTACGGCGGCGGCACGGCCGACAACAACAGGTGCAGGCGCTCGGTCTGACCACGCTCCTGGTAGGCCGGACCGGCGCGTCGCAGGAGATCGTCGACCCCTTCCGGCAGGCTCAACACGGCCAGCTCGAGCGCGCCCACGTCGTCGCCCGTACGCTGCAGCGCCCGGACCGCGAGGCCCGGGTCCACGGCCTCCGCGTCCTGGATGGCTTTGAGCGGACCGAGCGGCGAAGGGACGGTGGGGGCCGGCAGTTGCGCCACCCGCGCCGAGGCGACGAGCAGGTCCCCGAACCGGCCACCGGCGCCCCGGACGAGGGCGTCGACGTCGGCGGACGCAAGGCCGCCCGGCACGACGTGGACGGCCTCTTCGGGTGTCACGGCCAGACGGGCCTCGTCGAGCACGAGCGCGCGCTCGCGCCACACCGAGGGCAACGCCGAACCCCGAACGTCGAGCACGATCCGGTAGTCGTCACCATGCAGGGCGAGCAGGTCGGCGGCCAGCGGCGAGGCGGCGTCGGCGACCGTCAGGGCGATCCACAACGGGCGCAGGTCGGCGGCATGGTGGCGCAGGGTCCGCAGGTGCGCCGCATGCGGCAACGCCTGGGCGAAGAGCGGCGCCCCGAGGACGGCGTTCAGCGCCGCCGCGAGCGCGTTCGCCTGACCGATCGGGTCGTCCTGGAGTCGCGGCGAGAGGGCGAACCAGGCGAGACGCCGGCGCGCGCGGAGCGCCTCGATCAGGTACGGGGTGCCATAGGGCTCGCCGCCGAGCAGCACCACAGGCAGGGTGCTGCTCTCGATCCTGTCGAGCTGGCGTGGGAGCCACACGCGGGCACGATAGCCGGTCATGCGGCGGTCGGAACGGGCGTTCTCCCGACCGGATCGGTCAGGCAGCCCTGCCTTGCGCGCTCGGACGCCGCGCCGCCCACGTGAGGGGCGACGGCACGGTGGGGGCGATCGGGCGCGCGTCCTCGGCGCGCAACGCGTCTGCGGCACGCAAGACCGCCACGTCCCGGATCCACACCCGCTCACCCTGGAACTGGAAGTCGGTCGTCTGCTGCAAACGCCTTCTCGCTTCGTCGTACGTCATGGTGACCTCCTCGCTCGGTACGGCGCGAGCGTACGGAGCGGGGCGCTCCAAGGACGCGCCATCGTTTCGCCGATGCATGAAGCGGGTTTGAAGCGCCCTGGTCGGTACCTTCTCCTCATCCCAAGGAGGCCGTCCATGACCCACCTCAAGTCCTTCGCCCGCGCCACGCTCGTCGCCCTCGCGCTCGCTGGCCTGACCATGGGCACCTTCGCGTCGCTCCAGCCGACCGAGATCGTCATGGCGGGCAGCTCGGGCAAGCCGGGCCACTACGACGCCGGCTGAGGCAGGGTCCCACCCGTCGGCGCTGCTACGCCGAGGAAAGTGAGTCCGGGGTGCCCGCGAGCGCGAGCGCCCCTTCCCCATGCGCGAACCCCCCGCATCCACACCCCCCGTCGTCCCACTCGAGGCGTTGCGCTTCCAGTTCCAACCCGTCGTCGCGCTCCATGAGGGGAGCGACGGCTGGCACGAAGCCCTGATCCGCTGGCACCTGCCCGATGGCACCGTGCGTGGCCCGCTCGACGTGTTGCCGTACTGGTTGGCGCCCATCCGGCTGCCCGCCTTCACGCAGTTCACCGTGCAACGCGCGGCGGAGTCGCTGCAGGCGCAACCGGATGTGCGGCTGAGCGTCAACCTGAGCCCGCGGCAGGTCACGCATCCCGTGGTGATGCGCCTCCTGGAGGCGCTGTTGCCCACCGTACGGGGCCGCTTGATCGTGGAGTTGACCGAGCAGCGTTACCGCGACCTGGTCGGTCTGTGGTCGAGCCTCGCGACGCTCGGCGCCGACCTCGACGTCGTGCTGCTCGACGACGTCACCTGCGAGGACCTCCAGCGCCGCTGGCGCATCGACGCGCCGGTCGACGGGATCAAGCTCGACCGGAGCGTCCTCGCCCGCCTGATCGATCCCGACGATCGCGAGGGTGTCTCGCGGCTCGTGCGCGAAGCGGCCGTCCGCTACGCGATCGTCGTCGCGGAAGGCATCGAGGACCCGTCGCAGCTCGACGTGCTCGAGGGCCTCGGGGTCACGCACGTGCAGGGCTTCGGACTCGGACGACCGAGCCCGGTGCTCCTCGGCGACGTCAGCGCCCAGGCGCTCGCGCGTGGTACGGCCAAGGCGACGCAGACCGTCCCGCGATCCGACGGGCCAGCGCCCGGATCGCGCAGGCTGGGGGCCGATTCAGGGGGGTGACCGTGTCGTCGTCTGCCGGCGGTGGGGCCGCCGGCAGACGACGACTCGCGCTATCGTGGACCTCCCAGCCAGCGTCGATCACGCTCGCGTGCCCACGCTCCAGGAGGATGCCATGTCCGTCGACAGCGCCACCCGCGTCGCACCGCCCGGCTCGACGACCGCCACGAGCTCGTTGCTCGCGCGTCAACGCGAGTACCTCTTGCCGATGCAGAGCCAGATGCTCTACTACGGCGACCGGCCGCTGGCCGTCGACCACGCCAAGGACGACTGGGTGTGGGACGTCGAAGGCCATCGCTACCTCGACTTCTTCGGTGGGATCCTCACGGTGTCGGTGGGGCATGCCAACGACGAGGTGGTCGCGGCCACTGCCGCCCAGATGCGCCGCGCGGGTCACACCAGCACCCTCTACCTCAACGAGATCACCGTGCGCGTGGCCGAGAAGTTGGCCGAGATCACGCCGGGGCGCCTGAAGGTCTCGTTCTTCACGAACAGCGGCACCGAGGCCGACGAGATGGCGGTCCTGGCCGCGCGCACGCACACCGGACACCGCGACGTGGTCTCGCTCCGACACGCGTATGCGGGCCGGAGCGGCGCGATGATGGCGATGACGGCGCACTCGAACTGGAAGCAGGGGGGCGTCTACGACGGCCATATCAAGCAGGTGCGCAGCCCCAACCTCTACCGGCGACCGGATGGCATGAGCGAGGACGCGTACCTCGACTTCCTGGTCGACGACTTCGCCGACTTCCTGGCGACGTCCACGGACGGCAAGATCGCGGCGTTCATGGCCGAGCCGATCCAAGGGGTCGGCGGCTTCGCGGTCGTCCCGACCGATTACTTCCGCCGCATCGAGCCGCTGGTGCGTGAAGCCGGTGGGCTGCTCGTCATCGACGAGGTGCAGACCGGGTGGGGGCGCACGGGACGGCACTGGTGCGCGATCGAGCACTGGGGCGTCGAGCCCGACGTGATCACGTTCGCCAAGGGGATCGCCAACGGCGCCCCGGTCGGCGCGACGGTGATGACGCCCGAGGTCGCGGAGTCGGTGCAGGCGCTGACGCTCTCGACGTTCGGCGGCAACCCGGTGGCCATGGCGCAGGCGTTCGCGACGATCTCGTACATCGAACGGCATCGGCTGTGGGAGAACGCCGAAGCGCAAGGGGCGCGCCTCCGTAGCCGGCTCGAGGCGCTGAAGGACCGTCACGCCTGGATCGGCGACGTGCGGGGCATGGGGCTCATGCAGGGTGTCGAGCTCGTGCACCCCGGCGGTCGGGCGCCGGACGCCGCCCGCGCCAACGCACTGCTCAACGCGGCGCGCGACGAAGGGTTGCTCGTGGGCAAGGGCGGCCGCCACGGCAACGTGATGCGCATCGCCCCGATGCTCAACGTCACCGCGGACCTCATCGACGACGGCTGCGACCGGCTCGACCGCGCGGCCGCCACCTTGGCATGACGCAAGACGAGCACCGGGACCCGGGTCGATCGCGGGTCCCGGTGCTCGGGTCGATGGCCGTCTCAGGCTGAGATCAGGGCTGACGGACCTCGAACGCCAGGTGCATGGCGGGCAGCCGTTCGCCGGGATGGTCTTCGGCGTGCAGCATCGGCACCTGCAGGTAGGTGGCGTTGGCGTCGGGCGTCGACGGCGCGCCCGGTCCCGTGACCTCGCCCTGGTAGATGGCCGGGTAGAACGACAGCACGTGGACGCCCGACTGACCCGGCGCCTTCAGGTGGATCGTCACGTCCCCCTGACTGTTGAAGCCGCAGCCGTACCCCAGGTAGCCGTTGTCGAGCAACACGGTGTAGATGTTGGCGGTCTCGGTCCAGCCGACGCCCTTGAGGACCACGGTGACGTCGTCGCCCGGGCCGACGACCGCAGGGGTGACCAAGCGGACGCTCGGCGTGATCGTGTAGGTGAAGGTCGCCTCGACCCCGTCCGCTCGCGCGTAGAGGGCGTGGTCCCCGCCCAGGTCGTCGGGCGTCGCGAGGGTGTGCGCGAAGTCGCCGTCCATGTCGGTCTGGACCTCGCCCAGGTCGCGTTCGACGGTCTCCCAACCGCCCCCGCTGATGCGGTTGCCGCGCACCGATTCGAGCACGAGTCGAACCGCCGAGTTGGCGGGGAAGCCGGCGCCGCGCAACGCGATGGGGCTGTCGACCGGGCCGGAGCGCAGGTCGGCCCAGAGCCGGGCGCCGGTCGCGGTCGGTTCGGCGGCGTCGAGCCGCGGCAACGTCTGTGACTCGGGCGGCGGCGGCAGGATCGCCTCGCCCTCGGTGATCTCGAACATCTGGTGCACCACGGTGGGGACCGCGGGCTTGTAGTTGGGCGACTGCTGCTGGTTGAGGTAGGGGACCGGATGGGTACCCGACAGCGCCTGGATCGTGTGGAGCCCGAGGGCGCCGGTCGCCGGCAACGTGGCCACCGCGGTGCCCTGGGTGGTGATGGCGGTCAGCATGCCGGCGTGCGCGCCGTCGTACAGGACGTGCCACGCGATCTCCCAGAAGCGGTAACCGACGCCCGTCATCGTGAGCGTGATCGGCGTTCCCACGGGGCCCGACGTCGGCGAGATCGTCATGTTCGGCACCACGATGAAGCCACCGCGCGCGACCGGCTCGCCCGCCGACTCCACGAACACGTTGTGGACGTAGCCGAAATCCTCGGGAACCGTGAAGGTCGTGGTGGCCGTGCCGTCGCCTCCGACGGTGGCGGTGGCGACGACGTCTCGGGTCTCTTCGGCGGTCACGCCGAAGAAGCCGCCGTCGGCCACGTTCCAGTCCGCGTCGACACTCATCCAGACGATGTCGACGTCGCTACCGGGGGTTGCACCCGTGACGGTCGCGACGACCTCGGTGCCGACGATGCCGTCCGTGGGCTCGAGCGTGAGTTGACCTTGCGCGAACGCGAGGGAGAACGCCAGAACGAAGGTGAGCAGGGGGACTCGCATCGTGGGTACGACCTTCCTGGGCCCCGTGCATGGGGCGCGGGTGCGTGAAGCAGGCGCGCCGGTCCGGGTCGTACCCGGTCCGACGCGCCTGGGCCTTGCCGGGAGGTTACTGGCCGGCGAGGATCGTGATCGAGCTGAGTCCGGCGCCCTGGCCGATGGGGGTGAACGTGACGGCGTTGCCGTCGGCGTCCTGGACCTCGATGTTCCAGCTGTACTCACCCATCGCCATGTCTTCGGGGATCGGCCACGGGCCGCGGAAGAAGGAGATCGCGGGCGGCGCGCCCTCTTCCATGGGGGGGTAGAACATGTCGATCTCGCCCACGCCATCGACGTTCACGGTGGCGGTGAGACCGAGCTCGGCGATCTGCTCGTGCCGGAGCTCTTCGCCCGTCGCGGCGTCGTAGACGACCGCGCGGAAGATGACCCACTCGCCGGGGTTGAAGACGGCGTTGGCGACGCAGACGGCGCCCTGGGCGCCCTGGGCACCCCGCACCATGTCGGCGTGGACGAAGTACGTGGGCGCTTGGGCGAACGCGACGGAGAGGGTGAGGAGAGCCGCGAGGAGTGCCGTGAATCGGACCATAGTTCTACGACCTTTCGTGAACCCGTGGTTGACGGGACATTTGTCCCTGTTACGGGAAGATGGTAGCACAACCGACAATCGCGTTCATCGAACCGCGCCGGACGGGGTCGACACGAGCGAGCCTGCCGACCGACCCGGCGCTCGCCACTCGTACGATGGGGCGTGGAGGTCGCGATGGCCACGGTGCCCGTGAGCGAAGCCGCACGAGCGCGAGCCGTGAAGCGTCACGTCTGGAACGAGCGTCACACCCTCGAAGCCACGTGTGCGCTCGGTCTCGAAGACCTCCTGGAGCGCGACGTGACGCGCCTCTCGGGGGTCGGCGACGTCGTCCGGCGACCGGGCGGCGTTCGGTTCACGTGCCCGTTCGACACCGTGTACACAGGGCTGCTCGGCCTCCGGATCGCCGAGACGTTGCGCGTCGAACTCCTCGCGGACGCCGCGGCCACCACCTTCCCGATGCTGCACGACCAGCTCACCCGGGTCCGCTGGTGGCTGTGGCTACCGGAACGCTCGTCGTCGGCCGTCCGCGTGTCGTCCACGAAGTCACGGCTGCGCGACGACGCCGGACTCGAGCGCACGCTGCGACGTGTCCTGCAGGGTCAAGGCATCGAGACGGCCATCGACGACGTGCCCGCCCTCACGCTGCGCCTGCACCTGCATCACGACCGCGCGCAGGTGACCCTCGACCTCGGCGGCGCGCTCCACCGGCGGGCGGGCGATCGCTGGGTCACCGCCACGCCGGTCCGCGAGACCACGGCGGCGGCCATGGCCGAGTTGGCCGACGTCGGCGACCACGACCTGGTGGTCGATCCGTTCTGCGGATCTGGCACGCTCGTCGGCGAAGCCCTGCAACTCGCCCTCGGAATGGTGCCGGGCCGGCACCTACGGTTCCCCTTCGAAGCCTCCCCGGCCTGGAAACCCGGCCGCTACGCGCAGGCCCGGCGCGCCACCGGAGCCGACCGCGACCTCGTCGCCGCGACCGCCCCCGTCGCCGCCCACGTCGCTCGCGACGCTGATCCCGACGCCGTGCGCGTGACACGCCGCAACCTGAGCGCGGCCGGGCTCGACCACCGGGTCGACGTCGCCGTCGGACGAGCCCAGGACCTCGACCTCGCCGACCTGGCCCGCCGGCATGGTGCGCGCCGGCCGTTGTTGCTCACGAACCCGCCCTACGGCAGGGGTGCGCAGGCGGTCGGCGCCAGCGCCGACGACCTGATCCGGGACGTACTCCGCACCGCACGTGGCTGGGACGTCGCCCTCCTCTACCCACGTCCCGGGGTACTCACGTCGCTGCCGGGTCTCGAGGTCCATCACGTGCGGCCGGTGGTGACGGGTGGCCTGCGGAACGCCATCGTCCTCGGTCGGGTGATCGCTTGAGCGACGCCCGCCCTCGCTTCGCGTTCGACCCGGACGCCCCGACGGTCGAGGTGGCACGGGCGCTGCTCGGAACCGTCCTTCACGTCGTCGGTGAGGACGGCCGACACGCGAGCGGCCGGATCGTGGAGACCGAGGCGTACCTCGGCTTGCGCGACCCGGCCGCCCACAGCTTCCATGGCCGCCGCACCGCTCGGGTCGCCTCGATGTACCGCCACGCGGGGCATGCGTACGTGTACCGGATCTACGGCATCCACCTGTGCTTGAACGTGGTCACCCGCGACGAAGCAACGCCCGAAGCGGTGCTCGTCCGAGCGGTTCGACCGCTGACCGGCGTCGCGGCGCTCCGCGAGCGTCGGGGCGGAGGCGTCGCCGACGACGCCTTGACCCGGGGTCCCGGCAACTTGACCCGGGCGTTCGGGATCGAAGCGCACTACGACGGGAAGCTGCTGGACCGAGAACCTCTGTGGCTCGAGCCCGGCGTACCGGTCGAGCCGGACGCGATCGCCGTCTCGGCGCGCATCGGGCTCTCGCGCACCCACCCAGCCCGCGCCTGGCCGCTGCGCTTCTACGTCAGCGGGGAACCGAGCGTGTCGCGCGGGCGTGGACTGCCCGAGGTGGACGGGGGACCGGCCCCGAGCTGACGATCCTTCTCGGGGCCGGTTGGCGGGGGACGACGTTCAGCCGTCGCAGCTGCACTCACCCGCTGGCCCTTCGGGACCCTCCGGACCTTGCGGGCCCTCCGGACCTTGCGGGCCCTCGGGACCCTCGGGACCCTCGGGACCCTGTGGCCCCTCGGGACCTTGCGGGCCCTCGTCGCCCGTGTCGCCCTGCGGTCCCGCCGGACCTTCCGGCCCACGAGGACCTTCGTCGCCCTGCTCGCCCTGCGGCCCAGCGGGACCCTGATCGCCTTCATCGCCCTTGGGTCCGGACGGACCCTGGGGTCCTTCGGGCCCCCGTTCGCCGTCCCTGCCGTCTTTGCCGGCGGGACCCGCCGGTCCACGTTCACCCCGTGGACCCTGCTCGCCTTGTGCACCGTCGTCGCCCTGCGGACCGGGCGGTCCAGGTGGACCCTGCTCTCCCGGCGCACCCTCCTCGCCAGCCGGACCGACAGGGCCCCGTTCACCCGGTGGACCCTGCTCGCCCTGAGGACCCTGGTCGCCAGGAGGACCCTGGTCGCCATCCGCGCCGGCCGGACCGCGCGGGCCAGGCGGACCCATCGGGCCCGGCTCGCCCTGCGGACCCGGCTCGCCTTGCGGACCCATCTCGCCCTGTGGCCCGACCAAGCCGATGGGTCCCGCCGGGCCCTGCTCACCCGCCGGGCCCTGCTCACCCTGCAGACCCTGCTCGCCCTGCGGGCCCCGCTCGCCTTGCGGGCCCTGCTCGCCCTGGGGGCCCACGGGGCCCACAGGACCCTCGGGGCCCTCGGGGCCCACGGGACCCGTCGCGCCGTCGTCGCCGCTTGCTCCGGCGGGCCCGACCGGGCCCTCCGGCCCCACGGGACCGATCGGTCCGGGCGGACCCATGCAGTCGGCGGCGTTCCAGGCGCCGTCGAGGTTCGAATCTTCCTCGATGTCGAGCGCACCGTCACCGTCGAGGTCCCAGCACGAGGCTCCGTCCGCCCCTGGCTCCCCTGGCGCGCCTACCGCGCCCACCGGTCCGATCGGACCGGCCGGACCGTCGGGACCCATAGGCCCGACCGGGCCCGCCGGACCCACCTCGCCGATCGCGCCCGAAGGGCCAACCGGACCGATCGGTCCGATCGGTCCCGCGGGCCCAGGCTCGCCGGGAGGACCGGGTTCGCCGGGCGGTCCCGCCGGACCGGCTGGACCCACGAGGGCGCCCTCCTCCACCGCTCGGCGCAGCTCCGCGACCTCGGCGTCCACCGTGACCACGTCGGCGACGACCGTTTGCAACGTCTCGACCTCGTCTTGCAACGCAGGCAGGTCCACGGCTTCGACGGTCGCGCCGAGATCCGCGACTCGGGCCTCGAGGGCCTCGAGTTGTGCCTCGCTCACGCGTTCGCCGCAGGCCACCCGTGCCTCGACCACCGACAACGCTCGCGACATGAGCAGCGCCGTCTGATAGCCGCTGAGGTAGGTATTGCCGTCGAAGTTCCCCTCGGGGAACGCCTCGCCCACACCCAGGGCGGCCACGGCTGCCACGGCGCCGGCGGCCCAGTGGTCGGACGGGACGTCGGCGAACTCGGCTTCGGGTTCGGGCAGACCGACGAGCGGGTCTTCACAACCGGTCCGCTCGCCGACCTGATCCAGGAGCCGCGATACGAGGACCGCAGCCTGATAACCGGTCAACGGCTCCTCGGCGAGGAACGAACCGTCGGGGAAGCCGGTGTCGAGTCCAGCGGCCGACAAGTTCTCGACCGCGCCGGTACGCCAGTCACCGCCACTCTGACCCTGCACGACCACGATGGGCGCTCCGATCGCGATCAGAAGAACCAGGGCGGTGACCCAGGTCCTGGGAAACCGCTTCAACACGCGCATGGGGACATCACCTCGTCCCAAGGGTAGGCAGCGCGTGCGTTGGCGTCTGTGCCACGTGCCGGCGACCTGCACCGAAACGCATGGTGCACCCCGACGCGCAGGCTTCGGGCGAGCGCGTCTAGGACGCGGTCGATCGCG
The DNA here is from genome assembly GCA_963728245.1 of uncultured Trueperaceae bacterium. GTDB lineage: Bacteria > Deinococcota > Deinococci > Deinococcales > Trueperaceae > JAABTL01. The sequence continues at coordinate 108,533 of CAVSJH010000014.1, forward strand.
ATCGCGCCGCTCCGTGGCCCGGGTTCAGACGGCCTCGTGAACCCGGGCGACGCCTTGCGAGCGGTTCAGCCGAGAACGATCAGCCGCCGTCGCACGTGCAGACGCCGTCGGCGCCGTCGTCTCCATCCGCATCCCGGCGGCCCATCATCACCCGGGGGACCCTGCGGCCCGTCGGGCCCCTCGGGGCCGACGGGGCCCGCAGGACCCTCAGGACCGACGGGGCCTTCCGGCCCTTCCGGGCCCTGATCGCCCTCAGGACCGGCGGGACCGACGGGGCCCTCGTCGCCCTCCGGACCCTGGGGCCCCTGGGGACCTTCGGGACCCTGCGGACCGGCCTCCCCGGCCGGACCACGAGGGCCCTCGAGACCGGCGGGACCGGCAGGACCCGCAGGACCCTGCGGACCCGTCGAACCGTCCGAGCCGGACGGACCCTCGGGACCGACCGGACCCTCCGGGCCGACCGGACCCGCGGGACCGACCGGACCCACGCAATCGCCCACGTCGACGTTCCCGTCGAGGTTGACGTCCTCTTCGATCCCACCGATACCGTCGCCGTCGAGGTCCCAACAGGCGATCCCGTCGTCACCGGCGGCACCGCCCGGGCCCGTCGGACCGACCGGCCCGACCGGTCCCTCGGGGCCCGCTGCGCCGACCGGACCTTCGGGGCCGATCGGACCTGGGGCGCCCGCGGCGCCCACGGGCCCCACCGGGCCCGGCGCACCTGCGGCACCCGGAGGACCCACGGGGCCCGCCAGGCCGGCCGGACCCGCTTCACCGATCGGTCCGGGGGGACCCTCGGGTCCGGCGGGACCGGCCGGACCCGCAGGGCCTTCCGGACCCGCTGGACCCACCAACGCGCCGGCCTCGACGTCGGCTCGCAGGGCCGCGAACTCCCCGCGCAGCGCCGACAGCTCGGCGTCGCTCACGCGCTCGCCGCACGCGACACTGGCATCCACCACCGCCAACGCACGCGACAACAACAACGCCGTCTGATACCCCGACAAGTACGCATCCCCATCGAACGAACCCCCCGGAAACGCCTCCCCCACACCCAACGCCGCCACATCCGCCACCGCACCCGACGCCCAATGATCCGCCGGCACATCCCCGAACGACACCCCACCCCCCACACCCTCCAACGGATCCGGACACCCCGTCCGCTCACCCACCTGCGCCAACAACCGAGACACCAACACCGCCGCCTGATACCCCGTCAACGACTCCTCCGCCAAGAACGAACCATCAGGAAAACCCGTATCCAACCCCCCCGCCGACAGATCCTCCACCGCACTCGTACGCCAATCGCCACCACCCTGACCCTGCACGACCACGACCGGCAACGCGATCGCGACCAACAAGACCAACACGGCGATCCACCGAAGTCGTGATCGCTTGCTCATTCGCATAGGCACATCTCCTCTAGCACAAGCCTAATCAGTGCGGTGAGTCCCGCATGTGCCGGGCATGCCGCCCCGTGCCGCCGGCGGCGGTCGGAGGGTCGGGCACAGAGGAGGCGCCCCCGGCCGCAAGAGCGGCCGGGGGCGCGGTCGAACACCGGTCGAGCCAGGGACTGCGTGCCGGTGGATCAGCCCCCGCAGGTGCAGACGCCGTCGTCGCCCGCGGGCCCTTGGGGTCCCGTCGGTCCCGCGGGACCTGCCGGACCCGTCGCCCCCGGGTCGCCCTTGTCACCCTTGGCGCCCGTCGCCCCCGTCGCGCCGGCGTCACCTTTGGGCCCGGCGGGCCCTGCGGGTCCGGTCGCACCCGCCGCACCCGTGTCACCCTTCGGCCCCTGCGATCCGGTCGCCCCGACGGGACCCGTGTCGCCCGTCAACCCCCGCAGTCCCTGCGGTCCGGTCGCACCCGTCGCACCCGGGTCACCCTTCGGCCCCTGTAGTCCGGTCGCCCCGGTGGGACCCGTGTCGCCCGTCAACCCCCGCAACCCCTGCGGCCCCGTCGCACCCGTGAGCCCGATGGCCCCCTGAGGACCCGTCGCGCCCGTGGGCCCGATCGGCCCCGGCACACCCTGAGCGCCCTGCGGCCCCACCGGTCCGATCTCACCGGGCTCTCCCTGGGCGCCCACCAACCCGATCGGACCCGGTTCGCCCTGCGGACCCTGTTCGCCCTGGGGGCCTTGCGGACCCTGCTCGCCCTGCGGACCCTGAGGACCCTGCGCGCCCTGGGGACCCTGCTCGCCCTGCGGACCCTGGGGACCCACCTCACCCTGCAGGCCGGTCGCACCCGTGGCGCCGTCGGCACCGGCGGGCCCGACCGGACCCATCGACCCGACGGGACCCACGGGGCCCACGGGGCCGGCGGGACCGACGCAATCGCCCGCGTCGACCTCGCCGCTCAGGTTCACGTCCTCCTCGACGCCGGGCAGGCCGTCGCCGTTGCGATCCCAACAAGCGGTACCGGCCGGTCCCGCGAGACCGGCAGACCCTGCCGGTCCCGTCGGACCCGGCACGCCCGCGGCGCCCATCGCACCTTCGGGTCCCTGGGGTCCCATCGGACCCGCCTCGCCCATGGGGCCGATCGGACCCGGCGCACCCGTCTCACCGACGGCGCCCGCCGGACCTTCGGGTCCCATCGAACCCGCCGGACCCGCCGGGCCGGGTTCACCCGCCGGGCCCGTCGCGCCCGCCGGTCCGGCCGGACCGGCGGGGCCCGCGGGACCGGCCGGGCCGACCAGCGCTCCAGCGTCCAGGTCGGAACGCAGCGTCACGAGTTCGGCGCGCAACGCCGTGTCCTCGGCCTGGAGCGCGGCCAACGCATCGTCGCTCACGCGCTCGCCGCACGCGACACTGGCATCCACCACCGCCAACGCACGCGACAACAACAACGCCGTCTGATACCCCGACAAGTACGCATCCCCATCGAACGAACCCCCCGGAAACGCCTCCCCCACACCCAACGCCGCCACATCCGCCACCGCACCCGACGCCCAATGATCCGCCGGCACATCCCCGAACGACACCCCACCCCCCACACCCTCCAACGGATCCGGACACCCCGTCCGCTCACCCACCTGCGCCAACAACCGAGACACCAACACCGCCGCCTGATACCCCGTCAACGACTCCTCCGCCAAGAACGAACCATCAGGAAAACCCGTATCCAACCCCCCCGCCGACAGATCCTCCACCGCACTCGTACGCCAATCGCCACCACCCTGACCCTGCACGACCACGACCGGCAACGCGATCGCGACCAACAGGACCAGTGCGACGAGCCACCGTCTCCGGACGCCCTCGAACACCCGCATGAACACCGCCTTTCGGCCGAAGCCTACCCCCCGATCCACCTGGGGACGTTCCCGTCCCTTCGTGAGCCGACGTGACCGGCCCCTCATGGGCCTCGGGTAGCATGCAGGGTGGACCGTCGACCCGCCACCAACGCTTGGCGCACCCGCCTGGCCGTGACGCTGCGCGTGCTGCTCGCTTCGTTCGCCGTCGCCGGGTTCGCCCTTGCGCAGTCGCTGCCCGAGGATGCGGCCTCCGCGCTCCGACGCGCGCAAGACCTGGCCAGCCAGGCGCTCACGACGTACACGCGGCATTCGGCCGACCGTCCGCTGTGGGCCGACGCCCTGCGCGCCGGCCGTGAGGCGGAGCGGCTGGCGCCCGACCACCCCGCACCGCGTCGGTTCCTGGCCCAGGCGTACCTCCAGGTCGGGTTCTACGCGCGCTCGTGGAGCGCCTGGCAGGCGTACCGCGAGCTGGGTGGCACGCTCGACGCCTCGGTCCGCCGCCAGTTGCTGGAGGTCGCCGTCTGGATGGGGTACGCGGCCTACGACGGCGGCCGGCGGGTCGAAGCGGAGACGTACCTGCGCACCGTCCTCGAGATCGACCCGTCGGACCTGGGTGCCAACACGCGCATGGCACGGCTCTACCTCGAGCGCGGCGAGCCGCTCGAGGCGCTGCCCTACCTCGAAGCCCTCGATGGGCGGGTTCCCGACTTGCAGGACGAACTCGTCGACGCTCGTCAGGTCGCGCTCTACGGCCCCGAAGCCTCGGCGGCGTACGACGCCGGCGTCGACGCTCGGAGGGCGGGCTCCTTGTCGGCCGCTCTGGCGCGCTTCGAAGAGGCGGCCACCTTGCGGCCCGACTACCTCGACGCCTGGCGTGCGGCCGGGGCCGTGAGCCTGCAGCTCGGACGCCCCGGGGACGCGAACCGGTACTTCGAGCGCGTGCTCGAGCTCGCGCCCACCGACGCGGCTGCGGTCGCCGGTCTGGGGGAAGCCGCGCTGCGGACCGGCGACCTGACCACGGCCATCGAGCGTTTCGAGAGGGCGGTCGCACTCGAACCCCAGAACCCGGCGCATGCGGCCGCGCTCGCACGTGGTCAAGAGCTGTTGGCGGCGGAGGAGGCGCGCGCCCTGGCGCTTGCGCAGGCCGACGCCGACGCGCGCGCGCGCGCTCAGGCCGAAGCCCAAGCCCGAGCCCAGGCCGAAGCCGAGGCGGCGGCCGCGGCGCGCGAAGCCGAGGCGGAGGCGGCGCGTGTGGCCGCGGCAGAAGCGGCCGCCCGTGCGGAAGCGGCGGCCCGAGCGGAAGCGCAGGCGGCGGCCGAGGCTCAGGCGGAAGCCGACGCTCGGGCGCTCGAAGCGGAACGAGCTCGGGCGGCCGAATCCGAAGCGGAAGCACGGGCGCGTGCCGAGGCCGAAGCGCGCGCGGCGGCGGCGGCCGAAGCGGCCGCTGCGGAGGCGCGTGCCGACGAAGAAGCCGCCGCCCGAGCCCGGGCCGAGGAAGCGGCGCGGGTCCAGGCCGCGGAAGAAGCCGCACGTCAGGCCGAAGCCGAAGCCGCCCGGCTGGCCGCGGAGGCAGAGGCGCGCGCCGAGGCCGAAGCGGCCGCCCGGCAGGCGGCCGAAGCCGCGGCGAGGGCCGAGGCCGAGGCGGCCGCCCGCGCGGAGGCGGCGGCCCGCGCCGAAGCGGCGGCGGAGGCGGAGCGCACCCGGGCCGCGGCAGCGGTGCAAGCCGCCGCGGCCGCCGCACCGGTCGCGGTCCCGGGCGCGATCCTCCTGGTGAACCAGGTCCTCGACCATCCCCAGGGCAGCGTGGGCGGCTCGGGCGCCGTGCGGTTCATGAACACGCCGTGGCTCACGAACGACCTTGCCGCGTTCACGAACGACGTGATGCACCTGCGCGTCGAGGTCCTCGACAAACCGAGCGACGCGCCCGTCCAGTACCAGCTGTGCCTCGTCCCCGACGACATCAGCGTGAGCCCGGCATGCACCGACGCGGGTCTGCTGACCTTGACGACGCCCGGGGTCTACGAGGCCCGTCAAACCTGGTCGGGGCTCGCGAACTTCGGCGCGGTGGCCTGGCAGCGTGGGATCAGGAGCGTGATGGCCGTCGCTCGTCGCGCCGATGGGGCCCCGCTCGATGGACCACTCCCGGGGTCCGGCGCATCGCCGGACGAAGCGACGTTGGCCACCTACCTGCCGATGCGGGTCCGCGTCCAGGCGATGGCGGTGCCCAGCGGCACGGCCTTCCCGGGCTGGCCGTGAGGGAGGGACGGCGCCCCTGAGGGTGCGGTCCGGCGACCGTCACGGCGGCGTCGCGTCCGGCCCGGGGCGCCCCGCGCTAGGCAGGAGCCGACGTCGGGTCGTAGTCGGGCGCCTGATGGCGGAAGTACGTGTCGTAGAGCTCCGCGTAAGCGCCGCCACCAGCGATCAGCGCGTCGTGGGTGCCTTCTTCGATCACCTCGCCGCGCTGGAGCACGAGGATCCGATCCGCGCGTCGCACCGTCGACAACCGGTGGGCGATCACGAGCGCGGTGCGGTTCGCCAACGCCACCTCGAGCCCCTCTTGGATCAAGGCCTCCGTGAACGGGTCGACGCTCGCGGTCGCCTCGTCGAGGATCAGCACGCTGGGGTCCTGGAGCAGCACCCGCGCCAAGGCCACCAGTTGTCGCTGCCCCATCGACAGACCACGACCGCCCTCGGTCACGTCGGTGTCGAGTCCACGCGGTAGGACGTCGAGCCAGTCGCCGCCTGCCACGGCTCGCGCGGCGGCTTCGACCTCGGCGTCCCCGGCGTCGGGCCTGGCGTAGCGCACGTTCTCCCGGACCGTGCCGCGGAACAGGAGCGGGGTCTGGGGCACGATCCCCACCTGACGCCGGTAGGCGGCGAGGTCGAGCGTGCGCAGGTCGAGCCCGTCGACCAGGATCGCGCCTCCTTGGAACTCGTAGAACCGCGCCACCAGCTTGCCCAGGCTCGACTTGCCCGCCCCCGTGTGCCCCACGAGGGCCACCGTCTCGCCGGCTCGGATCGTGAGGTCGAACCCCCGCAGCACCGGCTCGGTGGGCACGTATGCGAAGTCGACCCCACGGAACTCGATCCGGCCCGCCAGGGTGCCCACCCGGTGGTCGTCGCGCTGCACCACGCGCGGCTCCGCGTCGACGAGCGCGAACACGCGTTCGCTGGCCGAGAGGCCCAGCTGGAACTGGCTCCAGAACGAGGCGATGCTCGTGAGGGGGAACCAGAAGAGCGCGACGGCCTGGACGAACAGGTACCACTCGCCCGCCGAGACGTCGCCGCCCAGCACCGAGCGGCCGCCGAAGAGGAGCACGAGCGCGGTGCCGACCCCGGCGATGGTCCCCAGCACCGGGAAGATCGACGAGAACACCAACCCCTGCCGAAGGTTGAGCCGGTACGAGCGTGCGTTGATCTCCTGGAAGCGGCGGTACGTCGCCGCCTCTTGGCGGAACGCCTTGGCGACCGAGATGCCGGTGACCGACTCCTGGACGTTGGCGTTCACCTCGGCCAGCACCCGCCGCGCCTGCTGCGTCACGAAGCGGGCGATGCGGCGGAAGGCCAGCGCGGCGGCCACGATGAAGGGCGCGATCGTCAACGCGATGAGCGCCAGGCGCACGTCGATGAAGAGCAGCACGCCCACGAGGATGCCCACCTGGAGCACCTGGGCGATCAGGTTGAGCGTCAGCGTGACCACGTTGGAGAAGTCCTGCGTGTCCGACGTGACGCGGCTGACGATGCGGCCCGTGGAGAACTCGTCGTAGAAAGAGAGGTCGCGCGCCAGGACGGCGTCCACGGCGTCCTCCCGGAGCGTGAGGACCACGTCGCCCACCACCCGTGCCGTCAGCCACTGGCGGACGAAGTTGAACGTCCACGACACCACGCCCGCCGCCAGGATCGCCACGATGAGGCCGCCGGCGCGCGACCAGAGGGTGGCCCGGTCGAAGCCGTCCTGCGCGATCCGGTCGACCCCCGCGGACACGAGGATGGGGAGCAGCGCGTCCAGCGCGGCGGTCCCGAGGATGGCGCCCCCCACGAGGAGCATGACGGGGACGTGGGGTCGGAAGTAGCGCCCGATGCGGCGCAGCAACGCGGTGTCCGAGTAGCTGCGGTCGTAGCCCTCGGCCGAGATGCCGTCCATCACGAAGCCCACGTCACGACCTCCCGAAGATGCGCTGGTACGCGGCGCTGCGTCCGAGCAGGTCGTCGTGGCGACCTTGGTCCACGACCTCGCCTCGGTCGAGCAGGATCACGTGGTCGGCGCGTCGGATCTGCGCCAACCGGTGGGTGATGAGCAGCGTCGTCCGCCCCTCGAGCACCGCGTGGATCGCGCGTTGGATGGCGTCCTCGGTCTCGCTGTCCACGGCGCTGGTGGCGTCGTCCAAGACGAGCACGCGCGGGTCGGTGAGCAGCGCACGCGCGATGGCCAGCCGCTGGCGCTGCCCGCCCGAGAGCGTGGTGCCGCGCTCCCCGATGACGGTGGCGTAACCGTCGGGCAATCGCTCGATGAAGCTCTCGGCCTGCGCCGCGCGGGCGGCCGCGACGACGCGCGCCCGGTCGACGTCGGCCCCGAGACCGAAGCCGATGTTCTCCTCGACGCTGCGGGCGAACAGGAAGACGTCTTGCTCGATCACCGACATCTGCGAGCGCAGCGAGGCCAGGTTCCAGTCGCGCACGTCGATGCCGTCCACCAGGACGCGGCCGGAGGTGACGTCGTAGATCCGGTTCACCAGCTTCACGAGCGTGCTCTTGCCGGATCCCGTGGTCCCGACGATCGCCACGGTCTGGCCCGGCCGGACCCGGAACGACACGTGCGAAAGGCCGTTCTGACCCGCCTGCGCGCCCTCGTAGGCGAACGAGACGTCTTGGAACTCGAGCTCGCCTCGCAGCGGCGCCACATGGCCGGCCGGGTTCTCGTCGAGCTCGGTCTCGGCTTGCATCAGCTCCAGGATCCGGCGCGCGCCCGCCAGACCGAGCTGCACGAGCGAGAACGTGAAGATCGAGATGAAGGCCGGGAACCGCAGCACCCCCACCAGCCCCATGTAGGCGATCAGGTCGCCGGTGGTGAGCTCCCCGTCGGCCACGAGCACGAGCCCGTGCGCGAAGGCAGCGGCGAACGCGACGGCGATGAGGAGCAGCGGCAGGTAGCGGGCCTGGACCAGGCCCTGGCGCACGAACAGGTCGCGGTAGCGGCGGGCGTTCGACATGAAGCGACGTCGCTCGGCCGGCTCCTGCGCCGCCGACTTGACCACCTCGATACCGGAGATCACCTCGTTCAGGCCGGCGTTCAGCTCGCCGAACGCCCGCCGCTGCGCCGCGGTCACCGGGTTGAGCTGATGCAGGTACAGGCGCAACGCGAACACGAAGGTGAAGACGAACCCGAGCGGGGCCGCCAACAGCCTCGGGTCGAGCAGGGCGATGAACACCAGCGGCACCACCAGGCCCAGGAGCGACTCGGTGATGAGCGACACGCCCGGGTTCAGCATCCCGTTGAGCTGGCGCACGTCGTTGGTAGCCCGCGCCATGACGTCACCCACGCGCTGGCGCTCGTGGAACGTCTGGCTCTTGCCCAACAGCGCCAGGTACAACTCCTCACGGGCGTCGCGCTCGGTGCGTTGCGCCAGCGTCTCGATGGCGAAGGCGTTGGCGAGATCCAGACCGCCCCGCACGAGGACGGCCACGAGCACGGCGAGCGCCACCCACGCAAGGCGGCTGGGATCAGGACTGGCCTCCAGCACCTCGTCGAACGCCACGCCCGTCAGCCGCGGGACCGCCGAGGCGAGGACGCTCACGCCGAGGCTGCCGACGAAGAAGAGACCGAGCAGACCGGGGTAGCGGCCGACGTGCGCCAGCACCCAGCGGCGCGGACCACGACGGTCGTACTCGTGGGCACTCTCGACGCGGAACTCGGCAGAGGGTCGGGCCGTGGCGGTGGTCAAAGGGGCTCCTCGGTAGGGTCGGTCCCGAGGATGGCACGGCGGCGGCTCGATTGCACGCACCTGCGGCCCACGGCCGCCCACCGCCGCGCGTCAGGTGCCGACGCGAGAACGGCTCAGCGTCCGGTCGCCGCGCCGTGGAGGATCAGGGCGCGACGTCCACGACCTCGAAGCGGACCGTCTCGTCACCGATCGCGACGTGGAAGACGTCGCCCACGTGGCGCCCCAGGGCGGCCGCGGCGACGGGCGCCACGAAGGCGACCTTGCCGACCGCGGGGTCGGCCTCGTCCACGCCGACGATGCGCAAGCGCACCGAGCGCCCGTCGGAGCGACGCAGAGCGACGAGCGATCCGAAGGTCACCTCGTCCGCGTCGGGCGCGGGCGGCGGCCTGACCTGAGCACTGGCGAGACGAGCGCGCAGCGCGTCGAGTCGGCCGGTCGCGAAGGCGACCGCGCGCGCGTCGGACCCGGTGCGGAGCCGCTCGAGGTCGTGCTCGAGCTCGGAGGCCTCCCCTTCCAGCGCACGCAGCCCCTCGGCCGTGACCAGGTTCGGGACCCCGTCGGGCAGCGGGGCCCGGGCCGGGACCAGGACGGGTTCGGCGTCGGCGTCTTCCTTCACGAACGCACGGCTCACGGGCCACCTCCGACGCCCAGGGTACGTCCGCGGGGGCGAAGCGCGACGACGTGCCGTCACCGCACCTGCACCTCCCGGCGCCCACCGGGGGCGCGTCCGTACCGGGTCCACGCGTCCCTCACCCCTATGCTCGGCGCAGGTCCCGCCCGTGCGGGCCGAGAGGGGTGACATGTCGCGCGTCGATGGTCCTCGACCGCCTCGTCCGCCCGAGTTCGGGCGCTCGTTCGACCCCGCCCGCTACCAACTCGTGGGCATCGGGTTGCTCTCGGCGTTGATCGTCGCGGCGCTCGCCGGCGCGTTCGGGATCGCCACCGGCCACGCGGTTGCCCGGGGCACGGGCATCGCCCTGGTCGTCGACTACCCGGAGCGATGGCGCAGCAAGGACGTCTACACGATCGAGGTCGAGGTGACCCGTACGGGCGCGCGCGACGTCGTCCCCATCGCGGTGGCGTTCGATCGACGCTACTTCCACGCCTACGCGGCCACGCGCTTCGAACCGAACGTCGCGTACGTCACCGACGACGCCTACGTCGTGGAGCTGCGCGACGTGCGGCCGGGCGAGACCCGGCTCATCACGACCGAGGTCCAAGCGGACACCTACTGGGTTCAGGAAGGGTTCGTCACGGCGACGAGCGGCGACGCGTCCGCGCGCGTTCGGTTGCGGTCGTTCGTGTTCCCGTAAGGAGCCGACATGCAGATCGTCTTCAGGATCGCGCTCATCTACCTGTTCCTCTTCGTCGCCATGCGCATCATGGGCAAACGCGAGTTCAGCAAGATGTCACCGATGGAGTTCATCACGCTCCTGCTGATCCCAGAGATCGTGTCGCAGGGCATGGTGGGCGAGGACTTCTCGGTCACCAACGCCCTCGTGGGCGTCGCCACCCTGTTCGTGCTGGTGTACGCCATCTCGACCCTCAGTCACGTCAGCGAGCGTTTCGAGTCGTTGGCGTCGAGTCGACCGACCGTCCTGGTCCACCGCGGTCGCCTCCTGGAGGAAAACCTCAACCGCGAGCGGGTGAGCCCCGACGAGATCTACGGTGAGATCCGGCGAGCGGGGCTCGAACGCATCGAGCAGGTCCGTTGGGCGGTGTTGGAGAGCGAGGGAACGATCTCGATCGTGCCCGAACCGTCGGCCACATGAGAGCCGTGGCCGCCCTCGCGGGGGCGGCCACGGCGGACGGTCGCGTGTCGTGCGTCCTACGCGCGGGTGGTTTCGAAGCGCGAGCTCGGCGCTCCCGCGCGAGCCCCGAGCCACGTGATGAGGATCCCCGCGACGAGGCCGAAGAAGGCCCACATCGCCGCGCTCGCCAGCGCGTCCGCGGCTTCCTCGCCGGCCACGCGGATGTCCTCCTCGAGTTCGACGAGGCTCGCCTGCGCCTCTTCGTAGCGATCGATCCAGGCGTCGACGCGTGCCTCGGCCTCGGCTTCGCTCAGTTCGGTGTTCTCCGAGACGACGGCGATCAGGTCCTGGCGGTCCTCGTCGCTGACGGTGGCGTTGCCGTTCTCGAAGACGTCGGCGACCGCGTCGCTGAACTGGCTACGCGCGGCGGGGTCGGTCCAGAGCGGCTCCAGCTCGTTCAGGACGTCTTCGGAGAGCGCGAGTTGGTCTTGGAGCGCCTCCTGCGTGTCCGCCAGGTCGGGCGCGATCGCGGCGATGCCGCCGCCCACCGCGCCGGCCGCCTGGCCGACCACGCCGAGCGTGCCGCTCACGAGCGCACCGGCGGCGGTGAACGCGAACCAGAGGCTGGCGAGCGTGAACACGCCCCAGGTGAGGAACCCGTGCCAGAAGACGTCCGAACCGTTGACGCGGTTGGCGAGCCGGCCGGTGGCGAGACCGCCGAGGAACAGGGCGATCGCCATGCTCACCAAGTAGGCGATGGCGGCGCCGGTCCCGATGCCTGCGAAGGGGTTGGCTTCCTGGGCGGGATCGATCGCCGACAGTCCCAGCCACAGCATGAGGACCTCGAGCACCAGCATCACGGCGAGCGCGACGACCACGCCGGCCACGATCGCCCCCCACGAGGACCTACCCCGGGGCAAGTGTTCGTCGTCGTCGTGCACCACGGTCGTCTTGAGTGGCGGATCGATGGGTCGTGTCATGGTCACTCCGTTCCCGGGGGCGGTCGTGGTGGGCAGCCGGTCGTCGTCACCCAGGTCTGCGCTCGCCGACCCCACGGTGGCGTCCACGATAGACACGCACGTTCGCCCAGCGGGGTGCAGGACGCACGGCGCCGCCCCACGCCGGACGCCCAGGTGCGCCTCAGGAACGTTCGAAGAGGCCGGGCGCCACGGTCGTGGGTTCCGCCTGCGCGGCCGTCACCCGGTTGCGACCCTCGGCCTTGGAGACGTAGAGCGCGCCGTCGGCACGACCGATCAGGGCCGCTTCCGATTCACCCGGAACGTACGCGGCGACGCCGATGCTGATCGTGAGGGCCGGCTCGAGGTCGAACGCACCCTGGCAACCGGAGCGCAGGTGCTCGGCGACGAGCAGCGCGTCCGCCAGATCGGTGTTGGGCAGGAGCACGGCGAACTCCTCGCCGCCGAAGCGCGCGACGATGTCTTGCTCGCGGACGTGTGCGGTGAGCACGAGCGCGACGTCTTGCAGCGCCCGGTCGCCCTGCTGGTGCCCCCACGTATCGTTGACGCGCTTGAAGTGATCGACGTCGATGAGGAGCACCGACAGCGGCGCCCCTTGCCGCTCCGCGATGGGGATCAACTCCAGCAGGCTGTTCTGGAAGACGATGCGGTTCTTGAGTCCCGTGAGGGGATCCGTGGTGGCCTGCCGCTCGAGCGTCCGGTTGAGCCTCAGCAGGTCCTCCTGGGCGTGCTCGAGCCGGGTCAGGGCTGACGCGAGCTCGGCGTTGGCCTCGTGGAGATCGCGCAGACGCCGCTCGAGCTCGGTGTTCAGGGCCTCGATCTCGGCCGCGTGGCGGCGCCGGGCCGTCACGTCGCGGAGCATCAGCGACACGGACTGGACCCGGCCTTCCTCGTCGCGAACCGGCGCCACCGTGACCGAAGCGAAGAAGGTCGTCCCGTCGCGCCGCCGGCACATCATCTCGTGGTTGCGCACGGTCGTGCCTTCCCGAGCGGTGTGCACCAAGGCGATCAACGCCTCCGCGTGGGCGTGACCCACGAGCAGCCCGACCGTGCGCCCGAGGGCCTCGCTCGGCTCCGTCTCGAACAGGCGCGCGGCGCCGCGGTTCCAGGTGGCGATCGTGTCGTCCCGTTCGATGGCCACGATCGCGTCCTCGGCGTGCTCGAGGATGCTGACCAGGTAGTGGTTTGAGACGATGAGCCCACGCGGCACGTCGCGGGGTTCCGGCGCCGCCTGCATCCGCTCGTTGATCCGGTCGAGCGCGGCGCGGAACGCCAAGCGTTGGCGCGTCGTGCGCACCGCGGTCTCGAGGTCCGCCACGTGGGCTTCGGCCGGTGCGGAGAGCACCGTCCAGTGCATCCCGATCATCGGTGCGCGCGTCATCGCCTGACCGAAGGCCTCGGTGTCCTCGGACGGCACGAAGAAGACCAGGTGCGCGAGCGGGGCCAGCTGGTGGACGCCGCGCGCGAGCGGCAGCTTGTGCTCGACCCGCTCGGAGAAGACCACGACGGCGGGCGCGGGCCCATCGCTCGCGGCCCAGCATCGCCACGCGTCGAGGACGCTCGACGCCTGCAGCGTCTGCGCCGTCGAACCCGTCCTCGCCAAGGCCGACGCGACCGTGGGGGGCGGCCCAGGCGGCTCGCCGTCGTCGATCCAGAGGAGGTGGTCGGTCGTCAAGTTCATCGCCGTCGACCGCCTACAAGAGCGGTAGGTCCAAGAGCGTGCGCGCCGTCCACTGCTTGAGCATATGCGTCGTCGGCGCCATCACGTGGCTGGCGCGGGCGTCGCGCAAGAGCCGCGCGAGGTGGGCGTTCTCGCGGTACGCGATGCCGCCGCAGAGGGTCATCGCCTGGTTGGTGACCGCGACGACCATCTCGGCCGCCGTGGCCTTGCTCATGTACAGCGCGGGCAGCGCCATCGGGTCGCCTTCGTCGCCGCGGCGAGCGGCGTCGTGGACGAGATGGCGGCACATGGTGAGCGCCGACCACATCTCGGCGAGCTCGAGCTGCAGCTCGGGCACGTCGGACAAGGTGCCGTTCGTCCCCGGCGTCCGGCGGGTCTTGAGGTGGTCGATCGTGAGGTCCAGGGCCGCGCGGGCGATCCCCAGGTAGACGGCCGACATCGCCACCAGGAAGTAGGGCGTGACGACCTCGAAGACGTACCAAGCCTGATCGCCTTCCTCACCCAAGAGGTTGCGTGCCGGCACCCGGACGGCGTCGAGCCGGAAGCCGCGCGACGCGTTCCCACGCATCCCGAGGCCACGCCAGGGCTCCGCCCAGGTCAGGCCGTCCGAACCCGCGTCGAGGATCAGGCAGCTGAACTCGCCGAGGCGCGCATCGGGTTCGCTCGCCATCGTCGAGATGACGTAGGAATCCGCGTGACCTCCGTTGGTGACGAAGGTCTTGGCGCCGTCGACCACGTAGACGTCGCCGTCGCGCCGCAACTCGGTCTCGCTGAAGTACAGGTGCGAGCCCGTGGCGGGCTCCGAGAGCGCGAGGCTCGTGACGTGGCGCCCGGCGGCGATGGCGGCGAGGTAGCGGTCGCGCTGGTACCCCGTGGCCTTGGCGGCGATCGCCGCGCTGCCGACGGCGTGCATGCCGAAACACATCGCGCTCGACGAGCAGGCCCGCCCGAGGGTCTCCGTCACCGCGACCAACCCCAGCAGGCCCTGCCCTTCCCCGCCGTTCGAACGCGGTACGAGCAGGCCCATGAGGCCGGCGTCGCCGAGCGCTTCCAGCGCATGGGCGGGCCAGACCGCGTCGCGATCGATCGCCTCCGCTCGCGGGGCGAGCACGTCCCGCGCCACACGGTCGGCGATGTCGCGAAGCTCGCGCAGGCGAGCCGAGAACAGATGATCCATGCTGGCCCACCCCCACGGCCGGATGAGAACGCTATCACCTTGGGTTGAGACGAACGTGTGCAGGCGCGTCGGCCGCCGGGCCCGACGACCGGGTCACTCGAGGCTGCGCGCCGTCGGCTTGGACGGTCGGAGGTCGCGGCTACGCCGCCGCCATCGCCGCCAGCCTGGTCACGGTGTTCACGTTGCGGGCCGTGCCGACGTGGGCGGCGGGGATCACGAGCTTCGAGCGCGCCACGCCGTTGTCGTAGTGGACGTAGATCTCACGGCGGCCGAGGCGGACCTCCTCGCCGTCGGCTCCGCGAAGCGTCGTCAACGTGTCGGCGGCCGGCGGCTCATGGAGGAAGGTCACCAGGACGCGGTTCGGGGCGGCCTCCGGGAACGGGTTCTCGTCGCGGACGAGCGCCATCTCGCGCGCCGTCCGGACGAAGACGTCCACCGTCTTGCCCGCGTACGTCCGCAGGCGCGCTTCGAGCGCCGACCGCACCGTGTCGGCGGGCGCGGCGGCCGTGAACACGACGTTGCCGCTCGCGATGTAGGTCCGGACGTCCCCGAAGCCCTCCCGAGCGCAGAGCTCGCGGAGCTCGTCCATGGGCAGCTTGCCCGTCCCGCCGACGTTCACGGCCCGCAACAGGGCGACGTACGTGGTCGTCGGTGCATCGGTCATGGCCGAACCCTAGCGCACGCGCCCACCCACCCTCGCCCTCCGACGGCGTGCATCCGCACGCGGGAGCGCGGGTTCCATGACCTACCCTTCGGTGTCTCGACCGAGCCGACGCTCGCGTCGTCGAGACCGACGCCGTGAGGCCGCCACCGCCGGCGCGGACCACGACCTCGATCGGCACAGCTCGACCAGCGCAGAGGGAGGCACGCATGAGCCCAGACGACGACCGCAACCAAGCGATCTTCATCCGGATCCAGAAGCACCTCGCCGGCGTCGACTACCCGGTCGACAAGCAGCAGCTCCTCCGCACCGCCAAGGACCAGGGCGCCGAGAAGGACGTCCTCGACGTCATGGAGCGCATGGAGGACCGGACGTACGACAGCCCGACCGACGTGACGAAAGAGGCCACGTCGATCGACGACGGCTCGAAGCGTTCGTCTTGAAGAGGGCGTGAGCGCCGTCCGGCCCCGACAGCGGGCCGGACGGCGGCTTGACCCACCTGCAGGGCGAACGTAAGGTGGGCCACACACGACCATCGACCGCTGCACCCACCGCCCGGGAGAGCCGAGCGCCTCCCGTGACCGTCAAGAGGAGGCGTTCGTGTCCAAGGGCGCGTTGTTCGCCGCGGGTATCGCGCTCGCCGTGTTCCTGGGCACGTTGTGGGTCTCGGTCCGCACGGTCGGGACCGAACGGGGCCGGAACGTCCGGGTGGTCGACCTGCTCCCCGGCGCCGACCCCGACCGCGGGCCCGCCCTGATCGAGGCGTACGGGTGCGGCGAGTGCCACACCATCGGCACCCTGCGCGGCGCCGATGGCATGGTGGGGCCTCCCCTCACGAACGTGGCCCGACGCAGCTACATCGCAGGCAGCCTGCCCACCACGCCGGAGAACCTGGCGCGCTGGATCCAGGACCCCCAAGGGATCGAACCGGGCACGGCCATGCCCGACCTCGGCATCGGCAGCGACGACGCCCGCGACGTCGCCGCCTACCTCTATCGGGCGGCGGGCCTGTGAGCCGTGGCAGCGCGCCCACGTCCCGGACGTGGACCCCACTCGGCCTGCTGATCCTCGGAGGGAGCGGCCGGGCGATGGCCCAGGCGCCGGAGGGCTGGTTCCCGGTCGCCAACGCGCTCGAACCGCGCGGACCGTACGCCGGCAACATCGCCGAGACGTGGTGGGTGCTGCTCCTCGTGGCCGGCATCGTCTTCGTGCTCGTGACCGCGCTGTTCACGATCGGCTTCCTCCGGCGGGGGCGGGCCGTGACGGACGGCAGCGTGACGAACGACGCCCGCACCCACACGTGGATCGTGTTCGGTACCGTGCTCACCGGCTTCGTCCTGCTGCTGACCACGCTGCTCACGTTCGACACGATGGGGGCGCTCGCGGCCCCCGACGAGACGTTCGCCCACACCTTCGAGATCGTCGGCCGCCAGTGGTGGTGGGAGGTGCGGTACGACGGCCAGACCATCGGCGCGAACGAACTGCACCTGCCGGTCGGGGAACCGGTCCAGCTCCGCCTGACGTCCGACAACGTGATCCATTCGCTCTGGATCCCGCAACTCATCGCCAAACGTGACCTCATCCCCGGGCATCCGAACTCGGTCTGGATCCAGGCGGACGAGGCAGGGATCTACCGCGGGGTCTGCGCCGAGTTCTGCGGGACACAGCACGCGAAGATGGGCCTCATGGTCGTGGCCGAGAGCGCCGACGCCTTCGACGCCTGGCTCGAGCGATCCCGCTCCGCCGCCACGCCGCCGACGGACGAACGGTCCAGCGCAGGCCAAGCGGTGTTCATGGAGGTCGGCTGCGCGACCTGCCACACGATCCGTGGCACGGCGGCCAGCGGCGCCCTCGGGCCCGACCTCACCCACCTCGCGAGCCGCCTGACGCTCGCAGCGGGGCACCTGCCGAACACCCGCGGCCACCTCGGAGGCTGGATCGTCGATGCCCAAGGGGTCAAACCGGGCAACCTCATGCCGCCGCAGGATGTGTCGGGCCAGGAGCTCCAGGACCTGCTCACCTACTTGACGGGGCTCGAGTAGCGGTGCCGGTCACCGATCTCCCGTTCGGCGCCTCCACGAAGGACGACGCCTTCGTCGAGACCTGGGCGTCGACGCGCCAACGCTTCGGGTGGGCGGGGGCGGTCAACAACGGCCCCATCGGCCGTCGTTTCCTGTTGACGGGTTTCGTCTTCTTCCTGATCGGCGGGATCCAGGCGCTCGTGATGCGGCTGCAGCTCGCGCAGCCGGAACAGGACCTCATCAGCCCCGAGCTCTACAACCAGCTCATGACCATGCACGGGTCCACCATGATGTTCCTCTTCGTGGTGCCGATCCTCGAGGGCGTGGCGACGCTGATCTCCCCCGGCATGCTGGGGACGCGCGACCTTCCCTTCCCGCGCCTCACCTCGTTCGCCTACTGGGCGTACCTGTTCGGCGGCATCCTCATGTACGGCAGCTTCTTCGTGGGCGCGGTCCCCGACGGCGGTTGGTTCGCCTACGTGCCGTTGACGGGACCCGAGTTCTCACCGGGTCTGGCGATGGACTTCTGGCTCCTGGGACTGGAGCTGGCCGAAGCGGCGGGCATCATCTCGGCCTTCGAGCTCATCATCGCCATCCTGGCGATGCGGGCGCCCGGGATGACCCTCGGTCGCCTGCCCATCTTCCTGTGGGCGATGCTCACCGTGTCCGCGATGATCCTGTTCGCGTTCATGACGGTGCTCATCGCGTCGCTGTTCCTCGAGCTCGATCGCAAGGTCGGCACCGCCTTCTTCGACCCCGAGCTGGGCGGCAGCCCGCTCTTGTGGCAGCACCTGTTCTGGTTCTTCGGGCACCCCGAGGTCTACATCCAGTTCTTGCCGGCCGCAGGCATCATCTCGATGATCGTGCCGGTGTTCTCGCGCCGTCCATTGGCGTCGTACACCGCGGTGGTGCTGGCCCTCGTGGCCACCGGCGCGCTCTCGTACGGGCTCTGGGCCCACCACATGTTCACCGTCGGCCTGCCCGACATGACCGTGGCGTACTTCTCGACCATGAGCACGGTGGTGGCGATCCCGACCGGGATCCAGTTCTTCGTCTGGATCGCCACGATCTGGCGCGGCAACGTGGTGTGGAAGACGCCCATGCTCTTCGCGGTCGGGTTCTTCTTCATCTTCTTGATCGGTGGGCTCACCGGCGTGATGGTGGGCGTGGCGCCGTTCGACTGGCAGGTCCACGACTCCTACTTCGTCGTCGCCCACTTCCACTACGTGCTCATCGGCGGGGTCGTGTTCCCACTCGTCGCCGGCTTCTACTACTGGATGCCGAAGATCACGGGCAAGCTCCTGGACGAGCGACTGGGGCGCTGGAACTTCTGGCTCATGTTCATCGGCTTCAACGTCGGCTTCTTCCCGATGCACCTGTCGGGCTTCTTGGGCATGCCGCGGCGCGTCTACACCTACTTGGGCGGGGCCGGTCTCGACGTCTACAACCTCGTGTCGACGATCGGCGCGTTCGTCTTCGCCACCGGCGTCCTCCTCTTCGTCTTGAACTTCCTGCTCAGCTTGCGCACGCCCGACGTGGGACCCAACCCGTGGGGCGCCGACACGCTCGAGTGGGCGACGGCGTCGCCGGTGCCGCCGTACGGCTTCCGCCACCTGCCGATCGTGCACGACCGCTCGCCGCTGTGGAGCCAGGACCGGCTCGACGAGGGCGACCCGGAGACGGTCGACATGGTCGAGACGCTGGCCGAGTGGCCGGTCGCCTGGCAGGGCGCGGTGGTCACCGACGTCTTCACCGGGCGGATCCGCGAGGTGTTCTGGCTGCCCAACATCTCGTTCATGCCGGTGACCCTGGCCCTCGGGCTGGCGATCGTGTTCGGGGCGCTCATCTTCGACGCCTACGGGATCGCCGCGGTCGGCGGTCTCATCGCGGCGGCCGCCTACGTGCGCTGGATGATCCCCCATCGCCCCGACACGCGCCACGACCCCGCGATCGAGGAGCGCTTCCGCCGGTTCGGCGTCTCGGTGTACCTGCATTCGAGCCCGACGGTGGCGCGCTGGAGCCTGCTGCTGACCCTGACGATCGTGGCGGTGACGTTCGCCACCTTCGAGTACAGCTACTTCTACCTGGCCACGAACGCTTCGGGCGCATGGCCGCCAGAAGGCATGACGCCCACCGGCACCGTTGCCTCCTGGATCGCGGCGGGGCTCCTCGCGGTGAGCCTGGTGCCCGCCGCGTGGGCACACCGCGCGAACGCCGCCGTGAGCGACGCGGCGCAAGTCCCGCGCGGTCGGGTGTTGGCGGGTCTGATGGTGGCGATGGTGCTCGGCCTGGCCGCCATCGTGGTGCAGCTTTGGGCCTACGCGGGCCTCGGCTTCGGGGCGACGGGGCACGCGTACGGGTCGGTCTTCTACCTGCTCGCCGCGTTCCAGGTGTTCGTCCTCGTCACCGGCCTGACGATGAACGTCATTGCGCAGGTCCGCCTGCTCCTGAACGTCGATCCCGACGAGGTCGCCCGCGTGCGCGTGAGCTCCGGCAACGCCGCGCTGACGTGGTACGTGGCCGTAGCGCTCGCCCTCGGCGTGTTCGTCACGCTGTACCTGTCGTCGGGCGCGATGTGAGGTGGAGGCCATGACGACACGCAGCCCCATCGAGACACCTCGGCTCCTGCCGCCACC